>WYBC01000038.1 GCA_011526085.1 Lysobacter sp. | reverse complement strand
TGTAGCGGATCTCGTAACCGCTCACCGAACCGCCCACCACCACGCCGTTCGTCACCGTCGAACCGTTCATCAGCCAGTACGCGAACAGGTTGCTGTTCTTCAGCACGAAATCCGTGCGACCGTCACCATTGATGTCGTTGCGCACGCTGCCGGCCAACGGCACGACGAGATTGCGGAACTGCACCACCAGCGGCATCGCGATGTTGAGACTGGCGGCATTGTTGGCGTTGGCAGTGCCGGTCACGCGACCGGTGTCGGCGTAGGTGACGTTGGGATTGCCGAAGTTCGTGATCGAGAACTGGCTGGCGTTGTCGATCTCGTACGCCATCACCGTGAAGAAACCGGTGGTGGACGTTTCGCGATAGCCGTAGGAATACGGATGCATGCCGGAATCGCCGCCGCTGTCTTCGACGTTGTGCTGCTGGCCCATGTTGTGGCCGAGTTCGTGCGCCAGGGTCACGTCGTAGCAGAAGTAGCTGCGTCCGTCGGATTCGCTGACGTCGGTGCCGTCGCTGACGATCGAATAGCCGAACGGCGCATCGGTATTGTCGATGGTGAAGCCGCCGCCGCCGAGCAGCCAGGCGATGCCGCAACCGCTCTGTTCCGGCGCCTTGAACTGACGGACCAGCGACACGAGGTCGCCGCCGTACTGGTCGCGCGCATCGCGCAGCGGCTGCAGCTCCGCCGGCACGGTCTGGTTGGAGCAGCCGGACGTCGAGCAGCTGACGCCGGTCAGCGCTTCCAGCGCCACTTCATTGTCGTTGGTATCGGTGTAGTTGACCTGCACCGTCCGCACCAGACGCACGCGCGGCGTCACCTGGCTGTTCTGATAGGCCTGGTTGGTGATCGCGATCAGATTGGTCAGGCGGGTGTTGGTCGCCGAGACGCTGCCGATGCGTGCCACGAGACCGTTGGTATACCCCAGCACCACGTCCACCGTGTTGGCGGCGCTCGCCTTGGTGCCGATGTCGCCGGCCTTCGTGGCGGTGGCAGCGACTGCAGCCGCCTGCTTGCGGGCCGCCGTGGATACGGCGAGCGTCGAAGGGATCAGGACATCGGACCGCTCGTCGCCGCGCAGCAGATTGCCGTCGAACATGCGATTGCGATCGGCCTGGACCAGCCAGGGCTGACCGGCCGACATCGTGATCTGCAGGGCCTGGGTGCCGCGCTGGTCGATCCGGCCGAAGACGGCGTCTTCGCCGAAGGTGATGATGGCTTCGAGGCCGTCGCCGGTGCGACCGATCCAGCTCCAGTTGCCGTCGAGGCCTTCTTCCATCCGCTGGTAAGCGAAACTGAGGTTCTCGCCCGACGGCGTCTGCAGCGCGATGCTGCGACCGGGCGCGGAGGCGTTGAGTGCGTGCGCCTCGCTCAACTGCACCGGATGGTAGGTCTCGGCGCCGCGGTTGAGGGTGGCCCGGGAACGGTCGTAGGCGAGCAGTGCGCCACGATCCGGCAGCGAGGCGAAGACGGCACGGTGGGTCGGCCGGGCCATCGCCCAGGCCGGCGCGGTCTGGGCAACCCGCGGCGCATTCGATGAAGAGAGGGAGACGTCTTCCTGTTCGGAAGCGCAGCCGGCAGCGAGCACGGCAACGGTGAAACAGAGGATGAGCTTGCGCATGGGCTGATCTCGACGACGGAGCCCCGGAGGAGGAGGGGTTCCGGCTAGGATACGCCCAAGGCCGGACATGAACATCCGTCGAAGGGCAATTCGGGTGGGCAGGGTTGAGAAGGCGCCCTCACCCCGAGCGGGATGGAGCGCACACTTCGCGAATGTCCATCTCGCACGGTCGATTCTAGCCCTGTTCCGTGGCGGGGTTCCACCGCCGACCGCCCCCGCATTTCGCGCCCTCCGGAACGACGGAAGCCGGCAGATGCCGGCTTCCGGTGACACGAGCGGTGGAACAGAAGAAACAGTGGGCGGCGATCAGCGACCGGGCACCCGACAACAGGTCCGCGAGGCACGCAGGACGGCACTGGCGCCGGAATTGTTCTGGGCCGAGCAGGTACCGCTCTGGAAATACACGAACGGCATCTGCCAGGTCGACGACTCGCAGTTGGTCGCGGTCTGGGTATAGCCGGTCGGGCAGGCGGGTGCGACCGCATTGCCGGTGCCGGCGGCGGGGATGGTGAGGTCGGTGTTGGCGGTTTCGACGCACTGCAGCGCGGTGGCTTCCGGCGGCATGTAGTAGCCGACCACGTCGATGACGTAATGCACGGCGGTGTTGGAATACACCGACAGCTCGATCGCGCAGGACTGGCACGACTTGACGATCACGTCGTTGGACGAACTGACGGTCGGCTCGTAGAACAGCGTATTGCCGGCGGTGAAGGGCTGGCTGTTGTCGAAGATCTTGAAGAAGCCCTGGTTGCCCACCGTCAGCACGGTCACGCTCACCGCCAGCGCGGTCGCGAAGCTGGGGATGCCGCAGTTGGTCGAACCATCACCGGCACTGGAGCCGTTGCCGCCCTGGGAGGCATAGCTGGAGGTATCTTCCGTATCGATGCCGCGGGTGACGCCGCCCGGCAGCGGGGACGCAATCACGCGGGAATCGGCGACGCGGCAGCGGCCATTCGCGAGCGGCGTATAGGCCGTGTCCGCGACGGTGCTGCCCAGCGCCTTGGGCGACGCGATCGACTTGAGCACGCTGTCGCTGGTGGCCGGCTGTCCCTGCAGAACGGCCATCATCGCGGGGAACGTCGGCATCGTCGCGGCCTGCTGGACGTTCAGCGCATCCGCCGTGCCGATGAAGCGACCCAGCTTCAGCGCCCATTCGCCGACATTGCGACCCTGGCTTTGCACGTGCGGCGCCCACTTGCGGACGAGGCTACGGGCGATATCCGCCCGCTGGCCCGGGGTGAGGGTCGCGGTCTGTCCCTGAGCAGATGCACCACCGGGGACGTCCCTGGGACCGGCCACTGCGAGGCCTGTCGTGGTGGTCGTGAGGAAAATGGCGGCAGCCGCCAGCAAACGCTTCATTGGGTACACCCTCCGGGAATGAATCGACGCCGTCGACATGACGGCGTCCACCTATCAGTAACGGAGCGGGCCGCCATTTCAGGACAGAGCCCGAACTCCCCCCTGTTCGTCGATCCCCGGCCGGAACGATGTCGAGCCCGGGGAATCGCTCAGTCGGTCAGGGCCAGACGGCGACCGAACCCGCAGACGCGTTCGCCTTCCGGCGTCGCGAACGCGAGATAGATCGCGTATTCGCCCACGGGCAACGCCGCGACGTCGAGATCCGCATTGAAGCCGGAGGCGAGGAATTCCTGCCCCTTGGCGGTGGCGATATCGGGGCGATCGCCCCAACGCTCGACCGACTGTTCCCACGCCTGCGCGCCATCGGCGGACTGCAGCCGCAGCTTCACCCCGGTCGGCACCATGCGCGCGGGCTCGTCGATCAGCCAGCCGACGATCGACACCGGTCCGGCGCGCGATGCCGACGGCGTACCGCCTTCGAACGGGCTGCCGTTGACGGTTTCGAGATTGCAGGTGGTCACGCCCGGGGCGCCGTCGGCGACGCGGACATCGGTGACGGACATCGAGGTCGTGGCCTCGGATGTCGCGTCGGCTGCGGCAGGCGCCGGTGCGTCCGCGGACGTCCCCGGCGGAGCCGCCGCGGGCGACGACTGCTCGCCGCAGGCCGAGAGCAACAGCGCCGAGGTCAAGACGGCGATCGCGCAGATTTTCGTTTTCATCCTGGTCTCCTGTGAATCAAGCATCGTGGATGTGTCCGACATCGCCGGACGAGTCGTAGTACACCAGCGAGCCGCGGGCGAAATTGTGGGTCACCACCGAACGTCGCGAGAGCGACTTGTCGCGCCGCAGGCTGCCGGCGTGCATCAGATTCTCGTGCCAGATGAGGATCTGGCCGCGACGCGCCAGATACGGGATCGGCTGCATGCCGTGCTCCTGCAGCAGCGACGACCAGCGCCCGACCACCTTCTCGCCGAATTCGCGCCAATCGCCACGCACCTTCGCGCAACCGACATCGTGCATGTACACCCGCGGCAGACGATGGCTGCCCGGGTACACCGCCAGCTCTCCCGAGCCTTCGCGCACGTCTTCCAGCGCGATCCAGACGCCGCACATCATCCCCGCGGGGAACGGCGTGAGGTGCACGGTGTCCTGGTGCGCGTCCTGCTGGCTGCCGAACACATAGACCAGCGACTGGCACGGCTGCGACCTGGCGCCGAACACCAGCGACAGGAACCGATGCACGGGCGCATACAGCCAGATGTCGCGGATCGCCGGGAAATGCACATGCATCTGTTCGAGCCGGGTGCTGTCGCCGTACGTGTAGCCCTGGTATTTCTCCTCGACCGCGCGATCCAGCGCCGCGTTGGCGCGGTCGATCATGTCGTCCGGCAGCAGTTCGTCGAAGATCACGAAGCCGTCGCTCAGGAAGCGACGCAGCATGCCGGCCTCGGCTGCGCTGATCTCGCCCGCGGCGAGCATCGCGTCGACGCGCGCCGGCGCGTCCGGACGATCAACCCAGGTCACGGTCTCGTTGTATGCGGGCGCATAGTGGCCGGCATCGCAATTGCCGAAGAACGCGAGCGGCAGACGGTGCGCGATCAGCGCCTCGCGGGCGACCCGGCCCACCTCACCGTCGTTGCCGACCTCGTAATGCGCGACGGTACGGTAGATCTCGCCGCCACGGGTGGCGACCACGCCGATATCGTGCGCGCCGTTCTCCACGAGATGGGTGTGGATGTTCAGGTGCACGCGCCCGTCGTCATGGGTCTGCGCCGCACCGCGCCAGACTTCGGCGCCGTCGATTTCCAGCGCCACCTCATCGAATGCCCCGCCCTCGGGATGCGCGAAAATCGCGCGCAGCAGACCGAACGCGGTTCCCGTCCGGGTCCACTCGACCGCCAAATGTTTCGTCATGGTTCCAACCTCCGAATCTATCTGATGAAGACATCGATGATGCCGCGCCAACCGGCCCTGCGATGGACGTCGCGAAGAAAGCGCACGCGTTCGCGGCGGTGGTCCGCATCGAACAGGCTGAGCGATGCGGTCCTCGCGAGCCGAAGGGCCCTGCGGACCGCGGCACTCAGCCCGCCGCTTTTTTTGCGCCGAATACCTCCGGGTACTCGATCGGCCCCTGCTGCTCCATCCAGGTCTTGAGGCTGCGCGGGGCGGCCTCGAACGGATCCGGATAAGCGTCCTGCAGGTCGGGACGCGCGCGGTACAGCCGGCGGTGCTCCAGCGGGATGCGGCTGCCATCCGAATACGCACCGTACTTCCAAGGCAACTTCGAGACCGGCTCGCTTTCGTCGAAACGCGCTTCCTGCGCGTACCACTCGATCAGCGACCACACCGACGGCGACGCCGTGGCGTACTTGTCCGCCATCACCCGGTGCGCGCCGGAATCGAAACCGGTGAAGTGATAGAAGCCCAGGGGCTCGCCGTCGACGCGGAAACCGTTCTGCATGTCGCCGGTGACCGTACGCGTGGGCAGGTTCCAGGTGGCGACATTGAAGCGCGGACTCTTGAGGATGCCGACGCCATCGAAGAACGCGGGCGCCAGATCGATCCAGCGCTGGTCGGTGAACAGCCCGTTGGGAATGTCGGCGACGCAGAAATGGTAGATGCGGTCCGCCCACCAGCGCGCGAAACGGCGACCTTCGTCGGTGCGGTTCACGCCGACGAACCCGAGGTTGTAGACCCCGTGTTTCAGCGCCGAGATCTCGTTGTCGCGGATGCCTTCCAGCCCGGTCTCGGGCTTGGTGAGATGCGGCGTGAGCACCAGATTCGCGCCTTCCAGCGACGCCAGCAGATCGTCGAGACGCGAGAACAGCACCATGTCCGGATCGAAGTACAGCACCCGGTCGACCTCGGGATCGTCCAGCAGTTCCACCAGCACGAACGGCTTGATCGCGGTCGCCAGCTCCACGATCGCGTGGAAGTAGGTCCAGCGACGGCGATCGGGGATGTCGAGATCGTCGACCGCGAGCACGCGATCGATCGGCTCGTCGGCGAAATCGACCGTGGACGAACGCTCGTCGGCCAGCGCCAGCACGATCTCCCACTCGGGATGGTGGGTGCGGATCGAAGCGCAGAGCTTGCGCACTTTCGGCAGATAGTTCAGTGCCGCCGACGTGAATGCGATGGTCTTTCCCATGCTGGAGCCTCTTGGATTATGCGGCGCCCGCCGCGCGGGGGCGGCCGGCGAATTCGAGAATTTCGCGCACCGCGGTCGCGGCGTCGATGCGGCTGATCACCAGACCGTCGGCGTAGCCGGCGACCCGTTCGGAAGGCGCGCCGATCGGGAAGACCGCGACCGGCATGCGCATCGCCATGTATTCGTCGGTGACGAAGGAGAAGGTTTCCGGGCAGATCGACGGCAGCAGGCAGATCGACGCCCCGCAGGATTCGAGCAGCCCCGGCAATGCCGACGGTTCGAACCGACCGCGCACCTCGATGCCGCTGTCGCCGCGGTGTCCTTCGAGCGTTCCGAAGACGACGATCCGCGCCGGCAGCGCGCCGCGCCGGATCACGTCGGCCATCTCCAGCAGCATGTCCGCGCCCTTCGGCCGGCTGATGTGCCCGGCGACCGCGATCACGACCGGCCATCCGGGATTCGGCGTCACCGGGCGCAGCGCGGCGTTGTCGACGCGGTGCGGGCGCACGGCGATGCGCGCGGCATCCAGCGCGGGATGTCCCTTGCGCAGGATCTCCACCGATGCGTTCGAGAACGCGACGATCTCGTCGCAGGCGCCAAGGAAGGCCGACCAGCGCGCGCGCCACTGCGCGACATCGGCACCGATCGAGAATCCCAGCGTATGCGCGAGATTGTCGGGCAAACAGGCGCGGCATCGATCGAGCGAGGGCACGCCGCAATAGCGACCGTCGCTGCCGATCAGCGTCCACGCCGGACACACCGCGTGATAGTCGTGCAGATGGAACACGAGCCGTTTCGCGGTGGATGCGCGCGTCGCCATGCACCAATCAAGGACGGCCAGGGGATCGTGGAAAGACACCAGTTCGTTGACGCGGATCTCCAGATCGCGACAGCGTCCGATCGCCGCGAGCGCCGTCAGGGGATCGGCGACGCGCCCCTCCTCCACCTTCGCGTCGCCCGGCGCGTGGATCGCGATGCGATAGTCGAGCGTATCCATTCGCGGCACGATCAACACCACGTGCCTGCCGTCGCGCAGAAGGTCCGCCATCGACTCGTTGCGATAGCGGTTGGCCCCGCCGCCCATGTCATGGTCGAGCACCAGGGCGACGCGCTCACCCTCCAGCGACGACAGCCGCGCGAGGATCCGCGCCGGCGCGGTGGCATCCGCGGTCGTGAGCCTGCGAACGGCATGCGCGAGGGCCGCGGACACGCCGATGTCCGCCGCTTTCCTGCGGAAGGCCGCGAGCGCGCCGCGCACACCGGCGCGGATGGCCGGCGGCGGTACGACCGCCGTGCCGAGCACCGCGGCGGGCACTTCGCAACGATGGCGGCGACCGTCGCGCAGCAGGACGTCGAGATGACCCGGCGCATCCGGCATGGGCTCACCCGTCAACGTGCCGTGGATCATGAATCCGGCGGACGCCGCGTGACCGACCGTCGGGTATGCATCGCGCAGATCTTCACGCATGCCCGAAAACAGGCAGGGCACGCGCTGTTCGCCGCCGTCCCGCAGCGGCACCACCAGCGCGCAGCGTTCGACCGCGCTGTCTTCGTCCAGGAACCAGCCCCAGCCGAAGCAGCGGCCGTTGCGGGTCGCGAACGCATCGATGGCGTAGTGCCGGCTCATGTCCGTTCCTGCCGGTCGAGGCCGAGCCATCGGCGCAGCGCGCGTCGCACCCCGAACAGACGGGATTGCCGCAGCACCTGCAGCTCCGCCTCGTTCTTCCGCAAATCCACGATCTCGGCGTCGCGGGCCGCGAGCGCGGCACGCAGCGTTTCGATCTCGGCGAGACGATCGAGCGACAGGCGTTCGGCCTCGGCCTGGGCGGCCTGCGCGCGCTCGGATTGCGCATGCAGGCGCTGCATCTCGGCCAGGCGCTCCAGCGAGAGCGCTTCGAGCGCGCCTTTCTCCGCCTCGCTGCGCTCGACATCCGCCAATCGCTGGCGCGACAGCGTCTCCACCGCCGCGAGCGCGGCCTGCGTTTCGACCAATCGCGCATGCAGCGTCTGCAGTTCGCCCTGTCGCTCCAGCGACAGGCGCTCGGCCAGGGCCAGCGCCGATTCGGTCGCATCCAGCTGACCACGCAGGGCCTGCGCTTCCGCCATGCGCTGCAGCGACTGCGCTTCGACCGTTTCCAGTGCCGCCTGGGTACGGCCCAGGCGCAGGTCCTGTTCGCCCAGCAACGCCATGCGCTCGATCGAGAGCGCTTCCGCAGCCTCCAGAGCAGTCTGGGTGTCGGCCAGTCGTCGGTCGTGGGCCTGCAGCGCTTCCAGCCGCTGCAGGGACTGCGCGGAGACTTCGTCGAACAGTTTCTGCAGCGCTTCGGCGCGCGCGTGCGCGTCCAGCGCACGCGCCTGCAGGCCGCGGCGTCGCACGTCGGCGATCCGCATCGCGCTTCCCAGGGTTTCGATCCAGGTCGCATCGCGAGCGGCAAGCCGCTCGAATTCGTCTTCGACCTTATCGATCGCGGTCGATGCATCGCCGGCATCGACCGCTGCGCGGTATGCCGCGATGGCCAGGCCCATGAACGGCGATGCGGGCAACGCGTCGCTCCCGGCCGCTTCCACGCGGTGGTGACGATCGCGCGCATCCACGAAGGCGCGCACGTCGGCGTCGCCGACATCGAAGCCGAGCCGCGCGCAGGCATCGCCGAGCGCGGCCTGCGGGTCGCGCATCAGCGCGTCGTAGGTCAACAGCGCACGCGGCTGCGCGGCGGATGCATGCAGCGATTCCAGCACGTGCCGCAGCCAGAGCATGGCCGCGGTTTCCTCTCCCATGCCGTCGCGCGCGCGCAGCGAGGCCGCGACCTCGACCGGATGTCGCAGGACCAGCAGACAGCGCGTCTCCAGATCGCAGTCCGCCGCCGCTTCGAGCCACAGCGGCAGGGTCCGGCACAGCCGCGGGTCCTTGAGCGCCCAGCGCGAACGTCCGTCGAATCCGTCGAGCACCGCAGCGATGGCCGGCACGACGGCGCGCGCAGCGTCCGAACGCGTCCAGTCCCCGGGCAGCGCGCGAACGTCGTCCCAACTGCGATCGAGCGCATCCAGCAGCGACTCGTTCGCCGCGACGGCGGCCGCATGCTCGAAATAGCCTTTCGGATTGTCCGGTGCCGCTTCGATCAATTCTTCGCCGAGATCGAATCCCAGGCGCTGCAGCGCCCCGGCGGTCGCGGACGTTCCGCTGCGATGCATGCCGAGCACGAACAGGCCGGACCGTCCACGCGCCGGCGACGACGATTCACGCGACATGGCCGGCCTCCGGGGAACGGCCGGCCGAGCGCCCGCCTCCCCCGCAGCGGCGTCCGGGCCCTGAAGGGCATCGACGGGAACATCGGCAGTCAACGGGGCGCACGCCATCACCTCCGATGGAACACCATCATCGGCTGGCCGCGGGGATGCCCCCAGTCGCCCAGCCATTCGAGTTCGATCGGCAGGCCTTCCGCGGCATGCGCGAAATCCGCGAAGCGGTAATGATAGGGATCGGCGATATCGAACGTGCGGATCGGCTGGCCATCGATGGTGCCGGGCCATTCGTGAGGTCGGCCGATCTGCCATGCATCGTCGACGATCCATGCGGTCGCATACAGGCGCCCGCCGGGCGCGAGCCTGCCGGCCACGGAATGGAGACAGCGGCGGATGTGATTCAACGGCAGGTGCGTGAACACCGATTGCGCCAGCGCCACGTCGATGTCGGCGTCGAGGAAGGACAGGTCGAAATCATCCGTCGCATGCAGGTTGCGCCGCGGCAGCCGCGCGCGCTGCGCATCGTTGAGCTCGCGTTCGTATCCGACCGCGATCAGGCTCTCGCTGATGTCGATCCCGTAGTAATGGCCGGCATCGAGATAGTCGACCGCCTTGACCCCGAAGCGCAGCGCGCCGCAGCCCACGTCGAGCAGGCGCTGCGACGCGGACAATCCCTCCGCCCGCAGGAAGTCGAGCTGCAGCCGGCCCATTTCCTCCCACAGGCCGCCGATCGCTTCGCGATGCTCGCCGCGGGAGACCGTGGAGCGCAACTGTTTCTCGTCGAAATACGGACTGACTCTCATCTCAGGACTCCAGCGGGCGGATGGCGGCATCGAACCGCAGATCGACGATGCCATGCGGTTCGACCGCATCGCGGTCGCGGCGCACCGATTCGATCACCGTCAACTCGAACGCGTCCAGCCAGCGGTGCAGGAATTCCTCGCGGCCGTCCTTCACCCCCATCGCGCCGCACGACAGGAAATAGACGCCCGGTGCGAGCAGGCAATCGAATTCGAAGACGATGCGCATGCGCTCGCCTCCGGAAAACGCCTCGTCCTGGTCCGCCTTCGGGTGGACGAGCGCTCCCGAGATCTCGATCCCCGTGCGGTTGCGCAGCATCATGCCGGCCCGCACGTCGCCGACCGGGGACTCGATGTGCAGCGAATACGCGAAGCGGTAGCGGCGCCCGCGCTCGAGATACGGCGCATGCGCGCCCTGCTCGTCGACCAGCGTCGCGTCATCGATGAACGCGCCGTTGCGCGGGAACTCGACCGCCGCCGCGCAGGGTTCGAGCGCCACCCGGGAGATCGCCGGCGCATCGGCCGCATCGGCCGCATCGATCTCCACGGCCTCCGGCGCGATCTCTGCCGGATCCGCGGCGCCGCCGAGCGTCGCCCGGTGGTACAGGGCGACCACCTCTCTCGGTACGCCGTCGGCGCGGATCTCGCCGTTTTCCAGCCAGATGGCGCGATGGCACAGCTGCACGATAGATTGCGAGGAGTGCGAGACGAACAGCACGGTGGTCCCGCGCTCGCGCAGTTGCTCGATGCGCGCGAAGCATTTGCGCTGGAACGCCTCGTCGCCGACCGACAGCGCTTCGTCGACGATCAGCACATCGGGGTCGACGCTGATCGCCACCGCGAACGCCAGCCGGATGTACATGCCGCTGGAATAGGTGCGTACCGGCTGCTCGATGAAATCGCCGATGTCCGCGAACGCGAGGATGTCCTCGAACCGGTCCTCGATCTCGCGGCGGGTGAGGCCGAGGACCGTCCCGTTCAGGAAGACGTTCTCGCGGCCGGTGAATTCGGGATTGAAGCCGGCGCCCAGTTCGAGCAGCGCGGCGACGCGCCCGCGGACCATGGCTTCGCCGCCGGACGGCGTCAGGGTGCCGCACAGCAGTTGCAGCAGCGTCGATTTGCCCGAGCCGTTGCGGCCGACGATGCCGACGGTTTCGCCGGCGGCCACATCGAAGTCGACCTCGCGCAGGGCGACATGTTCGCGCCGCCAGCGCCCCCCATGCTCGCCGAATATCAGTTCCAGCAGACGATGATGCGGGCGCGCATACATCGGATACGCCTTGGTCAGCCCGCGCACGCGGATGACGGGTTCAGAGGACATCGGCGAACCCCCGGCGGAGTCGGGAGAACACGCCGCGCGCGCCCACGCACAGCAGCAGCGAGACGCCGAGGTAGATCGCGAGCCCGCGCCAGTCGGGCCATTCGCCCCATACCATCACCGCACGCGCCTGGTCCATGATGAACGACAGCGGGTTGAGCTCGAACAGCGCGCGATACTCTTCCGGCACCGCGGACGCGGGCAGCATCGCCGTGGAAAGGAACAGCATCGCCAGCGACAGCATCGGCGTGACCTGCGAGATGTCGCGCAGATACACGCCCAGCGCGGACAGCAGCCAGACCAGCGCGAGGCAGGCCGCAAACAGCGGCAGCAGCACCAGCGGGAACAGCACCACGGTCGCCGGAACGGACCCGTCCATCGCCCACTGCAGCAGCGCGAACACCAGCAGATTCGCGAGCGTGTGGAAGCCGGCGGACAGCAGCAGCGGCCACGGCAGGATCTCCAGCGGGAACACCACCCGTTTGACGAAGTTGGGGGTTCCGACGATCAGTTGAGGCGCCTTGGTCAGGCATTCGGAAAAGAAGCCGTGCACGATCAGCCCGGAAAACAGGATGATCGAGAAGCTCGCCGACCCCTGCTGCACGGCGGGCCATTTGCTGCCCATCACCGTGCCGAAGGCGAAGGTGTAGATCATCAGCATCAGGAACGGGCTGATCAGCGACCACAGCAATCCGAAGCTGGCTCCGCGGTAGCGGCCCAACACATCGCGCTTGGTCAGTTCCCAAGTCAGGGAACGGTGATCCAGCAGGGCCGCGAACGGTGCCCTGAACCAGCCCAGCAGACGTCCTCGCGTCATGCCAGGGCCGTTTCCAGATCCCGCCGCAGATCCTCCAGCGTCTCCACGCCCACGCTGAGGCGCACCAGATCGTCGTGGATGCCGAGCGCGGCACGGCGCTCCACCGGCACCGAGGCGTGGGTCATCACCGCCGGATGATTGACCAGGCTTTCGACGCCGCCCAGCGATTCGGCGAGGGTGAACAGGCGGGTCCGCTCGCAGAAGCGCTTCGCGCCTTCGTAGCCGCCTTTCACCCGGATCGACACGATGCCGCCGAAGCCGTCCATCTGGCGCGCGGCGAGCGCGTGCTGCGGATGGTCCCCGAGACCGGGGTAGATCACCTGCTCGATCGCCGGATGGGTCCGCAGCCATTCGGCCAGCGCCAGCGCGTTCTCGCAGTGCGCCTTCATCCGCAGATGCAGGGTCTTCAGCCCGCGCAGGGCGAGGAAGCTGTCGAACGGCCCCTGCACCGCGCCGACCGAGTTCTGCAGGAACGCCATCTTCTCGGCGAGTTCGGCGTTGTCGCCCACCACCGCCATGCCGCCGACCATGTCGGAGTGGCCGTTGAGGTATTTGGTGGCCGAGTGCATGACGATGTCGGCGCCATGTTCCAGCGGGCGCTGCAGGATCGGCGAGGCGAAGGTGTTGTCGGCCACCATCAGCAGGCCATGGCGTTTCGCGACCGCGCTCACCGCCTGCAGGTCGACGATCTTCAGCATCGGGTTGGTCGGGGTTTCGACCCAGACCATGCGGGTCTCCGGCCGGATCGCGGCTTCGAACGCGGCCGGGTCGGTCAGGTCGACGAAACTGAAATCCAGGCCGGCGCTGCGCCGGCGCACGCGCTCGAACAGGCGGAAAGTGCCGCCGTAGACATCGTCCATGCAGACGACGTGGCTGCCGCTGTCCAGCAGTTCCAGGATCGTCGAGGTGGCCGCCAGGCCCGAGGCGAAGGCGAAACCGCGGCTGCCGCCCTCGAGGCCGGCGATGCAGCGCTCGTAGGCGAACCGGGTCGGATTGTGGGTGCGCGAGTACTCGAAGCCCTGATGCACGCCCGGGCTGCTCTGGGCATAGGTCGAGGTGGCGTAGATCGGCGGCATGACCGCCCCGGTGGTCGGATCCGGGAACTGACCGGCGTGGATGGCCTGGGTGCCGAGGCCCCATTCGCCGGCGGCGTCTGCGTGATCGGGACGGTCGGACTGGCGCATCGGGGACGGCTCCTTGAAAAGACCGCGGATTTTATCACCCGCCCCCGGCGCGCCGGCGGCGCCCACCCGGCTTTACTGAACGCGCCGGCGCAGCCAGTTCAGCAAGTCGATGCGGGTGATGAGGCCGAGGAAACGGTCACCGTCCATCACGATGACCACATGGCCGCGGTCGAAGACCGGCAGCAGGGCCTCGACCGGGGAGCGGACGTCCAGGATGTCGAGCTTGCTGACCATGGCGGTCGAGACCGGATCGCGGAACCGGGATTCGTCGCCGTAGACGTGCAGCAGCACGTCGCTCTCGTCGAGGATGCCGACGATGCGTTCGCCGTCCATCACCGGCAACTGCGAGATCTCGTACAGCTTCATGCGCTGGTACGCGGTGATCAGCAGGTCGTTCCGGCCCACCACCACGGTGTCGCGGCGGGTGTAGGGCCGCAGGATGAGGTCGCGCAGATCGCCATGCTGCTCGCGCTCGATGAAGCCGTTGTCGAGCATCCAGTAGTCGTTGTACTGCTTCGACAGGTACTTGTTGCCGGTATCGCAGACGAACACCAGCACGTTCTTCGGCTCGGTCTGTTCGCGGCAATATTTCAGGGCGGTCGCCAGCAGCGTGCCGCTGGAGGAACCGCCGAGAATGCCTTCGGCGCGCAGCAGTTCGCGCGCGGCGAGGAAGCTTTCCTTGTCGGTGATGGCGTACGCCTTCTTCACCCGGGTGAAGTCGGAAATGTCGGGCAGGAAATCCTCGCCGATGCCTTCCACCATCCAGCTGCCGGACTTCTCGCTGAGCGTGCCCTCGTTGATGTACTGGGTGAGGATCGAGCCCACCGGATCGGCCAGCACCAGTTCGGTGTGCGGAGAATGCTCGGCGAAGCAGCGCGACAGGCCGGTCATGGTGCCCGAGCTGCCGCAGCCGAAGACGATCGCGTCGACGCCGCCGACCTCGGCCATCTGGCGGAGGATCTCCGGGCCTGTGCCGAACTCGTGGGCGGCCGGATTGTCGGGATTGCCGAACTGGTTGATGAAGTAGGCGCCGGGCGTTTCGTCGGCGATGCGCTTGGCCATGTCCTGGTAGTAGTCCGGATGGCCCTTGGCCACGTCGGACCGGGTCAGCACGACTTCGGCGCCCATGGCCTTGAGATTGAAGATCTTCTCGCGGCTCATCTTGTCCGGGACCACGAGGATGAGTTTGTAGCCCTTTTGCTGGGCGACCAGCGCCAGGCCGATGCCGGTGTTGCCAGCCGTGCCTTCGACGAGGGTGGCACCGGGCCGGATGTCGCCGCGCTGTTCGGCGGCCTCGATCATGCGCAGGCCGATGCGGTCCTTGATCGACCCCCCCGGGTTCTGGCTTTCGAGCTTCAGGAACAACCGGCACACGCCGGCATCGAGACGCTGGGCGCGAACGATGGGCGTATCGGCGATCAGGTCGAGGACGGAGTCGTGGACCGAGGGGGAGTTCGACGGGGAGTTCGACATGCCGGCGCCAGCGCGAAGAGTGGAAAGGCTGGATTATCGCACTGCCGTCGCGGCGGGCGGGTACGCCCTGCACCGGTGTGCCGGCATCTAAGCGCGCCTCGTGGACGGCGGCGGGCCGGCGAGGACGCCGCCGCCGTCCGTGGACGCATTCGGAACGATGGGACCGGAACGGTCAGTGGTGCAGTTCGTCGTACATCCGGGTGAGGCGATCCTTCGCCGCCAGCTTTTCGCGCTTCATCTGGGTCAGGCGGGTGTCGTCCACCGGCAGGACGCCGAGTTCGGCATCGAGGACTTGCTTGTCCAGTTCCTTGTGGCGGTGATACAGCTGACGGAATTCGGTATTCGCCTTCAACAGCGCTTCGACTTCGGTCGGGGATTGCCCTTCGAACATGGATTCCTCCTCACAGCACGATGATCGGCCCGACCGGGGCGGCCGGGCCTCGGGTTGAGACGCAGGGATGTGGCATGCCACGGGAATGCGACGTGGGGATGCGACCCGGAGGTCGCGGAGCGTTGCGTGAACAAACGAAAACGCCCCGGCCTGACGCGGCGCGGGGCGTTGCGGAATCGGACTGCGGAACCAACGTGCTGCGGACGCCCCAGACCCGGGCGCCCGCAAGCGCTTCGCTTGCGGCGGCGTTCTCCTGGACGGAATCGTGCGACAGCGTCATCGGTTCGGCTCATCCTCCGGACGGCGAACGGGCCCTCCGGAAGTTCGACCCTACTCCTCCGCCCGGCGCTCGGCAAGGCGTCCGGTCACGATTCCGGCGAGAAAGCGGCGGGCGGCGCTGGCGGCGCACAACACCCTTCGCTATCGCGAATCAAATCCAATATTTTCAAAGACTTGAAGAAAGCGATCAGGAGCCGGCCGGTTTGGGCTTCGGCTTGGGCCGGGGTTTGGGCTTCGGTTTCGGCTTGGGTGGCGCCGAGGTGCCGCCGGCGCTCAATTCGGCTTCCTGGCGGGCCAGTTCGGCCTCGCGCTCGCGCGCCAGGCGCAGCTTTTCGGCTTCGCCCGCGGCCATGGTGTCGAGCAGGCCCTCGGCCTCCTGGCGATTGCGGGCCTCGTCTTCGACCGCCGCGCGCAGGCGGGCGGCCTCTTCGGTCTGGATCTGGGCCTCGACCCGCAACCGCTCCGCTTCGGCGCGGGCACGTTCGGCGTCGCGCAGGCTGGCTTCCACCAGCAGTTCGCCGCGCTCGATCTCCAGCCGCCGCAGCTCGGCGCCGGTGGATTCGGTGCGCGCGGCCAGCTCCGCGGTTTCGACCCGGATCCGGGCGATCTGCAGGGCCAGCGGGCGCTGCTTGCGCTTGGCGGCCAGCAGGTTCTGCACCGCCTGCCGGGCCTGCAGCCGCTCGTAGGCGGCGAAGGCGTTGCGCTCCGGATCGGTGTCGATGGCCTGCAGGCGCTGGGCGAAGCGGGTGGCATCGGGATCGGGTTCCGCGGCCTGCGCGGCGACCAGCGGCATGGCCAGCGACAGCGCGAGGGCGAGCAGCGGAAAAGGCCGGCGCGTCATGGCGCGGCCTCCATGCCGAGGCGCTTGCGCAGATCGTTGATCTCCGCGCGCCGCTTCGACAACTGGCTGCGCTGCATGGCCTCGCGGCTGCGGGCATGCGCGTAGTCGGCCTCGGCGGCGGAGAGCTGGGCCAGGCCGAGGGCATCGGCGGTCTTGCGCGCCGCCACTGCGGCCTGGGCCTGGCTCAACGCATTCTTCGCGCGCAGCAGGGCGTCGGGCGCGTACTGGTCGGCATCGGCGCTCTCCGCCCGCAGGATGGCGGCCTGGGCCGCGTCGAGCTCGTGGGTCGGCGGCGGCGGGCGGGCGGCGGCGAACAAGGGAAACGTGAGCGCGATCACAAGCAACAGGCGCACTGCGCCGGCAGACCATCGGCGCGGGTGCTGCGGGACGCGCGGCATTTGTGCGAAGCTTGGGGGCATGGGGAGCGTGTCGGTGATTGAATCGATGGCGGGAGTATCGATCGATCCGCGCGCAGCCATTGTCATCACCCTTCGCGGCGGTTGCAACGCCGCGGCCCTATCGCCTCTCGGGGAGGTTCATCGATGGACATCGGCTATTTCCTGAAGCTGATGACGGATAAAAACGCCTCCGACATGTTCCTGACCACCGGGGCGCCGGTGCATATCAAGGTCGAAGGCAAGCTGTATCCGCTCGGCAATACGGGCCTGCCCCCGGGCATGGTCAAGAAGATCGCCTATTCGCTGATGGACGAAGGCCAGGTGCCGGAGTTCGAACGCGATCTGGAGCTGAACATGGCGCTGTCGCTGGCCGACGCCGGCCGCTTCCGCGTGAACGTGTTCAAGCAGCGCGGCGAGGTCGGCATGGTGATCCGCGCCATCCGCAGCGTGATCCCCAGCATCGAGGAACTGCAACTGCCGCAGGTGCTGAAGAACGTGATCATGGCCCCGCGCGGGCTGGTGCTGATCGTGGGCTCCACCGGGTCGGGCAAGTCGACCACGCTGGCGTCGATGATCGACTTCCGCAACACCACCGCGGCCGGCCACATCCTGACCATCGAAGATCCGATCGAGTACCTGCACAAGCACAAGAAGTCGATCGTGAACCAGCGCGAGGTCGGCCTGGACACCCACGCCTTCCACAACGCGCTGAAGAACGCGATGCGCGAAGCGCCGGACGTGATCCTGATCGGCGAAATCCTGGATGCCACCACGATGGAGGCCGCCATCGCCTTCGCCGAAACCGGCCATCTGTGCCTGGCCACGCTGCACTCGAACAACGCCGACCAGACCATCGAGCGCATCCTCAACTTCTTCCCGGAAAGCGCGCACAAGAACGTGCTGATGAACCTCGCCCTGAACCTCAAGGCGGTGATCAGCCAGCGGCTCGTGGTCGGTACCGACGGCCGCCGCATTCCGGCGGTGGAAGTGCTGATCAACACGCCGATGATCCGCGACCTGCTGCGCCGCGGCCAGGTGCACGAGATCAAGGCGGCGATGGAAGAGACCCTGGAAGAAGGCATGGAATCGTTCGACCAGTGCCTGTTCCGCCTGTGCAAGGAAGGCAAGATCGACATGGAGCAGGCGCTGCGCGCCGCGGACTCCCGCGACGGCCTGGCGCTGAAGTTCCGCCTCTCCGAGGGCGGCAGCAGCGAGCACGACCCCTATGCGGTGGCGTTCGAGGGCGGCGACGGCAGTTCGTCCTTCTCGCACTGACCGTCGCGTCGGTCGCAGCGATGAAGCGCCCCGGCATCGACCGGGGCGTTTTGTTGCGGAACCCGCGCGGCGCGCGTCTAGCCGGGCGCGTCCGGCTGACGCTCGGGGCGCGCGGCGTCGAAGGCGGGCAGCGCGAGGCATTCGGCCTCGATCCGCCGGATCGTCGGGAAGGGTTCGAGATCGACGCCGAACCGGCGCGCGTTGTAGACCTGCGGAATCAGGCAGCCGTCGGCGATGCCCGGACTCTCGCCTTCGCAGAACGCGCCCCGCGACAGATCCTCGACCAGCATCGCCTCGAAGGCCCGGAAGCCCTCGGCGATCCAGTGCCGCACCCATTCGTCGCGCTCCGGCTGCGGCGCGTTCCATTCGCGTTCCAGGTACTGCAGCACGCGCAGGTTGTTCAACGGATGGATGTCGCAGGCGATCAGCAGCGCCAGGGCGCGCACCCGCGCACGGTCGCGGGCCGCGAGCGGCAACAGCGGCGGGTCGGGCCAGAGTTCTTCGAGGTATTCCATGATCGCCAGCGACTGCCGCACCTTGCGCTCGCCGTGCTGCAATACCGGCACCAGTTTCTGCGGATGGGTCAGCGCGTAGTCCGGCGCGTGCTGCTCGCCGCCGTCGCGGATCAGGTGCACGGGCACCTGTTCGTAGTCCAGACCCTTCAGATTCAGGGCGATCCGCACCCGGTAGGCCGCGCTGGAGCGCCAGTAGCCGTAGAGCTTGAGGTGTTCGTTCATGCCGCCCTCCCGGTGCCCGCCGCGCGTCGCGGCAGGAGCACGATAGCGCCGCGATCCGTTGCCGGGAAGCCGCCGGGCGATCAGCGCGCGCGCAGGCGCAGCAACGCCCCCATGACCACGAACGCCAGCGACAGCCCGGCCGCGTTGAGGAGCACCCGCGGATAGCCCAATTCGGACACGTCGATGAAGGGATACGGGTAGCTGTCCAGGAGTTCGCCGCGGATCAGGACGTAGACCAGGTACGCCACCGGATACGCCGCCCACCACAGTGGCGCCGATGCCGGCAGCGCCGCCCGCATCGGCGGGGAGAGCAGCCAGTACGAGAGGGCCGCGAGGGGCACCGCGTAATGCAGCAGATTGTCGGCCAGCCATTGCCAGCCCTGCGGGTCCCAGATTTCGCGCAGCAGCAGGTGATAACCCAGGCCGACCAGCACAATGGCGGTGGTCGCGCAGCCGCGGAACGAAGGCGAAGACAGCCGCGATCCGGGGCGGAAGGCATCCGCACCGGCCGTCAACGCGACGAACAGATTGCTGAGAATGGTGAAGTAGCCGAAGAACACAACAAAGGCACCGCCGACGCTGCCGCCCGCGTCGAGCGTCGTGCGCAGCAGCAGCCACGCCTGGAGGATCAACGCCGTCCAGGCGAGTATCGACACCGCCGCCGCACCGTATCGGGTCCGCATCGTCGTCATGGCCTCGTCTCCTGTCCGGCGGGATCGAGCATGACGCGCCGCCATGGCGCCAGCAACCGCCATCAGCCCGGCGGGCGATCGATCCGCTGTTCGATCGCGCCGAAGATATCGGCGCCGTCGCGGCTGCGCATTTCGATCCGGACCACATCGCCGTAGCGCATGAACGGCGTGATCGGCTTGCCGGTTTCCAGGGTTTCGACCGTGCGCTTCTCGGCGAAACAGGAGGCGCCGAGCGAGGTGTCCTGGTTCGCCACCGTGCCGGACCCGACGATCGTGCCGGCCGACAGCGGCCGGGTCCTGGCCGCATGCGCCACCAGTTGCGCGAAATCGAACTGCATGTCGACGCCGGCTTCCGGCGCGCCGAACCAGGCACCGTTGATGTGCGTGACCAGCGGCAGATGCACCTTGTTGTCGCGCCAGGCATCGCCCAGTTCGTCCGGCGTGACGAACACCGGCGACAGCGCCGAGCGCGGCTTGGACTGCAGGAAGCCGAAGCCCTTGGCGAGTTCGTTCGGGATCAGATTGCGCAGCGAGACGTCGTTGACCAGACCGATCAGCTGGATGTGGCCGGCGGCCTGCTCGGGGCTCGCGGCCATCGGCACGTCGTCGGTCACGATCACGACTTCGGCCTCCAGATCGATGCCGTAATCCTCGCTCGGCACCCGCACCGGGTCGCGGGGGCCGTAGAAACCGGCGCTGACCGCCTGGTACATCAGCGGATCCACGTAGAAGCTCTCGGGCACCTCGGCGCCGCGTGCGCGACGGACGCGCTCGACATGCGGGAGGTAGGCGCTGCCGTCGACGAATTCGTAGGCCCGTGGCAGCGGCGACGCCAGCGCCTGCATGTCGAGCGCGAAGGCGCCGTCGGCTTCGCCGGCGTTCAACGCGTCCGAGAGCGCGTTGAGGCGCGGCGCGGTGTTCGACCAGTCTTCCAGCGCGCGCTGCAGGGTCGAGGCGATGCCGTCCGCGCGCACGGCGCGGGTCAGGTCGCGGGACACCACGATCAGCGTGCCGTCGCGGCCGCCTTCCTTGAGAGAACCCAGTTTCATCGGAACCTCGGCATTCGGATTGCGGATGGAATTGGTTTCAATTGTAACTGATCGGCCGGCGCGGCCGGTCAGGCTTCCGACTGGAAGCCGCCGGCACGGTAGGTCAACACCAGCGTGTCGCGATGCCCGCCGCTGATCCCCGGCAGCGGCTGGATCGGCGTGGTCTCGTGGATCACCCGGGTATCGTCCAGCAACAGCAGACTCCACGGCGCGGTGAGGGTGAATCGCTGGCCGTCGGGGCCGTTGGCGTCGAACACCCGGGTCTCGCCGCCGCGGATCGCATGCCGGCCGACGAGGAACACCGCGACGAAGTCGACGCCGTCGCGATGCGCGCCCTCGGGCGTGGGCCGGCCGATGCCGTCGGTGGTGTCGATCCGGAACTGGTGCGCCTCGACGTACCAGCGGTCGACCGGCCGCACCTGACGCAGGCATGCGCCGATCGCCGCCAATACTTGTCCCCAGGCCGGCGCGGCGGCGGTGTCCGGTGCGATCGGCGCGAACCAGCGCTGCAGGCCGCCGTGCAGGGCGTTGTAGTCGAGCGGCTGGTAATGCGCGCGGTGCGGGACCTGTTCGACGGCGTCCGGCCCGACCACGAAGCAACCATGCCGACGCCGCCGGTAACGCCCGCCGTCGCGCAGGTAATCGTCGGGCGGCAGCTCCTCCCAGGCGGAGGCGAGCATGCCGAGCGCATCCAGGCTCACGCCACAGAGTGCGGCGACATCCGCTGGCGCGAGTACCGCATAGCCGCGGCCTCGCAGAGTCTCGGCCAGCGCCTCGCGGGCGGTGCAGGGCGCTTGGAAAGTAACGACCATGTGCGAAGTCCGGTGTGGCGGAGGCCTCTGCTCCGCCGGATGGTTTCAATTGTAACTTCCCGCATCACACCGTATCGTGCGTGGGCTCCACGGCGCAGGGCAAGCCTGCTACTTTAGCGCTCTGACCGGGCATGACGGGGACACGCTGGCGGTCCGTTGCTGCATTGTCGCCCCCTCGTCGCGGCCCGCCTCCGCGCTCCTACGTTCCAACCAATGGGTGGCACTGCAGGGACAGTCATGGCTAGCAGGATGCTGATCGACATCGACCGATTGCGAGCCTTCGCGGATGCGCCCAGCACCGAAGCGCTGACCGCGCGCATCGAACGCGTGGTCCAACCGCTCGGCGTCGACTACTGGTTCTACGCGGTGGATCTGCCGCTGGTGAACGAACACCCGAACCAGTTGCGGATGGGCACGTATCCCGAAGCCTGGGTGGTCCATTACTTCGACATGGACTACATCAGCATCGATCCGGTGATCAGCCACTGTCACGACCACGCGATCCCGGTGTCGTGGGAAGAAGCCCAGCACCATCATCGCAGGATCGTCGATCCGCATCTGCAGAAAATTCGCCACCTCTTCGGCGAAGCACGCGAATTCGGGCTCTGCAACGGCGTCAGCGTGCCACTGCACGGCCCCGGCGTGTCCTGGGGTCTGATGTCGTTCGCCTCGCGCAATCTCAGCGCCAGCGACTTCGAGGAACGTCTGCCGGACCTGCATCTGCTCTCGCATTTCGTGCATGAAGCCGCGCGCCAGTTCCTGCGTTCCAAGACGCCGACCCGCCTGCCGGCGCTGACCAAACGCGAACGCGAGTGCCTGTCCTGGGCTGCGGAAGGCAAGACCAGCTGGGAGATCGGCCAACTGCTGAACATCAGCGAGCGCACCTCGATCTTCCACCTCCAGAACGCCACACACAAACTCGGCGTCAGCGGTCGTCAGGCCGCCATCGCCCGGGCGATCTCGCTCGGGTTGATCGTTTCCCTGCGCAACTGATCCCGCGCCTTCCGCACCACCTTCACGGCCCGCACCCCGCGGTCGCTTCGCGCAACGCATTCATGCAATCAGGTTTTGATTGTTTGCGATGCTCACTTTTTCGCGCGTACAGATACCGAATCGACACTGAAATGAGCTTTTTCGCCCGTGATTCGTGGCACGCACGACATCGGAACCGGAATTCGATCAACCTGTAAGGTCGGTCAGCTGCAACGACTGACAGGTGTTCTGCTCACTGGCGTCTCCCACTCAACACAAGAGGAGACACCATGGCTTCGATCATCATCGGACGCGCGGGCGAACACGGGCTCGGCGCAGCGCTGCTGGACAGCATGTATCGGCTGCGCTGCGAAGTGTTCCACGACCGCCTCCGTTGGGACGTGCGGGTCGAACACGGTCGCGAACACGACTGGTTCGATCTGATCGGTCCGCACTACCTGGTCGCGCACGAAGATCACGCGACGGCGCTGGGCTGTTGTCGGCTGCTGCCGACGCTCGGGCCGAACATGCTGCGCGACATTTTCCCGTTCCTGCTGGACGGGGCAGCGGTGCCCGCGGGCGCGGGCGTGTGGGAGGTCAGTCGTTTCGCGATCAGCCAGCGTTGCGCCGGCGACGGTTTCGGATTCGGCCCGGTTCCGGCATCCATGCTCGCCGACATGTTCCGCTTCGCGGACGCCTGCGGCGTGGACGAACTCGTCGGCGTGACCAGCGCGCCGGTCGAGCGGATGTTGCGACACCTCGGGCTGGCGGTGGAGCGGCTGGGCAGATTGAAGCGGATCGGCGAAGTGATGAGCCTCGCCTTCAGCCTACCGGTAAAGGACAACCTGCGCGTGGTCGGTCCCACCCAGGCGATCGAAGTCTCGCGCGCGGCCTGAACCGGCGGCGGGAACGCGCATCCACGCGGGCTCTGCCCGACACGGGGACAACTTCGGCGGACAACTGCAACGCCCGGTCGCTGCCGGACGATGTCGCACCGCTGCGCAACTCGATTCGAGTCCAGGGTTGCGCAGCGGTGAACCGCTGTCTGTCGGCGGGCCTGTCGATTTTCAGGCGGCGGTCAGAGCGGCAGTTCGAGCCACATGGTCACGGGGAGACGATCAGGCGGCGACCGGGGCGAGCCGGCGCACCGGCATCGGCTGGCCCGGGGCGTGACGCTCGCGCAGCAGCGCGGCCGCACCGTCCCACAGCGAGCGGCGTGCCTGCAGAGCGCCGCGCGCGGCATCGCGGGCTTCCTGGAGCGCGTCCTCGCGCCGTTCGAGTTCGGCCTCGATCATGCGGCTGGCCGCAGGCCCGTGGCTGTCGCCGTCGAGCTCGATGTGACGCTGCAGGTAATACACGAACCCCGGCGCCTGCGCCTCGCTGAGTCCCCAGTGGTCCAGCAGACTCTGGAACATGTCGGGAATCACGTTCTCGCGACCGTAGAAGAAGCTGGCCATGGTTTCGAGCGTGGTGCCGTGCAGGCAGGTATGCAGCGTGTGCTCGACGAAATCGCGCACGAACTGAGGGACCTCCGCGGCCGCCAGAGCGGCGCTGAGCCCGACACCACCGCGCAACTCACGCATGAAATGGTCGAACTGATCGGTCGACGCACCGACATCGCGCATCGCCTTCAGGTACAGATCCAGATGGCTGGCAGGGTGGCCGTCGGCGTCGACATCGCTTTCCTCGGCGAGGACGATGTCGTTGATCAGCCGTGCTGCGACGGGATTCGCCGGAGGCATCCAGGGCAGTTCCACGCAGGTGAGATCGCGCTGCAGACGCTTGGCGAGCGACATGAAATCCCACACAGCGAACACATGGACCTGCATGAAGCTGCGCAGGGCCTCCACATGAACGATTTCCGCGAAAACAGGGTGCGTTTCCAGCTCATGGCGCAATCGGCGCATCGCCTGGGTCAGCACGACATCGTTCTGTCGTGGGGCGTGCGTCTTGCCACCGGATTGTTGTGCGTCCGCTTCCTTTTTCATACGGTCTCCTTGATCGAGCACTCTGGTTGGGGAAAAACGGGAACACCCGAACCAAACCGTCCCTGGCCAGTCCGGATCTCGCGGAACCGGCATGCGCCGGAACCGGATCCCTGCGGACGACCGCCGAAACGGCCGCCCTGAAGCGAAACATCCTTGTGTCGCCGAACCTGTGCGTCTTCTGTGCGTATGCGTTGGAACCCGGGAAGCGAACCCCCGACCGTCAGTGCGGGAGATACAGCGGGTAGAGGCTGCTTTCCTCGCGCTCGATCCGCTGCGCAAGCAATCCGTAGACCGTCTGGTAGTCGGCCATGAATTCCTCGCGCGCCTGCTGGTCGAAAGCGCTGAGCTGATACTTCTTCACGAAATCGACGACGCCGCGGGCGATCGCGTTCATCTCGCGCCGGAAGCTGCGCACCAGCGCCGTGCTTTCGGGGTCGCCCTGCATCGAGCTTTCCACGTAATTGTAGAAACGGACGTTCTCGGCGATCAGATGACCTTCGAGATGGACCTTGAAGGCATTGAGCATCTGCGGGATCTGCTGGAAATCCCCTTGCCGGGCCAGATCGCCGATCGCGCCGTAGAGCTGCACCAGATCGGCATGGTCCCGCTTCAGCGAGGGGACCAGATTCGCGTCATAGGCGATGCCGACGCCGGCACGCCGCTGTTCCAGTGTCGGAACGCCCTGCGGCAACGCCTGCGATCTCGGTCCCTGCCCGCCCCCCAACCACTTCCTGAGAAAATCGAACACAACATCCCCTGTTGAATGATCCGTCGGCAAACGCCGACCTGATGAACATAGCCGCAGGCCCTTGGGCTCGTGTACCTGTCAGAACTGACAGGAATGACGGATGTCCGGCCACAAGCGCGAACAGGTCATGTTGCGGGTGCGGATTCGCCAAACCTGTCTCAATCGCCGATCGCGCGCCGTGCAACACCCGTGGTCTCCGACAGGCGCAAAATCCGGTCCCGTCGGCCGCGCTGCACACCGGAACCGCCGGTGTGCGCCACGGCGCACGCACGAGAACATGCGATCCCCGAAAAGCCTACCTGTGGCCCACGAAAAAGCCCACCTCGCGGTGGCCACGCGCCAGCGCAGACGCTCCAATGAAAAAAGCCCGCCTGACGGCGGGCTTTCGTTTGGAACTGGCAGCCCCGGATGGATTCGAACCACCGAATGCCTGAGTCAGAGTCAGGTGCCTTACCGCTTGGCGACGGGGCTGTGGAACTGCGACGCTGCAATTGTAACGCCAAAACGGCGTCGCCAGTACAGCGTCCGGAACCGGGAGCCACTGGCTCCCGGTCCGTTCGAAGCGATCAGCGCTTCGAGAACTGGGTGGCGCGACGGGCCTTGTGCAGACCGATCTTCTTGCGCTCCACTTCGCGGGCGTCGCGGGTCATGAAGCCGGCCTTGCGCAGCTCGGACTTCAGCGACTCGTCGTATTCCACCAGCGCGCGGGCGATGCCGAGACGGATGGCGCCGGCCTGGCCGGTGGTGCCGCCGCCGGTGGCGGTGACGACCACGTCGAACTTGTCGGTGGTCTTGGTCAGTTCGAGCGGCTGACGGACGATCATGCGGGCGGTTTCGCGACCGAAGAACTCGTCGAGCGGACGCTCGTTGACGGTGATGGTGCCGGTGCCCTTGCGCAGGAACACGCGGGCGACGGAGGACTTGCGACGGCCGGTGCCGTAATTCTGCTGAGTAGCCATCGTTTAGATATCCAGGACTTGCGGCTGCTGGGCGGCGTGCGGGTGTTCGGAACCCTTGTACACCTTCAGTTTCTTGTACATGGCGCGGCCGAGCGGATTCTTCGGCAGCATGCCCTTCACGGCGATCTCGATCACGCGCTCCGGGTGGCGCTCCAGCGCCTGGGCCAGGGTCTCGGTCTTCAGGTTGCCGACGTAACCGGTGAAGCGGTGATACTTCTTGTCCTGCAGCTTGTTGCCGGTCACCGCGATCTTCTCAGCGTTGATCACCACGAGGTAATCGCCGGTGTCGACGTGCGGGGTGTAAACGGGCTTGTGCTTGCCGCGGAGGCGGCGGGCGAGCTCAGCGGCCAGACGGCCGAGGGTCTTGCCGGAAGCGTCGACGAGATACCAGTCGCGCTGGACGGTCTCGGACTTGGCGGTGAAAGTCTTCATAGGGAACTCTTGAGATGGGTACCTGGTCGGGCTGGTTGCGGACGGGGCTTTCGAGGAATTCCCCGAGAGAAACCGCCGGAACGTCGCCTCGCGTTGTCGTCGTGAACCCGGGACCGGGGCCACAAAGAAGCGGAATCATAGCCTTGCGGCACCGGGATCGCAAGCCGACCCTCCCGGCGCACGCACGAAGCGGCCGGCTCGCGCATCGCCCCGGCTTGCCGGAAGATGACGCGGTGACTCCGCCCCGCCCCGCCCCCGACACCCCGTCCCTCACCGCTCTGGCCGACCAGTGCGTGCAATGCGGTCTGTGCCTGCCGGTCTGCCCGACGTACAACATGGAAGCACTGGAAGCCGAATCGCCGCGAGGCCGTATCGCATTGATCAAGGCGTGGGAGACCGGAACGGCCGCCCCGACGGCGTCCGGTGAAGCGCATCTGGATGCCTGCCTGGGCTGCCGTCGCTGCGAAACCGTCTGCCCGGCCGGCGTGCGCTACGGCGACCTGCTGGCCGGCGCCAGGGTCCGGCAACGCGCCAGACGCCCCGCTTCGGCCGGCCAGCGCATGACGGAATGGCTCACGGCGCATCCCCGCGCCATGGCGGCGCTTCTGACCACCTACCGGATTGTCTGGCCACTGCTCCCCGCGCGCGCGCGGCCGCTCCCGCGGCCACCTGCCCCACCGGAAACGCCCTGCCCTCGCGCGACAGAGGCGGACGTCACGGCCGCCCTGTTCGTGGGCTGCGTCGCCCGCGGCTACGACGCATCGCTCCATGCCGCATTGCATCGCCTGGGTGCGGCGGCCGGGCTCCGGATCGTCGTTCCCGACGATCAGGGCTGTTGCGGCAGCCTGCATGCGCATGCCGGTGACGTCGGGCGCGCCGAGAAGCTGGCTGTGCGCAATCGCGCGGCGTTCGCCGGTCAGCGCACGGTGCTGAGCCTCGCCAGCGGCTGCCACGAAGCGCTCGCCGACGGTCTGCGTGGTCAATGCGAAGTCCGGGACGCGATCGACGTCGTCGCCGAACGCGCGGCTCGCCTCCGCTTCGCGAGCCGGACCGAACGCGTGGCCCTGCATCTGCCCTGCACCCAGCGCAATCTGGTCCGCAGCGACGGCGCGCTGCACGCCCTGCTCGCCCGGGTGCCCGGACTCGAGATCGTGCCGCTGGACGCGGGCTTCGGCTGCTGCGGCGCCGCCGGCACGCAGATGCTGAGCGATCCCGACCGCGCCGCACGTTTCCGCCAGCCGCTGCTCGACCAGCTCGCCGCCAGCGGCGCGACCCGCCTGCTCAGCGCCAACATCGGTTGCCGGTTGCATCTGGCGAACGGCACGGCGCTGCCGGTGCAGCATCCGCTCGAATTTCTTGCAGAATGTCTCGCATGACCCGATCCCGTCCGCTGTCGCCGCTCGACCGCCTGCTCGCCGACGCACAGAACGCGCTGGAAACCGTGGCCGGCGCACCGCGCGCCGCGCGCCCGAACCCCGCGGCGCAGGAAGCCGATGTCGTGCTGGACGACGCCGAACGCCGGCATGCCGCCGGGCTGATGCGCATCAATCATGTCGGCGAGGTCTGCGCGCAGGCGCTGTACGTGGGCCAGGCATCGGTGGCGCGCGATCCGCAGACGCGGGCGCAGCTGCTGGACGCCGCGCAGGAGGAAACCGATCACCTCGCCTGGTGCGCCGACCGGCTGCGCGAACTGGACAGCCGTCCTAGCCTGCTCAACCCGGTCTGGTACGCCGGCAGCTATGCCATCGGTGTCCTCGCCGGCCTGCGCGGAGACGGCTGGAATCTCGGCTTCGTGGTCGAGACCGAACGCCAGGTCGAGGCGCATCTCGAAGAACATCTGCAGACGCTGCCGCCCGCCGACGGACGCAGCCGCGCGATCCTGGAAACCATGAAGGAGGATGAAGCGCGCCACGCCGATCACGCCCAGGCGGCCGGCGCGCGCGCCCTGCCGCAGCCGGTGCCCACGCTCATGGCCGCCGCGTCGAAGCTGATGAAGGCCGTGGCCTACCGGGTGTGATCCACGAACGACGCGACTTTCGCCCGAAACGAAAAAAGCCGGCGAAAGCCGGCTTTTTTGCTGCCCCCTGCGAGAATCACTCCGCCAGGTTGCGCCCCTGGTACAGCTCTTCGATCTCGCGGCGGAGACGGGCTTCGATCTTCATGCGTTCCTTGAACGAAAGATTCTTGGCCTTCTCCTCGAACAGATAATTGTCGAGATCGAATTCCTTGAGATGCATCTTCGTGTGGAACAGGTTTTCCTGGTACACGTTCACGTCGAGCATCTCGTAGCGCGACTTGATGTTCTTCGCCAGATAGTCCTGGATCGAATTGATCTTGTGGTCGATGTAATGCTTCCTGCCCTTGATGTCGCGGGTGAAGCCGCGCACCCGGTAGTCCATGACCACGATGTCGGACTCGAGGCTTTCGATCAGGTAGTTCAGCGCCTTCAGCGGCGAGATCACGCCACAGGTGGCGACATCGATGTCGGCGCGGAAGGTCGCGATGCCGTTGTCCGGATGGGTCTCCGGATACGTGTGCACCGTGATGTGCGACTTGTCCATGTGGGCGACGACGGCGTCGGAGATGATCTCCTTGCCGGCGTCCTTCTTGTCGATCACCGGTTCCTCGGAGATGAGGATGGTGACCGAGGCGCCCTGCGGATCGTAGTCCTGGCGGGCGATGTTGAGGATGTTCGCGCCGATGATCTCCGCCACGTCGGTCAGGATCTGGGTCAGGCGGTCGGCGTTGTATTCCTCGTCGATGTACGCGATGTAGCGCTGGCGCTCTTCTTCCGAGACGGCGTAGCACACGTCGTAGATGTTGAAGGACAGCGCTTTGGTCAGGTTGTTGAAGCCTTGCAGCTTCAGACGAGGCAGCGGCTTGACCACGGCATCGGTTCCTTGGCGGTACGGAGGTTGGGGGCGCGATTATGCGGCATTGCGCCCCCCGGGGGGAGTCGGTGCCGCAACGCAGCATCGGCGGCGGGCGCCGCCGGGATCCGGCGCCCGGGATACGGTGCAGTTTGCCCGAATCGTGACAAAGGCCTACTCTTGCCAATTCTTCCGTTCCGGCTCGCATGAAACCATCCCCCGTGGCCACGCTGACCCCCCTCCGCCGCAATGCCAATCCGCTCGCCCCGACGGTCGCGACCATCGAGCGCTTCCTGTCGCACTGCCATCGCCGTCGCTACCCGCCGCGGACCGAGGTGTTCCGTCCGGGCGACCCGGCCGGCACGCTCTATTACGTGATTTCGGGCTCGGTCAGCATCATCACGGAGGAAGAAGACGGGCGCGAACTGGTGCTGGGCTACTTCGGGCCGGGCGAATTCGTCGGTGAGATGGGGCTGTTCGTCGAAAGCGACCGCCGTGAGGTGATCCTGCGCACCCGCACCCAGTGCGAGCTGGCCGAAATCGGCTACGAGCGCCTGTATCAGCTGCTGGAAGGCCCGCTGGCCGGCGACGCCGCCCAGTTGATCTACGCGATCGGCGCCCAGTTGTCGCGCCGCCTGCTCGACACCAGCCGCAAGGCCGGCCGCCTGGCCTTCCTCGACGTCACCGACCGCATCATCCGCGCGCTGCACGATCTGACCCGCGAACCTGAAGCCATGAGCCACCCGCAGGGCACGCAGTTGCGCGTCTCCCGCCAGGAGCTGGCCCGTCTGGTCGGTTGTTCCCGGGAAATGGCCGGGCGCGTGTTGAAGAAGCTGCAGGCCGACGGCAAGCTGCACGCGCGCGGCAAGACCGTGGTGGTGTACGGCACCCGCTGAACGATGACGACGGCGCACGGCGCATCCGGGCCACACCCGGACGGGGACGACCTCGACCTGCGCGGGGCGGTCCCGGCCGACGCCGACGATGTCGCCGCCCTGCTCGGCGCACTGGGCTATCCCTGCGAATCCGCCGACGCGGCGGAACGCATCGCCACGGTGCTGCACAACGACCGCCAGGCCCTGGTGGTCGCGCGGCATCGCGGCGCCGTCTGCGGACTGTTGTCGCTCGACTTCATGTATTACCTGCCCTTGGGCACCACCACCTGCCGGGTCACGGCGCTGGTGGTCCTGCCCGACGCCCGCGGCCATGGCCTGGGGCGTCTGTTGCTGCGCGACGCCGAGCGCCGCGCCAGGCTCGGCGGCGCCGCGCGACTGGAAGTCACCAGCGCCGGCCACCGCACCGAAGCCCACGCCTTCTACCGCGCCTGCGGTTTTTCCGAGGGCGCGGTGCGCTTCGTCAAACTGCTCGGCGACTGAGCCGGATCGCTGCGGCAGAATAGGCGGCCTCTCCATACCGGTCCGCCCGCCATGCAATGTCCGAAGTGCCATGCCCCGATGCACCTGCTGCCCGACCTGCAGGAGCCCGTCCATCGCTGCGAGGGCTGTCAGGGCATGTGGTTCGAGATCATGGCCCACGAACAGCTGCGCGACGAAGCCGAGCGCATCGATCCGGCCGAGCCGACGGCGCCGGCCGCGGACGAATACTTCGACCCGACCGCGCCGGCGCCGGAGACCCTGCTCTGCCCGGCCTGCGATCACTATCCGCTGATCCACATGGTCGATCCGCACCAGCCGCACATCCGCTTCGAGAGCTGCAAGTTCTGCTACGGCCGCTTCTACGACGCCGGCGAGTTCCGCGACTTCGCGGACGACGAGGACGATTCGGGCCTGGGCGGTTTCCTCAAGCGTTTCACCGGCGAGCCGCGGGCCTGAGCGGCGCCGTCAACGCCTCGCGCAACGCGCGCGTCTCGGGCGAGACCGAAAGCACGATCGCATCGCCCTCGCGCGCGATCCCGAGCGCTCGATAGCTCTGATCCAGCGACGGAAACGTCGTGATCCCGGCGTAATCGCGATATCGCCGTGCGAACAGATCGATGCCGGCGGCGCGATCGAGCGCAGCCACGAAGTCTTCCGGCATCACCCGCGCGGTGCCGTCCAGGCAGCAGCGCGCATGGCGATCCAACACCTCCGGCAAGGTCGTGCCGTGATCCCGCCGCAGCGCCAGATCCATCTCCAGCCAATACGCCGCCCCGGCCCAGTACACGCGCATCGTGCCGTCGCGGCGGCGACCGATCGCGTCCAGGGCCGGCCCCGGTCCCGCGGCCTCGCCGCGACGGAAGCCGGCGTCGAGGCGTCGCCACGCCTCATCGGGCGCCAGCAGGCCCGCGCGGGCGCGCAGCAGATTCTGGTGATAACTCGCGAGGCCTTCGGCGAGCCAGCGCCCGCGGTCGCCGAGATGCGGATGGGCCAGGTGCGAAAACTCGTGCACCGCGGTCCAGTCCGCGCGCAGTTCTTCGTCGGTGGCATCCCGACGCACGTACAACAGCACCGACACCGCATCGTCGCGCGAGGTCTGCCCCCACGGCACCGGACTGTCGTCGCGGCTGTCGATCTCGCGGATGCGCACGTGCGCCGTTCCCAGCGGGAATCGGCCCGAGGGCGGCAAGGTCGCGCGCGCCGCCTCTTCGGCCCAACGCTGCAGCATGGCGACGCGCGCGGGATCATCGGTACCGACGACTTCGACCGTGAGCGTGGTGTTCGCGGCGCGGACGATATGCACCTGCCTGCGATCAGGCTCGACCGAAGCGGATACGATGCCCGCACATGCGAGACCGGCAACGAGCAGTCGGGAGCGCAGTCGCATGATGTGTTCGAGCCCGGGTGGCACGTGAAGTTCCGCGCGGCCGCTCAGCGCCGCTCCAGCATCGGCGGCAACGGGCAGTGCAACACACCGCAGACGGTGCGCAGCAGTTCGGCCTCGGCCACGCGCAGGCGACCGTCGTGGCTCACCGCAGCGGTCAACGCCTCCACCAGCGCCTGCTTCGCGTCCGGCGCGAGCGCATCGAGTATCGGCCAGACCGTTTCCAGCGCGAGCACGCCCTCGGCGGGCGGCGCGTAATCGATGTGTTCGTGCGGCAGCACGCGCTGCAGCCCGGCGAGATAGGCCCGCAGCGCGTCGTGATCGTTGTCGTGGCCGGCCTGCGCCACCAGCGCGAGCAATGCGGCGATCGCGGATTTGGCATGTCCGGCGCGACCGCGACCGAACGGGCGGTGCAGCGAAGGATCCAGCGATTCGCGCACCTGTGCCTGCAGCAGCGAGCCGAGCGCGTATTCGAACACGGAGACCCGGCCGTCGGTATTCACCACCGCATGCAGGGTGTCGAGAACGACATTGAGCTCGGGACGCGGGCGTTGGCGCAGGACCGGGAACGCCAGCGCCGCCAGCGGCAGCCGCAGCATCGGGTGCAGGCCGCCCAGTTGCTCGCTGCGCAGCGCGTCGGTCAATACCGCGGTCTGTCGACCCAGCCGTGCGCCGATCTCGGCATGCTGCTTCGCCCGCACCGACGCGTCCTCGTTGAGCAGCAGCGCGAGCAGCAGCGGCACCACGTCGTCGCGACTCGCGGCCAACGTTCGCAGCGCGTCGGGAATCGTCGCGACGATGACGTCGGCGTGTCGATAGTCGTCGCCAGACGGGTGCGCGACCTGGGCCACGATCATCGGCGGGCTGACGGTGAAGGTGCTTGCGGCCCCGGGCAGTCGCGCACCGCTGTCGTTCAGGCCGAGGCGCGCGTCCTCCTCCAGGCCGTTGGGCGGCTCGCTCATCCATTTCCGCTGCAGGTTCGCGAGCTGGTCGGCACGGAAGCCCGGTTCGAGCGCCTGGATCCGCTGCAGCAGCGGCGGATGGGTCGCGAACAGGCCCGTGAGGCCCACGCCATCGCCGAACAGCATGTGGCTCACCTCCTCGGCATCGCCACGATGCGCCAGCGTCGCGCCATCGCCGACGCCGCCGATCTTCTTGAGCGCGCCGGCAAGACCTGCGGTCTGGCGCGTGAACTGCACCGCAGAAGCGTCGGCCAACAGCTCGCGCGAACGGCTGACGCCGGCCTTGATCATGCGCCCGAAGAACAGGCCGAGATAACCGACGGCCATCGCCACCAGCGCCGCGACGAGCACCCCGGCGGCGCCCTTGTCGCGTCCGCCGAAGCGGCCATGTTCGAGGATCCTGCGACCCGCGACGCCCAGCATCAGGATTCCGAACAGCACGCCGATGAGGCGGATGTTCAGGCGCATGTCGCCGTTGAGGACATGGCTGAATTCATGCGCGATCACGCCCTGCAACTCGTCGCGGTTGAGTCGTTCCAGCGCGCCGCGGGTGACCGCCACCGCCGCGTCCGCGGGCGCATGGCCGGCGGCGAAGGCATTGATGCAGGCCTCGTGTTCCAGCACGTAGAGCTTCGGCATCGACACCCCGGACGCGATCGCGATCTCCTCGACCACGTTGCGCAGGCGCCGCAGTTGCGGATCGCGGGTCTGTTCGGGCACCGGCACGCCGCCCATCTGGCGCGCGACGGTCTCTCCACCGTCGCGCAGCGTGGCGATGCGATAGAGCGAGCCGAGCCCGATCGTCGCGATCACGACCAGCGAGACCGCGCCGAGAATGGCCAGCGTCTGTGCCGGCCTGGCCTCGTCCCTGGCGACGATCGCGATCCAGACGCCGAAATCGACCGCCAGCACGATGCCGAGCACGGCCAGCGCGAACAGCAGCAGCAGGCGGAAGGAGGCCTTGCGCGCGGCGGCCTGGCGTTCGAAGAAATTCATGCGCGATGTCCGGGGTCGATGGCAGGCGACGGACGAAGCGCGCCGGCGTCGCCCGTGGGGTCCGCCTGCGGGATCAGAACTGCACCTTCGGCGCTTCGCGCATCTCGGCACGGTCGCCGGGAATCGCGAGCTGCACCGCGGGCGCGAAATCGAACAGGCCTGCGATCAGGCTGGACGGGAACACGTCCCGTTTGTTGTTGAAGGCCATGACCGCATCGTTGAAGGCCTGGCGCGCGAACGCGACCTTGTTCTCGGTGCTGGCCAGCTCTTCGGTGAGCTGCATCATGTTCTGGTTGGCCTTGAGATCGGGATAGGCCTGGGCCACGGCGAGCAGGCGACCGAGTCCCGCATTCAGCTGGCCCTGCGCGGCCGCGAGCTGGGCCATGGCCTCGGGATCGCCGGGGTGCGCCTTGGCCGCGGCCAGCCCCGACTGCGCCGCCGAACGCGCGGCCACCACCGCCTCGAGCGTCTCGCGCTCATGGGCCATGTATGCCTTCACGGTCTCGACCAGGTTCGGGATCAGGTCGAATCGCCGCTGCAATTGCACGTCGATCTGGGCGAAGGCGTTCCTGTAGCCGTTTCGCGAGGTGATGAGACCGTTGTAGACGCCCGCGCCCCAGAGCAGGAAAACCGCGAGAATTGCGAGCAGGATCAACAAAATACCCATCGAATCTCCCCTTGTTCATGCAAATGGCGAAACAGACGCTATGATCGGCCGGAGATCACCGGGTCTTGCCAGTCACGTCCCGGATGCGGATGCGGCCATGCGCGTCAACGGCCGCAGTGGACACCACACCGATACTGACCTGCTGGCGAAGCATACGCAGGGGGGACTCGCGATGAAAGACAAGACCCGGCGCCATCGCTCATCGACATCTGCGCACGCCCAGGCGCGCTCCGCCGCAGCGCTCGCACGACGCACCGGTCTGGTGGCGATGCTGTTGCCGCTGGCCGCAGGATTGTCCGCACAGACACCGCTGCGCTGGGACAATGCAGGCAGCGGCCACGGCGCGGCGATCGGCAACGCCGGCCTCTACTCCAGCCGCGCGACGATGGCCCGCGTCTACCCCGGCGCAGACCTGCGCATGGCTCCGCTGGCCAGCGGATTCGACGTGGCGGAATTCGAGGCGCTCGCGCAGAGCATCGTGAACGGGCAGAAGGTTCCGGGGATGGCGATGGCGATCGTGCAGGGCGGCCGGGTCCTCAGTGCGCGCGGCTACGGCATCACCGACGTGAATCGACCCGAGACCGTCGACGAGCACACCGTCTTCCGCCTGGCCTCGCTGTCCAAGTCCTTCGCCGCCACCGCGACCGGCATGCTGATCAACGAAGGTCGCCTGCGCTGGGACAGCCGCGTGATCGACTATTACCCGACCCTGCAATTCTCCGATCCGCGCGCATCGCTGCAACTGACCGTGGCCGACGTACTCAGCCATCGGGTGGGCATCGGCCACAATGCCTTCGACCGCGACCTCGAACGCAACGCCGAGTATCCCGCGCTCGTGCGCAAGATCGCCTACACCCCGATGCAGTGCGCCCCGGGCGAGTGCTACGCCTACCAGAACATCGCCTACAGCCTGATCGGCGATGTGGTGCAGGGCGCCAGCGGACAGCCTTTCGAACAGTGGGTTGGGCAGCGGCTGTTCAAACCGCTCGGCATGCACGACGCCAGCTACGGCCTGGAGGGCATCGCCGCGAGCGCGCGCTGGGCCAAACCGCACGTGCGCGCCGGCCACGGCTGGACTGCCGTACAGCCGAAGCCGACCTACTACCGCGTCGCCCCGGCCGCCGGCGTCAATGCCAGCGCCAGCGACATGGCGCAATGGTTGTTGGCGCAGGGCGGCCACCGCCCCGATGTGTTGTCCGGCGCGCTGCTTGCGACGCTGCATGCGCCATTGATCGATACGCCGTCGGAAACGCGCGGCTCGCAGTGGCGGCGCGATCGCCTCAACGCCGCCGGCTATGGCCTCGGTTGGCGCGTTTACGACTACGTCGGCCACCGCGTGGTCTTCCATGGCGGTGCCGTCCAGGGCTACCGCGGCGTGATCGCACTGATGCCGGAACGCGACCTCGGCGTCGCCATTCTCTGGAACGCCAACAGCAGCGCGCCCTCCGGCCTGCTGCCCACGATCCTGGATCGCGCGATCGGCGCGACCCCGCAACGTTGGCTCGAAAGCGAGCCCGAGCCGCTGGAGGAAGGGCTCTACGCCCAAGGCCTGCCGAAACTGCCCGATGCGCCGGCGGCGAGCGGCGGCGCCGAAGCCTCGGTCTCCAACGCAAAGCCGGAGTAACTTCGATGCGGCGGTCTCCGGCGCCGTTCGCCCGATCCCGGTCGATCTGATACGCCGACGCTCGACGAACCGGCGCCAATCGGAAACCGCGCCTGATGCGGACGATCAGGCGAGCCTCCTGCCTGCCGGAGTTTGCACGCGTTCTTCAAGACCCACCATTTCGCCATGCGCCCGGTTCCGACCCGGCGCGACCATCGATTGGCGACCGCGACCGGGCTCCCCGCACTTCGGCAAAACGCATAAAAAAACTCCCTCTCCGCCTGGGCACGCGGAGAGGGAGTTTCGGATACCGCTAATCGGGGTGTCGCTTACATCATCGGCGCGGGTGCTGCCGGCACGGCGGCCGGCGCAGCCTTCTTGGCGCGCTTCACAGCTTTTTTAGCCTTTTTTTTTGCGGCCTTCTTGGCAGCCGGCTTCTTGGCAGCCTTCTTGGCGGCCTTCTTCGCGGTCTTCTTGGCGGCCTTCTTCGTGGTCTTCTTGGCAGCCTTCTTCGCGGTCTTCTTGGCAGCCTTCTTCACGGTCTTCTTGGCAGCCTTCTTGGCGACCTTCTTGGTGGCTTTCTTGGCAGCCTTCTTGGCGGTCTTGCGGACAGCCTTCTTGGCAGCCTTCTTCACGGTTTTCTTGGTCGCCTTTTTGGCGGCCTTCTTCGCAGCTTTCTTCACAGCCATGATATGGCTCTCCTCGTCAGTGGACTTGCGTTGGGTATTACGGCCCAGACAACAACAGGATCGCGGGAGTCGGACCCGCCATCCACCGCCGGCGCACTAGGCAAGCCGGTACGGATTCTGTCGAACATCGCAACCGCGACGCCCGGGTGATGGAGACGCTTGTGATCGCCTTCGCCGCCTGCTCCACCGTCGCGCGCCAACGCCGGGCAGCAGAAAACCCGGGGCCGGATGGACCGCGGGTCGGACGATGCGAGCGATCCTGCTCGCGGACGACTTGGTTTTTCGCAGAGGAGACGAAGCCTGTTTCCACCGGAACGCGGGTCCGGACGGAAGATCGGATTGTGCTTCGCGTTTTTGTCTTGAAAGGACTCACTCGCTTCTGCTGATGCAACACTTGGGGCGAAACCTAATCACGGTTTTTTCCACTGTCAACACCCCATGCGAAAAAAGTTCCCGCAGCGCGCCATCGTGCGCATGCCCGGAACGCGGTGCGCGCGTTGCGCATGCGATGTCAGCGCCCGCTCACCGACTGTGGCCGGCACGGCTTCCCGGAAACGAAACATCTTTTTTTAAGTACTTTCTTCGCGGGCCCCAACGCCGATCGCGTTTCCGACAACTCCCGCGCATCGACGCGCATCGACGCGCCTCGGCGAGTGAACGGAAGAAATCCGACCTTCGTCGGAGTCGTCGGATTTTCGCGCCGCACAAGCCGGTTTGCGCGAAAGTGCGCGAACTCAAACCGGCGATCCGGCGCCTCGAAGCGATGCGCGCGGGATCCTTGTCGCGCAGTCGAAGCGCGATCGGAGCGCACTTCAATGCGGATGGAGTGGCAGGCGAATCGCAGCGCGAGACCAACAAAAAGCCGCCCGCGGGATGCGGGCGGCTTCTTCGGAGGCAGCTGTCGGCGCGCGCGGCGGCGCGATCCGGATCAGTGGTCGTCTTCTTCCAACAGTTCGGCGTAGTCGTCGGGACCGAGCAGTTCGTTGAGCTGGTCGGGCTCTTCGACCTCGACCACGAACAGCCAACCTTCGCCGTAGGCGTCCTCGTTGATGGTCTCCGGCTTGTCCGCGAGCGGCGCGTTGACCGCGACGACCGTACCGCTGACCGGCGCATAGACGTCGGAGGCCGCCTTCACCGATTCCACGACGGCGCAGGCATTGCCCGCTTCGACGCGATCGCCGATGTTCGGCAGTTCGACGTACACGAGGTCGCCGAGCAGGCCCTGTGCGTGATCGGAGATACCCACGGTGACCTTGCCGTCTCCTTCGACGCGGGCCCATTCGTGGGACTTCATGAACTTCAGGTCGCCGGGAATCTCGCTCATCTTGGGCTCCGCAGGGGGTGTGGTGGCGGTGGAAGGGTCTGGGTGCGGCTAGTGTAGAAGCGCGGCGGCGGCGGTCAAATACCCGCACGCGAAATTTCGGTGTTCGACGATCCGGTCAAGACTGCATGCGGACGATGTCGTGCCGCCGTCCGCGGGTTTTCTGCGCCCCGCCCTGTCGTCGACGGGACCGGAATCATTTTTCAGGCACCAGACTGGCGCCTTCGCGGACGAACGGAAACTTGACGACGCGCACAGGCACCGCCTTGCCGCGGATGTCGACGCGCACCTCGCCGAGGTCGCCGGCGGGCACGCGCGCGAATGCGATCGCCTTGCCCAGGGTGGGCGAGAAGGTACCGGAGAGGATCTCGCCGTCGCCGGCGGCGGTAAGCACGGTCTGGCCATGTCGCAGCACGCCCTTCTCGTCCATCACCAGACCGACCATGCACCGCGACACGCCCGTCGCCTGCTGCGCTTCGAGCGCGGCGCGACCGATGAAGTCGCGTGGTCCGGCATCGCCCTGGGCATCGAGGGCGACGGTCCAGGCCAGACCGGCTTCGTAGGGCGTGACGGTCTCGTCCATGTCCTGCCCGTAGAGATTCATGCCGGCCTCCAGTCGCAGCGTGTCGCGCGCGCCGAGACCGGCCGGCTTCACGCCCGCGGCGAGCAGCGCCTCCCACAGCGCGACCGCCTTGTCTTCCGGCACGACGATCTCGAAGCCGTCCTCGCCGGTATAACCGGTGCGGGCGATGAACAGCGGCGTGCCGTCGCGCGTGACCGCCTCGGTGGCGACGAACTTGCCGATCTTGCCGGCGGCGACCGCGGTGTCGGCGGACAGCAGGCCGATCACCTTCGCGCGCGCGTTCGGGCCCTGCACCGCGATCATCGCCAGTTCGGGACGCTCGGTGACGCTCACATCGAACGCGAGGGCCTGTGCGGAGATCCACGCCATATCCTTGTCGCGGGTGGCGGCGTTGACCACGAGGCGGAAGAAATCCTCGGCGAGGTAATAGACGATCAGGTCGTCGATCACGCCGCCCTGTTCGTTGAGCATGCAGGTGTACAGCGCCTTGCCGGGCTTCTGCAGCTTGTCGACGGAATTGGCGACCAGGCGACGGAGGAAGCCGCGGGTGTTCGCGCCGCGCAGGTCGACCACGGTCATGTGCGAAACGTCGAACATGCCGGCATCGCGACGGACCTGATGGTGTTCGTCGATCTGCGAGCCGTAGCTGATCGGCATGTCCCAGCCGCCGAAGTCGACCATCTTCGCGCCGAGGGCGCGGTGGGCGTCGTTGAGGATGGTTTTCTGCGTCATCGTGGCGGCCTGCGGGGAAAGGCGCGCATTATCCCAGAGCGGCGCGCGGCCTGCGCGCCTGCGGTCATGACGTTTTCTTACCGCACGCCGGCGCATGGTGCGCCGGCGGCGGAGCGGGTCAGACGCCCGCGCCGGGATTGATGCAGGCCACGCGCGCGGCCTCGACCTCGACGAGCTTGCCCGCGGCCACATCGAAACGGCGCGCCCAGCGCACGTCGGTGGAACGTTCGTCGTCGCCATGACGCACGACCGCGATCAGACCGGGATCGTCGCGATCGTCCAGACGACACGCCCCCAACTGCAGTTCGTAGCGGGGCTCGACCGTCGGGGCATCGATCGCGTCCAGCACTTTCCAGACAGGCTTGTCGGCGTCGGGATTGTCCCTGCGCGATGCCAGCAGATAGCGGACCATCGCCGCGCCGCCATCGGCGGCGGGCGTGCCGACCATCGCGAGGCTGTAGTCGCAGATGCGCACCGAGCCGTCGCCGGCCGGGACGCAACTGCCGGCGATCTCGTCGAGACCGTCCGGGTACGGCGGCACGGTGGTGCCGATGAGCGCGGCGGCGCCTGCATCCGCGGGAGCCGCCTGCGGAACGCCGGATGCGGCGGGCGATGTCGCGGGCGCCGATGCCGCAGGCGCGGACGCGACCGGTTCGGCGGCCGGCGCCGTCACGGTCGCAGCGTCGTCGCTGCAGGCCGACAGTGCGGCGAGGGCGACGACAAGAACAGCGACGCGCCCGCGACGCGACGCGGGCCGTGCGGACAGGGACATGCGGGCGGTATCGGACATCGGTTCGTTCCCGTGGTGGAGGTTCATGGCGTCGACGGTGGCCTGCACGAGTGCGCGGTCAATCCACCGCTTCGACGTTCAGGGTCATGCCGTCGGCGCCGACGATGCGTACGCTGGCGCCCGCCGGCAGGTCGGGGCCGCTGACTTCCCAGTAGGCATCGGCGATCTGCACGCGCCCCGTGCCGCGCTCGATCGCACGCTCCAGCGGCACCACGCGGCCGATCAGCTGCGCGGCGCGCCGGTTGAGCGCGGGCTGGTCGGTGACCACGTCGTCGTTGCCGCGGAACCATTTGCGATAGATCAGGATCGAGGCGAAACCGAGCCCGACGAACAACACCGCCTGGAGCAGGAACGACATCCCCGGCACCAGCCAGACGATCACCATCACCGCACTCGCCGCGAACGCCAGCCAGAGCATGAAGGCGCCCGGCGCGAGCACCTCCATCGCGAACAGCAGCAGGGCGACGATCGCCCATGCGGATACGTCCCAGCGCAGCTCGAAATCCATGGCTCAGTCCCTGCGCGGCACGACCGGCGGCTTGCCGGCCTGCTGATGGCTCAGCGCTTCCTTCGCCAGCTCGGTGATGCCGGCGAGCGAGCCGAGGATGCCGCTGGATTCCATCGGCATCATGATGAACTTCTGGTTCGGCGCCTCTGCCAGGGCCTTGAAGGCCTCGATGTATTTCTGCGCGATGAAGTAGTTGATGGCGTTGACGTTGCCGTTGGCGATCGCGTCCGAGACCATCTGGGTCGCCTTGGCTTCGGCCTCGGCCAGGCGCTCGCGCGCCTCGGCATCGCGGAACGAGGCTTCGCGCCGGCCCTCGGCTTCCAGCACCGAGGCCTGCTTCTCGCCCTCGGCGCGCAGGATCGCGGACTGGCGTACGCCTTCGGCTTCCAGCACCGCGGCGCGCTTGTTCTGCTCGGCCATCTTCTGCTGCTGCATCGAGGCGATCAGGTCGCGCGGCGGCTGGATGTCCTTCAGTTCGATGCGGTTGACCTTCAGGCCCCAGGGATGGGTCGCATGGTCCACCGCGGCCAGCACGCGGCTGTTGATCTCGTCGCGCTTGGACAGCGACTCGTCGAGATCCATCGAACCGATGGCGGTACGGATGTTGGTCATCACCAGGTTGAGGATCGCGATTTCGAGCTGGGCGACCTCGTAGGCGGCCTTGGCGGCATCGAGTACCTGGAAGTAGACCACACCGTCGACCTTGACCACCGCGTTGTCCTTGGTGATCACGTCCTGGCTGGGCACGTCCATCACCTGTTCCATCATGTTGATCTTCCGGCCCACGCCGTAAAAGATCGGAATCAGGAAGTGCAGGCCCGGCGAGAGGGTGCGGGTGTACTTGCCGAATCGTTCGACAGTCCATTCGTAGCCCTGCGGCACCATGCGCACGGCCTTGAAGAAGATGATGACGCCGACGACGACAAGCACGAAACCGATGAACGGACCGGCCATCTGGAACCCTCCCTGTGGAATGGGGTCAGTATAGGCCGCGGGCGTCGGCGCGCGCATGCCATCCCCGATCTCCGGGCGGGACGCGCAACCGCCAGGGCCTGCGACGCTTTCGCGCCCTGGCGCATCCAGACCATGAGATGACCCCGCCGGCCTCCAGTTTCGCCATCGATGTGCCCGACGCGCTGCTCGTGCGGCTGCGCGCGGGCGAGCGCGTGGCGTTCGAGCAGGTGTACCGCTGGTTCGAGCGGCCGGTGTTCACCCTGGCGCTGCGGATCTGCGGCGAGCGCGAGCAGGCCGCGGACGTGCTGCAGGACACCATGCTCAAGGTGTTCGACCGGATCGGCGAATTCCGCGGCGGGCGCGTCGACGGTGCCGCCAGTCCGTTCTGGGGCTGGCTGCGGCAGATCGCGGTGAACGAGGCGCTGATGGCGCTGCGCCGTCGTCGCCGTGCCGACGAAGACGGCGACGGCCTCGACGATCTCGACCCGGTCGACGACCGCACCCCGCCGCCGCCCGCCGCCGCCGATGCGGCGTGCCTGCAGCGGGCGCTGGAGGCGTTGCCGGCGAACACCCGCACCGTGCTCTGGCTGTACCACGCAGAAGGCTATACCCATGAAGAGATCGCGGCGCTGATGCAGCGCACGCCGAGCTTCTCGAAATCCCAGCTCGCGCGCGGCGGCCGCCGTCTGCGCGAACTGCTCGACCCCACGCCCATCGCCGTTCGCGAGGCCGTCCATGGCTGACGTATCCCGTCCACCCCCGTCGCCACCGCCCGCATGGGGCGAATTGCTCGCCGCATTGCCGCAGGAAGCACCACCGGCATCGCGCTGGCCGCAGATCGAAGCGCAGCTCGATGCCCGCGCCGTCGCGCATCCGCACGCAGGCGCACGCGGCACGCGACGCGGGGCGACGCGCACCTGGCTGGCGATCGCCGCCGGACTGTGCACGCTCGCCATCCTGCCGTTCGCCTGGCGGACACTGGATCGCTCGGCTGAACCTCCCGCAGCCGCCACTGCCGCCGCGTCGTCCACCACGCCTCCCACCATCGACACCGCCACGGTCGCAGCGCAGGCGACCGTCGACGCCGCTTCGCCACCCTCGCCTTCCGCGGCGCGTGTCGCGATCGCCGCATCGGTCGCGCCCCCGCCGCGGGCCCGCAGCGCGCGTCCGCGGACGACGAAGGTCGCCATCGCTGCCGCCGCTGCCGTCCCGGCCACCACGCAGGCGCCTGCCGACGAAGAGACGCTGGAATCGCTCTATTCGGCCTCCGCGCAACTCGAAAGCCTGCTGGCGATGACCCGCGACACCCGCGTGGAAAGCGGGCCCGCGGCGGCGCTGGCGGGCGGTTTCGATGCCGAACTCGCGCTGATCGACGCGCGCCTCGCCGAACCGGGCCTGGACCCGGCCGAACAGCGGACGCTGTGGCGCGCGCGGGTCGACACGCTGCAGGACGCCAGCAGTTTCGAAGCGCACCAGCGCCTGCTCTCGGCCGAAGGCCGACGTTACGAAGGCGCGCTGGTCAGCGTCGATTGAGGTTCCGTCGATATTCCGTTTCCACGATTCCCAGACGATGAGGTCCACCATGCGATCCGTTTCCCGCTCCACCGCCCGCACCGCGCTGTTCCTTGCGCTGTGCGCCTCCTGTGCGTCGGCGCAGGATCCTTCCGTCGACACGCGCGACGGCCGCGGCTCGGTCACCGATGGCCAGCGGGCGCTGGACGATGCGCGCCGCCCGGTCGACCCGAAGTTCCAGCCCGGCTGGGAGCGCTTCTGCGCCGACAACATCGACCGCGGCGGCTGCGAAGTGATCATGCAGCGCATCGGCCGCAAACCGGTGATCGGCGTGGTGCTCGCACCGGATCCGCAGGGCGGCGTGCGCATCGCGGGCGTCACGCCCGACGGCGCGGCCGCGGGGGCAGGCATCCGGACCGGCGATCGGCTGGTGCGCATCGGCGGCAAGACCATCCACGGCGCCACCCCGGAAGCGCGCGTCGATGCGGCGCGCGAACTGCTGCAGGCCGGCGACGAGAAGACCCCGGTGAAACTGGTGTACGCCCGCGACGGGCGCGAAAGCGAAGTCTCGCTCACGCCGAAGCTGGACAACCGGATCATGGTCTTCGCCGGCGACGGGCAGATGATGCGGCCGGGCGGCAACGTGGTCGTGCGCCGCATCGGCGACCGCACCGAAATCACCGCTGACGGTCTCGGCGTCGGCGATGTCGCGCCCGGCGCGCGGCAGGGCGCTGGGCGCGATGTGCACGTCTTCGCGTTCGACGACGACGCGGCGGACAGTCATGGGCAGATCGAACGCCGCATCGTGCGCATCGAATGCAAGCAGGGCGACGAGGCGTGCATGAAGCGCGTCGAAGCGCACGGCCCGCATGCAGGCGGCCTCCCGCGCGTGGAGGTCTTCCGCTTCGACTGCAAACCCGGCGAACCCTGCGCGGGACAGCAGCGACTCGCCGAAGCGTTCCGCTGGAACGGGCTGAATCTGGCCTCGGTGGATGCGCAGCTCGGCCGCTATTTCGGCACCGACAAGGGCGTGCTGGTGCTCAGCGCCGGGCCCGCGCTGGGCACGCTGCAGCCGGGCGACGTGATCCAGCGCGTCGACGGCAAGTCGGTCGACACGCCGCGTGCGGTGATGGACGCGCTGCGCGACAAGCCGGCCGACAGCGCGATCGCGGTGGACTATCTGCGCGATCGCAAATCGGGCACCACGCAGCTCAAGGTACCGAAGGCGATGCCGTTCCCGCCGATGCCGCCCGCACCGCCGATGCCGCCCGGCGCGCCGAAGGCCGGCGCCGGCGCGCAGGCGCCGGCCGCAGCGGTGGTCACCCGCCGCAGCGTGGTGATGGTGGACAAGGACGGTCAGGTCAGTCGCTGGGAAGACGACGGCAACGGTCCGGCGATGCTGCCGCCCATGCCGCCCATGCCGCCGCTGCCGCCGCCCCCGTCGCCGCGCGTCGACTGATCAACACAGCGACCTGCCGGTCACATGCCAGGCGCCCCGCTCCGGCGGGGCGTCCGCGTTCCGCGCGCACGCCGGTCGGTGCCGACGACGCGATCAACCGTGCGACACACCCGCCGCATGAAGATCGATCTCGCCATCGAAGCCTTCCATGCGCGCCACGCGACGGACGACCTCCATGCCCAGCGAAGACGCCACCGCGGTGCTGGCCGCGAGCAGCGTCGGCCCGTTCGTCTTCAGCGCATGCAACCGCAGCACGCTGCACTGCCAGCGCTCTCCGGCCATGCGTGCCGAAAGCCGGCGCCACAGACGCTGCGCGATGCAGTCCCGCACCGGTTCGATCAACGGCACCCGCTGGCGCAGGCGTTCCCAGGCGAGAAAATCGCTGTCCGGCAGCAGGTACAGACGCCAGCAGCACTGGCCGGCGCGATCGCGGAACCACAGGGCTTCGCAGCAGCCATCGCTGTCGATGCCGACGCGGAATTCGACCCCGATCGCCTGCGTCCAGCCGGCGAGTTCGCCGCCACCGTGCGGACGATGCACGCACAGCACCTTGCCGAGCGCCGCGAGCTGCGCGGCCGGCGGCAGGGTGCACGGGAACCGGGAGGTGGATGCGGCGATGGCGGCATCGGTGATGTTCGGAGGCATGGCGGTCTCGTGTCGGAACAACACAAGGCGGCTGGCGTCCGGTGCACCGGTGGCTCGCGTGCCTGGCATGCGCGGCTTCTGGCCGCGCGGCGGAAGCGTTACTTGGTGAGGATGAGTTTGTCGTTGCGGGTGTGGCGCAGGCGATAGCACTCGTCGCCATGACGGATCAGGACTTCGCGCCCGCCCTGCAACAGGCGTGCGCTGTCGAACACGGGCATCGCTGCCTCGGTCGCGGCCTGCGGCGGATCGGCGCGATCGACAGCGGGAGACACGGCGGCAGGGCTGGGCGTCATGGTCGGCATCCTGTGAAACGCATGCATAGATGATAATCATTCTTATTTGCATGTCAACCGCGACGATGCCTTCCGCCTCGCTCAGGCCGTCGCCGCTTCGACCCTGCGCCAGGCCGCATCTTCGACCGACTGCGCGAGGTCCAGCGCGTCGAGGTTCTGCAGCAGTTGTTCGACCCGGCTGGCGCCGAGGATCACCGTCGACACGTGCGGATTGCGCAGGCACCAGGCGATGGCCAGCGGCGCCGGCGGCAGGCCGAGCTCGGTGGCGAGCGCGGCGAACCGGCGCGCGCGTTCGAGCCGGCGCGTGCTGTCGTCGCCCAGCACCATCCGCTGCAGCCAGCCCTGCCCTTCCAGGCCGAGACGCGCATCGTCGGGCACGCCGGCGTTGTATTTGCCGGTCAGCAGGCCCGAGCCCAAAGGCGACCACGTGGTGGTGCCCAGCCCGAGTTCGCCGTACAACGGCGCATATTCGAGTTCGACCCGCTGGCGATGCAGCAGGTTGTACTGCGGCTGCTCCATCGACGGCGCATGCAGGCCGTGGTGTTTCGCGATCTTCGCCGCCTCGCGGATCTGCGCGGCGGACCATTCCGACGTGCCCCAGTACAGCACCTTGCCCTGCCGGATCAGGCCATCCATCGCCCACACGGTTTCCTCGATCGGCGTCTCCGGGTCCGGGCGATGGCAGAAGTACAGATCGAGATATTCGACCCGCAGGCGCTTCAGCGCGGCGTCGCAGGCGTCGCGCACGTGCTTGCGCGACAGCCCCTTCTGCATCGGGCGCGGATCGGCGGCCGAGCCGAACATCACCTTGCTCGACACCGCGAAGCCGTCTCGCGGCAGGCGCAGATCGGCGATCACGTCGCCCATCACCCGCTCGGCCTCGCCGTTGGCGTAGCCCTCGGCGTTGTCGAAGAAATTGATGCCGTGGTCCCACGCCGCGGCGATCAGATCGCGCGCCGCGCCGCGGCCGATCTGTTGTCCGAACGTGATCCAGGCGCCGAACGACAGCGCGGAAACCTGCAGGCCGGTGGAACCGAGACGTCGATACTGCATGGGGCGATCCGGAAAGGGCGTCGTGAGTCGGTCAGTGTAGCGGCGGCTCGCTCATCGGGGTGGGCGCGGCTACAATGCGCGCACTCTTCCTCCGGGGAGTAGCCCATCGGCGCCGCCAGCGGCCGCGCCGGGTCCCGCGTCAACACACTTGGTCGGCAGACCATGGCGCGAGAGGTCAACGAACGCTTCGACGTTCCGGATCGGGCAAGACCGAAGGCAGGCGTCGCGTCACCCGGGCCGGGCTGCGCGGCGTTTGCCTTCGCGACATCCGCGAAGCCCGGCCCCGGAGTTCCAGATGGATGTATCCCTGCTTTCCACCCTCGGCGTGTCCACGCTCGCGGTCGCCATCGCCGAAATCGGCGACAAGACCCAGTTGTTGGCCCTGCTCCTCGCGGCGCGTTTCCGTCGGCCGTGGCCGATCATCGCCGGCATCTTCGTCGCCACCGTGCTCAATCACGCGCTCGCCGGCTGGCTCGGCGCGCTGATCGCCAGCCATCTGACGCCCGAGGTGCTGCGCTGGATCGTCGCCGGCAGTTTCCTCGCCATCGGTCTGTGGACGCTGAAGCCCGACACGATCGACGAGGATGGCGAATCGCTGCCCGCGCGCGGCGCCTTCATCGCCACCACCATCGCGTTTTTCCTGGCCGAGATCGGCGACAAGACCCAGATCGCCACCGTGGTGCTGGCGGCGAAATCGCCGGTGCTGTGGCCCGTGGTGCTGGGCACCACCGTGGGCATGCTGCTGGCGAACGTGCCGGTGGTGCTGCTGGGCAGCCGGTTCGCGGCGAGGTTGCCGCTGAAGGCCGCGCGGATGAGCGCCGCCGCATTGTTCATCGCGCTCGCACTGTGGGTCGCGGTGCGGGGCATGCCGGCCGACGCCGCGCTGCCGCAGGCGGACGCCGTGCACGACGCGGCGCAACAGGCGCGGGACTGACGTCCGGGCATGCGGAGCCGGACGGCCCCGCATGCAGCCGGCATCCGGCGACGCGCGTCAGAACGAGGTCTGCGCCCAGTCCGGCACCTGCATCAACTGGAACCGCTGCGACAGCGACGTGCCGCAGAGTTCCGTCCGCAGTTGCAGTCCGGTCGACAGGCTGCCGCCGGGCACGGTCGCGCAGTAGGCGGTGTTGTGCCGGCTGCGCAGGCGGCCGTCGGGCGTGAGGAACCACTTCTCCGAATCGCCGCCGTCGCAGTCCCACAGATGCATGGCCTTGCCGCTGCCGGCGCTGCCGCCGGAAATGTCCATGCAGCGGGTGTTGTTGCCGCGCGGGCGCAACTGGCCCTCGGCGGTGTACACGAACTGCTGGTCGGCGCCGCCGGTGCACAGTTCCTGATCGATCTGCGAGCCGTCGGAGAAGCCGTTGTTGCGGGTGCCGACGCAGCGGCTGCCGGACGCGCTCATCGGCTTCAGCGTGAAGTAACCGGGCAGGCCGCGGCGCACGCCGACCAGCGGAATGGTCGACGTCCACGACGGCACGAACACGCCCGGGTCGGACAGTGAATTGGTCACGTCCATGCCGACCGCGGTGACGCCGTGCGCCATCGCGATGTAGACCGCTTCGAAACCGGTGCTGTTGAAGTCGCCGGCCGCGCCCCAGAGATGCATCAGCTGCCGGTATTCGGCCGAGCGGTTGGCGACGATCTGGTAGTGATCCCCGGCCTGCACGTTCGCGCACAGCATCTGCCCGGACGCAGCGGCGGACATGCCGTCGACGGTGCCGGAGATCTCGCCGGGATCCGGCGCATCGACATCCGGGCACAGGAAGGCGCGCGTGGCGGCGCCGCGCAGCGCGATCATGTCGGCCATGCCCTGATTCACCGCGCCGATGCGGCCACCGGTGAAGCCGACGATGATCCGGCCGCGCAGGCCATCGGCCGCCGGCCAGCCGACCGCCCTGAGTTTTTCGCGCGCCGTGGCGCCGGGCGCGCCGGCGATCGCGTTGCGCAGATCGCCGTAGCGATACTGGCGCGCGCCGAGATAGGAAGACACGAAGCTGTCGAGCGCATCGATCTTCGACACGTCCCACGCGCTCAGCGCGTTGTCCCAGCGCGTCTTCATGTCGACGAAGACCACGATGGGCAGTTCGCCGGGATGCGCGTTCTGCCAGGCGACGATGTCGTCGAGACAGTCGGCCAGGCGGTCGGCGGTGCCACGGCAATTGCTGTTGGTCGGGCCGCCGTCGTGGGCCACGTAGGGCCCGCGCGGATGGGTCCACCACGAATCCTGATCCTGCACGTCGAGTTCGAGCGTGCGATAGCCGGCGTTGAGCCAGTTGGTCAGCTGTGCGCTGTGTTCGTAGCTGTTGTGGGGCTGCAGCATGTACAGCTGGTCCATGCGCAGACCGGTCTGGGCGAAGACGGGGGTGGCACAGGCGACCAGGGCGCCGAACAACGCGAGCGCGGCGCCGAAGCGGCGCTTCCGATCCTTCCGGGTATGCATCGAGACTCTCCATGAATCGACAGAACGGACCCGCATCATACGGCGATGTTGCGGTGCAGGACGCGCCGCGGCCGGCGACGTTATCCTGTCGGTCCATCGACGAAGGCGGACACGGGCGGCATGAGCATCACCGGCGACTGGAAACGCGATCTGCTGCGGACGCTGTTCTCGCGCCCCGACGAAGTCATGCTCGATCTCGGGGCCGGCGGCGAACTGCTGGTGGCGCGGGTGCGCGCGGCGCTGTCCGCGCTGAGCCTGCTGCTGCCGCTGCTGGCCCTGCTCGTCAGCGGCGGCGCCGGCAGCGCCACGGAACTGATGATCGGCCTGGGCGCCTCGATCTTCATCAACATCTGCGCGCAGATCTGGCTGGCCCTGGCCAATCAGCGCCGCCGCCACGGCTGGCTGCCCTTCGCCACCACCACCTACGACGTCACCACCACCACCCTCGTGGTCGGGCTGCTGCATTTCAGCGACCCGGTCGCGCCCTTCAACAGCATCGTGGTGTGGTGTTTCTATCTGTTCTCGATCGGCATGACCGCGTTGCGCAACGACGGTCGCCTCACCTTCTACGCCGGCGGCATGGCGATGCTGCAGTACGGGCTGCTGACGGCGGCGCTGCTGGCGCAGGCCGGTTCCGCCGAGCAACTGGTCTCGGTGGATTACGGCACGGTCTCGGTCGCCGCCCAGGTGGAGCGGCTGGTGCTGATGCTGCTGATGACCCTGCTCACCGCCACCATGGTCTACCGGATGCAGCGGTTGATCGAATCCTCCGGCAGCGACGGCCTGACCGGTCTGCCCAACCGCGCCTGGCTGGTGCAGCGGATGCCGCGGATCCTGGAGACGGTGCGCGAGGAGGGCGAGTCGCTGACCCTGGCCCTGCTCGACCTGGACGATTTCAAGCGGATCAACGTCGACTACGGCCATCTGGCCGGCGACCGCGCCATCCGCCACGTCGCCGGATCGATGCGCGAGATCCTGCGCCAGAAGGAACGGCTGGTGCGGATCGGCGGGCAGGAATTCGTGCTGCTGCTGCGCTGCCCGATCGGCAACGCCTGGGAGCGGCTGGATCGCCTGCGCCATCTGATGGCGGAACGGCCGTTCGTGCCGGAACGCGGCGGCGACCCGCTGCAGATCACCTTCAGCGGCGGGCTGGCGGCATATCCCAGCGACGGCGGCGACGTGTCGTCCCTGCTGCGCAGCGCCGACCGCCGGCTGCAGGCGGCCAAGCAGGAGGGCTGCAACCGGGTGGTCGCGCGGGACGTGTGAACCCCCGACCCGGTCGCGCGGCCGGTTCCCGGACAGTTGCCGCGCCCCGCCCCGCTGGCCTACCCTGCCCGGGTTTGGCCTGTGGCCGTAGGGGAAGAAATGATGGATGCGTTGATGCGGATCGGCTTCGGCCTGTTCGGTCTTGCGGTGCTGATCGGCATCGCCTGGGCCTTCTCGAACAACAAGAAAGCGGTGGACTGGAAGCTGGTCGCCACCGGCGTCGGCCTGCAGATCGCGTTCGCGGCCTTCGTGCTGATGACCGGCTGGGGCAGCGCGATCTTCGAAGGCCTGGGCTCGGTGTTCGTCAAGCTGATCAGCTTCACCAACGAAGGCTCGAAGATGATCCTCGGCGGCTTCGCCGACCAGGACAAGTACGGCTTCATCTTCATCTTCCACGCGTTGCCGACGGTGATCTTCTTCGCCTCGTTCATGGCCGTGCTCTATCACCTCGGCGTGATGCAGTGGATCGTCAAGATGATGGCGCTGGCGATCACCAAGGTGATGAAGGTGTCCGGCGCCGAAACCACCAGCGTCTGCGCCAGCGTGTTCATCGGCCAGACCGAGGCGCCGCTGACCGTGCGCCCGTACATCAACCGCATGACCGATTCCGAACTGCTGACGATGATGATCGGCGGCATGGCGCACATCGCCGGCGGCGTGATGGCGGTCTACATCGGCATGCTCGCCGGCACCGACGTGCTGCAGCAGCAGATGTACGCCAAGCACTTCCTGGCCGCGTCGATCATGGCCGCGCCGGCCACCCTGCTGATCGCCAAGATCCTGATCCCCGAGACCGGCACGCCGCTCACCGGCGGCAAGGTCGCGCTGCACGTGGAGAAGGAAAGCAAGAACATCATCGACGCCGCGGCCGCCGGCGCCTCCGACGGCATGAAGCTGGCGATCAACATCGCCGCCATGCTGCTGGCGTTCGTCGCCCTGATCGCGATGATCAACTTCATCATCGGCTGGGTCGGCGACTGGCACATCCCGGGCTACCAGAGCCTCAACATGATGCTCAACGACGGCGCCATGGGCGAGGCGCAGACGGTCAAGCTCAACCTGGGCCTGATCCTCGGCTACGTGCTGGCGCCGATCGCCTGGGTGATCGGCATCGAATGGAACGACGCGGTCGTCGCCGGCGGCCTGATCGGCCAGAAGGTGGTGCTGAACGAGTTCATCGCCTACCTGCAGCTGTCGCAGACCCCGGTCGGCACCGGCCCGGGCGCGATCAGCGAGAACTCGCGCCTGATCCTGACCTACGCGCTGTGCGGCTTCGCCAACTTCGCCTCGATCGCGATCCAGATCGGCGGCATCGGCGGCCTGGCCCCGGAACGCCGCGGCGACCTGGCCCGGTTCGGCATGCGCGCGGTGCTCGGCGGCTCCATCGCCACCCTGATGACCGCGACCATTGCCGGTGTGCTGATCCATCTGCGTTGACAGGGATGGGGCCGGCCCCCGCCGGCGCCCGTCGACAAGAAAGCCCCTGTTCCATACCTGCTTGTTCCACACCTGAAGCACCTGCACCCCACGACACCTCCGGAGCGATCCGGAGGTGTCTTTTTCAGAGCCCCCCGAACATGTCCAAGTCACCCGTCTCCCCCGATGTCGTCGTCGTCGGTTCCTTCAACGTCGACCATGTCTGGCGCAGCGACGCGCTGCCGCCGCCCGGCGCCACCCACAGCGGCGAATACGCCAGCGGGCCGGGCGGCAAGGGCTTCAACCAGGCCACCGCCTGCGCCCGCAGCGGCGCGACCACCGCCTTCGTGTGCGCGCTGGGCGACGACCTCGGCGGCCATCACGCGCGCAGCCTCGCGACCGCGGACGGCATCGATCTGCGCGACCAGCCGGCCCCGGTACCGACCGGCAGCGCCGGCATCTTCGTCGACGCCCAGGGCCGCAACAGTATTGTCGTGGGCCCCGGCGCGAATGCCGTGCTGTCGGCGGACTTCGTCGAAGGCCATGCGGCCGCGATCGCCGGCGCCACCGCGACGCTGGTGCAGCTGGAATCGCCGCTGGAGGCGATCGCCGCCGCCCTGCGCCTGGCGCGCGAATCCGGCCGGATCGCGATCCTGAATCCGGCCCCGGCGAATGTCGCCGTGCCGCGCGAACTGCTGGCGCTGGCCGACATCCTCACTCCGAACGAAACCGAATGCGCCGCGCTGTTCGCCCGCCATCTCGGCGAACGCATCGACGGCGAGGCCATCGCCAGCCTCGATTCGCCGCGCCTGCACGCGCTGTGCCGCGACCTGCTGCCCGGCGGCACCGTGGTGGTCACGCTGGGCGCCGCCGGTTGTTTCGTCTCGCACGCCGACGGCAGCCTGCGCGGCGACGACACCGCGTGGTATCGGCTTCCCGCCGAACCGGCGACCGCGGTGGACACCACCGGCGCCGGCGACGCCTTCAACGGGGCGCTGGCCGCGGCCCTGGCGCTGCGCCCGGGCGCGCCCTTCGCCACCCATCTGCGCGAGGCGCATCGTTATGCCGCGCTCTCCACCGAGCGCCCCGGCGCCGCCGCGAGCATGCCCACCCGCGAACAGCTGGCGGTGCGGTTTCCGGCATGACCGCCGATCAGAAGGCCGGTCCGGCCGCTGTTTTCGCCGCCGGCCGTTGTTAATCTCGACCCACCATCCACCAAGGAGGTTCGCATGGCCGGCAAGTTCGAGATCAGCAAGCGCAAGAACGGCGAATTCCAGTTCAACCTGAAAGCCGGCAACGGCCAGGTGATCCTGAGCAGCGAGGGTTACGGCGACAAGGCCGGCTGCAGGAACGGCATCGACTCGGTTCGCAGGAACAGCCAGGACGACAGCCGTTACGAGCGCAAGACCGCCGCCAACGGCAAGTTCTACTTCAACCTCAAGGCCGGCAACGGCCAGGTGATCGGCACCAGCGAGATGTACGAGCGCGAGGCCGGCCGCGACAACGGCATCGACTCGGTCAAGCAGAACGCGCCGGAGGCCACGATCGAGGACCTCACCGAAGACAAGGGCGCAACGAAGGCCTGAACCGCCGTCGAGCCCCTCCCGGGACCGCGCCGACGACCCGAAAAGCCCGGCAGCCGCCGGGCTTTTTCGTGCGGGTTTACAATCCGCGCATGCAGATCGGCCCGCACACCATCGCACCGCGCGTGATCCTGGCCCCGATGGCCGGGGTCACCGACAAGCCGTTCCGGCAGTTGTGCAAGCGGCTGGGCGCGGGTCTGGCGGTGTCGGAAATGACCATCTCCGACCCGCGCTTCTGGCGCACCCGCAAATCCCTGCAGCGCATGGACCACGACGGCGAACCGGCGCCGATCAGCGTGCAGATCGCCGGCACCGAGCCGCGCGTCATGGCCGAGGCCGCGCGCTACAACGTCGACCACGGCGCGCAGATCGTCGACATCAACATGGGCTGCCCGGCGAAGAAGGTCTGCAACGCCTGGGCCGGTTCGGCGCTGATGCGCGACGAAGCGCTGGTGGCCCGGATCCTCACCGCGATGGTGCAGGCCGTCGACGTGCCGGTCACGCTGAAGATCCGCACCGGCTGGGCCGCCGACGCGCGCAACGCGCCGACCATCGCCCGCATCGCCGAGGACTGCGGCATCGCCGCGCTCACCATCCACGGCCGCACCCGCGACCAGCAGTACACCGGCGTGGCCGAGTACGACACCATCGCCGACATCAAGTCGCGCCTGAAGATTCCGGTGATCGCCAACGGCGACATCGATTCGCCGCGGAAGGCGAAGCACGTGCTCGACCTTACCGGCTGCGACGCGGTGATGATCGGCCGCGCCGCGCAGGGCCGGCCGTGGATCTTCCGCGAGATCGCGCATTTCCTCGCCACCGGCGACACCCTGCCGCCGCCGACGCTGACCGAAGTGCGCGACCTCCTGCTCGGCCACCTCGACCATCTCCACGATTTCTACGGCGAACCGCAGGGCGTGCGCATCGCGCGCAAGCACCTGGGTTGGTACGCGAAGGATCGGCCGGAGAACCAGGCGTTCAAGGCCATCGTCAATCGCGCCGACACGGCCGAAGAACAACGGCGACTCACCCGCGACTATTTCGATGCGCTGATCGCCGGTGTGGCGCCATCGCTGCCGGCGGCGGCGTGATGTTTCGATCCCACCGGAGCGACCGACATGCATGAAGACAATCCGCAGACCTACCTCCACGGCTTCTCCAGCACCGAGCAGGCGCGACTGGTGAAGCAGGCGCGGATCGCCGAGTCGACGATCTTCCGCAACATCGATTACACCGGCGCGAAGCGGTTGCTGGAAGTCGGCAGCGGGGTCGGTGCGCAGACCGAGATCCTGCTGCGGCGCTTTCCGGATCTGCACGCGACCTGCGTCGATCTCAACGAGGCGCAGCTGGCGGCGGCGAAGCAGAATCTCGGCGGCATGCCGTGGCTGGAAGGCCGCTACACCCTGCAGCAGGCCGACGCCACCGATCTGCCGTTCGAGGCCCGCAGCTTCGACGCCGCGTTCCTGTGCTGGGTGCTGGAACACGTGCCCGCGCCGGCGCGGGTGCTGAACGAGGTCCGCCGCGTGCTCTCGCCCGGCGCGCCGGTCTACATCACCGAAGTGATGAACGCCTCGTTCCTGCTCGACCCGTATTCGCCGAACGTGTGGAAATACTGGATGGCGTTCAACGATTTCCAGCACGAAAGCGGCGGCGACCCCTTCGTCGGCGCGAAGCTCGGCAACCTGCTGCTGGCCGGCGGCTTCCGCGACGTCACCACCGAGATCAAGACCTTCCATTTCGACAACCGCGAGCCGGCGCGGCGCAAGACCATGATCGCGTTCTGGGAAGAACTGCTGCTGTCGGCCGCCGATCAGCTGATCGCCGCCGGCTGCGTCACCACCGAAGTCGTCGACGGCATGCGCCGCGAAATGCGCGATGTGCAGAACGATCCGGACGCGGTGTTCTTCTATTCGTTCGTGCAGGCGCGGGCGGTGGTGTATTGATCCGCGGTAGAGCGGCCTTGAGGCCGCTGCTTTTTCATGCAGTCAGAGCAGCGGCCTGAAGGCCGCTCTACCCTTGGATGCAGCGGGCTGGTTTCGACAGTCGAATGACGGGTCAGCCCGCTCTACCGCGTGGGGTCGGCGGGATCGACCCAGATCCGCTCCCACATCGCGCCCAGTCGTTCCGCCGCGTTCCACGGCCAGTCGAGCTGTTCCACCGGAATCTCGCGCCAGGTCGGGCTGTTGCGGCGGGCGACGACGAAATTGAAGATGTAGTCGGGCTCCGCGCCCATGCGCAGATCGCTGAGGACCAGCCGGCCATCGCGTTCCTCGGCCTTCATGAAGCCGTGATTGAACCAGCGCAGGCGCTCGACCTTCGCGAAGCCCGACACGGCCTGCAGCGCGGCGATGTCCGACGGGTGACGACGGAACCGCATCGGCCCGCGGTCGGCGACCAGCGAGCGCTCGCTCTCGACGTAGCCGTCCGGGGTCATCGCCACCACCCGCCAGAGCAGCGTGTTGAACGGCATCGGCACGCTGAAGCGCGGCGCGTCCTGCAGGCCCATCGCCGCCAGCGCTTCGTCGGCGGCGCGGTCGACCATGGCCTTGGCCGCCAGCGACCAGCCCAGATACGCCGTGCTCAGGACCAGCCCCGCGACCAGCGCGCGCTGCGCGACGATCCGTTCGCGCGCGACCCACGCGACAATGCACGCGGCCAGCAGCCACAGCGTGTACAGCGGGTCGATGATGAAGACGCTGGACCACATCGTCGGCGGCGGCGCGAGCGGCCACCACAACTGGGTGCCGTACACGGTGAAGGCGTCGAGCAGCGGATGCGTGATCAGCGCCAGTTGCATCGCCCAGAACCAGCGCACCGGCGACTGCGCCACCCGACCGCCGCGACGGCGGAGCAGCCACCAGAGCAATGCGCCCACCCACGGCAGCACGAACAGCGAATGGCTGAGGCTGCGGTGCAGGGTCATCTGGTCGACGGCGTCGCCGCCGAGCAGCGGGATGACCATGGCATCGAGATCCGGCAGCGTGCCGAGGGCCGCGCCCGCGAGCAGTGCGGCGCGGCGATGGCCGGGGGGCGCGATGGCGGCGGCGAGCGCGCCGCCGAGAACGATCTGGCTGAGGGAATCCATGGCCCGATGCTAACGACCCCCGGCACCCCGGGCACGGTGCCGGAAGCCATGCCTGTGCGCCGCGTTCAGCGCGATGTTCAGCCCTGCCCGAGGACCGCCCTGGTCGCCGCGACCAGACCCGCGGTGAAATCGGCCTGCGACTGGGTGACGCTGACGACCAGTTCCGGCGAGGCCTCGGCGGGATCGCCGGCATGCACCGGCGGCGCCGGGGCGTACTGCACGAACAACTGGCTGGTGTTCGCGGTCTCGGTGCCGGCGATCGTCTGCACCAGTTCCAGGGCGAGATCGATCGACGAGGAAATGCCGCCGCCGCTGAAGCGCTTGTTGTCGTCGTCGATGTGCCAGCGCGGATAGCCCGGCACCACTTCCAGCCGCGGGAACATCGCCAGCACCGGACGCGCGCTCCAGTAAGTGGTGACGCTGCAGCCGTCGAACAGACCGGCCGCGGCGAGGATGAAGGCGCCGGTGCAGACCGAGCCCACCCACTGCGCGTCGGCGGCGACGGCGTTCAGCCAGGTGATCAGGTCCTTGTCCTGCATCGCGGCGCCGACGCCCTCGCTGCCGCCGCCGGGCACGAACACGATATCCAGCGGCGGATGGTCGGCGTACGTGGCGCTGGCGTTGACGGTGACGCTTTCGGTGGTCGGGATCGGCGTCTTCAGATCCTGTCCGATCCACACCACCTGGAAACCCGGGGTGTAGGCGAAGATCTGGGTGGCGCCGGCGAAGTCGAGCAGGGTGCAGCCGGGGTAAAGCACGAAGCCGACGGTGAGGGTGCGGGTGCTGGACATGAGGTGTGGTTCCGGGAATGTCCGCCGTGCGGATGCGCGGCGGCGATGCGTGCGCGCCGGCGCGGTCAGTGGCGTGGATTCACCGGCTGGTATTCGAAACTCGGCCCGGTGTTGGGCGCGGACGGATTCGGGATGCCGGCCATCATCGCCTTCGCCTGCCCCTTCAGCGACATCATCAGCGCGATGGCGTTGTTCATCTGGTCCCGGGTGTTCTGGCCGTTGAACAGACCGTGCAGCGTCTTCAGCAGGCTGGTGTAGGTGTAGTTGAAATTGTCGTTGGCGAAGGCCTGCGCCGAACCCGGCGCATAGTCCGAGGACTTCGGATCGTTCGGCAGCGGATACACGCCGCCGACATCGAACGCGACCGGCGGGCCGCTGAAGGACCACGGCGGCGTCTTCCCCGGCGCGGGTTCCAGCAGCGCGCCGGCGAGGATCTGCATGAAACGGTAGTAGTGCGCGGGCTCGTCGCCCTGCGCCGCTTCCTCGGGCGACGTGCTGCTGCCTTCGCCCTGTTCGATGATGGTCGCGATCGCCGCCTGCGCGCTGGCGACATCGGTGACGACGATGGCGCCCGGCATCAGATCGGGGCCGACCTGATTGCGCGGCGGATCGACGAACGCGCCGTTACCCAGGGTCGCGATGGCGTCGGAGATCGCGGTGTAGAACTCGCCGATGGTGATGCCGTCCTCGGTCGGCGGCGGGTCGCCCGGAATCGGCAGCGGGTTCTGCGGCTGTTCGATCTGCAGATAGGTCATCAGCTGATCCTGCGAGAACGGCAGCAGATGCACGATCAGGCTGCTTTCCACCGCGCCGGGCAACGGGCCGGGATAGGTCGGAATGAACCCGGGCGTATCGATGACCGGGGCGCCGCCGAGCGCGTTCAGCACGTTCGACGACAGCGTCATGTGCAGCATTTCCTCGACCACCACCGAACGCAGGATCGCGGCGATGTCGGGGTTCCGCGCCGGGTCCAGCGAGTACAGCCCGTAGAGATACACCGGGATGGTGGCGTGTTCGAGGACGACTGCGTTCTGCAGGGCGGCGATCACCGACTGCGGAGTCGGCTGCGAGAGGCCTTCGGCCAGACTGCGCTTGAGTTGGATCATGGTCGCTCTCCTCAGGGGGTCTGCAGGATCTGGCGGCGCGCGGCGGCCATCGCCTTGCCGCCGCGCTGCGCGGGCACCGGCACGGCGGTCGCCGGCGGCACGGGCGATGGCGTCGGCGTGCGCGCGACCGCCGCCTTCGTCGGCGGCGTGCCCAGGGGCATGCCGTTCTGCAACCACTGCAGGATCGCCTGACGTTTCGCGGGCGACAGATCGCGGGTGACCGGCATCGAATTCGGGTTGGACGGATCCAGCCCGAACGCGAGCGTGAGCAGACGGCTGTGGGTCGCGACCGAATCGTAGTTCGCCAGATCGAGGAAGCGGTTCATCACCGGATAGAGATTCGCGTACTGCTGGAAGATCGGCTGCAGGTCGTCGTACCAGGTCGGTTGTCCCGGCGTCTTCGGCGCGAAGCCGCTGAACACCAGCACGCTGATGAAATCCCACTGATTGACCGGCGCATCGCCGAACGTCTGCGTGTCGACGAAGCCCGGACGCAGGCCGTAAACCTGGCCGTCGATGCCGTAGTCGCCGGTCGGATTGCTCGGACCGATGTTGAAATTGCGCGGCGTCTTCGGGTCGCCGACGGTGAGCGACAGCACCGCGCGGCCGTTGGCGTCAGTGGGCACGCTGGCCGCATACCCGAGCACGCCGTCGGGCGTCGCCACCGGCGGACTGGTGGTGACGAAGGGGAAACCGGACCCGACCTGGGTCTGCAGCTGCGAGGCATCGGCGACGATGCCGATCTGGGTGCCCGCGGGCACCGGCGCGCCGAACCGCATCGCGTAGACCGCGATGTTTTCCGCGGGCTGGCCGGGGCTCATGCGATACACGAACGTGTCGGCGCGCACGTAGGCGCCGCTGCTCCACTCTGAAATGGACACGCCGGCATTGCCGGTGATGACCAGCGCCGAAGTCCGCACCATCGGCAGCAGCGTCGGCGGTATCGGCAACACCACCACGCCCGCGGTGCGCGCGTACCAGTCCGGATCGGAGGCGTAACCGTCGCTGCCGCCCGCGGGCACGGTGCCGATGGCGACCGTGGTTCCGGCGGGATTGCCCGGCGTCGCCAGCGGATCGTAGACGCCGACGGTGAGGTCGCCGAGATCCACCATCGCGCCGCCGGCGCCGGTGGGCAATGCGTTGCCGAGATCGAGATAGAGATGACCGCCGGCGGCATCGACCGTCGCGACGCAGAAATTCAGCTGGCCCGGCGGCATGTAGAAATTGCCGCCGGTGCTGGGGCCGGCCATGAAATGGCGGCCGAAGACCATGTGCTTCGGGTCCGTGGCCGCGGCCGGGCCGATGGTGCCGGCGATGCGCCCGGTCATGAACTGCGGCGAGGTGTAATCGAGGTTGAAGGCGTCGACGTTGAACTTGATCGACAGCACGCCGTCGGCGGCCGCGGCCTGCAGCGCGAGCAGGAACGGCGACGCCGAGACGTCGCCCCACTGCAGGTTGGTGAGGATCGACTGATACATCGCGCCGGCATCGGCGTCGCCACCGGCCGAAACCGTCGCGCGATCCCAGATGTCGATGAACGCCGCCGGGTCGTAGTCGCCGCGCAGCAGCGTGTTGCCGTCGGCGTCGGCGATGCGCACCTGCAGGCCCCAGATTTCCGAGACCAGCTGCTGCTCGGGATCGAGATCCACCAGCTTGGCCGGCGCCTTCGCATCCGAATCGGCGATGAGACAGGCGAGCACCGGATCACCGGCCGGCACCGCCGCCGACGGCGACGTGGCGGTGGGCATCCACGCGCTGGTGATGCCGCAACCGAGGAAGCGCCAGTCGGCGTCGCCCTCGGGATTGAACCAGCCGTTCGGCGGATTCATGTTGATGCCTTCCATCGTCTGCCACGCGGGCTGGAAGATCGCGTTGTCGAAATGTCCCGGGTCGTTGTTGACCGTGGAGACATTGGCCTGGAAGCGTCCGGCGAAATGCAGCCGGAGCGGGTCGAGATAACTCATTGCGATCACTCCATTGAAGTCGTGCGGCTCAGGCCGCGAAGGGTTCGATCAGCCCGATCGGATTGCCCTCGGGGTCGCGGATCATCGCGAAGCGGTAGCCGTCGATCGCCACCGGCGGCACGAACCGGTGCCCGCCGGCGGCGACCGCCGCATCGATGGTGGCTTCGAGCGATTCGACCCGCAGATAGAAGTTGTGCCCGGGCTCGAAGCCGGGCACGTCCTTCCGCGCCTGGCCGATGCCGCCGAGCAGCGGCGTCGCTTCCTCCGGAAAATGCACGTAGGCGAAGCCGCCGGTGCCGCTGTCGTAGGTCCAGCCGAAGACCTCGGCGTAGAACGCCTTCGCCTTCTCCTGATCCTTCGCGATGATCTCGAACATCACGGCGGGATGACGGTTGCGCCGCGCGCTCACGACATGCCCCCCTGCACGCGCACGTATTCGTAGCTCGGACCGACGGTCTGTCCGGTCCTCGGATCGGCCACGGTCTGCATCATCGCCGCGGCCAGCACGCGCAGGTCGTACATCAGTCCGATCGCGGCATCCAGCCGCTCCGGCTCGCCGTTGAAGGCCAGATGCAGTGAATTCAGCAGCGACGAATAGTTGTAGGCGAACTGTTCGATGCGGGTACGCGCCTGGGTGCCCGGCGCGAAGTCGGCGATCCGGCAGTTCGGACGCAGCGGCCACACGCCGTCGGGATCGAACGGGATCGGCGCGCCGCCGTAGGCGTAGCCGGTCGGGGTCGCGATCAGTTCGCGGCCGGCGACGATCGAACCGAACTTGTAGAAATGCGCGGGGTCGTCGGGCGACTGGAACGGCGTGGTCGAGGTGCCCTCGCCTTCGATCTTGATCAGATCGATGGCGCGGCAGGCGGAATCGACATCGACGATCGGGTACAGCTTGTCCGGCGGAAACCAGTGCGGCGCGACCAGCTGCGGCGGTGCGGTCGGCACCACGAAGATGTCGTTGCCCAGCGCGCGGATCTGCGCCTGGATGGCGTCGTAGAACTGGCCGATGGTGGCGAACTCGGGCTCCGCGCCTTCCTGCGCGGCCATCAGGCGCACCGGGATTTCGTCTTCCGGCTGCTCGATCGCCATGAACACGTTCTTCACCACCGGCATCGAGAACGCTTCGATGCCGACGATCAGGCCGTCGCCGACCTGCATCGGCAGCGGGCCCGGGTATTTCGGCACGAAGCCGGGCGTGTTGATCTGCGGCCGCCCGCCGATCGCGATCAGGATGTTGGCGGCGATGCTCATGTGCAGCATCTCCTGGATCACGATGCTGCGGATCAGCTCGCCGATGCGGCGATTGACGCCCGGGCGCAGCGAGAACATCGCCGTGAGATACGGCGGAATCGTGCTGTGCTCCAGCTCGATCGCGTTCTGCAGATAGCGATGCAGCTCGGCCGGCGTATCGGCCTGGCGGATGCCTTCGATGACGGATGCGTGCAGGCGGATCATGGGGCGTCTCCCGACGGCGCCGCGCCGCGGCGGCGACGTTCGAATTGCAGAAGGAACGCGGTCTTGCCGCCGCCCTGTTCCGGCAGCAGCCCGAGATCCGGCTGCGCGGGCGCGGACGCCGCAGGCACCTGCGGCGCAGCTTCGGACGCGCCTGCGGACGCCACGGCAGTCGACGCCATCGCCGGACGGCCGAGACGCGGCAGGCCGTCAACATCGGGCGTGGACAGCCATTTCAGGATGGTGTCGCGATCGCCGCGGCCGAGATCGCGGGTCACCGGCATGTGGTTCGAATCGCGCCGCGGCAGCGAGAACGCGAGATGCAGCGCCTTCACCCGCGTGCACACCGAGGCGTAATCGTTCAGATCGACCACGTAACGGCTCATGATCGGATAGAGGTTGCCGTATTGGGCGAACACCGGCTGGATATCGTCGTACCAGGTCGGCGAATCGGGCACGGTCTTGCCGCTGAAGGCCAGCACGCTGACGTAGTTCAGCGGATTGGACAGATAGCCCGGCGGCTGGCGGTCGAGGCGATAGGCGACGCCGTACAGCTGCCCGGCGATGTAACCGCGCGGCGTGCCCGGCCCGTCGTCGCTCATGCGCAGCGTCGCCGCGGCGTAACCGTCGCCGTCGGTGCGCACGCGGCCGGGAAACGCGAACGCATCGGCCGGCGTGGCGATATCGGGGATCGCCGCGTCCGGCCGCGTCGGCGGCGACATCGTCGCGCCGCCGCCGGAACCACCCATCAGGCCCTGGGTCGGCGTGAGCGCGATGTCGGCCTCGGCCAGCGCCTGGCCGAAGCGGCTGGCACGCAGTTCCAGCATCCCGGTTTCGCCCGGATCCAGCCGGAACACGAACTGGTCCGCGCGCAGATACAGGCCGTCGACGGTTTCCTGCAGCAGCACCTTGAACGTGGTCGACGCCGGCACCGGCGACAACAGCACCAGCGGATGCTCCGGCAGCAGCGCCATCGCTTCGCGCTGCCCATGCAGATCGAAGTCCTGCACGCCCGCGGTCTGCGTGTACCAGTCCGGATTGCGATACGGCACTTCGCCGACGATCGCCACCTGCGACGCGTGCACCGACGCCAGGGTCGCCTGCGGGTTGTCGCGCAGCACGCCCACCAGCACCTGGCCGATGTCCATCAGTCCGCTGTTGGCGTCCTCGATCGGGAAGGTGTTGCCGAGATCGAGCGTGAGCCGGCACGCCTCCGCATCGAAGCGCCCCTGCACGTTGTAGACGCCGCCCGCCGGCACCATCAGCGACGCGCTGGTGTCGGCGACCATCTGCCGGCCGAACACGTAATGCTTCGGCTCGCCGCGGCGGTACGGACCGATGCTGCCGACCAGATGCCCCATCGTGTAGCGCGGGATGGTGGAATCGCGGCCGTAACCGTAAACGTTGAAGCAGATCGAGAGCATGCCGTCGTCGCTGCGGTCGCGCAGCGCGCGCAGCAGCGGCGAATCCAGTTCATCGGCCCAGGCGGTCGCATCGAGCACCGACTGGTAGTTCGCGGCGAGCTGCTGGTCGCGCGGCACGCCGGTCTGCTGCCGTTTCCACAGATTGCAGAACGGGCCGGGGACGTATTCCCCGCACAGCGCCTCGCGTCGCGCCGCATCCAGCAGCCGCACCTGCATGCCCCAGATTTCCGAGACCATCTGCTGCTGCGGATCGAGATCCACCAGCTTGCCCGGCGCGCGCCGGTCGGCGTTCTCCACCCGCATGCCGATCGCCGGGTCCTGGCTGGGATCGCTCAGCGCCAGACCGTCGAGCACGCCGCCGGTGACCATGCAATCGACGAAGCGATAGACGCCGGTGCCCTCCGGATTCCAGCTGCCGTTCTGGTTGAGCTGCTGGTACTCCGGCACGAACGAGGCGTTCTGGAACGTGCGCACATCGTTGTTGATGGTCGAGACATCGGCCTGGAACCAGCCCGAGAAGTGCAGCCTCGGTACGTCGAGATAGCTCATCGGAAACCTCCTGTTGCCTGTTTTCGTGCCTGCGTCGCGTTGCCGTGCGGGACCGGCGCCATCCGCCTCAGCGGCGCACGTCGGGGTTCATGTCCGACCAGCTCGCGCCCGGGGGCGTGTCCGTCAGCCCCTTCGCGCCACGCTGTTTGTCGGGGCAATCGCCTTCGAACAGGCAGCACCACTCCGGCTCGGCCGGGCACATCTGCGCGACCTGGTCCCAGGTGTGGCGCGGATCCGGGCGCTGCTCGCGGAAGCTGTCGTAGTTCTGGCTGACGATCGGCGCATCCGGCGGATCGGTCGGCGAGCCGGAGAAATAGAACGACTGCGGATGGCGATACGGCACCGAGGCGGGATCGACCGGATCGTCGGACGTCGGTGTGCGCCAGAAGGCGTAACCGAAGAGGATCTTCTGCGGGCCGACCTCGCGCGCGTAGGCCTGGATCGCGCCGCCCAGATGCGCGCTGCGCGCGGCGTCGTAGGGCAGATGCTTGATGAAATCGCGCCCCGGCGGATGGTTCCTCGGCGAGAACTTGCAGCACTCCGGCGTGCCCGCCGGGCGGTCGGCGTAGCGCAGGAAGTAGGCCTTGTTGCCCAGCGAGACGAAGGCGCAGCTGAAGTTGTTCGCCGACGGGAAGATCGGCAGACAGTACTTGTCGTAGTACTCCATCATCGCGCCTTCGCCGTCGCGATCCTTCGGCACGTAGGTCGAATCGTAATAGCTCGCGCCGTACGACACCTGATAGTCCGCGGGCGTCAGCCCCGCCGGCGGCGACGCGTACGGCGGCGGATAGGTGTCGTAGTTCGCGAACACCCGGTACATCGTCCAGGTGCTGACCCACCACTTCGGATACAGCGGATCGGTCGGTTCGCCGGGTTTGCGCGTGTAGATGCAGCGCTCCGGCGGCAGGCATCCGAGATCGTTGTGGACGCCGCCGGTGTAATAGACGTGGCGTTCGGCGGGCGTTTCGCGCACGCCTTCCGCGGCGCTGGCGCAGCCGCAGGCCCAGACGACGAGCGACGCGACGGCGATGCGGACGAACGCATGGAACGACGACGAGCGATGCGGGATGGTCATGGCGCCTCCTGATCGGTGGAAAGAGGGGTATCGGGCCGCGCCGGCGACAACAGCCGGCGCACGACGATGCGATGCAGCCACCAGGTGATCGCCGGCAACAGCAGCAGGGGGAGGACGGTCGCGGCGATGTGCGGGGCGTCGCGCCCGATCCGGACGCTGGCGCCGTACAGCGCGCCGAGCACGCCGGCCGCGGCGGCGGCATGGGCGAACGCGCGCAGCGGCGGCACCCGCCACACGCCGGCGAGCAGCGCGCTGATTTCGGCCAGCACCGGCAACGGCCGCGCGACCGTGATCCACCACAGCGCGCGATCCGACGCGCGATCGCGCAGTCGGTCCCACAGCGCGGGTCCGACCCAACGCCGCAGCCGCGATTCGGGCACCAGCCGGCCCAGACCATAGCCGACGACGAACGAGAGCCAGGCGCCCGCGGCCACGCACACGCCGCCCCACAGCGGACCCAGCGCGACGCAGAGCATCACCGCGACCAGACTGCTGGGCACCGGCAGCAGGACATCCACCACCAGCAGCGCGACGCCGAACGCCGCCAGCCAGGCGCGCGCATCCTGCGCGCGCAGCCACAGCGGCGCGGCGCGCTCCAGCGCATCGCCCCACAGCGCGAACGGCACCAGCACGCACACCAGCAACACGACCAGCACCACCGTCATCCGCGCCCACTCCGCACGACCGGTCGGCGGCAGCGGCGCGGAACGATTCACGGCATGCCGCCTGACTGCATGTCCCACTGCAGCGAAAGCCGGACGCGGCGTCCGGGGGTGTCGATGCCGATCACCTCCTCGCCGCGCGCATCGGCGAGATTGTCGACCGACAGCAGCCACTGCACCGGGCCCCAGCGCTGGCGCAGGCCGAGATCCAGCGTGGTCGTCGCGCGCAGCCAGCGGTCGCCGGTGGGAATCGAGGAATCGAAGCGACGACCGAGATGGCGCAGCATCAGCGACAGTTCGCGGCGTTCGCCCAGCGGCACGGCCAACTGCGCGCCGAACTGCACCCGCGGACGATGGCGCAGTTCGACGCCGCCATCGGGATCGCGCACCCGCATCCAGGTGCCATCGAGCTGCAGCCGCCAGTCGTTGCCGAAACGATGCCCGCCGCGCCACTCCAGCCCGTCGGCCTCGATCCGCGCGCGATTCACCAGCTGCGGCGGCGGGCCGGCATCGAAATCGACCAGATCGCGATAGCGCGCGCTGAACAGGGTGATGCGCGTCGGCCAGGCCGAAGCCGCATCGTTCGCGTAGTAGATCTCGCGATGCAGCGCGCGCTCGGCGCGCAGGCCCGCATTGCCCACCAGCGGATGACCCAGGGCGTAGAAACTCGGTGCCTTGGACGAACGCGCCACCGACACGCCCCACTGCCCGCGCCCTTCGCCCAGCGCATGCTGCAGCGACAGCATCGGATGGGTGGCGCCGCGCGCGTCGTCGCGGCCGTCGTCGTGCGTGCGTTCATGGCGCAGGCCGCCCTGCACGGTCCAGTCGCCGCGCTGCCAGCGCAGCTCCGCGAACGCGCTGTCGGTGCGGCGGCGCAGTTCGAATTCCGCCGGCAGCGCGAAGAAACCGAAGTCGATCAGGCTGTCGAAACGTCCGCGTTCGCGCTGTTGCTGCACGCCCGCGCCGAGCAGCCAGGCCTCGCCCAGCGGCATCCGCCACGCCGCGTGCAGTTCGTCGCGACGGTAGTCGGTGCGCGCGGTCAGCGCCGGCAGGCCGAAGGGATCGCGCAGCCCCGGCGCGACGCCCGGCGTGGCCTCGTCGCCATCGCGCGACAGCGTCGCCAGCTGCACTTCGAACACACTTCCCTCAAGCCGGCCCGCCGCGGGCCGGAACTCGCCGCGCAGCGAGAGCTGCCGGGTTTCGCTGCGGCGCACGTCCAGCGCCCGCAGCACGGCGTAGCGCGCGCCGCCGCTGTCGTCGGCGAAACCGCGATTCTCGCTGTCGCTGGCGCGCAGTGCGGCGCGCAGGCTCGCGGCCTCGCCGAAGTCGTGCTCCCAGCCGGCGTTCGCGGCGCGGCTGCGATGGAAGCCATCGCTGCCGTCGCCGTCCTCGCGTTGCGTCGCGCCGATCCGCCAACCGTCGCCGGACCATGCGGCCTGGCCGCCGCGCAGGCCGTCGCCGCCGATGCTGGCGCCCGCGCCGGCACCGGCCGCCGCGCGCCGGGTGAAGATATGGATCAACCCGGCCATCGCCTCGACATTGGCGACGCTGGCGTTGCCGCGCACGATCTCGATCCGCTCGATGTCGTCGGTCGACAGGGTGTTGAGGTCCACCGCGCTGCCCCGCGAGGACAGCGGATCGTTCTGGCGCACGTGATCGATCAGCACCACCACATGGCTGGGATCGGCGCCGCGCAGATACAGCGCACCGTAGCCGCCGCTGCGCGGGCCGCGATCGATCACCACGCCGGCCTGTCGCGACAGGATCTCCGACAGGCTCTGCCCGCGCATCGCGTCGAGTTCGGTGCGGCGCAACACGGTCACGTGCTGGGTGGCCGCGGCGGCCGTCGTCGGCAGTGCGCTGGCCGTGATGCGTTCTTCGTCGAGCACCTGCACCGGACGCGCCCGCCCGGGTGCGTCCACTGCGTCATCGGCGATGGCGGCCGCAAGCGGCGCGAGGCCCACGCTCAGCGCGAGCGGCCACACGCGCCATCCGAGCCGTCCCGCGAACGACGCCGCAACCCCGCGCGCCGACGGCGCACGCTTCCCCTGTCCCCTTCCACGCATTCCCTGTGCCTCGTGGCTGATCCATGCAACGGACCCGCGACCCGCACCTGCAGGGCACGCCGGTCATCCAGTCGCGAATGTAACCCACTCCGGCGCTCCGCGCGCAAGCACCTGACGCGCGGCATCCCTCATGCGGCGATGCCGCAGGCGTCCGCGTCGCCGCGCGCGACATCGCGCGGCTGCGAGTCGTGCCGTTGCGAATCGTGCCGCTGCAGATCGCGCGGCTGCAGATAGCGCTGGCGCTTCTTCGGCAGGATCGTCCGCAGATCGACCTCGATCAGACCGTCGATGCTGTCGCTGAAGGCCGGATCGACGCCGAAGGCGAGGAACCGCGCACCGCCGGGTTCGCACAGTTCGGTGTACTGCTTGTACAGCACCGGCACCGCGGCGCCGTGCGCGGCGAGATTGGCCTTGAGCACGTCGAACGCGGTCGCGGCGCTCATGTCGCCGTAGCTCGGCGGCGCGGCGAAATAGCGGAACGGCCGCAGCGACTCGGCGACCGCATCCCCGCAGCCGTAATAGCGCTGGTAGTACGCGACCAGATGCTCGCGCGCGGGCTGCGGCAGCGCGGCGCTGATCGAGACCGCGCCGAACAGATAGCGGATCTGCGGATACCGGCGCAGATAAGCACCGATGCCCTGCCACAGATAGTCGAGGCTGCGGCTGCCCCAGTACGCCTGGGCCACGAAACTGCGGCCGAGTTCCAGGCCCTGCGCCAACCGCGGCAAGGCCTCGTCGGCGTAACGGAACAACGATGCGGTGTAGAGCCCGGCGAGGCCGCGACGCGCGAGCATCGACGCGCCGCGCGCGACCCGATAGGCGCCGGCGATGTTCCCGGCCGCCGCGTCCCAGACCAGGATGTGCTGGTAATGCGGATCGTAGTCGTCGAGATCGCGGCTGCGGCCGCTGCCCTCGCCCACCGCGCGGAACGTCTCCTCGCGCAGCCGCCCGATCTCCAGCAGCAGCGGCGCATCGGGATCGAGGCGGTCGGCGAGCCGGATCTCCTTGCCGTCCCCGGTGCGGCCCAGCAGTTCGGTCCGCGCCATCGCCCGCGCCAGCGCGGCGCGGTCGACCGGCGGCGCCACCGGCTCCGGTCCGCGCGCAGGCGCGCGACGGCCCAGCGCATACAGCGCGCGGCGTACTTCGCGCAGGCTCTGCAGCGGCGGCCGCGACGGATCGATCCGGATCGGCTGGCCGACGTGCAGACGCAGCGGCCGGCCGCGACGGGCGAACATCTCGCGCGCCAGCAGCGCGGTGCCGGCCGGCTTGTACAGCGCCGACGCGCCGTAGAACAGCATCGAATTGCGCGCTTCGATCCGCACCGGCAGCACCGGCGCCGCGCAGCGGCGGGCGAACCGCAGGAAGCCGTGGCGCCAGCGCCGGTCGCGCACGCCGCCGAACCCGAGTCGCGACACCTCGCCTGCCGGGAACACCACCACGCACTGGTCCGCCTCCAGCGCGTCCTCGATGGCGCGCAGGCTGTCGGCGTCCGGCCGCCCGCCCAGGATCCGCACCGGCAGCAGCAGGCCCGACAGCGGTTCCAGCGCCGTCAGCACGTCGTTGGCGACGATCTTCACGTCGCGCCGCACCCGGCCGAGCGCCGCCAGCAGCGCCAGCGCGTCCAGCGCCCCGGACGGGTGGTTGGCCACCACCAGCAGGCGGCCTCTGGCGGGGATCGCCGCCAGATCCGCGACGTCCATCCGGCAGTCGGCCTGCAGGAAATCCAGCGCGGCATCGACGAAGGCGAAGTCCCGGGCATCCGGGATCCGGGCCAGGAACGCGGTGATCTCGTCGAACCGCGACCAGCGGCCCAGGCCACGCAGGACGGTCCGGGTCAATCCGGCCCGGCGGCCGGAAAACCACTGCGGGTAACGGGTCTGTAACTGTCGTTCGAGAGGCTGCATGGGCGTGGGAGGCGTCGGCCGCGATGGCCGCCAGCCTGCCCCGGCCCGGCGACAGCCGGATGGCGCCCGTACGTCGATTGCGTGACACTGCCCCGGCCCGACCCGCGGTCATGCAGCGGTCGGGCGGGGGGTGTATGATGCGCGCCCATCTTTTCATCCCGATCAAGGGATGAATCCACTCAACATCTTCAAAGGAAGCCCTGTCGATGTCCAGCTACCTCTTCACTTCCGAATCGGTGTCCGAAGGCCATCCGGACAAGATCGCGGACCAGATTTCCGACGCCGTGCTCGACGCCATCCTGGCCCAGGACAAGCGCGCGCGCGTGGCCTGCGAAACCCTGGTGAAGACGGGCGCCGCGATCGTCGCCGGCGAAGTCACCACCAGCGCCTGGGTCGACATCGAATCGCTGGCCCGCAAGGTCATCAACGACATCGGTTACGACAACTCCAACGTCGGCTTCGACGGCCACACCTGCGCCATCATCAACATGCTCGGCAAGCAGTCGCCGGACATCGCCGCCGGCGTGGACGGCACCAGCAAGAAGGCGAAGAAGCCGGAAGAACAGGGCGCGGGCGACCAGGGCCTGATGTTCGGCTACGCCTGCAACGAAGCCCCGGAATACATGCCGGCGCCGATCTACTACTCGCACCGCCTGGTCGAGCAGCAGGCCAAGGTGCGCAAGAACGGCAAGCTCAAGTGGCTGCGCCCGGACGCCAAGTCGCAGGTCACCCTGCGCTACGACGGCAACGCCATCGTCGGCCTCGACGCCGTGGTGCTGTCCACCCAGCACGACCCGGGCATCAAGCACAAGGATCTGGTCGAAGGCGTGTACGAGGCCATCCTGAAGCCGGTGCTGCCGAAGAAGTGGCTCGAGAAGCTGCCGAAGAACAAGGTGCACATCAACCCGACCGGCATCTTCGTGATCGGCGGCCCGGTGGGCGACTGCGGCCTGACCGGCCGCAAGATCATCGTCGACAGCTACGGCGGCATGGCCCGCCACGGCGGCGGCGCGTTCTCGGGCAAGGATCCGTCGAAGGTCGACCGTTCCGCCGCCTACGCCGCGCGCTACGTGGCCAAGAACATCGTCGCCGCCGGCCTGGCCGACAAGTGCGAAGTGCAGGTCAGCTACGCCATCGGCGTGGCCGAACCCACCAGCATCTCGGTCACCACCTTCGGCACCGGCAAGATCCCGGACGAGAAGATCGAGAAGCTGATCCGCGCGCACTTCGACCTGCGCCCGTACGGCATCGTGAAGATGCTCGACCTGATCCACCCGGTGTACCAGGCCACCGCCGCCTACGGCCACTTCGGCCGCAAGCCGAAGGAAGTCTCGTACGTCGACGGCGAAGGCAAGACCGTGAAGGCCACCGCCTTCTCGTGGGAAAAGACCGACAAGGCCGACGACCTGCGCAAGGCCTCGGGCCTGAAGTAAGCCTGCGTCGTTCCAAGCTGCAACGCACGAAGGGCGCCGCGAGGCGCCCTTCGTCGTTTCTGATTTCGCATCATTTTCCGCAGGCATGACGGAATGATCGACCAGGCGAGGCGCCTTCGCTCCTCGTCGGCACCGCCCGTGTCCCCATCGGCAGAAGCGGACATCGGTTTTTCGCGGGCCGGGGCACCGCACCCGGTTTCGGCATCACGATGATGCGGGGTCAATGATCCAGCCCGCGGTCCTGCATCCGCGCCCGGGCGTACGTTTTGGGCGGCAGGCCGACATGGCGTGCGAACGCGGTGCTGAAAGTGCTCGCGGAGGCATAGCCGACGCGTTCGGCGACCTGTTCCATGCGCATGCGCTGGCGGCTCAGCAGGTCCTTGGCGAGGGCCATCCGCCAGGCGAGCAGGTATTCCATCGGCGGCAGTCCAACCGCACGCGTGAAACGCTGGAAGTAGGCCGATCGCGAGAGCGCTGCGGTTCTCGCCAATTGTTCCACCGTCCAGAGGCGCGCCGGCTCGCGATGCATTTCGCGGATCGACGCGGCCAGCCGCGGGTCGGCAAGTCCGCGCAGCAATCCCGCCGGCGCGTCGTCGCCAGGTGCGGCGCGCAATGCTTCGATCAGCAGGACTTCGACGAGGCGCGCCAGGATCAGCTCGCGCCCTGGCAGGCTTTGCGAAGTCTCGTCCCGTACCAGACCCACCAGCACGGACAGGCGCTGCGCGCCACGGACATGGATGCGCTTGGGCAGGAAGTCGACCAGCAGCGCCGTGTCGGGCGAGTCGAACAGGAAGTAGCCGCCCAGCAGTCGCACGTCGGGCGCGCCTTCCCTCGTTCCATGATGGACCGCATCCATCTGGCCTGCGGCGATGGCCGGATCGATCGGCTCGGGCTCGACGGCTTCGAATCCGGTCAACACGAAGGCAGGCGTGGCGGGCAGGAAGACGAAGTCGCCCGCTTCCAGTCGCAGTGGCGCGGCGTCTTCGATCTGCAGCATGCAGGCGCCGTCGGTCACGACGCAGAAGCTTGGATGCCCGTAGGCGGCGTAGCGCACGCCCCAGCGCCCGGCGCCGCTGATGGTCTTTGCCCGCACGTCGGCCGGTCGCAGCAGGGAAATGACTTCGGACAGGGGATCGACCATTTCAGGACGCTCACCAACATTTCGTGGATCTTTGAGCATAGATCGTCCTGCTTCGACTGACTACAGTGGCTCCACCCCAATCTGGAATCCCCTCATGAAAACCGTCCTGATCACCGGCTGCTCCTCGGGCTACGGCCTGGAAACTGCGCTCTACTTCCACCAGCAAGGCTGGAACGTGATCGCCACCATGCGTACTCCCCGTACGGGCATCCTGCCCGTGTCCGACCGCATCCGCGTGCTGCCACTCGACGTGACCCTGCCGGAGAGCATCACCCGGGTCGTGCGCGATGCCGGCCCCATCGACGTGCTGGTCAACAACGCCGGTATCGGCGTGGTCGGCGCGTTCGAGGCGACGGGAATGCCGACCGTCCGCGAAGTGTTCGACACCAACACCTTCGGCACGCTGGCCATGTGCCAGGCCGTGATCCCGCAGATGCGCGAGCGCCAAGCGGGCGTGATCGTGAATGTCACATCGAGCGTGACATTGGCGAGCATGCCGTTCGCCGCCGCCTACACCGGCAGCAAGACCGCGGTGGAAGGCTTCTCCGGCTCGCTGGCGCTGGAACTCGGTGCGTTCGGCGTGCGCGTGAAACTCGTCGAGCCGGGGTACGGCCCGTCCACGCGCTTCACCGAAAACGGTACCGAGCGCATGCAGGGGCTGATTCCCGAGGCCTATGCGGATATCGCCCGGCCGATCTTCGCGGCCTTCGCGCAGCCGCAGGCCGTCACTTGCCCGCAGGACGTGGCAGAAGCCGTGTGGCGCGCGGCCCACGACGTTTCCGACCAGTTGCACTTTCCGGCCGGTGCCGATGCGATCGCCCTTGCTGGTCCGCAGTGAACGAGGTCGCCGCTCGCGAAGCCGGGTCCCGGCCCTCGCCGTGACGACGGGACGCCACGGCAAGCGCAAGTGCTTCCTGCATTGCCCGCGCGCTTCGGGATGACGACCGCTCTGTCTAGACCACCAGCCGCGTTTCGCCCTCGAACGCGCCGCCGGGGCCGAAACGGCGTTCGACGATCAGCGCGTGATCGTCGGCGATGAGGACGATGGAGCTGGCGCGGGTGCCGTAATTTTCGTGGCGGATGAAGGCCGGCGAGAGGAAGCGTTCGAGCTCCAGGCCGATGCCGGTGTCGGGCAGTCGCGCGTCGTCGGCGAGGGTGGTGTCGGCGAGCGCCGCGAACAGCGGTTCGAGATCGGGCGTCGCCTCCGTCGCGGCGGGCGACGACAGCCAGTCGTCGAGACGCGCCGTCAGCGTTTCGGTCTTCGGCCACGGCGCATCGAGCGCGCCGTTGGAGATGCCGTGCAGGCCGGGCACGAGCGGGCGCATCGCGAAATCGCGGCCGTCCTCGCCGTCGGCGGGAATCGTCGACAGATTGGTGGCGAAGCCGAGATCGTCGCCGTCGTGCGCCAGCAGATTGAACGGCCGATAGCGCGGCGCTTCGGCCGCGAGCGCGGCGAGCGCTTCGTGCGTGCCCGCATCGGCGCGCACGAAATCGGCGACCAGCGCGCCGCGCGAATGTCCTTCGCGCTCCGGCGGCCGGCGCACGTTGGTCACCGCCGCAAACCGGCGACCGCGCAGCGCCAGCCAACTGCCGCCGTGCTGGCCGTCGCGACCGCCGACGACCTCCGGCGCGTCGTGCCAGGGCGCCAGCGGCAGCGTCGGCCGCGCGTGGAATTCGTCGCGATTGGTCGCGAGCACGAGGCGATAGCGCGGGTGCATGCGCCAGGCGAGCGCGATCAGGCACATCGCGGATGCGCCGGCGGCGGGGCGTGCGGAACAGCGTGGACCAGAAGCATCGGGGGAAGCGTCATGGGCGTCGCGCGTGGCCGGGCGCGACAGCATACCCGCACGCATGCGGCGTGCGGGCATGCGTCCGCGGCGATCACGGCGGCAGGCATTCGATCAGCAGTTTCCGGTTGCCGTCGAGGCGCGCGCGCAGGTTGCGCGAGCGGTTCTTGCAGCGCGATCGCTCGGGCGTCCAGCCGTTCCACGCCGACGAACCGAGCTTGAGATCGACATCGGGGCCGCAGTCCGTGGTCGAACCGTCGGCATAGAGTTTGCATTTGCTGCCGATGTAGATTTCCTCGATCCGCCAGGTGCCGGCATCGAACTGGTTGCCGGTGGTCGAATGGCACCACCAGCGGATGAAACCGTCCTCGCTCGTGCGCACCCGGAACGGTGCGGTCCAGTTCGTCTTGCCGTTCGAGCGTTTGAGCAGGATCGCGTCGTTCGATCCCGGCTTGTCGCCGTAGGCGGAAACGATCGAGACTTCGTGGCTGCAGCGATCCACCATGATCTCGTTGCCGGCCCGGGCCGCCAGCGGCATCGCGGCGAGGCACAGCACGGCACAGGCAAGGCGGATCGCACGGGGCATGGCATGGGACATGGCATCGGTCATGGCTCGGGTCACGGCACACACTCCTTCGCGTCATCGGATCCCGCCCCTTCCATGCAACGCGGCGATCGCGGCGATGCGGCCAACGGCCGCACACCCATCGTCGGCCCGACCGTGACTTTCGGCCTTGCCGGCCGTGCGCCGCGGGTCTACGTTGCGCAGGCTCGCCAGCCGGCGCAGGAGGACGTTCGATGTTGATTCGATTGATCTTGATGGCCGGCCTCGCCGGCCTGTCGCTGCCGACCGCCGCGATCGCGGCCGGCCCCACCTACACCGCGGACGAACTCGTCGCCAGGAACCTGGAAGCGCGCGGCGGCGCCGACAAACTGCGCGCCGTGCGCAGCATGCGCGCCAGCGGGAAAATGCGCTTCGGCGGCGGCATGGAAGCACAGGTGCGCAGCGTGACGATGGCGCCCGACAAGGCGCGCTTCGAATTCTCGCTGCAGGGACTGACCGCGGTGAACGCGTGGGACGGCAGCGAAGGCTGGGCGATCGAGCCCTTCCAGGGCCGCCGCGATCCGCAGAAAACCAGCCGCGACGATTCCAAGGGTCTCATCCGCGCCGCCGACATCGGCGGACCGCTGCTGGACTGGAAGGCGAAGGGCAGCCGCCTCGAATATCTCGGCACCGAGGACATCGACGGCACCGCGGCGCACAAGCTGCGCGTGACCTTCAAGGACGGCGACAGCCAGGTGCTGTTCCTCGATCCCGACCACTTCCTCGAAATCCGCGTGGAAGACCACAGCTTCGTGCGCGGTCAGGAACAGGTGAACACCACCGACCTCGGCGAATACGCGCAGGTGGACGGCGTGTACTTCCCGTTCGAGCAGGGCCAGATGCAGGTGGATGCGATCAAGCTGAACACGCCGGTCGACGCCACGATCTTCGCCTTCCCCGCCGCCAAGCCCACCGCCAACCCGTAGCAGGAGACGACCATGCAAGTTTCGATCAAGCGACCACCTCGGGTCGCGGCCCTCCTGCTGGCCACCGGGCTCTCGACCGGATTCGCCACCGCACAGCAGGCACCGGTGCCCGACCAGGGCGTGATCTCGGGCCTCGGCATCCGCAACATCGGTTCGGCCACCATGAGCGGCCGCATCTCCGCGCTCACCGCGGTGCGCCGCAAGGATGGCGCGCTGACCATCTGGGTCGGCGCGGCCAGCGGCGGCGTGTGGAAATCCACCGACGGCGGCACGACCTATCGTCCGAAGTTCGACAAGCAGCCGGTCCAGTCGATCGGCGCGATCGCGCTGAACCCCAACGACCAGAACGACGTCTGGGTGGGCACCGGCGAAGCCTGGACCCGCAACTCGGTGTCGATCGGCGACGGCGTCTACCGCTCCACCGACGGCGGCGAATCGTGGAAGAACGTCGGCCTTCCGCAGTCCGAGCGCATCGTCAAACTGAGCGTGGACCCGCGCAACGGCGAGACCGTGCTGGCCTGCGTCACCGGCAAGCTGTGGAGCGATTCCGCCGAGCGCGGCGTGTATCGCACCACCGACGGCGGCAAGACCTGGTCGCAGGTGCTCAAGGGCGGCAACCTGTCGACCGGTTGCGGCGGCATGAGCGTGGACGCGAAGAATCCCGACGTGGTGTACGCGTCGCTGTGGGACTTCCGCCGCAAGGGCTGGACCTTCCGTTCCGGCGGCGAAGGTCCGGACGCACCGTCGGGCAGCGGCCTGTACCGCTCCGCCGACGGCGGACGCACCTGGAAGGAAGTCACCGGCGGCGGCCTGCCCGCGAAACCGTACGGCCGCATCGCGGTGGCGGTGGCGCCGTCCGATTCGAAGGTGGTCTACGCCTTCGTGGAAGGCGTGAAGAGCGCGCTGTACCGCTCGGCCGACGGCGGCGGCACGTGGGAGCGTCGCGACGACAGCCAGATGATGGTCTGGCGCCCGTTCTATTTCGCCAATCTCATCGTCGACCCCAACAATCCCGATCGCCTGTTCAAGACCAACCTCAACCTGATCCAGAGCACCGACGGCGGCAAGACCTTCTCCGGCACGGGCAACACGCATGCCGATTTCCACGACGTGTGGATCGATCCGAACGACCCGAAGAACGTGATCGCCGGCGACGACGGCGGCATCTGGTATTCGAAGGATGGCGCCGAGAGCTGGTGGAAAGGCCACAATCTGCCGATCTCGCAGTTCTACCACGTCAGCATCGACGACCAGGATCCGTATCAGGTCTACGGCGGCCTGCAGGACAACAGCTCGTGGGTGGGCGATTCGTCCTATCCCGGCGGCATCACCAATTCGCGATGGGAGAACCTCTACGGCGGCGACGGCTTCTGGGTGTTCTCCGACCCCACCGACCGCAATTACGTCTACGCCGAATACCAGGGCGGCAATCTCGCGCGCATCAACCGTCGCACGCTGGATTCCCGCGACATCCAGCCGCGCGCCAACGACGGCGAGAAACTGCGCTGGAACTGGAACACGCCGCTGCATCTGTCGCCCAACGAGAAGGGCACGCTGTACATGGGCGCGCAGTTCCTGTTCCGCACCCGCAACCAGGGCCAGACCTGGGAACGCATCTCGCCCGACCTGACCACCAACGATCCGAAGAAGCAGCAGCAGGAACTCTCGGGCGGCATCACCGTGGACAATTCCGCGGCCGAGATGCACACCACCATCTACACCATCAGCGAATCACCGAAGGACGGCCGCGTGATCTGGGTGGGTACCGACGACGGCAACGTGCAGGTGACGCGCGACGGCGGCAAGTCGTGGCGCAACGTGGTGTCCGGCGCAAAGGTGCCCGCCGGCTCGTGGGTGGCGTACATCGACGCCAGCCCGCACGAGGCCGGCACCGCCTACGTCGCGTTCGATCGCCACACCTACGGCGAGATGGACCCGCTGCTGTACAAGGTGAGCGATTACGGCGCGACCTGGACCGCGCTGGCCACGCCGAAGGACCCGAAGAGCGTGCGCGGTTACGCCCACGTGCTGCGCGAGGACCCGGTGAAGCGCGGCCTGCTCTACGCGGGCACCGAGCTGGGCCTGTGGATCTCGCTGGACGACGGCGCGCACTGGGCGCAGTTCAAGGGCGGCGACTTCCCGGCGGTGGCGGTGCGCGATCTGGTGGTGCAGCCGCGCGACCACGATCTGGTGCTGGCCACCCACGGCCGCGGCATCTGGATCGTCGACGACCTCACCCCGCTGCGCGCGCTGGACGGTGCCGTGCTGACCCGCGACGCGGCGTTCCTGCCGGGCCGTCCGCAGCAGCAGCGCATCCGCGCGTTCGGCGGCTGGTCCGAAGGCGATGCCGGTTACGCCGGCCAGAGCGCATCGAACGACATGGTCATCACCTACTACCAGAAGACCCGCCACCTGTTCGGCAAGCTCAAGCTCGAAGTGTTCGACGCCGACGGCCACCTCATCGACACCCTGCCCACCAGCAAACGCCGCGGCATCAACCGCGTGTACTGGTCGATGAGCCGCAAGCCGCCGACGGTGCCGCCGGCCGCGTCGGTCGCCGGCAACAGCCTGCAGGGTCCGCGCGTGCCGCCCGGCACCTACACCCTGCGCCTGACCAAGGGCGATCAGGTGTTGGAGGATCGCATCACCGTGGGACTGGATCGACGCGCGCAGTTCAGCGTCGCCGATCGCCAGGCCAATTACGACGCCAGCATGCGGGTGCACGCGATGTTCGGCCGCATGAGCGATCTCGTGGCGAAGATCCAGGCCGTGCGCGGCGGCGCCGAGGGCGTCGGCGGCAAACTGCCCGCCGACGACGCCCTGCGCGCATCGCTGACCGCGCTGTCCGCGCGCGTGGAAACCCTGCGCAAGGAGATCGTGGCGACGAAGGAAGGCGGCGCGATCACCGGCGAGGAGCGCCTGCGCGAACACATGGACAGCCTCTACGGCGGCCTGATCGGTTATGAAGGCAAACCGGCCGATACGCTGGTCGCGTACATCGGCGTGCTCGATCGCCGGCTGAAGACGCTGGAAACCGACTTCGCGGCCATCCGCGACGGCGATCTGGCCAAGGCCAATGCCGCGCTCAAGGCCCGCGGCCTGCCGGAGATCGAAGTGCCCGAGAAGGCGCCGCTCGCCTGGCAATCCTCCGGCACGCCGGATGCGCTGACCCGACAGGGTCATCGTCGCCCGGGCAAACCCAAGAAGTGAGGAACACGCCCGCGTTGCACACGGATGTGCAACGCATGGCGCCAGGCGATGCCACGGTCAGGTTTCGACGTCGATCAACGTCCACGTGCTGCCGTCGCAGAGATACACATAGACGATCTGGCTGGGCCGATCGCCGACTGCATAGCGGATGACGAAGCCGTCGAATTCCGGCGTGCATTCGTAGAAGAGATCCCGCGGCGGGTCGGCGGCGCGCGGCGCACCCGCGGCAGGCGCCTGGCCGAGGCCGGCGACGAACATGACGAAGGCAGATGCAAGCGCTGATTTCACGGTATTCCGCATACGTTGAACTCCAAGCGTGTCGTTTCGAGAGACCGGATTGCCCCCTGCACCGCGGCGAGGTCCACGTCCGCCGCACATGCGCGCATCGCGATGCACCTTCGATGTCGTCGGCGATGTCGCGATCACAGCATGGGTTTGCGCGCGGAATTTTCCATTGATCCAACCCCGTCCCGCCGGATGTTTTTTTCGATCGAATCCGTGCGCATCATCGACTCGCGCGATGCGCGATCGGCATGATGTGATCGATGCCGCAGAACGCGGCGTCGCTTGCCCGAGACGACGGCACGACGACTGCCTGCAGCGGCATGCGCATCATCGCGCCTTGCGGATGTCGGCATCGATCGAATCGGATCGCATCATCGATGCGCGCGATCCAGGCGCGGAACGATGTGACCGGCGACGCAATGCGAACGGACGCATGCACGCATCGATCGCTCGACGACCTGCCGACCGGGCCCGCATACCGTCGTCGCCACCCGCGCCCTGATGTTTTTCTGGATCGAATCCCGGCGCGCCATCGACCTGCGCAATCGACCTGCGCGATCGCGACCCGGACCGGCGACCGAAACGCTGCGACCGCGGCGATCCATCCGACCGCCTGCCCGGCTCGCCGGACCCGTCGACCGTGGCGGCGGGCGCGGCATGCGGCCGGGCAGCGATTGATGCACCGCAACATCTAGGCAAGCCGCCCGGCCCGTGCTATTGATCGGGTGAATGATCCGCACGGGGCGCTGGGACTGGATGACGGCTGACGGAACCATGGGGAAGGAAGACACCGCGAAGACCGGCGCGACGACCACCGCGGACACCGCGGCGCGCTTCGACGAAATGCACGACGGCAGCGGCGCCGCGCGCCCGCACTACCGCGCGTTCGAGGACTGGCTGCACAGCGTTCCCGATCAGGCCCTGCAGGCGAAGCGCCGCGAGGCCGAAATCGCCTTCCACCGCGTGGGCATCACCTTCTCGGTCTACGGCGAAGCCGCCGGCAACGAACGCCTGATCCCCTTCGACATGGTGCCGCGCATCGTGCCCGCCGCCGAGTGGCGGATGCTCGAAGCCGGGCTGCGGCAGCGGGTGCATGCGCTCAATCTGTTCCTCGGCGACGTCTACGGCGAACAGCGCATCCTCCACGACGGCCGCGTGCCTGCCGACCTGGTGCTGGACAACCACGAATTCCGCAAGGAAATGCGCGATCTGCGCGTGCCCGGCGACATCTATTCGCACATCTCCGGCATCGACCTGGTGCGCGCGGGCGACGGCGAGTACTACGTGCTGGAAGACAATCTGCGGGTGCCGTCGGGCGTGTCCTACATGCTCGAAAACCGGCGGATGATGGCGCGATTGATGCCCGAGCTGTTCGCGCGCCAGCAGATCGCGCCGGTCGAACACTATCCCGACGCCCTGCTGCGCGCGCTGCGCGAGGCCGCGCCCGAGGGCATCGACGACCCCGTGGTCGCGGTGCTGACGCCAGGCTCGGCGAATTCGGCGTATTTCGAACACGCGTTCCTCGCCCAGCAGATGGGCGTGGAACTTGTGGAAGGCGCCGATCTGTTCGTGCGCGACGACACCGTCTACGCGCGCACCACCCGCGGGCCGCAGCGGGTGCACGTGATCTACCGCCGGATCAACGACGATTACCTGGATCCGAACGTGTTCCGCCCGGAATCGGTGCTGGGCGTGCCCGGGCTGTTCTCCGCGTATCGCGCGGGCCGGGTGACGCTGGCGAACGCGCCGGGCACCGGCGTGGCCGACGACAAGTCGGTCTACCCCTACGTGCCGGACATGATCCGCTTCTACCTCAGCGAAGAACCGATCCTGCACAACGTCCCGACCTACCAGCTGCGGCGCCAGGACGATCTGCGCTACACGCTGGAGCATCTGCACGAACTGGTGGTGAAGGAAGTCCACGGCGCCGGCGGCTACGGCATGCTGGTCGGCCCGGCCTCGACGAAGGCCGAGATCGAGGATTTCCGCCAACGCATCCTCGCCGCACCCGCGAACTACATCGCACAGCCGACGCTGTCGCTGTCCACCTGCCCCACCTTCGTCGACAGCGGCCTCGCGCCGCGTCACATCGATCTGCGCCCGTACGTGCTGTCGGGCAAGCGCATCGTCGCGATGCCCGGCGGGCTGACCCGGGTGGCGCTGCGCGAAGGCTCGCTGGTGGTGAACTCGTCGCAGGGCGGCGGCACCAAGGACACCTGGGTATTGGAGGCCTGATGCTCTGCCGCACCGCCGACGATCTCTACTGGGCCTCGCGTCACATGGAACGCGCGGAGAACACCGCGCGCCTGATCGACGTGACCACGCGCATCGCGATGCTTCCCGAACGCCTCGACCGCGGCAAGGCGCAGGCCGCGCCGTGGCGGCGCGCGCTGGATGCGCTGGGCGCGGCCGACACCTGCCTGCAGCGCTACGGCGCGATCGACGCCGGCACCGTGATCGATCATCTGCTGCTGTCGCCGGAGAATCCGTCGTCGATCTACAGCTGCCTGCGCGCCGCGCGCGAAGCCGCGCGCGCGCAGCGCGTCGCGATCACCTCGGAGATGTACGAAGACCTCAACACCTCGTGGCTGGAGATGCGCGGCCTCGACCGCGGCAGCATCGACCGCGACGGGCTCAGCAGCATCCTCGAACGGGTCAAGAGCCGCTCGGCCTCGTTCCGCGGCGTCACCATCGGCACCCTGGGCCGCGGCGAGGGCTATCAGTTCATGCAGCTCGGCGTGTTCATCGAGCGCGCCGACTGGGCGGTCAGGCTGCTCGATGTGGTGGGCAGCGACGCCGAACCGCGCGAGGGCGGCGCCGCGCGCGACGCCGCCGATTATTTCCAGTGGAGCGCGCTGCTGCAGTCGCTGTCCGCCTTCGAGACCTACCGGCGCCTGCACCGCCAGGCGGTCAGTCCCGCCGGCGTCGCCGAACTGATGCTGCTGCACGACGCCAACCCGCGGTCGCTGCAGACCTGCGCCCACAACCTGCATCAGGTGCTGACCGCGCTGTCCGGCGGGCAGACGCTGGAAGTGGTGCGCCAGGCCGGCGCGCTCTCCGCGCATACCCGCTACGCGCGCATCGACGAAATCCTGGCCGAGGGCCTGGAGCCCTGGCTGCAGAACGCGATGGCGCGTCTTGATCGCCTGGGCAACGCCATCCATCAGGAATTCATGACCGCCGCCGATGCCACGGACACACGCCCGCAGCTCAAGGCGCCGTCCCACTCGCCGTCGCAACTCCAATTCCAGGCGCAGACACCCGCCTGATCCGCTTCACACCGCAGCGCCGTTACGGGCAAAATCGACGCTGCATTTCTGCGGGCACCGCTTCACCATGACTTACTGCATCGGGTTGAATCTCGAACACGGCCTGATCCTGGCCTCCGACTCGCGTACCAATGCCGGCGTCGACGATATCCGCCGCACCGGCAAGATGCGGCTGTTCGTCTCCGAAGGCGAATACGTGGTCGCGGCGCTCTCGGCCGGAAACCTGTCCCTGACCCAGAACGCGCTGAACCTGATCGATCAGCGCTCCACGCTGGACGGCGGGCGGCCCGGTATCGGCAAGGCCAACTCGATGTTCGACGTGGCGCAGATGGTCGGCGACGCCCTGCGCGAGATCCGCAAGCGCGACGAAGCCTATCTGCGCGACAGCGGCATCGACCCCACCGGCAGCTTCATCGTCGGCGGCCAGATCCGCGGCGAAGCGCCGCGGCTGTTCCTGGTCTACTCGGAAGGCAACTTCATCGAAAGCTCGCCGGAAATGCCGTATTTCCAGACCGGCGAAAGCAAGTTCGGCAAGCCCATCCTCGATCGCGTCATCACTCCGCAGACCTCGATGACCGAAGCCTGCAAGTGCGTGCTGGTGTCGTTCGATTCGACCATGCGCTCCAACCTCTCGGTCGGCCCGCCGCTGGACCTGCTGCTGTACCGCCGCGACAGCTTCTCGGTCGCGCTGCGCCAGCGCCTGGTCGAAGACGATCCGTACCTGCAGACGATCCGTCGCGAATGGAACGAAACCCTGCGCCGCGGCGTGCGCGAACTGCCCGGCCCGGAGTGGCTGCGCGACGCTGCCGACTGACCAAGCCGGCTGACCAGGCCGACCGAGCGTAGCCGACAGAACCTGTCGAACCTGACGGAAGCCGCGCGGATCGCGCGGCTTCCGGTCCGGATACCCGCACCATCTCCATGGCGATCGCTCACGGCGCGCAGGTGCCCGTGCTCGCCACCACCACGCCATTGCTGATCTTCAGCGCGATGTCGTAGCTGTACGCGGGCACGACGTACGAACGGCGCACGCCATCGGCGGGCACGACGAACGTGGCGCCGATGCGCGCGCCCGTCGACGGGTTGATCCATTCGCCGGTGTAATTCACCGCCGCCGCGGCGGGCTGCAGGTCCAGCGTGGTCAACCGGGTGATGCTGGCCGGTTTCGCATAGGCCTTGAACGCATCCGTCGACGGATTGCTGTGATGGAGATAGAGCGCATAGGTGCTGCCGTTCTGCTGCATCGCGCCCCAGTAGACATTGCTGCCGCCGCGCGGCGTGCCGAACGCCGGCAGGTTAGGCGCCCAGGTCGGCGGATCGTTCGTCGCACGGCTCATCTGGCGCAGGTAGGGGCCCAGTCCGGCGAGAAAATCCGCCAGCCTGCCCAACTGCACGCGGGTCTGCTGCGGCTCGCTGCCGCCGGACGCGCTCCAGTCGGTGGTGTAGTGGTTGTAGATGCCGCCTTCGCCGAGCATGAATTCCCAGGCCTCCGCGCGCGCTTCGTCCGGCGTGATGTAGTCGAACGAACCGGAGGAGCGATACGACGGCGTCGGCCGGCCCTCGTTGAAGCCGTAGACCCGCGGAATGCCCTGCAGGCCGGGGATCAGATACGTCCTCTGCTTCTCGGTGGCGGACAGGCGCCCGGCATCGCGGACCTGGATGTAATGCCCGGTGAGGATCTTCACGTCCGGCGCATAGGTCGGGCTGACGATGCTGCGGAACGGCGCCAGCGCGGCCTGGGTGTGGTAGTTCGCGGCGATGAGATGACGCTTCGGCGAAGCCGCCGTCCCCTCGGCGTTGCGCACGATGTCGGTCATGCATTCGTGCCACTTGACGATGCGCGGCACGCTGACCGAATCGGCGACGACGGCGCCGCTGGAATTGTATCCGGCCTTGACGATCGACAGATCCGGCTCGTTCGCCAGTTCCCAGTAGAGATTGTCGTAGGCGTTCAATTCGGCGACGAGCTTTTCGACGAACGCCTTCTGGCGGCTGTAGATGTTGGTCGCGGTGTTGAACGGCGCGCAGGTCGCGCCGGGCGTCGCGGTCAGCGTCCACTCGTCGGCGAGCCCCAGGTAACCGTTGCTGTTCTTGCCGGAATACCACGGGCTGGTGCGGAAATCGCCGCTGAACGCATCGAACAGCGTCACCTCGACGATCACGCCCTTGCCCTGCGCGTACGCCACCACCTCTTCCAGCCGATCGAAGTAGGTCTGGTTCCAGCTGTAGAGATCCCAGGTGCCGTTGCCGGCGTTGTAGACGAACGGCTGCTCGTTCGGCAGCGGCCCCGCCGCACCGCCGGGGCTGTGACCGAGACCGGCCCAGACGCGCAACACGTTGAGGTGGCGCAGCGCCAGCTCATCGATCACCCGCTGGAAATTCCGCTTGCCGCTCGCGGCATCGAGGTTGTAATTGCACAGCTGGGTCACTTCCGGCGTCCCCGCACGCTGCTCCAGATGGCAGATGTATTCGGGGCTGTAGCCGACCAGCGGCGTGGTCTTGCCGCCGTAGTGGAAATACTGCGGATTGACCGCGTCGATGCACAGCGGCGCGGCCTGCGCGAGCGTGTTGGACAGCATTCCGGCGAGCGCGGCCGCGGCGATGCCGCGCGCACGACCTGTGGCGATGTTCATGAGACCTCCGATGCTTCGGCGAGCGATGACACCATCGAACGGGGCCGATGCGCTCGCCGTCGAACGGACGACGCGCAGGTCCCGGCCATGCCGATGCGCGCGATGGCGGCCGTGGATTCATCGTCGCCATCGTCGGAAGATCGCTGCGTCGGCGCTTTCGCGACACGCCTGCGATCATGCATCGGCGTCATCATCGGACCATCGCAGGCCTCCGCCGCACAATGATCGACATTGGCTGCAGGTCCTGCTGGAAGTCATGCATGACCTGCCTGCGCACGCCGCCACGGACGCGTGCGACGACGCGCATCGTCGCGGCGGGATCAGTCGATCCTCATCAGTCGATCTTCACCCGCACCTGATTGCCCTTCACGCTGGCCTTGTAGGTTTTCAGTGCCTTCTGGGCGCGCACGGCATTGAGCAACTGGATGCCCGGCGGGAAATTCGCCCAGTCGATCACCTCGCCGGTCCGGATGTCGAACCGCGCGCGATGCAACGGACACTGCACCTTGCACCCGTCCACGATCTTGCCCTTCGCCAGCGGCCCGAACAGATGCGTGCAAGACGCCTGCGTCGCGAAGAACCCGTCGTCCAGGTGATAGACCACCAGCTTCTCGCCGGCCACGGTGAAGGCCTTCATTTTGCCGACCGGCAACTCGTCCACCTCGCACACCACATGCTGTGTCATGACACACGCCTCCCGACCGATCGAACCCAGAGTATAGGCCTCGAACCGGCATCGCGACCGCGACAGAGCGACCGCGTCACGCAGCACGCGAAAGCCAGAGGACTCGTAGCCCGGGTCGAGCGCAGCGATACCCGGGGCTTTTCATGCTTGGACAATCATCCGGTCAACGACCCTGTTCGAGCCCGGACAGCCCCCCTCATCGGCTTGCCCCATGACATCCGCGATCAAACTCGTGTCGATTCCCCGTCGGTTCGCGGATCATGTCATGCTGATGACGATCTTGCCCCTGGCACGCCCCGTTTCCAGGTAGTCGATCGCCTCGTTGAGCGCAGAGAACGGGAACACGCAATCCACGACAGGCTTGATCACACCGGACTCGATCAGCGCACCGATCTTCTCCAGCTGCTCTCCGTTCGCACGCATGAAGACGAACGAATAGTCGACGCCACGGCGCCTGGCCCTGCTGCGGATCCCCATACTCAGCAAGCGCATGACCTGCTGGAGGAGCGCGTTCAAGCCGATGGACTTGGCGAATGCGACATCCGGCGGCCCGGAAATGGAAATCAGTTTGCCTCCGGGTCGCAGCACCCTGACGGACTTCTCGAGCGTCGTCTGGTCGAGGCTGTTCAGTACGACATCGTAGCCGCTGAGCGCTTTCGAAAAATCGTCCTGCTTGTAGTCGATGACGATATCGGCGCCGAGACGCTTGACCAGATCGACATTGCTCGTGCTGGTCGTGGTCGCCACCACTGCACCGAGGTGCTTGGCCAATTGAATGGCGAAGGTGCCGACGCCACCGGACCCCGCGTGAATCAATACCTTCTGACCTTTCTTCAGATTGGCCCGCTCGATCAACACCTGCCACGCGGTCAGACCGACCAGGGGAATGGAGGCGGCCTCTTCCATGCTCAGATTCCCGGGCTTCAATGCCACGTCGGTTTCGTCCATGGCGATCAGCCTGGCAAACGTCCCGACCCGGCCATCGCGCGGCCGCGCATAGACCTCGTCGCCGGGCTTGAACCCCATGACCGCGGATCCGACCCGGACCACGACGCCCGCCACATCGTGCCCCAGGATCAGGGGAAAACGATTGGGCAGGATGAGCTTGAATTCGCCGTCGCGGATCTTGGCATCCAGCATGTTCAGGGCTGCCGCACGGATCTCGACCAGAACATCATGGTCGCGAATTTCCGGTTCCGGCATGTCGCCGAGACGCAAGGCACCCTTTTTCCTGTAGCGGTCGAGGATGAACGCCTTCATGACCTCATCTCCTTGGGATCGTCGAGCCGCAAATCCTTTCGGATGCCTGCATCCACCAGTCCTGCCGGCGCGAACCTGCGCAGCAATCGCAGCCGGTTCGCGAGGCCGCCTGCGGTGTAACGAAGTTTGGGCTGCACGGCATTGGCCGCTCGCAGAACGACTTCCGCCACGACGGCCGGTTCGTCGGCATTCGCCATCACCTTGGTGAGCACCTTGTCCAGGCTCGCGCGAACGTCGCGATACGCTTCGAGCTTCGCATCGGGCGCGAGGAAGTTCGCGTCGAACCGTGTCCTGGTGTATGCGGGCTCGATCACCGAAACCCGAATTCCGCTTGTGCGCAATTCGTGATCGAGCGATTCCGAGTAGCCTTCGATGGCGTGCTTGGTCGCGGCATAGAGGGCCCCGTAAGGCATCGGCAGGAAGCCGAGAACCGAGCCGATGTTGAGGATCCGCCCTTGTGCCTGACGGCGCATGTGCGGCACGACGGCGCGGGTCATGCGATGTATTCCGAAGAAGTTGGTGTCGAAGATCGCTTTCGCCTGTTCGATCGAGCTTTCCTCGGCGCCTGCGGGCGCGACACCGAAGCCTGCGTTGTTGACCAGCAGATCGATGCGACCCTCCAGGCGAATGAGTTCGCTGACGGCGGCATCGACGGACGCGTCGCTGGTCACGTCGAGCGACAGCATCTCGAAATTGCGCTGGGCCGAGGGCGTGCCGCGCCGACTCGTACCGTAGACCTTGTAGCCTGCCAGCGCGAGCCGCTGCGCAGTGGCTTCGCCGATCCCTGAAGAAGCGCCGGTGACCAGCGCGATGGAGCCGTTGAACTGCATTGGAAACCTCTTTTATATGATAGTCGTCATATTCAGTTGCAAAGCAAAAAGACCGCTGCCATCGGCAGCGGTCAGGAATCAGAGGGGGACAGGTGTTTCAACGCCGCTTCACGCAGCGCCCGGGAAAGTCGGGAATCATCGACGGCACGCGCCAGCGCCAAGGTGCCGACCATCGTCGCGATGGTGACCAGCGCGCGCTCGTGCGCCTCGGGCTGCCCCCAGTCGGGCGATTGCCGGGAAACGAGGTCGATCATTTCCTTGATGCGCCGGGTGGCAATGCGTCTGATCTCCGGCGCCTGGCGAGGCATCTCGGAACAGAGCGCGGCCGTTGCGCAGCCGGTTTCTATCGCTTCGACGTGCGCATCCGACAGATACGCCTGCATCATGGCCGCAAGGGCCTGATGCGGCGGCAAGCTGGCGGCGATCTGCTGCATCATCGCCACGCTCTCGCCGCCTGCACGGTCGGCCGCCTCGGCAAGCATCGCCTCGCGCGAGCCGAAATGGGCATAGAAGCCGCCGTGGGTCAGGCCGGCGTCCCTCATGATCTCGGCGACGCCCGCGCCGTTGTAGCCGCTGCGCCGAATGGCGCGCGCGGCCGCGTCGACGATGCGGTCGTGCGTCGCGTCTTTGGATCGTGTGCCGCCTCGTTTCATATGATGCATATCATATTCAACGCCGGGGCTTGGTGCAAGCCCTCTTCCCTGACCAGTTCCGTGCTCCGGAAGCGTGTGCTTCGGCGAACGCATCGCGCCTCCCGTCGCGCCTGCCGGCGCTCCTACAAAAACCGGCGAGGGCACACCAGCGGTTCCGGCCCACCTGCCAAGCGGGCGCGGCATTGGCGTCTCAGCATGTGACGCCTACGCCGCCAAGCACCGCGTCCAGCGGGCCGGGACGGCCGAGGTGGAAGCCCTGGCCGTATTCGATGCCGAGGCCGATGAGCGTGCCGAGTTCGCTTTCGTTTTCGACGCCTTCCACGACGATGGTCGCGTTGGTGCCGCTGGCGAAGGTCTGGATCGCCGCGACCATGGTCTGGCGCCGGGCGTCGATGTCGATGCCGCGGGTCAGCGAGATGTCGAGCTTGATGATGTCGGGCGACAGCTGGAGGATGTGGCGCAGCGACGCGAAGCCGGCGCCGGTGTCGTCGATGGCCACCAGCACGCCGCGCGACTGCATTCCGCGCAGGCTGGTGCGCAAGCGGTCGTAATCGGGAACAGTGGTGTGTTCGGTGATTTCCACGATCACGCGCGCCATGTCGTGCGCGGACAGCAGCGCTTCGAAGGCGCCGGTGACGATCGTCTCCGGCGAGACGTTGATCGACAACCGGTACGGTTGCGGCACGTCGGCAAGGCGGCCGAGCGCGAGGCGCGCCGCTTCCAGTTCCAGCATCAGGCCGAGGCCGACTTCCGCGGCCTGCGCGAACCAGACATCGGGCGACGGCGTGCCTTCCGGAAAGCGCGACAGCGCTTCGAGCGCGAACATCTTGCCGTCGCTCAGCGAGACCATCGGCTGGAACACGATGTCCAGTTGGCGGCTGCGGATCAGGGATTCGATGCCGCCGACGAGATCGTCGCGGTGGCGCTCGACCATGCGATCGGCCTCGACCCGCCCGCGATAGTCGCTGAGCAGGTCCGAATATTCGATCGCGTGCCCGAGCACGGCGCCGACCAGCGTCGCCATCATGCCCATGACCTGGATGTCGGACTCGCGGTAGGCGCCGGGATACGGCGACAACACTTTCAGCACCGCGAACGGCCTGCCTTCGTACAACAGCGGCGTGACCAGCATCGAGCGCAGGCCCACGCGCCTGCAGGCGTCGCGGTTCACGCGCGGATCCTCTTCGGAATCGTCGCAGCGCAGCACCCGGTTGCGGGCGACGCACAGTCCCGACAGGCTGCCCGCCGCGTGCATGCGCAGGCCGATCTGCGCATGCGCCGTACCGCTCGCCGCCCAGTACACGAAGTCTTCGCCATCGAGGATCTCGACGACGGCGCCGGTGGAACGGGTGAGTTCCTGCGCGCGGCGGATGACCGCGTCGACGACCTTGTTCGGGTCGTGCGCGAGCAGGACGATTTCGTTCTGCGCCGCGATGATGCGCGCGTAGAGGCTTGCGCTGTTGCCCGCAGGCCGTGCGACGACCGTACCGCTGCGCGCGATCGGCATCTCTCCTTCGCGCGGAGATTCCCTGGCCATGTTCTGCCCACCCTGTCCGCTACGACCGCGCCGGCTTCGGCATCCGTGTTCGAGTGATACGCCTTGCCTGTGTCGACGTCAAGGCATCGCCCGGCCGGCGTGTCCGGAGTGCGTCATCGCAGAGATATCCGCATGAAACAAGCCGAAAACGTCGTGCGCATCGGTCGAAATGAATATGCGATCGATGGGATTCCGCGTCGTCATCGATGACGCCGATGACATGTCGGTCTCGATGTGGTCTCAGTGCGATCTCAACGCGGTCGCTGCGCCGGAATATCGATGTCGTTGCGATCGCGCACTTCGACCTGCACGCTGCGGCGGGCCTGCGCGGGATCGAGCGACCATGGCAGCGGCAGGTTGTCGGCGAGGACTTCCAGGGTGTGCGTGCCGACCGCGACGCGATCGAAGGCGAAGCGGCCCTGGTCGTCGGTGCGAAGCGTGTAGCGGCCATCGAGCACGAGGGTGATGCCGGCGACAGGACGCTCGGCGGCGTTGCGCACGCCGTCGTCGTTGTCGTCGAGGAACACGCTGCCGGCGACGCGGCCGGTGGCGGCGTCGGGCGCGCCGCCCAGCACCTGCGCGGCGCGGCCGGCGGCGTGGTCGTAGCGCAGGCTGAGCTGCAGGCTGCGATCGTGCGGCAGGGTTTCGAACACCGGCTGGTTGGTCAGCGGATCGAGCGCGAACGGCGAACGCCGCGACCCGCGGTTCTCGGTGAGATTGCCGAGCAGCGACCAGCGCGGCGCGATCCGCCAGCGCCAGCCGAGGCTCAGATCGAGACCGCGCGCGCCGGCATCGCCGTCGCTGCGGGTCCAGCGCGCGGTGCCGTCGATGGTGAGATCGGTGCCGATATCGAAACCGCCGTAGGCCGCGAGCGTGGTGGTGCGCGCGGGGCGGAAGCCGCCGTTGGCGAGTTCGCCGATACCGGCCGACAGCGACAGCCGCCAACCTTCGCGCAGGCGCAGCGCGTGATCGGCCAGCACCTGCCAGCTGTCGCCGCCCGCGGCGTCCTGCGCCGTATCGAACTGCAGCCGGGTGTCGCCGGCGTGCGTGCGCAGATCGACGAAGGCCTGCAGCGCCTCGGCATCGGCATCGCCGCGGCCGCGACGCGCGGAGAGGTTGCCGCCGTAACTCAGGCGCGGGCTGGACTGATACCGCGCATGCGCGCTGCCGTACCAGCCGTCGAAACCGTCGCCGGTGATCGAACCGATGCGGTCGACGCCCGCGTTCCAGGTCCAGCGTGCGCGCTGGTAATCGACGCGGTAATAACCGCCGCGGGCGTCGTTGGCGATGGGCCACGCGCCCCAGGCGAGCCCGGGCTGGAGATTGAACAGGCCGTAGCGATGCACGTATGCGCCGCGCGCGCTGCGGCCGTCGAGCCATGCGCCCGTGGCGCCGCCGAGGTCGCCATCGCCGTCGCTGGCCTGCAGATTCAGGGTGATCTGATCGCGCGCACCCTGCCAGCGCTGACCGATCAACAGCGCGCGCGTGGCGACGTTCTGGAACGCGGGCAGGCCCTGGCTGTCGGGCACGATGCGACCGTCGGTGGCGAGCAGCGTGGCCGCGCCGCTCCACTGCGCATTCCAGCGCCATTCGGCGCCGACGGTGCCGACCGCACCGTCGCCGGATTCGAAACCGCTGAGCCGCGCGCCGCTGTAGACGCCGCCGCGACCCACGGCGCCGTGCAGCGAAAGGCCGCGCGCGCGCTGGCGCCATTCGCTGGACACGCCGAGCATCGGCACGCTGGGCAACAGGAAGCGGTACTGGTCGCGCAACAGCGCGGGCATCGGCGTGTTGAGCACGCCCAGACCGTTGTCGACGCGCCAGCCGCCGGGCAGATCGAGGCCGCGCTGCCACAGCGTCGCGGTGCCGCGCCAGCGCGCGCCGTCGTCGCCCCCGTAGGCCGCGCGGTCGCGGTCGACGCGGAACGCCAGCGCATCCAGCGACAGCGTGCCGAGATCCGCGGTGTCCCAGTAGCCGCCGAACGCGGCGCCGAATTCGAGCGTGTCCTCGCCGCCGAAACGGCTGCGGTGGGCGATGGCTTCGACATGCAGCGCGCGGCGCGGGCCGTCGGCGTTTTCGTCGTTTTCTTCGTCCGGCAGCGGTTCCAGCGACTCGGGCGCGATGATGCGATCGCGATAGGCCTGCGCGCCCGCGGACGGCGGCGGCGGATCGAACGCGGCGAACGGGTCGTACGCGTCCTCGGCGTCCGCGGGCGAGGCCGCGCCCGCGTGGGTCGACACGACGCACGCCGCGAGCGCCAGCGTCAGCGCGCACCGGGCGAAGCGTCGGGAACGTCGGACCATGGGACGGCGCGGACTCATCGCTCCAGCGCGGTGTCGATATCCAGCCGCTGTCGCTCGGCGTCGAGACGGCCGCGGATGCGCACGGGATAATCGATCGTCGGGGCCGCGGCCGTGCGATCGTCGGCCTGCGGATACAGTGCGATCGTGCGGGTGGCGCCGGGCAGGATCGGGCTGTTGTCGGGCACCAGCACGATGCGTTCGCCGGCGGCGTCGATCGCGCCGAGATAGCCTTCGAGGCGGGCATGCATGTCGCCGTCGTTGCGCACCCGCAGCGCCGGCACGCGCTGCCCCTGGGCATCGATGCCGACGGTCTCCAGCACGGTGAGCGCGGGGGCTGCGTCGCCGATGGCGAGATAGACGATCACGCCGATGCGGCCGCTGACCGGCAGCGGCACGTTGCCGCGCGCGATCTGCGGTTCGCCTTCGATCATGATCGCGAAGCGGCATTCGCCGCGATGCGCGTCGGCCGGCACCTTCGCTTCGAAACGGAAACGGCGCTTGCCGCTGCCTTCGATCTGGATCGCGGCGGCTTCGATGCCGACCCACGGCCGGCAACTGCCGGGGGCGAGCGCCTGGGTGAAGACGGGCGCGCCCTGCGCGTCCAGCGTCCAGTCGGCGGTCTCGACGGTGAAGCGGCCGGGTTTCGTCGACGCGTTGGCGATCTCGATGACGTTGCGGTAGGTCGCGCCGGGTTTGGCGCGATCCTCGAACCGCGGCGGCGAGATCACCGCGGAGAATTCCTGCGCCTGCGCGCCGGTCGGCGCGGCGAGTGTGGTCAGTGCGAGCAGAACGGCGGCAGTGGCATGGCGCATGCGCGAAGGCGTGTTCATCGTGCGGGCTCCAGTTCGATCTCGAATCCGAAGGCCAGCGACTGCGGCCGCAGCACGCGGTCGCCATCGGCCTGGAGCGTGAGGCGAAAGGTGTCGACCAGACGGTCGCTGTCGATCGGGCCGGTGTAGACCAGCGCGCGTTCGCCGTCGCGCAGCACGCCGGACGACAGCGGACCGTCCGCGGTCCAGCGCACCGTCACCGGCCCGGTCGGGCTGGGCGGCAGCGTGTGGTAGATGCGGCCACGACGGCCGCGCCAGGGCGAGACGTCGAGTACCACGCGCACCGCGACCTGACCGGTGATCGTGGACGGCTGACCGGGACGCGGTACCAGCGACTCCCAGCGCATCTTCACTTCGCCCGGCGACAACACCTGGCTGGCGCTGTCGTCGATGCGGAAGGTCTGCGCGACCGCGGACGCGCACGACAGCAGGCCGGCGCAGAACAGCGCGATGGCGATCGCGCGACGGCTGCGGGCGGCGCTCATGGCGTGGCCAGCGTGTAGGTCACGCGGGCGTTGTAGGTGCCTGCGGCCACGATGGCATCGTTGCCGTAGGAAAAGGTGTGGCAGCTTTCGGCCCAGGTATTGCGCAGCAGCGTGGCCAGCGTCTGGGTGCCGCCGGCGAACGCGCCGGCCGGAAAAGGCTGGGCGCCGGCATCGCCGTTGCCGCTGCTGGTCCAGGTGATCTGGGTGATCGGAATGGTGTCGCCGCCGGCGCTGGTGAGCGCGGTGGGCGCGGTGGCGCGCAGGGTCGCGCTCTGGTTGGGATTGGTCGGCAGGCGGAAAAACGCGCCGATGTAGACCTGCCCGGCATTGCAGAACGCGAAACCATCCCAGTCGCTGGTGGTCCGGCCGGTGCCGGTCATCGCCTGATTGACGGTGTTGCCGACGACGTTCGCCGGCACGGTGACGCTGACGAGATTCACCGTGGTGTTGGCCGCTGGCGTACCGCCCGCGTTGTAGTTGCCGCCGGTGATGCTGCCGTCGCCGACGCGCAGGTAAGCGGCCTTGGGGCCGGTGCCGATGGTGACGGTATAGGCGGACGCCTGTGCGGCCGCGAACAGCGACAGCAGCAGGATCGTCATCGATATCGCGATCGATGTCGGGCGCGCCATGCGGCGACGCGTCGTGGACGATGTACGGATGGCCATGCGCAACCTCTCGGAGTCGGAGCCGGCACGATGCGGCTCCCGCATTCTGCCCGGGGCGGCCGCGTGCGTGCGGCAGCGCCCCGAAGTCCAGGCCGCCGCACGGCGGGTGCCGGCGGCGGCGTCGCGACACCGCCTTACGGCAGCGCGGCGGTGTAGGTGACGCGACCGTTGTTCACGTTGACGCCGCCGTAGCTGCCGGCGCCGACGAAGTTGGTGTTGCTGTACGCGAACGACCAGTTGGCGGTGCGATTGACCACGCGCGTACCCACGTTCGGCGTCACCGTGATCGCGGCGCTGGTGCCGCCGTCGATCAGGGTCGGCACGTTCAGGTTCGGATCGGAGCTGGTCGACAGGATCTCGGCGAACGAGATGTTCTCGCCGGCGCCGTTGTTCAACTGGCCGAGCGTGGTGGCGGTGAGCGACACGTTGCCGTTGTTGCTCTGCAACTGCACCGGAACCGCGCCGCCGTTGGTGCGGGCGATGTCGGTGCCGTCGCCGACGTTGGCCGCCGGAACCGCGAATTCGACCAGATCGACGGTGGCGCCGGCGCTGCCGACCTGGAAGCGGATGAATTTCGGAATGACGACGCGGAAGTCCAGACGCGCATTCGCGTTCAGCGCACCCGCACCGGTCTGGAAGTCAGATTCGGCGGCGGCCGGCAACGCGGCGGCCAGACCGAGGGCGAGGGTTCCGACGGAGACGAGAATGCGGGCCTTGATAGAGTCCTTCATGTGTTCGATTTCCCCTGGTTGATGGTGTCGATGGAGTACTGCGACGACGGACCAAGCAGGAAACATGCCATTCCGGAACATGAAAGACGGGGCAAACCGCGATTTTTTATGAGACATCCATCGCGGATCGCGTCGCGATCACGATGCTCTGCGCAGGTGCGCGTCGGCAGTGGACGCATCGCGTCACTGCCCGCCCCGATCGACGCTGAATGTGCCGTTGATGAGAACGATCACTCGCCAGAAAACGATAGTCGACGGCGATCGTCATCGTCGCCGCACGGGCATGCGACGACGATGCGATCGGACGCTGGACATCAACGCGCCGGCGCGGTCGCCACCGGTGCCGCGGGCCTGGCGTTCTTCACGAATTCGTCGAGCCATGCGTCGGTCTCGGCCAGCATGTGCAGGATCGATTCGCGGGCGCGGTAACCGTGGCTTTCCTTCGGCAGCATCACCAGGCGCGAGGTGCCGCCGAGGCCCTTGACCGCGGCGAACATGCGCTCGCTCTGGATCGGGAAGGTGCCGGAGTTGTTGTCTTCCTCGCCGTGGATCATCAGCAGCGCGTCCTTGATCCTGTCGGCGTAGTTGAACGGCGACATGGTCTGGTAGGTCTCGGGCGCGGCCCAGAAGTTGCGCTCCTCGGCCTGGAATCCGAACGGCGTGAGCGTGCGGTTGTAGGCGCCGCTGCGGGCGATGCCGGCCTTGAACAGACGCGTGTGCGCGAGCAGGTTGGCGGTCATGAACGCACCGTAGGAATGGCCGCCGATGGCGATGCGGTCGCGGTCGGCCACGCCGCGGCGGACCACTTCATCGATCGCGGCCTCGGCGCTGCTGATGAGCTGCGGCAGATAGGTGTCGTTCGGTTCCTTGTCGCCTTCGCCGATGATCGGCATCGACGGATCGTCGAGCACCGCGTAGCCGCGGGCCAGGAACGGATGCGGGCCCCAGTAGCTGATGGCGTTGAAACGGTACGGGGAGTCGGTGACCTGCGACGCGGCGCTGGCCGATTTGAACTCGGCCGGATAGGCCCACATCAGCAGCGGCAGCGGCTTGTCGCGGCCCGGCTCGAACCCCGGCGGCAGATACAGCGTCGCGGTGAGTTCCACGCCGTCCTTGCGCTTGTAGCGGATCTGCTCCTTCTTCACGTCCTTCAGCTGCGGCGTCGGGTGTTCGAACGCCGTCAGCGCGACCGGCGCGCCCTTGCCGGCGAGATCGAGGCGATAGAAATTCACCGGCTCGGTCGGGGATTCGCGGGTGATCAGGATCTTCGACGCATCGCGATCGAGCACCGCGGCCACCGTCGAATAGGTCGGCGCCTCGGAGCGGAACAGGCGCTGTTTGCTCAGGTCGTCGAGATTCCAGCGGTCGAGGAACGGACGGTCGCCTTCGGACGACGCGCCGTCGCCGACCAGGTACACGCTCTTGCCGTCGGCGCCGAACATCAGCCGCGAGAAACCGTTCGTGTCGCGCTCGGTGACCGGATTGCCCGGATCGTTGTAGCGGTCTTCGCTGGAGCCGTCGAACACCAGTTTCGGCGCGCTGGCCGGCGCATCGGGCGCGACCTTCCAGGTCTTCACCTTGCGCGTCTTCCACCAGTATTCGCTGAGCAGCGCAACATCGCCGCGCCCCCACTCGGCACCGGCGTAGCGGGTCGCGAGTTTCGCCAGCACCACCGGCGATTGGTCGAACGGCGCCGCCTGCATGAACACGTGATCGCGGAATTCGACCTGTTTCGACGGGTCGCCGCCGTCCTGCGCCTCGGCCCAGACCAGGGTGGCGGGGGCATCGCTGCGCCAGCCGATCGAACGCACGCCGGTGGTGGTGGCGTCGTTGCCGCTGGGCAGACCCTCGAACAGCGGCAGCTTCGCGACCTCATGCAGCACCTTGCCGTCGAGATCGCGCACTTCGATGCGGCGCGGGAAGAAATTCATCGGCACCACGTACGAGAACGGACGCTCGATGCGCTGCGACAGCAGGTGCTTGCCGTCCGGCGACGGCGACAGGCCCACGTAGAGATCCGGCTTGCCGACGTTGCGGACCTTGCCGTCCACGCCGACCAGCGCGGGCTGCACGCGCAGGTAATGCTCGAAGGTGCGCTCGTCGCCGGGGTTGCGCAGCATGTCGGGATAGGTGCGCAGCTGGCGCACGGCGCCGCCGCCGCGGACTTCCTGCACGTTCGGCCCGGTGGGCACGATGTCGGCCTGCGGCGCGCCGCCCTGGCCCACGCGCAGGTTCACCAGCAGATGTTTGCTGTCGGGCATCCAGCGCAGACCGCCGCTCACCGTGTTCAAGGGCTGATCCAGCAGCCTGCGCGCCTTGCGCGCGCCCACGTCCACCAGCCACAGCGCGTTGCCGCCGGTGTAGGGATCCTGCTGGTTCAGCGCGAGGTATTTCTGGTCCGGCGACCACGACACCGCGGCCAGCGACAGCGGCTGCGGCAGGCCCTCGATGCGCATCTCCTTGCCGGTGGCCACGTCCATCAGCCACAGATCGGTGGCGAAGGAGAAGCGGCTGGGCGAATAGCTGCGCGGATTGAGGCGCAGGCCAGCGAGCTTCAACTCGGGCTGCGCGACCAGCGCGATCGACGGCAGCGGCGGCACCTGCTGCAGCGCGATCAGATCGCGGCGCGGACTGAGCATGACCTGCGGCGCGCGCGGCGCATCGACGATCGCCTTCAGCTCGGCCGCGGGCTCGCGATAACCGCCGGCCGGCTGGGCCTGCGCCGGCGCGGCGGCCGGTTGCTGCGCGAACACGACGGGCGGCGCGGCCAGGGCGAGGGCCAGCAGCGCCGGCAACAGCAGCGGACGGAGAACGGGACGGCGGAGAGGCATGACGACGGTGCTCCTGCGAGGACAATCCCGCATCTTCGCCCCCGCCCTGCCTGCCGCCATGCGCCACAGGTCATGGGCCAGGTGGCGCGCCTGCCCGGCGCGGGCCGGCCGCATTCATCGTTCCATCGCGAGAAAGCGATATACTGCGCGCCCTCCCCGCCGAGGGGCGCTGCAAGTCCGGCGAAGGTCCGGAATCAGGCTCGGCAGGGGTTGCATCTTCACCTGCAACGGCGCTCGTTCACTGCCCCCATCGCGCGGGGCACTCAACGGAAGATCATCGCCATGAACGCACAAGTCAAAACCCACCCCGATTACAAAGTCTCCGACATGCAGCTCGGCGAAGCCGAGTGGGGCCGCAAGGAGATCGACATCGCCGAGCAGGAAATGCCGGGCCTGATGTCGATCCGCAAGAAGCACGCCGCCGCCAAGCCGCTGAAGGGCGTCCGCGTGACCGGCTCGCTGCACATGACCATCCAGACCGCGGTCCTGATCGAAACCCTCAAGGACATCGGCGCCGACGTGCGCTGGGCCTCGTGCAACATCTTCTCGACCCAGAACCACGCCGCGCAGGCGATCGCCGCCACCGGCACCCCGGTGTTCGCGTGGAAGGGCGAGACGCTGGAAGAGTATTGGGACTGCACCCTGGACGCCGTGACCTTCCCGGGCGGCAAGGGCCCGGAACTGGTCGTCGACGACGGCGGCGACGTGACCCTGCTGATCCACAAGGGCTACGAGCTGGAACAGGGCTCGAACTGGGTCAACGAGCCGGCCTCCTCGCACGAGGAAGGCGTCATCAAGAACCTGCTCAAGCGCGTCGCCAGGGAGCGTCCCGGCTTCTGGACCAACGTGGTCAAGGACTGGAAGGGCGTCTCCGAGGAAACCACCACCGGCGTGCACCGCCTGTACCAGATCGCGGAAGCCGGCAAGCTGCTGGTCCCGGCGATCAACGTCAACGACTCGGTCACCAAGTCGAAGTTCGACAATCTCTACGGCTGCCGCGAATCGCTGGCCGACGGCCTGAAGCGCGCGATGGACGTGATGCTGGCCGGCAAGGTCGCCGTGGTCTGCGGTTACGGCGATGTCGGCAAGGGTTCGGCGCACTCGCTGCGCGCCTACGGCGCCCGCGTCGTGGTCACCGAGATCGATCCGATCAACGCCCTGCAGGCGTCGATGGAAGGCTTCGAGGTCAACACCGTCGAATCCACCCTCGGCCGCGGCGACATCTACGTCACCACCACCGGCAACAAGGACGTGCTGACGCTCGAGCACATGGCGGCGATGAAGGATCAGGCCATCGTCTGCAACATCGGCCACTTCGACAACGAGATCCAGGTCGACAGGCTCAACGCGTCCGACGCCGTGCGCCTGAACATCAAGCCGCAGGTCGACAAGTACACCTTCAAGACCGGCAACAGCATCTACCTGCTGGCCGAAGGCCGCCTGGTCAACCTCGGCTGCGCCACCGGCCACCCGAGCTTCGTGATGTCGAACTCCTTCGCCAACCAGACGCTCGCGCAGATCGACCTCTGGACCAACAAGGACAAGTACGAGGCCAAGGTCTACATCCTGCCGAAGAAGCTGGACGAGGAAGTCGCCCGCCTGCATCTGGAAAAGATCGGCGTGGTGCTGACCGAGCTGACCACCGAGCAGGCCGAGTATCTCGGCGTCTCGAAGGACGGCCCGTACAAGCCGGAGCATTACCGCTACTGATCGCGGAGTTCCATTCGCGAAGCTTCACCACGACGGGCGCTTCGGCGCCCGTCGTCGTTTCGGGATTGCGCGAATCGCGGCCGATTCCGTACGGAGTCGCGGCTCAGCCCTGCTCGGCGGCACGCACGGCATTGCGGCCCGCCGCCTTGGCGCGATACAGCGCGGCATCGGCGGAATGATAGAGCGTGTCGCCGCGGGCATCGCGACGTGGATCGAACTCCGCCACGCCGATGCTGACGCTGGAATGGAAGATGCCGTCGCCCAGCGGCAATGCGTGCTCGGCGAACCGACGGCGGAAAGCCTCGGCACGCCGGATCGCCTCATCCAGCGACGCGTCGCGCAACAGCACGCCGAACTCTTCGCCGCCCAGCCGCGCCACCAGTTCCGTCTGCGCCGGAAACGCCTGCTGCAACTGTTCGGCGAACGTGCGCAGACAGGCGTCGCCGGCGGCATGCCCGTACCGGTCGTTGATCGTCTTGAAATGATCGAGATCGAGGATCAGAAGCGCCATCCTCGATCCCTCCTCCGAGACTTCGGACAACCATGTGTCCAGCATGGCGGAGAAGCGGCGCCGGTTCGCCAGGCCGGTCAACCCGTCGCGACGGCTCTGCTGCTCGAACAGATCGCGCTGACGGCGCAGTTCGTCCTGCAGATCAAGGCGCTGGAGATATTCGGCGTGACTGCGGCGCAGGGTCAGCGAGACGTAGAGCAGATACAGGGCGCCGACCGCGATCAGCTCGAAGCGCGCACCGGTGGCGACGAATGCGCCGAGCGTGGACAGATACAACAGTGCGAGCGCGAGGAACGCGGAGCGCAGGCGCATCGGGAAGTTGTGCGCGAAGGCGGTGGCGAACGCGTAGGAACTGATCGCGGCGACGGTGCGCGCGCTTTCGTTCGGCGCGGTCATCAGCAACCAGGCGATCGCCACGCCCCACAGCGCGGCATTGGTCAACAGCAGCGCCCAGATCCCGTTGAGGCGCGCACGCACCGCAGCTTCACTGGCGCCGTCCGGCAGGCCGCGAATACGGAAACGCACGACCGTCAGCAATACGAAAACCAGCGCGACCAGCAAGAACAACCCGCGCGCGTGCTGCCAGGCGCCACTGGCGGTGCCGGCCAGCAACCACAGCAGGACATAGAACGGCCCGCCGAGGCGCAGGCGTTGCAGGGTCTCGCCGAGTTCCTGCAACAGCCGTGGCGCGGCGATACCCGCGGCCGAATCGGGATTCGTCATCTGGTGCATCCGCCCTTCCCCCTGACAGCACCATGCGACAAGGGTTACACGGGGTCAAGGCACGGAGTCGCAGTCCTCGCCGCAGTCCGTTCAGCGGACCCGAGGGCGCGCATCGACCGTTCCGCCGTGTCCCGATCAATACGGCGAACCCATCGAGAACATTCGATCGATCCGGTCGAAAACGATCGGCGCGGCCACGACTCGACGGATCTGCTATCCCCGCCACCCCGCATGCCGTTCCCAGAACGCCACGCTGCGCAGATACGCCTCGCGATCGATGGGCACGCCGGAGCCGCCCTCCTCCACGCCCAGCGCATTGCGCAGGATGGTGATCGGCGCGAGCGGGGTTTCCTCGGGCATCATCGTGTACAGGCAGCCGACCACGCCCCAGTCCGCGTCGATGGGCGTGCCTTCCTTCGCCATCTGCTCGCGGCTGTAGAGGATCGGGATCAGATACTGCGCGACCGGCGGTTCGACGCCTTCGAACCAGCGCACCAGCACCGGCAATTCCGCCTTCGTGCGCGCTTCGTAGCCCGAGCGCAGTTTGTGGCGGTTGTCGTCGTCGATAGCGATGGCCATGCAGCGGGTCGAGGTCCAGTTGCGGTGCACGTGCAGCTTGCAGAACGGCGCGTAGCCATCGAGCACGGCCAGCGGCGGCGTGGCGTTGAGATGCCGCTCGAAGTCTTCTGGCGTGCAGTCCTGGATGGTGTTGCGGCGCGGTTCGGCGGGGAACAGGCGCGGGCGGGCGAATTCGGTGAGAACGATGGACATCGGGCGGGATCGGATCGGAACCGGCGCACAGGGTACCGTCCCGGCGGTGGGCGGGAGGACAGCGGCAATCCTATATGCATCCATCGCGATAAAGAGATATCATGCCTCGGACGCCCTGGGACGCCGGCCATGACCCACCTTTCCTTCGAGTTCTACCCGCCCAAGACCGACGAGCAACGGACGCTGCTCGATCGGACCGCCGCCAGACTGAAAGCACACGACCCGCATTACGTCTCATGCACGTTCGGCGCCGGCGGCTCCACGCTGAGCTACACCTCCGAGACCGTGCGCCATCTCAAGCAGACGCACGGCCTGGACGCGGCACCGCACATCTCCTGCATGGGCGGCAGCCGCGAAGAAATCCGCGAACTGTTGTTGCTGTATCGCGCGCTGGGCTGCAAGCGCCTGGTCGCGCTGCGCGGCGATCTGCCGTCGGGCATGGCGCGCATGGGCGACCTGCGCTACGCCTCCGATCTCATCGCCTTCATCCGCGCCGAGCACGGCGACCACTTCCACATCGAAGTCGGCGCCTATCCCGAAACGCATCCGCAGGCCGACGACGCCTTCACCGATCTGCGCAATTTCAGGACCAAGGTCGAGGCCGGGGCCAACGCCGCGATCACCCAGTATTTCTACAATCCGGACGCGTATTTCCGCTTCGTCGACGATGTGCGCCGGCTCGGCGTGCAGATTCCGATCGTGCCGGGGATCATGCCGATCTCGAATTTCAGCCAGCTCAAGCGCTTCTCGGACGCCTGCGGCGCCGAGATTCCGCGCTGGATCGCCAAGCGCATGCAGGCCCTGGGCGACGATGCCGAAGGCATCCGCGAATTCGCCGCGGACGTGGTCGCCGACATGTGCCGCAAACTGCTCGCCGGCGGCGCGCCATCGCTGCACTTCTACACGTTGAATCTGGCGAAGCCGACGCAGGCGGTGCTGTCGCGTCTGTGAGGCGAAGGAAGGCAGGCACAAGCGCCCGAGAGTTTGTAGGAGGGCCTTCAGGCCCGAGCTTTTTTGAGATTACGCACCGAAAAGCTCGGGCCTGAAGGCCCTCCTGCGACGCCACGCATGACGCATCCGCGCATCCGGCCCGGCTCAGCGCGCCGGGCGTTCGCCGAGGCCGCGCGGCAGTGCCGTGCAGTTGAGTCAGCTCATCCGGCCCGGCGCAGCGCGCCGGGCGTTCGCCGAGGCCGCACGGCAGTGCCGTGCAAACGGCCTCAGCTCACCCAACCCGCCACGACGAACAGGGCGACGATCGCGAGCCACAGCAGCAGGATGCGCCAGACCAGACTCATCGCATCGCGCAGCTCCGGCAGTTCGCCGAGTTGCACCCAGGCGTTGCCGGGGGTCGCGCCTTCTTCGATGAATTCCTGCGTTTCCTCGGCGATTTCGCAGCGCACGCTGGCGCGGGCCGCAGCACCGAGATAACCCTGATCGAGACGCAGCGAGAAACCGCCGTTCTCGCGCCAGACGCCGAGCACGGTGTCGAAGTTGCCGACCAGCGCGAGCGAGAGCGTCATCGCCTGCGCCACCGGCCAGTTCATCGCACCGAACAGGCGGCGGGCGCCGTCGCGGGTCCCTTCGGGCAGTCTGTCGGCGTATTCGCCTTCCGCCGCCAGCGCCGCCAGCCGGTAGAACACCGCGCCGAACGCGCCCAGCGCGAGAAACCACAGCAACACGCCGAACCAGCGGCGCAGCGCGCTGGCGAACACACCCTCGACCATCACCGCGGATTCGCCGATCGCATCCGACGAGGCCGGTCCCAGCCGGCCGGCGGCGATGCGACGCGCATCGGCATCCTCGGCAGCGACGACTTCGGACACGTCGGCATCGAGATCGCGCGGCCCCCAGGCCCAGAACAACGCCACCACCGCGAACACCAGGCCCAGCGCACCGGCCAGCGGCGTGTGCAGCACGTACTGCAACAGACCGACCAGCAGCAGCGGCGGCGACAACGCGAGCAGAAGACCGTAACGACCGCGCCAGAATCGCGAACCCGCGTTCGCGCGGGCATTCAGCCACTGCAGCCAGAGATCGAAACCATCGTGGCGGCGCACTGCCGCAGCGAAGCCCGGCGCGAGGTGGCCCAGCGCCAGGGCGAAGATCACGGCGATGAGGGTCGCGGACATGGTCGGAGTTTAGCAGGCTGCCGAATCGCGGCCTGTCGGCGCCATGGCCGGCGACGAATGCCGAAGCGAACGGCGCGAATGCGCAGAGAGGAACCCCGGCATCTGCGGGGCCACGACCTGAGACGCATTCGCAGCGTGCGCGTTGCCGCCGGCGTCAGTGCGCGCCGGCAGCGCCGGCATGCCAGCACTCGATCAGCCAGCGCGAGATCGACACCGATGGCGAGAGCAGCAGGCCTGCCTCGCGGGTCTCGCCGCGCAGCGCGGCACCGACTTCGTCGCGGGAGAACCAGCGCGCGTCTTCCAGTTCCTCGTTCGCCTGCGGCAGGTCCGGCTCGGCTTCGGCGATGAAACCGAGCATCAGCGACGACGGGAACGGCCACGGCTGCGAGGCGAGATAGCGGCTGGCGCGCACGCGCACGCCGGATTCCTCCATCACCTCGCGGGCGACGGTCTGCTCGAGGGTTTCGCCGGGTTCGACGAAACCGGCGAGGGTTGAATAGCGGCGCGGCGGCCAACTGGCCTGGCGGCCGAGCAGCAGGCGGTCGCCGTCGGTGACGGCAACGATCACGGCCGGATCGGTGCGGGGGTAATGATCGAGACCGCAGGCATCGCAATGCCCCTGCCAGCCGCCGCGCTGGAACACCAGCGCGCCGCCGCAGGCGCCGCAATGACGATGACGCTGGCGCCAATGCACGACCGCGCGGGCCTGGGCGAAGACGGTCGATTCCAGCGCCGACCACTGCGCGGCGGCGGTGCGCAGATCGACCCGTCCGGCGACCGCGCCCTCGGTGCCGAAGGCGACTTCGACGCCGACCACGGCATCGACGCCGGCTTCGGTGCGGGCGAACCATGCATCGTCGCCCTGGATGCCGAGGAAGATCGCATCGCCGGGGACCGACGACAGCTCGGCGCCGCGGATCACCGCCATCCTGCCCTGCGCGTCCGCACGGGTGCGCCCGTCGGCATCTATCAGGACCACCCGCGCGTTCGGCCAATACGCCTGCAGCGCGTCGCGGTTGTCGCGAAGCGCATCGGCGCGGTCCAGTGCGCCATCGACGAAAGCGAAGCGCGGTGCGGGCAACGTCATGCGCGGAAACTCAGGCCGAGAAACTGCTGCCGCAGCCGCAGGTGGTCTTCGCGTTCGGATTGCGGATCACGAACTGCGCGCCGTGCAGGCTCTCGGTGTAATCGACCTGGGCGCCGACGAGGTACTGCAGGCTCAACGGATCGACCAGCAGGGTCACGTCGTCGGTGGCGACCGCGAAGTCGTCCTCGTTCTGCTGTTCGTCGAATTCGAACCCGTACTGGAAGCCCGAACAGCCGCCGCCCTGGATGTAGACCCGCAGCTTCAGCGCGGGATTGCCTTCCTCGCGGATCAGTTCGCGGACCTTGGCCGCGGCGGCGGGCGTGAAGTCGAGCAGCGATGCGGGCGCATCGGCCGCGGGCGCGGACGGCGTGGAGGCTTGGGTATCCATGCGCACAGGATGGGGTGCCGGCGGCGGGGGTTCAAGCGCGGCGTTCACCCGCCGGCGCTGCCGATGGTCTCGGGCCAGGGAAAGGACTGTTCCACGGCGCTGCCGCCTTCCGGCACCAGCCGCACCGTGACCCGCAACGGCTTGAACCCCGCCGGCAGCATCACTTCGCCTTCCACCTGCTGGAAATACTTGAACGAATAGCCCAGGCCCGGGGCATTGGTCTGTTTGCGCAGGGTCGACCACGACAGCCGTTCGAGCTTGTCGTTGCGGGTGCCCTCCAGCGCCAGCGTGATCCGCCCGCTGTTGACCGCGCCGCGATTCACGTTCTGGGTGAGGGTGGCGACGAAGTGCCAGGCATCGCCGCTCTGCAGGCGCATTTCGAGGTCGTGCACGCTGAGGCCGCGGCGCTGTCCGGTGGCGCCGACGAAGCGTTCGTAGAAGGCGATGTCCGCACGCAGGCCGGCGATTTCCTCGTCGCGCTCGGCCAGGGTGCGTTCCAGATCGCGATTGGCATCGCGGCTGATCTGATCCGAGCGGCGCAGGGTCGACACTTCCTGACTGAGTTTCTCGCTGCGCGCGCGCAGCGCGGTGGCGCTGCGGTCGTCGAGGTCGGCGCCGGCGAAGAACGTCGTCCACACGCCCCACAGCCCGAACCCGATGGCGGCCAGGAATATCGCCACCGCGAGATAGACCCAGCGATGACCGCCGGGATGCAGTCCGGCGCCATGCGATCCGCCGCCCGGCGGGGGCGAACCCCTGCCGTCGCGGGGGTCGCCGGACGCATCGCCCGGAGCGGGCGCGCCGTGGGCATCGTGCGAAGCCCAACCGCCCTGCGGATCGTCGCCGGACGCCTGACCGACGACCCGCCAGCGATCGTAAATGGACAGACCGGAGGAGGACGGTTCCCCGGATCCACCCTGTGATCGCGTTTCGGCGACGGGCACGTCCGCGGCGGGCTCCCCGGCGGCGGGCACGTCGGGCGGGGGCGACGACGATTCCTCGGCCATCGCCTCGACAACGGGGGCCGTGGCGTGCACGGCTTCACGCGCGTCGCGGGCACGGCGGCGTTTGCGATTGCGTTTGCCGGGGGCACGGGCGTCGGCAGGTGCGTCACCCGTCGCGTCGTCTTCGGCGATGACGCCGTCCGCCGGCGCGGCCTCCGGATGCAGCGCCTGCTCGATCAGCGCCCGCACCGCGGGCTCGGAGGGTGCGCGCGCATCCTTCGCGCCCTTGCGGCCGGCGCGACGACGTCCGCGCAGGATCTCGGGGGTGTCGTTCATGGCCCACATCCTACCCGGGCGGAGGCGATGCGGAAGTGATGCCCGCCGGCGGTTCGGCGACTCGACCGGTGCGGGTCCGACCTTAAGCCTGCATCCAGCCGGCTTGCTGATACTCTGCGGCCGTGCGGCCCGACCGGCCGCGTCGGCGTCCGGCCTGCCGGGCGCTTCGCCGGGGAAAACCTCATGTCCGAAGCCCATGTGTTCGCCATCGGCATCCTGCTGGCCTGGCTGGCCGGGGTGCGTGCGTACCTCACCGTGTTCGGGGTCGGCATCGCCGGCTATTTCGGCTGGCTGGACCTGCCGCCCGCGCTCGAAGCCACCACCTCGCCCTGGGTGCTGGGCGTCTCCGGCGCGCTGGCCGCGGCGGAGTTCTTCGCCGACAAGATTCCCGGCGTCGATTCGGGCTGGGATCTGCTGCAGACCCTGCTGCGCGTACCGGCCGGCGCCTTCCTCGCCGCCGCGGCCATGTCGCCGGACGGCGACCTCGGCACCGGGATGATGGCCGCCGGCGCCGGCGCCGCGCTGGCGAGCCACACGCTCAAGGCCGGCACCCGCGCCCTGCTCAACACCTCTCCCGAACCGGTGAGCAACTGGACCGCGTCGGTTGCCGAGGACACCATCGTCATCGGCGGTCTCGCGCTGGTCTGGTCGCACCCGTGGATCGCGCTGACGGTGGCCGTCGGCACCGGGCTGAGCATCGCGCTCATCGTGTGGTGGCTGTGGCGGAAAGTCTTCCGTGGCGTGTCGCGATTGCTGTCCACCGGCTCGAATGCCGGCGGCCCCGGCGCCGCCGCCTGAACCCCGCATTCCGGAGGTCGGCGGCTTCCGCGTCCGGCATCGCCGCCGGACGCTTCCCAACGTGGAACGAACCCGCATAATGCGGGTTCGAGCCGGGAGCCGCGATGTCCTTCGTTCCGCACGAGCGCAATTCCTCCGCATCCCCCATCCGTCCGGGCGGCCCGGGCGCGGCCGTGCGCGCCGAGTCCCCGCCGGTCGGCTATTGGCGCCGCTGGTGCGCGGACGCAGCGCCGCCGGAAGCGCCACCGGTCGGGGATCCCGCGACCACCGAGAACGTCGAAGTCGAAGCCACGCCGCAGGTGGTCCCGGTCGAACAGGGTGAACCCGCCTATCGCGTCCTCATCGTCGAAGACGACCGCAGCCAGGCGCTGTTCGCGCAGGGCGTGCTCAAGGGCGCGGGCATGGACGTCGAAGTGGTGGCCGTGGCCGGCGAAACGATGGCCGCCATGGACCGCTTCCAGCCCGACCTGATGCTGATGGACCTGCACATGCCCGGCATGAGCGGAACCGAGCTCACCGCGCAGATCCGCAGCAACCCCGCGCATGCGCACATTCCGGTGGTCTTCCTCACCGGCGATACCGATCCCGAGCGACACCTCGAAGTGCTCGACAGCGGCGCCGACGATTACCTCAGCAAGCCGGTGAGGCCGCGGCATCTCATCGCCGCGGTCCAGAACCGCGTGCGCCGAGCCCGCGCGCTCAAACTGCAGCGCGAACAGGAAGTGCGCCGGCATCCGGCCACCGGCCTGCTCACCCGCAATTACATGCTGCAGCAGCTGTCGCTGGCGTTCCCGCAGCAGACGCTCGGCGCGGTGCATTTCGTGGTGATCGAAGGCACCTCTGCGCTGCGCGACCACTACGGGTATGCCGCGCTCGACGCCATCCTCACCGACGCCGGCAAACTGATCGCCGGCGTCGCCGGCGACCGCCCGGCATCGCGGCTCAACGACAACACCTTCATCGTCTACTGGCCCGGGCTGCCGCCGGACCGGCACGCGGTATGGGCGCGACAACTGCGCGATGTCTTCATCGGTCACGCGCTGCAGGCCAACGGCGACAGCCTCCGCCTGCGCGCCTGCGTCGGCTATGTCGATCTCGCGCACGGGTTCCGCGACGCCGGCGCGGCCCTCGCCGCCGCCGAGGAAGCGCTGCGCCTGGCGCGCGCCGAGCCGACCGCCATCGCCGCGTATCGTCCGCAGGCGGATGCGGTGTCCGAACAGGCCGCCCAATTGCTGGAGCAGTTGCAGGACGCATTGGCCAACGAACGCCTCGAACTGGCGTTCCAGCCGATCGTTTCGGTGGTCGGCGGCGACCAGGAGCAGTACCAGACCCTGGTCCGCCTGCGCGATGCCGCCGGCCTGCTGCACACCGCGGCGGAGGTCGTGCCGGTGGCGGAGCGCGCGGGACTGATGCACGAGATCGACCGCCGGGTGATGAGCCGCGCCCTGGCGATCCTGGGCGACCAGCTGCGGGGCAGCAAGCGCGCCCGCCTGTTCGTACCGCAGGCCGCACGCACGCTCGGCCAGGACAGCTACGGCCAATGGCTGCTGGAATCGCTGACCGATCTCGGCGTCGAGGGCAAACTGCTGGTGGTGGACGTGCGTCTCGGCGACGCGCTGGTGCATTCGGTGCTGCTGCGCGAGTTCTGCCAGCGGATGATGACCGCCGGCGTGCGCCTGTGCCTGAGCCAGTTCCAGACCAACCCGGAAGCCGATGCGCTGCTCGCGCAGCTGCCGCTGAGCTACGTGCGCCTGTCGCCCCACTACGCCGGCAAGATCGACCAGCAGGCGGTGCACGACGAAATGCGCCTGGTGATCGAACGCGCCCATCTGCTGGGCCTGCAGGTCATCGGCCAGCACGTCGAAGACCCGCAGACCGCCGCGAAGCTGTGGCTCAGCGGAATCGATTACATCCAGGGCGATCTGGTCCAGAGCGCCGCCGGCGCGATGGATTTCGACTTCCAGCACGCGCTGCTCTGACGGCACCACGCCGACGCGGCCCTGTCGCCGCGCTGGTCAAGCCGGCTCGGGCTGGGGCATCATCGGCACCAGACCCGCGGCCGGGCGGGCGCACCGCCGTCCGGCAATGGACGCGATGCGGGTCGACGTCGCCAACGCAGGTATTCCGATTTGAACGATCCCAAGCCCTCGCTCCTGACATTCCGCTGGTTGGCGCTGACCACCGCGATCGGGGCCACCTTGGCCGCGATTCTCGAGACCGTGACCGACTCGGGCCCCTGGACCCTGATCGGCCTGGCCCTGGCCGCGATCACCGCGGCGATCGTCGCCTACCTCACCTACGCCTCCCGCAACTACGAACGCCACATGCAGGAAGCGGCCGAGATCGCCGCCCGCAGCGAGGCCGAGCGCAGCGAACTGCAGCGCGAACTGCAGCGGCGCAGCCAACTGGAGCAGCAGTTGCGGCAGGCCAAGCAGGACGCCGAATCGGCGGTCATGGCCAAGGGCGAATTCCTGGCCACGATGAGCCACGAGATCCGCACGCCGCTCAACGGCATCGTGCCCATGCTCGACCTGCTGATGCACAACAAGCTGCCGGCGGACCAGGCGGAAATGGTGCACACCGCCTTCCTGTCCTCGCAGCAGATGCTGCGGATCGTCGACGACATCCTCGACTACTCGAAGCTGGAAGCGTCCAAGCTGCAGCTGGAATCCACCACCTTCAACCTCCGCGAAACGCTGGAATCGGTGATCCAGCTGATGGAGCGCCCCGCGCAGAGCAAGGGCCTGCGCCTAGGCCTGCAGATCGACCCGTCGGTGCGCCTGCCGGTGCGCGGCGACCCGGTGCGGTTGCGCCAGGTCCTCAGCAACCTGATCAGCAACGCGGTGAAGTTCACCGAACGCGGCAACATCGCCGTGAGCGTGCGCCGCATCGGCGAAACCAGCGCCCAGCACCAGTTGCGCTTCGAAGTGCGCGATACCGGCATCGGCATTCCGCCGGCGGCGCAGGAGCGCCTGTTCCAGGCCTTCAGTCAGGCCGACGCCTCCACCACCCGGCTCTACGGCGGCACCGGTCTGGGCCTGGCGATCTCCAAGCGCATCATCGACCTGATGGGCGGCCGCATCGGCGTGGATTCCGAAGCCGGCCAAGGCTCGACCTTCTGGTTCGAGATTCCGCTGCTGAAGGTGCAGGGCGACATCGTCGCCGCCAAGACCGTCGAGCCGAGCAATGGCCGTGTCCTGCTGCTCACCGGCGACCAGCGGCTGCGCCTGCGGCTCAGCATGCTGTTGCCGAACTGGGGGCTGCGCATCACCGCCGTCGAAACCACGCAGGAAGCGCTGGACCGCATCCGTGGCGCGCTGAACCAGGGCGAGGGCTGGGCCTACACCACCGTGCTCGCGGATCTCGCCAGCGTGCGCAGCACCTCGGTGGCGCTGCAACGCAATCTCGAGCGCCAGAACACCTACGGTCAGGTTCGCCTGATCTGCCTTCAGGGAGACGAAGCGGTGCCGGATGAACTCATGCAGACGGCGACCGTGCTGCCGCGCCAGGCACCGGACGCCGATCTGCGCGCGACCCTGATGGGCGTGAGCGAAACGCCTGCCGCCCTCGGCGACTATCCGTCGTACGACAGCGACTCGCAGGCCTCCCATGCCGACGGCCAGCCAGCGGTCATCGACGCCGCCAGCCCACCGGCCGAGCAGGAACCCGCGCGACCGATGCGCGTCCTGCTGGTGGAAGACAACCCGGTCAATCTGATGGTGGGGCAGCGTCTGCTCAGCGTGCTCGGCACCCACTGCGACAGCGCCACCAACGGCGAAGCCGCGTTGTTGCGGATGTCCGCGTCCCGCTACGACCTGGTGCTGATGGATTGCCAGATGCCGGTGATGGACGGCTACACCGCCACCCGCCGCTGGCGCGAACACGAGGCCGCCAGCGGCGGCCGTCGCCTGCCGATCGTGGCGATGACCGCGAACGCGATGGCCGGCGACCGCCAGAAGTGCCTCGACGCAGGCATGGACGACTATCTCGCCAAACCCGTCACCCGTGGCGAACTCGAACGCTGCCTGTTCCACTGGCACCAGATTTCCTCGCAGCACCCGGCCGCAGAACCGGCCGCCGCGACCGCACCGGCGCCGGCCGCCCCCAAGCCGGCGAGCGCGCCGCAGTCGCCCGATGCCACGCTCGAGGCCGCCGCCAACCGTCCGGCCATCGCCGCCAATCCGTTCGTACCGCAGCCGCCGGGCGCCGCGAAACCCGCGCCGCCTCCCGCACCGCCGCCGGCTCCGGTCGAACCGCCGCCTCCGGTGCTCGACGCCTCGGTGCTGGAGGAATTGCGCAGCATCCTGGGCAACGAAGTCGACCGCCTGATCGAAGTCTTCCTCGACGACACGCCGCGACTGGTCGCCGCGCTCGAAACCGCGGCCGTCGGCCCGGACTTCGAGATGCTGCGCAACGCCTCGCACACGCTGAAATCCTCCAGCGCCAACCTCGGTGCGATGTCGCTGTCGAACGCGGCGAAGAAGGTCGAGCTCGGCGCGCGCACCCAGACCCTCGAACGCCCGGCCGTGGCGGTCGCGCTCATCGCCAACGAGTTCGCGCGCGCGCGGCAGGCGCTGCGCGCGAACATGTCCCAGGGCGCATCGCAGGCCGGTTGACGCTGTTCCCGGAACAGCAGGTCAGCCGCCCGCGCCCGACGCTCCGCCCGAACGAAAAACGCCCGGGGGCTTCCGCCTCCGGGCGTTCGTTCGTGAGGGCGACGCGGATTCAGCTTTCGAGCTTGGTCAGCAGGTAGTTCTGCTCGCCGAGGCGCGCGATCAGCGAAAGCTGGGTCTCGATCCAGTCGATGTGTTCCTCCTCGGAATCGAGGATGTCCGCGAACAACTGACGGCTGATGTAATCCGCGACGTTCTCGCAATGCGCGATCGCCTCGCGCAACAGCGGCAACGCTTCGAGTTCCAGCGCCAGATCGCATTCCAGCAACTCTTTCGGGTTCTCGCCGATGCGCAGTTTGCCCAGCGCCTGGAAATTCGGCAGACCGTCGAGGAAGAGAATGCGCTCCGCCAGCTTGTCGGCGTGCTTCATCTCGTCGATGGACTCGTGGTACTCGTGTTCGGCCAGTTCCTTCAGCCCCCAGTTCTTCAGCATCTTGGCGTGCAGGAAGTACTGGTTGATCGCGGTGAGCTCGTTGTAGAGCGCGCGATTGAGGAATTCGATGGTCTTGGGGTCGCCCTTCATGGCCGGCTCCTGCGTTGCGGTGGCGACACTCTATCCGCAGTCGGGCGATCGGGAAAGAAATGCGCGACGGCTCAACTGCGCACGGCTTCGATGCGACGGCCGGACGCGCGAGGATCAGGCCGCGTGCGCGATCCCGTCGTCGTTGCGGTGCACGTCCTCGATGATCTCGGTGGCCATGCAGACGCAACTGCCGCAGCCGGCGCCACACCCCGTGCGCATCGTCAGTTCCGCCATGGTCCGGCAGCCAGCGGCCGCGGTCTGGCGGATTTCGCGCTCGGTGACTCCATTGCAGAGGCAGACGTACATGGCGGTGGGCAGGTGTTGGGAACCGTTCTCATTGGGCCACGGGTGAGAATGATTGTCAATTCCAACCAGAGACCGCGAACGCCGCGGACGCGGGCCCGGCACTAGCCGGGTTCGGACCCGTCGGACCCCTGCCCGCCATACGATGCCGGCGGACGCCGGCGGGTGCGCGGCCGGGACCACCGCCGCGGCTCGAAACTGGGCGCCGGGATCGCCTGGACGCCCGCCACCTGCCGTGCGAACGGCGCCAGATGATGCAGCGCATGGGTGTAGACCATGCGCTTGAAGTTGACCACGTGCTCCAGGGGATACCAGAAATCGACCCAACGCCAGTGGTCGAATTCCGGGGAATCGGTCAGATCCAGCTTGAGGTCGGTTTCGTCGCCGGTGAAGCGGAGCAGGAACCAGACCTGCTTCTGGCCGATGCAGACCAGCCGGTCGTGCCGGCGGATCGCGCGCGGCGGAAGCCGGTAGCGCAACCAGCCCGGGGTACTGCCGAGCACGTCGACATGTTCGGGCAGCAGCCCGGTCTCTTCCCGCAGCTCGCGGTACATCGCCTCGGTGGGCGTCTCGTCGCTGTTCATTCCGCCCTGCGGGAACTGCCAGCCGTCCCTGCGGACGCGCCGGGCCCAGAACACCCGGCCATCCGGGTGCATCAGGACAATCGCGACATTCGGTCGGTAACCGTCCGGATCGATCACGATGCGGACTCCTGAAATCTTTGGCCAGTTGGCCGCTGTGACCGACTCTGCCACGGGCGGCCGACGACGACAAGCCGGCCCGGAATTCCTGCCGTGCGGTTCAGCTGCCGAGCGTGTCCGCCGGCACCCGGACCGCGCCGTCCATCAGCACGCGGGCGCTGCGGCTCATCACCGCCTTGCGCACCACCCACTGGCCGTCGACCTCTACCGCTTCGGCACCGACCCGCAGCGTGCCGGACGGATGTCCGAAACGCACCGCGGTCCTGGCGCCACCGCCCGCGGCATCGCTGACCAGGGTGCCTGGGATCGCCGCCGCCGTGCCGATGGCGACCGCGGCGGTGCCCATCATCGCGTGGTGCAGTTTGCCCATCGACAGCGCGCGCACCAGCAGATCGATATCGCCAGCAGCGATCCGCTTGCCGCTGGAGGCGGTGTAATCGGTCGCCGGCGCCACGAACGCCACCTTCGGCGTGTGCTGCCGCTTCGCCGCGCCGGACACGTCCGCGATCAGTCCCATGCGCACCGCGCCGTGGGCGCGGATGGTTTCGAACATCGCCAGGGCCTTCGGGTCGCCGTTGATCGCGTCCTGCAGTTCGGCGCCGGTGTAGCCGATGTCGGCCGCACGCACGAACACGGTCGGAATGCCGGCGTTGATCATCGTCGCCTTCAACGTGCCGACACCCGGCACGTCGAGATCGTCGACGAGATTGCCGGTGGGGAACATGCTGCTACCGCCGCCCTCGCCTTCGCCCTCATCCGCGGGATCGATGAATTCCAGCACGATCTCCGCCGCAGGAAAGGTGACGCCGTCCAGCTCGAAATCGCCGGTTTCCCGCACCTCGCCGTTCGCGATCGGCACATGCACCACGATGGTCTTGCCGATATTGGCCTGCCATACCCGCACCGCGAACACGCCGTCGCGCGGCAGCCGCGCGGGATCGATGAAGCCGTTGGCGATCGCGAACGGACCGACCGCCGTCGACAGATTGCCGCAGTTGCCGCTCCAGTCGACGAACGCGGTGTCGATCGACACCTGGCCGTAGAGATAGTCCACGTCGTGCCCGGGGCGCGCGCTCTTCGCGATGATCACGCACTTGCTGGTGCTGGACGTCGCCCCGCCCATGCCGTCGGTGTGCTTGGCGTACGGGTCGGGACTGCCGATGACGCGCATCAGCAGCGCATCGCGCGCCGGGCCAGGCACCTGCGCAGCGGGCGGCAGATCGTCCAGACGAAAAAAGACGCCTTTCGACGTGCCTCCACGCATGTAGGTGGCGGGGATGCGAAGTTGTGGCTGTGCGGTCATGGCGGACGTGTTCCGTGGCTCAGGGGTTGTCCGGAATCTCCGGATCGACGAGGTGGGCCAACAGGGTCAGCGACTCCTGCCAGCCGAGATGACAGAATTCGACGGGAATCGCCGCGGGAATGCCTGCCTGCACGATGCTCAGGTCGGTGCCGCACAGGACCGGCGTCAGCACGATCTCGACCCGCATTTCGCCGGGCAGATTCGGGTCGTCGAAACGGTCGGTGTGGACGATCCGCGCGTTCGGCACCAGTTCGACGTAGGTCGCGGCGAAACCGTGGCTGGCGCCGGTGCCGAAGTTGGTGAACGACATGCGATAGCCGCCGCCCACCCGCGCATCCATCGCGTGGATCCTGCCGGTGAACCCGTGCGGCGGCAGCCATTTTTCGAGCGCTGCGGCATCCAGGAAGGCGCGATAGACGCGCTCGGGCGGAGCGCGCAGGACGCGGTGCAAGCGAACGGTGCCGGTGCCGGGGTCGGACATGATCGATCTCCTTCTTGTCGGATGGACACAGGAACGACGAACGACTTACGCGGTTTTCGACATCTCCAGGAAATCCTGCGCGAAACGCTGCAGCACCCCGCCGGCGTCGTAGATCGAGACTTCCTCGGCGGTATCGAGGCGGCAGGTCACCGGCACCTCGACGCGTTCGCCATCGCGACGGTGCACGACGAGGGTGAGATCGGCACGCGGCGTGCGCGCGCCGGTCACGTCGTAGGTTTCGGTACCGTCGAGGCCCAGGGTCAGGCGCGTGGTGCCCGGCTTGAACTCCAGCGGCAACACGCCCATGCCGATCAGGTTCGTGCGATGGATGCGTTCGAAACCTTCGGCGACGATGACTTCGACGCCGGCGAGACGCACGCCCTTGGCCGCCCAGTCGCGGGAGCTGCCCTGGCCGTAGTCGGCCCCGGCGACGATGATCAGCGGCTGGGCGCGCGCCATGTAGGTCTCGATCGCTTCCCACATGCGCATCACCTGCCCTTCGGGCTCGACGCGCGCCAGCGAGCCCTTCTTCACCGTGCCATCGGCATTGCGCACCATTTCGTTGAGCAGAGTCGGGTTGGCGAAGGTCGCGCGCTGCGCGGTGAGGTGATCGCCGCGATGCGTGGCGTAGGAATTGAAGTCCTCTTCCGGCAGGCCCATCTTCGCGAGGTAGGCACCGGCCGCGCTGTCGAGCAGGATCGCGTTCGACGGCGACAGATGATCGGTGGTGATGTTGTCGCCCAGCACCGCCAGCGGCCGCAGCCCATGCAGCGTCCGCGGTCGGGCCAACGCGCCTTCCCAGTACGGCGGACGACGGATGTAGGTGCTCATCGGGCGCCAGTCGTACAACGGGCTGACGCGCTCGCCATGCTCCACCGTCACCTTGAACATCGGTTCGTAGACCCTGCGGAACTGTTCCGGCTTCACGCTCGACTTCACGATCGCATCGATCTCGGCGTCGCTCGGCCACAGGTCCTTCAGCGTGATCGGATTGCCCGCGGCGTCATGGCCCAGCGCATCCTTCTCGATGTCGAAACGGATGGTGCCGGCGATGGCATAGGCCACCACCAGCGGCGGCGAGGCGAGGAACGCCTGCTTCGCGTAGGGATGGATGCGGCCGTCGAAATTGCGGTTGCCGGAAAGCACGGCGGTCGCGTACAGGTCGCGCTCGACGATCTCCTGCTGGATCTTCGGGTCGAGCGCGCCGCTCATGCCGTTGCAGGTGGTGCAGGCGAAAGCGACGATGCCGAAACCGAGCCGTTCCAGTTCGGCCTTGAGGCCGGCTTCTTCCAGATACAAGGCCACCGTTTTCGAGCCGGGGGCCAGCGAGCTTTTCACCCACGGCTTGCGCACCAGACCCGCGCGATTGGCGTTGCGCGCCAGCAGGCCGGCGGCGATGACGTTGCGGGGGTTCGACGTATTGGTACAACTGGTGATCGCGGCGATGATCACCGCGCCATCGGGCATCAGGCCGGCCGCTTCCTGCGCCCGGGCGGCATCGAGATTGCCGGCGATGCCCTTCGCCGCGAGATCGGCGACAGCGACCCGCGCATGCGGATTCGACGGGCCGGCCATGTTGCGGCCGACGGTCGAAAGATCGAAATGCAGCGTGCGCTCGTATTCGGCGGTGGCGAGCGCGTCGGCCCACAGGCCGGCCGCCTTCGCATAGGTTTCGACCAGCGCCACCTGTTCGTCGCTGCGACCGGTGAGGCGCAGATAATCGATGGTATTGCCGTCGATGAAGAACATCGCCGCGGTCGCGCCGTATTCGGGCGCCATGTTCGAGATCGTCGCGCGATCGCCCAACGTGAGCGCGGCAGCACCTTCGCCGCTGAATTCGAGGTAGGCGCCGACGACCTTCTGCTTGCGCAGGAATTCGGTCAGCGCAAGCACGATGTCGGTCGCGGTGATGCCGGGCTGCGGCCTGCCGCCCAGTTCGACGCCGATGATGTCGGGCAGGCGCATCCACGAGGCGCGGCCGAGCATCACGTTTTCCGCTTCCAGACCGCCGACGCCGATGGCGATCACGCCCAGCGCGTCGACGTGCGGCGTGTGGCTGTCGGTGCCGACGCAGGTGTCGGGATAGGCGATACCGTCCTGCACACCGATCACCGGCGACATCCGCTCCAGATTGATCTGATGCATGATCCCGTTGCCCGGCGGGATCACGTCGACGTTGCGGAACGCTTTCTTCGTCCAGTCGATGAAATGGAAACGATCCTCGTTGCGTCGATCCTCGATCGCGCGGTTCTTCGCGAACGCATCCGGGTCGTAGCCGCCGCATTCGACGGCGAGCGAGTGATCGACGATCAACTGCACGGGAACGACCGGATTGACCTGCGCCGGATCGCCGCCCTGGTCGGCGATGGCGTCGCGCAGGCCCGCCAGATCCACCAGCGCGGTCTGGCCGAGGATGTCGTGACACACGACGCGCGCCGGGAACCACGGGAAGTCGAGGTCCCGCCTGCGCCCGATCAGCTGGCCGAGAAAGTCTTCGAGGCGGGCCGGATCGGCGCGGCGCACCAGATTCTCGGCGAGCACGCGCGAGGTATAGGGCAGGCGCGCCCACGCGCCGGGCTGGAGCGCATCGACGGCTTCGCGGGCATCGAACCAGTCGAGGCGGGTGCCGGGCAGCGGCTTGCGGTATGCGGTATTCATGCGGGTCGTCCGGGGCGGAGCGATCGCGCAACCGGCCCGTTGACGGGCGAAGGAATGACGCCGGCAGGCGCAGCGCGATCAGGCGAGGGAGCGGCCATTATCCGGGAGCGGCCGCCGCAGCGTCATCCTCGGCGGCATCGTCCATTGGCCGCGGTTGACGGCGGACGGCGCTGCGTGGACAATTCCCGCCCCTCGTGGCTATGTAGCTCAGCCGGTTAGAGCACAGCACTCATAATGCTGGGGTCGGTGGTTCGAGTCCACCCATAGCCACCATCCTTCCGACCACGGCCGTACGCAGGGCGCAAACGCAGCCCGGCGCGATCCGGAACCCGTCGTCCCCGGAATTTTTCCCCATGGATATCTTCAAGGTCTTCACCCTCGAAGCCGCCCACCGGCTGCCCAACGTGCCGCCGGGCCACAAGTGCGCGCGCCTCCATGGCCATTCCTTCCGCATCGAGATCCACGTCTCCGGCGACCTCGACCCGCAGACCGGCTGGGTCATGGATTTCGCCGACATCAAGGCCGCGTTCAAGCCGCTGTACGACCAGTTGGATCACCACTATCTCAACGACATCAAAGGTCTGGAGAATCCGACCAGCGAGCGGCTGGCGGCCTGGATCTGGGACCGGCTGAAGCCGGCCCTGCCCCTGCTGAGCGAGATCGTGGTCCACGAGACCTGCACCTCCGGCTGCCGCCATCGGGGCTGAGCCGCGCCAGCCCGCAACAACCGGTTGATTCTGAACGGGATCGTTTCCCGGGGATGCCGTTCGTCGGCGTTATGTTGCGGTGCAACAAAAACCGGATTATGTTGCACCGCACAAAACCGGCATTCCCTGCCGGCACCCCAGCCTCAGGAGTCCGCCATGTACCAGCAGTTCAACGACCAGTTCGCCAAGTCGACCCGCCAGTTCGCCGATACCACCGCGCAGGTCGGCCGCCTCACCCTCGAAAACACCGAAGCCGTCCTCGGCCTGCAGCTCGCCGCCATCGAAGAAAGCATGAACGCCACCTTCGCCTTCTGGGGCGAGCTGGCCGACGTCCGCGATTTCGACGGTCTGAAGGCCGTCTGGCCGAAGGGCGTGCAGATCGCCCGCGAGAACGTCGAGCGCAGCATCGGCACCGGCCAGGAAGTCTTCGGCCGCACGCTGAAGACCAACGAAGCCATCGCCCAGATCGCCAAGGGCCAGTTCGAAACCGTCGCCGCCACCGTGCAGGCCGACGCCGAGAAGGTGGTCAAGGCTGCCGGTCGCAAGACCGCCCGCTGAAACAGGCAAGACACCGGTCGCGCCGTCCCTCCCCGGCGCGCGCCGGCGCTCTCTCCCACCCGGCAGCCCAGCTGCCGGGTTTTTTTGTGCCCGGCCCAAGGCAACCGAGGGGCGTCTGCCGCCAAACGCGACATGAAATCCAGCGATAATCATTCTTGATCAAATTTTGAATCTAGTTCAAAATTTCCTCCCTCACCGACTCCGGCCATGCGCCATGAGTACCAAGGATCGCCGCCAGCGCGAACGCGCCGAGCGCGAACAGCGCTTCCTCGACAAGGCCCAGGCGCTGATCCAGCGCGACGGGCTGCTGTCGCTGCAGATGTCGCGGATCGCGGAAGAATGCGACTACGCCATCGGCACCCTCTACCAGCACTTCGCCAGCAAGGAAGACCTCCTGGTGGCCCTCGCGACCCGCAACAGCCTCAGCCGGGTCGATCTGTTCGAACGCGCCGCGCGCTGGGAAGGCCCCACCCGGGAACGGATGGTGGCGATCGCGCTGGCCGACCTGATGGTGATCCGCACCCAGCCGGAGCATTTCCGTCTGGCGCAGTTCGTCTGGACCGACATGGTCTGGGGCGCCGCCTCGGCCGCCAGCCGGCAGCGCTCCCTGGAGGCGAGCGCGCCACTCGGCGCGCTCATCGACGGCATCGCGCAAGCGGCCATGGCCGCAGGCGACCTCCCGTCCGACCTAGGCTTGCCCGCCAAGGCCCTGACCATCGGCCCTTGGACCCTGACCCTCGGCATGCATATCCTGAGCCACACCGACGGATTGTTCGAAGCGCATGCGCTGGGCGATCCGTACCGGCTGCTGATGAAGCACCTGCACTACCTTCTCAACGGCTACGGCTGGCGACCGTTCTTCGACCCGACCGACGACGACGCGCTGGATGCGCTGAATGCGCGACTTTGCCGCGACATCTTCGGAAGCGTTTGTCCGCAACTCGAATCTTCCCCTGCCCACGTCCCGCATCGCGCGCCCTGCCCAGGTATCCGCCCATGAATGACCCCAGACCGAGTCCTGCCGTCGAGGCGCCGAAGCCGATCGCACGCAAACCCTCCACCGTGCGGCGCATGGCGTTCATGCTTATCGCCGCCGGCGTCGTTTTCGGCGGCGTGTTCGCGGTGAAAGCGATGATGGACAAGGGCATGAACGATTTCTTCGACAACCAGTCGCAGCCTGCGGTGGCAGTGTCGGCCTATGTGGCGAAGGCCGAACGCTGGCGCGACGACGCGGAAGCGGTCGGCACGTTCGTCGCGGTGAACGGCACCGACGTAACCACCGAGGCCGGCGGCGTGATCCGCGAGATCCTGTTCAAACCCGGACAGCAGGTCCGCGCCGGGACCGTCCTGGTCCGCCTCAACACCACCAACGAAGAAGCCACGCTGCGCGCACTTGAAGCCGCGGCCAAGCTGGCGGTGGCGCAGCGCGATCGCTGGCGCACGCTCGGCGCGCAGAAGCTGGTCTCGCAGGATGAAGTCGAGCAGCGCGCGGCCGATGCCGCCGCGAAGCTCGCACAGGTCGAGGCGCAGCGTGCGGTGATCGCCCTGAAGACCATCCGGGCACCGTTCGACGGCGTGCTCGGCATCCGCAAGATCAACCTCGGCCAGTTCGTGAATCCGGGCGACCCGCTGGTGAACCTGCAGTCGCTCAATCCCATCCTGCTCGATTTCACCCTGCCGCAGCAGCGCATGGGCGATGTGCAGGAAGGCACGGCGATCCGCGCGACCCTCGATTCGCTGTCGGGTCAGGTCTTCGACGGCCGGATCACCGCGATCGAACCGCAGGTCGACGCGCAGACCCGCAACTTCACCGTCCAGGCCAGCTTCGTGAACGACGACGGCGCCCTGCGCCCGGGCGTGTTCGCCAAGGTCGCCTTCGCGCTCGGCGGCGAACGCTCGGTGGTCGTGGTGCCGCAGACCGCGGTCAGCTTCAACCCCTACGGCAACGCGGTGTACGTGATCGAGGAAGTCGAGCGCGCGGAGGGCGAGAAGGATGCCGAGGGCAAGCCGATCACCGGCAAGAAGACGGTCGTGCGGCAGCGCTTCGTGAAGACTGGCGCCACCCGCGGCGACCTCGTCGCGGTGACCGAAGGCCTCAAGCCGGGCGAGCGCGTGGTGACCAGCGGCCTGCTGAAACTGCGCAACGACGCCGAAGTCACGATCAACAACAAGGTGCAGCCGGCCGCCGAAGCCGCGCCGAAACCCGGCAACAGTTGACGCACGGACGACATCCGACGAGATCCGGATGACATCCGGGTGATGTCCGCCGCTCCGCCCGCCCCCACCCACCCTGCGTCGTCCGCGACGCACGGGAGAACGCGATGAAATTCACCGACATCTTCATCAACAAGCCCGTGCTCGCGGTCGTCGTCAGCCTGTTCATCATGCTGTTCGGCCTGCGCGCGTTCGACTCGCTCAACGTGCGCGAGTATCCGGAACTGCAGAACGCGGTCATCAACGTCAGCACCACGTACTTCGGCGCCGACGCGGACCTGATCCAGGGCTTCATCACCACGCCGCTGGAACGCGAGATCGCGAGCGCCGAGGGCATCGAGTACCTGACTTCGTCCAGCGCGGCCGGGGTCAGCACGATCCAGGCCTACATCCGCCTGGACCAGGATCCGAACGAAGCACTGACCCAGATCTCCGCGAAGATCAACAAACTCCGCGGCCAGCTGCCGCAGGAGTCCGAGGATCCGGTCATCGATCTGCAGCAGGGCCAGCAGATCGCGGCGATGTACGTGTCCTTCGCCAGCGAACGGCTGGACAACAACCAGATCACCGACTATCTCACCCGGGCGATCCAACCCAAGCTGGTCACCGTGCCCGGCGTGCAGCGCGCCGACATCCTCGGCGCCGGCTCGTTCGCGATGCGGGTGTGGCTGAAGCCGGACCGGATGACCGCACTGCAGGTCACCGCCAGCGACGTCGACGCCGCGCTGCGCAACAACAACGTGCTGTCCGCGCTGGGTTCGACCAAGGGCCAGATGGTGTCGATCGACCTCACCGCGCGCACCGACCTGCGCACGGCGGAGGAATTCCGCGAACTGGTCATCCGCGAGCAGGACGGCGCCATCGTCCGCCTGGGCGATGTGGCCGACGTGGTCCTCGGGTCGGAGAATTACGGCACCTCGGTGCGGATCAATGGCCAAGCGGCGACATTCATGGCCATCTACGTCTCGCCGGACGCCAACGCGCTGGACGTCATCACCGCCGTGCGCAAGGTGTGGGATGCGGAGATCATCCCGCAGTTGCCCGAAGGCATGGTCGGCACGATTCCCTACGACAGCACCGAGGCGATCCAGGACGCCATCCAGGAAGTGATCTCGACGATCATCGAAGCGGTGATCATCGTGATCGTGGTGATCTATTTGTTCCTGGGCTCGTTCCGCAGCGTGCTGATCCCCGCGGTGACCGTGCCGCTGTCGCTGGTCGGCACCCTGTTCCTGATGCTGATCATGGGCTTCACCATCAACCTGCTGACCCTGCTGGCGATGGTGCTGGCCATCGGCATCGTGGTCGACGACGCCATCATCGTGCTGGAGAACATCCATCGCCACATCGAGGAGGGCATGAAGCCCCACGAAGCGGCGCTGCGCGGCGCGCGCGAACTCGCCTGGCCGGTGGTGGCGATGACCACGACCCTGGTCGCCGTGTACCTCCCGATCGGCTTCCAGGGAGGCCTCACCGGCGTGCTGTTCACCGAGTTCGCGTTCACCCTGGCCGGCTCGGTGCTGCTGTCGGGCGTGATCGCGCTGACCCTGTCGCCGATGATGAGCGCGAAGATGCTCAAGCCGCACGACGAGGGCGGCAAGGGCCGGTTCGAACGCTGGCTCGACGCGCGTTTCGACTGGCTGCGCCACGGCTACCAGCGCAAGCTGCATGGCGCGCTCGATACCAAGCACGTGATCGCCGTGTTCGGCGCCATCGTCTTCGCTTCGTGCATCTTCCTGTACATGCAGTCGCCGAAGGAACCGGCGCCGCAGGAAGACCAGGGCTTCATCTTCTCCATCGGCGTCGCGGATCCGTCATCGACGCTGGATTATGTCGAACGCTATACCGAGGAAGTGAACGCGATCACCAAGGAAGTCCCTGAAGTCGAGAACTACTTCCTGTTCAACGGCGGCTTCGGCGGCGGCGGCGCTTCCAATACCGCCATCGCGGGCTTCGTGCTCAAACCATGGAGCGAGCGCAGCCGTTCGACCAAGCAGGTGCTTGAACAGTCGCTGCAGCCGAAGATTTCCGAAGTCACCGGCCTCAACGTGTTCGCGCTCATTCCCCCGGCGTTGCCCACCGCCGGCGGCGGCGGCACCGGCGGCGAGTTCGTGATCGGCGGCATCGGCTCGCTGGAGCAGTTGCAGGAATTGTCCGACGCGATCCTCGCCAAAGGCTACGCGAGCAAGCGCTTCATCTTCCTCGACAAGGATCTGAAGATCGACAAGCCGCGGATCGAGGTACAGATCGACCGCGACAAGGCGGCGGCGCTCGGCATCGACATGCGCACGCTGTCGGCGGACATGTCGGCGATGCTGTCGGGCGGCTACGCGAACCGGTTCGCGATGCAGAACCGCTCGTACCGGGTCATCGCCCAGGTGCAGCGCAGCGACCGGCTCAATGCGGAACAGCTCACCAATTACTACACGCGCACGCGCACCGGCGAACTGATCCCGCTGTCCACCATCGTCACCCTCAAGGAAAGCGCGCAACCCCAGGTGTTGAACCGTTTCCAGCAGCTGAACGCGGTGTCGATCATCTTCGCCCCGCGTCCCGGCGTGAGCAAGGGCGAGGCGCTGGCGGTGCTGGAGCAGGCGGCGAAGGAAGTCCTGCCGCAGGGCTACAGCGTCGACTACGCCGGCGAGTCGCGGCAGTTCAAGCAGGAAGGCACGACGATGCTGGTGACCCTGCTGTTCGCGCTGATCATCATCTTCCTGGTGCTCTCGGCGCAGTTCGAGAGCTTCCGCGACGCGTTGATCATGCTGATCACCGTGCCGATGGCGATCTGCGGCGCGCTGCTGGTGTTGAACGTGCTGGCGATCGCCAGCGGCATCCTCGGCATCAGCGGCATCGAGGCCTTCCCCGGGATGAGCATCAACATCTACACCCAGGTCGGTCTGGTGACGCTGGTCGGCGTGATCTCCAAGCACGGCATCCTGATCGTGGAGTTCGCCAACAAGCTGCAGATCGAAAAGGGCCTCGGCAAGCGCGAAGCGATCGAGGAAGCCACGGCGATCCGACTGCGTCCGGTGTTGATGACGACCGCGGCATTGGTCTTCGCGATGATCCCGCTGCTGATGGCCAGCGGCCCCGGCGCAGCCGCGCGTTTCTCGATGGGCATGGTGATCGCCTCGGGCATGACCATCGGCACCGCGTTCACGCTGTTCGTGCTGCCGGCGTTCTATCTGTATCTCGCCCGCGACCATGCGCACGACAACGCGCACGCTGCGGCCGGCGATGCGCCAGTGCCGGAGGCCCAGCCGCAACACGGCTGATCCCTTCGCGCATGCGATCCGGAAAGGCGCGCTTCGGCGCGCCTTTCTTTTTGCGACACCGCGATCAGAATCCCTGCGGCAATCCCAAATGCCGCGCCATCGCCCGCGCGTCCGCGCCGGGCGCATGCGGCAATATGCCGAGGCAGTGCGCCGGCAGCACATCGTTCAACAGACCGATGTAGGCATCGCGCTCGGCGAATGCCGGATCGACGCTGCTGCCGATCCAGCCGATCAACCGCACGCCATCGGCTTCGATCGCGCGCGCGGTCAGGCGCGCGTGATTGAGACAGCCCAGGCGCAGGCCCACCACCATCACGACCGGCAGCTCGAACCTGCGAACCAGATCGACCTGATCCAGCCCGTCGTCCAGCGGTGCGGCCCAACCGCCCACGCCTTCGACGACCACCGCATCGGCCTGCGTCGCAAGCCGTCGATGCGCATCGTGCAGTCGTTCGAGATCCACGCGCACGTCCATCGCGCGTGCAGCCAGCTGCGGCGCCGTCGCGAGCGCCAGCGCGTACGGGTTCACGTCGTCGTAGGCCGGCGAGGGATCGCTGGCGGCCTGCAGCGCCAGCGCGTCCTCGTTGCGCAAGCCTTCCGGCGTGGGGTCGCAACCGCTGGCGACCGGTTTCATGCCGACCGCGCGCAGACCGGCCATGCGCAACCGGTGCACCAGGGCGGTCGCGGCGACGGTCTTGCCGACGCCGGTATCGGTGCCGGTGACGTAGAGGCTGCGTGCGGGCGGGGACATCGTCGGGCTCCGGGAACGGGAGGCGGCATGGTAATGCCGGGCGGCGGCGCTGCTACACTGGCCGCATGAGTTTCGCCGCCATTCCGCTTACCGGCAGCAAGCCGGAACAGTACGCCCAGCTCGCGGCCCAGGCCGAAGCCCTGCTCGCGGGCGAGCACGATCGCATCGCAAATGCCGCGAATCTGTCGGCGCTGGTGTACCGCGCACTGCCGGAACTCAACTGGGCCGGGTTCTATTTCTTCGATGGCACCGAACTGGTGGTCGGTCCGTTCCAGGGCCTGCCGGCCTGCGTGCGGATCGCGCTGGACAAGGGCGTCTGCGGTGCCGCGGCGCGCACGCGCACAACCCAGCGCATCGCCGACGTCCATGCCTTCCCCGGGCACATCGCCTGCGACGCGGCGTCGCGTTCCGAACTGGTGGTGCCGCTGGTGCGCGACGGCGCTCTGGTCGGCGTACTCGACCTGGACAGTCCGGTCCCGGACCGTTTCGACGTTGATGATCAGGCGGGTATCGAGGCCATCGCGGCGTTGTTCGTGCGCAGTCTGCGCGCGGACGGCTGATGGACGGCTTGCCCCCTCCCTTCACCGAAGACACGAACGCATGAGCGCTCCGCTGAAACTCCGCAACATCGGTCCGAAAAGCGCGGCATGGTTGCGCCAGGTCGGACTGCGCACGGAAGAGGATCTGCGTGCGATCGGCGCGCTCGAAGCCTTCATGCGCGTCAAGCGCGCGGGGTTCAAACCCAGCCTCAATCTGCTGTACGCGCTGGAAGGCGCGCTGATGGGCTGTCATTGGCAGGAAGTCCCGGCCGAGCGCCGCAGCGAACTGCTGGTCGCCGCGGACGCCGCCATCGCCCTGCTGCCGCCGCCGCGCGGCCGCCCCGCCGCCGCCCCGGTGACGACCACCCACCACGCCCGCGAAGACGCGGCGCCGGTGTTCAGCCTCTTCGACGAGCCCGACAGCGGCGACTGAGCCGGCGCCCCGATGCCGGCCGTCCGCCCGGGATCGGGTACACTGCGCGCGCTTCATGGTGACCCGCGGGCATTCGCCCCAGGGTTGAAACGGGAAGCCGGTGCGCGTCGTTTTCGACACGACGCAAGGCCGGCGCTGCCCCCGCAACGGTAAGTGCGTCAAGCCATCGCATCCGCCACTGTGGACGTCGTCCGCGGGAAGGCGCGCTGGCCCGAATGGTTTCCGACCGTTCGCGCACGAGCCCGGAGACCGGCCAGGAAGTCCATGGTTGCGATGCGGAGGGCGTCGCGGCGATCACGTCGTTCGCCATGCCCTGCATGCCCGCCGGCCGCTCGCTGCCTGTTTCCTCCGTTCGCGACTCCTCCGCACTTTCTCACCGCGCGGGTGCGCGCGATGGAGTTCCCGAATGTCTTTCCGAAAATTTCCGCTGGCGCTTGCCGTGACCACTGCGCTCGCGACCACCGCGTCCTTCTCCACCGCCGCGCAGGCCGATGACGACGCCGACGCGCTCGACGAGATCGTCGTCACCGCGACCCGGACCGCCGTCACCACCGACGCCGCCCTGGCCCCGGTCGAGGTGATCGATCGCGACGCCATCCAGCGCAGCCAGGCCGGTTCGCTCGGCGAACTGTTGCGCGGCCGCGCCGGCATCAATCTCAGCAACCAGGGCGGCATGGGCAAGCTCAGCACGCTGTTCGTACGGGGCGCCGAGTCCGATCACGTGCTGGTGCTGGTCGACGGTGTGCGCATCGGTTCGGCCACGTCGGGCCTGGCCTCGTTCCAGGACCTGCCGATCGCGTTGATCGATCGCATCGAAATCGTGCGCGGTCCGCGCTCCAGCCTCTACGGCTCCGACGCCATCGGCGGCGTGATCCAGATCTTCACCCGCCGCGACCGCGGCGACGCCACCTTCCGTTTCCACCTCGGCGCCGGCAGCCATGGCCGTCGCGAGGGTGGGCTGGGCGTGGGCGGCGGCAGCGAACGTGGCTGGTTCGGCATCGACGCCGGCCTGCAGCGCACCGACGGCATCGACGCCTGCCGCGGCGCGGGCTTTCCGGTCTTCGCCGGCTGTTTCGTCGATGGTCAGACCGATCGCGACGGTTACGAACAGCATGCCTTCTCGCTGCGCGGCGGCCTGAAGATCGGCGATTCCGTCGAACTGCAGGGCAACGCGCTGCACGTCAGCGGCCACAACGACTACGACGGCAGTTTCGTCGACAATTCCGACATCGTGCAGCAGGCGATCGGCGCGCAGCTGCGCTGGAAGGCCAGCGAAGCGTTCGACCTGAAGGTCTCGGTCGGCAGCAACGAGGATGCGTCCGACAACTTCCTCGGCAGCACCGCCAACGGCGATTTCGCCAGCCGTCGCGACAGCGCCTCGGTGCAGGGCGACTGGACGCTCGCCGAAGGCCAGTTGCTCACGCTCGGCCTCGACTGGCTGCGCGACCGCATCGACAGCGACACCCCCTACGATGAGACCCGTCGCGGCAACCGCGCCGCGTTCGCGCAGTACCAGGGCCGCTTCGGTGGCCACGATGTGCAGCTCGCGCTGCGTCGCGACGACAACGACCAGTTCGGCGGCGAAACCACCGGCACCGCGGCCTGGGGCCTGAGCTTCGCCGAACGCTGGCGGATCACCGCGAGCTACGGCACCGCGTTCAAGGCGCCAACCTTCAACGAGCTGTACTACCCGTTCTTCGGCAATCCGTCGCTGCGCCCAGAATCCTCGAAGACCGTCGAAGCGGGCATCGCCTGGCGCGGAGAGCGTACCGGTGTGCGTTTGGACGCGTTCGCCACCGATGTCGACGATCTCATCGCCTACGACGCTTCGCTGTTCCTGCCGAACAACATCGAGCGCGCGCGCCTGCGCGGCGCGGAGCTGCGGGTGGACAGCGAAGTCTTCGGCTGGACCGTGGCCGGCAGCGCGAGCTGGCTGGACTCCGAGAACCGCGCGCCGGGCCTGAACCACGGCAACGACCTGCCGCGTCGCGCCCGCGAGACCGCACGACTGGAACTGGACCGAGGCTTCGGCACCTTCCGCCTCGGCTTCACCGGCGTGGCCGAGGGCGACCGCTACGACGACGTCGCCAACAGCCGCCGCCTCGGCGGGTTCGCCACCCTGGACGTGCGCGGCGAATACCGCTTCGCCGACGACTGGACCCTGCAGGCGCGGGTCGCCAACGTCTTCGACAAGGCCTACGAGACCGCGGCGTTCTACAACCAGCCCGGCCGCGAGTGGTCGCTGATGCTGCGGTTCGCGCCGGCGCGCTGATCCGCGCGCCACCGGCGATCGGCCATGCGCCGGTCGCCGGTGGCGTCTCGACCTGAACGAGGGCCCGGCCCCGGCAACCCGCGGCCCTGCCGGCCGCCGGAGTCGGCCCGAATCGCGCTTGTGGGCGATTCTCGCCGCGTGATAAAACAGGTCACCGATTCCATCCCGCGGGCCGCACGCCGGCCCCTGCCCGGATCCCGTTCCGGCCCAGGGTCGCCCCGGCCACGGGCCGGGACACGCAGGCTCCCTCCGTTTCGCACGCCTCATGCCCACGACCAGTCCATCCGCGAACCGATCGACGCTCTTCGTCGTGAGGCCCGCTTCCGCTTCCGCCCCCTCCCCGATGGCGCGCCTGTCGCGCCTGAAGGAAGAGGCGCGGCTGCTCGACGCCGCGCCGCTCAAGGGCGGCCGGCGCGGCTGGGTGGTTCGCGTGGCCGGCAATGCGAAGAACCAGCGGCGGACCTGGGAAGCCCTGAGCAAGGAACTCGGCGACAAGTTCAGCGTGATCCCCGCGCTGGGCGACGCCGACGGCGGCTACAGCTATCCCACCGGTTACCTGTCGCTGCGCTTCGAAGACGGGGCGACGCGCGAGCAATTGCAGGATGTCGCGCGCCACCACAATCTCAAACTGGTCCGCCGCGAACAGTTCACGCAGAAGCAGGCGCTGTTCAAGCCGGAAAACGCGGCCGAGGCGTTCCTGCCGTCGCTGATCGACAGGATCGCCAAGGACAAGACGGTCGACGATGTCTGGCTGGACGCGGAAAGCGTCTACCAGCGAGGATGACCCCGCGCCGGACCATCGCCCGGCATCGACACGCAGGGACGAGCGCATGAAACGACAGGGACCCCGACGCGGCGCCGCGACGTCCGTCGCGCGCGGCGCGACGCGGAGCGCGACACCGGCTGCCGCGGCGACGCGGCAGCCGGTCGCGACCATCGAAGCCATCGACAGGACGATCGAATCGCCGTCGACCACGCCGACGGCCGCCGCACTCGAACCGGTCTGCGCGCAGGAACTGCGCGAAACGGGCGAGGCCGCGATCGCCGACTACGTCCGCCGGATCTTTTTCCGTCTGCCCTGCCCTGCAGCGGAAGCCGCGCCGCAGCGCGCGGCGGGTCCGCGCGAGCGCGAAAAAGCGTGGGAGAGCGTCGCAGTCGCCGAAGCCGGCGCCGTCTGGACCGTTCCCGGGGCACCTCCGGCCGCGACGAACAACGTGGCGTTGGACGGCAGCGCGATGGACGGCGTGGCGATCTATCGCGAACGCAGCAGCGGCCTGCTGCAGGTGCTGCATCACGACATCCTGCTGCAATTCGTGCCGACGCTGGATCTCGCCGCGCGCCGGCGTTTCCTCGATCGGCACGATCTGCTGCCGAAATACAATGCCCGGCTCGGCGCCGCCCAGGTCGTCGTCTCGCCGCGCGATCCCGGCTGTCGCGGCGACGCGCTGATCGCCTTCGCCGATGCATTGAACCGGGATCCGCAGCTGGTGTTCGCGGCGCCGGACTTCGTCTCGCAGTTTTCCCGCAGCGCGCGCCGGACCGCCGCCGACCGGCCTTCCGACGCACAGTGGCATCTGACGCTGATCGGCGCCGCCGAGGCGTGGACGCAGACCCGCGGCACGCACGCCATCACCATCGCGATCCTCGACGACGGCGTCGACATCGACCATCCCGAGCTGTCGCCGAACATCCGCCACCGTCCGGTGCGTGGCGACAAGCGCGACCTCTGCGGCCGCGACTTCACCCTCGGGCCGCGGGCGGCCGGCCATTACGATCCGCGTCCGAAAGCCTTCGACGACGCCAACAACGACACGCTCTGGAACGACATCCACGGCACCGCCTGCGCAGGGGTCGCCGCCGGGACCGGGCCGCGGGCCTATGGCATCGCGCCGCAGTGCCGCCTGCTGCCGGTGAAGATCTTCCGTGCGCTGCCCAGCGCCGTCGATCCGCACGGCGAGCACGCCATGGCGCGCGACAGCGATGTCGCGGCCGCGATCCGTTACGCCGCGCTCGCTGCCGGCGCCGACATCCTGTCGTGCGCGTGGGCCGGGCCCGATCGCCTCGCACGGGCGCTGGCGCCCGCCTTCCGCGACGCGCGCCGGGAGGGCCGCGGCGGGCGCGGGACCATCGTGGTCTGCGCGGCGGGCAACCATGCGCAGAAGCGGGTCGCCTATCCCGCCTCCGACGACAGTGCGATCGCGGTCGGCGCCTCCACCGACGCCGACGCGCTGGCCCGCTATTCCAACACTGGGCCGGAACTGTGCGTGGTCGCACCTTCCGACGGCGGCAAGCGCGCGATCTTCACCACCGACGTGTCCATCCCCGGACGCGGCTACAACCCCGGCGACGACGCCAGGGGCGGCGCCGACGGATTGTTCTGCAACAACTTCAGCGGCACCTCTTCGTCGACCGCGCTGGTCGCCGGTCTCTGCGGCCTGCTGCTGTCGCTGAAGCCGGCGATGACGCCCGACGACGTGCGCGCGGTGCTGACCTCGACCGCGAAGAAGATCGGGCCGGCCTCGGCGTACAAGGCGAACGGACATTCGAACCGCTACGGCCACGGCCGCATCGACGCCGCGAAGGCCGTGGCCGCGACGCAGGCGTGGGTGCCGGCGGCGAAAACGCCGGCGAAGAAACAACCGGCGAAGGCGCGCACGGCGCCGAAAAAGACCTGACCCGCTTCAGGGATCGAACAACGCCGGCTGCGGCGGCAGCACATCCCGGTCCCGAAACCCGCCGAGGCCCACGCCGACCAGCCGATAACGCGTGCGCGCCGGCAGATCGACGCGGTCGCGCAGCGCGAGCGCGATGTCCGTGAACTGTTGCAGCGACGCCGGCGGCGTTTCCGGCGTGTGGCTGCGGGTGAGGATGCGGAACTGCGCGGTCTTGAGCTTCAACACCACGGTGCGGCCCACGCGCTCGGTTTTCCGCGACGCCTCCCAGGTTTTTCCGGCGAGGCGGAGGATCGTCGGTTCGATCTCATCGATCGGCACGTCGCGCTCGAACGTGTCCTCGGACGAGATCGACTGCACCGGCTGATCGGGTTCGACCGGACGCTCGTCGATGCCCTGCGCGCGGGCGTGGAGACGTAGACCGAAACTGCCGAATTCGCGCTGCAGCCGCTCGGCGCCGAGCATGCGCAGTTCGCCGACCGTGCCGACGCCCAGCGCCGCGAGTTTCTCCTGCATCACTTTGCCGACGCCGGGGATGCGGCCCACCGGCAGCGGCGTGAGGAAATCGAACGCGTGCTGCGGGCGGATCACGAATTGCCCGTCGGGCTTGTTCCAGTCCGATGCGATCTTGGCGAGGAACTTGTTCGGCGCGATGCCGGCCGACGCGGTCAGCTGCGTCTCTTCGCGGATCTGCGCGCGGATGATCTCCGCGATCGCGGTCGCGCTGGGCAGCGCGACCTTCGGCGTGGTCACATCCAGATAGGCTTCATCGAGCGACAGCGGCTCGATCAGATCGGTGTGGCGGGCGAAGATCCCGCGCACCTGCCGCGACACCGCCTTGTAGCGCGCGAAATCCGGCGGCACGAACACCGCCTCCGGGCACAACCGCTCCGCGCGCACCGCCGGCATCGCCGAACGCACGCCAAACCTGCGCGCCTCGTACGACGCCGCGCACACCACCGATCGCGCCCCGCGCCACGCCACCACCACCGGCCGCCCGCGCAGCGACGGATCGTCGCGCTGCTCCACCGACGCGTAGAACGCGTCCATGTCGATGTGGATGATCTTGCGCGGCGCGGGCGACATGCGGCCATTGTCGCGCATCGCCGCACCGCGGGACGCCGCCGCACGGCGGCGGCCGACGGATTCCCGTCAGGGGATGTCAGCAGGATTCCGGCGCCCGCTCCAGCCACCGCACATCGAGTGCCGGCCCCGCATCGCCGGAGACCGCGCGGGCGATGATCGCGTCGGATCCGAGCGTGTCGATGCCCTGCTCCACGTACCAGGCCGGGTTGTAGTAGCTGTGCGAATAACGTTCGCCGCCGTCGCAGAGGATGCTGACGATGGAGCCGGTGCGGCCTTCGCGGCGCATGCGTTCGGCGGCGGCGAGCACGCCGACGACATTGGTGCCGGTGGAACCGCCGACGCGGCGGTCGAGGGCGTCGCTGACGTGGCGCATCGCCGCGAGGCTGAGGGCATCCGGCACCTTCACCATCGCGTCGATGCAGGCGGCGATGAAACTGCGTTCGACCTTCGGCCGGCCGATGCCTTCGATGCCCGAGCCGCAGGGATGCGTGAGGTCGTGCCGTGGATGTCCGCGCAGGGCGCCGGCGAAATGATCGTAGAACACCGAATGCTCGGGGTCGGCGCAAAGCACGCGGGTGTCGTGGCGGCGATAGCGTACGTAGCGCCCCAAAGTCGCGCCGGTGCCGCCGGTGCCGGGACTGCACACGATCCATGCCGGCACCGGATGCGGTTCCTGCGCCATCTGCACGAAGATCGATTCGGCGATGTTGTTGTTCGCGCGCCAGTCGGTGGCGCGCTCGGCGTAGGTGAACTGGTCGAGGAAATGACCGCCGGTCTCGCGCGCGAGCCGCTCGGATTCGTCGTTGATCGACGCGGGATCGTCGACGAGATGACAGCGGCCGCCGTGGAATTCGATCGCGCGGATCTTGTCCGGCGAGGTGCAGGCCGGCATCACCGCGATGAACGGCAAGCCGAGCAGGCGCGCGAAATACGCTTCCGAGACCGCGGTCGAACCGCTCGACGCCTCGATCACCGGCGCGCCCGCGCGCAGCCAGCCGTTGGCCAGCGCATACAGGAACAGCGACCGCGCCAGACGATGTTTCAGACTGCCGGTGGGATGGCTGGATTCGTCCTTGAGATACACGTCGATGCCCGGGAAACCGGGCAACGGCAGCGGGATCAGGTGGGTATCAGCCGACCGGTTGTAGTCGGCCTCGATCCGGCGGATGGCGGAAGCGGTCCAGGCGCGTTGCGGCATGGGAATTCAACGAAGTGACGACGAGATGGAGGCCGGTACGCGAGACGGTCGCCATTGCGATGGCGAAGGCGGGCCGCGCCCGAGGAAGGCGGCAGTATAGTCCGCAGTTCCGCATCGGCGGGCGCGTGCCTGGCCGTTATCGGATCCACGCGGAGCGCACGCCTCCGCGGACGGATCGCGTCACGGCGCGTTCGTACGCTCCTCGATGCGATACGTCGCATGGCAGGCCGTGCATTGCGCGACCACGGCTTCGAGCGTCTGCAGCGCCGCATCGACGCGCTTGCCGTTGCGGGCCTCTTCGGCGATCGCCGCGTATTCCATGTGCATCGGACGGGCGACGTCGAACCATGCGGCAGGCAACTGCGCCCGGAAGCCTTGGCCGCGACCGCCGCCCGTGCCGGGGCCCCGCGCATCCGCCAGCGTTTCGACGGCCTTCCAGTCCCGTGTCGCCAGACCGCCGATGATGCCCTGCAAGGTCATCAGTTGTCCGCGCATTTCCTCGCGGAGCGCCGCGGCATGCGCCGGCGACAGCGCGATGGCGACGCGGTGATCGACAGGCGCTGCCGTCACGGGTGGTGCAGTCGCTGGCGTTGCCGTCGCAGCCGCCGACGCCGTCGGCGACATCGGCACTTCCACCCAGAAGGCACCGCGCAGCGAACCTTCCTCGAAACCCGTGGCCGCATCCTGCGGATAGCGCGCGCGAATCGCCGACTGCACCGGCGCCGCGACCGCGGGACCATGGCACAGCAGGCATGCGGGTTCGGTGCGGATGCCGCGGGCATGGCGCAGGACGTTCGTCCGGGTATCGGTCCGCGACTGCTGCAGCGCCTGCGGTGCCTCTCCCGCGGCGGCGCGCCGCGAGAAATCCTCCAGCATGGCGCCCTGCCAGTCGCCTGCGGCATTGGCGGGATTGCGCACGCGCACGCCGACGCGCCCGATCTTCACGCCGTGTCGCGCCGCCACCGCATCGGCGATGCCGGGCGCCTTGTCGTGACAGAAATCGATCGCGCCGACCGGGCCGCCGGCCGCCATCTCGGCCATCAGCGCTTTGCGCAGGCTGCGCCCGAGATCGGCGGTCGCCGCCTCCGCGCGCTTGATCGCCCGCGCAGTCTCGGCGGTGGGCAGTTCGGAAGGCTGGGCGGGCGTCGTCGCGGCGGCGAATGCGGCCGTTACGAGACAGACCAGAACGAGAGGAGGCAGAAGAGGTGTGCGCATGTGAGGCATCCGTGTTGACAGTGCGTGAAGGCGAAGGGCGCGCGAGACCGGGCGTGACGACGAGGGTGTGGCGACGACAGGAAAGACGCCGGATTCACCCGGCCCAGCGCAGCGCGGCGAACAGGCTCAGCGCGGCGACGCAGGCCCAGGCGGAGAACAGCCAGCGCCAGATCCGATGACGCGGAATGAATCCCACGCCGCGAACGAACCCGGCCGCCATCGCCCACAACAGCGCCATCGCCAGGCCATGGTCGGCGCGGCCGCCGGCATCCGACATCACGAACGGAAAAGCGGTGCCGACGACCATTATCGCGATGCCGACGAACAGCGCCGGCACGTGCAGCGCGGCAGCGGGCGTCGTCGCGGCCCGGGGCTCAGGGGACATCGTCATCATGGGCCTCCGAGTGCCGGCGGTTTTCTTCGTTCTCGCCCCACATCGCATTGAGGATCGACAGCAGCACTGCGAATCCGACGCCCAGAATCCAGCTGAAGTACCACATGTTTCGTGTCTCCGATCAGTGTGAATGCCTGCCGCCGTGGCAACCGCATGCGTGCGCTTCGGTGCAATGCGGGACCGTCGCCGCGGGGGCGACGGGTTCCACGGGCGTGGCGCGCAGCGCGCCGGCCATCCATGCGGCGAGCGCCTGGTCCGGAAGCAGGATGTCGGTGATGATCACCTGCACGCCGTGCCGCGCCAGTCTGGAGCGCAGGCCCGGCCCCGCGCCGGCGGTGACGAGGATGTCGATGTCCTGCAATGCAGGCGGCAAGGCATCGCCCCGGGTGCAGAGCGTTTCGTCCTTGCCCAGGCTGCGGCCTTCCCAGTCGCTGATGACGCCCGCATTCACGTGCTTGACCAGGAAGTGACGGCAACGGCCGGCATGTGCGGTGATGTGCCGGCGGTTCTGCGTGGTGCATGCGATGGTGACCATGCGGGCCTCAGTACGCCGAGTGTTCGTTGGCGCGGATCTGTTCCACCGTGACCTTGCCGCGCATCACCCGGTACGCCCAACTGGTGTACGCGACGATGATCGGCATGAACAGCACGGTCGCCCAGAACATCAGCGTCAGCGTCAGATGGCTGGACACGCTGTCCCACACCGTCAGGCTGGCGCCCGGATGCGTGGACGAAGGCATCACGAAGGGGAACAGCGAAGCGCCCGCGGTGCCGATCACGCCGACGATCGACAGCGACGACAGCACGAAGGCGGTGAGCGTGCGGCCTGCGCGCACCTGCCACACCGCCAGCAATGCACCCGCGAAACCGAGGATCGGCAGCAGCCAGATTGCTGGAACGCGCGCGTAGTTCGCCCACCACGCATCCGCGCTGCGCACCACCGTCTTCGCCAGCGGATCCGGCAGCGCATCGGTGGCAGGCATCGACGCGATCGCGTAACCGTCGATGCCGCCGTAGCGCAGGCACAGGCCCGCCGCGGCGAACGCGACCACCATCGCCACCGCCGCCAGCGTCGCACCGCGGATGGCGCGACGCTGCACGTCGCCTTCGGTGCGATGCGCCAGATACATGCCGCCGTGCATCGTGATCATCGCGCTCGACACCACGCCGACCAGCAGCGCGAACGGGTTGAGCAAGGCCCAGAAGCTGCCGGTGTAGGTCGAGACCAGCGAATCGTCGAAATGGAACGGCACGCCCTGGAACAGGTTGCCGAACGCCACGCCGAAGATCAGCGGCGGCACCGCGCCGCCGACGAACAGCCCCCAGTCCCAGGTGCTGCGCCAGGTGGCGTTGTGGATCTTGCTGCGGTAATCGAAGCCCACCGGGCGGAAGAACAGCGCCCACAGCACCGCCAGCATCGCCCAGTAGAACCCGCTGAACGCAGTGGCGTAGACCAGCGGCCAGGCCGCGAAGATCGCGCCGCCGCCGGTGATGAACCACACCTGGTTGCCGTCCCAGTGCGGGCCGACGGTGTTGATCACCACGCGACGCTCCTCGTCATTCCTGCCGACGAAGGGCAGCAGCGTGCCGACGCCCATGTCGTGGCCGTCCATGATGGCGAAGCCCACCAGCAGCACGCCCACGAGCAGCCACCAGATCAATTTCAGGGTTGGATAGTCCAGCAACATCGGAATCTCTCCTCAGGCCCGGGAGGCGACGTGGACGGCGGCGTGATCGACTTCGCGGTCGTAACGACCGGTACCGAGACTGCCCGGCCCCTGACGCGCGAACCTGACCATCAGGTAGACCTCGACCACCAGCAGCAATGTGTAGAAGCCGATGAAGCCGGCGAGCGAGCCGTAGAGGTTGCCGACGGTCAGCGTCGACACCGACAGATGCGTCGGCAGCACGCCGTAGATCGTCCACGGCTGGCGGCCGTATTCGGCGACGAACCAGCCCAGTTCGCTCGCGATCCACGGCACCGGCAACATCCAGACCGCCCAGTGCAGCAGCCAGCGCTTGCCGTCGCAGCGGCCGCGCACGGTCTGCCAGAACGCCATCGCGAACAGGACAAGCATCGCGAACCCGGCGCCGACCATCAACCGGAACGCCCAGAACATCGGCGTGACCCGCGGAATGGTGTCGTCGACCGCGCGCTGGATCATCCCGGGCGTGGCCTGGCGCACGTCGACGACGTATTTTTTGAGCAGAAGACCGAAGCCGAGATCGGCCTTGTAGCGATCGAACGCGACTTTCGCGGCGGCATCGTCGCGATGCCTGCGCAGCGTCTCCAGCGCGGTCACCGCCCGGATGCCGTTGAGGATGCGTTCGCGGTTTTTGGCCTTGATCTCGTGGATGCCCGGAATCGCTTCGCTCGCCGAACGCGTGCCGATCAGGCCCAGCACCCACGGGATCTGGATTTCCCAGTCGTTGCGCTGCGCCTCTTCATTGATGTCCGCGACCAGCGCCAGGCCTGCGGGTGCCGGCTGCGTCTCCCACATCGCTTCCATCGCCGCCATCTTGGTCTGCTGCGCTTCGCCGACGGTGTAACCGGACTCGTCGCCGAGCACGATCACCGACAGCACCGACGCCAGTCCGAACGCGGCCGCGACCCGGAAGCTGCGCCTCGCGAATTCGACGTTGCGGCCGCGCAGCAGGTAGTACGCGGAAATCGAGAGCACGAACATCGCGCCGGTCACATAACCGGCCGACACGGTGTGCACGAACTTCGCCTGCGCATCGGGATTGAACACCACCGCCCAGAAATCGGTCATTTCCATGCGCATGGTTTCGTAGCTGAATTCCGCGCCGACCGGATTCTGCATCCAGCCGTTGGCGATCAGGATCCACAGCGCGGACAGATTGGTGCCGATGGCCATCAGCAACGTCACCAGCAGGTGCTGCGGCCGGCTCAGGCGATCCCAGCCGAAGAAGAACAGGCCGATGAAGGTCGATTCCAAGAAGAAGGCCATCAGTCCTTCGATGGCGAGCGGCGCGCCGAAGATGTCGCCGACGTAATGCGAGTAGTACGCCCAGTTGGTGCCGAACTGGAATTCGAGGGTGATGCCGGTCGTCACACCGAGCGCGAAGTTGATGCCGAAGAGCTTGCCCCAGAACCGGGTCATGTCCTTCCAGACGACCTTGCCGGTCATCACGTACACGCTTTCCATGATCACCAGCAACCAGACCATGCCCAGGGTCAGGGGCACGAAGAGGAAGTGGTACATGGCGGTCACGGCGAACTGCAGCCGCGACAGATCGACCAGTTGTTCGGAAATCACTTCGATGGCTCCCGGGGTTGCGTCAGCAGGTGAGTGGCGGTGCCGTCCGGATCGACCGGCACGCGGGCGTCCCTGACGAAGCACCACCAGATCGCGCCGAGCAGCGCGAGCTTCACGGCGACGATCAGATACAGATGGCGGCGGAGGTGGCTGGCGGTCATGGCGTTCTGCGATGCGGCGCCCGGGAACGGTGCGGCGGCCATCATGGGACGGACGTTGCGATCGGCGGAATTGGTCATTTCGTCCCGGTATCCGCAGATTCCGTGCCATGTTTCGGCCGATGCGGATTCGCACGAAATCAGTGACTTGCGGGCACGCGGCGCTGAAAATGACGCCACTTCCGGCACGGATGGCAGAAACAACTGCCACTCTGTCATGCTTCTGCCGATCGCCCGCAGGCCAGCGCCATGACCCGAGACCGCACCTCGAAGCATCCCGACATCGCCCTGCTGGTGGCCTATCTCGATGGCCTGCCGGAGCCGCACATCCTGTTCGACCGGCACTATCGGATCGTCGCCGCCAACACCGCCTATCGCGCGCGTTACGCCGCGGACGCGCCCGCGATCGGACAGACCTGCCATTTCGTCTCGCATCGCTCGCACGTGCCCTGCGACCAGGCCGGCGAATCCTGTCCGCTGGCCGCGGCCCGGCTCAGCGGACAGCGCGAGCGCGTCGTGCATCTCCACCATGTCGGCGGCGGGCAGGAGTACGTCAACGTCGAACTGACGCCGGTACGCGGCGCCGACGGCGAAGCGACCCACTTCATCGAGAAGATGGAGCCGCTGCAGATCGCGACGCCGGGCGGCCCCGACCACAGCCTGGTCGGCCGCGCACCCGCGTTCCGCGCGATGCTGGAACTGGTGTCGCGGGTGGGCGAAACCGAAGCGAGCGTGCTGCTGCTGGGCGAATCGGGCGCGGGCAAGGAACTCGTGGCGCTGGCGCTGCACGACATCGGCGCGCGGCGGGCGCGGCCGTTCGTGGTGGTGGAATGCAGCAGCTTCGCGGAGAGCCTGTTCGAAAGCGAACTGTTCGGACACGAAAAAGGCGCGTTCACCGGCGCGACCTCGGTGCGCAAGGGGCTGGTCGAATCCGCGAACGGTGGAACCCTGTTCCTGGACGAAGTCGGCGACATTCCGCTGTCGATGCAGGTCAAGCTGCTGCGACTGCTCGAAACCGGGTGTTATCGCCGCGTCGGCAGCACCGAGCTGCGGCACACCGACCTGCGCATCGTCTCGGCCACGCACCGCGATCTCCGCGCGATGGTGGCCGCCGGGACCTTCCGCCAGGATCTGTTCTATCGACTGAGCACGTTCCCGATCCGCATCCCGCCTCTGCGCGAGCGCATGGAAGACCTGGAACCGCTGGCGAAAACCCTGCTGCGACGGCTGCCGGGACGACGCGATCTGACCCTCGCGCCCGCGGCGCTCGATCGACTGCGGCAGTACGACTTTCCCGGCAACGTGCGCGAGTTGCGCAACGTGCTGGAACGCGCCTCGATCATGGCCGACGGCACGCGACTCACCGCGGAACACATCGCATTCGCGCTCGATGGGCTGCGGTTGCCCGCATCGCCGGGGCCCCGCAACGATGCGCCGGACATCCAGCCCCCCGCCGCGCCGACGCGGCCGTTGAAACTCGTCGAGTCCGAACTGCTGCAGGCGGCGCTGGCCGCCCACCACGGCAGCCGCAAGGCGCTCGCCGTGCAGCTGGGCATCAGCGAGCGGACCCTGTATCGAAGACTGAAGGCGAAGCCGGGCAGCGAGTGAACCGGCGACGCGTGCGCGGCCATCGAGGCCGGCGCGGCGTTACTCCACCGTCACCGACTTCGCGAGGTTGCGCGGTTTGTCCACGTCGGTGCCGCGGGCCAGCGCGGCGTGATACGCCAGCAACTGCACCGGGATCGCGTGCACGATCGGCGACAGCACGCCGACGTGGCGCGGGGTGCGGATCACGTGCACGCCCTCGGATTCGCTGAAGTGGCTGTCGGCGTCGGTGAAGACGTACATCTCGCCGCCGCGCGCGCGCACTTCCTGGATGTTGGACTTCACCTTCTCCAGCAGGCTGTCGTTCGGCGCGATCACCACCACCGGCATCGCCGCGTCCACCAGCGCCAGCGGGCCGTGCTTCAGCTCGCCGGCCGGATAGGCTTCGGCATGGATGTAGGAGATTTCCTTGAGCTTCAATGCACCTTCAAGGGCAATGGGATAGTGGATGCCGCGGCCGAGGAACAGCGCATGCTGCTTCGGCGCGAAGCGCTCCGACCACACCGCGATCTGCGGCTCGAGATTCAGCGCGTGCTGCACGCTGCCGGGCAGATGACGCAGGGCGTCGAGCAGTTCGGCTTCCTGTTCCGCCGACAGTCGTCCCTGCACCTTCGCGATCGTGGCGGTCAACGCGAACAGCGCGACCAGCTGGGTGGTGAAGGCCTTGGTCGACGCGACGCCGATCTCGGCGCCGGCGCGGGTGTAGAACACCAGCCGGCTGGCGCGCGGAATCGCGCTTTCGGGCACGTTGCAGATCGACAGGGTCTTGTCGTGGCCGAGCGACTTCGCGTACTTCAGCGCTTCCATCGTGTCCAGGGTTTCGCCGGACTGCGAGATCGTCACCACCAGCTGGCGCGGATTGGCGACGACCTTGCGATAGCGGTATTCGCTGGCGATCTCGACCGTGCACGGCAGCCCGGTGATGGCCTCGAACCAGTAGCGCGCGGTGAGCCCGGCGTAATAGCTGGTGCCGCAGGCGAGGATCTGCAGGCCGTCGATGTCGCGCAGCAGCGCATCCGCATCCTTGCCGAACAGTTCCGGCGTGAAACCGCCGCTGTCGACGATCGCCTCGATGGTGTCGGCGATCGCGCGCGGCTGCTCGTGGATCTCCTTCTGCATGAAATGGCGGTACGGGCCGAGTTCCAGCGAGGCCAGCGACACGTCGGAGACGTGCACGTCGCGCTGCACTTCGGCATCGTGGCCGTCGAACACGCGCACGCCGGTGCGGGTGACGTCGGCGGTATCGCCTTCTTCGAGGAAGATGACCCTGCGGGTCGCCTGGATGATGGCCGACACGTCGGAAGCGATGAAATTCTCGCCCTCGCCGAGGCCGATCAGCAGCGGGCAGCCCATGCGCGCGCAGACCATGCGCTCCGGTTCCTTGCGGCTGATCACCGCCAGCGCGTAGGCGCCCTCCAGTTCCTTGACCACGCGCTGCAGCGCGCGCAGCAGGTCGTCGCCCCGGGTGAGGTAGTGGTGGATCAGGTGGGCGATGACTTCGGTGTCGGTCTGCGACTCGAACACGTAACCGAGCGCACGCAGGCGTTCGCGCTGCTGCTCGTGGTTCTCGATGATGCCGTTGTGCACCAGCGCGACGCCGTGACTGATGTGCGGATGGGCGTTGCCTTCGGTGACGCCGCCGTGGGTGGCCCAGCGGGTGTGGCCGATGCCGAGGCCGGCGGAGAAGCCTTCGCTGGCGGCGGCGCTTTCCATCTCGGCGACGCGACCGGTGCGGCGCACGCGACGCACGTCGTGCGTGTCGTCGGCGTCATTCCGGTCGACAGCGTTCGCATCCACGATCGCGATGCCAGCCGAGTCGTAACCGCGATATTCGAGCCGCTTCAGGCCTTCGACCAGTACCGGTACCACATCGCGATCCGCGATCGCGCCGACAATGCCGCACATACGTTGGGAGTCCTCGTTGGGTCTGTTCGGAGCCGCGGAACGCGCGGTTCCGGGGGTGCGGCAGGGGTTCGCTAGTGTAACGGCGAAACCCGGCCGGAGCGTCCGCGCGGACACGTCCGGACAGCGCGCGGACATCTTTTTACCGCTACAAATTCCAACGAAAACAATCCGTTGCGATTGGCACGCAGCTTGCATGGACCATGGGCAACCCCCATCACCGTCCGCCCCATGAGCATTCGCGACACCTCCGCACAGGACCGCACCCTCGCCACGCCGGCCGCGACCGCGAAACGCCGCCGCTGGCTGGTGGCCGGCGCACTCGCGCTCGGCCTCGGCGGCGCCATCGTCGCCACCCTCTCCGCCTGGAACGCGGGCGGCCGCTCGGTCGACGCCAAGCGCCTGCGCATCGCCGAAGTCCGGCGCGGCGATCTGGTGCGCGACCTGTCGGCGGAAGGCCGGGTGATCTCCGCGAACAGTCCGACCCTCTACACCATCGCCGCCGGCACCGTGACCCTGCAGGTCGTCGCCGGCGACGTGGTGAAGAAGGATCAGGCGCTGGCCGAGATCGACAGCCCCGAATTGCGCAGCCGGCTGGCGCAGGAAGAAGCGACCCTCGCCAGCCTGGAAGCCGAGGCCGCGCGCGCCGAACTCGACGGCGAGCTGACCCGCGCCAACGCGCGCAAGCTGCTGGATCAGGCCACGGTCGACCGCACTGCCGCGGTGCGCGACCTGGAGCGCAACCGTCGCGCCTACGAAGGCGGCGCCGTCGCCCAGGTGGACGTGGCCCGCGCGCAGGACCAGTTGAAGAAGGCCGAGCTCGCGCTCGCGGCCGCGCAGCAGGAATTCACCCTGCAGGGACGCGGCGCCGGCATCGACAGCCGCAACAAGCGGCTGCAGGCCGATCGCCAGCGCGCGGTGGTCGCCGAACTGCAGCGGCAGGTCGACGCGCTGACCCTGCGCGCGCCGTTCGACGGCCAGATCGGCCAGCTGATGATCGCGCAGCGCGCCAACGTCGCCGCCAACGCCCCCGTGCTGAGCCTGGTGGACCTGTCGGTGTTCGAGGTCGAGATCAAGGTGCCGGAAAGCTTCGCCCGCGATCTGGGCATCGGCATTCCGGCCGAGATCGTCGCCAACACCGGTGCCGGCGGCGGCACCTTCGCGGCCGCGATCTCGGCGGTGTCGCCGGAAGTGGTGAACGGCGAAGTGGCCGCGCGCCTGCGCTTCAAGGACACGCAGCCGCCGGGCCTGCGCCAGAACCAGCGGCTCAGCGCGCGGATCGTGATGGATACGCGGCGCGACGTGCTCAACGTCGAGCGCGGTCCGTTCCTGGAACAGGGCGGCGGGCAGTCCGCCTACGTGATGGACGGCAACATCGCCGTCAAGCGCCGGATCCGCACCGGCGTCAGCAGCCTCGGCGCCGTCGAGATCCTCGATGGCGCGAACGCCGGCGACCGCATCGTGGTCTCCGGCAGCGACCAGTTCGGCGACGCCGAACGCATCCGCATCTCCGGAGAATGATCATGCACATCGCCCCCGACGATTTCCCCTTCCCGCCGCACTGGAACGCCGACGAACTGGCCGCCGCGGTGCGCCTGCCGCTGCCGCCGCTGCACACCTTCGATTTCGCGCCTCCGGCCAACGACGACGCGCCGCACCGGCCGCGACGCGACGCGGGTTTCCTGCCCGCATCGCCGCTGCCGTCGCATTTCCGCATCGGCGGCTGAGGCGCGTTCCCGCTCACTGGCGCCATCGCCCACAACGAACATCGCGGCCGACGCCGCGCCCACGACACTCCGGAGTCTCCCATGCTGCACATGCAAGGCGTCACCAAGGTCTATCGCACCGAACTGGTCGAAACCCACGCGCTGCGATCGCTCGACCTGCACGTCCGCGACGGCGAATTCGTCGCGGTCACCGGGCCGTCGGGTTCGGGCAAGACCACGTTCCTCAACATCGCGGGGCTGCTGGAAGAATTCACCGGCGGCAGCTACCTGCTCGACGGCGAGGACGTGAGCAGACTCGGCGACGACGCGCGCTCGAAGCTGCGGAACCGCAAGATCGGCTTCATCTTCCAGAGCTTCAACCTGATTCCGGACCTGAACCTGTTCGACAACGTCGACGCGCCGCTGCGCTATCGCGGCATGTCGTCGGCGGAACGCCGGCAGCGCATCGAGGAAGCCCTGACCCGGGTCGGTCTGGGCTCGCGCATGCGCCACTATCCGTCGGAACTGTCCGGCGGCCAGCAGCAGCGCGCCGCGATCGCCCGCGCCCTCGCCGGCAGCCCGCGCCTGCTGCTGGCCGACGAACCCACCGGCAATCTCGATTCGCAGATGGCGCGCAGCGTCATGGAGCTGCTGGAAGAGATCAACAGCCAGGGCACCACGATCATCATGGTCACCCACGATCCCGAACTGGCCGCGCGCGCGCAGCGCAACGTGCACATCGTCGACGGCATGGTCACCGACCTGCGTTCCGAACCGGCGCTGGTGAGCGCGCGTCCGGCGACCGCCGGCGTCGCGCAGTCCGACGCCTGACCGCCCGCGCGAACGCGCATCCCGAGACCGACTTCCGGAGCCCGCCATGTTCGGCTATTACCTCAATCTCGCCTTCCGCAGTTTCAGGCGCAACCGCGCGCTGACCGCGCTGATGGTGCTGGCGATCGCGCTCGGCATCGGCGCCAGCATGACCACGCTGACCGTGTTCCATGTGCTGTCGGGCGATCCGATTCCGCAGAAGAGCGACAAGCTTTTCTATCCGCGCATCGACCCGCGCGGCAAGACCGGCTTCACCCCCGGCGACGAGCCCGAATGGCAGATGTCGCGCTACGACGCCGAAGCACTGCTGCGCGACGCGAAGGGCGACCGCCAGGCGATCATGAGCGCGGGCAACGTCGCGCTGGTCCCGGACAAGGCCGGCCTGGATCCGTTCTACGTCAGCTCGCGCTTCACCACCGCGGATTTCTTCCCGATGTTCGACGTGCCGCTCGCCGAAGGCCGCGCCTGGACCGCGGCGGAAGACAAGGCGCGCGCGCGGGTGGTGGTGATCTCGAAGGAACTGAAGGAAAAGCTCTTCGGCGACGCCGCCGCGATCGGCAAGACCCTGCGCCTGGAAGAGCACAGCTTCAAGGTGATCGGCGTGCTGGGCGCGTGGAAGCCGACGCCGCGGTTCTACGACACCTCGCAGAGCCAGTTCGGCAGCGACGAACAGCTGTTCGTGCCGTTCTGGACGTCGCGCGACGTCGAGATGTCGCCCAGCGGCAACATGAACTGCTGGGGCACCAGCAGCGACCCGGACAACGACGACAAGGAAGGCAATTACGGCATCAACGCGCGCTGTTCCTGGCTGCAGTACTGGGTGGAACTCGACACGCCCGCGAAGGCCGCGGCCTATCGCGCCTATCTCGAGAATTATTCCAACCAGCAGCGCGCCGCCGGCCGGTTCGAGCGCCCGAACAACGTCCGTCTCGACGACGTGATGGCCTGGCTGGACGTCAACGGCGTCGTGCCCGCGGATGTGCGCCTGCAGAGCTGGCTGGCGTTCGGCTTCCTGTTCGTGTGCCTGCTCAACACCATCGGTCTGCTGCTGGCGAAGTTCCTGCGCCGTTCCGCCGAGATCGGCGTGCGCCGCGCGCTGGGCGCCACCCGCCGGACGATCTTCCATCAGTATCTGGTGGAAGCCGGCGTGATCGGTCTGGCCGGCGGCACCCTGGGCATCGCCCTGGCCCTGCTCGGTCTGTGGGCGGTGCGCCAGCAACCCACCGATTACGCCGCGCTGGCGAGCATCGACGGCACGATGTTGTTCGCCGCGATCGGCCTGAGCCTGGCGGCGAGCCTCGTGGCCGGTCTGCTGCCCGCGTGGCGCGCCTGCCAGATCGCACCGGCGATCCAGCTCAAGTCGCAGTAACCGCCCCCATCCCGGCCTTCCCCCGCGCGCGGGGGAAGGCGATATCGCCGAGGTTCCCATGGATATCCGTCCCATCCTGTCCACGCTGCGCCGGCACAAGACCGCCTCCGCGCTGATCGTGCTCGAAATCGCGCTCAGTTGCGCGATCGTCTGCAACGCGATGTTCCTGATCGGTTCGCGCATCGAGCGCATGGATCGTCCGACCGGCATGGCCGAGGACGAGATCGTGCGCATCAACACCGCCGGCATCGGCAGCAGCGACGACGCCGACGCCCGCTACAAGGTCGATGTCGCCGCGCTGCGCGCGATTCCGGGCGTGAAGGCCGCCACCACCACCAATCACGTGCCGTTCGACAATTCCTCCTGGAACACCTCGGTCAGCATCAAACCCGATCAGCCCAATCCCAGCCTCAACACCGCGACCTACCTCGGCGACGAACAACTGCTGCAGACCTTCGGCGCGCGCATCGTCGCCGGTCGCAATTTTCTTCCCGGCGAATATCTCGACTGGGGACAGATGGAAGGCGCGGACGTCGCGGTTCCCGCGGCGATCGTGACCCGCGCGATGGCGGAGAAGCTGTATCCCGGCGAGAGCGCGATCGGCAAGCTGCTGCACGACAGCTGGGGCAGCAAGCCGATTCCGATCGTGGGCGTGGTCGACACGCTGATCCGTCCGAACGACAACGAAGGTCCGGCCGGCGCCTACTACTCGATGGTGCTGCCGATCCGGCCCACGTTCGGGCGTTTCGCCCTGCGCACCGAACCGGCCCGACGCGACGAAGTGCTCAAGGCCGCGGTCGCGAGCCTCAAGCGCACCAATCCGAACCGCATCATCCTCGACGAGAACAGCTTCTCCGACGTGAAGGCGAAGTACTACCGCCAGGACAAGGCGATGGTGTGGCTGTTGGGCGCGGTGTGCGTCGCGCTGCTGGTGGTGACCGCGCTGGGCATCGTCGGTCTCGCGAGCTTCTGGGTGCAGCAGCGCACGAAGCAGATCGGCGTGCGTCGTGCGCTGGGCGCGACCCGCGGCCAGATCCTGCGCTATTTCCAGACCGAGAATTTCCTGCTCGCCACACTCGGCATCATCCTCGGCATGCTCGGCGCCTTCGGCCTGAACCAGTTGCTGATGACCCATTACGAACTGCCGCGGCTGCCCGCGTACTACCTGCCGATCGGTGCGGTGGCGCTGTGGCTGCTCGGCCAGATCGCCGTCTTCGGCCCGGCCCGGCGCGCGGCGGCGGTGCCGCCGGCGATCGCCACGCGCAGCGTGTGACGCGCGCGGCCCGGAGAACGATTTGATTCCGCGGACAATTTGCTAGGCTGCGCGCATGCCGACCATCCTCGTCATCGACGACAACCCCGCGGTCGCCACCGCGCTCGAGACGCTGTTCTCGCTGCACGACATCGATACCCGCACCGCGTCCAGCCCGCAGGCCGGGCTGGACGCGCTCGCCGAGGCGCCGGTGGATCTCGTGGTGCAGGACATGAATTTCGAGGCCGACACCACCTCCGGCGAAGAAGGCGAAGCGCTGTTCCGCGAGATCCGCGCGCGGCATCCGGATCTGCCGGTGATCCTGCTCACCGCATGGACGCATCTGGCGTCCGCGGTGGAGCTGGTGAAGGCCGGCGCCGCCGATTACCTCGCCAAGCCGTGGGACGACCGCAAGCTGATGGCGACGGTGAACAACCTGCTGGAACTGTCGCAGACGCGCCAGCAGCTGGCGCGCCGCGAAGCCGGCGACCGCCGTCGCCGCGAAGCGCTCGACGATTACGATCTGCGCGGTTTCATCCACGCCGATGCGCTCACCGGCTCGACCCTGCAACTGGCCTGCCAGATCGCGCGTTCCGATCTGCCGGTGCTGATCACCGGACCGAACGGCAGCGGCAAGGAACGGCTCGCGGAGATCGTGCACGCGAACTCGGCGGTGCGCCACGCGCCGTTCGTCGCGCTGAACTGCGGCGCGCTGCCCGCGGATCTGATCGAAGCCGAACTGTTCGGCGCCGAGGCCGGCGCCTACACCGGCGCGAACCGCGCACGCGAAGGCAAGTTCGAGGCCGCGGACGGCGGCACCCTGTTCCTCGACGAAATCGGCACGCTGCCGTTGGCCGGGCAGGTGAAACTGCTGCGCGTGCTCGAAACCGGGCAGTTCCAGCGCCTCGGCAGCAACCGCGAGCGCACGGTCAAGGTGCGCGTGGTCAGCGCGACGAACGCCGATCTGCCGGCGCTGATCGCCGCGGGCCAGTTCCGCGAGGATCTGTACTACCGGCTCAACGCGATCGAAGTGCGCCTGCCGGCGCTGGCGCAGCGCCCGGACGACATCCTGCCCCTCGCACGGCATTTCCTGCCGGCCGACAAGACCCTCGATGCCTCGGCCGAGCGCGCCCTGCTGGCGCATCGCTGGCCCGGCAACGTGCGCGAACTGCGCAACACCATCCAGCGCGCCGCGCTGCTGGCGCGACAGCCGCGCATCGCGGCAGCCGACCTGGGCCTGCCCGCCCCCGTCGCATCGAGCGCGTCGACGACTGCCGATGCCGCGGAACCGGATCGTCCGGCGATCGAGGCCGCGCTTTCGCGCGCCGGCGGCGTGCTCGCGCAGGCCGCGCAGGACCTCGGCATGTCGCGCCAGGCGCTGTACCGGCGCATCGAGCGCCTCGGCATCGCCCGCGACTGACGGGCCCACGACGATGCAGATCCTCCGCGTGCTGCCGCTGGCGATCCGCCTGATCGTGCTGGCCGTGCTCGGCGTCGTGCTCGCGGCGGCGGCCACCGCGCTGCTGATGCGCTGGATGCCGGACTGGGCCGCGCCCCTGGTCGCGGCGGCGATCGTGGGCGCACTCATCGGCAGCATCATCTGGCGCACGGTCGCGCCGATGCGCGCGCTGTTCCGCGCGCTGGCCGGCACCGTCGCCAGTTATCGCGACGGCGATTTCAGTTTCGGCATCACCTGGGACAAGTACAGCGATCTGGTGGAACTGGTGAACGCGCACAACGCGCTGGGCGATGCGCTGCGCGACCAGCGGGTATCGCTGGTGCAGCGCGAGCTGCTGCTCGACACGATGGTGCAGAACACCCCGGTGGCGATGACCCTGGTCGACGAATCGGAGCGCATCGTGCTGGGCAATCTGGCCGCGCGCAAACTGCTGGGCGAAGGCCGCAGGCTGGAAGGCCAGAGTTTCCCGTCGATCCTCGAACGCGTGCCGCAGGCGCTGCGCGATGCGTTCGAACGCGGCGGCGACGGCATCTTCGCGGTCGGCGACGAGGACAACGAGGAGATCTTCCATCTCTCGCGCCGCGGCTTCCGCCTCAACGGCCGCCGCCACGAACTCATCCTGCTGCGCCAGCTCACCGCGGAACTGCGGCGACAGGAAGTGCAGACCTGGAAGAAGGTGATCCGGGTGATCAGCCACGAACTCAACAATTCGCTGGCGCCGATCGCTTCGCTCGCGCACTCCAGCGCCGAACTGCTGAAGCGCGGGCAGCTGGAGCGCCTGCCGATCGCGCTGGCCACCATCGAGGAGCGCGCGCGCCATCTCGAAGGCTTCATCCGCGACTACGCGCGCTTCGCCAAACTGCCGGCGCCGCGACTGGAGCCGCTGGAATGGGAGCGGTTCCTCGCCCAGTTGCGCAGCCAGGTGGAATTCGCCTGGAACGGCCAGCACGGCGACGGCGTGGTCCAGGCCGACGCCGCGCAGCTGGAACAGGCGATGCTGAATCTGGTCAAGAACGCGCACGAATCCGGCTCGCCCGCGCACGAGGTGCAACTGCTGCTGCGCCGGCTTCCGGAGCAATGGCGGATCGACATCCTCGACCGCGGCACCGGCATGAGCGACGCGGTGCTGGCGCAGGCGCTGCTGCCGTTCTATTCGACCAAGCGCCACGGCACCGGGCTGGGGCTGGCGCTGACCCGCGATATCGTCGAAGCCCACGGCGGACGCATCGCGCTGCAGAACCGCGATGGCGGCGGGCTGTGGGTGAGTCTGACGCTGCCGGCGCGGTGATGTTCGGGCAACGCTTTTCGTAGGAGGGGCTTCAGGCCGGCCCCGATAGAACTTGAAGTACGACGACAACCGGGCCGTGCCTACGGCTGACGGGAATGAAACCCCGGTTTCGATCGTGCCTGCTGCCGACAAAACGCTCGGGGCAGAAGCCCCTCCTGCAAACGCGGCTTATTTCGGCTTTTTCACCGGCCGCTTCCAGCCGTCCACCGTCACCTGTTTGGCGCGCGCGACGGTGAGCTTGCCCGCCGCGGCGTCCTTGTTGATCACCGAACCGGCGGCGATGGTCGCGCCCTCGCCGATCGTCACCGGCGCCACCAGCGCCGCGTTCGAGCCGATGAAGGCGCCGTCGTGGATGGTGGTGGTGGATTTGTTGGCGCCGTCGTAGTTGCAGGTGATGGTGCCGGCGCCGACATTCACGCCCGCGCCGACGACGGCATCGCCGAGATAGCTGAGATGGTTGGCCTTGCTGCCGACGCCGATCTTCGCGTTCTTGGTCTCGACGAAATTGCCGACGTGCACGCCGTCGGCAAGCACGGTGCCCGGGCGCAGCCGCGCATAGGGGCCGATGTGCGCCGCGCCTTCGCTGCGCGCGCCGTCCAGATCGCAATGCGCGCGGACCTCGGTGCCGGCGGCGAGCGTCACGTCCTTCAGCCGGCAGAACGGGCCGATGCGCACGCCGTCGCCGAGCACGACGCGGCCCTCGAAGATCACGTCGATGTCGATTTCGACATCGCTGCCGACCTCGACCGTCCCGCGGACATCGACCCGGTTCACGTCGGCGAAGCGCGCGCCGGCCACGCACAGTGCGCGCACCCGTCGCAGCTGGAACGCGCGTTCGAGCTGCGCCAGCTGCCACGGGTCGTTGGCGCCCTCGGTTTCCTGCGCGTCCGCGGCGATCACGATCTCGGCGCCGGCGTATTCGTGCGCGGCCATCGCGAACACGTCGGTGAGGTAGTACTCGCCCTGGGCGTTGCCGTTCGAAAGGTTGGCGAGCCAGCGTTTGAGCGATGCGGCTTCGCCGGCGATGACCCCGGTGTTGACGATGCGGATGTGGCGCTGGTCGTCGCTGGCGTCCTTGTGCTCGACGATCGCGGCGACGCGGCCTTCGGCGTCGCGCACGATGCGGCCGTAGCCGGTGGCGTCGTGCAGCTCGGCGGCCAGCACCGCGAGCCGGCCCGGCGCATCGAGCAGCCGCTGCAGGGTCTCGCTGCGGATCAGCGGCACATCGCCGTACAGCACCAGCACGCGGGCGTCGTCGGGCACGCCGGGCATCGCCTGCTGCACCGCATGACCGGTCCCCAACTGCTGCGCCTGTTCGGCCCAGTGCAGATCGGGCTGGCCTTCGAAGGCCGCGCGCACCTGGTCGCCGCCGTGGCCGTAGACCACGTGGATGCCGGCCGGATCGAGCGCGCGCGCGCTGTCGATGACGTGCGCCAGCATCGGCACCCCGGCGATCTTCTGCAGCACCTTCGGCAACGCGGATTTCATCCGCTTGCCCTCGCCCGCGGCGAGGACGACGACATGGAGGGGCGCGCGCATGGGAACTCCGGAACCAGGGTTGCCGGCATTCTAGCGAGACCGGCTGCTACGATGCCGGCCGATCCGCGCGCGGCTCTCACTCCGGCGCCCACCATCGGCGCCCCCACCGGACACCTGCATGCCCGCAGCCCCCGCCATCGCCGACGCGACACAGTCTTCCCGCGCAGCGCGCTTCGCGGCGGCCGCGGGCGCGATGGCCACGCTCGCCGGACTGATCGTCCACGCGACCTGGCGGGCGCTGCCGGCGGAACGCTTCGCGCTGTCGCTGGTGCTGGCCGCGATCGCGCTGGCGCTGGCCTGGCCGCTGCAGCGCCTGCTGCGCTGGACCCGGGCCTCGGCGCTGGCGGCGGTGTGGCTGGCCGCGCTGACGGTCTACGTCGGCATTCCTGCGGTCCTGGCGGTCGCGCTGCTCGGCGCCGGCGCGCTCGCGATCGGGCTGTGGCTGACGCCGACCGGACTCGCCGCCCGCGCCGCGATCGCCACCGTCGTCGGCCTGTTCGCGATCGCGCTGCTCGCCGGCTGGACGCTGACCTGGCCGATCCATCATCCATGGGTGTGGTTCGCGCTGCTGGCGCTGCCGGTCCTGCTGCAGCGGCGCGCGCTCGCGACAGGCTTGCGAGACGCCGGCGCGGGCTGGCGTGCGGCGGTCGCCGCGGCGCCGCGTGCGGCCGCCGGCGCGGTGCTGCTGCTCGGCATCGCCTCGGTGGCGTGCTGGGTCCCGACGATGCAGTCGGACGACCTCGGCTATCACCTCGGCCTGCCCACGCAGTTGCTGCTGCACGCGCGTTACGCGCCGGACGCGGAGTACCAGGTGTGGTCGTACGCGCCATGGGCGGGCGATGCGCTGCACGGCATCGCCTTCGTGTTGTCGCGCCGCGATGCGCACGGCGCGCTCAACGCGCTGTGGATCATCCTGATCGCCGGTGCGCTGTGGGCGTTGCTGACGCCGCTGCGCGCGAGCGTCCTCGAACGCTGGACCGCGATCGCGCTGTTCGCGTCGTTTCCGCCGCTGGTCTGGATGGCCGCGGGCCTGCAGACCGAACTCGCCTCGATCGCGGCGCTCTGCGCCTTCGTCGCCGTGTCGCTCGCGCTGCCGGGCCTGTCCGGCGCGCCGCGCGCGCTGTTCGCCGGCACCGTGCTGTTCGCCGGACTGTTCGCGCTCAAGCTCGTGCATGGCATGGCCGCACTGCCGCTGCTGGCTTGCGCGCTGTGGACGCAGCGCGCGCATCTGGCGTGGCGCTGGCTGCCGCTCGCGCTGGTCGCCGGCGTCCTGTTGATGGCGTCGAGCCACGTGCAGGCCTGGCTGGCGACCGGCAACCCGGTGCTGCCGATGTTCAACCACGTGTTCGGCTCATCGTATTTCCCGCGCGAACAGTTCCACGACCCGCGCTGGCATGCCGGCGTCGGCGCCGACATCCTCTGGCGCATGACCTTCCTCACCGCGCGATACGTCGAAGGCTGGAACGGCGGCCTCGGCTTCGGCCTGATCGCGCTCGCAGGGCTGTGGCTGCTGCGGCTCGCGCGGCCGGGCCGGCGCCTGCTGTTGCTTGCAACCACCGTGTGCGTGCTGCTGCCGCTGCTGCCGATGCAGTACGCCCGCTATGCCTGGCCGGGCATCGTGCTGCTGCTCGCGCTGCTGATCGCCGGCAGCGAGGCCGCGCTCGGGCGGCGCGCATTCGTCTGGCTGTTCGCGACGCTGTGCGCGCTCAACCTCGCGTACCAGGCGAATGCGAGCTGGCTGCATCACGCGGCGGCGGTGAAGCGCACGATCCGCAGCGGCGGCGATGCCGACGCGGTGTTGTCGGCCTATGTCGCCGAGCGGGTGCTGGTCCGGCGCATTCCGGACGACGCCGGCGATCTCGTGCTCGCCGCCGATCCCGCGCGCAACATGGTCGCGGAACTCGCCGGGCGCGGTCGCACCGTATCGCCGCACGATCCATCGCTGCACGCCGACGCGCAGATCGCCGACGGCGACGCCAGCGGCGCGGGCTGGGCCGCATTGTTCGGACGCGAACGCATCCGCTGGGTGCTGGTGAATGCCGACACCGCATCGCCCGCGCTGCGCGCTGCGCTCGCCGCCGCGGGCGCGACGCGCATCGAAGCGCTGGGCGGGATCGAACTGTGGCGCCTCCCGACCGGCACGGCGACGGGGACGCAGCCATGAGCCTGCATCGTCAGGGGCGCCGCTATCTGATGATCGGCTGCGTCCAATGGCTGGTCGACTGGGGCGTGATGGTGCTGCTCAGCCATCTCGGTCTGGCGGTGGAGATCGCCAACATCTGCGGACGCATCAGCGGCGCGACCCTCGGCTTCTGGCTCAACGGACGGTTCACCTTCGCCGGCGACGACACCCGCATCGGCGGCACCCAGCTGCGGCGCTTCGTGCTGATGTGGCTCGGCACGACCGCCCTCAGCACCATCGCGATGGGCGGCATCGACGATGTGTTCGGCCTGCAGTGGGCGTGGCTGGCCAAGCCGGCGGTGGAACTCCTGCTCGGCGTGTTCGGCTTCCTGCTGTCGCGGCATTGGGTCTACAAGGCCTGATCTTGTAGGAGGGGCTTCAGCCCCGATCTTTTCAAATCTACGGATCATCGTTTCTGTAGGAGGGGCTTCAGCCCCGAGTTTCTGAAAAGATCGGGGCTGAAGCCCCTCCTGCAGGAGCGCCGAAAAACGAAAACGCCGGCTTTCGCCGGCGTCTCGGATGCATCGCGATGCGATGACCTCAGTGCTTGAGGTTCTTGCGCAGGCGCTCCAGCGCGCTCAGCTGGGCGAGGCTCATCGCCAGCTGCGACTGGGCTTCCTCGGCGCTCATCTTCGGATCCTTGTGGGCGAGCGCGCGCTGCGCTTCTTCCATCGCCGCGCGGACCGCCGCTTCGTCGATGTCCTGCGCGCGCACTGCGGTGTCGGCCAGCACGGTCACGACCTGCGGCTGCACTTCGAGGATGCCGCCGGAGATCGCGAAGTCGAGCACTTCGCCGTTCGCCTGGGTGACGACGACCTTGCCCGGCTTGAGGCGGGTGATCAGCGGCGCGTGGCGCGGCGCGATGCCGAGTTCGCCCTGCTCGCCGGTGGCGACGACCAGCGTGGCTTCGCCGTGGAAGATCTCGGCTTCGGCGCTGACGATGTCGCAACGGATGGTGGCCATGGATTTCGATTCCTGTAGGGTGGGCCTCGGCCCACCGCCTTTATCGCAACGTCGGGCGTCTTCCGACGCCCGATGCCTCGCAATGGCGGGCCCTGGGCCCGCCCTACATCACGCGGCGAGCTTCTTCGCCTTCTCGACCGCTTCCTCGATGCCGCCGACCATGTAGAAGGCCTGTTCCGGCAGGTGGTCGCACTCGCCGTCGCAGATCATCTTGAAGCCGCGGATCGTGTCCTTCAGCGACACGTACTTGCCCTTCGAACCGGTGAACACTTCGGCCACGGTGAACGGCTGCGAGAAGAAGCGCTCGATCTTGCGCGCGCGGGCCACGGCCAGCTTGTCGTCTTCCGACAGTTCGTCCATGCCGAGGATCGCGATGATGTCCTTCAGCTCCTTGTACTTCTGCAGGGTCGACTGCACGCGGCGCGCGGTCTCGTAGTGCTCGTTGCCGATCACGTTCGGATCGAGCTGGCGGCTGGTCGAGTCCAGCGGGTCCACGGCCGGGTAGATGCCCAGCGAAGCGATGTTTCGCGACAGCACGACGGTCGCGTCGAGATGCGCGAAGGTCGTCGCCGGCGACGGGTCGGTCAGGTCGTCCGCGGGCACGTACACGGCCTGGATCGAGGTGATCGAACCGGTCTTGGTCGAGGTGATGCGTTCCTGCAGCACGCCCATTTCCTCGGCGAGCGTGGGCTGGTAACCCACCGCCGACGGCATGCGGCCCAGCAGCGCCGACACTTCGGTGCCGGCCAGGGTGTAGCGGTAGATGTTGTCGACGAACAGCAGCACGTCGCGGCCTTCGTCGCGGAAGTACTCGGCCATGGTCAGGCCGGTCAGCGCCACGCGCAGACGGTTGCCCGGCGGCTCGTTCATCTGGCCGTACACCATCGCCACCTTGGACTTGGCGTGCTCTTCGACGTTGACGACGCCGGATTCCTGCATTTCGTGATAGAAGTCGTTGCCTTCGCGGGTACGCTCACCGACGCCGGCGAACACCGACAGACCCGAGTGCTCGGTCGCGATGTTGTTGATGAGTTCCATCATGTTCACGGTCTTGCCCACGCCGGCGCCGCCGAACAGGCCGACCTTGCCGCCCTTGGCGAACGGGCACATCAGGTCGATCACCTTGATGCCGGTTTCCAGCAGCTCGGTGGTCGACGCCTGGTCTTCGTAGCTCGGCGCCGCGCGGTGGATTTCCCACGTGGTGTCGGCCTTGACCGGGCCGGCTTCGTCGATCGGGTTGCCGAGCACGTCCATGATGCGACCGAGGGTACCGATGCCGACCGGCACCGAGATCGCGCGGCCGGTGTTGTCGGCGATCAGGTTGCGCTTCAGGCCGTCGGTCGAACCGAGGGCGATCGTGCGCACCACGCCGTCGCCGAGCTGCTGCTGCACCTCGAGCGTGATGTCGGTGTTCTGCACTTTCAGCGCGTCGTACACCTTCGGCACGTGTTCGCGCGGGAATTCGACGTCGACGACGGCGCCGATGATCTGAACGATCTTGCCCTGGTTGCTCATGACTGTGTCCTCTGGAACTTTGAGATTCTGCCTGGCGGCGCAGCGGTTGCCGCGCCTGCCGCGATTGGATTAGACCGCCGCCGCGCCGCCGACGATTTCGGAAATTTCCTGGGTGATCGCCGCTTGGCGCGCCTTGTTGTAGACGAGGTTCAGGGTGCCGATCAGCTTGGTCGCGTTGTCGCTGGCGGCCTTCATCGCCACCATGCGCGCGGCGTGCTCGGAGGCCACGTTCTCCATCACCGCCTGGTACACCAGCGATTCGATGTAGCGCGTGAGCACGTGCTCCAGCACGGTCTGCGCATCGGGCTCGTAGATGTAATCCCAGTCGTGCTGGGCGACGCTGGTGTCGGACGGCGGCAGCGGCAGCAACTGATCGAACGCCGCGCGCTGGGTCATGGTGTTCACGAAGTCGTTGTAGACCAGGAACACCTTGTCGACCTGGCCGCTGCTGTACGCATCCAGCATCACCTTGATCACGCCGACCAGCTGGTCCACGTGCGGGGTGTCGCCCAGATGCGTCACCGACGCCAGCATGCCGACCTTGATGCGGCGGAAGAACACCGTGGCCTTCTGGCCGATGGTGACCACGTCGACATCGACGCCCTGCTGCTGCCAGTTGCGGATGTCGCCGAGCAGCTTGCGGAACAGGTTGTTGTTGAGGCCGCCGGCGAGGCCGCGGTCGGAGGAGACGATGACGTAGCCGACGCGCTTGATCTCCTTGCGTTCCACCAGGTACGGATGGTGGAACTCGGAGTTCGCCTGCGCGAGGTGGCCGATGACCTGCTTCATCGCGCGCGCGTACGGACGCGAGGCCTTCATCCGGTCCTGCGCCTTGCGGATCTTGGAAGCCGAGACCATTTCGAGGGCGCGCGTCACCTTGCGGGTGTTCTGCACCGACTTGATCTTGGTTTTGATTTCTCTGCCGCCTGCCATCTTCTTTTCCCGTAGGGCGGGCTCAAGCCCGCCATGACCGATTACGACGCATCCGGAGGCGGGCCGGGGCCCGCCCTACGACATCACCAGCTGCCGGTCTTCACGAACTCTTCGATGCCGGCCTTGAACGCCGCTTCGAGCTCGTCGTTCCAGTCGCCGCTCTCGTTGATCTTCGCCAGCACTTCGCCCTTGGTGTTGAAGAAGTGCGCATGCAGGGCGTCTTCGAACGCACCGATCTTGGCGACCGGCACCTCGTCCATGTAGCCCTTGTCCACGGCGTAGATCGACAGCGACTGCTCGGCGACCGACATCGGGGCGTACTGCTTCTGCTTCATCAGCTCGGTCACGCGCTGACCGCGCTCCAGCTGCTTGCGGGTGGCTTCGTCGAGGTCCGAGGCGAACTGCGCGAACGCGGCCAGCTCACGGTACTGGGCGAGCGCGATGCGGATGCCGCCCGACAGCTTCTTCATGATCTTGGTCTGGGCGGCGCCACCGACGCGCGACACCGAGATGCCGGCGTTCACGGCCGGGCGGATGCCGGCGTTGAACAGGTCGGTTTCGAGGAAGATCTGGCCGTCAGTGATCGAGATCACGTTGGTGGGCACGAACGCCGACACGTCGCCGGCCTGGGTTTCGATGATCGGCAGCGCGGTCAGCGAACCGGTCTTGCCCTTCACCGCACCGTTGGTGAACTTCTCGACGTAGTCCTCGGACACGCGCGCGGCGCGCTCGAGCAGGCGGCTGTGCAGGTAGAACACGTCGCCCGGGTACGCCTCGCGGCCCGGCGGACGGCGCAGCAGCAGCGAGATCTGGCGGTAGGCCACGGCCTGCTTCGACAGATCGTCGTAGATGATCAGCGCGTCTTCGCCGCGATCGCGGAAGTACTCGCCCATGGTGCAGCCCGAGTAGGCGGCGATGTACTGCATCGCGGCCGATTCGGAGGCGGAGGCGGCGACGACGGTGGTGTAGGCCATCGCGCCGTTGGCTTCGAGCTTGCGCACGATGTTGGCGATGGTCGAGTTCTTCTGACCGATCGCCACGTAGATGCATTTGATGCCGGAATGCTTCTGGTTGATGATCGCGTCGATGGCGAGCGCGGTCTTGCCGGTCTGGCGGTCGCCGATGATCAGTTCGCGCTGGCCGCGGCCGATCGGGATCATCGAGTCGACCGACTTGTAACCGGTCTGCACCGGCTGCGACACCGACTTGCGCCAGATCACGCCCGGGGCGATGGTTTCCACCGGCGCGCTGACCTTGGCTTCGATCGGGCCCTTGCCGTCGATGGCTTCGCCCAGCGCGTTGACGACGCGGCCGAGCATTTCCGGACCGGTCGGCACTTCGAGGATGCGGCCGGTGGTCTTGGCGGTGTCGCCTTCGCGCAGGTGCTCGTAGTCGCCGAGGACCACGGCGCCGACCGAGTCGCGCTCGAGGTTGAGCGCCAGCGCGGTGGTGCCGCCCGGCAGCTCGATCATTTCGCCCTGCATCACGTCGGCGAGACCGTGGATGCGCACGATGCCGTCGGACACCGAGGTCACGGTGCCTTCGTTGCGCGCTTCGGCGGCGAGCTTGACCTTTTCGATGCGGGTCTTGATCAGTTCGCTGATTTCGGACGGGTTGAGCTGGGTGCTGGCCATGGTGGTTCCCTTGTGCCGACGCGAGCGCCGACGATGAAATGAATGCGTGTTTAGTGGGCGAGGGCCGACTGCAGGCGGGCGAGCTTGCTTTTCAGCGAGCCGTCGATGACCACGTCGCCGGCATCGATCACCGCGCCGCCGATCAGGCTCTCGTCGACCGCGGTCTCGATCTCGACGTCGCGGCCGAAGCGGCGCTTCAGCGCGGCCTTGATGCTGTCGAGTTCGGTCGCGGGCAGCGTCGTCGCCGACGTGACCCTGGCCTTGACGATGCGCTCGGCCTCGGCGCGCAGTTCCTCGAACAGCCCGGCGATTTCCGGCAGCAAGGCGAGGCGGCGGTTCTCCGCCAGCACCGAGAGGAAATTGCCGAACGCTTCGGAAGCGCCTTCAGGCGAGAGCAGCATGACCGCGTCGCCGCGGCCGAGCTGGGGATGGCCGAGCAGCGACTGCACGCGCGGATCGGCGGCGACGCGTGCGGCGAAGCCGAACGCGTCGGACCACTGCGCGGCGGCGCCGGCCTCGCGCGCGATCGCGAATGCGGCGCGGGCGTAGGGGCGGGCGAGAGTGAGAGCCTGGCTCATCGGAGTCTCCGTCGTGCCGTCAGAGCTGCGCGGCGAGTTCGTCGATCAGCGCCTTGTGGGCGTTGGCGTCGATTTCGCGCTTGAGCAGCTTTTCGGCGCCCGACACGGCCAGGGCGGACACCTGCTTGCGCAGGTCTTCCTTGGCGCGGTTGGCGGCGGCGGCGATCTCGGCCTCGGCCAGCGCCTTCTGCCGACCGGCTTCGGCGACGGCGTCGTTCTTGGCCTGATCGACGATCTGGTTGGCGCGCTGGTGGGCCTGTTCGATGATCTCGTTGGCCTTGGTGCGCGCGAGCTTCAGTTCCTCGTTGACCTTCTCTTCGGCCTGGGCGAGGTTCTTCTGCGCGTTGTCGGCCGCGGCGAGGCCTTCAGCGATCTTCTGCTGACGCTCCTCGATCGCCTTCATCAACGGCGGCCAGATGAACTTGACGGTGAACCAGATGAGGATCGCGAACGAGATCATCTGGCCCAGCAAGGTGATATTCGGATTCATGACGTACCCTGCGGATGCGTGTCCTGCGAATCGGCGCACGCCGCGGCTTCAGGCCACGGCATGCGCGAACGGAGACGCGGACCGTATGGACGGTCCGCGCCGGTACCGATTACTGCTGGAGAGCGGCGAGCAGCGGGTTCGCGAAGGCGAACATCATCGCCACGCCGACGCCGATCAGGAACGCGGCGTCGATCAGGCCGGCCAGCAGGAACATGCGACCGGACAGCATCGGAACCAGTTCCGGCTGACGGGCGGCGGATTCGAGGAACTTCGAACCCATGATGCCGATGCCGAGCGCAGCGCCGAGGGCGCCGAGACCGACGATCAGGCCGATGGCGACGGCGGTGAGGCCTTGGACGTTGGCGATGAATTCCATGATGAACTCCGGATTGAACGAGATGGATGGATGGAAATGGATGTGTGAAGCGGGGATGGTTGAAGCGGAAACTCAGTGATGCTCGTGCGCCATCGCCAGATAGACGACGGTGAGCACCATGAAGATGAAGGCCTGCAGCAGGATGATCAGGATGTGGAAGATCGCCCAGCCGGCGTGCACGAACACGCCCGGCACGAAGGTGACCCACGACGCGAACAGGCCGGCGATGAGCATGAACAGCAGTTCGCCCGCATACATGTTGCCGAACAGTCGCATGCCCAGGCTGACCGGCTTGGACAGGTACTCGACGAGATTCAGGAAGAGGTTGAACGGAGCCAGGACGATCGCCATGACGCCATGGCCGTGGAAGGGCGCGGTGAAGAGCTCCTTGGTGAAGCCCCAGCCGCCCTTGGCCTTGATCGAGTAGAAGATGATCAGCAGGAAGACCGTGATCGACATGCCGAACGTGGTGTTGATGTCGGCGGTCGGGACCACGCGCAGATAGGTGTGATGCGCGGCTTCTTCGCCGGCGACCATCGTGATCAGCCAGCTCGGCAGATCCAGCGGCAGCAGGTCCATCGTGTTCATGAACACGACCCAGACGAAAATGGTCAGCGCCAGCGGCGCGATGAAACGGCGATCGCCGTGGAAGGCGTCCTTCACCTGGCCGTCGACGAATTCCACGACCATTTCGACGAAGGCCTGGCCCTTGGACGGCACGCCGGACGTCGCCTTGCGCGCCTGGCTCCACAGCAGGAAGCAGGCCAGCAGACCGAGCGTCAGCGAAATGACCCACGAGTCGAGATGGAAGGTCTGCCCCGCCACCTGGGTCGTGTTGTGGGTCAGGTGATGGACGATGTATTCGGTCAGTCCGCCACTGCTTTGTTCAGCACTCACGCTGTCGCCCTCAGGTCCACGGTTGCGCCGCGACGGTGTTCGCGGCGATCGATTCGAAACAGACCGGCCGAACGGCCCGGTCGACGATCTGGTCAAACAATCTGGTCAAGCGTCCGCACGATCCGGTCGCGCTCAGCCTCGGCGCAACCCGCCTCTCGCGGAGAACAACAACCCCGCCGCGGCCACGGCCGCGCCGGCGAGCGCCGGCAGGGCCGGCAATTTCCAGACGGCGATCGCGAAGAACAGCCCCGCGGCCACCACGATCCACTTCGCCGCCAGCCCCAGCAGCAGCCGGCCGAACGCCATTTCGGCGCCGACCACCCCGCCCGAGAACGCCCCCCAGGCGGCCAAGGCGCTGCCGAGGGTCATCGCGGCGCCTCCGACCAGCGCGCCGAGGGCGGCCGGACGTCCGAACGACAGGCAGACCACGGCGGCGAGCAACGTGGCCACGGCCTGGAACAGCACCATGCGTCGCGCCAGCCGACGGCCCGCAGCGACAGAATTCAGCACGCGGCACCCGGGGAGTTGGCAGAAGCGGCAGGGCGGCCGGATGCTCGGCACACATCGAAAACCACCCCGCGAAGCCGCAAAAGTATAGCAGCCGGCCGTTTTCCGGGGCAACCGACGAAGGTCTGAAACCCGGAACCCGATCGATAGTCGTGATCAATCATTATCGCCATAACAATCGATTTGACCATTGCCCCGGCTGACCCGAGGCTGATCTCCCCTGCCCTCGGAAACCCGACATGGCCAAGACCCTCAGTTTCGCCGGCCTGCACATGGGCGTGGCCTTCGGTGTGGGCTACGCGATGACCGGAAACCCGTGGGTCGGCGGGGCGCTGGCCTTGGTCGAACCCGCCTGCAATACCGTCGTTTTCCACTTCCACGAGAAAGTGTGGAAACGCATCGAGACCAGACGATCCGCCGTCCCGCCACCGCTGCAGGTCTGAACGGTCCTCCGGCTTCCGGGAACTTCGCGGCGCGGCGCCTGTCCTTCGCTGGCGACCTGCGATTTCCCGTCGTCCCTCGGCGACGCGCAGGCTCCGGAGCCCCGGTCCCAAGCCGGGGCTTCGTCTTTGCGGGCGTCGCCCGCCGCCTCAGCCGGCCAGCGCCCAGTCCGCCGCGGCTTCGGCGTGGATGCGGGCGGTATCGAACAGCGGCACGCTGGCGTCGCCCGCGCCGACCAGCAGGCCGATCTCGGTGCAGCCGAGAATCACGCCCTGGGCGCCGCGGCCGACGAGGTCGGTGATGATCGCCCTGTAGTCGTCGCGCGAAGCGTCGAGGATGCGGCCGAGGCACAGTTCGTCGTAGATCACCCGATGCACGCGGTCGCGCTGCGCCGCATCGGGCGTGATCACCTCGATCCCGGCCACCGCGATGCGATCGCGATAGAACGCCTGCTCCATCGTGAAGCGGGTGCCGAGCAGCGCGACCCGTGTCAGTCCCGACGCGCGGATGCGTGCGGCGGTGGCGTCGGCGATGTGCAGCAGCGGCAGATCGACCGCCGCCTGCACCTGCGGCGCGACCCGATGCATGGTGTTGGTGCAGATCACGATGGCCTCGGCGCCGGCGGCCTGGAGCCCGCGCGCCGCCTCGGCGAGCACGGCGCCCGCCGTCTCCCATTCGCCGCGATGCTGCATCGCTTCGATCTCCGCGAAGTCGACGCTGTGCAGCACCAGCTTCGCCGAATGCAGGCCGCCGAGGCGCTCGCGCATCCGATCGTTGACGATGCGGTAGTAGGGAATCGTCGATTCCCAGCTCATGCCGCCGATGAGACCGAGGGTTTTCATGGCAATGCCGGTAGAGCGGCCTTCAGGCCGCTGATCTTTGCAGGAGAAGCAGCGGCCTGAAGGCCGCTCTGCCGGAGATCTCGATCACTTCTTCTTCGGGATGTAGAGATCGGTGATCGTGCCATCGAAGACTTCCGCCGCCATGCCCACCGATTCGCTGAGCGTGGGGTGCGGATGGATCGTGTGGCCGATGTCGGCGACCTCGCAGCCCATCTCGATCGCGAGCGCGACTTCGGCGATCAGATCGCCGGCATGCACGCCGACGATGCCGGCGCCGATGATGCGATGGCTGGCCTCGTCGAAAATGAGTTTCGTGAAGCCTTCGGTGCGGCCGATGCCGATCGCGCGACCCGAAGCGGCCCACGGGAACTTGCCGACGCCGATCTTCAGACCCTTGGCCTTCGCCTCGGTCTCGGTGACGCCGACCCAGGCGATTTCCGGATCGGTGTAGGCCACCGACGGGATGACCCGCGCGACCCACTCTTTCTTCTCGCCCGCCGCGACTTCAGCGGCGAGCTTGCCCTCGTGGGTGGCTTTGTGCGCGAGCATCGGCTGGCCGATGATGTCGCCGATGGCGAAGATGTGCGGCACGTTGGTGCGCATCTGCCGGTCGACCTCGATGAAGCCGCGCTCGGTCACGGCGACGCCGGCCTTGTCGGCATCGATCTTCTTTCCGTTCGGCGCGCGGCCCACGGCGACCAGCACGCGCTCGTAGGTGTCGCTGGCCGGAATGCTGGCGCCATCGAAGCCGCAGACGATGCCGGCCTTCGTCGCCTTGGCCTCGACGACTTTGGTTTTCAGATGGATCGCCACGCCCTGCTTCTTCAGGCGGTCGGCGAGCGGCTTGATCAGATCGGCGTCGGCGCCGGGCATGATCTGGTCCATGAACTCGACCACGGTCACCGCGCTGCCGAGCGCGCGATACACCGTCGCCATTTCCAGGCCGATGATGCCGCCGCCAACGACCAGCAATGATTTCGGGATGTCCTTGAGTTCGAGCGCGTCGGTCGAATCCATCACCCGCGGATCGCCAACATCCCCATTGACCCATGGAAACGCCGGCAGCTTCACCGGCTGCGAACCGGCGGCGATGATGCATTGCTCGAAGCGGACGAGCTGGGTGCCGGCGTCGCCGGCGACTTCGATTTCGTTCGGCGACACGAACCGGCCGGCGCCCTGCACCACCCGCACCTTGCGCTGCTTCGCCATCCCGCTCAGGCCCTTGGTGAGCTGGCCGACGACTTTTTCCTTGTAGCCGCGCAGGGTGTCGAGCGCGATCTTCGGCGCGCCGAAATCGATGCCGTAATCCTTCGCATGCGCGGCTTCGTCGATGACGTTGGCGGCGTGCAGCAGCGCCTTCGATGGAATGCAGCCGACATTGAGACACACGCCGCCGAGCGCGGCGTAGCGCTCGACCAGCACGGTGTCGAGGCCGAGGTCGGCGCTGCGGAACGCGGCGGTGTAGCCGCCGGGACCGGCGCCGAGCACCAGCATGCGGCATTCGATGTCGGCCTTGCGGCCGCTCGATGCGGCGGCGGTGGGTGCGGGCGAGGCGACGGCCGGCGCAGGTGCTGCAGCGGGCGCAGGGGCCGGTGCGGCAGGGCTCGGGGCTGAAGCCCCTCCTACGACCGCAGCGGTGCTGTCGGCGCTCTCGAGGACCGCGATCACGCTGCCCTCGGACACGCTGTCGCCGAGCTTCACTTTCAGTTCCTTCACCACTCCCGCGGCGGACGACGGCACTTCCATCGTCGCCTTGTCCGACTCGAGCGTGACCAGGCCCTGGTCCTTCGCCACGGTGTCGCCGGGCTTCACCAGGATCTCGATCACCGGAATGCCTTCGAAGTCGCCGATGTCGGGGACCTTCACTTCAACCATCGTCGTCATCATCGTTCCCCGGTCACAGCAGCACGCGGCGCATGTCGGCCAGCAGCGCGGCCAGATATGCGGTGAAGCGCGCGGCGGCGGCACCGTCGATCACGCGATGGTCGTAGGACAGAGACAGCGGCAGGATCAGGCGCGGCGCGAACTGCTGGCCGTCCCACACCGGCTTGATCGCCGATTTCGAGACACCAAGGATCGCGACTTCCGGCGCGTTGACGATCGGCGTGAAGCCGGTGCCGCCGATGCCGCCGAGCGAACTGATCGAGAAACAACCGCCGCTCATCTCGGCCGGGCCGAGCTTGCCGTCGCGCGCCTTCTTCGCCAGTTCGCCGGTTTCCTGCGCGATCTCGATCACGCCCTTCCTGTCGACATCGCGCACCACCGGCACGACCAGGCCGTTCGGCGTGTCGGCGGCGAAACCGATGTGGAAATACTTCTTGAGGACGAGGTTGCCGTCGGTGTCGAGCGATGCGTTGAAGTCGGGATACTTCTTCAAGGCCGAAACCGATGCCTTCATCAGGAAAGCGAGCATGGTGAGCTTGATGCCCGCCTTCTCGTTCTCTTTGTTCAATGCGACGCGCAGCGCTTCCAGATCGGTGATGTCGGCATCGTCGTGCTGGGTGACGTGCGGGATCATCGCCCAGTTGCGGGCGAGGTTGGCGCCGGAAATCTTCTTGATCCGCGACAGTTCGCGGACTTCGATCTCGCCGAACTTCGAGAAGTCGACCTTCGGCCACGGCAACAGATTGAGGCCACCGCCGCCACCGGCGGGCGCGGGCGCGGCGCCCGTGGCGCCCCCCTGCATCGCGGCCTTGACGAAGTTCTGCACGTCTTCCCGGCTGATCCGGCCGGCGCGGGCGGTGCCGGTCACGCGCGACAGATCCACGCCGAGTTCGCGCGCGAACAGGCGCACCGCCGGGCTGGCGTAGGGCACCTTGTCCGGCAGCACGGCGTCGGCCTCGAACCGGACCGGCGGCAGACCGGCGCCCATCGGCGCGGCGGCTGCCGGCGCAGGCGCGGAGGCGACGGGTGCAGGTGCAGCCACGGCCGGCGCGGGCGCCTCGGGTTTCGGCGGCGCCGGCGGCGCGGCGGGCGCGGCGGGCGCGGCGGGCGCAGGTGCGGCGGCTGCGGCGGGTTCGGCATCGGTCGGTTCGATCATCGCGACCACGCTGCCTTCGGAGAGGTTGTCGCCGAGCTTGACCTTCAGTTCGCGGACGATGCCTGCGAACGGCGCCGGCACTTCCATGGTCGCCTTGTCCGATTCCAGCGTCACCAGACTCTGGTCGCGGGCGACGGCATCGCCGACGGCCACCAGGATTTCGATCACCGGAATGTCGGTGAAATCGCCGATGTCGGGAACGCGGGCTTCCTTCAGAACTGTCATGTGCGGGCCTTGTGGTCGTGCCTGCGCCGGGGGGCGAAAGGATCGGGCTATTGTGGCCGGGGATGCGCCCCGCGCCAACCACGGCAACGCTCCGGAGCGTGCATGCGCGCGCGCCCGGCAGGGGAAAACGTATTCACGTCGGCGCTCCGCGGCGCCATACGCCGGCGAACGGCGACGCGCGCCTTCGGCACGGGCGCATCATCCGCGCTTCGACACGGCCTTCGCCCTGGCTGGAGGCTTCGCCGCGGCAGGTGTCTTCTTCGCGGCCGGCTTGCTGGCGGCCGTCTTCTTCGCGACTTTCTTCGCCACCGCTTTCTTGGCCGCCGTGTTCCTCGCGACGCCGGCGGATCCGCTGGTCGCGCGCGACGCTTCGTACAGCGCGATGTACTCGTCGACCGGATGGCTGGCGATCACTTTGCCGATGGCATCGAGCGGCAAACGGTCGAGCGCGCGGAAGCGCACGCAGGACTTGCCCATGTCCAGGGTGATGCCCATCGCCGCCGCGGCGTCGCGCAGCATGCGTTCCTGCGTGCCGTCCGAATACACGCACATCAGGTACAGCGCGTAGTTGTTCTTCTGCACGGCGAAGCCGACGTAGGCCAGCGGCTTCCCGTTGTAGGTGTCGGGATGACGGTCCAGCGGGACCTCGTAGGTCGGCATGCCCCAGGTCATGGCTTCGGCATAGCCTTCGGGCAGATGCCGGCGGATCAGCGCGCGCAGCGCCGCCGCCACCTCGCGGCGTTCGGGCGGCAGTGCGGCGAGATAGGCATCGACGGTGGTGGCGGTGCTGGTGACCATTTCGAACGCCTTCGACGGAACGGATGGCCGGATTCCGACGCCATGCAGGTCGTCGATCCGGGCCTGTCGACGCTACACCGGGACGCCAGCGGGGTCACGATGCGGCGCAGCGCGCGGTCGCGCCCGTCTTCGGCGTCCGCCAAAGGCGAAGCCCGGCGCGGGGCCGGGCTTCGCGGGGTCGCGCGGGTCCGAACGGGTATTCAGCGCTCGTCGCCCACCACGCGCAGGCCGAAGACCATCGAGGCGAAGCCGACGTTCTGGGCCGAACCGGTGACGTTGAGGCGGATCGTGGTCGGCTGTTTGAAGAATTCCTTCGCCTGGGCGTCGGTCAGGCCGTAGCTTTCGATCAGCGCCTTCTTCGAGACGAAGCCGGCCATGCACACCGCCGAATCGCGGGTGCGTTCGGTGAAGTTGACGCCCACGTCCAGCGGCACCACGAAGCTTTCGCTCGCGGTCATGCTGGTCATGAACTGGCCGCCGAACGGCGCGCCGGTGGTCGGGTCGATCAGCGCCGGATCGTCCAGCACCGGATTCTCGATGGTCAGCGTCGGCGTGTAGCGCAGGCGGCCGTAGGTCGGCGTGGCGCCGCTGTTGACGTAGTTGACGTTGAGCACCGGCGAGAACCAGTAGCACAGCAGCGAGTTCGCGGACTTGCCCGGCAACGTGATGTGCGCGGCATCGTCGAACGTGAAGGGCGTGAACCCCGGCGCGGGCGCGAGCACCTGGCACAGTTCGTCCGGATTGGCCGGATCGGTCGGGCAGGTGTCGCTGAGGTTGATGAAGGCGCTGGCCAGGCCCAGCCAGACGAGGTTGCGCTTGAAGGAATCGACGTCGTAGACGTCTTCTTCGCTGGGCGCGCGCGCGGCCTTCGCGGTGCCGGCCCTGGCGACCGACAGGCTGCGCGCGGCCTGCGCCGGACGCTGCGCGTGCCGGCTGGCGGGCAGATCGGGGGAAACGGCTTCGATGACATCGTGTTTCGACAGGCCGCCCTGCTGGGCGTAGACGCCGACGGACACGAGGGCCGCGGCGATGCCGAGGCCGAGGAAATGCTTGCGTTGCATGGTGATGCGCTCCGGAGGTTGGCGGGACGGACGACACGTACCGGAACACAACGCGGCCCCCCGGGCGGAGCGGACAGCGCTCCGCCCGGGGGCGTGCGGGATCAGTCGCCCACCACCCGCAGGCCGAACACGAACGACGCCGAGCTGACGTACTGCACGCTGCCACTCACGTTCAGGCGCACGGTGGTCGGGCTGGCGAAGAAGTCGTCCGCCTGCGACGGGGTCAGGCCGTAGTTCTGGATCAGCGACTTGTGGCTGATGAAGCCGGCCATGCAGACGGTGGAATCGCGGGTGCGCTCCATCAGGGTCACGCCGGGTTCGAGCGATTCCTGGAAGCGTTCGCTCGACGTCATGCTGGTCATCAGTTGGCCGCCGAACGGCGCGCCGGTGGTCGGATCGATCAGCGACGGATCGGCCAGCACCGGATTCTCGATGGTGAGCGTCGGGTTGTAATAGAGGCGGCCGGTCACGCGCGACGTGGTCGGGTTGTGCCACGTGTAGTTCAGCACCGGCGAGAACCAGTAGCACAGGATCGAGTTGCTGGCGTACTTCGGCAGGACGATGCGCGCCGCGTCGTTGAAGGCGAAACCGGTGACCGCACCGGTCGTGGGACTGAGTTCCTGGCAGTATTCGTCCGGGGAGGTCGGCTTGGGGCAGCCGCTCTGCACGCTGATGAAGGCGCTGGCGAGGCCCAGCCACTTCACGTCGCGGCCGAAGCTGTCGACGTCGTAGACCTCGGCCTCGGTCACCGGATAGATCGGCGGCGCGAGCTTGGCGGCGATGGGCGCCGACGCGGCCGTCGGCACGCGCGCGATCTTGCCGCGGGCGGGCTGCAGGCCGGAATAGTTCTGGACGTCGGCGGACACGCCGCGGATGGCGTCGTCGCGGGTGAACAGACCGCGCTGGGCATAGGCGGTCACGGACGCGATGGCGGCGACGGCGATGGCCAGGCCGAGGAGGTGCTTGCGCTGCATGGGGCGGGGCTCCGGAGGTTGGGTGAAGTCGGTGACGGACACCCAAAGCCATACGCAGGACGGACGGCCCGCAGGACAACCGCGGCGGCGGGCAGGCTCAGGGCCGCTCCGCCTCCATGTGCACGCGCTCCCGGTGCAGCAGGTACAGGCCGCTGAGCACGATGATCGCGGCGCCCACCCAGGTGACGCCGTCGGGCAGGACGTGCCACAGGCTGTAATCCAGGATCAGGCCCCAGAGCAGCGCGGTGTATTCGAGCGGCGCGATCGAGGACGCCTCGCCGTGGCGGAAGGCCTCGGTCACGGTGTACTGGCCGAGCGCGCCGGCGACGCCGACCCCGGCGATCAGCCAGGCATCCGCCGCGGCCACCGGGCGCCAGTCCGGCAGGGCCAGCGCCCCCGCGCCGAGCGCGATGCAGGCCAGCAGCCAGACCACCATCGACTGGGTGCTGTCGGTGCGCGCCAGCACCCGCACGGTGATCGCCGACACCGAATACCCCAGCGCCGACAGCAGCACCGCCAGCCCGGCGAGGGTCATCACGCCCTCGCCCGTGGGCCGCAGCACCACCAGCACCCCGACGAAACCGATCGCGATCGCGATCCAGCGCCGCGGGCCGACCTTCTCGCCCAGCACCGGCACCGACAGCGCGGTGATCAGCAGCGGCGCGACGAAGAAGATCGTGTAGGCGGTCGACAGCGGCAGCGTGCGCAGCGCGTAGACGAAGGCGGCCATCATCAGCACGCCCATCACGCCGCGCATCAGGTGCAGCGGCCAGCGCACCCGCAGCAATGGCATCGGCCCGACCGTGGCCAGCGCCCAGACCAGCACGAACGGCAGCGAGGACGCGCCGCGCAGCGCCGCGACCTGGAACGGCGGATAGTGGGCCGAGAGCGACTTCAGGCCGGCGTCCATCAGCGAGAAGAAGAGGACGGCGGCGAGCATGAGCAGGGCCGCGCGCCAGGAGCGGCGGCCGATGGGGGCGTGCGGGGACATCCGGCTAGGATGCCGGCTGCGGTCGGCGCCGGCCAGCCGTGCCCGCGGGACACCGAGTCCCGCCCGCCCTGGCCCTGACCCGACGCGGGCGCTTCCGGCGTTCTACACTCCGTCCGCCCCGACCCGACCGGAGTGTTGCCGTGATGCCAGCCGTCTCCCGTGCGTTGCCCCTCGCCTGCCTGCTGATCGGCGTCCTGTGGTTGTCCGCCTGCCAGCGCGAAGCGCCCGCGGACACGCCCGCACCCGCACCGACGCCTGCGGCGACCACCGCCCCGGCCGCGCCGGCCCCGGTGGCCGAAACCCCGGCCGCACCCGCCGATTTCGATCCCGCCAGCGTGCCGGACAGCACCGCGTCGCTGCCGCCGTTCCCGTTCTTCAAATCGCCCGACGGGCTGGACAGCACCTTCGACGAGAAGGACAAGCTCGTGAACTTCGATCGCCACTTCTTCATCGCCGGCGACAAGGCCGTGGCGGTCGAAGGCCGGATCTTCCACGACCGCTTCAACCTCGACGGCGGCGCGCGCAAGTACTCCGACATCGAATTCCGCCGCAACTACGAGAACGCGATCCAGGCGCTGGGCGGAAGGAAGATCAACACCAGCCAATACACCTACGCGGTGATGGACGCCGCCGGCGGTCGCGACGCGCTGGAGAAGACGAATTACGCCGGGCCGATGAACCCCGACGCGCCGCACGACATCTATCTGATCCGCCAGGGCGGCAAGGAGTGGTGGATCGATGTCAGCACCGGCGCGTTCCCGCTGCACGGCTACGTGGTCGTGCTGGAACGCGAAGGCATGAAGCAGTCGCTCGGCTTCCTCGACGCCGCGGCGATGAAGCAGGCGATCGACAAGGACGGCCGCGTCGCGCTGTACATCAACTTCGACGTGGACAAGGCCACCCTGCGTCCCGACGCGCAGCCGATCCTCGCCGAGATCGACAAACTGCTGCAGGTCGATCCCGCGCTGAAGCTGTCGATCGAGGGCCACACCGACAACACCGGTGCGCCGGACCACAACCAGACCCTCTCCGCCGCGCGCGCCCGCAGCGTGCTCGGCGCCCTGGTCGGCCTGGGCGTCGACCCGGCGCGCCTGCAATCCAGGGGCTTCGGCCAGGACAAACCGCTGGCCGACAACGCCAGCGAAGACGGCCGCGCGAAGAACCGCCGGGTGGAACTGGTGAAGATCTGAGGCGCGACCGGTCGCGTTGCCCGCCCTCCCGATCCGGGATGGCGGGACGCGATCCGCGCCGCGATCCGCGCACGATCAACGGACACGATCGCCGAACACGATCGGTTAACCTGTGCGCCCCGCCCCACGTGCCGCCGCCATGCCCTCTTTCGATATCGTGTCCGAAGTCGACGTCCACGAGCTGACCAACGCCGTCGACCAGGCCAACCGCGAACTGTCCACCCGCTTCGACTTCAAGGGCGTGGACGCGAAATTCGTGCTCGAAGACACCCTGGTCACGCAGTCGGCGCCCAGCGAATTCCAGCTCAAGCAGATGACCGACATCCTGCGCGCGCGCCTGATCGCCCGCAGCATCGACGCCCGCTGCCTGGACTTCGGCGATGTCGAAACCAATCTCGCCGGCAGCCGCCAGAAGGTCACCGTCAAGCAGGGCATCGAACGCGAACTGGCGAAGAAGATCCAGGCTGCGCTGAAGGATGCCAAGCTCAAGGTCGACTCGCAGATCAACGGCGACAAGCTCCGCGTCAATGGCAAGAAGCGCGACGACCTGCAGGCCGCCATCGCCCTGCTCCGCGGGATGGAGTTCGAACGGCCGCTGCAGTTCGACAATTTCCGCGACTGAGCGCGATGCACGACCCGGTCGACCAGACATCGGAGCCCGCCGAACTCCTCGCCACCCGCCGCTGGCTGGAACGCGCGGTGATCGGGCTGAATCTCTGCCCCTTCGCGAAGGCGGTGTACGTCAAGCGGCAGGTGCGCTTCGTGCTCAGCGACGCCGAACTCGAGGACGATCTGCTGGAAGAGTTGGGAGAAGAACTGCTGCGCCTGCGCGATACGCCCCCGGACGCGATCGACACCACCCTGCTGGTCCATCCGCGGGTGCTGACCGACTTCCTCGACTACAACGATTTCCTCGATCGCGTCGATGCGCTGATCGAGGCGCTCGAACTCGACGGCGTGCTGCAGGTGGCGAGTTTCCACCCGCAGTACCAGTTCGCCGACAGCGATCCCGACGATCCGGGCAACGGCACCAACCGCGCGCCCTACCCGACCCTGCACCTGCTGCGCGAGGACAGCCTCGATCGCGCGGTGGCGGCCTATCCGGACGCCGACATCATCGTCGAGCGCAATCTGCGGACGATGGAGACCCTCGGCCTCGAAGGGTTCCGTGCGTTGCTCGATGCGCCCTGATCTGCGCAGGCGTCAGCGCGAAGGCTGCGGCAGGCTGCAGGCGCTGTAGAAGATCCGACATCCGTCCGTGATCCGGCGGCACTGGTCGAGCGCGACGCCGGAGGCCACGTCCACCGATTCCGCGCTGCGCACCACGTAACTGGTCTGGCCCCATGCCACCACGGCGCACTGGTCGCGGTAGGAAAACACCTCGCATGCCTTGCCGCCACCGGTGTCGCGGCAGGTCTTCATGGCCGCGGATTCGGCCTTGCGGCGACTGCTCTGGTCGACGGACACGCCCACCCCGCCACCACCGGCCGTGGAGCCGATCGCGATCGCGCCCCAGCGGCTGATCCATCGCGTCGCGGCGCCTTCGGGCGGGGCTGTCGCCTGCGGCTGCCCGTAGTCGGGAATCGCCATGCAGTCGCTCATGCTCTGGACCGGAACCTTCCAGGGCTCGTACCCCGCGGGGCAACCGTTTTCCGCGTGTGCGGCGAAACCCAATGTCGCCCACAGCAGCGCATGCATGGCTTTGCCGATCATCGCCTTCCTCCGCCATCCGGGCCGGCGAGAGGCGCGCGCGGATGGAATGTGTTCGATGTTGTCCGGAATCATGTGCGATCGCGCTGACGGAAGGATTCGGTCTTGATCGTGTCCTGCGCCGTCTCGGGCGAATCGAACCTGGGAGACGTGGCGGGATCATTGTAGCTGCCCATCTTCGGAGGCGGCTGATGGCCGACATGCCCGCCCTGGGCCGTGTTCTGCGGCGCCGCCTGCCGGTCATGACCCTCGTGACGCGACTGCGACACGGCATGAAGATGGCTGTCCTGTCTGCGGCCACCGAAACCGCCCGGCAGCATGAACGCGTTGGCCGCCGAGAACTGGCCCAGCGTACCCTGGAAGAACGATGCGGCCATCGGCGGCACGGTCACGATCAGCATGGTCATCACCAGCCCGAGGCCGCCCTGCTGCAGCGCCATGCTGCTGATGCCTTCGGTGCGGGTGCCGAGAAAATTGCCGACCCAGAACGAGGCCGCCACCGCCAGCACCACGTCCAGCGCGAGACTGACCATCACGCTCAGCACGCCCAGCGAAAACATCGTGCCGATGCCGAACAGCAGCCACTTGCTGAAGAGTTGCTTGGTGGCGTCGAACAGCAGGCACAGGATGAAAATGGGCCCGAGCCCAACGAACAGCGCGATCGCGATCCGGTTGAGCATCAACAGGGTGCCGCCGACGAGCGCCGGGCCGGCGATGCCCACGCCGGTGAACACCTGCGCGCGCGTCTTCGCGGCCGCGACCGTCTGGTCGCCGCTGATCTGCAGCGCGTCGATGCTGAGCATCGCCAACTGCATGTAGCCCAGGCTCTTGTCGATCGCGCTGTACGGGTTGTCCTCGACTTCGCCGGTGACCGTCTGATAGATGGCGTCGGTCATTTCGTCGGCCATCAGCGTGACGACCGACGAGCCGCCGGCCGCCACCGTCGTGGCCGCAGCCACGATCAGCGTGGCGCGCAACGAATCCATCACCAGCGCCATCATCGATTCCTGGCTCTTGCCGGTCAGGATGCGGATCCCCTTGAACATGACCCAGAGCGTCATCAGGACCAGCGCGACCGCGCCGGCCAGCGACATCGTCCGGCCGATGAAGCCTTCCATGAAACGGTCGATCCGGTAATTGACGAATTCCTTGATCTCGTAGAAAAAGAAGAGATTGCCCAGATCGGTGACCGTGCCCGCCAACGGCCGCATGCCGGACCAGGCGCCATCGGCGCCGAACGCACTCTCCACCGCCATCAGCATCGTCTGGCTGTCCATCGCGTTTCCTGTTGTTCGCCCGGATCTCGATCCCCGGCGAATTCGGCGCCACCGGACGGGTGCGCCGCGCCGGGGGATTACGGCTCGCGCATCTCGCGAAGGGTGCGCCGCAGCACCTCGCCCTGGACGACGGCGCTGAACACATCGGGCTGCTTGCCCTTCAATGCCCGTTCGCTCAGCCGTACCTGGAACCGGTTCAACGATGCGATGTAATTGTCGTAGGCCACGATCATGGCGCTCCAGCGATCGTGGTCCATCTTCGTGCTTTTCTCGTAGCGCTCCAGATCGAAATTGATCGATTGCAGCCGGCCCTGCTCGGTGCCGACGCCGGCGCGCGCGGTGTCGATCCGCGCCAACGCCTGCTGCCGTGCGCGCATGTTGTTGAGGAATCGCACGGTTTCGTTGTACTTCATGTTCTCGGCCTTGACGATGCGCTTGCAGATCAGCAACTGCTGCTCGATGATCTCGGCATCCGCGCTGGGCCGGAAGAATTCGGTGATCTCGCCGATCACGCCGGTATCGCCCTTGCGGCAGGCATCCTCCACGCCGTATTCCTCCGGCACTTCGGGAAACGCTGCGTCCATCGCGGTCGGCGCGAATTCCATGCCGCGCAGGCGGATCAGCTGCTGCTGATAGTGCGCCACGGTGGCGCGCCATCGCGCCAATTGTTCCCTGAACTCGGCCAGATGCCTGGCGGTCTGGATCGGATCGTGCACGATCCCGCCAAGCGCATGCGCGGGACCGGCCGAGAGACCGGAGGCCAGCGCGACGACGAGGACGACACCGGCGACGGCGCGGTTCGCAGGAAATGTTCGATCGACTCGCATGGGCACTCCTCGCACGGGCGGGCATCTGGGACATCGACGGTCGACTGCGTCCCCGTGGCGCCATGCGCTCATTGCGGCGGCATGCCCGACGCCTCGCGTCCACGCGAGCGATCGTCGATCCACGCTCTGATCGATATGGCTGATGTCGCTCGATCGTCTCGAACGACAAGGCGGTCGGGGGCCCGCACATTCCGATGAACGGAATGCGGGTCCAGTTCACAACCTGTCGCCCCGCCGCGGCCAGCTGTCATTTCTGACAGTGTCTCGCCACCGATCTTCCTGAACGGAAACGGCGCCCCCGGCAAACCGGGTATCGCCAGGCCGGCAGGCCGGCTGCCGTGTCGCGAACGGATGACGCGGCGACGCGTCATCGCTCCATCATGCCTGCGGCGGCCCGGCGAACAACCGCGCCTGGTCCGCATCGTCCAGTGCGCGCCAGCGCCCGGCTTCGAGACCGTCGAGCGACAGGCCGCCGACCGACACGCGATGCAGCGTCTCGACGTGATTGTCGACCGCCGCGAACATGCGCCGCACTTGGTGGTAGCGGCCTTCGTGCAGCGTCAGCCGCGCGCGCTGCGGATCGAGCGTCTCGAGTTCCGCGGGCAGCAGCGGTTTCTGTTCGGATTCGAGCATCAGCGTGCCGCTGGCGAACAACGCCGCTTCGTCGCCGCGCAGCGGTCGCGCCAGCGTGGCCTCGTAGACCTTGGGGATTTCCGCTTTCGGCGAAATGATCCGGTGCAGCAGCGCGCCGTCGTCGGTCATCAGCAGCAGGCCGCTGGTCTCGCGATCGAGCCGGCCCACCGTCGACAGCACCGGATCGCGCAGGCGGAAACGCGGCGGCAGCAGGTCGTAGATCAACCGGCCCTGGTCCCTGGTCGAACAGGTATAGCCCGCCGGTTTGTGCAGCATCAGCAGCAGGCCCGGCGCCGGGTCCAGCGGCTCGCCGTCGACGCGCACGGCGTCGTGGGTCGCGTGCACGCCGAGTTCGTCGTCGGCGTACAGCACCTCGCCGTCGGCGTCGGTGATGCGGCCCTCGCGGAACAGCGCGGTCACCTGCTTGCGGCTGCCGTAGCCGAGATTGGCGATGAGTCTGAGCAGTTTCACGATTTCACCACCATGATTTCATCCTCATGCGTTCACCGCCTCGATGATCTTGAAGCCCTCCGCCTGGGCCACCGTGCGCACCGTGCCGAAGCGCGCATCCAGCACCTGCTCGTAGGGCAGATGGCGGTTCGCGACCAGCCAGAGGCGGCCGCCCGGATGCAGCGCATCGGCCGCGGCGGCGATGAACGCGCGGCCAATGTCCGGACGCTCCGCGCGGCCCTGCGCATGGAACGGTGGATTGGTCACGATGACGTCGTAGCGCTGCGGCAAGCCGGCGGCGACATCGTGCCAGTGGAAGCCGAGCGGCAGACGCGCGGCGAAGGCGTCGAGATTGCGCTTCGCCAGCGCCAGCGCGCGCGCTTCGGCCTCGTACAGATCCAGGGACACGATGCCGGGGCAGCGCCGCAGCAGTTCGACCGAGAGATAGCCGTAACCGCAGCCCAGGTCCGCGGCGCGGCCGTGCAGATCGTCGGGCAGATGCGCGGCGAGCAGTGCGGACGCCGCATCGATGCGATCCCAGGCGAAGACGCCGGGACGGCTGACGAACCGTCCGTCGAGGATCGGACGCGGCGCATCCAGCGCGCGCCATCCGGCGAGCAGCGCCGCATCAGTGGTCGACGCGCCGACCGTCGCCCAGAACACGCGGCAGTGATGCTTCGACAGGCTGCCGGACAGGCCCGCGAGCGCCTTCAGATCGGCTTCGCCGGATTTCGCGCCTTCGTCGTTCGGCATGCAGGCGACCACGACGCCACCGGGCGCGCAGGACGCAACCGCGCGGGCGAACAGCGCGCGCGCTTCGTCGCGCTGCCGCGGCGGCAACAGCAGCACCAGCGGATGCGACGCCGCGTCATCGACCGCTTCGGCATCGCCCGCTTCGGCATCGACCGTTTCGGCATCGCGCACGCGCCAGCCGGAACGCGCCAGCGCATCGGCCTCCGGCCTGAAGCTCTGTTCGCAGATCAATCCGGGGCGCGCCGCTTCGCGCAGCGGCCAGCCGTCGCGCGCGCGCAGGAACGGCACGCCCCCGGCGCGCGGCCACGCCAGCGCGCCCGTGGCGAAGGGCAGGAACAGGACTTCGAGCGCGGCGTCGCCGCGGTCAGCGGCCATGGCGGAGATCGGATTCGGCAGGCATCGACGCATTTTAACCGGCCGGTGTGAGGTTTCCCGCCCCGCCGCGAATCATGTGAGCATCCTCGACAAGACCCGCCGCCGTGATCGCCACCGACACCTCCATGGATTCGCCCCGCGCCCGCTTCGCCGCCCTGCTCGACGCGCATCGCGGCATCGTGTTCAAGGTGGCGAACACCTATTGCCGGCACGCCGAGGACCGCCAGGATCTCGCGCAGGAGATCGCCGCGCAGTTGTGGCGCGCGTTTCCGGGCTACGACCCGGCGCGGCCGTTCTCCACCTGGATGTACCGGATCGCGCTGAACGTGGCGATCTCGCACGTCCGCACCGCCGGCGGACGCGCGCGCGACGTGCCACTGGACGATCACCATGGCAACCACCACGACGCCCACGACGGGCTCGCGGTCGAGGACGGCGCCGCACGGCACGAAAGCGACCAGCGCATCCGCGCGCTGTACGCGGTGATCGATCGCCAGGCGCCGCTGGATCGCGCGCTGTTGCTGCTGTGGCTGGAAGAACGCACCCAGCGCGAGATCGCCGACGTGCTGGGCATCACCGAAAGCAACGTCTCGACCAAGCTCAACCGGCTCAAACAACGCATCCGCGAACAACTCGCGGACGCCGACCCTTCCTGACCTCCCCCACGAGGCCGCTCTGCGAGGCAACTCCCACGATGGACACCCCCATGGAACTCGACGAACTCAAGCAAGCCTGGAAAACCCTCGACGCGCGGCTGACGCTGCAGAACAGGATGCAGCTCGAAGCGCTGCACGAACGCAAGGTTGGCAGGATCCGCTCCCGCCTGCGCCCGCTGTTCTGGGGGCAGATCATCCAGATCCTGTTCGGCGTCTGGATGGTGCTGATCGGCGTCGACGCGTGGGCCTCGCATCGCGACACGCTGCACCTGCTGCTCGCCGGCCTCGTCGTGCACGCCTATGGCGTCGCGACCATCATCGCCGCCGGCGTCGTCTGCGGCGGCATCGCCCGCATCGACCATGCCGCGCCGGTGCTCGAACTGCAGCGCAGGCTGGCGCGACTGCGCAGGGCCTATGTGCTCGGCGGCATGTGCGTGGGCCTGCCGTGGTGGGTGATGTGGGTGCCCTTCATGATGACCCTCGCGATGTCGGCGACCGGCATCGACATCTACGCTGTCGCGCAGTCGTCTTCGCCGTTGGCGAATTGGCTGAACATCGGCATCGCCGTCGGCGTGCTCGGCCTGATCGGCACCTGGATCTTCCATCGCTGGTCGCGGCATCCCAGCCGCGCCGCACTGGGGAAAAAGCTCGACGACGGCGCCGCCGGCGGCAGCCTGCGCAAAGCGCAGGCCGAGCTGGACGCGTTGCAGCGTTACGGCGAGGAGTGAGCACAAAGCGGCGCTGCGATCCGTCCGGTCGCATGCGCCGCCTTGACACCGAAAATCGCCGGTCGCATCCTGCAGAAGCGAGGGGGAACCGCCGCAATCTTCCGGATGCCATCGCCCGCATCCGCTTCGCATCGCGTCCTGCCGACGTTCCCGGCGCACGGGCCGGATCGGCATCGACATCCGCCATGGACAGGAGGATCACGCCATGTTCGATCCGCTCGATCACGACCGCGCGCTGGATCGCGCCGCCCGCATCACGCCCGCCTATGTTCGCGATCTGCTCGACGGTTACGTCGAGGCCGATCTCATCGACGACGATGAGCGCCAGGCGATGCTGCGGCAACTCGAGCCGCTGCTCGGCCTGATCCGCAGCACGATCCACGGCGAGCGCTTCTGGGAACTGTTCCAGCAGCATTTCGGCTTCGCGGGCGCCACGCCGAAGATCGTGCCGATGAACGCCGCGAACCTCTGCCCGGAGCCGACCGGACTGATCAACGCGGCCAATCTCCTGCGCAGCGCCTACAACCGCAACGTGGCCCAGCAGGTGCGCACCGCCGATGGCCTGCGCGTCCGGCAACTGGCGGCGATGCGCGCGCGCCTGGCGCGCTCGCTGGGATTGTCCGACCCGCACGACCTGGCGCTGATCCGCAACAGCTCCGAAGGCAACAATGCGATCAACGCCGGCTATCGACACTGGACCCGCACCGACGATCCCGCGCAGCTCGACACCGTGATCGTGTGGGACGAGAACCATCCCACCAATCTCGAAGCCTGGCGCCTGCGCCGCGATGCGCATCGCGGCATCCGCCACGACGACGACGCGCCCCGGCCGGGCGATCCCTTCCGGCTGATCCTGGTCCATCTCGACCGCGAAGACAGCGCGGAAACGATCGCGCGGAAGTTCACCGACCACATCGATGCCCGCACCCGTTTCGTCACCTTCAGCGAAACCAGCAACGGCAACGGCATGCGGATCCCGGAATCGGCGATCGAATCGATCTGGAATCATGTCGCCGGCAACGGTTACGACCAGTGCCACATCCACATCGACGGCACGATGAGCTGGGGCGCGCGGCCGGTGAATCTCGGCAGGCCGCACTGCCACAGCTTCGTCTCCAGCGCGCACAAATGGTTCCTGGGACCCAAGGAGACGGCGATCTTCTACATGCACAAGGACAAGGTCGCCAATTTCCAGCCGAGCATCTTCGCCTACGACTACCGGATCCAGATCGGCCACTGGGACGCGATGCCCGCGAATGCGCTGCGCTTCGAGATGCTGGGCCAGCGCGACGACGTCAATCTGATCACGCTCGACCTGACCCAGGTGGTGTGGGATGCGCTGATGCCGCGGAATCCGTATGGGCGCGTGCGCCATCTCGCGACGCGCCTGAAGGGCAAGCTGCTGGACAGCGGCTGGCGGCTGAGGACACCGCTGGAAGACTGGAAAAGCTGGGGCATCGTGCGCGTCGAAGCGCCGAGCCATCCGCCCCGGGAATCGCTCTACGACTGGATGTACGACCCGCGGCGGCCGCACCGGTTCGGCGGCTCCGGCGGCGGACGACTGGGAGACGAAACCTTCCGCCTGTGCCCGCACATCTACAACACCGAAGCGGACATCGATCGCGCGGTCGAATCGATGAATCTCTGGCGCAGCCCCTGATCTCCGCGCGACGCCTGCCTGCGTGCTGAGACGCAGGCAGGCACGCGGATCAGGCGTCCAGCTCCCGCAACACCAGCGACGGCGGCACGTCCAGCACGCGCCGGGTCGCGAACAGACCGGCCAGCAGCGCGGCGAGCATGCCGATGGCGGCACCGGTCGCGGCCATCGCCCAGTCGGGTTCCCAGGGCAGATCGAAAACCTGCACCGAAACGACGCCGGCGAGGACGCTCGCGGCGACCGCGGCGACGAGTCCCGACAACACTCCGATCGCCGCGAATTCCGACGCCTGCGCCATCCGCAGCTGGCGACGGCTGCCGCCCAGCGCGCGCATCACGCCGCCTTCGCGCAGGCGCTCGTCCTGGCTCGCGCTGACCGCGGCCATCAGCACCAGCACGCCGGCCGCGAGCGAGAACCAGAACACCACCTGCACCACCATCGCCACCTGGTCGCCGATGCTCTTCACCTGGGTGATGATCGCGTCGACGTCGATCACCGACAGGTTCGGATGGCGCGACACCAGACCGGCGGTGAACTTCGTCGCTTCCGGCGGCACCTTCACCGCGGTGATGTAGCTCGCGGGATAACCGGCGAGCGCGCCCGGCGACACCACCACGAAGAAATTCGGCCTGAAGCTCTGCCAGTCGACCTTGCGCAGGCTGGTGACGGTCGCATCGAGGCGCTGCCCGGCGATGTCGAAGGCGATGCGGTCGCCGACCTTCCAGCCCAGCGATTTGGCGAAGTCCTCCTCCACCGACAGCTCGGGCTTCGCCGTCCCCTGCGCCGACCAGGGCTTGCCGGCGACGATCTTGTTGTCGTCGCCGAAACGTTCGGCCGACGACAGGTTGAACTCGCGCTCGGCGAGACGACGCGCACGCTCGCCCTCTTCGGCGTAATCCGCGCCGGTGACCGGCTTGCCGTTGCGCTCGATCAGGCGGCCGCGGATCATCGGATACAGCTCCGGCGCGGCCACGCCCTGCGACGCGATGTACGCGCGCACGTCTTCCATCTGCTCCGGCTGCACGTTGATGATGAAGCGATTCGGCGCATCCGGCGACAGCGAGAGCCGCCAGCGGTCGAGCAGATCGGTGCGCACGAAGGTGAGCAGCAGCAGCGCCATCAGCCCGAGCCCGAGCGCGGACACCTGCGCGATGCTGGTGCCGGCGCGACGACTCACGTTCGCCAGGCCATAGCGCAGACTGCCGCGCAGCCGCGAACGCAACCGGCGCACGAGCAGGATCAGCGCGTACGCGATCAGCGCCAGCGCCGCGAGCGTGAGCGCGATGCCCGCGAGCATCGTCAACCCGAGCGTCGCCGAGCCCGCCTGCCACCACAGCAGCGCGGCCAGCCCGCCGAAACCCGCGAGCGCGACCAGCCAGGCGCTGGGCTCGGTGGCGTCGAGATCGCGACGCAGCACGCGCAAAGCAGGCACGCGGCGCAGCGCCAGCACCGGCGGCGCGCCGAACGACAGCAGCACCACCAGCCCCACCGCCATGCCCTGCAGCGCCGGCCACACGCTGGCCGGCGGAATGTCGATCTTCAGTTCGGCCGACAGCCATGCACCGACCGCCCACTGCAGCGCGAACGCGACGGCGACGCCGGTCAGGCTCGCCAGCACGCCGAGGATCAGCAGTTCGCCGATATGGATCGCGACCAGCGTCTTCTGGCTCGCACCGAGGCAGCGCATCACCGCCGCGCCGGACAGATGGCGCTCGCTGTGACGGCGCGCGGCCATCGCCACCGCCACCGCGGCCAGCACCACCGAGATCAGCGCGGCGAGTCCGAGGAAACGGCCCGCGCCGTCCAGCGCGGAGCGGATTTCGGGGCGCGCATCGGCGATGGTTTCGAGGCGCTGCCCGCGACCGAGCGCGGCGCGCGAAGCATCGGCGAACGCTTCGACCGCAGGCGCATCGCCGGCGATCACGAGCTTGTAGGCGGCGCGGCTGCCGGGCTGGATCAGGCCGGTGGCCGGAAGATCCTGCAGCGCGATGAACACCTTCGGCGCGACGTTGAAATAATCGATGGCGCCATCGGGTTCCTGCAGCACCAGCCCGGACAGGCGCAGTTCGACGCTGCCGATGCCGATCGTGTCGCCCGGTTTGGCGCCCAGCGCATCGGCGCCGGCGCGACTGAGCCACAGCGTGCCCGGGGCGGGCACGCCCTCGACCGTACGCTCGCCGGCGGCATCGGCGATGCGGAACGCGCCTCGCAGTGGGAACCCTTCGCCCAGCGCGCGCAGCTCACCGAGCTTCAACTGTGCGGCATCGCCCTGGCCGAGACGGATCATCGTCGGCAGCTCGATGGTCTCGGTGCGTTTCAATCCCTCCGCTTGCGCGGCTTCGCGGATGCGGCCGGCGATCGGCGTGTCGCTGCGCACCACCGCGTCGCCGCCGAGCAGGCGATTGGCCTCGATGGCCAGCGCACGGCCGGCGCGATCGGTGACGAAGCCGACCGACGTGACCGCGACCACCGCCAGCACCAGCGCGGCGACGAGGATGCGGATATCGCCGGCCGCGAGGTCGCGTCGCAGTTGGCGCCAGGCGAGCGGCAGCAGCTTCATGCCGACACCAGTCGGCCGCCGTCGAGCCGTAGCGCGCGATCGCAGCGCACGGCCAGATGATCGTCATGGGTGACCAGCACGAGCGTGGTGCCGGCATCCGCGTTCAGGCCGAACAGCAGTTCGATGATCGCCTGCCCGGTGCGGGTGTCGAGATTGCCGGTGGGCTCGTCCGCGAACAACAGCGCCGGCCGGGTCACGAACGCACGCGCCAGGGCGACGCGCTGCTGTTCGCCGCCGGACAGCTGGCGCGGATAGTGGTCGAGACGCTCGCTCAGGCCGACCTTGTCGAGAATCTCGCGCGCCGGGCCTTCCACGTCGGCGTCGCCACGCAGTTCCAGCGGCAGCATCACGTTCTCCAGCGCCGTCAATGAAGGCAGCAGTTGGAAGCTCTGGAACACGAAGCCGACCTTCTCGCCGCGCACCTTCGCGCGCCCGTCCTCGTCCAGCGTCGACAGCGGTGCGCCGTCGAGCAGCACCCGGCCATCACTGGGCGTGTCCAGCCCGGCCATCAGCGCCAGCAGCGTGCTCTTGCCGGAGCCGGACGCGCCGACCACCGCGATCCGCTCGCCGCGGGCGATGCCGAAATCGATGCCGTCGAGAATGGTCAGTTCGCCGGTCGGCAGGCGCACGCGCTTGCCGAGGCCTTCGACGGAGAGCGCCAGCGGCGCGGCGGGGGACGCGGTCTCGGCGGACTCGCCGGCCACAGGGGATTCAACCGGATGCAGGGTCATGGGGGACGTCGGTGGGGGACGAAGGGTCGATATTGGGCGGGGCGGGGGGGAACGCAAGGGTGTGCGGACCCCAACCGATGGCAGGGGTACGAGGCGGACGGGGGGATGGATGCGGCTGTCGGGTTTGACAGGTGCTTCCGAGTTGACGGCCATCCTGCTCAGCGCACATCGTGACCGCCACCATTTTGAGTCAAGCGATGGCTCAGCCTTCCATCCGAGGCCCTTGTGCAAGTCACGAAACCAAAGCCTTTTTGCTTCGTTCTGATGCCTTTCGACGCCGGCTTCACCGACATCTACCAATTCGGGATCAAGGGCGCCTGCGAAGACGCCGGCATCTATTGCGAAAGAGTCGACGAGCAGATCTTCTTGGGCTCGATGCTCGACCGAATCTACAACCAGATTTCAAAAGTGTCGTAGCCCGGTTAGAGCGCAGCGAAACCCGGGACGATGACGCGCATGTCAGTCAGAAGGCGCTCGGTGCGGACGGATTCTCGCAAGAACAGGCACTACACGGATGACGATTGAAATTCCGGCACTTCGTCAACAGCCCCGGGTTTCGCTGCGCTCTACCCGGGCTACGCGAAACGGCGCTTGATGCGCTTCGGCCGTCATCCCGGCGAAGGCCGGGATCCAGCTGTTGCCGTTTTGCTTTCCGAATATCGCGTGATGGAATGCTGCGTGAAGTGTCGCGGGGAGCGAGTGTCGCGGATCGCGCGGCTGCAGCGAGCAGCATCCGCAATGTGCATCAGGTACGTGCCGCGCATGACGTGAACGTCGCGCTGCTGGTGCAAGAAGGGCGGAATCGCCTTCGGCGACCCCGCCCCGCACCCATCGCCGGGCCGCGTCTCGATCAGTAGATGCAGGAGCCGCCGCCGATCGGGCATGCGCGCAGGAAGATCCAGACCGTACTCCTGCACTGGTAGTAATAGCGATACGTGCTGCTCTGCGTGTAGACCACGCGACCTTCGAGGCTGGCGGTGCATGCGATGTTCGGCGCCGCGGCGCTGGCCGTGCTGCTGAGCGACATCGCCGCCGCGAACACCGCGATCGCGACACCCTTCATGAGTCCCTGCTTCATAGCATTCTCCTGTTCGATCCGTTGAAGTCGCCGGAGGAAGAGCCTGTGGTATACGGCGCATCGCGCGATACGGCTTCGCACGCGTCGAAGGCCGGCAGGCGGCCGGCGTTGTCCGCCCGCGTTTCGAGTATGGTTCGTTTGCTGCGCGCCGGCAATCGAACGCGTTCAGCCTCGTTCCCGAATGCGACGATCGATGCGGCGATGCAGCATGGTGCATGCGTTGCTGATGCACGGACGTGCATTGCATCGCAGCATGCGCCTGCCGATGTTCCGGCAAGGTGCCTGGCACCGGGCTGCAACGGCATCGACATGCACGGACATCGCGTCGATCCCGCTTCACCTCGACATCATGGCCGCAGTCGCCGCGGACGCGCGCGGCGCGTTTTTTGCGGGCCGACAGATCGCCCGCCTGCGGCGTGGCATCGGGTGTAAGCTCGATACGCCCATCGCCCGGCTTTCTGCACGCGGCCAAGGCGACGAGGTGGATCGTCGAACACGGAAATCCAATCAGTCACGGAGATCGACATGAACCTGAAATCCGCTCTTATCGCAACCGCATTCGCATTCTCTGCGGTCACTGCCCTGCCCGTCGCCGCACAGACCCGGAACACCGAGCGCACGGCGTCCATTCCTGCCGACCTGCAGGCCTCCATCAGAACGGCGCTGTACAGAATCAGCGCGTCCCCGGACGCGAACTCGACGCTGTTCGAAGCGGTCGCGGCCCGCTACGACGACGGCGTCAGATCGCTGCTGATCCAGAACGGCGTGAATGAAGCTGCCCTGTCGCGGATCGCGATCGATGCCGATGGTCCCGACGCCGGCCCGCGCAAGGCCCTGCCGGACACCCTCTACTTCGCGGTGACGACGACCCCGTCCGGCACGCCCCTCGGCCTTGTCTACATGGGACGCCCCTACGGCTGGGTGGACTGGAACACATTCGATCCCTGGGCGTATTTCTGAGGCGAGGCATCCGTGAAAACGGGCGTGCCCGCGAACGCGAAGCTGCGTTCGCGGGCATCGCCGGGCCACCGCCGGCAGACTGCCGAAAAGCACGGCGTGCGACAGTCGCACACCGCGCAATGCGTTCTACTTCACCTCGACATCGTCGATCTCGAATCGGAACGCGCCCTGCGGCTGGCCGGCGGTGAACGCGAAGGCGCGCACGCGGGCGAGATCTGCGCCGTTGAATCCGTTCAGCGGGATGCGCACTTCGGTCCATTCCGGGCCGGCGACGAACGGCTTCATGCTCGGCATCGACTGCATCTGCGCGCCGGAGAACAGCATCACGCTGTAATTGCGGCCGTCGCCGCGGACGCGGAAGACGAGTTCCGTGCGCGCCGACAGATCGGCCGGCTGCATCGCGGCCCTGGCGGGAAAGAACATCGCGCCGGACCACGGGAACGCGAAACCGGCCTTGATCTCGCCGGACACGGCGAGCGCGCCGTTCGCGCGCGTCATCGTCACGACCGAAGCGCCGCCGGCCATCTGGTCGGTGGTCTGCATCCAGCCGGCGCCGATCTTCGCGGGCAACATGCCGCCCGCGCCGGCATTCGCCGCGGCAGCGGCATCGCCTTCGAAATCGTCGACCAGCGTGGCGGCGGGCATCGCTTCGCCCACCGGTGCGGCGGCGACCTGCGGCTGCGGACGGGCGACGGCGTAGCCGTTCTTCCACACCGTGGCGATGTTGCGGGTGGCGACGATGTCGGTGGTCGGATCGCCGTCGACCAGCACCAGATCGGCGCGCAGGCCCGGCGCGATGCGGCCGCGATCGTCGAGGCGGAAACGGCGCGCTGGCACCGAGGTCGCCGCCGCCAGCGCCTGCACCGGCGTCAGGCCGGAACGCACCAGCAGATCGAGTTCGCCATGCATGCTGACGCCGTGCGCGGTGCCGGGATTGCCGGCGTCGGTGCCGGCGAGAATGTCGACGCCGGCCGCGTGCAGGTCGCGCACGTTCTTCATCGCGTCGGTGAGCACCGCGGGCTTCGGTTCCGCCGCGCCGAAGGACGCCTTCAGCGCATCGGCCTGCGCGGCGGTGAGCCAGGGCCGCAGGCGCGCGTCCCCGCCGAGCTTGCCGCCCTCGCCGGCCTGGGCCATGGTCGCGAGCACCGAGAGCGTGGGCACCACGAACGCCTTGCGCCGTTTCGCCGCAGAGACGAAGGCGGCGTCGCCGGGTTCGCCGAACATGTGCACCAGTCCGTCCGCGCCGCCGTCGACGGCGATCCGGCCATCGCGCAGGCGCGAGACATGGACCACCGCCAGCGCCTTGCGCCGATGCGCGGCGGCGATCGCGGCGCGGACCTGCTCGGGCGAGATCGTGGGAATGCGCCGGGTCTCGCTGTGCGCGCTGAAATCCTCGACGATGATCTTGATGTAATCGGAGCCTTCGGCAAGACGCGCGGCGACGAAGGCGCCGGCATCGGCGCCGGGTTCCAGCACCGGCACCTGCATGCCGTATTGAGTGCCGTGACCGCCCGGCGCGGTGACCGCGGCGCCCGCGCTCCAGAGGTCGGCGTCTTCGGTGCGCGCGAGCGAGGCGCGGGCCGTCTTCAGCGCCGGCAGCCGGTGCCAGTCGCCGAGCATGTCGAGCTCGGTGGTGACGCCGAAACGCAGCGCATCGCGCTGCGCATCGCCCCAACTGTGCACGTGGCTGTCGATCAGGCCCGGCAGCAGGGTCTTGCCGCGGCCGTCGACGGTGGCGATGTCCGCCGGCGCCTTCACCGTCGTGCCGATGGCGACGATGCGGCCGTCGCGAACCAGCACCTGCTGGTGCTGGCGCACGCGCGCGCCGTCGAACACGCGCACGTCGCGGATCAGGACATCGTTGGCGGGATCGTTGTCGCCGGCCGCGTGCGACGGGGACGCAATACACGCGACGGCGATGGCGACGGCGATCGCGAGCGGGGCGCCGGTACGGCGTTTGCAGAGGGTCATGGCGGAACTCCTTCGGGGGATGCGGACAGCGGGATGGAAAGGCGATGAAAAGGGGGATGGGGGGACAGGACGATCCGGCACCGCCGATGTGACGGCAGCGGATGGGGACCATGGGCGGATGAGGCGTCGAGCGACCGGATCAGCGGTCGTCGAAGTCGCGGGGCGGGCCGGTGATCTTCACAGCCAGCCCTTCTGCCGGGCCAACCGGTAGGCTTCGATGCGGTTGCCGACGCCGAGCTTGCCGATGGCTTCGGACAGGTAATTGCGCACGGTGCCGTGCGAGAGGCTGAGCTGGGTCGCGATCTCGTTCGCGGACAGGCCCTCGCCGGCGAGCCGCAGCACCTGGCGCTCGCGATCGTTCAGCGGGTCCTGTTCGGACCACGCTTCCAGCGCCAGCTGCGGATCGATGGCGCGACCGCCGCGATGGACCTTGCGCAGCGCTTCGGCGAGATCCTCGGCCGGCGCGTCCTTCAGCAGATAACCGCAGACGCCGGCATCGAGGGCGCGACGCAGGAAGCCGGCGCGGGCGAAGGTGGTCACGATCACGACCTTCGTCGGCATCTCGTGGCGCTGGATGCGCTGCGCCAGTTCCAGGCCGCTGAGGCCGGGCATCTCGATGTCGGTCACCAGCAGGTCGGGCTTCAGCCGCTGCAGCTCGCGCCACGCGGTTTCGCCGTCGGGCGCGGCGCCGAGCACCTCGATGTCGGTTTCCAGCGACAGCAGCGCGGTCAGCGCGCCGCGCACCATCGCCTGGTCCTCGGCCAGCAGGATGCGGATCATGCGCGCACCGCCGGCGCGGCTTCGTCGCCGGCATCGCCGCCCACGGGCATCGCCAGCGGCAGCCGCGCTTCGATCCGCGTGCCTTCGCCCTTGCGCGCGTCGACCTTCAGGCGACCGCCGAGCGCTTCGATCCGTTCGCGCATGCCGGTGAGGCCGTTGCCCGGCACCACCGCACCGCCACGGCCGTCGTCGGACACCCGCAGCACGGCTTCGCCCCATTCCAGCGCGAGTTCCACCCGCGCCGTCCGCGCACGCGCATGGCGCTGCAGGTTGGTGATGGCTTCGCGCAGGGTCAGCGCCAGCGCGCTTTCCACCGCCGGCGACAGCACCCCGCCGTCGAGCGCGCCGCGCGCGATCGCGGTGTCGAAGGCGATGCCGTCGCTGTCCAGCAGCAGCCGCGCCGACACCAGTTCGGCGGCGAAGCCCGCGGCGCGGATGCCGGTGACCGCGGTCCGCACCTGCGCGAGGGCGTCACGCGCCACCCGGCTGACCTCGGCGATCTCGCGCTGCGCGGCTTCGCGGGCTTCGGGCGAATCGCCGCGCTGCAGCAGCTTCGCGGCGAGATCGCTCTTGAGCGCGACCAGCGACAGCGTGTGCCCGAGCAGATCGTGCAGATCGCGGCCGATGCGCTCGCGCTCGGCCACGGTGGCGAGTCGCCGCACTTCGTCGTGGGACAGTTTCAGTTCGGCGCGCTTGCGGGTGCTGATCGCGAACTGGTAGTTGCCGAAGAACACGCCCACCGACACCAGCAGCGTGATCAGGAACACGAAGACCGGGTAGTCCAGCAGCAGCGTTTCCAGCAGCAGGCCGGCGAGGATCGCGAACGTCCACGCCAGCTGCGGCCACAGCGAACGCCCGAGGGTGGCGGCGAACGCGATCGCGTAGATGATGTAGGCGTTGGCGAACGGATTCACCGGAAACAGCGCGTAACCGATCGCCGCGATCGCCACCATGCACAGGCGCGTCCCGGTGTCTTCGAGCCGGTAGGCGGCGAAATACAGCGGCAGGAACACCGCGATCGACAACAGCGTGGGGCCGAGCACCTCGCGCGCCGGGCCGACCCAGCCGCCGCGGGCATCGCCGAACCAGCCCAGTACGAACGGCAGGAACAGGAAGGCGAGATAGCCGAGGGTGAAGAACGGCATCCAGCCCAGCCCCAGCGCTTCCGGCACCAGCCGGGCGCGCCATTGCAGGAGGATGGGCATCAGTGTTCTCGGCATGGCAGTCTCGTCGTCCGGATCGCGGTGTGCGCGGTGAGGGTAGCAGGGGGTGCTCAGGGCGTAATCAGGGTGCGGTCAGGCCGCGAGCCGGCGCCGCGCCAGCGCGAAGAACAGCGCGGTGATGCCGGACAGCACGCCGAGGTGCACGAAGAGATTGCCGCCGGCATCCATGCCGATCACCTTCAGCGCGATCTGCGAATGATGATAGGACGGCCACACCGGCGCCATGCCGCCGATCCACGCGGGCAGCAGCTTCAGCGGCAGCCACAGGCCGGAGAGGAAGGCCATCGGCAGGTACAGCATGTTGACCACCGCCGGCGCGCCCTGGCCGCCGACCAGCGTGCCGATGTACAGGCCCAGCGCGGCGAACGGCAGCACGCCGGCGAGATTCACGGCGAACAGCAGCGCCCACTGCGCCGGCCGCAGCGATACGCCGCCCACGCTGGCGGCCAGCGCCATCAGCAGGATCGAGATCATCATCGCGAACAGCATCGCCATCGCCATCTTCGCCAGCAGATACGCGCCGGGCGGCATCGGCAGCGCGCGCTTGTAGACCAGGAAGCCCTGGTCGCGCTCCATCGCCACGGTCACGCCGAACGCGAACAGGCCCGCGCCCATCACCCCGAACACGCCGTAGGTCGCGAGCAGATAGCGCGCGGCGTCGCCGTTGGACTTGTTCAGCAGCACGCCGAACAGCAGGTAGAACAGCGCCGGAAACAGCAGCGAGGGAATCGCGAACGACGGCGTGCGCAGCAGGCGCATGAATTCGTAGCGGGCTTCGAGCGCATAGCTGCGCAGCGGCGAATGCGCGGCCGCGGCGGCGGCGCGGTCGACGGCGTGCGGATGGACGGCGGTCGTGTTCATGCGGCTTCCCTGGCGACGTCGGCGTCGCGATCGGTAATGTCGGAGCGGGCGCTGTCGATGCGGGCGCTGTCGACCCGGGTGATCTCGAGAAAGGCGTCGGCGAGGCCGGCGCGGCGCACGTCGAGATCGCTCAGCGCGGCGTCTTCGGCCAGCAGCCGGCGGACCACGGTTTCGGCGTCGTCGGCCAGCACCTCGATCCGCGCCGGATTGCCGTCGGCGCCGCGGCTGGCGCTGCGCACGCCGGGCCAGGTCGCGATGCGCGCGGCGTCCAGCGCCGACAGGCAGCTGATCCGCCGCTGCGAGACCAGCGCGCGAACCTCGTGCAGGCGACCCGCGGCGGCGACGCGGCCGCGATTGAGCACGACCACGCGGTCGGCCAATGCTTCGGCTTCTTCGAGGTAATGCGTGGTCAGCAGCACCGCGGCCCCGTCGGCGACGATCGCGCGGATCGTGGTCCACATCCGCTGGCGGGCGTCGATGTCGAGGCCGGTGGTGGGTTCGTCGAGGAACAGCACGTCGGGATTGCCGCAGATCGCCAGCGCGAACTGCACCCGGCGCTGCTGGCCGCCGGACAGCTTGCCGTAGCGGCGATCGAGCAGGCCTTCCAGCCCGGCGAGCGCGACGCAGTCGGCGACGGTGCGCGGGGACGAGTAATAGCTGCGGGTCAGCGCCAGCAGTTCGGCGACGCGGCTGTTCTCGGGAATGCCGGCGGACTGCAGCATCACCCCGGCGCGACGGCGCGCGGCCAGCAGGCCCGGCGAACGGCCGAACAGCAGGGCCTCGCCGGCGTCGGGCTTCAGCAGCCCCAGCATCGCCGCGACCGCGGTGGATTTGCCGGCGCCGTTGGCGCCGAGCAGGGCCAGCACCTCGCCGCCGCGCAGCGACAGATCGATGCCGTCCAGGGCGAGGGTGCGGCCGTAACGGTGGTGGACGCCGCGGAGTTGCGCGAGCGGGGGCGATTCGGGGGACATGGCGGGCTCCTGTGACGATGGCGCCAGACTAGGCAGGCCGGGTCGCGGCCGGCAGTCGGAAGCGTCAACCATCGGACATGACATTCGTCAGCTGTCGCCGGGCCCCGCGAAGCATTACGCTTGTCCCGTTCGTGCCGCACCGCCGCGGCCACCTCGCCCTCCCCCTCAAGCCGCAGGAACCTGCCCGGACCGCTCCGGCCGTCTCCCGCGCCCTTTTCCCGGACAACATGAACACCAACGCCGATCTGCTGAAGGAACTGCGCATCGACCGCAAGGCCCCCCCGCCGCCGAGCCGACATGGGCTCTGGATCGGCCTCGCCCTGGCGGCCGTGGTCGTCGGCGGCGCGGTCGCATGGTTCGCGTTCGGGCGCGACGATCGCATCGAAGTGCGCACGGCGTCCGTGGTCGCCATCGGCAACGGCGGCGGCAGCGCCTCGGTGCTGGACGCCACCGGCTACGTGGTCGCCCGCCGCCAGGCGACGGTGTCGGCCAAGATCACCGGCAAGGTCCGCGAGGTACTGATCGAAGAAGGCCAGCGGGTCGAAGCCGGCCAGATCATGGCCACGCTCGATCCGGTCGACGCCGCCGCCCAGCGCACCCTGGCGCAATCCCAGCTCGGCGCCGCGCGCAGCCAGACCGACAGCGTGCGCGCGCAGTTGACCGAAGCCGAAACCAACGCGTCGCGTCTCGGCCGGCTGGTCGGCCAGAAACTGATCTCGCGCCAGCAGTACGATCAGGCCGTGGCCCAGCGCGATTCGCTGCGCGCCCAGCTCGCGACCGCGCAGCGCAACGCGCAGGTCGCCGCCGATTCGCTGAGCATCGCCGAGAACGGCGTCGACAACACCATCGTGCGCGCGCCGTTCGCCGGCGTGGTGATCGCCAAGGCCGCGCAGCCGGGCGAGATCGTCTCGCCGCTGTCCGCGGGCGGCGGCTTCACCCGTACCGGCATCGGCACCATCGTCGACATGGATTCGCTGGAAGTGGAAGTGGACGTGGGCGAATCCTTCATCGGCCGGGTGCAACCGCAGATGCCGGTGGAAGCGGTGCTCAACGCCTATCCCGACTGGAAGATCCCCGCGGAGGTGATCGCGATCATCCCCACCGCCGACCGCGGCAAGGCCACGGTGAAGGTGCGCATCGCGCTGAAGCAGCGCGATGCCCGGATCGTCCCGGACATGGGCGTGCGCGTGAGCTTCCTCGAAGCCGTGAAGCCGGCGGCGCCGGAGGCCAGGCCCGGCGTGCTGGCGCCGGCCGCCGCGATCGTCGCGCGCGACGGCGACGACGTGGCGTTCGTGATCGAGGACAACATCGCCCGCCGGCGCGCGCTCAAGCTCGGGCGCACCCTCGGCGACGATCGCGAAGTGCTGGAAGGCCTCGCCGGCGGCGACACGGTGGTGCTCGATCCCCCGGAGGCGCTCGCCGACGGCGCCGAGGTGCGCGTTGCCGACCCGGCGTCCGAAGAGCCGGCCGCGGACGACGAATAACCGCACGTCATCGCATATTCCGCATCCCCGTTCCGCCTTCACTCTCCCGCATTCCACGAGGACACCGCCGATGGACGCACTGGTTTCGATCCGCAACCTCACCAAGACCTACCAGCGCGGCTCCGAAAAGGTCGAAGTGCTGCATGGCGTCGACCTGGACATCCCGAAGGGCGATTTCGTCGCGCTGATGGGCCCCTCCGGTTCGGGCAAGACCACCCTGCTCAACCTGATCGGCGGGCTGGACTCGCCTTCCGGCGGCGAGATCGTCGTCGATGGCGCGCGCATCGACCAGATGCGTTCCGGGCAACTGTCGCAGTGGCGCAGCAACAACGTCGGCTTCGTGTTCCAGTTCTACAACCTGATGCCGACCCTCAACGCGCAGAAGAACGTGGAACTGCCGCTGCTGCTGACCAGCCTGGGCGCGGCGCAGCGCAAGCGCAACGCCGAGATCGCCCTGCAGTTGGTGGGTCTGGCCGAGCGTGGGAAACATCGTCCGAACGAACTGTCCGGCGGCCAGCAGCAGCGCGTGGCGATCGCCCGCGCGATCGTCTCCGACCCGACGCTGCTGATCTGCGACGAACCGACCGGCGACCTCGACCGCCAGTCCGCCGAGGAGATCCTCGCCCTGCTGCAGAGCCTCAACCGCGATCACGGCAAGACCATCGTCATGGTGACCCACGATCCGAAGGCCGCCGACCACGCCCGCCGCACGATCCACCTGGACAAGGGCGCGCTGGTCGACGGACTCGTCGACGGCGACGCCGCGCACTGATGCCGCACCGCCGGCCATCCGCAACCTTTCCGAGGTCGCCATGAAATACCTGCACCTGATCTGGGCCGCGCTGTTCCGCAGCAAGACCCGCACCTCGCTGACCCTGCTCTCGGTGATCGCCGCATTCCTGCTGTTCGGCATGCTCGATTCGGTCCGCCTGACGTTCGCTTCCGGCGGCCCGATCTCCGGCGCCAACCGCATGGTGGTGTCGTCGCGGCTGTCCATCACCCAGATGCTGCCCTACAGCCTCGAAAGCAAGATCGCGGGCACGCCCGGCGTGAAGAGCGTGGCGTACGCCGCGTGGTTCGGCGGCATCTACCGAGACCCCAAGAATTTCTTCCCGAATTTCGCGGTCGGCCCGACCATGCTGGACATGTATCCGGAATACGAATTGACGGCCGCGCAGCGCAAGGCCTTCGACGCCGACCGCACCGCCGCGGTCGTCGGCGAATCGCTGGCCGAGCGCCACGGCTGGAAGATCGGCGACACCATTCCGATGCAGGCCACGATCTTCCCGACCAAGGGCAGCAACAACTGGGAATTCAAGCTCGCCGGCATCTACAAGGTCCGCGACAGCAAGCGCAAGGGCGAGGAAAACCAGCTCTGGTTCCACTGGAAATACTTCGACGAATCCAACGACTACGTGAAGAGCCGCGTCGGCTGGTACATGGTCAAGCTGGACGATCCGGACCAGGCCGACCGCGTGGCCAAGGCGATCGACGCGCTGTCCGCGAATTCCGACCACGAGACCAAGACCCAGACCGAACAGGCGTTCAACCAGGCCTTCGCCAAACAGTTCGCCGACGTCGGCCTGATCGTCACCGCGATCATGGGCGCGGTGTTCTTCACCCTGCTGCTGCTCACCGGCAACACCATGGCCCAGGCGGTGCGCGAGCGCATTCCGGAGCTGGCGGTGCTCAAGACGATCGGATTCTCCAACCCTTCGGTGCTGTGGCTGGTGCTGGCCGAGTCGATGCTGCTGATCGTGATCGGCGGTTCGATCGGACTGGGCATCGCCGCGCTGCTGATGCCCGTCCTCAGCAGCGCGAGCAACGGCATGATCCAGCTGCCGACCGTGCCGCTGCAGACCTGGGGCCTCGGTCTGGCGCTGATGCTGGCGATCGGCGCGATCGTCGGCCTGCTGCCGGCGATCCGCGCGATGCGTCTCAACATCGTCGACGCCCTGGCCGGGCGTTGAGGCGAGCCCCCTCCAAGGACACCCTCATGAATCGCATCAAACATTGGTTGGGCAACATCGGGATCACGCTGCTGCTGGGCGCCGGCCTGGTCGCGTGGATCTGGCTGCCCTGGTACGGCCTGCTCGCGGCCGCGGCGCTGTTGACGCTGTGGCTTTTTCTGAGCCGCCGCGGTCGGCAGACCCTCGCGGTGACCGGCATCGGCATCAGCAGCCTGCCTCGGCGCTGGGGCGCCTCCAGCGTGGTCGTCATCGGCATCGCCGGGGTGGTCGGCGTGCTGGTGGCGATGCTGGCGATGGGCGAAGGCTTCCAGGCCACGCTCAAGGGCACCGGCAGCGACGACCGCGCGATCATCCTGCGCGGCGGTTCGCAGGCCGAAACCAATTCGGTGATCGTCCGCGACCAGGTGCCGCTGATCTCGGCGCTCGACGGCATCGCCAAGGACAGCAGCGGACGCGCGCTGGTGTCGGCGGAACTGTCGCAGGTCGTCAACCTGCCGAGCAGGAGCGACGGTACCGACGCCAACGCGCAATTGCGCGGCGTCGGCGAGCAGGCCTGGGAACTGCGCCCGCAGTTGAAGATCGTGGAGGGCCGCAAGTTCAGGCCCGGACTGCGCGAACTGGTGGTCGGCCAGGGCGCGATGCAGCAGTTCCGCGGCATCACGGTGGGCCAGCAACTGCAGCTGGCCAACCAGAGCTGGACGGTGGTCGGCAAGTTCGCCAGCGGCGACTCGCACGATTCCGAGCTGTGGGCGGACGGCGAAGTGCTGGCGTCGACCTACAACCGCCAGTCCTTCCAGTCGGCGACGGTGAAGCTCGACGGCAAGGACGGCTTCAAGCGCCTGAAGGCCGCGCTCGCCGCCGATCCGCGGCTGAAGCTGGACGTGCTGACCACGCGCGATTACTACTCGAAACAGTCCGAGCAGCTCAGCACGCTGATCCGGATCCTGGGCCTCGTGATCGGTTCGATCATGGCGGTCGGCGCCGTGTTCGGTGCGCTCAACACCATGTTCGCGGCGGTCGCCGGTCGCGCGCGCGAGATCGCGACGATGCGCGCGCTGGGCTTCCGCGGCGTGCCGGTGGTGATCGCGGTGATGATGGAAACCATGCTGCTGGCGCTGCTCGGCGGCCTGCTCGGCGCGGCGATCGCCTGGCTGGTGTTCAACGGCTACCAGGTGTCGACCCTGGGCAGCAACTTCAGCCAGGTGGTGTTCCAGTTCAGGGTCTCGCCGGAACTGCTGTGGAGTGGGCTGAAATGGGCGCTGGGCATCGGCCTGGTCGGTGGCCTGTTCCCGGCGCTGCGCGCCGCGCGGCTGCCGGTGACCGAGGCGTTGCGCGGAGCATGATCGGCGCCACGGAGACGGCACCGGAGTCGCCGGAGCGCTCCGCATGCCGGCCTTTCCCCGCACGCGGGGGAAGGCGCGGACCGGCGGCACGCGCCGCCTCGGCCTGCGGGTTCGAGGACGCGGACAGTCCCGCGATCAGCTCGCGGCCGCGCGTCGCGCGCGGCGCAGGCTGTCGGTCATGAACAGCGCCAGCGCCGCCCAGATGAAGCCGAAGCCGATCGCGCGATCAAGATCGAAGACTTCGCGGAACACCAGCACGCCGATCAGGAACTGCATCGTCGGTGCGATGTACTGCATCAGGCCGATGGTCGACAGCGGCACGCGGCGCACCGCGAACGAGAACCCGATCAGCGGCAGCGCGGTGAGCGCACCGCCGAAGATCAGCAGCGCATCGATGCCGAGTCCCCAGCCCGCGGTCGCGCCGCCGCCGAAAAAACCGCCGCTTCCGACGGTTTCCGCCCACAGCAGATAGCCGAGCGCCGGCAGCAGCAGCACCGCGTTCTCGACCCCGAGGCCGGTCACCGATTCGACCGCCGCGAGTTTGCGGATCAGCCCGTACACGCCGAAGGACGCGGCCAGCGCCAGCGCGATCCACGGAAAACTGCCGTAGTTGAAGGTCAGCCAGAGCACGCCGGCCGCGGCGATGCCGACCGACGTCCATTGCACCGGATTCAGGCGTTCGCGCAGGAACAGCGTGCCGATCACCACGTTGAGCAGCGGATTGATGAAATAGCCGAGACTGGTTTCGACCACGTGGCCGGCGTTCACCGCCCAGATGTACAGCCCCCAGTTGACGCCGATGCACAGCCCGCTGAGCGCGAGCAGGCGCGCCAGCCGCGGCTGCGCCATCACCGCCGCGAACCAGCCGCGGCCCTGTTTCCAGAACAGCCACACCGCGACCAGCAGCGCGCTCCAGACCACGCGATGGGCGACGATCTGCAGCGACGGCACCGTCTTCAGCAGATGCCAGTACAGCGGCATCAGGCCCCACAGCACGAATGCGCCGGTGGCCATCCACAGCCCGGCGCGGGTATCGGCGCGCGCGGCATCGGACAATGGCGACGCGCTCATCGTCGCGACTCCGTCGCTGCCGTCGCCGTTGTCGGTGTCGCCGCCGGCGCGCGCGCCTTCGCGCGGCTGATGACGATCACGCCGACCAGGATGATGGCCATCGCGCCGAGATCGTGCAGACCGAAATGCTCGCCGCCGAGCGATGCGCCCAGCAGCACCGCGATCGGCGGATTGACGTAGGCGTAGCTCGCGGCCAGCGCCGGCCGCACGTGGTTCAACAGCCAGACATAGGCGCCGAAGCCGCCGATGGAGCCGAAGATCGCGAGATAGATCAGCGCCGCGGTGCCCTGCGTCGTCGGCGCCGCGGGCAGGCGTTCGCCCATCGCCAGGCCGAGCGCCACCAGCATCGCGCCGCCGCAGAGCATCTGCGCGGCCGCGGCCATGAACGGCGACGGCAGATCGCGGCCGCGCGACCACACCGAGCCGAACGCCCAGGCGATCGGCGCGATCAGCAGCATCACCAGCCCGCTCGGTGCGGAAGACAGACTGCTCCCCGCGTTGAGCCAGAGCACGCCGAGGAACCCGATGCCGATGCCCAGCCATTCGCCGCGGCTGGGACGCAGGCCGAAGAGCATGCCGAACAGACCCATCCACAGCGGCATCGAGGCGATCGCGATCGCCGCGAGCCCGGACGACACCTGTTCCTCGGCCAGCACCACCATGCCGTTGCCCAGCAGCATCATCAGCAGACCCATCACCGCCAGCACCGGCCACTGCCCGCGCGTCGGCGCGGAGACGCCGCGCCAGCGCAGCACCGCGTAGAGGAGACCGCCCGCGACCAGCATGCGTCCGCCCGACACCGCCAGCAGCGGCGGCCAGCCGCCTTCCAGCGCGAAGCGGATGCCGAGGTAGGTCGAGCCCCATATCACGTACACCGCCGCCAGCGCGAGCGCGATGGCAAGCGTGGAGGCAGGACGCGGGGCGGCCGCGGATGGAGTGGCCATCGCAGATCTCGAAGTGAGAAAAGAAAACCGTCGCGGCGTGCGACGGTCGCTGCATTCTACGCCCGCGCACCGTGCGGAAACCGCTGCGATTGCGGCATTCCGTGGAACGCCGCCGTTCCGCTCACGACGCAACTCACGCCGCGCACTCGCGTCCCAGCAGGCGGCGCTTGAGATCGAGTCCCCAGCGATAACCGCCGGGCGAACCATCGCCGCGGATCACCCGATGGCAGGGCACCACGATCGCGACGCGGTTGTGCGCGCAGGCGCTCGCGACAGCGCGCGCGGCCTTCGGCGCGTCGAGCGCGGCGGCGACTTCGGCGTAGCTGCGGGTCTCGCCCGGCGGAATCTTCATCAGCGCATCCCACACGCGTTTCTGGAACGCGGTGCCGATGAGATCGACGGGCACCTTCGCGCGCTTGCCGGCGAGCGCGTCGGCGACCGCGCGCACCCGCGGCGCGAGGAATTCGTCGCGGCCGGCATCGACCTGCTGCAGACGCGCGCGCGGGAATTCGGCGCGCAGGGTGCGTTCGAGCGCATCGGCATCGGCGCCGAGTTCGACCATGCAGATCCCGCGCGCGGTGGCCGCGACCAGCGCCGGCCCCAGCGCCGTGTCGACGATGCTCCAGCGGATGTCCTCGCCGTCGCCACCGGCGCGATAGCGGGCCGGCGTCATGCCCAGCTTCGCCGCACCGGTCTCGTAGACCCGCGAGGGCGAGCCGTAGCCGGCGTCGTACAGCGCCGCGCTCACGTCGCGGCCCGCCTTCAGCCCGGATTTGAGCGCGTCGAGCCGGCGCTGGGCGAGGTATTCGGCCGGACTCAGCCCGAAGCGCGCGCGGAACCGGCGCTGCAGATGCGAAGCGCTGAGACCGACCGCGGTCGCCAGCTCGGCCAGCGTGGGTTCGCCGGCGTCGAGCAGCGCGCGGGCACGGTCGAGCGGATCGCGATCAAGGGAGGCACGGTCGGAGAGGTCGTGGCGGGCGGCGTCGTTCATGCCGCAAAGACTACGGGCGCCCGCAGGCGCCCGCTATCCGGATCTTGTGCGGGTGCGCTCAGCGCATCAGTTGGCCCACTGGCCCGGCTTGCGCGACTCGGTCAGCAACACCTGCGCCGACAGCGGTTTGTCGCTGTCGAGCTCGCGCACGGCGTCGGCGAGGATCGCGGCGGATTCGCGCAGCAGCGGATCGGGACGCTTTTCGGCGGCCTTTTCGCGGGCGGCGTCCTGGGCGATGTCGCGTTCGTTCGAGGTCAGGCCGTCGTCGGTGTCCTCGCCCAGCGGATCGAGATCCAGGCCCAGCGCCTTGCGCTCTTCCTGCCGCAGCTTGCGCTTGGCCGCATCGCGGTCGCGTTCGGCGCGGCGCTCGGCCTCGTTCAGCGAGACCCACTTCTTCGCGTTCTCCGCGCGGAACTGGGCGATGTCCTCGCTCCACCAGCGGAATTCGCGGTCCGCGGCGATGCGGGTGTTGTGCAGCGCTTCCAGTCGCGGCAGCAGCGGGCCGAAATCGCCGTAGCGCACGTACGGCACGGCCGCGATGCGGTCCCACGGCAGCGCGTTGTCGAGGGTGCTTTCGCCGTACTCGCTGGCGTCCACGGTCACCGGGAACTTGATGTCCGGCACCACGCCCTTGTTCTGGGTGCTGCTGCCGCCGGGCAGGAAGAACTGGGCGATGGTCAGCTTGACCTGGCCGAAGCGCTTGCCGTCGGCCATCGGCCAGCGGTCGAGGTCGACGAGGTTCTGCACCGTACCCTTGCCGAAGCTGGTTTCGCCGATGATCAGGCCGCGACCGTAATCCTGGATCGCGCCGGCGAAGATCTCGGAAGCCGAGGCCGAACCGCGGTTGATCAGCACCGCCAGCGGGCCGTCCCAGACCACGCCGGACGTGGTGTCGCCGTCCACCCGGACGTCGCCGCCGGAGGCCTTGGCCTGCACCACGGGGCCCTTGTCGATGAACAGGCCGGTGATCGCGACCGCTTCGTCGAGCGAGCCGCCGCCGTTGTTGCGCAGATCCATGACCACGCCGTCGACCTTCTCGCCGCGGAATTCGCGCAGCAGGCGTTCGACGTCGCGGGTGGCCGAGGCGTAGTCGCTGCTGTTGCGGCGACGGCCTTCCCAGTCCTGGTAGAACGCGGGCAGCTTGATCACGCCGATGCGCCGCGCGGGCGAGCCGTCGACGCCGGGGATGGTCAGCACTTCGCCCTTCGCCGCCTGTTCTTCCAGGCGGATCTTCGCGCGGTTGAGCACAATGCGGTTCGGCTTGCTGTCGAGCACCGCCTCGGCCGGGACGATGTCCAGCCGCACCTGGGTGCCCTTCGGGCCCTTGATCTTGTCGACCACGTCGTCGATGCGCCAGCCGATCACGTCTTCCATCGGACCGTTGTCGCCCTGGCCGACGCCGACGATGCGGTCGCCCGCCTTCAGCTTGCCGCTGAGGATCGCCGGGCCACCGGGGATGAGCTCGCGGATCACGACCACGTCGTCCTGTTTCTGCAGCTGCGCGCCGATGCCTTCCAGCGAGAGGCTCATGCTCTGCTCGAAGCGTTCGGCCGCGCGCGGGTCGAAGTAATCGGTATGCGGGTCGATCGAGGTGGCGTAGGCGTTGAGGAAGGTCTGGAACGCGTCGATGCCGTTCAGCTCGCCAACGTTCTTCGACATGTTGGCGTAACGCTTGTCCAGCGTCTTGCGGATCTCGTCGGGCTGCTTGCCGGCGAGCTTGAGGCGCAGCCAGTCGTTGCGCACCGACTGCCGCCACAAGCGGTCGAGTTCGGCGGTGTCGGTGGACCACGGCGCGTCCTCGCGGTCGTATTCCCAGCGATCGTCGCCTTCGAAACTGAAGATGTCCTGCTTGAGCAGCGCGCGGGCGTGGGCGACGCGCTCGTTCACGCGGGTCTGGTAGAGCGAGAAGATCTCGAACGCCGGCGCGACTTCGCCGCTCTTGATCGCATCGTCGAGGCGGCTGCGATAGCCCTCGAGTTTGGCGATGTCGCCGGCGGTGAAGAACAGCTTGCCGGGATCGAGGCTTTCGAGATACCGCTTGAACACTTCGGCCGAGAGCTTGTCGTCCAGGGCCCGCGGGCGGTAGGCGTAACGGCTGTCGGACAGCAGCCCGTACACCAGCTTGGCGGCGGTGGCCTGCTCGGCGCTGGGATTGCCGGCGTCGGCTTGCGCGGTCAGCCACGCGACCGGAGCGGTCAGCGCGAGGGCGAGCAGGGAAACCGGTAGAACCTTGGCGACTTTCATCGGCATCTCGTTCGAGGGGAGCGGGTCTGGGGGCGTGCGTCCGGGAAGCATGCGCCGTCGATAGACAGGACGACAGGCATGGGGCCTAGGATGCACCCGCGTTCGGACCGATGCAAAGTGTCGAAAGTTGCAGAACGCACCGTCCGTCGCAGCGCAACGGCCGCAGGGCGGGCGATCGCGGGGACGATCGCGGCGGCATCCCGTTCAGCGGGGATTGGGCGCCACGATCCGGCCGTTCAGCCGATGAATCCGGCGTCCGCCGCCTGCTTGTCGGCGTGATACGAACTGCGCACCATCGGGCCGGAGGCGACGTGGGTGAAGCCCAGCGCCATGCCGTAGTCCTCCAGCGCCTTGAATTCGTCCGGCGTCCAGTAGCGCATCACCGGATGATGGTGGGCGCTGGGCTGCAGGTACTGGCCGATGGTGACCATGTCGACATCGTGCGCGCGCAGGTCGCGCAGGGTCGCCTGGACCTGATCCATGGTTTCGCCGAGGCCGAGCATGATCCCGCTCTTGGTCGCCACCGCGGGATGCTGCGCCTTGAACTTCTGCAGCAGGGTCAGCGACCACTGGTAATCCGCGCCGGGCCGCACGTTGCGGTAGAGGTCCGGCACGGTTTCGAGATTGTGGTTGAACACGTCCGGCGGGCTCTCCCCCAGGATCTCCAGCGCCCGCTCCATGCGGCCCTTGCCGCGGAAATCGGGGGTGAGGATTTCGATCTTCGTGCCCGGGCTGTGTTCGCGGACCGCGGCGATGCAGTCGACGAAATGCCGGGCACCGCCGTCGCGCAGATCGTCGCGGTCGACGCTGGTCACCACCACGTACTTCAGGCGCATGTCGGCGATGGTGCGGGCGAGATTCAGCGGTTCGTCCGGGTCCGGCGGCTTCGGCCGGCCGTGGGCCACGTCGCAGAACGAGCAGCGGCGGGTGCAGACCTCGCCGAGGATCATGAAGGTGGCGGTGCCGTGACTGAAGCACTCGTGGATGTTCGGGCAGGTGGCTTCTTCGCAGACCGTGACCAGGCGGTTTTCGCGCAGTTTGGCCTTGAGGTTGGCGACCGCGTTGCCGGCGGGAATGCGCACCCGGATCCACGACGGCTTGCGCAGCACCGGCGCGTCGGCGAACTGCACCGGCGAGCGCGCGATCTTGTCGGCGGCCACCTGGCGGACGCCCGGCTCCAGCGAGGCCGGCGCATCGCCGAGCACGGTCAGCGGGATGGTTTTCTCGGCGGGCGTGGGCGTGGACATCTCAGGCGACCTGGACGGAAGCGGAATGGGCTGCAGCGGAAGAGGCGCGTGCGGCGAGCGCCGCGAGATCGGGCGCCGGCGCGGCCTGCAGTCGCAGACCGAACTGTGCGGCGAGCGCCTGCAGCAGCACGGGTTTCACCGCGTCGAGGCTGGACGGACCGCCCAAGTCTAGCATCGAGGTCACCTGCAGCCCGGCGTAGCCGCAGGGGTTGATGCGGTGGAAGGGTTCGAGATCCATGGCGATGTTGAAGGCCAGACCGTGGAAGGTGCAGCCGCGGCGGACGCGGATGCCCAGCGCGGCGACCTTGGCGCCGTTCACGTACACCCCCGGGGCGCCGTCGCGGCGCTCGGCGTGGATGTTCCAGTGATCGAGGGTGTCGATGATCGACTGTTCGATCCTGCAGACGTAATCGCGCACGCCGACCTTGATGCGCTTCAGGTCCAGCAGCGGGTAGACCACGAGCTGGCCCGGGCCGTGATAGGTCACCTGGCCGCCGCGGTCGACGTTCAGCACCGGAATGTCGCCGGGCATCAGCACGTGCTCGCGTTTGCCGGCCTGGCCGAGGGTGAAGACCGGATCGTGTTCGACCAGCCACAGTTCGTCGGGCGTATCGGCGCCGCGATCGTCGGTGAAACCCTGCATCGCCCGCCACACCGGCGCATAGGGCTGTCGCCCGAGGTCGCGCACGAACGCGGGCAAGGCTGCGCTCACAGCGTCCACTTGATCTGCGGTTCGGCGCGCAGCGCGGCGTGGGCGGCCTCGTAACGGCCGCGGTCCTCGGCGTGGAAGCTCAGCCGGATCGACACGAATTTGCCGCCCGACGAGTTGCGGGCGGCCACGGTCTCGCGCAGCACCACGATGCCGATGGCTTCGAGCAGTTCCGGGATGCGCTCTTCCAGGCCGGCACCGGCCGGGCCCATGGCGGTGATCTCGAAGACCCCCGGGAACTGGAAACCGTGGTCGGGGTTGTCGGAGGTCATGTTCATGGCGCGAATTATGGGCCCGGGGGGCGGCCAACCCAAGAGTCGGACACGCGGGGCGGTCAAGAACGTCGCCGGCAATCGCAAGAGGCCAGCGAGGCGCGAAACCTGCCGCGACCGCGCGGACATGGCCGGGAACGCGGCGATCCGCCGTCTCCTCGGGTGCAGCGGCGCGATGCGCCGCATCCCACAGGAGCCCACCATGTACGTACGGATCGCATCGTCCGCCCCGCTTGTCGCGCTGTTGTGCGGGGCCACCATCACCACGCTCGTCCTGGCCCTGCAGCCGCGGCAGGACCCACCCGCAACGGCGACGACGCCTGCGGCGGACGGCGCGACGCAGGCAGGCCCGGACGGGACGCCCGCACCGAACGGCATCCACGCGACCACGACCGCATCCGCACCGGTCATCCGCGGCGAATCCCGGCTGGACACCCTGGCCCCGGCCGAAGGGCGGGCCCGGATCGACGCCAACATCGCTGCGCTCGAACGCCGTTTCGCGACCGAGCCGCTGGATCTGGCCTGGGCCGATCGCGAAGAACGCGCGCTGCAGACGTTTTTCGCCGCGGACGCGCTCGCGGCGCAGGGCCTGCCCGCGCCGGACCGGCTGCAGACCGTCTGCCGCAGCGCCACCTGCAGGATCAGCGCGCGCGTCTCCGATCCGGTCGAAGCGGAAACGATCACCCAGCGACTGGCGATGCACGTCGCGCCGCGCCTGCCCTACGGCGCCGTGATGCCCTACCCGCTCGCGGACGGCCGCATCCAGGTCGAAGCCTGGTACTCCGCCACGCGGATCGCGCTCTGATCGCTTCCCGCGCGCGCCTCGCGCGCCTCCGCACGGGCACCCTCCCATGACCCACGCTTTCGCCAGCGCCGCACTGACGCTCGCCATCGCCGCCGCGCTGAGCGCGGCGCCGCAGACCGCGTCCGCGAACTACAAGACCAGCACCGGCAGCGCCTGCCTCGCCTACGGCGGCAGCACCACACCGGACGAACTGCTGTACCTGGCGAACGGCATCACTCCGCGCTACGCGACCGACGAGTACATCCTGTGCAATTTCGTCGTCGATTCGGAAAACGGCTGGTACAACGCCGCGAACAGCGCCACGCTGCAGATGTTCTTCAAGGCGGGCAATGTCGAGGCGGCGGTGACATGCACCGCCACCGCGGGCTCGGCTTACATGTCCGGCGTGCTGACCGACAGCGGCGCGCACACCATTCCCGCCACCCTCGGCGGCACGCTCACGCTGAGCGGCATGACCGCGCCCGGCAGCTATTCCTGGGTGCCGTTCAACGTGGTGTGCAAACTGCCTGCGAAAGCCACGCTGGCGCGGATGACGTTGAACGAACTGGGGCCCGTCTGAGGCGCGGCGCGCGCCGGCGCGCGGCTCACCAGCCCGGCATCTGGTTCCGGTCGAGTCCCCCGACCTCGAACACCGCCTTGCGTTTGCCCAGGCCCTTCACCGGGAATTCGATTTCGAGGGTTTTCGCGCTCGTCGCCAGCTTCCACAGCGCGCGATCGTCCTCGATGAACATCGCGATGGCCTCGTCGGTATCCGGACGCGAACCCGGCAGCGATTTCGCGGGACGGTCGTCGGGCTTCACCGGCACGCGACAGCCGCCGTAACAGTTGAAGTCGCCGCGCTGCAGGACGAGGTAGCTGCTGCGGCCCCAGGACGGATGGTCGCGGAAGATCAGGCGCACCTGCGTGGGGCCGGAGCCGTCCACGTCGACGTTCTCCTTCGCATAGATCGCCGACGAACGCTGCAGGCCGCCCTTGACGCTCTGGGTGCCGTAACTCCACAGCGCGGCGAGGCGCTTGGTCTCGCGCTCGGCCTCGGACCTGGCCTTGACCTCGTCGAGCTGCGCGGACACCCGCTTGGCCGCGGCGCTGTCGGGGAAATCCAGGATCAGCACGTCGGCCTGCGCCTTGGCCAGCGCCCAGTTCTGCTTGCCGACCGCATCGTCGAACGCGGCGGCGCCCTTCTCCGCTTCGGCCTCGCGTGCGGCGGCCTGCGCAGCGGCGGCGGCCCTGGCGGCTTCGGGATCCTCGCCGCAGCCGGCGAGCAGGGCGGCGCACAGCGCGAGGGACAACATCCGGACGACGGGCGGGCGGTGCGCGGTGTTCATGCGGTCTCCTCTGACGGTGTCGACCGTCGGGCTCAGGGCGCGTCCGCCGGCGGACCGGCCGGCGCGCCGCGTTCGATCAACAGCGCGACCGCTTCGGCGGTTTCGCCGGGCCGCTCCATCAGCGACATGTGGCCGCAGCCGTCCAGCAGCACCTGGCTGGCGTGCGGAATGCGCGCGGCGTACAGCGCCATCGCGCTGGGATCGATAACCTGGTCCTGGCGGCACCACAGCAGCAGCGCCGGCTGTTCGATCTTCGCGGCTTCCTGCCCGGGCAGGAAGCGCTCGTCGCCGCGGCCGATGCGGTCCAGCACGCGCTGCTCGAACGCGGCGTCACGCTTGCGCTGGGCGATGTAGATGCGATCGGCCGGCCACGGCACCGGCGGCATCGCCGCGCGGTCGTGGAACACGGTGTCCATGTAGCGCTTCAGCGAGGCCGGGTCCTGGACCGCGAACGGATTCCTGCCGGCCAGCACGCCTTCGCCGAAACGGTTGTCCGCGAAGCGCACGCCGGCGGCGTCGAGCAGGCCGACGCGCGCGACCCGATCCGGACGCCGCGCCGCGGTCAGCGCGGCGATGCCGCCGCCCATCGAATGTCCGAGCAGCACCACCGGCGCCCCGTTCGAAACCTCGGGTTCGGCGAGGAAATCCGCCACGCGCCGGCTCTGCGCGACATAGCCGTAATCGGCATCGGGCTTGCGCTCGCTCTGGCCCCAACCGGGCAGATCCGGGATCACGATGCGGTACCGGCCCTTCAGCGCGCGCGCGAGCCGGTACCAGTTTTCCTTGCTGCCGGTGTAGCCGTGCAGCATGACGATGGTGGGTGCATCGGGCTTGTCGGCGTCGAGTTCGACCCAGGTCCAATCGTGATCGCCGACCACGGTCTCATGCGAACGCGCCCCCAGCAGCATGCGCTGCTTGGCGAACTCGGCGCGGATCACCAGGCCGGGGTCGCGCCACAGCGCGATCGCCAGCGCGATCAGGATCGCGCCGGCGATGGCGTTCGCGACGAAAGCCTTGCGCGGCGACACGCCCTTCATCGCTTCAGCGGATCACTTCGCCGGTGCGGCGGGCGCTTCGGGCGCCTGCGGCGGCGTGGGCGCGACGGGTGCGGACGGCGCCGGCTTGGCTTCGTCGATGGCCTTCTGCACCGAACCGGTGGTGATCGGGTGATAGCCCGGCTTCGCTTCGGCGAAGACCTGCTTCGCCAGCGCCAGACCGGCTTCGGTCTGCACCAGCGCGTTGTAGGTCGGCATGATCAGCTTGCGACGGCCGATGCGCTTGAGGAACGCGGCGATGGCGTCGTTGGCCTGGGTGTAACCGTTGCGCACCGCCAGCGGATACCAGCGCTGCGCGATCTCGCCGTTCATGGTGCCGGTGAAGGCGTAGGCGCCGTCGAGCTGGGTCAGCTGATCCATGGTCAGCGTCTCCGGCAGGCTTTCGATGAAATGCAACCATTCCTGGGTGGTCCAGGTCTTGGTGATGGCGTCCGGCGGCAACTGGCCGGTTCCCAGCCAGGCGAGCCGGGCGGAATCGACCACGCCGAAACGGCGGGCCTGGGTCTGCGGCGCGGTCGCCGGAATGCCCGGGTCGTACAGCCATGCATCGAACTCGGCCTGGGACACGATGTTCGGATACTTCAGCAGCAGATTCTGCTGCGCGTACTTCGCGAACTGCGCGCTGTTGATGCTCTGGAACGCGAAGTGGTTGAAGTATTCCTTCAGGAACGGGTCGAACTTGTCGCGGCCGTAGCGCTCCTCGAGGAACTGCAGGAACCATGCGCCCTTGGTGTAGACGGTCGCGCTGCTGTTCTCGTCCGGGTCCTTGAGCACGCCGGGCTTGGTCGCCAGCGCCTGCAGCTTCGGATCGATCTCGGCGAACTCCTTCTTCAGCTCGTTGCGCTCGATCACGTTCTCCATGTCGGCCTGCTCTTCGCCGTACAGCACCTCGATGATGCGGTTCTCGACGTAGCTGGTGAAGCCTTCGTTGAGCCACGCGTCCTTGGCGCTGGAGAAGGTGACGAGGTTGCCCGACCAACTGTGCGCCAGTTCGTGCGCGATCAGCGACACCAGGGTCTTGTCGCCGACGATCACCGTCGGGGTGAGGAAGGTCAGGCGCGGGTTCTCCATGCCGCCGTACGGGAACGACGGCGGCAGCACCAGCATGTCGTAGCGGTCCCAGCGGTACGGGCCGTACAGCGCCTCGGCGGTGGCGATCATCTTCTCGGTGTCCTCGAACTCGGCCACGGCCTTGTCGAGCATCGCCGGTTCGGACCACACGCCGCTGCGGTCGGAAATGCGCTTGAACGCGAGATCGCCGGCGGCGATCGCCATCAGGTACGACGGGATCTTCTGCGGCATCTTGAAGGTGTAGTCGCCGTCGCGGATCGCATTCGGATCGTTGTCGGCGCTCATCAGCACCATCACGTCCGGACGCGAGGTCACGTGGGCGCTGTAGGTGTAGCGCACGCTCGGCGTGTCCTGCAGCGGCACCCACGAACGGGCGTGGATCTGCTGCGACTGGCTGAACATGAAGGGCAGCTGCTTGCCCTCGGTCATCGACGGCTCCAGCCACTGCAGGCCGGAGGCGTCCGGCGACGTGGTGTAGGTCACCCGCACTTCCGGATTGCGCTGCGGCGCGTCGATGGTGAGCTTGCTGCCGAGGATCGGATCGGCGGCGGCCAGCGCGAACTTCAGCGGCGACCAGGCGCCCTTGGCGTCGGTGCCTTCGACCTTGGCGATGGTCAGGTCGCGGCTGTCCAGCACCAGCGCGGTGGCTGCGGCGTCCTTCCAGTCGAGCTGGTAGGTGGCGGTGCCGGACAGGGTCTTGGTGTCGAAGTCGAGCTTCAGGTCGAGGGTCAGGTCCTTGATCGCGACCTTCGCCGGCTCGGCGTAGGAATGTTCGTCGATGGTCGCGACGCTCGCGGCCGTTTTCGGCTTGGCGGCCGGCGTCACCGGCGTGGCGGTCTCGGAGTTGCAGGCGGTCATCATCAGGGTGGCGAGCAGGGGCAGGGCCAGGATCGAAGCGCGCATGGCGGGACACGGTCGGACGGGAGAGGCCGCCAGTGTACCCGCCCCGCCCGGAGGGCAGACGACCGGCCGCCGCCGGCACGCCCGCGGCGGGCTGTCGGCGCCCGCTGGCCGCGGCCAGCGGCGCGATCCGTTCTATCGACTTGCCGGACGCTCGGCGCGAAAATGCCGGCGACCTTTCCGGCCGCCGCCCGCCACGCGGCCGCAGCCCCATCCGATGCATTTCCCATCGAATCCACTCCCATCGAAACAAGGCCACCAGACCACCATGACCCACTCCGCCCGCGCGTCCGTTCTCCTCAAGGCCAGCCTGCTGACCCTCGCCCTGGCCGCCGTCGTGGCGCCGGCCAGCGCCCAGCGCCAGAGCGCGCAGGATCAGCGCAAGCAGCAGATGGCCGAGATTCCGACCTGCGCCAAACCGCTCGGCACGCTGTCGGTGCTCGAGCCGGAAGACGGCACCGACTGGTGGACCGGCCAGCAGCTGCCGGCGCCGTCGAAGCTGATCAAGGTCTTCGTCAGCAAGTCGCGCTGCTTCACCCTGGTCGACCGCGGTGCCGGCCTCGACGCCGCCCAGCGCGAACGCGCCCTCGGCGCCAGCGGCGAACTGCGCGGCCGCTCCAACGTCGGCAAGGGCCAGATGAAGGCCGCCGACTACGTGATGGTGCCCGACCTGATCTCCGCCAACCGCAACGCCGGCGGCAACGCCATCGGCGGCCTGATCGGCGGCCTGGTCGGCGGCCGCGCCGGCGCGGCCATCGGCGGCCTGGACTTCAAGCGCAAGACCGCCGACGTGGTGCTGACCGTGACCGACGTGCGTTCGACCGAACAGGTCGCGATGGCCGAAGGCAGCGCCAAGAAGACCGACATCGGCTGGGGCGCCGGCGGCGGCCTGTTCGGCTACAGCGGCTTCGGCGCCGGCGGCGCCAGCGGCTACGCCAACACCGAGATCGGCCAGGTGATCACCCTCGCCTACCTGCAGGCCTACATCGACATCGTCGGCCAGCTCGGCGGCCTGCCGCAGAACGCCTCCGCCGCCAACGCGCAGCAGGCGGTCACGGTCACCAAGCCGGCCCGCCTGTTCACCACGCCGAAGGGCACCAAGGTCGTGCGCTCGCTCGACCCGGGGATGATGCTGTACCCCACCGGCAACAAGGAAGGCATGATGTGGGAAGTCGAGGACGAGCTCGGCAACAAGGGCTGGATCTCGTCGACGCTGATCGAGCTGTCGCGCTGATCGGCCTCCCGGCATCGCGGACGAAAAAGGGCGCTTCGGCGCCCTTTTTCGTTGCGGCATGTCGCGCGTCCGCTCCGGTAGAGCGGCCTTCAGGCCGCTGGTGGTCTTGCGAAGAGCCGCGGCCTGGTTTTCAACAGTCGAATGACTGGTCAGGCCGCTCTATCGGATGGGCCCGGCGACGCCTTCAGAGCCGCGCGCGGATCAGATCCAGCAGCGCATCCGCGAGCGCGGTCTTCGCCGCCGGACCCAGCGCGTGCGCGGTCGAGGCATCGATGACGGTCAGCGCGTTGTCGTCGCTTTCGAAACCGCAGCCGGCGCGTCCGACCTGGTTCGCGGCGATCATGTCCAGCCCCTTGCGCACCAGTTTGTCGCGGGCGTAGCGCTCGACATCGTTGGTCTCCGCGGCGAAACCCACGACCACCCGCGGCCGCAGCGCATGCGCGGCGACTTCGGCCAGCACGTCGTGCGTGCGCACGAGTTCGACGGTGAGCGTCTCGCCGCCGCCCTCGCGGGTCTTCTTGATCTTCTCGGCCGAGACGGTGCGCGGCGTGTAATCGGCCACCGCGGCCGCACCGATGTAGATGTCCGCCGGCAGCGCGCCCAGCACCGCATCGCGCATCTGCGCGGCCGAACGCACGTCGATCCGGCGCACGCCCGGCGGTGTGGCCAGATGCACGGGACCCGCGACCATCACCACGTCGGCGCCGCGACGCGCGGCGGCCGCGGCGATCGCGAAGCCCATCTTGCCGCTGCTGCGGTTGCCGATGAACCGCACAGGATCGAGATCCTCGAAGGTCGGCCCGGCGCTGATCAGCAGGCGACGCCCGGCGAGGTCGTCGCCGCCGGCCAGGGATTCGTCCAGCGCGGCGACGATGTCCGGCGGCTCGCGCAGGCGGCCCGGGCCGAATTCGCCGCAGGCCTGGGCGCCGTCGTCCGGACCGATCACCTGCACGCCGCGGTCGCGCAGCGTCGCCACGTTGGCCCGGGTGGCCGGATGCAGCCACATGCGATTGTTCATCGCCGGCGCCACCGCGATCGGTGCGGCGGTGGCGAGGCAGAGGGTGCTGACCAGATCGTCGGCCAGGCCGTGGGCGAGCTTGGCCAGGATGTCGGCGGTCGCCGGCGCCACGACCACGCGGTCGGCCCAGCGCGCCAGTTCGATATGCCCCATCGCCGCCTCGGCCGCTTCGTCCCAGAGCGTGCCGCGCACCGGCACCCCGGACACCGCCTGCAGGCTGGCCGCGCCGATGAAGCGCTGCGCATTCGCGGTCATCGCCACCTGGACCTCGGCACCGGCCTCGCGCAATCGCCGGACCAGTTCCACCGCCTTGTAGGCGGCGATCCCGCCGCACACGCAGAGCAGGATGCGTCGACCGGTCAGCGCCATCGCGGGGTTTTCCTACGTTCGAACAGAGCCACAGCTTACCCGATGCCGCGGCCGCGCCCGACAGCGCGGCCGCGACCGTGTGGCGATGCTGTCGCCAACGCCCCCTCTTCTCGCCGACATGCAGATCCGCGACTGGCCCGACAACGAACGTCCCCGCGAAAAACTCCTCCATCACGGCCCTACCGTGCTCTCCGACGCCGAGCTGCTCGCGATCTTCCTGTCCTCCGGCACGCAGGGCTCGGACGCGGTCAGCAGCGCGCGACGCCTGCTCAACGTCCACGGGCCGCTGCGCTGCCTGCTGGAGCGGACGCCGAAGGAACTGCTGAAACTGCCCGGAATCGGGCCGGCCCGCGCCTGCGCCCTGCTCGCGGCGCTGGAACTGGGCAACCGCCACCTCGCGGCCGGGCTGGAACGCGGCGAAGCGCTGACCGACCCGCAGGCCGCCGGCCGCTATTTCGCCCAGCGCCTGCGCGGATTGCCGCACGAGGTCTTCGCCGCCCTGTTCCTCGACACCCGCCATCGCGCCATCGCCTTCGAGGAACTGTTTCGCGGCACCGTCGACGGCGCCGAGGTGCATCCGCGGGAAGTGGTGCGCCGCGCGCTGGCCCACAACGCCGCCGCGCTGATCGTCGGCCACAACCACCCCAGCGGCAACGGCGAACCCAGCGCCGCCGACCGCGCCATCACCCTGCGCCTGAAACAGGCGCTCGCGCTGGTCGAAATCCGCCTGCTCGACCATTTCGTCGTCGGCGACGGCGCCCCGGTGTCGCTGGCGGCGCGGGGGTGGGTGTGAAGCCGGTGCGCCGTACCCCCATTGCTTTACCCCTGTCATCCCGAATCCGGCGCAGCCGGGTGAGGGATCTGCTGTTCGGGAATCGTTGGCATGCGCGAGCTCAAAACCTATTTCGTCTACATCCTGTCGAGCAAGTCGAGGGCTCTTTACATCGGCGTGACCTCCGATTTGTTGCGTCGCATCCACCAGCACCGCACGCAGGGATCCAAGAGCCATACGGGGCGATACCGCATCCATCGGCTGGTCTACTTCGAAACAACGGACGACGTGTATTCAGCCATCCAAAGGGAAAAGACGCTGAAGGCCTTCCGCCGGGAGAAAAAGATAAGACTGATCGAAACCGTGAACCCGCGTTGGGAAGACCTTGCCCAAGCGTGGTCAGGGCTTGCCGCGACCCGAAAAGCAGATCCCTCCCCGGCTGCGCCGGGTTCGGGATGACAGGACCCTGGCGAATCGGCTCGCCCGGTACCGCGGGCCAGACGCGGCTGCGCAATCCACTGCCCGCCCTCGGCTACAATGCCCAACCCTCGAAACACCGCCGATTTCAGGCGCAAATCCTCCGTGAAATCCCAGCTTCGCGCCCTGATCGAACAGGGCATCGCCAATCTCCGCGGCCAGGGCGTCCTGCCCGCCGATCTCGCCGTCCCGGACTTCGTGGTCGAGCGCCCGAAGGACCGCAGCCATGGCGACTTCGCCACCAACGCGGCGATGACCCTGGCCAAGCCTGCGCGCAGCAATCCGCGCGCGATCGCGCAGGCCCTGATCGACGCCCTGCCCGCGAACGACGACATCGCTTCGGTGGAAATCGCCGGCCCCGGGTTCCTGAATTTCCGGCTGTCCGCGGCCGCATGGCAGCGCCAGCTGCGCGCCGTGCACGCACAGGGCGAGACCTACGGCCGCAACGCCAGCGGCGGCGGCCGCACCGCCGGCGTGGAATACGTCTCCGCCAATCCCACCGGCCCGCTGCACGTCGGCCACGGCCGCGCCGCGGCGATCGGCGACTGCATCGCCCGCGTGCTCGACGCCAACGGCTGGCAGGTGAAGCGCGAGTTCTACTACAACGATGCCGGCGTGCAGATCGAGAATCTGGCGAAGTCGACGCAGGCGCGCGCCAGGGGCCTGAAGCCCGGCGACGCCGGCTGGTCGGAGGATTTCTACCAGGGCGACTACATCGCCGACGTGGCCCGGGCCTATCTCGACGGCGCCGCCGTCGAACTGGACGGCCAGCAGATCGTCGGTGCCGGCGACGCGGAGGACTACGACGCGATCCGCCGCTTCGCCGTGGCCTGGCTGCGCCGCGAACAGAATCTCGACCTCGAAGCGTTCCGCGTGTCGTTCGACGTGTATTACCTCGAATCCTCGCTCTACGCCGACGGCAAGGTGGAAGAGACCGTGCGCGAACTCGTCGCGCACGGCCACACCTACGAGGAAGGCGGCGCGCTGTGGCTGCGCAGCACCGACTTCGGCGACGACAAGGACCGCGTGATGCGCAAGTCCGACGGCACGTATACCTATTTCGTGCCGGACGTGGCCTACCACCTGACCAAGTGGCAGCGCGGCTACGAGCGCGCGATCACCGAACTCGGCGCCGATCACCACGGCTCACTCGCCAGAGTCCTCACCGGCCTGCAGGCGCTGGACTGCGGCATTCCGAAGCAGTGGCCGGAGTACGTGCTGCACCAGATGGTCACGGTGATGCGCGGCGGCGAGGAAGTGAAGATCTCCAAGCGCGCCGGCAGCTACGTCACCCTGCGCGACCTGATCGACGAGACCGGCGCCGACGCCGTGCGCTGGTTCCTGATCGCGCGCAAGCCCGATTCGCAGCTGGTGTTCGACATCGACCTCGCGCGCTCGCAGACGCTCGACAATCCGGTGTACTACGTGCAGCTGTCGCATGCCCGCACCTTCGGCGTGCTGCGCAGGATGAAGGACCGCGGCCTGTCGTTCGATCTCGAAGCCGGGCTGGCGCAGCCGCTGGATCTCGACAACGCCGCCGTGCGCGACCTGCTGATCGACATCGCGCGCTTCCCGGAGATCGTCGAAGTCGCCGGCCGCGATCTGGAACCGCATCTCGTCGCGGCCTATCTCGTGGAACTCGCGCAGGCGTTCCAGTCGTACTACAACGGCCACATTTTCCTGGTCGACGACGCCGACACCCGCAACGCGCGCCTGGCGCTCGGCACCGCGGTGCAGCGCGTGCTGGCGAACGGCCTGGCCCTGCTCGGCGTCTCGGCGCCCGAGGAAATGTTCTTCGCCGACGACGCGGCGACGGAGGCGGTCTGATGGCGGCGAAACGCGGCAAATCGCAGGCGAAACGCAATTCCGGCGGCGGCGGTGGCGGCATGTCCGGCTGGGCATGGCTGGTGATCGGCCTGGCGCTGGGCATCGGCATCATCCTGCTGGCGCCGAAATTCCTCGACGGCAAGGGCGCAGGCTTCTTCCGCGCCGGCCCGAAGACCGACGCCCCGGCGGCGGTGGACGCCAACGCCGACGACGCGCCGCTGGTCGACGACAGCGGCCCGGCGGTGGCGCCACCCGAGCCGGCGACCGAGAACAAGGATGAGGATTACGATTTCTACACCCTGCTGCCGGGCGAAGAGACCGCGCTGAGCGATACCGAACTGGCGGCGCGCGCCCGCGCCGAGGAAGCCGCGCGCCAGGCCGCGGAGCCGCAGACACCCGCACCGACACCGACCGCAGCCGACACCGCGACCGCGCCGGCCGCGATCGACGCGAAAACGCCGCCCGCGATCGACGCACCGGTCCCGACACCGCCGAAGCCGGACACCGCGACCGCCGCCGTCGAACCGCGCGGCGATGCCCGTTACATCCTGCAGGCCGGCGCCTTCGCCGCCTCCGGCGACGCCGAAGCCTTGAAGGCGAAGATCGCGTTCCTCGGCCTCGGCGCGCGGGTCGAATCGGCGCAGATCCAGGGCAAGACCGTCTACCGCGTACGCATGGGGCCCTACGGCACCGCCACCGAACTGGCCGACGCCAAGCGCAAACTCGCCGGCGGCGGATTGCCGGCGATGGCGATCAAGGTCAAGTGAGCGGTCGCGCGGGCATCGCCGCGCGAAAATCGCAACCCCTGAGACACCCGGCCGGCATACTCCTCTCCCAACAGGAGAACGCCATGCTCGAAGCCGCCCTGTTACGACCGTCGCTGCTCAGGCCGGTCTTCGATCTTTTGCTCAGTCGCCTCGACCGCCGTCGTCGCCGACGGCTTCGGCGTTGCGCCGACGCCGCATTGCGCGAGGCGATCCGCGAGCTGCTGCTCGCGCAGCCCGACGAACGCCGGGTCGAGGCGAAGATCGCCCAGGCCCGCGCCGCGGGCGCGCTGACCCGCGAGACGGCGCTGGCGGAAACGATGCTGTCGCGTCATCGCGAAACCCGTGCGAGCACGGCGGGCAAGCTCCATCGCAGCCGGAGCCTGTCGCGGGCGGCATGAGCGCCCGCGGGCGGCGCGACGTTAGAATCGCGGGATGAAGACCATCCTCATCACCGGCGGCACCTCCGGCTTCGGCCGCGCCGCCGTCGAACGCTTCCACGCCGCCGGCTGGCGCGTGGTCGCCACCGGCCGCCGTGCCGAACGCCTCGATGCGCTCGCCGACGCCCTCGGCCGCGAGCGCCTGCACACCGCCGCCTTCGACATCCGCGACGAGGCCGCGATGCGCGCCGCCATCGACGCGCTGCCGCAGGCGTTCCGCGACATCGACGTGCTGGTGAACAACGCCGGCCTCGCGCTGGGCACCGCGCCGGCGCAGCGCGCGGATCTCGCGCAGTGGAAACAGATGATCGACACCAACGTCACCGCGCTGGCGACGATGACCCATCTGCTGCTGCCGACGCTGATCGCACGCAGGGGCGCGATCCTCAACATCGGCTCGGTCGCCGGCAGCTATCCCTACGCCGGCGGCAACGTCTACGGCGGCACCAAGGCCTTCGTCTCGCAGTTCTCGCTGGGCCTGCGCAGCGATCTGCACGGCACCGGCGTGCGCGTGACCAGCATCGAGCCGGGCATGGCCGAAACCGAATTCACGCTCGTCCGCACCAGCGGCGACCAGACCGCCTCCGACACCCTGTACAAGGGCGCCGACCCGATCTCCGCCGACGATCTCGCCGACACCCTGTTCTGGATCGCCACCCTGCCCCCGCACCTCAACGTCAACCGGATCGAAGTGATGCCGGTGCGACAGTCGTTCGCGGGGTTCCAGGTGGCGCGCGAGGGCTGACGATGCATCTGCTGCTGCCCGCGCTGATGGCCCTGGCGATCGGCTTGATGCTGCCGCTGCAGGGGCTGGTGAACGCGCGCCTCGGCGCGCAGGTCGGCGGCCCGATCGTCGCGTCGTTCGTCTCGTTCCTCATCGGCACCGTGCTGCTCGGCGCCTATCTGTTGCTGACGCGCACCCCGCTGGCGATCGGCGGCGCGGGCAAGCTGCCGCCGTGGATCTGGACCGGCGGCCTGCTCGGGGCGCTGTACGTCGCCAGCTTCACGCTGCTGATGCCGCGGCTCGGCGCCGCATCGCTGGTGTGCCTGGCGATCCTCGGCCAGGTCAGCGCGTCGCTGTTGTTCGATCACTTCGGCGTGCTGCAGGCGCCACGCCGCGCGGATCCGGTGCGCATCGCCGGCGCGATCCTGATGATCGTCGGCGTGCTGATGGTGGCTGCGCCGTGGCGCAAGCCACCCTCCGCGGCGGAGAGCGCCGCCGCACCACCCGCACCCTGAAGACGCGACGCGGTTCAGCCGTTGCAGCCGGAATCCTGCACGCAGGCAACGTACAACGGCTCGCAGAACGCCTGATCGCGGATCCGCAGACAGCTGTTGTAGCGATCCAGGCATTTGCGGAGCGCGTATTCACACCACGGGTCGGACTGGGCGCTGGCCGCGATCGCGAAGGTGCCTGCGAACGCGACGGCGGCGACCGCGATCAACGGCGCGCGGCGACGGACGGAGTGACGTGGATCGGAGTGAAGTGGATCGGACGTCGCTGGTCTTTTCATGGTGAACGGTCCTTGTCGGCCCGGATCGGGCGCGTTCACGCTAACGCCGCGTGTGCATGCGCGGCAAGTGCATCCCATGTTCATGGTGTCGACGGGGATGCGAGCGGTTTCGATGCGGCGCGCGACAGCCACCATCCCCGCAGCCGCAACCCCGGCCGTTCCACCGCGTAGTACAGCAGCGCTGCCGCGATCAGCGAGGCCAGGCCATACGTCGCGAACGCGAGATAACCGCTGCCGATGCGATCCAGCGCGTCGCCCAGAAACGTCTGCACCAGGCCGTACACCGGCTTGTGCACGAGATAAAGGCTGTAGGACACCGCCGCCAGCCATGCGACGCCGGGCACCGCGCGACGGCCGATCCAACTGCCGGTCTGCGCGCCGGCGAACACCAGCAGCGCCAGCCCCAGCGACAGCACCGGCCAACCGACGCTGTTGCCGAGCAGTCCGGTGCGTTCGCGGAACAGCCAGAAACTCAGCGCCATCGTCGCCAGTCCGACGAGGAATACCCGATCGGCGCGCGCGCCGACCCGGGCCCAGCTGTCCGGGCGATACGTCTTCCACACCGCGAGGATCACGCCGGCCAACAGGCCGTCGAGCCGGTTCCAGGTCGGGTAGTAGATGTTCTCGACGAACCAGTTGCGATCGGAACCCGGCGTGTCGAAATGCAGCCACGTCGCGCTGCGCACCACGATGCCGCCGACCACGATCGCCGCGGCCAGCGCGACAAAGCCGGCGGCCGATGGGCGCTTCGCCAGCAGCCAGGCCAGCAGCGGGAAGACGAGATAGAAATGTTCCTCGACGCACAGCGACCACGCGTGCGAGAAGGCGGCGCGGTTGCCGTAGTCGATCGACAGATTCACGAAGAAGCCCGCGAACTTCCACCAAGGCTCCATGCCCGGCGCTTCGCGGAACGCGGGCCACAGCAGATACAGCGCCAGCACCGCCCAGAACGCCGGCAGGATGCGGAAGGCGCGGCGCAGATAGAAATCGCCGAACGAAAACCGTTCGCCGCTCGCCAGGGGCTTCAACACCTGCGCGCCGATCAGGAAGCCGCTGAGCACGAAGAACAGATCCACGCCCATCCAGCCGTAACGCTGCGCCCAGTCCCAGTCCTCGCCAAGACCGCCGACCAGGAACGAGTGGAACAGCATCGTCCACACCACCGCGATGGCGCGCAGCAGGTCCAGACCGGGGAGATGATCGCGAACGGCGCCGCGGCGCGTGCGATCGTTTCGAGTGCCGCTGTCCACCGCGCGTCGCCTTGCCGTTGGTCGGGACGCGCACTGTAATCGACGGCGCGCGGCGCGGACGACGCGATACGGACGTTACGCGCAGGCCGGGCGTCGCGCCCGGCCTGCGCGGTGCCGCGGGAGAGCGATCAGGGAATCGGACAGCCGCAACTGCGGTGGCACAGGTTCGCGCGCGACACGCAGGTCGCGTAGGGCGTACCGGCGGCGAGACAGGCGTCGAAATTCGTATCGCAGCGATCGTGGCAGGCGAAACAGCCGACCGCGGCTTCGGCGGGACCGGCATTGATGCCGGCGCCGAAGGCGAACGCGGCGATGGCCGCAAGCACGAGGGTTTTCAGTTTCATGGGACACGCTCCTTGTCGTCGATGGGATGGATCGAACCGGAACTGCCTGGGCCGCCGTCCATCGGACCCGGCCCCGCCGCGTCGGCCTTTCTCCACCGATCGCCGGCCCGCCCGATCCTACGCCCGCGCCCTGGGCGCGAGCGCGACCGTGGTCGCACTCCGCCCTCCCGTGCCGAGCCTTCAGCCCAACGGCTCGTCGCTCAGATAGGTGTACGCCGTGAGCCCGTTCTCCAGCGCCTCGTTCAGGCGCGCCGCCTCGCTCTTGCTCAGGTCGACCGCGCCGACCTTGGCGCGGTAGATGCGGCGCAGGTCGTCGAGCTTGTAGCCGACGTAGTCCAGCATCACGTCGGTGGTGTCGCCGCGGCGCTGCTGGGTGACCTTGAAGCCGTCGTCGCCGACGCGCACTTCGATCGCGTCGGTATCGCCGAACAGATTGTGGATGTCGCCGAGGATTTCCTGGTACGCGCCGACCATGAAAAACCCGATCCGGTAGCGTTCGCCCGGGCGCAGCCCGTGCAACGGCAGCGAGGTGTGCAGATCCTCGTTCTCGACGTAGGTGTCGATCTTGCCGTCGGAGTCGCAGGTGAGGTCGGCGATCACGCCGCGACGGTCCGGCGCCTCGTCGAGGCGCTCGATCGGCACGATCGGGAACACCTGGTCGATCGCCCACACGTCCGGCATCGATTCGAACAGGCTGAAGTTCACGAAGTACTTGTCGACCAGACGCTCGTTGAGCTCGTCGAGCAGGTCGCGATGGCTCTTCTCGTCGTAGGTCAGGCGCGCGCGGACCGCATGGGCGATGGCGTAGAACAGGTCGTCGAGGCGCGCGCGCGCGACCAGATCGATCTGGCCCAACGCGTACAAAGACAGGCCTTCGCTGTGGTGATGCTGCGCTTCGTGGAACAGCTCGACCGCCGGCCGCGTGTCCAGCTCGGCGTAGATCTCGCGCAGATGGCGGATGGTCGGGGCTTCGTCGTCGTGCGCGGGCGGCACGCGGCCTTCCGGCGCGCGCTCGACTTCGGAGACGTTGGTGACCAGCATCGCGTGGTGCGCGGTCATCGCGCGGCCGCATTCGGTGATCACCCGCGGCGGTGCGATCCCGTAGGCCTCGCAGGCCTCGGCCAGCGGCTGGACGATGCTGGAGGCGTACTGGTGGATGCCGTAGTTGATCGAGCAGTAGCTGCGCGAACGCGTGCCTTCGTAGTCGACGCCGAGGCCGCCGCCGACATCGACGTGGGTGATGGTCGCGCCGAGCTTCGACAGTTCGACGAAATAGCGGGTGGCCTCGCGCATGCCGTTGGCGATGTCGCGGACGTTGCTGATCTGCGAGCCCATGTGGAAGTGCAGCAGGCCCAGGCAATCGCCCATGTCGCTGTCGCGCAGGAACTTCCACAGATCCAGCACCTGGCGCGGCGACAGCCCGAACTTGGCCTTGTCGCCGCCGCTGTTCTGCCATTTGCCGGCACCCAGCGACGCCAGGCGCATGCGCACGCCCAGACCCGGCTTCACGCCCAGCGCCTTCGCCTCTTCCATCACCAGCGGCAGCTCGGACGGCTTCTCGACCACGATGAAGGTCTGCAGGCCGAGCTTGCGGCCGATCAGGGCGAGGCGGATGTACTCGCGGTCCTTGTAGCCGTTGCAGACGATCAGCCCGCCGGGACGGCTCAGCGCCAGCACCGCCATCAACTCGGGCTTGCTGCCGGCCTCCAGGCCGAAGCCTTCGCCCGCGTGCGAGGCGAGGGTTCCGGCGACCGCGGCGTGCTGGTTGACCTTGATCGGATAGACCGCGGTGTAGCCGCCGGCGTAGTCGAACTCCTGCTGCGCCTGCGCGAACGCCGCCTGCAGTTTGCCCAGACGGTCGCCGAGGATCTGCGGGAAGCGCACCAGCAGCGGCAACTTGGCGCCGCTGGCCTGCGCGGCATCGACCACCTCGGCCAGCGCCGCGCCCGGCGCATCCAGACCGCGCGGATGCGCGACGATGCGGCCCTGCGCGTCGACATCGAAATACCCTTCGGACCAGTGCGGGATCGAATAGGTCTTGCGGGCGTGGTCGATCGACCAGGCGGTCATGGGCGGCGGTTCCGGGGATTGAGGGGACGCGCATTGTAGGGCGGGCTTCAGCCCGCCGCTCGACCTCGAAGCCCCGTTCAGCTTCGCCGCCGGTACACCGGCTCCGGGCACTGCGCGCGGACGCGTCGCGCCTCGTCGCGATGGGCGGTGTCGGTGAACACGCTGACGCTGCCAGGCAGGCGCACGGCGTCGACCACGCGCCTGAGGCCGGCGGCCTCGCTCGCGACCGAGCCCTGCCAGCGCACCAGCAGGGCGTAATGCGCCGGTTCGCCGGCCATCTCCAGACGTTTCCGCGCCAGCCAGGCCGCGCCGATCTGGCCGAACGGCGCCAGCGCCGTGCGCAGGGCGTCCAGCGCCGCGTCGTCGAGATCGTGGGCGACGAGCTCGTCCTCCGCGTCCACGCCGGCACGCGCCGCCAGCGAGGCCGCCCGGTCGGCGAACTCCGCGCGCAGCGCCGCCAGCGCCGCCGCCACGGTGGACGACAGCGTCCCGTCGCGGTCCCAGGCGTCGAGCTTTTCGAACACCGGGCGGATCGCGCCCGCGTCCAGGGTCATCGCCCGGCGCAGATGCGCGGCGCCGGCCGCGTCGTCGCCGTCGATCCGCAGCACGCCGGCACGGAACCATGCATTGGCGTTGTCGGGCGCCAGTTCGAGCGCGCGCTCGTACAGCAGCGCCGCGTCGAATTCCGGCCGCAATTGGGCCACCAGACGGGCGTGTTCGAGACGTTCTTCGATGCTCCAGTCGCTGCGGCGTTCGAGCGCGTCCAGACGCTCGCGATCGGCCTTGGCTTCCGCATGCGCGGCCGTCCACGGTGCGCGCATCTCCGCGCGCCAGGCATCGTCGAGGCCGCGTTCGATCCGTGCCAGCGCTTCGCCCAGCATCGCCACCGCCGGGACGCCCGGCGGACGCAGCGCAGGCGGCGCCCCCACCGCGGCCACGCGCTGCGGCAGCGTGGGATGGGTGTCCTCCAGATCGTTCTCGCGTTCCGCGCTCGCCAGCAGTCGCGCCACATCCAGCGGCGGCGCCTCGCGCAGCGCCGCGGCCAGCAGCGCGTGATACGCCGGCGCCGGCTGCGGCTGCGCGCGCATCCGCGCCTCCATCCGCGGCAGGAATGCGCGCTGCAGCCATTGCGCGGCGTGCGCCACGCGCAGCAGCGCCGAGACCCGCGCCTCGCCGCCGACCAGCCGGGTGCTGACCGCGTCGGCCTCGTATTCGTCCTCGCGCGCCAGCACGAAGCTGTAGGCGCTGAAGTACGGCGCATACCAGCGGAAGAACAACAGCAGCGGTCGCGCCATCGCGTTGCCGCCGTGCGCCAGGGCATGCGCCAGCCGCAGCCAGCTCAGCCGCACGCGATAGATCCATCCCGAAAACCGGCCGTGGCCGTGGCTGAAATGACCGAACTCATGCGCAATCACCGCGGCGAGTTCATCGCGGTCGAGCACGCGCATCAGCGGCAGGCCGATCACCAGGCAATGCCGATGGCCGGCCAGCCCCAGGAGCCGCGGCACGCTGGCCGCGCCGGCGTTGAAATCGCCGTCGATGATCACCTCGTCCAGCTCCGGCGCGCCGGCGGCCAGACGCAGGCGTTCGATGTCCTCGGCCAGCTCGGGCGCTTCCTCGGGCCGCAGCCGGTGGCCCGGGATCGGCTCGAAGCGCAGCCACAGCGCCCGCACCACCAGCGCCGCGAACACCATCTGCGGCAGCAGCACGTACAGCGCCCAGCCGTCGAAACCGCGTCCGGTCGCCAGCAGACCCACGACGATTGCCACCGGCAGGCCCACCGCGACCAGCACCAGCAGCGCGAGCACGCCGAAACCCAGCCCGGCCAGCAACGCCACCCGGGTGCGATAGGCCTGCGGCGCCGCCTTGGCCTCGGCGGCGAGGCGCTCGATCATGGCCCGGTAGCGCCGTTCCTGGGTTTTCGCCGACATGGAGTTCCTCTCGGGGGGCGCGTCGCGCGCGGAGGGGCATCGTAACGGAAGCCCGCGACCCGCTCCGGTACAATGCCGCCCCCTTTCCTGCCCTCCGGGACGCCGCCATGACCGAGACCACCTGGCATTACGAGAATTTCGAACCCGCCGGCTCGGCCATCGGCTACCGCATCACCCGCAAGCTCGACGAAGTGCAGTCGCCGTTCCAGAAGATCGAGATCTTCGAGAGCACCGACTGGGGCAACCTCATGCTCATCGACGGCGCGATGATGCTGACCACCCGCGACAACTTCCTCTACCACGAGATGATGTCGCACCCGGCGCTGTTCACCCACGCGGATCCGAAGAACGTCGTGATCATCGGCGGCGGCGACTGCGGCACCCTGCGCGAAGTGCTCAAGCATCCGGGCGTCGAAAAGGCCGTGCAGTGCGACATCGACGAACAGGTCACGCGCATGGCCGAGAAGTGGTTCCCGGAGCTGTGCGACAGCAACCACGACCCGCGCGCCGAACTGCTGTTCGACGACGGCATCGCCTACATGGCGAACTGCGCGCCGGGCAGCCTCGACATCGTCATCGTCGATTCCACTGACCCGGTCGGCCCGGCCGAAGGCCTGTTCAACAAGGCCTTCTACGAAAGCTGCTTCCGCGCGCTGAAGGACGACGGCATCCTCGTCCAGCAGTCGGAATCGCCGCTGGTGCTGCTGGACCTGATCAAGGAAATGCGCGGCGAGATGGGCAAGGCCGGCTTCGCGAGCTTCCAGACGCTGCCGTTCCCGCAGCCCTGCTATCCGACCGGCTGGTGGAGCGCGACGCTGGCGAAGAAACATCCTTCCAAAAGCCCGGGCGGCTTCGACTTCCGCGACGCCGACGCCCGCGCCAAGACCTTCGCGACGAAGTACTACAGCGCCGACATCCACAAGGGCGCGGCGACGCTGCCGCCGTTCGTGGCGGAGGCCCTCGGCGGATGACGCTGCGCCGGACGCTGCGCCGTCCGTAACGATTCGCTTACTTCGGTCTCATGCTGTCTTAAGCGCAACGGTCTAGAAATCCCGGCATCTCGCCGGGATTTCCACATGCACGACACGCTTTCCCATGTCGCGCCCGTCGTGGCGCCGCGGTCACTGCCCGCCGCGGGCGCGATCGACCTGCGCACCCATCTGGCCGCGCCGCTGGCGCTGTTCGCCGTCGCGCTCACCCTGATCTGGGCCTACGGCCTGGATTGGCGCCTCGCCCACGGCCTCTATGCCTGGGAAGGCTATCGCTGGGTACTCAAGAAGGCGTTCCTGACCCAGAGCCTGCTGCATCGGCTGGGCCACGACCTCAGCGTCGCCGCCTGGGCCGGCGTGCTGCTCGCATGGCTGGCGTCGTTCCGGCGCGACGGCATGACCGCCTGGCGGCGCCCGCTGGGGTATCTGACGCTGTCGGTGCTGGTCTCGACCGCGCTGGTGGCCGCGATCAAGGCCGGCTCGAACATGGACTGCCCCTGGGACATCGACGGCCTCGGCGGCACCCGTCCGCATCTCGGCCTGTTCGATCTGCGCCCCGACCCTCTGCCCGACGCGTCCTGTTTCCCGGCCGGTCACGCCAGCGGCGGCTATGCCTGGATGGCGCTGTATTTCTTCTTCCTGATGACCCGCCCGCACCTGCGCTGGCGCGGTCTGGCGGTCGGGGTCGTCGTCGGCGCCGTGTTCGGGATCGCGCAGCAACTGCGCGGCGCGCACTTCCTGTCGCACGACCTGTGGACCGCGGCGATCTGCTGGACGACAGCGCTCGGCCTGTTCCTGTGGCTGCGGCCGAAGGCGAACATCGGCTCCGTCTCCCGATGAGCGGCACGCGACTTCCGTTGTAACATCCGGCCCGATGCGCACCGGCGTGCGCATGGCACGGCCGGTGCCATCCGGCCTCCCGTCCACCCGCCTTTCGTCGTCGCCGTGGCTGCACCAGCACGTTCCTCGAACATCGATCGGTTGAACATCGCGCTGATCGTGGCGTCGATGCTGCTCGCCCTCCGCTGGCCGTTCGAAACCCTGCTGCTCGCCTACGCCGTGCTCGGTCCGCTGCACTACATGACCGAGATCTCGTGGCTGCACGACCGCAACTACTTCCTGCCGCGGCGTCGCGACGCATGGCCGCTGTGGGTCGGCGGCACCGCCCTGATCGTCGCGGTGATCGCGGCGGCCGACGCGGATCGCGATCTGCTACGGCGCGCGGTCGAGAACGGCGCGCTGTTCGCGCTGTTCGGCTTCGCGCTCATCCTGCTGCTGACACCGGTCTGGTGGCGACGGCTGCTCGCGCTGGCGGCGCTGGTGCCGCTCTGTCTGTGGTTCGCGCGCAGCCTCGATCTGGCCGATTCGCTGGCAGGCTATCTGCCCACGGTCATCCACGTCTACGTGTTCACCGGGCTGTTCATGCTCGTCGGCTGGCTGCGGCGCCGCGGTCGCGACGGTGCCGTCGCGCTGCTCGCCTACGCGCTGTGCCCGCTGCTGTGCTGGCTGGCGCCGCTGGACTGGAGCGCCGCGGCGTCCGCCTGGGCGGAACGCGCCTTCGTCGGCACGCTCGCCGGCATCAACACGCTCATCCTCGGCGACGCCGGTTACGCCATCGATCGCGCGCATCTGGTCGAACATCCCGCCAGCATCCTCGTCACCCGCGTGCTGGCGCTTGCCTACCTGTATCACTATCTCAACTGGTTCTCGAAGGTCGAGGTGATCGGCTGGGCGCGGATCTCGCCTGCACGCGGCGCGCTGATCGTCGCGCTGTGGGTCTTCGCGGCGGGTTTCTATTTCGTCGATTACTTACTCGGGTTCATGCTGCTGCTGACCCTGAGCTTCCTGCACGTGGTGCTGGAGTTTCCGCTGAATCACCGGGCGTTCCGGGAGATGTTCGGCATGCTCCGTCCCGGCCTTCGCCTTTCCAATGGGCGAGATCGCTGATTTTTCTCCGGGCATAGAGAAAAATCGATCGCTTTTGTGCAGCTCATCGTCCCGACGACCACATCGGAACGGTGCGCCATCCCATGATCGTAGACCCGAAGGGCGGCGCACAGGAGGTGCGCCGTTTTTCTACGAGGCAGGGATGCCTCGTAGAAAAATCCCGGCCACGTCGCAGGCGGCAGATTTGAATTGGACCTGAGTGTTTTCTTTGGTGACTTTCTTTGCGCCAAAGAAAGTCACTCGCGCACCAGCGCGAAAAAGATTCCAGGCTTTACACCAAAGTCATCAATCACGACATCACAAGCCTGGGGCAATCACCTGTGCGAGATCGGAATTGCCCCGCCACGACGAACAACGATCACAGCGCATCCCCATCCATCTCGCCCGTGCGGATGCGCACCACCTTCTCCAGATCCCAGACGAAGATCTTGCCGTCGCCGATCTTGCCGGTGCCGGCCGACTGCATGATCGCCTCGACCACGGCGTCGACGCGGTCGTCGCTCACCGCCACTTCGAGCTTGATCTTCGGCAGGAAGTCGACCACGTACTCGGCGCCGCGGTACAGCTCGGTATGGCCCTTCTGACGGCCGAAGCCCTTGACCTCGGTCGCGGTGATGCCGGCCACGCCGGCTTCGGCCAGCGCCTCGCGCACGTCGTCGAGTTTGAACGGCTTGATGATGGCCATCACCATCTTCATGAGGCGGCTCCTGCGCGGTCGGGGACTGCGCAGAGCATAGCGCGGGGGTCGGAAGATTCCGACGCCGGGACGCGGGGTCTTCCGATGGCGGCGGCGGGTCTGGCGCGGGATGCTGGCGTCCACGCTACAATCGCCCGGACATGCCCATGATCGACCTCAGCCAGATCGACGACCTCGCCCACCGCCTCAGCGGCCTGGTGCCCCCCGCGTTGCGCGAGGGCCGCGAGGAAATGCAGGACAACTTCAAGTCCGCGCTGCAGGCCGGGCTCGCGAAACTCGACCTGGTCACCCGCGAGGAATTCGACGTCCAGCGCGCGGTGCTCGCCCGCACCCGCGGCCAGCTCGACGAACTGCGCGCCCTGGTCGAACAGCTGGAAGCGCGGCTCGCGGAACAGGACAAGCACCGCAGCGACACCCCGCCGCCCCACGCCTGAGGGCCGCCGCCATGACTCTTGCCCTCGTGCACACCCGTGCACGCACCGGCGTGCGCGCGCCCGCCGTGAACGTCGAAGTCTTCCTCGCCGGCGGCCTGCCGCGGATGTCCATCGTCGGCCTGCCCGAAGCCGCGGTCCGCGAAGCCAAGGACCGGGTCCGCGCCGCGATCCAGTGCGCGCAGTACGACTTCCCGGCCCGCGTCATCACCGTCAATCTCGCCCCGGCCGACCTGCCGAAGGACGGCGGTCGTTTCGATCTGCCGATCGCGCTGGGCATCCTCGCCGCCAGCGGCCAGATACCGCTCGACGCCCTGCGCGACTGCGAATTCCTCGGCGAACTCGGCCTGACCGGCGAACTGCGGCCGGTCGACGGCGTGCTGCCCGCGGCGCTGGCCGCGGCGGCGCAGGGCCGACGGCTGATCGTGCCGGCCGGCAACGGCGCGGAGGCCGCACTGGTCGCGGGCGTCGAAGCCTTCACCGCGCGCACCCTGCTCGAAGTCTGCGGGCACCTGTGCGGGCAGAAGATCCTGCCGGCCGCGATCGCCCCGGCCAGCGCCTACGACCACGGCCCCGACCTGCGCGATGTCCGCGGCCAGACCCGCGCGCGGCGGGCGCTGGAAATCGCCGCTGCCGGCAGCCATCACCTGCTGCTGGTCGGCCCGCCCGGCTGCGGCAAGACCCTGCTGGCCTCGCGCCTGCCCGGCGTGCTGCCCGAAGCCAGCGAAGCCGACGCGCTGGAAACCGCGGCCATCGCATCGATCAGCGGCCGCGGCCTCGATCCCACGCGCTGGCGCAACCGCCCGTTCCGCAGCCCGCACCACACCGCCAGCGCGGTCGCGCTGGTCGGCGGCGGCGCCGAACCGCGGCCGGGCGAGATCTCGCTCGCGCACAACGGCGTCCTGTTCCTCGATGAGCTGCCCGAATGGGACCGTCGCGCGCTGGAAGTCCTGCGCGAACCGCTGGAATCCGGCGTGGTCACCATCTCACGCGCGGCACGGCAGTGCGAATTCCCCGCGCGCTTCCAACTGGTCGCCGCGATGAACCCCTGCCCCTGCGGCTGGGCCGGCGATCCCTCCGGCCGCTGCCGCTGTCATCCCGACGCGATCCAACGCTACCGCGCCAAGATCTCCGGCCCGCTGCTCGAACGCATCGACCTGCATCTCGAAGTCCCGCGACTGCCGCCGGCCGAACTGCGCCCCGATGCGCCCGCGGGCGAATCCAGCGCCGAAGTCCGCGCCCGCGTCGTGCGCGCACGCGAGGTTCAGAGGCAACGCGCCGGACGCTGCAACGCGCATCTCGATCAATCGGAAACGAATGCGGTCTGCAGACTTGCGCCGGACGATCAGGCAATGCTCGAGAACGCGATCGATCTGTTGCAGCTCTCGGCGCGTTCGATGCATCGCATCCTGCGCGTGGCGCGGACGATTGCGGATCTGGCCGGCAGTGCCGACATCCTCGGTCCGCATGTGGCGGAGGCGATCGGGTATCGACGAAGGGAGCGGGCGGTGACGGTGCGTGTGGCGTGACGGAAACCACTCAGCGAGGACCGATTCCCTCGATCAGCACGGGTTCCGCATAGATGACCAGCGCCTCATCTTCATCGGTGAGCTTTTGTGCCAGCTCGACCGAGTCTGGCATGCCCTTCCCGATCTCGCTGGAGACCAGGAAGAGGTTAGGGACGAATCCCAGCTTGCGTCTCACACGCAACGCATGCTCGGCGAGGTACGTCTCGATGCTGGCTGGATCCGCATCGGGTCGGAAGCGCAAATTCAGGGCACCCGCGTCGATCTTCAGATGCCCATCCGAATCGAGAAACATGCGCTTCCCGTTTTCGTCCATGGAGGCAGAACCGGAGAGAAAACGCCATCCCGCATCACGAAAGGCCTTAAGTTCATGTCTAGGAACGTCCTCGTTCAAGATCGGCAGCGCCGTACCGGTTGGGTACGGGTCGCGGGTCGCAGCGATGCCTTCGACGACCCGAAGATTGCGCAGCCGCGCAAGGACCTTGTCACGCACCGGCCTGAATTCATCGTCCATCGCGAACCTCACTGGATACCGTAAGACGTTTGACGGTCGACAAGTATATTCACACCAGGGCATTCAACGCGTTAAGTCGACCGAATCCATAACGTGGATTGCGTCCATGAGCATAGGCCAAGGGTCCAATCTTGTCGCAGCTCTGTCGCAACCGTTCACGCAACTCGGCAGAAGTCAGCGATGGCATGACAGACAACGCCAGCGCGGCCACACCAGCTGCGGCGGGAGCGGCGAAGCTCGTGCCTGTCGTGACTGCATGGGCCCCACCCTGCGTGGGCAGCCACACGGAAACACCCGGCGCGAGAAAATCCAGTTCGTCACCGAAACCTGAACCATCGTCGAGATCGTTGCTGCTCGACCGGCCCACAGCAATGACCTGCGGGTGTGAGCACACCTCATCGGCGCTGATCGGATGGTTGCCATTGGTCGATGCCCAGAAAATCGGCGCACCGCGCGCCTCACGACCGTTCGCGGATACGAAGTCGATGGCATCAGCCAACACCTGTCGCATCGCCCATACTGCGCCATTCGGTCCGAGCGAGCAGCAGACGATATCGGCGCCTAGACCGTCTATGCCCTCAAGATCAGGACGAACAGCATAGGTCAGCGCGCGTGCCAACGTGGACTGTGTCTGAACCTGATCAGGCGCGCACGCGATCGCCAACAGTTCGCTTCCGAACGCAACACCGCATCCACCGATCCCATTGCCTTCCTTGGCTGCAATCATGCCGGCGCAGGCCGTGCCGTGTTTGCTGCCGGGCATGGCCGTTATACCGTGGACGAAGTCCGCATCAACCAAATCGGGCGTAGCGCGGAACCAGCCCGAAAGCGAGCCGAATGCCATATCAGGATGCGTGGCATCGAAACCGTTGTCGATAACGGCAACACGGACGCCCGCACCGTCACTGATGTCCCATGCGCGATCTAAGGCCATGCGGGCGTGATGCCATTGCCGCGAGTAATCAGGATCGGCTGGGACGTGACGCGGGCCGATATGTTCCAGAAAATCGGGTTCCGCGAATACGACCACAGTTTCCTCCATCAAGGCGAGCGCTGTCTGTATCGCCGAATCCAACGTACATGCCACCCGCATAAGCCCGGGAGGTAGCGAACCGGCATCGAACGGAAATAGCGCGTATCGACGCAGGATGACGTCGATATCGCCAGCCTCCGCTCCTTCCTCGAACTGTACGATCAAACGTTGCGTTTCCAAGAGTATACGAGGGCCGTCGGTCACGACTCGGGTCACTGCCTCGTTGCCTCCCCGTTCCCGCCGATCATTGACCGATGAGGCGATGTAGCTGGCGCTCGCCCGGAAGAATCCAATCCCCGCGCGCGCGAATCCTGCAAGCTGTTCGAGTCTGTCGTCCGAACTGGAGAGATACTCGATGGCCCCTTCCTGCACGATGTCCTGGGGCAGACTCGACTTCAACAGATCCCGCGACAGGATGTCGGCAGCCCGCACTTCGTTGACGGCGATTTCCCGACCGACCGTTGCCCACGCGCGACGCGCTTCAACCGAGAAGGCTCTGCGTGTCGGCATGATGCCTTCGAGAACCCCGATCCGCCGCAAGTCCTGTCTGACCTTGTCCTTCTTGTCCATGCTGGATACTCCATCATCGGATTAATCAATCGCCGGCGCGCGCCGACGCGGAACCGCGACTTCTGCGGCATGTTAACCGCCTGAAATGGCAACAACACCAGCAGATTCCGACGCACGGTATTGCCGGCCAAAGCAGCGTCACTCGCCACGAAATTCGGACAACCCTGCCATCGCGAAGCATTCGCGGTACATCAGGCATTCGCGCTGTCCACCACAGCCAATTGCGCACCTGCACGCCCGGGAGTATGGTGATCCCGCTGCATGGACACCGGGGGGCATCGACGCTGCGGCACCGCTTCGCGCACGACGGTTCGGCCTGACGATCATCGGGCCGACGGAAGCGGTTTGCCTGATCGTCCGCAGCGCCGCCCTCGACTTTGCCGCACCGCAGCAGGACCTGGCGTCGCGCCTTCGCTTCGCGACATCCGCACGGCCGATGGATGGCACTGGAATCGACAGGGGAACGTCACCGCACGACGCATGACCTATTCGCGCATCACTCGAACGGATCGACCGATGCGGTCGCGACGGTGCGCATGGACATTCAACACCGATCAAGGAGGGGGCATCATGATCAGAGTGCAATGGCAGGCGCCGCAGAACATCGCGGATGTACAGGCGGCCGTGCAGACGGCCATCGATCTCGAGTTCTCGACGCTGCCGCCGTATCTGTACGCGAAGATGACGATCCTGCCCGAGACCAATCCCGAGGCCATGTCGCGGCTGGGCGGGATCGTCGGGCAGGAAATGATCCACATGTGTCTGGCCTGCAACATCATGAACGCGATCGGCGGGACGGTGCGGATGAATCCGCCGACGTATCCGGGGCCGCTGCCGGGCGATGTCGGCGGCGGCCTGATCATCCATCTGCTGCCGTTTTCTCCCGAGGCCATGGCGCAGGGCATGGCGATCGAGGAACCTTCCGAGCCGATCGATCCACCCGCGCTGTTCGAAGCGAGGGGCGCGGACACCACGGTCACGATCGGCGAGTTCTATCATCTGCTCGATCAGGCGTTGGCCGCGCTGCCGCCGTCCGCGTGGGTGCCCGGCAATCATCAGATCGACGACGCCCAGTTCTTTCCGGGCCAACTCTTCGCGATCAACGACTACGCCGATGCGCACAAGGCGATCGAGCAGATCGTGTCGGAGGGCGAAGGCACGCCGGTCAGCCCCGACGGCCAGGGCAGTCCGCTGACCTTCCAGAACGAACTGGCGCATTACTACCGGTTCTGGGAAATGGAGCGCAACCAGGTGCTGGTGAAGGATCCCAATCCGGTCGGCTATGCGTGGCGAGGATCGCTGGGCATCGACTGGAGCCAGGTCTATCCGGCGATCCCCGATCCGGAGCAGCACGATTTCTCGAACGATCCGCCGGCCGCGCGCGAAGCGCAGGCGGCGTGCGATGCCGCCTACAGCGCGCTGGTGGATGCGCTGGCCGCCACCTTCAGCGGCGCCACCGGCGGCATGGGCCAGGCGGTGCGCGCGATGTTCGATCTGCGCATGGCCGCGATCCGCGCGCTGAACACGCCGCTGGCCGACGGGGTCTCGGTCGCGGGACCGGCATTCGTCTATGTGCCGGGCACGGCCGCCGGCCCGGCCATCCATCGGAACGCACAGGGAGGTGTGGCATGAGCATTCTCGAATTTCCGCGCATCTACTTCCGCGGCGAAATCGCCTGGGACCCGGTCACCACCAACAACTATTCCAAGAACCGGGCGCCTGCCGCGTACGACGAGGACACCTGCGATTCGATCCTCGACCGCAACCCGGTGACGAGCCGGCAGGTCAGGGATTTCCGCCAGGCGGCCATCGACGAAGTGCTGTCCAAGGGCAACTGGAATCCCGACGGCACCTATCGCTGTCCGTTCTACGACACCTTCATCACCGGCGTCGATCTGGGCGACGGCCTCGACACCACCGACAGCTTCGCCACCGCCCCGGTCGGCTTCACCGGCATGCTCGTCGATTGCGAACCCTACGGCGCCCTGAGCTCGCAGCTGTTCTTCGACGACATGAGCTTCGGCATCCAGGGCGGCTGCCGGATCCACGGCCGGCGGATCGAGCGGATCAGCGATCGCTTCATCAATTTCAGCGCCAATCCCAGCAACAACATGATCGCCGGCGTCGCGTCGGTGATGTGGCAGACCTGCTTCTCCAAGGCGGATGGGCTGCAGATCGACCCGCACGATTCGCGCGCGCTGCTGCGGCTGCGGGCGCACATGGCCAACGACGATGTGCTCGGCGTGATGGTCCGCTTCGTCACCTATCGCACCGTTTACTACAACGATCCGACGCTGTCGAACGGCTCGGCGACCTCCAACGCCGCCGCCACCGCGCTGCAGGCGGAGCTCAACGCGGGCGGTTTCCAGCCCAATCCCGCGCGCAGCCTGCTGGTGGGCACGGTCGGGCTGTGGCGGCGCGGCGACATGCTGACCGAAGCCTCGGACCGCGCGCTGATCGCCACCATGGCGACGGTGCCCGGATATCCGTCGCCGAACGATGGCGGCCCGGTCGTCGCGACGGCATTCGCCCGCGCCACCGGCAAGGGGCTCGCGCTGGATTTCTCCAACACGATTCCCTGCTTGAACCGCGCCACCGACAAGGTCGACCTGGGAACGCTGACGCTGACCGCGGCCGATCCGCCGCCGGCGGTGGCGGTCGCGGAGATCGCGAAGATCGACCTCGGCCAGTACGACCGCGCCGCGTTCGAAGCCACGTCGGGCATCATCGACATTCCGCTGGACAGCGGCACGGTCGCACAGCTCGAACGGATGAATCTCGGCATCGTCGGCGGCGACGGCACCGCGTATCTGGAGGAATCGCCGGTGCGTGCGCTGCCGCTGCAGCCCAACCTGTACATCGATCAGGGCGACACCGCGCAGGTGACCGTGCAGGTCTACGTGCGCGGCAAACCCGGGGGCGCCGGCGTGAAGGTCACCATGTCGGACATGGCCGCCAGACAGCCCACCGGCATGCAGCAGGTCACCGGCGCCGACGGGCGCGCGAGTTTCCCCGTGCTGGGCACCGCCGGCGATGTCATCGGCTGGGTGTTCCAGACCGGCGACTCGCCGACGCTGCCCATCGGCAACAGCTTCACGCCGCTGAATGACACCTACATGTACCTGCGCGTGCTGCCCGCCGACGCCGACATCGCCGCGCTGCCGCCGACCTGGGACAACGTGCACAACCACGTGCTCGCCAACTGGGAGTCGATGGCGCCGTGCATGGACAACTGGCTGCGCCTCGGCGACGAGCGTCAGGTGCGCGCCTACGGCAAGGTCATCCGTTCGCTCACCGATCCGGCCAACTTCGAGAACTTCCGCTACATGCCGGTGACGCGCGACCTGACCCGGGGCCAACGTACCCTGCTCTACAACTTCCTGGGCTTCGGCACGGCGGCGTTCACGGCGGAACGCGCGGCACCCGCCGCGCCGAAGATCGACAGCCAGGCGCTGAGCCGGGCGATGCGCGTCGTTCCGGAGGATTGACCGGCACGCCCATCGCGCGCGATGCGCATCGCCATCGGGGTCCGCGGCTCAGCGGATCTCGATGGCGTAGGACCCGTCGGATTTCTCGACGACCGCGATGACGGCATCGGGATCGTGGATGGTGACGGTCTCCGTGGTGATCCCGTTGATCACGGCGTAGATGCTGTAGATGTCGCCGATCTGCAGCGTCCGCATCGTGAAATCGTTGGCGACCACCAGCGACTGCAGATGCATCCCGTTCGCGGAGAACTGGAAGGTCACCGGGCCGATGGTCGTCTTCTCGAACTGCAGTTGCCGGGGATCGCTCGACGGCATCGCCACGAGTTCGAAGGCATAGGTGCCCTGCGCCTGTTGCTGCACGACCCGCGCGAGAAAGCGCATCGCACCGTTGAAGGCGATGGGCGCCGACGTGTAGGTATTGCCTTCGAGCACCGTGGTCGCCACGACCGTGCAGGTCTGCGTGGTCGGGACCTGCAGTACGGCGCCGGGCGCGAGACCCGGCAGTCGCGCGATCGTCATGTCGCCTCGCCTCACGACGAACATGGCGATGTATGGGGTTTCGTTCTGCAGGGTCAGGCGGCTGGTCGAATCGTCCATGCGGGCATGCATACGGGTTGGGCTCCGGAAGGGAAAGGGCGACGACACCGGCGCGCGCGCCGTGGCGTATGCTGCGGCCCATTCGACACCGGGAGCGGACCATGACGCAAGCGCACGGCGGTTGTCTCTGCGGCGATGTCCGCTTCACCGTGACCTGGCCGAGCGAATGGGTGGCGCATTGCCACTGCTCGATGTGCCGGCGCGCGCACGGCGCGGCCTACGTGACCTGGTTCGGAATGGCGGCCGACCGCGCCCGCATCGACGATCCTGCCGGCGCGCTGCGCTGGTACGCCTCGTCGCCCGGGCTCGACGGGCCGCGCGCCGAGCGCGGCTTCTGCGCGCACTGCGGCAGTTCGCTGTTCTTCCGTTCGGAGCGCTGGCCGGGCGAACTGCACATCGCGCTGGGCAATCTCGACGGCGACGCCGACCGCGCGCCGATGGCGCACGTGTTCTGGGACACCCATGTCGATTGGGCCGCCGTGGACCCGGGCGACGGCCTGCCGCGCAAGCCCGCGCCGGACGTGGACTGAGCCCGAACGACCGGCGCCGTTCCAGCCGCCCGCAGATCACCCGCGCATCGATCAGGCCTCGGCCAATGCCTTGTGCATCCGGGCGAAGTCCCTGCGGTACTGCTTCGCGAGCTTCGTCTTCTGCGCCGCGCTCAGGATTTTTCCCGACACCTGGAAGAATTTCTTTTCTTCTTCCCTCAGATGGTGATGCACCTTCTCCGACAGCTTGCGGGCCTTGGCCAACCAGCCGCGATGGTTCGCGCCGATCGCCTGCATGTCTTCGATGATCTCGTCGATCTCGTGATGCTCGGACAGCGCATGGCGGGACGACGCCAGGCCCATATCGGTCATCAGGATCGGCACGTAGAGATAGCGCTCCTCCGACGCCGCGTGCGCGGCGAGTTCGATCCGGAGCGTCGTGAACAACGCCTGCCGATCCCGGGTGCCGGATTTCGACCGCAGCAGCTTGCGGCACAGCGAACGCTGGGCCTCGTGGCTCTCGCGCAGTGCGTCATAGATGGTTTCGGGCATGACGGTGCCTCCTTCGCAGGTTGGAGCGGAACGGGCGCCGCGGCGGCTCCCGGTCTCGACGCGAGTATGCAGTCACCGCGGCCGCATCCATGAACAACCGCGATCCGCACGATCGCCATGCAAAACGAACGCCCGAGGGAATACCCGACAGGCATCCCCAAAAGGAATTCCCAAAACAAACGGCCGGCATGACGCCGGCCGTTCGATCGCATGCGAGGTGCGCGCTCAGTTGCCGGCGCAGGAATCGCACTTGTAGGCGCGGCGCAGGCTGTCCTGGGCGCCGCTGCGGTTTTCGCGCTGCTGCTTGGCGGTCATGCAGATCGAGGTCATGCGGTTGGAACCGACGCTGCGGGTGTATTCGCAGACCATGCGCTCGTCCTCGGCCTTGGTGACGGCGGCCTTGATCCATTCCAGATCGTTGAACACTTCGGTGCGCTTGTCCGGCGGCATCTCGTCGAGGGTCTGCGCGCCGCCGAGCATGGCGAGCACGCGGTCCTGGCGTTCGATCAGCGCCGCGCGGTCGCGCTTCTCCATGTCCTTGAACGCACCCTTGCCCGCGACGACCTGCGCGCGCAACTGGGTCTGCTGGGTGACGATGTCGCGAATCGTGAGCTGCTGCGGGTCGGCGGACGCGAAGGCGAGGAAACTGAACGCCGCGAGCGCGAGAACCCACAACGCGGACGCCGGCTTGAACGGGAATTTCACTGGCAAGACTCCTCTTTCTGCTGGAATGGCGCCCTCACCGTCGCAGGCGGGGACGCTAGGGAATGCGGGCGCCGCATGGCGCGACGCGATGGAACATCAACGGCCGCGGTTCGCTTCGTCGCCGAGGCAACCGATCGACGATTCGCCGCACATCTGACCGCGATTCAGCGAGGCGCGCGCGCGCTGCTGGTGCTCGCGCTGCTGCTTCGCGGTCATGCATACGGATTTCATCCGGTTGGAGCCGGCGATCCGCGTGTATTCGCAGATCATCCGTTCGTCCTCGGCTTTGGTGACCGCGGCCTTGATCCACTCCAGATCGTTGAACACCACGGTGCGCTGGTCCGGCGGCATCACGTCGAGGGTCTGCGCGCCGCCGAGCATGGCGAGCACGCGATCCTGGCGCTCGATCAGCGCGGCGCGGTCGCGCTGTTCCATGTCCTTGAACGCACCCTTGCCGGCGACGACCTGCGCGCGCAGTTGGGTCTGCTGGGTGACGATGTCGCGGATGGTGAGCTGTTGCGGATCGGCGGAGGCGAAGGCGGCTGCGCAAACCAGCGACAGGGCCAGACCGGCGAGGAACGATTTCACGGAAACGGCTTTCATGAGGACGCGGCTCCTGTTCAGGCAATCATGCGGGGGCAGGATCATCGACGGAAGCGCGGGCCTCATGCCACGGCGCCCCGGGGGCCGTGGAGGCGAAGCTCGACGGCATGAGCCGGAGATTGACACGGAACGACCGGATTTCGCCAGTGCGAATAAAAAAGCCCCGGATATCCGGGGCTTTCCTGTCGCAGCAGTCGTGTGCAGCAGTCGCGTTCGGCGGGCCGGCGATCGCCAGGCCGGGCCGGGGCGTTCAGGGATCGCGGGACATCTGGCTCTGGCCGCGTTCGCGCAGCTTGCGGCGCTGGCCGACGGTCATGCACTTGTTCTCGGGGCGGTTGGAGCCCACCGGCTTGATCCGCTCGCAGATCAGGCGGTTGTCTTCGGCGCGGGCGACCGCCGCGCGCACGTCCGCCAGCGCCTTGTCGAGCGCGATCCGATCTTCGGGCGACAGCTCCGCGATCGCGGTCTTGCCGTCGATCAGGGCCAACACCTGGTCCTGGCGCGAGAGGATGTCCTTGCGGTCCTCGTCGGTGAAATAGGAGTACTTGCCGGATTTCGATTCGACGACCTTGCGCAGGTCGTCCTGCGCGGTGCGGATCTGGTCGGGCGTGGAATCGATGGTGCCGGCGCCTTCGGCGAAAGCGGGCGAAGCGAACAACGTGACGGCGAGGATCGCCGTCGAGAGGACGATGCGCATGGGGGTTCTGGTAGACGGAGGAAGAACCCCCATTGGAGCATGGGCGAAGCCGCGTCCGGCCATGACGAAAGTCATGGCCGGGATATCGCGCTTCGGATCGTCACGCCGCTGCGGCCGGCGTTTCGTGGAACTGCTCTTCCTCGGTGGAGCCCTTCAGCGCGACCGTCGAGGACTGGCCGCCCTGGATGGTCTGGGTCACGCTGTCGAAATAGCCGGTGCCCACTTCGCGCTGGTGCTTGACCGCGGTGAAGCCGCGATCGGCGGCGGCGAATTCGGCCTCCTGCAGCTCGACGAAGGCGCTCATCTGGCGGCGGGCATAGCCGTGCGCGAGGTTGAACATCGAATAGTTCAGGGCGTGGAAACCGGCGAGCGTGATGAACTGGAACTTGTAGCCGTAGCTCGCGATTTCCTTCTGGAACTTCGCGATGGTGGCGTCGTCGAGGTTCTTCTTCCAGTTGAAGCTCGGCGAGCAGTTGTAGGCCAGCAGCTTGCCCGGGAACCTGGCGTGGATGGCTTCGGCGAACTTGCGCGCGAATTCGAGATCCGGCTTGCCGGTCTCGCACCACACCAGATCGGCGTACGGCGCGTAGGCGAGGCCGCGGCTGATCGCCTGGTCCAGGCCGTTCTTCGTCTTGTAGAAGCCTTCGACGGTGCGCTCGCCGGTGCAGTGCGGCAGATCGTTCGGATCGATGTCGCTGGTCAGCAGATCGGCGGCCTCGGCGTCGGTGCGGGCGACGATGATCGTCGGCGTGCCCATCACGTCCGCGGCGAGACGCGCGGCGACCAGCTTCTCGACCGCTTCGCGGGTCGGCACCAGCACCTTGCCGCCCATGTGACCGCACTTCTTCACGCTGGCCAGCTGGTCCTCGAAATGCACGCCCGACGCGCCGGCCTCGATCATCGCCTTCATCAGCTCGAACGCGTTGAGCACGCCGCCGAAACCGGCTTCGGCGTCGGCCACGATCGGCTGCAGGAAGTCGATGTCGCCGCTGCCTTCGGCGCACTGGATCTGGTCGGCGCGCAGCAGGGTGTTGTTGATGCGCTTCACCACCTGCGGCACCGAGTTCGCCGGATACAGCGACTGGTCCGGGTACATCTCGCCGGCGATGTTGGCGTCGGCCGCGACCTGCCAGCCGCTGAGATAGATCGCCTTGAGCCCGGCCTTGACCTGCTGCATCGCCTGGTTGCCGGTGAGCGCGCCCAGCGCGTTCACGAAGTCTTCGGTCTGCAGATATTTCCAGAGCTTCTCCGACCCGAGGCGGGCGATCGAATGTTCCACCGGCACGGTGCCGCGCAGGCGGACCACGTCTTCGGCGCTGTAGGGACGGGTGATGCCGGCCCAGCGCGGGTTGTTGGTCCAGTCCAGCTTCAGTTGTTCGGCGGTGGGGAGCGTGGTCTTCATGGCGGGTTCCTGTGGGGACAGTTGTCTTTTGTAGGAGGGGCTTCAGCCCCGATGCTTTGTTTTTGATCCTGTGGGAGCGACGCAAGTCGCGACAGACATGCCGGCAACCCTGTCGCGACTTGCGTCGCTCCCACATAAAGCCATCGATCAATCGATGCGTTCGTAGGCCGGCAGCGTGAGGAAATCGGCGAGCGTGTCGCGGTGGGTGAGGTCGGCGAGCAGCGCGATGGCTTCGTCGACGCGCGCGAGGCCCGCGACGGTCGGATCGGCGGCGAGCTTCGACGGCAGCCCGATCAGCGCGCGGTCCAGCAATGCGAAATCGACCGGCGATCCGTCGTCGAGATGCAGCTGGCTCCCGCGCGACGCTTGGTCGCGCGAATCGGCGTGATGCAGCCACTGCCACAGCTGCGCGCGCGAAATCTCGGCGGTGGCGGCGTCTTCCATCATCCCGTGGATGGGCACGCAGCCGTTGCCGTCCAGCCACGCGGCGAGATAGCGCACGCAGACCTCGACGTTGCCGAAGAAACCGGCGGCGGTGATCGTGCCCAGCGACGGCTTCAGCAGATCTTCGGCCGAGACGTTCACGTCCTCGCGGCGCACGTCGTGCTGGTGCGGGCCCGGCATGCGCGCGTCGAAGATGCCGCGCGCCAGCGCGACCATGCCCGGATGCGCCACCCAGGTGCCGTCGTGGCCGGCGCCGGCTTCGCGCAGCTTGTCGGCTTCGACCCGCGCGAACGCGGCGGCGTTGGCCTCGGCGTCGCGCGGATTCGGAATCTGCGCGGCCATGCCGCCCATCGCATGCGCGCCGCGACGGTGGCAGGTCCTGATCAGCAGTTCCGAATACGCCTTGAGGAACGGCTGGGTCATCGTCACCTGGCCGCGCTCGGGCAGCACCCGGTCGCGATGCGCACGCAGGGTCTTGATGTAGGAAAAGATGTAGTCCCAGCGGCCGCAGTTCAGGCCGACGATGCGGCTGCGCAGCGCGTGCAGGATCTCGTCCATCTCGAACGCCGCCGGCAGGGTCTCGATCAGCACGGTGACCTTCATCGCGCCCTGCGGCAGATTCAGCTGCACCTCGATCTCGTCCAGCACCGCGTTCCACAGCGCCGCTTCTTCCATGCACTGCAGCTTCGGCAGATAGAAGTACGGGCCGCGGTCCTTCGCGGTGAGCGCGGACGCGTTGTGGAACGCGAACAGCGCGAGGTCGAACAGGCCGCCAGAGATCGGCGCGCCGTCGACGATCACGTGCTTCTCGTCGAGATGCCAGCCGCGCGGGCGCACCAGCAGCACCGCGCGCTCGGCTTCCGGCTTCATGCGGTACTGCTTGCCGTTGCCGTCGAACTCCAATGTACCCGCGACCGCATCGCGGAGCGCGCGCTGGCCCTGGATCAGGTTCGCCCAGGTCGGGGCGGTGGAGTCCTCGAAATCGGCCATGTAGCAGTTGGCGCCCGAGTTCAGGGCGTTGATGACCATCTTCGGATCGACCGGGCCGGTGATCTCCACCCGGCGGTCGAGCAGGGCCGCCGGGATCGGCGCCACCCGCCAGTCGCCCTCGCGGATCGCACGGGTGTCGTCGCGAAAGGCCGGGAGCGCGCCGGCGTCGAATTCGGACTGCCGCGCCAGCCGCGCGGCCAGCCGCAGCTGGCGCTGGGGTTCGAAGCGGCGATGCAGACGGGTGAGCAGCGCCAGCGCTGCGGGGGTCAACAGGGCGTCCTGCCCTTCGGCCTGACCGGCGATGCGAAGACCGCCCGGTTGATCGGAGACCTCATCGTTGGGCTTGAGGACTGCGGACATCGAAGACTCCAGAACACGACGTGGGGTCTCAACATCCGCCTCGGTACTGTATTTGACAACTCAGTTTTTGCAATGCGCAAAATAAGCTGGGCTTATAGTTGAACTTCGACGAAAGTCGAATCGTTTGAAACGACCGCGCAAGTCATTGATTCTTTGTCGCGATCAAATGGATCAGCCCGCACCCGTCCCGCTTCGAGAGGCCACCATGGTCGACGACAACAGCCACAGCCCCCGTTTCGGCTACAAGGCCGACCGTCTGAAACCGCTCCGGGCCTTCTGTCAGGTCGCCCGCCTCGGCTCGGTGTCGCGCGCGGCCGAGGCCCTCTACCTCAGCCAGCCGGCGATCACCCTGCAGCTGCAGGCGCTGGAGCGGGAACTGGGGGTGCGGCTGTTCGAGCGCACCGGCCGGCGGCTCACGCCCACCCGCGAGGGCGACGCGCTGTACGAACTGGCGCGGCCGCTGGTCGAAGGCATCGACGCCCTGCCCGCCGCCTTCCGCGAGCAGATCCGCGGCCTGGACGCCGGCGAGCTGCACGTCGCCGCCGGCAGCTCGACCATCCTCTATCTGCTGCCGAAGATCGTGGAGGCCTATCGCAAGGCGCATCCCGAAGTGCGGCTGATCCTGCACAACGTGACCGGCGCCGGCGGGCTGGACCAATTGCGCAAGGACGAAGTCGACCTCGCGGTGGGCTCGATGCTCGAAGTGCCGGGCGACATCGATTACGCCCCGGTCTACCGCTTCGAACCGATGCTGATCGCTCCGCCCAACCACCCGCTGGCGACCAAGCCCGACCTCAAGCTCGAAGACCTCTCGCCATACGGCCTGATCCTGCCGCCGCAGCGCCTCACCACCTATCGCCTCGTCGACCTGGTGTTCCAGCAGAACCGCGTGCCCTACACCGTCGCCCTCGAAGTCGGCGGCTGGGAAGTCATCAAACAGTACGTCGCCATGGGCCTGGGCATCAGCATCGTCACCTCGATCTGCCTCACCGACGCCGACCGTACCCGCCTCGCCGCCCGATCGCTGGCGAAATACTTCCCCTCACGCAGCTACGGCGTGGTCATGCGCAAGGGCAAATACCTGTCGCAGCAGGCCCGGGATTTCGTGGAGCTGATCCAGCCGCAGATTCTGGCGCCGCGGGAGTACGACGAGACGGGGCATTCGGGGAGGTGAGGACTTTCCCCATCACATATGCATGGCGGGAATTTGCAGGGTAACGGTGAGTGCGGCGAACTCCACCCCTTTTCCAGAAAAGGGGTGGAGTCCATTTTCCAGAGAGAGGCATCTACCTGGACCAATCGGGTATGCGAAACTTCCGGCTCATGCGCGTCGAGAAATGTTGCCATTACATCGATCGAATCGGAGGCCATCGTGGTTTCGAAGGAAGATCGGCAAAAAACACGCCCAGACGACATGTCGCCCGAGCAATGGGAAGGACGGAGAGAGCGCACTTCGCTTGAGAGCATCGCGCTGGTTTTCCGTCATTCATGGAAGATGATCGTGACCTTTCTGGGTCTGGTTGCAATTCTGATCATGACGCCCTTTGCACAGAAGATTGCCGACTGGGTTCTTTCGTCGCTGGGTCTAGGGCCATCGCAGTAAGCCAGCGCGCGGGAGGCGAAACCCGCGCAGCGGATTCCGCCATGAAACAGCGGCGAGGTTCAACGGTGGAATCGCCTTCGGCAGTTCCGCCCTGCCCGCTACGCTCTCACCGGGAGGACTTGGGGACGCGACCGGGAGACGTGGCGGGCGACCACCTCGCCAAGAGCAATCGTCAGGACCCACGTGACGACGAAAAGGATGTCGGAGAGCAGGCCGAACGGGGGTTGGCCGGTGATGATGTAGAGCGGAATGAACACCAGCGCAACGGTTCCCAGGCCCATGCCGACCGCGTAGGCGCGGATCGCCCAGGCGCGATGGCGGACGAAATCGCGCTTCCGGACCGCCATCATCGCCATGGCGAGCGTGATCAGGAGCACCACGCCGAAGACACCGCGGGCGATGTCGACCATGGGCGTCCTGACCGGCGTGACCTGGGCGAGGATCGACAGGCCCGAAAGGCCGATGATCACGCCCGAAACGACGAAGATCCGGCCAGACACGCGGTGCAGCCTCCCGAAGCGATGGCGGAGGGCGCGGACGAATTGCACGGGCCCGGTGATGCCGAAAGCGAATCCCGCCAAGACGTGGACAAACCAGGAGATGGGGGCAGCGCCCAGGTGGGCGCTCGCTTTCGGGTAGTCGCCGGTCGGAATCTGGAACACCAGAAAGAGCGAGTTGAGGACCGGGATGGCGGTCAGGAAGGCCAGGAGCAGGGCGAGCGGGATCGGTCGCTGAAACAGGCGGAACATGGGGTCTCCCGAACGGAAAAGGGGCGGATCTCATCGGGCGGGGCTTGCACCCGCCGGCTCACTGAAACGATCGCTCAGTGTCACACTGCGGTGAATACTATGCCCGACGACGTGACGGGACGTCGTGATTCGGCATGCGGCGGTTGCGAACCGGCCCGACGGCACCTTCGCGGATCGGGCGTCATGTACGCACGACGATGAAACGAGACGGAGTTGGCGATGCATCCGGACACGATTGCCTACAACGCGGCGCTGGCGCCGGGCGACCGCGCGGTCTGCGATCTGCTGGCGAATGAAATCGCACGACATTTGCCGGAGGCGGAAAACAAGGTCTGGCACGCGCATCCGGTCTGGTTCCTCGACGGCAACCCGGTCGTCGGTTACGACAAACTGAAATCCTGCATCCGCCTGCTGTTCTGGAGCGGGCAGTCGTTCGTGGAGGACGGCCTGGCGAAGGAAGGCAGCTTCAAGGCCGCGGAAGCGCGGTACACGGCCGTCGATCAGGTCGACGTCGACGCCCTCGCGCGCTGGCTGGCCAAGGCGCGCGACATCCAGTGGGATTACAGGAACATCGTCCGCCGCAAGGGACGGCTTGAACGTCTGAAATGACGCCCACAGCCTGCGGGACGCGACGGCAGGCATGCGGTCTCGCATCTGCGGCCGCATCGGACCCGTATCATCTCGCCATGCCCGCACCGCTCCGCGCCCTCGCCGCCCCCGCCACCGCGCGCATTCGCGCGTGGGTGCTCGACGTGTTTCCGCGCGGGCGCAGCGGGATCGATTACGACGCGCCCGCGGGCGATCCCGGACTGTTCGGGCCGGACAGCGTGACCTGGCGGATCCACGCGGACTTCCCGGGCATGCTTTCGGGCGGTCTGTGCGCGCTGATGCTGCAGACCCTGCATCCGCGCGCGCTGGCCGGGGTGTGGGATCGCTCGAATTTCCGCGAGGATCTGGTGGGCCGGCTACGCCGCACCACCGATTTCGTCGCCGGCAGCACCTACGCCGGCCGCGCGGAGGCCGAACGCCTGATCGCGCGGGTGCGGGCGATCCATGCGCGCGTGCAGGGCACGACCGCGGACGGCACGCCCTATCGCGCCGACGATCCGGCGCTGTTGACCTGGGTGCATGCGACCGAAAGCTACGGATTCCTGCAGGGCTATCGCCGCTATTGCCGCCCTGTGCCGACGGCGCTGGCCGATGCCTATTACGCGGAAACCGCTCGCGTCGCGGAAGCGCTCGGCGCGCGCGATGTGCCCGCGAGCGAAGCCGAGGTCGCCGCATATTTCGCGTCTGTGCAGGACACGCTGCGCTGCGACGCGCGTTCGCGCGAAGTGTTGGCGGTACTCGCGCGGATGCGCCTGCCGGTGCCGATGGCGGGTGTGTCGCGCGACCTGTTTCTCGGCGCCGGCGCCGCGCTGCTGCCCGATTGGGCGGAACAGCTGCTGCAGCGCACGTCCCTGCAGCGCATGCAGGCGCGCGCGGCGTCCGCATCGCTGGCGACGTTGGCGCCTCTCTTCCGCGCGGCATTGCCCGACGGCATCGCGCCGCGGGCCTGCGTGCGTGTCGGCGTGGATGCGTCGTCGCTCACGCGATGGCCGGGTGCGGATCGGGTGTAATCTGCGGGCGACGATGACCCGAAGCGGAGGCCATGATGCATCCGGACACGCTGTCCTACAACGCCGCGCTGGCGCCGGGCGACCGCGCGGTCTGCGATCTGCTGGCGAATGAAATCGCACGACATTTGCCAGAGGCGGAAAACAAGATCTGGCACGCGCATCCGGTCTGGTTTCTCGACGGCAATCCGGTCGTCGGCTACGGCAAGTTGAAATCCTGCGTGCGCCTGCTGTTCTGGAGCGGGCAGTCGTTCGACGAGGGCGGGCTGACGAAGGAAGGCAGCTTCAAGGCTGCGGAAGCGCGGTACACGTCGGTCGATCAGGTCGACATCGGCGCCCTCGCGCGCTGGCTGGCGAAAGCGCGCGACATCCAGTGGGATTACAAGAACATCGTCCGCCGCAAGGGAAGGCTCGAACGCTTGAAATGATCGCTGCCTGGCGCAGCCAAAGCGCGCTCCTCAGTCAGGCATCGATGCGATACAGTCGGGCCCGGATGATCGCCGCCGCCTCCTGAGCAGCGACCGGCACTGGGGAACATTCGATGGGCAGTCGCGCCTGGCACACCATCATCGTGCGCACACCGGACGTCGTCTTCTCGGGTCGCGAAACCCATTCCGAACAGGACGCGATCCGTTTCGCCGGCGACATGGGGCTGAAGGCGATGCCCGTCGGCCCGCGGTCGATGCAGGAGGCGTTCGACGACACGCGCGGCACCAGCCGCAGATTCGGGATCGGCGCGTACCCGGATGGCTGGATCGTGATCGGCAGCGACTTCGCCCATTCCTTCATCTACGAGGACCGCGCATCCAAACGTCGCCTCGCACGACTCGGCGACTGTCACATCGCCGCGGTGTCGCTGCACAGCGTCTCGAACTACTGGGCCTATGCGCTGTACGCGGACGGCGCGCTGCTGCGCGCCAGCGCCGGGGGCGACGGCGAGTGGAACACCAACATCGGCGCGCCGATCCCCCGATTCGAGCCGGCGCTGCTCGGCGAGAAGCGCATCGTCGACGGTGAGGAACGCTATTTCCCCGAGAACGATCCCGAGGAGACCGAAGGCCATGGCGCCTACGAGATCGGCGACGAGGCGGGCCAGCGGATCCTGTCGGCATACATCGCAGATGAGGCGTGGTACAGCCTGCGCTGCACGCTGTTCGAGGCGAAGGGTCTGTTCGCCCGACTGCTGGGGCGCTGAACACGGCCGACGGCGAGAACATCCAGGAACAGGATCATCCCGGATCGGGTCCGGGAAACGCTGGCGATTCTCGCGCGCATGCGTAACGTTCTTGCGGGCGCCGACAGCCTGATGGGAGCGCAGACGCCCGCCCGCCTTCGCAGTGCATCAGCACTGCGCCATCGTGCTTCGAATATCCGCGAATGCTTCAGCGGCGGCCTCGATGGCGAAATCGATGTCCTCATCGCTCATGGCGGTACACACGAACCAGTGATGGGCAGGCGTCATCAGTACGCCGCGCCGCAACATGCCGTTGCAGAACTGGCGCATGGCGGCGGCGTTTTCGTTGGGATGCGTGTAATCGAAATGAATGAACGGCGTGGCGGGAAATCCCACCATCGTGGCCTGGACGCCCGAACTTCGTATGGCGGCTCCGAGGCCATTCATGAGACGGGTGCCGAGGTGCGCGAGGCGCGCGGGACCCTCTTCGGCTTGAAGGATGTCGAGGGTCGCGAGCGCGGCCGCCATCGCATCGGGCGAGCGGTAGTACGTGACCGTGAGCCCCAGCTTCAGGATCTGCGACATGTACTGTCTGCGCCCGGCCAATACCGACAGGGCATGACCGTTGGCCAGCGCCTTGCCGAAGGCCGTGAGATCCGGATCGAGCCCGAAGTAATCCTGCGCACCGCCCAGCGCGATCCGGAAACCCGAGCGCACCTCGTCGAGCACAAAAAGCGCTCCGTGCTGTCGCGCGAGCTGCTGCATCGCCTGCAGATACCCGGGCTCAGGGGCCTGGATCTCGTAGGGCATCATGACGACGCAGGCGATCTTGTCCTTGTGGCGGGCGAACAATTCCCGGGCGTGGTCGATGTCGTTGTAGCGCAGCGCGACGGTCATCTCCGTCGTGGCTTTCGGAATGCCCTGCGCCCCCGATGCGCACCAGTCGTGCCAGCCATGCCCGCCCCAGTGGAGCACGATTTCGCGCCCGGTGACGGCGCGGGATAGACGCACGGCGGCGCCGACGGCATCGGATCCGGTCTTCAGGAACGTGACCTGCTCTGCGCTGGGAATGAGTTCGACGAGCCTTTCGGCCAATTCAAGATGCGTCAGGCTCAAAAGGGTCGGATTGACGCCTGACCGCAGCGCTTCCTCGACCGCTCGATTCACGGCCGGGTGCGCATGGCCGAGGACGACGGAACCGAAGCCCAGCAGAAAGTCGAGATATCGATTGCCGTCCACGTCCCAGAGATGGGGACCCTGCGCTTTTTCCACGAAGACGGGGTTGCCGTTGAGCCGTTCGTAGCCGGTGAAGAACAGACCGGGGCGGGCGCCCACCAGCGCGTCGCATTGGCGCATTCTCCGCAGCAGCGCCGTGGAACGGCTGACGTCGTACATCAGCGGCGATCTGCCGCATGCCACGGAAGCATCATGCGCACGCGCGTGGCGGCGCGATCAGAAGATGGGCGTGAAGACATTGTTGAAGCGGAAGTTGTTGCCCGTGATGGAAACCGAGACATCCAGTGCCTTGACGTGATGCCACCAGCCCAAAGGGATGAACAGCATTTCCCCGGGGTTGATGACGACTTCGGCGATATGCGCGTCGCGCAGCAAGGGATAGTCTTGCTGCGAATAGTTCTCGAAATCGACGTCGCTGTGATAACCGACGCTGTTGTACACCCTGTGCATCTGGGTGGACGGAATCAGCTTGATGCTTTTCCGGCCCATGATCTGGGCAAGATAGACGTTGCCTAGATCGCGATGCATGGGGGTGATGCTGCCTTTCGGGCCGAGCCAGAAGAAGACGCGTCCGTGCGTGTCGACGCCGTCGAAATAGCGATCGTCGAAGCCGATATCGTTCAACAGCGGGGCGAACCGTGGGCGGTCCAGCAACCGGTCGTGCGCGATCAGGTAGTAGTCGTTGGTGATCTTGCCCGCTGCGATCAGGTCGATGTATTCGGAAAACGGGCCGGTGACGCCGTGATCGATGAAGGCTTCGCGATAATCGACATCCGAACGGCCCTTCTGGTAGGTCACGGTTTCGTCGCCGTACTGCTCGCGGAAAAAGTCCAGGGACCATTTCGCCCGCGCCGGCCATGTGTCGACGACATCCACGATGATGACCGGACGATTGAGGGCGTAGTAATCGCGAAGGAAGGCTTCCGAGGACAGATTGGCGACGCGCGGCACTTCAGTGGGCGCGAACGACTGGGCCTTCAGTTCCAGCAGGGCATCGCTGAGAACCGTCCATTTCCTGAGGTCGCCGCCGACCCTCTTCGCGGCGCGGTAAATCGCGCTGCCCAGGATCCCGTCGACCACGGCACTCGCCTGCGCGTCGGAAAGGCCGCCGAGCACCATTTCGTCCCTGACCTTCGACTCGGCCACGCCCAGCGCGAGATTGTGGGCCGCCCATTCGACCCACTCGTCGGTTGAAGTCGTCTGCATGGATTCGCGCGGACAGCGCTGATATCGGTGCGCGCTATTCGATGGCGATGCCGTGCACGGCCGTATCCAGGCTGATGGCCGAACGGTCCTTGAGGTCTATTTTCATGTACTCGAGGCGCTTCAGCATGAATTCGCGGATTTCGCCTTCCAGTTGCCTGCCCTGATCCTTGGTCAGACGCAGATTGCGGATGTCCAGGATGATCAGGGCGGTGATGTTCTGTTCCGTGGCGGGCATCATGCCGCCCTTGAAAAAGCCATCGAGGGGCACCGGCTTTCTCGACGGCGGCTGCGATACGAAATCGGTCATCACGACTCTCCTGATGGGCTGGGCACTTGGCCCGATGAGATCATTCAATGCTTCGGCGACATTTGCTCCGCATCGAATCGCTCCAGCAGCCGGGATCCGAATCTCCGGGCAAAGGAGAAACGACATTGTCGAGAAGTGCCATCAGGCGATGATCCGATCACCGTTGTGCGCCGTCTTGGCCATTCTGCATTCCCTCTGTGGAATGCGCTTCGCGCTTGATGCGAGGCGTCAAATGAGTCTCATTGCTGCGCGATGCGTTTGTCAAGCGTTCGCGCACATCCGCTATCCACGAAACCGGGGGTGAATTCCGGTCTCTGTGTCGTAAGCCATGAATTGGCGAGATTTCGTCAATCGCGGGATGCGCATCGATTCACCCCATCAAAAATCCTGCCCGCGCGCGACGCCCACGCCATTGCATGGGCTCGCCGTTCATCAACGAATCTGCAGGGGGTATGCGGCGGTTGCGACCGGCGCGCTCGAAATGGAAGACCGCCAGGTCGTTGCGTCGCTTCGCTCAGAACCACGCCGCCTGCATTTCGAACGCGCTCGCCTCGCCATCGCGGACGAGGCGGGCATGGTGTTCGACCAGCGGCAGTTCGGTGGCGAAGAAGAAGCGGCAGGCCTGGAGTTTGCCGGCGTAGAAATCGCGATCGTCGCCGCTGGCGTCGGCGAGAGCGGCCTGCGCGATCGCGGCCTGCTGCAGCCACAGCCAGCCGATGACGACATGGCCGAGCGCGGTCATGTAGTGGGTGGCGTTGGCGAGCGCGAGGCGTACATCGCCGGCGGCCATGCGCGCGCCGGCGGCGCGGGTGGCGTCGATGGCGAGCTTCGCGGCGGCGGCGAGCTGGTCGGCCAGCGGCATCAGCGGCGCGTGCGCACCGGCTTCGATGCAGGTCTGCGCGATCTTCGCCATCAGCAGTTTCAGCGCGGCGCCATCCTGCATCATCGCCTTGCGGCCGAGCAGATCGAGCGCCTGGATGCCGTTCGTGCCTTCGTGGATCGGATTGATGCGGTTGTCGCGGTAATTCTGTTCCACCGGGTATTCGCGGGTGAACCCGTAGCCGCCGAGAATCTGGATCGCCAGCTCGTTCGCCTTGAGCGAATAATCCGAGCCCCAGGCCTTCACGATCGGCGTCAGCAGCTCCAGCAACAGGTGACTGTCGCGACGCACCGATTCGTCCGGATCGCGCGCGTGGTCGACCAGCAGCGAGGCGTAGTAGCCGAGCAGTTCCGCGCCTTCGACATAGACCTTCTGCTGCAGCAGCATGCGGCGCACGTCGGCGTGTTCGATGATCGCGACCGGCGGCGAGGTCGGGTCCTTCTGGTCGGGATGCCGGCCCTGCCGACGCTCCTGCGCGTACTGCAGCGAGTAGAGATAGCCGGCCAGGCCCTGCAGCACCGCGCCCATGCCGACGCCGATGCGCTCCTCGTTCATCATGTGGAACATGTAGCCGAGGCCGTGGTGCGGTTCACCGACGAGTTCGGCATGACAATCGCCGGATTCGCCGAATTTCAGGAAGGTGTTCACGCTGCCGCGCTGGCCCATCTTGTGATTGAGGCCGGCGAGGCGCACGTCGTTGCGTTCGCCGCGGCTGCCGTCGGCGTTGACGCGCCAGCGCGGCACGATGAACAGGCTGATGCCGCGCACGCCGGCCGGCGCGCCGACGATCTTCGCCAGCACCAGATGGAGGATGTTTTCGCCGAGTTCGTGATCCCCGGCGGAGATCCACATCTTGGCGCCGGTGAGGCGCCAGCTGCCGTCGGCCTGCGGCTCGGCGGTGGTCCTGATGTCGGCCAGCGACGAGCCCGCGTGCGGTTCCGACAGGCACATCGTGCCGAAGTAGCGGCCTTCGATGATCGGCTGCATGTACCGCCGTTTCTGGTCCGGCGTGCCGTATTCGGCGAGCAGGTTCGAAGCGCCGCGCGCCAGCGCGGGATAGGCGATCGTGCCCGGATTCGCGGCCGAGAACATCGAATCGCAGGCCTGCGCGACCACGAACGGCAACTGCATGCCGCCGGCTTCGTAGTCCGCGAGCGCCGCGGCGAAGCCGGCGTCGTTGTAGGCCTGCACGGCTTCGCCGATCTCGGGGATCAGCTCGACCTTGCCGTCGACCATCTGCGGCTCGTGGAGGTCGGACTTGCGGTTGTGCGGCAGGAATTTCTCCAGCGCGATCTGGTGCGCGAGGTCCAGCGCCGCGCCGAAGGTGTCGCGGCTGTGATCCGCGAAGCGCGGGTAGGCGCAGAGGCGGTCGACGCCCAGCACTTCGTACAGCATGAAATCGAGGTTGCGGCGGTTGGTCAGCGGGCTCGGGTTCATGTGCGCGGCGGGTCCTTGGGCGAATGAGTCATTTGAGCATCTCGACTCATCTGGCGTCAAATCTCCGAAATGTCTACACTCCGGCCATGGCCGCTCCCTCCAAGACACCCGCCGGAACGAAGACTAGGACGACCGCCGATGCTGCGGCGCACAACGCCACGCGCCTCGCCCAGGCCCTGCGCGAGGGCGCGCCCGCGCGGGTCACGCCGCTGGACCTCTACCAGCTGGCGCGGCGCGATTGGCTGGCCGGGGAACGCATCGATGTCGGCGCGCTGGCGGCGCGGCTGAACATCGGCCGCGCCACCGCGTTCCGCTGGGTCGGCAGCCGCGACCTGCTGCTGGGCGAGATCCTCTGGTCGCTGTGCGACGAGCTGATGCAGGACACCGCCGCCCGCCAGCGCGGCCGCGGCGCGCAGCGGGTGGCGGCGATCTGCGAATCCGCGATCCGCGCCCTGGTCGCGTTCGAACCGCTGCGCCGCTTCGTGCGCAGCGATCCCGAATACGCGGTGCGCCTGCTCACCTCCAAACTCGGCCCGGTGCAGGCGCGCGCGATCGAACGCGTGCGCGACCTGCTGCAGTTCGAGACCGACCGTGGCGCGCTGTCGCCGCCACTGGCGGTGGACACCCTCGCCTATCTGATCGTGCGCCTGTGCGAATCCTTCATCTACGCCGAAGCGACCAGCGACCAGCAGGTCGATGTCGCCGACGCCGGGCTGGCGATCGAACTGCTGCTGTCCGGCAAGGTCATGCCGCGCCGCACGCCGGGCATCAGGAACGCCGGCAAAACCACCCCCGGAACCGCAGCGAAGCCGAAGACCACGGCACGCACCTCTTCCCCTGCCACCCCCAGGACTTCCAGGAGCCAACGATGACGACCCGATACGCGGTGGACGCCGACGTCGCGGTACTGACCCTCGACAACCCGCCGGTCAACGGCCTCGGCTATGACACCCGGCGCGCATTGATCGACGGCCTCGACCGCGCGCTGACCGATCCCGCGGTGGTCGCGATCGTGATCGCGGGCGCCGGCAAATCCTTCACCGGCGGCGCCGACATCCGCGAGTTCGGCACGCCGAAGGCGATGCAGGAACCGAATCTGTTGTCGGTGATCGCCGCGTTCGAAGCCAGCGCCAAGCCGGTGGTGGTCGCGATCCACGGCGTGTGCATGGGCGGCGGACTCGAACTCGCGCTCGGCTGCCATTACCGTCTCGCCGCGCCCGGCACCCAGATCGCGCTGCCGGAAGTAAAGCTCGGGCTCGTGCCCGGGGCCGGTGGCACCCAGCGCCTGCCGCGCGCGATCGGGCTGGAGCCGGCGATGAACATGATCGTCTCCGGCAACCCGGTCGCCAGCGATGCATTGGCATCGATTCCGGGCCAGGCCCTCTTCGACCGCATCGTCGACGGCGATCTGCTGACGGAGGCGAAGGCGTTCGCGCGCGAGCGCGCCGCGACAACGATCGGTAAAGAAGCCGGCCCGCATCCGCGCGTGCGCGATCGCCGCGTGGAGCATCCGAATCTCGACGCCTTCGTCCTGTTCGCACGCACCACCGTCGGCGCGATGGCGAAGGACTATCCCGCGGCGCAGCGCTGCGTCGACTGCGTCGAAGCGGCGGCGCGCAAGCGTTTCGACGACGGCATGAAGTTCGAGCGCGATACGTTCGCCGCGCTGATGATGTCGCCGGAATCGCGCGCGCTGCGGCATGCGTTCTTCGCCGAACGCGCGGCCTGGAAGATCGCCGACGTGCCCGACGACACCCCGCAGCGCGAGGTGCGCAAGGTCGGCGTGATCGGCGCCGGCATGATGGGCGGCGGCATCGCGATGAATTTCCTCAACGCGGGTCTGCCGGTCGTCATTCTGGAAACGAAACAGGAGGCGCTGGATCGCGGCGTCGCCACCATCCGCAAGAACTACGAAGGCAGCGTGCGCAAGGGCAGCCTCAGCGAAACGAAGTTCGCGCAGCGCATGGCGCTGCTGCAGCCGACGCTGGACTACGCCGACCTCGCCGACTGCGATCTGATCGTCGAAGCGGTGTTCGAGGAGATCGGCGTGAAGCAGGCGGTGTTCGAACGGCTGGATGCGATCGCCAAACCGGGCGCGATCCTGGCGTCGAACACGTCCACGCTCGATCTCGACAAAATCGCGGCGTTCACGGCGCGCCCGCAGGACGTGATCGGCCTGCATTTCTTCAGCCCGGCGCACGTGATGAAGCTGCTGGAAGTGGTGCGCGGCAAGGCCACCGCGAAGGACGTGCTGGCGACCGCGATGGCGGTGGCGAAGAAGATCCGCAAGACCGCGGTGGTCTCCGGCGTCTGCGACGGCTTCATCGGCAACCGCATGATCGAGCAGTACAGCCGCCAGGCGATGTTCCTGCTGGAAGAAGGCGCGCTGCCGGCGCAGGTCGACGCCGCCGCCGAACGCTTCGGCTTCATGATGGGCCCGTTCCGGATGAGCGATCTGGCCGGCAACGACATCGGCTGGGCGATCCGCAAGCGCCGCTACGTCGAACAGCCGGAACTGACCTATTCGAAGGTCGCGGACGCGCTGTGCGAACTCGGCCGCTTCGGCCAGAAGACCGGCGCCGGCTGGTACGACTACAGGCCCGGCGACCGCAAGGCGCATCCCAGCGCGGTGGTCGACGCGATGATCGTCGAACATTCGGCCGCGGCGGGCATCGCGCGGCGGACGATCGGCGACGACGAGATCGTCGAGCGCCTGGTCTACGCGCTGGTGAACGAGGGCGCGAAGATCCTCGACGAAGGCATCGCCGCCAAGGCCGGCGACATTGACATGGTGTATCTGTTCGGCTACGGCTTCCCGCCGTTCCGCGGCGGGCCGATGCGCTACGCAGACGAGGTCGGGCTGTTCAACGTGGTGCGCGCGATGCGCCGCCATGCCGCGGCCGATGTCGACGGCCGCCAGGCCGGTGCGTGGGAACCCGCACCGCTGCTCGCCGCGCTCGCCGCCGACGGCAAGACCTTCACCTGATCGCCACCGAATCGAATCCGACCTGGGAATCCGACATGACCGACGCCGTCGTCGTCTCCACCGCGCGCACCGCCCTGGCCAAGAGCTGGAAGAGCGCCTTCAACATGACCCACGGCGCCACGCTCGGCGCGCACAGCGTGCAGCACGCGATCGCGCGCGCCGGCATCGATCCGGGCGAAGTCGAGGACGTGCTGATGGGCTGCGCCACGCCCGAGGGCGCCACCGGCGCCAACATCGCGCGCCAGATCGCGCTGCGCGCCGGCTGCCCGGTGAGCGTGCCGGGCATGACCATCAACCGCTTCTGCTCCAGCGGCCTGCAGACCATCGCGACCGCGGCGCAGCGCATCATCGCCGGCGAAGGCGAGATCTTCGTCGCCGGCGGCGTGGAAAACATTTCCTGCGTGCAGGGCGTGATGAACCAGACCATGCTCGCCGACCCGTGGCTGGTCGCGCAGAAACCGGCGATCTACTGGAGCATGCTGCAGACCGCGGAACTCGTGGCGCAGCGCTACGGCATCGACAAGGAACGCCAGGACGAATACGGCGTGCGCAGCCAGCTCGCCGCCGCGGCGGCGCAGGCCGGCGGCCGGTTCAACGACGAGATCGTGCCGATCACCGTCACCGCCGGCATCGCCGACAAGGCCACCGGCCAGTTGCTGAGCCGCGAAGTCACGGTCTCCGCCGACGAAGGCATCCGCGCCGACACCACGCTGGAGGCGGTGCGCGGCATCCGCCCGGCGACGCCGGGCGGCGTGATCACCGCAGGCAACGCGAGTCAGTTCTCCGACGGCAGTTCGGCGGCGGTGGTGATGAGCGCCACGCTGGCCGAACAGCGCGGCCTGCAACCGCTCGGCATCTTCCGCGGCTTCGCGGTCGCCGGCTGCGAGCCCGACGAAATGGGCATCGGCCCGGTGTTCGCGGTACCGAAACTGTTGAAGCGTGCCGGCCTCACGGTCGACGACATCGGCCTGTGGGAACTCAACGAAGCGTTCGCGGTGCAGGTGCTGTACTGCGCGGACACGCTCGGCATTCCGATGGATCGGTTGAACGTCAACGGCGGCGCGATCGCGCTCGGCCACCCCTACGGCGTGTCGGGCGCGCGCCTGGTCGGCCACGCGCTGATCGAAGGCCGGCGGCGCGGCGCGAAGTTCGTCGTGGTGACGATGTGCATCGGCGGTGGCCAGGGCGCGGCCGGGTTGTTCGAGGTGGTGTAAACGGGGAAACACCGCCCTCGGTAGAGCGGGCTTCAGCCCGCTACGCTTTTCCGGAGAGGCCACAGCGGGCTGAAGCCCGCTCTACCGGTTCACCGAACACCTAGGCGCGCACGCGCCGCTTCAACTCCGCGATCAGCTCCGACACCTCCGCCGGCGCGAGCTTCGCGAAACGCTCGGGCAGCAGGCTGCGGCGCGAGGATTCCTGCACCGCCAGCAGTTCCATCAACTGGATGGTGTCGGTGTGCTGCGGCGGAATGAAATCGGCGATGGCCTGCTGCAGTTCCGCGGCGCCGAGCGCGCCGCCGGCCTCGCGCGCGAGATCGAGCGCGAGCAGCGCGATCGCTTCGAGATCGGCGTTGGAATATCCGTCGAGCCCGTCGAGCGCATCGGCCAGCGCGGCCGCGGCCTCGTCGGGCAATGCGGCGCCGTTGCGCGACAGGATCGCGCGCACGATGCGCAGGCGGTCGGCGCCGGTGTCGGCGTAGAAGAACGGGATCTTGCGATCGAGACGACCCGGACGCTTGATGTCGACATCGAGCTTGTCGGGGCGGTTGGTCATCAGGATCGTCAGCACGTGTCCGCGGTTGTCGGTGTCGGACATGAAGTCCTTGATCCGGGCGATGACCCGCGACGAGGTGCCGCCGTCGGTCTCGCCGCCCTCGCCGTTGCCGAAGCTGCGGTCGCCTTCGTCGATGACCAGCGCGATCGGGCTCATCGCGCGGATGATCTTGAGCACGCGTTCGAGGTTGGATTCGGTCGAACCCACCCACTTCGAACGGAAATTCTTCAGCACCACGCCGGGCAGGCCGGCTTCCTTCAGGAAAGCCTTGATCACGAAGGTCTTGCCCACGCCCATCGGACCGACCGCGAGCAGGCCCATCGGCGCGAGCCTGCGTTCGCCGGTCTTGATCGTGGCCGCGATCTTCATCAGCTCGGCCTTGATCTGGTCGTAGCCGCCGACCGCGTCGAGGCCGTACGACGGATCGAGGAATTCGATGAGATCGCCGCAGGAGCGCTGGATGATCTCGCGTTTTCTGTCGCCGATGATCGCGAGCATCGCGTCGAGCGGATCGTCGTCCGGTTTCGGCGCGGCGTGGCCGAGGATCATGAACGCGATTTCCTCGCGGGTCTTGCCCGCGGTGACGCCGGCATACATCTCGGCGCGCTGCTGGGCGTCGGGCGCGTCGCCGAGCAACAGCAGCGCGAGCGCCTTGCGTTCTTCCTCGGGCAGGCCGGCGGCGGGCCGCTCGGCGACGATGCTGTCGATCTCGAGCAGGCGCAGGCCGGCGGTGTGCTTCGCGACCAGCGCCTGCTGCGCGGCCGGCATGTGCGGCGCGGACTGCGCGACCAGCTGCGCGCGCGCGGCCTCGTCCGGCAACGGCACTTCGATCGCGCAGATGCGCGGATTGGTGTTGAGCGAGGGGTGCAGTTCCGACAGCGACGCGCACAGCAGCACCACGATGTGATTGCGCTGCAGCAGCAGGCCGCTGAGCGACCAGTCGTGGAGAATTTCCAACAGGCCGCGTTCGTCGGTGCTGAGGAAGGTGGTTTCCGCGTTCGGCACCAGGTCGCCGGCATGCGGCAGCACCAGGGCGATGCCGTCGCCGGTGCGCATGCGCAGTTCCAGCTTCGCCATGTCCTCCAGCAGCGATTCGCCGTGTTCGATCGGCTTGGTGGTCTCGCCGCGGCGCTTCAGCCCGGCGTGGCGCAGCGCCAGCTCGAACCGCTGCGGCTTGGCCGCGAGCACCACGTCGTGGACGTAGTCGACGAACGGCTGCAGCCGGCCTTCGTGCGGCACGCCGTCGTGGACGTTGCCGTGCACCAGGAACACGCCGGCCTCGCCGGCGAGATAGCGGCGCTTGAGTTCGTCGGCCCAGGGCGGGAGGGCGCCGCTGTTGGAGGTGACGCCGTTGAGGGTGGTCATGGTGTGTCCGTGGATCAAGCGAGGTCCTGTCATCCCGAACGCGGGCGCAGCCCGCGGAGGGACCTGCTGGTGCCGTTCAAGACGACGCAGGTCCCTCGCTGCGCTCGGGATGACAACGGGATGGCATCAGATCGTGCGGTTGGCGTCGGCCGCGCCCGCGCGTTCCTTCTTCATCGCTTCGAGCTTGGCGCGGGCGGTGGCCTTGCTGCTGCCGGCCTTCAGCGACTTCAGGCGCGTGTCGAGATCGGATTCGCGCAGTTCCTCGCCGAGCTTGGCCTTGGCGATGGTGTCCTTGATGCCGGTGCGCACGTTCTCGAGCGCGCGCAGTTCGGCATCGACCGACAGGCCTTCGAGCTGGTCCTGGATGCGCACGCGCGCCTGCGCGCTCTGCATCTTCGCCAGCATGCGGTCCTTCTCGGCCTTGAGCTTGGCGATCTCGCCCTTGACCTCGGTCAGCGCGGTCTTGGCGGTATCGACGTCCTTCTCGGCGCCCTGCAGTTCGGCTTCCATCGCCGCGATTTCGGCCTCGACGGCTTCCTTGCGTTCGATCAGTTCGACCGCGAGATCGTCCTGGTCGGTCGCCATCGCCTGTTCGAGCATCGCGCCCAGTTCCTTCTGCTGCGCCTGCGCCTTCTGCAGGCGGTCGGCGGCGTCCTCGCGCAGGCGGATGAGGCCGGCGGTGGCGTTCTTGAGCTTGTTGTACTTCTCGATCATCGTGTTGATCGCGTTCTCGTACGCGATCTCCGGATGCTGCTGTTCCAGCCCGGTCACGAAGAGCGAGAGGAAGCCGCGGACGAGGTTGGCCAGTCGGCTGAAGATGTTCATGCGGTTCTCCTGGGGCAGCTTATGTGCGGGTAAAGGAAATCACGGTGTAGGAAATCATTTCGCGGTGCGCGCGCCCTGTCGTGCGGCCCGTGCCTGGGCGCCCGCGGCGCCGGTCTTGAAATAGTCGCTGTCGAGATCGTTCTGCGAGAGATCCAGTTCGATGTCTTCTTCCAGCTGCAGCCGCGACAGCGATTCGCCGAGCTTCGAGCCGAGCACGCTGGAATACGGGCTCGCGACGACCATCTGGTAGATCTCCTCGACCTGGTCGGGCAGCGAGACCAGCGCGGCCTCGATCGACATGCGCCGGGCGACCAGCTTGTCGTGGCGGAGCTTGATCGCGAGATAGTCGTCGTACGCCATCTTCAGGTGACGATAGCGCGGGTCGTTCTCGTCGACCTCGCCGAGCGAGCGCTCGGCCTCGCGCAGGCGGCGATCGAGGGTGGCTTCTTCGCCGCTGCGCAGGCGCTCCTGGATGGTCACCTGGGCCAGCCACATCGCGAGATAGTCGACCGAGGCCTTGTCGACGCGTTCGGCGTCGTCGTAGGACAGCTGGCTCTGGGCCTCGCCGGCGATCCGGTACAGCACTTCGGCGCGTTCGACGATGGCGCGGTATTTCTGCCACATCGCCATGCCCATCACCCGCTCCATGCCGCCGTGCAGTGAGAAGATCTCCTGCTGCAGCTGCGCGCGGCGCTGGTCGATGGCCGCGCGCCGGGTCTGGCGTTCGACCTTGCTGCGGAACGAGGGCAGATCGGGGATCACCAGCGCCAGCAGCGTCTGCACCGCGCCCAACACCACCAGCGCGCCCAGCGCGCCGGCGCCGCCGGCCGGGATCGACGCCACCGCGGCGGCGAGGCCGCCGCCGAGCAACGTCATCACGTTGCTCTGGCTGGTGAGCCAGGCGCGCAGATAGCTGACGGGTTTCGGCGGCTGTTTCATGCCTTAGACGGTCACCCGCACGTTGCCCTTGCCCGATGCCTGATGCAGGCGGCTGAGGATGCGCTGCTCCAGCGCCACCGCCTCGGGCATGCGCAGCCAGCCGGTATCGCGCGGCTTGGGCGTGGCGATCTCGAAATCGTCGGCGATCCGCGCCGGCTGGGTCGACAGCACCACGACGCGATCGCCCAGCAACAGCGCCTCGGTCACGTCGTGGGTGACGAACACGATCAGGCAGGGATACTCGCGATAGAGCTTGACCAGCAGTTTCTGCATTTCCTCGCGGGTCTGCGCGTCGAGCGCGCCGAACGGTTCGTCCATCAGCAGGATCCGCGGTTTGAGCATCAGCGCGCGCGCCAGCGCGATGCGCTGGTTCTGGCCGCCGGACAACTGGCTCGGGCGCAGCTTGGCCTTGTCGGACAGGCCCACCGCTTCGAGCATGTGCATCACGAGGTCGTGGCGCTGTGCCGCGGGCACGCGATCGCGCCACAGTTTCAACCGGAACGGAAACGCGACGTTGTCGTAGACGGTGAGGTCCGGCCGGTTGGCGTAGCGCTGGAACACCATCACCGCATCGTCGTGGGCGTCGTGGCAGGGTTCGCCGTCGATGCTGATCGTGCCGCTGGTGGGCATGTTGGTGTTCTGCGGACGCACGCCGCCCATCATGTACAGCAGCGTGCTCTTGCCGCAGCCGGAAGGGCCCAGCAGCATGTTGATGCTGGGGCCGGTGAAGCGCAGGCTGAGGTCGTCGACGACGCGGTTCACGCCGCCTTCGGGACGCGGATATTCCTGGACGATGCGATCGAGTGCGATGACGGCCGGGGCGGCGACCGTCGCGGCACCCTGCTGCGTTGCGGAGTCGCTCATGCCTGGGTCTCCCACGGATACAGCCGACGCTTCACCACCCGCATCAGCTGGTAGGTCAGCAGCGCCAGCGCCATGATCACGATGATGCCGGCGAACACCTGGTCCATCGCGCTGAAGCGGCGCGCGTTCTGGATCAGCTGGCCGAGGCCGACCTTGGCGTTCACGTATTCTGCGACGGTGATGTAGGTCCACATCACCGAGACGCTGACGATGATGGCGTCGGCGATGCGCGGCATCGCGATCGGCACCACCGCGTGGCGGATGCATTCCCACGGCGTGGCGCCGAGGTCGCGCGCGCCGGTCCAGTAGCTCTGCGGCACCGCCTGCAGCGCGTCGCGCACCATCGGCACCAGGTAGACCACGGCGCCGAGGAACAGGAACGCGACCTTCATGGTTTCGCCGATGCCCAGCCACATCACCAGGATCGGCAGCAGCGCGACCACCGGCGCCGAGCGGAACGGATCGATCAGCGGCGACAGCAGGGCGTTCAACTTCGGCGAGGCGCCCATGAAGATGCCGAGCGGCACGCCGACCAGCACCACCAGCACGCCGGCCGCGGCGACCCGGCCCACCGACCACAGCGTGGCGTCGAACAGCAGGCTCTTGCCTTCGTGCCAGGACAGATAGGCCAGCGCCTTCACCACCGACACCGGCGACGGCAGCTTGTTCGGGCTGATCCAGCCGCTCGCGCTGAGCGCGAACCACACGATCAGCACGAAGGCGACGCCGCCGATGCCGAGTTGCCGCCGCAATCCTCCGGGGAGGGCGATGTAGGGATTCCAGCCGCTGGCCATGGCCCGTCCGTCCTCGCTTACTGACGCGCGCCGTACACGGCGATGCGGGTGGAACGGTTGGATTCGCGGCAGGCGTCGATGGTCAGGCCTTCGGCTTCCGGCGCGCTTTCGTTGCACAGCGGCTTGCCGGAACCGTTGCCGACGATCTTGAAGCGCTCGCGCGGGAACTCCCACTGCCGCACCAGATAGTCGACCACGGTTTCGGCGCGCGCCAGCGACAGACGGTTGTTGATCGCCGCGTTGCCGGTGCTGTCGGTGTTGCCGCTGATCTCGAAGTAGGCGCTGCCGTTGTTCTCGATGAACGGCACCATGTCGGTGTCGATCGTCTTTTCGGCGCGCTTCGTCAGCGCGGCCTGGCCGCTGGCGAAGTTCACCACCACCGGCTTGGTCACTTCGGCCGGCGCCTGCACCGCTTCCTCGCGCGCCTGCTCGGTGAAGGTCTCGGTCTTCTTCGCTTCCACCTGCGCCGTGGTGCTGGCGTCGTACAGGCTGCGGATGAAGCGGGTGTCGAAGCTGTCCTGCGGCGGGATCACCGGCGATTTCGGATTGGCCAGCGCGCCGGCGGCGCGATAGATCTGGTCGAAGCGCTGGTAGACGCGGGCGTAATGGTTGGTGCCGCCGGACATGCCGAGGATGCGCGCGTTGTCGGCCACGCCGGTCCACAGCAGATTGTCGAACAGGCCCTTCACGAACGGCTTGCCTTCGTCCTTCGCCAGCAGGGTGAAGAACTCCTCGGTGGCGACCAGCGCGTCGACCGCGCCGTCGGGGTCGGCCTTGGCGGCATCGACGCCCTTCATCCAGCCGGTGACCAGTTTCTGCACCGCAGCGGCGCCCTGGGCGTCATCGAGCACGCGCTGGTCGCAGACGATCACGTCGAAGATCAGGTTGGAAGCGGTCTTGGTCGAATACACCACGTGGCCCTTGGTCGCGCGCAGTGCCAGCGACAGGTCCGGGTCCCACAGCACGGCAGCGTCGACGCTGCCGGATTCCAGCGCGGCGCGCACGCCGCCCAGGCCGTCTTCGGCGGCGATGAACACGTACTCGATGCTCTGCTTGCGGCGCGCAGACAGCGACGAATTGTCGACCGCGTCGATGGTCATGCCGTGCGACGGCGTGAACTGCAGCAGCGCGACCTTCTTGCCGGCGAGGTCCTCGACCTTCCGGATCGACGGGTCGCGGGCGATGATCGCGTCGGCGCCGCGGGTGTTGTCGACGATCATGACCGCCTTGGCGTCGTGGCCGCTGTTGCGCAGGTTGGGCTGTTCCTGCGCCCAGAAATCCGAGGTGCGCCACACGCACTGCGCGGTGCCGGCCTCGAAGATGGTGGCGATGGTCGGAATGTCGTCCTGGATCACGAACTCGACGTTCAGGCCCTCCTTGTCGAAGATCGAGCCGCTGCGCGTCTTCAGGCTCTGGCCGTTGGCGACCAGCGCAGGCGCGTAGCCGTGGAAGCTGACGATGCTGACCTTCAGCGGATTGCCGGCGGACCCCAGCGGGCCATCGCCCTTGCCGGCGTAGGCGCCCGCGGACGAGGTTTTGCCGCCCTCGGCCTGGGCGACGGCGGCGCTGCCTTCATCGCCGCCTTCGGCCTTGCGGTTCTTGTAGAGGTTCCAGAGCACCGAGCCGCTGCCGACCAGGACGATCGCGCCGATCAGCAGCTTGGCGAACGGGGTGAGTTTGACGGCCATGAGGCACTCCTTCGGGGAGGAAATTCGGAACGTGGGGTTCAGGGCAGGGGTTCGGAACGCGGAATCCGGTGCGGCTGCGGCGATACGGAATCCGTGGACGCGCGAAAGACTACAAACGGAAAACGGCGCGGCGCAGGGTCATTTCGCCGGCGGCCGGAACTGGGCGACCAGTTCGTCGAGGTTGAGGATGTGCGCGTCGATCCGCTGGGTTTCGCGCAGCAGCGCGGCTTTGTTGGATTCCGACTCCGACTGCAGCTTGGCGACATCGGCGGCGGTGGTGCCGATGGCGTCCTGGATCTGCGCTTCGAGCGCGGCGATCTGCTGGCGCAGCTCGGCGACGCGGCCGTCGCGGCTGCTTTCCAGCGCGGCGATGCGTTCGCGGTTGGACTGCACCACCGCGTCGGCCGTGCCCTGCATCTGGCGCTGGTGCCCGCGCAGCGCGGCGACCTTGGCGTCGGCGTCGGCCAGCACCTGCTCCATCGACCAGGTCTCGTCGGCGACATCCATGGCGGTGATCGCGGCCCGGCGGGTGGCCGGGTCCAGCGCGCGCAGCCCGTCGACCAGCTTCAGCAGGCGCTCGACCGGGAACTGGGCCTCGGTGAGGCCCTGGCGGGCGTAGATGTCGGCGAAGCTCAGGCCTTCCTCGATGCCGGCGACCGCAGGCGCGGCATCGCCCGGCAGCGGCGGCGGTGCGGTCGAGATCGCCGCCTCCGCCTGCGCGGCACGACGGATGATGGCGTCGATGTCGTCGTCGCCGGCCGGCGCGGACATGGGCACGTCCGTCTCCGACCGCTCGATCAATCGCGCCGCTTCCAGCAGTTTCTTCAGTGTCGCCATGGGGTCCCCGCCTCGTGCGGCATGCTGCCAAGAATACGGGATGCGCCGGGGGAGTCCATCGCGCCGGCGCGGGTCGCGCGTCCGCGAGCGGGCGCCTGCCCCGGAATCCCGGTTCCGGGGGCGGGCGACGACGGTGTCGCGCTCATACGCCGTGGTTGCGCCCCTGCCAAGGCGCGTACCAGGCGCGGATGCGGGCGATGTCGGCCTCCATGTCGTCGCCGAGGAAAAACGGCTCGCCGATGCCGATGATCTTGTCGGGATAGTGGAAATACGCGGGCACCACCGGCACGTCGGCGGCCCTGGCGATCTTCCAGAACCCGGTCTTCCAGCGCTCCACGCGCTTGCGCGTGCCCTCGGGCGCGATGCCGATCCAGAAGCGCTCCTCGCGCTGGAAATGGACCAGCACCTGATCGATCAGGCCGCGGGCGTCGCCGCGGTTGACCTCGATCACGCCCATCCGGCGGAGCAGCGGCCCGAGCGGCCACCAGAACAACTGATGCTTGGCGAAGATGCGGACGTCCACGCCGAGGGCGACCTTGGCGGCGAGCCCCAGCAGCCCGTCCCAGTTCGAGGAGTGCGGCGCGCCGATCAGGACCGCACGCGGCACGTCGGGGAACGCACCGACCACCCGCCAGCCGGCGACGCGCAGGATCGAACGCCCCAGCCATCGGGCGAAGCGGTTCGGGCGGCTGCGCGGCAGGCTGGGCGGCAGCGGAATCACGAGATCGTCGCGGGCCGTCCCCGGACCCGGATCCACGTTGGACATCAATCCCAATCCTTGTTGGCGCGCGTGCGCTTGACGCCGGAGCGCTGGCGCTTGGCGTCGAGGCGGCGCTGTTTCGCGGCCCGCGACGGTTTGGTCGCGATCCGCGGCGTCGGCGCTGTCAGGCCGGTCGCGATGAAGGCGGCCAATCGCGCGCGGGCGTCCTCGCGGTTGCGTTCCTGGGTGCGGAAACGCTGGGCGCTGATGACCAGCACGCCGTCGGTGGTCACGCGCCGATCGCGGCGGGCGAGCAGGCGCTCGCGCACCGCCTCGGGCAGCACCGCCGAATGCGCCACATCGAAGCGCAGTTCGACCGCCGTCGCGACCTTGTTGACGTTCTGTCCCCCCGGGCCCGACGCACGCACGAAACGTTCGACCAGCTCCGACTCGGGAATCTCGATTGCAGTGTCCGTGTTCTCGGTGTCCACCCGGCCCTCCGCGGCCGATTCTAAACGGTCTGGTTCTGATCGGTCTGGTCTGATCGGTCTGGTCTGACCGGTCTGGTGCACGCCCGGGATTTGACCGGCCGGGGCGGCTGCCGGAAGATGCCAGTCCCCCATGGAGGACCGGATCATGGCCCGTCGTCAGACCTCTCCCGCATGCCTGCAGGCCGCGCTCGCCGCCTGTCTCGCGGTCTTCGCCGCGCCCTGCGCCATGGCCCAGGACCCGGCCGCCGTCGGCGGCGGCGGCGACCCCGCGCTCGTCGGCGGCGGTGGCTGGAGCGCGCCGGCCCGCCCGATGGACACCCTTTCCCCGGCGCAGTTCAGCCGCGAGGGCGAAAACAACCCGCAGCGCTCGGCGCAGGAAGTCGAAACGCTGCTGGGCATGGTCCGCGGCCAGCTCGACGGCAGCCGCGGCGACGGTACGGCCGCCGGCAACCGCGCCGACGCCATCCGCTACCGCGGCGACGCCGAGAACCTGATCCGCCGCAACTGGGACAAGCTCGGCCCGGTCACCCGCGATCTCTACACCGCGCAGTACGGCCGCACCAATCCGAACGACGCCAGCCAGCGCTACGTCTCGCCCTACGGCGATGGCGGCCAGATCGAGAACCAGTTGCTCGGCGGCGCGCGCGAGGCCCGCGAATCGATGCAGACCCTCGAGGATCTGCTGCTGCCGATGCTGCAGGATCTGAAGCGCGGCTTCGACACGGAACTGCGCAACCGCGCGAACGGGCGCTGAGCGCGGCGCGCGTCCCGGCGATCGCCACGATCGCCGGCATCGGTGTCCATGCCATCGGTTGGCGGACCAACGGCACGTCCGCGATCCGGCCGCATCGACCATCCTGCGACGACACTCTCCGGGAAACGTCGCGATGCTCACCGCACTGAAGAAGCTCTTCGCACGCGACCCCGAGCACTACGACGGCGTCCGCAGGATCAACATCTATCTGCTGCGGGTGCTGTATGCGCTGATGTTCTTCATGCTCGGACAGACGGTCTGGCAGCAAATCCTGTCGCACGAAGGCGCGTGGAAACCCCAGGAAGCCATGGTGTGGTCGGTCTGGGCGGCGTTCTCGGCATTGGCCGGCATCGGCATCCTCCATCCGCTGCGGATGCTGCCGATCCTGTTGCTGGAAATCGCCTACAAGGGCCTGTGGCTGGCGCTCGTGGCCTATCCGCTGTGGTCCGAAGGCCGGCTCGCGGGCTCGCCTGCGGAAGGCATGACCGCGGTGTTCTTCCCGGTGATCCTGGTCGTCCTCATCCTGCCGTGGGGCCATGTGTTCCGGCGCTATTCGCCGTTCCGGCGCGAACGCTGAGCGCGCGCCCGGAATCTACTCCGAGCACCCGGTAGAGCGGCCTTCAGGCCGCTGCTTTTGATCGCATCGTCTTCATGTAGCAGCGGCCTGGCTTTCAACAGTCGAATGACTGGTCAGGCCGCTCTACCGACAATGCATCGCTAAGGCTGCGGCGTCCCGTCGAACAGCGCCAGCGCCTTCGCGAATTCCGCATCCGGCGGCGCCACCGCGTCCACGATCGCGGCGGTCGCGGGATGCTCGAAACGCAGGCGCTCCGCGTGCAGCAGCATGCGATGGATGCCCATCATGCGGAACGCGCGGTTGTGGCGGCCGTCGCCGTGGCTGGTATCGCCGATCAGGTGATGCGACAGATGCTTCAGATGCCGGCGGATCTGGCGGAAGCGCCCGGTCTGCGGCTGCGCGCGCAGCAGGGCGTAGCGCGAGGTGGGAAAACCCGACGACGGCAGATCCAGCTCGCATACGGCGAGGCGTTCGAAGCGGGTGATCGCCGGCTTCTTCTGCGGCTTGCCGGGGCCGCCGTCCAGCGGGTGATCGACCGTGAACGCGGCTTCGGCCGGCCAGCCGCGGCAGATCGCGAGATAGTCCTTCTCGAACGCGTGCGACATCAGGGTCTTGCCCAGGGCCGACGCGGTCTCGCGATCGAAGGCCAGCAGCAGGCAGCCGCTGGTGGCGCGATCGAGCCGGTGCACGAGGAAGATCGGCCGGCCGAACTGTTCGCGCAGGCGATCGGCGAGAAAATCGGTCTCGCCGCGGGCCAGGGTGCTGTCGTGCGCCATCAACCCTGCCGGCTTGTCGACCACGGCCAGCGCATCGTCGCGGTACAACACCGGGATCTCCGTGGTTTCCATCGGCGATGGCGGCGTGCCGGGGAGCTCCGGACAGGACTTCTGGGTCATCGCAGGCGTGCCGCCTTCTGGGAGAATCGGCGCGCATTCTCGCCGATCCACGGCCCTCGCGTTCATGGCCCCCGCGGCCAGCCAAGGAGTTCCGATGTCGTCTTCACGCCCGCGCTTCCGTCCGTTCGCCCGATACCTCTCGCCGCTCGCACTGGCCTGCGCGCTCGCGCTGTCCGCGCCGCTCGCCGCTTCCGCGGCCGATGGCGTGGCGCCGCCCAAGGGCATGACCGCCGGCCCCTGCGTGGAAGGCATCTGCGAATACAGCCTCGGCAACGGCCTGCGCGTGCTGCTGTTCCCCGACGCCAGCAAGCCCACGGTCACCGTCAACATCGCCTACGGCGTCGGTTCGGTGCACGAAAACTACGGCGAGACCGGCATGGCGCACCTGCTGGAGCACATGCTGTTCAAGGGCACGCCCAAACATGCCGACATTCCGGGCGAGATGAAGGCCCGCGGCATCGAGAAGAACGCGACCACCTCGCTGGACCGCACCAATTACTTCGGCTCGTTCCCGGCCAACGACACGACCCTCGACTGGCTGCTCGCGCTGGAAGCCGACCGCATGGTCAATTCCTTCGTCGCGAAGAAGGATCTCGACAGCGAGATGACCGTGGTGCGCAACGAAATGGAGCGCAACGAGAACAATCCGGGCGCGGTGATGTTCCAGCGCCTGCGCTCCACCGCCTATCTCTGGCACAACTACGGCAACAGCACCATCGGTGCGCGCTCGGACGTGGAGAACGTGCCGATCGAACGGCTGCAGGCCTTCTATCGCACCTGGTATCGCCCGGACAACGCGACCCTGATCATCGCCGGCCGCATCGATCCCGCGACCACGCTGGCGAAGGTGCAGCAGCACTTCGGCAAGCTGGCGCGGCCGAAGACCGCGCTGCCGAAGCTCTACACCACCGAACCGACCCAGGACGGCGAACGCGAAGTCGTCGTGCGCCGCAGCGGCGACACCCGCCTCGTCGGCATCGGGTATCGCACGCCGGGCACCACCCATCCCGACAGCGCCGCGCTCGCGGTGCTGCTGAACGCGATCGGCGACGCGCCGACCGGCCGCCTGCACAAGGCGCTCGTGGAAACCAAGCTGGCGGCCTTCGCCGGCGGCGGCAACAACGATCTGCGCGACGGCGGCATGGCCACCCTGATCGCGGTCACGCCGAAGGACGGCGACCTGGCCAAGGCCGAAGCCGAGCTGCTGCGCCAGATCGAAACCCGGCTGACGGCCGAGCCGCTGACCGCGGAAGAAGTAACCCAGGCAAAGCAGCGCATCGCCAATGCCTACGAGCGCGGCTTCGCCAACGTCAACAGCGTCGCGATGGCGCTGACCGAATCGGTGGCCGCCGGCGACTGGCGCCTGTACTTCCTCGAGCGCGATCGCATCGCCGACGTCACCGTCGACGACGTGAACCGCGTCGCCCGCACTTATTTCAAGGCCAGCAACCGCACCATCGGCCGTTTCGTCCCGACCGAATCGGCCGACCGCGTCGAGATCGCGACGGCCCCCAGCGCCGAGGACGCGCTGAAGGGTTACACCGGCAAGGCCGCACTGGCTGCCGGCGAAACCTTCGACCCCACGCCCGCCAACATCGACGCGCGCACCCAGACCTTCACGATCGGCGACAAGCTCAAGGTCTCGCTGCTGCCGAAGGACACCCGCGGCGACACCGTCATCCTGAGCGCCACCTTCCGCTTCGGCGACGTCGACGCGCTGGCGCGCAGCCCCGAAGCGGCCGGCAGCGTCGCCGGCGAGATGCTGATGCGCGGCACGAAGACCATGACCCGCGAACAGATCGCGCAGCGTTTCGATGCGCTGAAGACCGCGGCCAGCGTGTCCGGCGGCTCGCAGAGCGCGGAGATCTCGCTGAACTCGCGTCGCGAGCATCTGGCCGACGCCCTGACCCTGGCCGCCGATGTCCTGCGCAATCCGGCGTTCCCCGAAAGCGAGTTCGAGCAGTTCCGCCTGCAGTCGATCACCGGCCTGGAAAGCGCGCGCAAGGAGCCCGGCACCGTCGCCGCGCTGGCGATGAGCGAATACTTCGACCCGTGGCCGAAGGGGCATCCGTTCGCGTACAAGTCGATCGATGAGTCGCTGGCCGACCTGCGCGCGATCCGGCGCGAGGATGCCATCGCCTTCCACCGCGATTTCTACGGCACCACCGAAGGCGAGATCTCGATCGTCGGCGACTTCGACCCGGTCGCGGTGAAGGCGCAGTTGCAGGCGCTGTTCGGCGACTGGCGCAGCGCCCGGCCGCACGTGCCGGTGCCGACGCATTTCACCGAGGTCGCCGCACGCAAGGCGCGGCTCGAAACCCCGGACAAGGCCAACGCGGTGGTGATGGCGCGCAGCAATCTGCCGCTGAACGAGAACGACGCCGACTATCCCGCCCTGCTGATCGCCAACAGCGTGCTCGGCGGCGGATCGCTGGACTCGCGCCTCGGCGATCGCCTGCGCCAGAAGGACGGCCTGAGCTACAACGTCGGCAGCAGCATCGTCGCCGACAGTTCGCCGCAGGGCCGCGACGACGCCGGCCTGCTGTCGATCCAGGCGATCGCCGCGCCGGAGAACGTGGACCGCCTGGAAACGGCGATGCGCGAGGAAATCGCACGCTTCGTCCGCGACGGCATCACCGCCGACGAGCTGAAGAGCGCGGTGAACGATCTGCTCACCCGTCGCCAGCAGAACCGCGCCAACGACGGCAGCGTCGCCGGCGGGCTCGCGCGCAATCTGTACATGGGCCGGACCATGGCCTGGACGGCCGCGTTCGAAGCGAAGATCCGGGCGCTGACCGTCGAAGACGTGAACGCCGCGATCCGCAAGTACATCAAGCCGGACGCGATCAGCGTGTTCGCCGCGGGCGATTTCGCGAAGGCGGCGAAGGGCGCGGCACCGGCGGCGAAGTAATCCGCGCCGCACGTCCCTTCCCCCGCTCGCGGGGGAAGGAGACGGACGCTAGCGTCGCGGCCAAGCCGCGACCAGCGCCCACAGGCCGCCGAGGCCCGCGATCCACGCCGCGGCCGGCACGCCGAACATCGGCGGACCGCCGGCTTCCATCGCGAACAGCACCGCGGCCACGATCAGCAGGCCGGTGCCGAGGATCGCGGACACCATCCGTCGCTGCATCGCGCGCATGGTGTCGGCCAGATCGGCCAGATCGCGCGAACGCATCGCCAGTTCGTGTTTGCCGCCGACCTGCTGGCTCAGCCACGCGTGCAGCAACTGCGGCATGTCCGGCGCGCGCGTCACCAGTTCGGGCAGGCGCTTGCGGAATTCGCCGGCCAGCCGCTGCGGGCTGTAGCGTTCGAGCAGGATCTTCTCCAGCACCGGCTTGGCCACCGCCCAGATATCGAGCTTCGGATCGAGCAGCCGGCCGACGCCCTCGATGTTGAGCAGCGTCTTCTGCAGCAGGATGAGCTGGGGCTGCAGCGTGAGTTCGTATTTCTGCGCGGTGCGGAACAGCTTCACCAGCACTTCGGCGAGCGAGATCTCCGACAGCGGCCGGGTGAAGTACGGCTCGCAGACCGCGCGCGCGGCCGCTTCCAGTTCGTCGATGCGCGTATGCGCCGGCATCCAGCCGGCCTGCACGTGCAGTTCGGCGATGCGGCGATAGTCGCGGTTGAAGATCGCCATGAAATTCTCGGCGAGGTAGTACTGGTCCTCGGTGGAGAGCTGGCCGACGATGCCGAAATCGATCGCGATGAAGCGCGGGTTGTCCTTGCGCGCGGGATCGCTGTCGACCCAGATGTTGCCGGCGTGGGCGTCGGCGTGGAAGAAATTGTCGCGGAACACCTGGGTGTAGAACACGCGCACGCCCTTGGCCGCGAGCGCGCTGCGGTCGATGCCGGCGGCGTCCAGCGCGGCGATGTCGTCGCTGGGAATGCCGTAGACGCGTTCGAGCGTGAGCGCGCGCTCCGCGGTGTGGCTCCAGATCACCTCGGGCACGTACAGGTCCGGCGAATCCTTCCAGAAGCGGCGGATCACCGAGGCGTTCGCGCCCTCGCGCTGCAGGTCGAGTTCGGCCGCGAGCGTGGTCTCGATCTCGCGCACGATCTCGCGCGGGCGGATCTTGTCGGCGTTCGGATGCGCGCGCTCCACCAGCGTGGCGAAGCTGTTGAGCAGGGCGATGTCGCCGCCGATCTGTTCCTCGATGTCGGGCCGCAGCACCTTCACCACCACTTCGCGCCCACCGGGCAGGCGCGCGGCGTGCACCTGCGCGATCGAGGCCGACGCCAGCGGGGTGGTGTCGAAGTGCTCGAAGGCCTCGCGGATGTCCTGGCCCAGCGCCGACTCGACGATCCGGCGCGCGGCCTCGCCGTCGAACGGCGCCACCCGGTCCTGCAGCAGCGACAGCTCGACCGCGATGTCCGGCGGCATCAGGTCGCGGCGCGTCGACAGGATCTGGCCGAACTTCACAAAGATCGGGCCCAGCTCCTGCAGCGCGAGGCGCAGGCGCGCGCCGCGCGACATCGCCGCGACCTCGCGCGAGGCGCGCGGCACGAACGGACGCGCGAGTTTCAGCCAACGCTCGGCCGGGGTGTCGTCGAGCAGATCGTCGAGGCGATAGCGGATGAGCACGCGGCCGATGCGCGCGGCGCGCAGGAAAGCGCTCATGGAGCGTCACTCATGCCGCGATCCTCCGGGCCAGGCGCGCGACCCGCGCCTTCAGGCGTTCGGCGTCGTCGCGCAGGGTGTCGACATCGTCGTGAAAGGCGTCGAGTTCGGCGCGCGGCACCACGTCGCGCGATTCCTCGGTGACGTATTCCGCCGCGGTCTCGGCGAAGCGGCGACCGCCGTCGCGGGCCTGGCGCAGCGCGGCGGCGACGCCGTTCGCGATCTGCACGCCGAGCACGTCGCCGAACACGGCCGCGAACGGCTGCTGCCAATCGGGATCGAAGCGTTCGGCCAGACGCTGCAGCCGGCGCGCGAGTTCGGCGTCGCCTTCGATGCGCATCGCGCCCACCGGCATCGCCTCGTCGTCGGCCTGCGCGCCGAGCAGCCGCGGCAGCACCGTGCGCATGCCGAACGACAGCACGCCGCCGAGGGTGCCGCGCACGGCGAGATCCGGGGTTCGTTCGGGGTCGACCGGCCCGACCCGCAGCCGCGCGCCGTCGACGGTGAGCCGCAGCGCCAGCGGGGTCTCGCCCGAGGCCGACGCCGCGGCCAGCGCCAGCACCACGCTGCGGCCGTCCAGCGCCTGCAGCGCGTCGCGGGTGTCGGGGTCCAGTGCGATGGCGCGGTTCAGCGCGGTTTCCAGCGCGCGACCGGCCAGAGGTTTCCAATCGAAGGGGGAGGTCATGGGGGCATTCTAGCGGGCGCAGCGGTGCCTGCCCCGATCGTGCGTTGCGGTCGTGCGTTGCGCTTGATGGCCGCCTGTGACGCCAGCAACCCCGAGGGCTGGGGCGGGGCTGTCGCAGGAGGGCCTTCAGGCCCGAGCCCTTCCGTCAGAAAAAAGCTCGGGCCTGAAGGGCCCTCCCACGAAACACCGGGTACTGGCGACACGACTGCGTCGATCAGGCGTCGCCCGCGCCCGCATGACTCGCCGCCAACCGCTTCAGCCCTTCCTCGATCGTCACCCGCGGCGCATAACCGAAGTCACGGGTCGCCGGCGCCATCGAATACCAGTGCGTCGTGCTCAACTGTTCGGCGAGGAAGCGGGTCATCGGCGGCTCGTCCTTCCGCCGCAGCAGCGGCCACAGCCCTTCGCAGGCGGCACCGATGGCGTAGGCGGCCCAGAACGGCAGGGTCTTGTCGACCTCCGGCGCGCCCGCGGCGCGCAGCAGCGCGTTGACGATCTCGCGCACCGGCTTCGGTTCGCCGTTGCTGATGAAATAGGCCTTGCCGGCGCAGGCCGCGCCCGGCGCCAGATGCGCGAAGGCGTCGAAATGCGCCTGCGCCGCGTTGTCGATGTAGGTGGTGTCGATGACGTTGTGGCCGCCGCCGACGAACCGCAGCCGCCCGGCCCGCGCCCGCGACACCAGCCGCGGCACCAGTTGCTGGTCGCCGGGGCCCCAGATCAGCCGCGGCCGCAGCGCGATCACCGCGAGGTCGGGTCCGTTGGCCGCGAGCACCGCCTTTTCGGCGATGGTCTTGGTGGTGGCGTACGGCGCCTTGAAGCCTTCGCCGTAGGGCACGGTCTCGGCGGTGCCGCCTTCCACCGGATGGGTGGCGCGATGGGTCACGCTCGGGGTGGAGGTGTAGACCAGCCGGCCGATGCCGTGGGCGCGGCAGCCGGCGATGACGTTCTCGGTGCCGACGACGTTCGCCTGATGGTAGCTGTCGTAACTGCCCCAGGCCCCGGCCTTGGCCGCGTTGTGGAAGACCGCGTCCATGCCGGCGCAGGCCGCGAGCATGGCATCGCGGTTCGCCAGATCGCCCTGGATCTGGCGCACGCCCAGCGGCTCCAGCGAACGATAGTGGCCGCGGTTGTAGCTCGCGACCTCGTGGCCCTGTTCGACCAGGCCCTTGCACAGCGCGTGCCCCAGAAAACCGCCCCCGCCGGTGACCAATATCTTCATGAGTCCTCGCTTGACTGCCTCCCTGTCGCTGCGGGCGAAGGGATCGAAGGCCCATGTTAACGAAGCGCCTGCGCACATTGGGCCGAACGCCAAGTTCAATGGGCGCCAGACCAGATCAGCCGCTCACGCAGCAGGCGGAGTTGCGGGCGTATGCTGCGGCCATCCGACTTCAGGAGCCCTGCCATGCGTCGCACCGCCCTCGCCCTCGCCGCCTGCCTCTCGCTCGCCACCGCCGGCGTGGGCGCGCAATCGCTCGAAGACCAGCTCAGGGACCGGCTGCTCGGCAGCACCGGCAGTACCGGCAGCCTCAGCGAACGCGACGCCGCCGGCGGCATCCGGGAAGCACTGGCGCAGGGCGTCGACCGCGCGGTCCGCCAGCTCGGCAAGCCCGATGGCTTCTTCCGCGACCAGGCGGTGAAGATCCTGGTGCCGGACAAACTGCGCCGGCTCGCCGACCTCGCGCGCCAGCTCGGCGCGGGCAGGAAGGTCGATGCCTTCGAACTGTCGATGAATCGCGCTGCCGAAAAGGCGGTGCCGCTCGCGGCCGGCATCCTCGCCGACTCGGTGCGGCAGATGACGCTGCAGGACGCGATCGGCCTCGTGCGCGGCGGCGACACTTCCGCCACCGATTTCTTCCGCCGCACCAGCGAACGCAAACTCTACGACGCCTTCCTGCCGATCGTCGCGAAGCAGACGGCCTCGGTCGGCGTCACCCAGAAGTACAAGGACTTCAGCAAGAAGGCCGGCGGCAACGCCCTCGCCGGCGCGCTGCTCGGCAGCCAGGGCAACGGCGCCACCAGCGCCGACCTCGACGACTACGTCACCCGCGAAACCATCGACGGCCTGTTCCATGTGATCGCCGAACAGGAACGGCAGATCCGCAACAACCCCGCATCGCGGACCACCGACCTGCTGCGGCGGGTGTTCCGCTGACCGCGAACGCACGGCGGCATCGCCGCCCGAACCACCTGCGCACGGGCCCGGCATCGCCGGGCCCGTTTCGTTTCGCGCAACACGAACGTTGAGAATTTTCGACTGGCGCATCGCAGCATCGACTGGATCGCGCAGCGCACGCGCATGCCGATCAAAAACAGAGATCGATTGCTCAAATCGTAGATCGTATACGTGTATACGATCCGGAAGTCGCCCGGCGTCCGCGCCCCCGGCGGCCTCGTCGCGCGACAGCCCCCAGGACGAAGCCATGCCCTTCCCGCCCCCACGGGCCGCGGGAACAGGCGGGCTTTTTTGTGTCGATGCGACCCATCACGCCAACCACTTCAGTAAAGGATGATTCGCAATGGTTCGTAAGACCCCGATCTATGCCGCAATCGCTTCCGCCCTGCTGCTCGCGCCGTTCGCCCAGGCCGCCGCACCGGTGGCGGAAATGGGCGAAGCCGTCGTCGCCGAAACCCCGATGGCCAAGGCCATGGGCGCCGCGTCGTTCGCCACCCGCGAGAACCGCGGCCCGACCCTGATCGCGCTCGGCGCCCCCGCCCTCGCCGACGCCCGCGCGCTGAAGTCGCGCCGGCTGGATCAGGTCAAGCGCGGCCAGCCGCTCGAAATCGGCTTTTCCCGCAACGTCCCCAACGCCCGCATCGCGCTGTCGAAGCTCGGCTGGGAACGCCTCGCCGACGGCAGCATCGCCACCCGTTTCGAGATCTCCTCCGACGCCGCCGCCGCACTGCGCGCATCGTTCGCGCTGAAGGCCACCGGCCGCGGCGCCAATCCCGCCGCCGTCACCCTGCGCTTCGGCGGCAGCGACGGTCGCGTGTTCGAACAGAACGGCCGCGAGTTCGCCGGCCGCGACGCCGGCTGGTCGCCGGTGCTGATGGGCGCGCAGGCGACCGTCGAAGTCGTCCTCGCCAAGGGCCAGCGTCCGCAGAACTTCAGCCTCGCGCTGCCGCAGATCTCGCATCTCGACATCAGCCCGATCGCCAGCGAAGTCGACATCGCGCGCGCCGCCAAGATCGGCGAGAGCGACAGCTGCGAACGCGACATCGTCTGCCGCACGAACCCGACCGCCGGCTTCCTGTCGGCCGAGAAGGCCGTGGCGCGCATGGTGTTCACCAAGAGCGGCAGCTCGTACCTGTGCACCGGCACCCTGCTCAACAACAACCATTCGCCGAAGAAGCGCCTGTTCTGGAGCGCCGCGCACTGCATCAGCAGCCAGACCGTCGCCAACACCCTGCAGACCTACTGGTTCTACAAGGCCACCACCTGCGGCGGCACCACCCAGGCCGCGGGCGCGGTCACGCTGACCGGCGGCGCCTACCTGCGTCACGCCAACACCACCCGCGACACCCTGCTGCTGGAGCTGAAGTCCGCCCCGCCGGCCGGCGCCGTTTACGCAGGCTGGAGCAGCGCCGCCATCGCCGCCACCGGCACCGCGATCGAAGGCATCCACCACCCCGCGGGCGACGCCAAGATGTACTCGCTGGGCTCGGTCACCGGCCTCAGCACCTCGATCGACGGCAAATCGCCGCTGTATCGCGTGGTGTGGACCACCGGCGTGACCGAAGGCGGCTCCTCGGGCTCGGCCCTGTTCACCGTCAGCGGCGGCAGCTATCAGCTGCGCGGCGGCCTGTACGGCGGCACCTCGTACTGCACCGCGCAGAGCAGCCCGGATTACTACTCGCGCTTCTCCGACGTGTATTCGTCGATCTCGACGTACTTCAACCCGTAAGCCTCGCGCGCGTCGATGCGATACCGACGGGCCCGGTGCGAACCGGGCCCGTTCTTTTCCCGGCACCGCCGTCGCGGGACCGCGGGTCAGATGCGCGCGCGACCCGCCGCCCAGACCGCGAGTTTTTCGCGACCGATCTTGGCGTTGTGGCGGATGTCGACCGGAAATGCCTTGGGGTAGTGCAGGAAACGCTGCACCTTCGCGGTGTGCACGTGGCCTTCGCCGAGATGGCGCAGTTCGGATTCGATGCGTGCCCAATCCGAAGCGGGCACACCTTCGCGCAGTTCCACGCACAGCACCGGCACCTGCGCACCGAACGCGCCGATGCCGACCAGCGCGGTACGGCACACGTCGGGATGGGTGTTGAACACCGGCTCGATCTGCTCGGTGCAGAGCGTGCTGTCGGCGGTCACCACGCGCTGGGTCTTGCGACCGCAGAACCACAGCCGGCCCTCGCCATCTAAATAGCCGAGATCGCCCATGCGGTGGACGATGCGTTCGCCGCCGTCGGACAGGGTTTCGCGGATCTTCGCCGCGCGGGTCTGCGCGTCGCGATTGAAATACGCGTCGGTGGCGGTGGGCCCGGCCACCGTGATCTCGCCGACCAGGCCGCCATGGACCATGAGATCGTCGGACCACGCTTCGATCGGCGCGTCGTCGACGCGGATGATGCGCACCTCGTTCGGCGGCACCGCGCGACCGACGCAGGTGCCGGCGCCCTGCTCGGTGCGTTCGCGCAGCGTGAGCAGCTCGCGGCCTTCGATCACCGCCACCGGCAGGCATTCGGTGGCGCCGTACGGCGTCCAGAACCGCGCATCGGCCGGCAGCAGCGACTGGATTTTCGCGACCACGTCCGCCGGCACCGGCGCGCCCGCCGACATCACCGTCTTCAGCCCCGGCAGCGGTTGGCCGTAGTCGGCCAGCACCCGCATCAGCGCCGGCGAGCCGAACAACTGATCGATGCCGAAGCGCGCGATCGCCGCATGCAGCTTGCGCGGATCGGCATTCGCGGGCCGGGTCGGATCCATGTCGGGAATGATCGAGGTGGTGCCGAGCGCAGGATCGAACAGCGCGAACGGCGGGAAGGTCGGCAGGTTCGCGCCGCCCGGCGCGATGCCGAAGGCTTCGCCCATCATCGCGATCTGGCCGACGAAATGCCGGTGGCGATACACGACGCCCTTCGGCACGCCGGTCGAGCCGCTGGTGAACAGCAGCGCGGCGACATCGTCCGGCCGGGTGTCGGCGAGCTGCGGGCCCGCGCCCGCGCCGTCGCGTTCGACCTCGGCCAGGGTGACGTCGGCGAGGATCGCGCGCGCGCCGGTGGTCACGCGGATCGTCGCGCCGCGCGCCCAGCCCAGCAGCACCCGCGCGAACTGCGCCAGCGGAATGCCGATGAAGGCCGCGGCCTGCGCCTCGTCGAGACACTGCCGCAGCGCGCGTTTGTCGATGCCCGGATCGACCAGCACCGGCACCGCGCCGGCCTTGAACAGCGCGAACATCAGCAGGAAGAATTCCGGCGTCGGCCGCACCATCAGCACGGTGCGCGTGCCGCGGACGATGCCGCGCTTGGCGAGACCGGCGGCGATGGCGTCGCTGCGCGCGTCGAGCTGGGCGTAGCTCAGCGCGATGTCGTAGCGGCCGTCGCGGCCCGGGCAGCGCATCGCGATCTGATCGGGGCGTTCGCGCGCGAGGCGCGGCAGGCTGGCGGCGATGTTGCAGGGTGTGGTCATCGTGCGATTGTAGCGGCGACGCGCGGATCGTATATTCGATGAACGAAATGCTCGGGGCTGGTGTTCAACAGCCGCATGGCTGGTCAGCCCCTCCTACGGGGGCGGAATGCTCGGGGCCGAAGCCCCGTCCGCGCATTGCGTAGAATCCGCGCATGCCCCACCCCTGCCTGTCCTGCGGCGCCTGCTGCGCCCACTTCCGCGTCAGCCTGCACTGGTCAGAAGCCGAGCCGGAACTGGGCGGCCACGTGCCGATCGCATTGACCGAAACCTTCGGCCCGCATCAGCGCAGCATGCGCGGCACCTGGGCGAAACAGCCGCACTGCATCGCGCTGGAAGGCGTCGTCGGCGAAGGCGTGCGTTGCACGATCTACGATGCGCGGCCGAACGCCTGCCGCGACCTGCGGATGTCATGGGAACCGTTGTCATGGGAACCGATGTCGGGGGAAGGCGGTGGCCCGAACCCGCAGTGCGATCAGGCCCGCGCGGCCTACGGGCTTCCGCCGCTGACGCGGGACGAGGTCGAACGGGCGCTCGCGGAATCCGCGACTGGCTGATCAGCCTGCGCGACGCGACAACATCGATGACAGCGACGACAGCGGCCCGCGACCGTCGTCGGTCAGGCCCGCCATCACCATCGCCCGGAACGGCGCGAACCGCTGCGCGGCGCGCAGCGCGACCCGCCGCAGCAGCTTCGCGGGCGGCGCCTCGTCGGTGTAGAGGCCGGCGACCAGTTGGGTCGCGAGATACAGCGGCCGCGTCGCGCGGCGGTGCGCGCGTTCGTAGCCCTGCAGCAGCGCGTCGCTCCAGAACGGATGCCCGGCGGCATGCGCGTCGCGGATCGCGGTGGCCAACGTGTCCTGCCCGCGCAGACCGAAATTGAAACCGTGCGCGGTCACCGGATGCATGCCCACCGCGGCATCGCCGATGGTCGCGAACCGTTCGGCCACGAAACGCCGCGGATACACGCCCACCAGCGGATACGCGCAGCACGGGCCGACGAAGGTCATCGCGCCCAGGCGACCGTGGAAACGCCGCACCATGTCCGCGCCGAAGGCGTCGGCATCCAGCGCCTGCACCGCCATCGCCTGCGCGTGCGGCAGGGTCAGCACCGCCGACGACAACCGCGGATCGCGCAGCGGCAGCAGCGCCAGCGTCTGCCCGTAATCGAACCACTCCCAGGCGGTCTGCGCGTGTTCGCGTTCGTGGCGCACGCGGCAGACCAGCATGGTCTTGCCGAAATCGCGCATCGTCGCGGGAATGCCCATCGCGCGCCGCGTCTCGGAAAAGCGGCTGTCGGCGGCGACGATCAGATCGGCCGTCAGCGTGGCGCCGTCGTCGAGCTGCACCTCGGCGCCGTCGGCATCGGTGCGCACGCCGGTGACGCGCAGGCCGTCGAACAGCACCGCATCGGTATTGGCGAGCAGCTCCGCACAGGCCGCGCGGCGGATCGCATGATTCGGCACCAGCCAGCCCAGCGGTCCGGTCTCGCCCGATCCGCGGCGGAAGCGCAGACCATCTTCATCGTCGCCATCGAGCACCAGGGCATCGCGCAGTTCCGACACGTCGTCGTCGGCGAGCCGCGTCCACAAGCCCAGCGCCTGCATCAAGCGCTGCGAACGATGGGTCAGCGCGATCTCGCGACCGTCCTCGGCCGGATCGGCCAGGGCCGCACGCGGCTGGCGTTCGACCAGCGCGATCTTCAGCCCGCTGCCGGCCAGCGAACGCGCGAAACACAAGCCGGCCGGGCCGGCCCCGACCACGACGATGTCGAACCTGTGTTCGGGACGGGACTCGGAAGCGGACATGGTGCCCTCGCGGCGTGTGCGAAGGCGGCAGGGTAGGCCCGGTGCGACCGTCGGGCGTTGATCCGGGTCAATCGCGCCGATGGATCGGCGCGGAGCCGGCGCTCAGAGCGGATGCGCATCCAAAAAGCGCCGCATCGCCGGCACCAGCACCTCGTGCTTGTCTTCCAGCACGTAATGGCCGGCATCCTCGAACGCATGCGCTTCGGCCTGCGGCAGCGCGCGCTGGAAGCCTTCGAGGAAATGATGGTCGAACACGAAATCGCGCAGGCCCCAGCCGATGAACGCCGGGCGGTCGGCGAAGGCCGGGAGGCGCTTGCCCGCGGCGTCGACCAGCGTCCACGCCGGATCGCCCTCGCCCAGCGGGATGTCCTGCACGAAGCGCAGGGTCGAGATGCGGTTCGCCCACGAGTCGTAGGGCGACAGGTACGCGCGGCGCACGTCGGCGGGCAGCTTCCGGATCACGCCGTCGCTGGCGGCGCCGGCGGCGAACGCGTTGAAACCGCGGATCAGCAGCGCGCCGAGCTTCATGTCGCGGCCCAGCTTCAGCTGCCACGGCAGCGGCTTGGTCGCCGGCAGCGGAAACGCCGCGGTGTTGGTGATCAGCAACCGGCGCACCTGCGCCTCGTGCCGCAGCGCCCAGCCGAAGCCGATCATGCCGCCCCAGTCGTGCACCGCCAGCGTCACCGGGCCATCGATGCCCAGCGTGTCCAGCAGCGTGGTCAGATCGTCGACGCGCGACTGCAGCGTGTAGGTGTAGCGATCGTCGCCGGGTTTGTCCGACAGCCCCATGCCGACGTGATCCGGCACGATGCAGCGGTACTTGTCTCTCATCCCCAGCACCAGATGCCGCCAGTAGTAACTCCACGACGGATTGCCGTGCAGCATCACGATCACCTCGCCGTCGCGCGGACCTTCGTCCAGATACGACATCGCGATGCCGGGCCGGACTTCGAAGCGGTTCGGGGTGAAGGGGTAGTCGGGCAGGGCGTGTGCGGTCATGGCAGGCATCGGCAGGGAACGGTTCCATCGCCGGCGACGCCGGCCCGGCCGTGACCGGCCGCGGAACAAGGCCGCCAAGGATAAGCTCTGCCCCTCGATTTGGCACCGCCGCATGCCTCAGGGCCTTGATTCGCATGCGGTTTCGATCCGAAACCGGCTCAGCGGCCCGCGAATTTCTCCCACAACCCCTCGAAATGGCCGGCGAAGGCGCGGACCAGGCGGATGTCGTCGGTGACCACGAGGTTCTCTTCGTTGCCTTCGCTGGCGCTGCGGGTCCAGTTGAAGCTGCCGCTGGCCAGGCGCTGGCGGTCGAACAGGGCGAACTTGTGGTGCATGTGGAAGGCGGTGTCGTCCAGGCGCACGTCCAGGCCGCGGTCGCGCAGGCGCAGCACGTCGCTGCCGGCGTCGTGGACCTTGTGGTCGTCGCTGAGGATGCGCACCGCGACGCCGCGGCGGTGGGCGTCGAGCAGCGCGTCGCAGAGGCGGTCGTCGGAGATGGTGTACACGCACACGTCGATCGTGCGCTTCGCACCGAGGCACAGTTCGCGCAGACGGCGCAGGCAGTCATCGCCCGGGGCGAACCAGGCGTTCGCTTCCACCGGCGGCGGGTCGGCACCGGCATCCAGCGTGCGCACCACCTGCTCCAGCCAGCGCAGCAGATCGAGCGATGGAGCGGCCGATGCACCGGACGGCGCGGCCTGCGGCTCGCTCCAGCGTTCGCGGACCAGCGCGAAGGCGCGATTGCGCAGATAGCGCACGCGGTCGCGGCTCAGGCCGCTGCCGATTTCGCGCAGCTCGAACTTCTCGGCATCGTCCAGCACGGCGTCGGCAGCGCTGTCGCGGAGCAGGCGGTCGAGTTCGGAGAAATCGATCCTGTCGCTCATCGGGGCGTCTTGCCGAGCAGGCGGTCGGAGAACTCCGCCAGCGCCTGTTTCAGTTGCTCCTCGCGCAGCGCGTCGGCCAGCGCCTGGCCTTCGACCGGCGCGGCGCGTGCGCGCTTCGCCGGCGCCGCGACCGGCGCGCCCTGCAGCGTCGCGATGCGCTCGGCCAGCAGCGTCAGCACCTGCTGCAGTTGCAGTTGCTGCTCGGCGTGACGCTCGAACCACGCCGGCGGCAGCGCATTGGATGCCGATGCCGCAGGGTCCGCGTCAGCGACGACTTCATTCGATGGCGTGCGCGGCTGCGCCAGCCGCTCCGACAGACGCTCCAGCGCGGCGAGCAACTGCGGCCACGGCGCATCGGGCTTGTCGACGGCAGGCTTCCCGATGGCGGGTATCTCGACCGCCGGCTTCGCGCGCTCGGACAGTTTCTCCAGACCGCGCACGCTTTCGACCAGATCGTTGAGCTGCCCGACCACGCGCTGGCCGACATCGGTCTCGCCCGCGCCCATCGCCTTGTTGCGCAGGAAGTCGCGCTTGATCTGCGCCCAGCGCGCGCTCTGCGCATCGTCCATCGTGCCGCGCAGCTCGGCCAGCTTCAGCAGATTCTCTTCGGCGCCGGTGGTCAGCAGCTGCGATTCGCCCTGGTAGTGATCGGCGATCAGCTGCTGCAGCTCCGCGGCGTTCATCACCGGCGAGATCTTCTCCGCCAGCTTGTTCATGTTGCGGTAGCTGCCCTGCAGGCGGAACGCAGGCTCGGTGCGATAGGTGTCCGCCTGCGCGGCGCTGGCGATGTACTGCTGGTTGACGCGATAGACCACGTCGCGCACCTGCATCATCCGTTCCAGCGTGGCCGAAATCTCATTGATCTCGGCGCCGCTGTAGCCGTGGGACAGGCTGTTGGCGGAGAAGGGCTTGCCCTCGATCTTGTCGACGAGCTTGTAGAGATCGCCCAGATCGCGGGTGGCCATCGGCGCCAGCACCGGGTTGGAGGTCAGGCTGTTTTCCAGATAGCTGAGCTTGAACGCATCCTCCATCCCGCCCAGCACGTCGCCGAGGTTGTAGATGTCGGCGCGGTTGGCGAGCATGTCCGGAATCTTGAACACTTCGCCGGACTCGGTGTACGGATTGCCGGCCATCGCCACGCAGAACTTCTTGCCGCGCATGTCGTAGGTGCGGGTCCGGCCCTGCCATACGCCCTCGATGCGGCGGGTGCCGTCGCAGAGCGAGATGAATTTCTGCAGGAACTCCGGATGCGTGTGCTGGATGTCGTCGACGTACAGCATCACGTTGCTGCCCATCTCCAGCGCGAGGTTGAGCTTCTCCAGCTCCTGCCGCGCGGTCGCGTCGGGCGCCTGCGCCGGATCCAGCGATCGCACCTCGTGCCCCAGCGCCGGGCCGTTGATCTTCATGAAGATCAGGCCCAGCCGGTGCGCCACGTATTCCATCAGCGTGGTCTTGCCGTAGCCCGGCGGCGAGATCAGCATCAGCATGCCCATCAGATCGCTGCGCTTGCCCTCGCCCACGGTGCCCATCTGCTTGGCGAGGTTGTCGCCGATCACCGCCAGATAGACGTCGTTGATCAGCTTGTTGCGCACGAACGAGGTCAGCGGCCGCGGCTTGAATTCCGACAGCCGCAGCGCGTCGCGCTCGCGCGCGATCAGCGCCTGGCGCAGGCTCTGGCAGCGGCGGAACTTCGGCAGGAATTCCTCGCGATGGCGATGCAGGCGTTCGCCGAAATCGTCGACACCGACCGTCATCGTGCCGCCTGTGGTCGCACCATTCGCGCCATTGTCCCGCGCGATCCGCGGGTGCTCGCCGAGCAGCCCGTCGACCGTCGCGCGCAGATCGGCCTCGACGACCTTCGACAGCGCCTCGTCGCCGAGCAGCAGCAGGGCGACGGCTTCGGGCAGATAGTCCGCGATCGGGGCGTGCGCCGGGTCGACGATCATCGCCTCGAACCAGTGCATGGCGAGACGCCAGCGCGCGGCCGGATCGTCCTTCAGCGCGAGCAGGGAGGCCTGCAGTTCGTCCCACAGCCGCTCGGCGACGAGCCGCTGGCGCAGCGCGTCCAGCAACTGCCGCGCGTACTTGCTGAAGACGAAGGACGCGCGCGGCGCGCCGAGCACGGCGATCAGGTAGTCGGCGGCGCGCGCGTCCAGCGCCGCGTCCACCGGCAACGACTTTGCATCGGCTTCGGCGCGCATCGCCGCGGCGATGTCCTCACGCAGGCGATCGAGACCGCCGCGATGCGCGAACACGCGATCGATGCCCTGCGCGTTGCGCGCGCGATCGGTCCACTGCGCGGCCTCCGGACGTTCGCGCATCTGCGCCCAGAACAGGCTCGCCCAGGCGCGCGCCGCCGGGGCGTGCGCGAGCAGCCCGGCGCCGTCGCGCAGCGGCAGCAGCGCCGCCAGCAGGCGCGCGGCATCGTGGTCGTGGATGCCCTTCTCGTAGCCTTCGCGATAGCGCGGCGCGGCGAAATCGCGCACGGTCTTCGTCAACACCTCCGGCTGCGCCAGCTGCTGGCGCAACAGATCCAGAGTGAGGCCGTCGCGGCCGGCCTCGGCCGCGGCCAGCAGTTCGCCCAGCAGATATTCGCCGCGATACAGCGCCGGCGATTCCGACTCCAGCGACAGCGACCAGAAGTCCCGCAACGCATCCAGCTCGACGTCGCGCACCGGCGCGAAGAATTCGGTGCCGGTGAGGTGCAGGGCGAGACCATCGCCGCGCGGCAGCACGGTGAGATCGAGTTCCTGGGTGTTGACGCTGAAGCGGTGGCGCGGGCCGAGCTTGATGACGTTGCCGCCGTCCTCGAACAGCTCGCTGCGGTCGCGCAGCGCGCGCACGGCCTGGTCGCGCACGCCCTTGAGCCGGGCCTCGATGTCGTCGGCCTTGACGCTGTCCTTCAGCCCGCGCAGCCGCTCGGCGAGATCGCGCAGCTTCAGGATCAGCGCGTCGCCGGCGAAGAACGCATTGAGTTCGTCCATGCCCGCGATGCGCGCGGTGCGTCGGCCGAGGCCTTCGAGGATCCGCGCTGCGGCGTCGGCCAGCGACTGGCTCTTGCGCTGGCGCTCGTCCAGCAGCGTCTGCTTGTGCGCCTCGAAGGTTTCCAGCAGTTCATCGCGCTTGGCGACGATGTCGCCGAGGAACTGTTCGTGCTCGCCGAACTGGCTTTCGAGTTCTTCCAGCTGGACCATCAGCCGCGACAGTTCCTGGTCGCAGCGCTCGGGATCGCGCGCCGCCGACAGCGCGCTGGCGATGCTCTGGCCGAACAGCGTGAACTGCGCGCCGAACTGGGCCACCGCTTCGCCGCTGCCGAGGGTCTTGCGCCGCTGCTCCGCGCGCGCCTTCGCCTGGTTGAGCCGGGCGTAGATGCCGGACAGGGTTTCGACGATGCGGGTGCGCCGGGTGGCGTCGTCCACCTTCAGCGTCGCCATCAATTCCGACAGCATGTCCAGGTCGGTCGACAGCGTCTGCATCTGCTGCTGCGGTTCGCGCAGCGCGGCGACGCTGGTCGCCTTCTGCGCTTCGGCATCCAGCGCCTGCACGCGGTCGGCGTAGGGCTGCAGCGCCTTGTCGCCGGCCAGATAATCGCCGGTCGCGGCGCCGGTGCGCGCCTGGGCCTCCAGCAGGGTCGCTTCCATGGCGTCGATCGCCGCGGTGTCGACATAGCGGAACTCGCGGATCGTCAGCAGCCGGCCGCGCTGGGCGACGATCGCGTTGAGCGCGTCGACGCAGTCCTGCACGCGTTCCCAGCGATCGGGGTCGAGACTGCCGAGCAGCGCCTTCTGCCGCGCTTCGGCGTCGCGCATGGCGGTCTCGGACTGGCGGCGGATGCTCTCGACCTTCTCGTATTCGTCCAGCACCGCCTCGCTGCTGGCGATGATCTCGCGCAGCAACGGCGCCAGCCCTTCGCAGTGGCGGTCCTCGATCCAGTGGTACTGATCGAACAGACGGCGCGTGGTCTGGGTGAGCAATTGATAGCGCTGCGCCGAGGCGTCGCCGCCGTCGATCTCGCGCGCCAGGCTCAACAGCTCGGAAATGCCGCGGACCAGGTCGGCGTTGCCGATCCGTCCCATGAAGGTGTTGCCGGCCGGCTGCCGCTGCGCGTAGTCCTCGAACGCGAACGGCGTCTGCCAGACCTGCATCGGATGGATCCGGGTCGGCTCGCTGCTCTCGGCGCTGAAGATGACCATGCGCCCGTCTTCCAGCCGCGCATAGCCGTGGCCGAGCACCGGCGGCTGCATGCCGCGCTGGATCATGTTGTAGACGAACAGCGCGATGCGGCCGTTCTGCGGCTCGTAGAACAGGTACAGCACGTCCTCGCCGTTGGGCGAACGGATCGTGCGCTTGAAGCGCATGCCCTGCACCGCCTGGTCGAAGGTGCGGGTCTCGCCGTTCTGCAGCATGTAGCCGCCGGGGAAGACGATGCCGTGGTCTTCCGGCAACTGCACGCAGGCCTGGCCGATGGCGTCGATGCGATGGACCTTGCGCGACAGCGTGTTGTAGACCAGATACCGCCACTGCTGTTCGCGATACGGCAGGATTTTCAAAAGAATCAGGCTGCCGACGCGCGCGAAATCGACCTGGGCGTCGTCCAGCGACTGGGTCTGGTCCTCGACCGGTTCGCGGTAGAGGCCGAGGCCGTCCTCGGTGTTGTTCTCGATCTTGACCGTGAGGTCGCCGTTGACCGTCTCCACGAACACGGTGTCGAGGATGTTCAGATGCGGATGGCGGCCGTTGACGGCCATCTCGCGGGTCGCGCGCGTCCACTCGAAGTCGTACGGCGCCGGCAGGGCGATGTCGCGCTCGCCGCGGTTGTCGATGTAGCGCACGGTCTGCCGCCCGCTGCCGCCCTCGAGCTGCCAGCGGAACACGCGGATGTCCTCGATCCGCTCGCCGATCTGGAACGCCGCCAGCAGCTTGCCGTCGCGCACCACCAGCTGCAGCAGCCGGGTGTTCTTGTAGTAGGCGAAGAGTTCGGCGAATTCCTTCGCGAAGGTCGCATCGCCGAGGAAGCTGTTCGCGATCTCGACCGGCGTCACGTCGTAGCCTTCCGGCCCTTCGACCAGCCGGTAGAGCAGGAACACGTCCTCGATCCGGATTTCCTTCTTCAATCCGATGAACACGTTGTAGCCGAACAGCAGACAGTCGCCGACCTGGACGATGTCGCGGGCCACGCAGTTGTGTTCGGTGCGGATCCGCAGACGACCCACGACCTCCATCCGGCTGCTGCCGAATTCCTGCAGGCGCTGCGCGTTGAGCGCGTCCGCGCGCTCGCGCAGCAGCCGACCCTGTTCGGTCAGGCGCTTGCGCAGCACCTCGTAGGCGCCGCCTTCGGCGACGGCCCTGTCGACGGCATCGCCGACCGGCGGCGTCGAAGGCGTGGTGTTGTCCGACATCGTGTCCTACCTCGGTGAGTCTGTTTCGAACGCCCGCATCGGTTCTCGGCCGATGCGGGTTCGCAACCGTGTGACGCGCCCGTTCGACATCCCGCATCCGGAAGCACCGTCATCCCGAACGCGGGCGAAGCCCGGGGAGGGACCTGCCTGCGATCCGTGGCGTCACGACCGCAGGTCCCTCCACCCGCTGCACGGGTGTCCGGAATGAGGGAGGCTGTCCGTTCGCGTGTCCGGGCCGACGTCAGGCGTCTTCGGCCTCGGCCGTTTTCGCGGCCTTGCCCTCTTTCCCGCCGACCTGCATCGACAGCAGCTTCTGCAGCACTTCCTGCACGATCGGGCTCTTGCCGGCGACGCCTTCCACCGCCTTGCCCACCGACAGCGCCTTGGCGAAGGAATCGAAGAACGCGCCTTCGCCGCCGACGATGTCGATGTTGGCCTTGGCCAGCGCGGTCGACAGCACTTCGGCCTGCTCGCGCGCGATCTCCTTGTTGGCGTCGATCGAGGCCATCGCCTGCTCGAAGGTCTTCTCCAGCTGCATGCGGAATTCTTCGTGCGCGCGCGCCTGGTCGCTCATCGCGCCCAGCGCGGCGAACTTGTCGGTCAGGCCCTCGGCTTCCGAGCGGTACTTCTGGCGCAGCACTTCGGCCTGCGAGAAGCCCACGTCCTTGATGACCTTGGCCTCGACCACGCCCTTGTCCTGCGCACCGCGGGCTTCCGCGGACAGCGTCTCGGCGACCACGCGGGCCTTGGCCAGGCCTTCCTTCTCCAGCGCCGCGGCGGCGACTTCGCGCACCCGCGCATCGGCCAGGCCCGGCGCGGCGCGCTCGGCCTCGATGCCTTCGGCCATGCGCTTCTTGGCCTCGGCGTGCTTGGCCGCGGCTTCCAGTTCGGCCTGCGCGATCACGGTCAGCTCCACCGCCTTGTGCTTGGACGCGGCCTCGTCGGCCTCGGCCTGCTTGACGTGACGCACCAGCGCCTCTTCGGCCTTGGCCTGGGCGGCGAGCACGGTCACCTGCTTCTGGCGATCCGCTTCGGAGACCTGGCGCACTTCCTTGATCCGCTCTTCTTCCTGGGCCACGGTCTTCTCGACCGACACCCGCTCGCGGATCACGTTGGCGATGTCCTTGCGCTGGATTTCCAGCGCCTTTTCCTTGTCGATCTTCTGCAGTTCGACTTCGCGTTCGCGCGAGACGATCTCCAGGTCCTTGGCGCGATGCACCTTCTCGACCTCGATCACCACCGCGCGCTGGCGGTTCTGCTCGGCGACCTCGACTTCGCGCATGCGGTTCTGCTCGCGGATGTCCAGCGATTCCTGGGTCGCGATGCGCGCCTGCTCGGCCTTCAGGCGCTCTTCTTCCTGCACCTTCATCGTCTCCGCTTCCTCGCGCGCGCGGATGGTCGCGATCTCGCGCTTCTGCCGCGCCTCGGCGTCGGCCTGCTGGCGTTCCAGCGCGAGCATCGCTTCGCGGGTCTCGACGTTCTTCTTGGTGATCGCCAGCTCTTCGTTGCGCGCCAGTTCGTTGGTGATGACGTTCTGCGCCGCGGTCAGCTCGGTGATCTTGCGGATGCCTTCGGCGTCGAGGATGTTGCTCGGGTCGAGCGAGTTCTTCGGCGTCTGCTCGAGGTAGTCGATCGCCACGTCTTCGAGCACATAGCCGTTGAGGTCGTTGCCGATCACCTGGATGATGCGGTCGCGGAACTCCTGGCGGTTCTCGAACAGCTTCACGAAGTCGATCTGCTTGCCAACCGTCTTCAGCGCTTCGGAGAACTTGGCGTTGAACAGTTCGTTCACCGCGATCTTGTCGGACGCGCGGTCGACGCCGATTGCCTTCGCGACCTTCAGCACGTCCTGCGCGGTCTCGTTCACGCGCAGGTAGAACGCGACGGTGATGTCGGCGCGCATGTTGTCGTGGCAGATCAGGCCGTCCTTGCCGCGGCGGTCCACTTCGAGGGTGATCAGCGAGATCCGCATGAACTCCTTCTTGTAGATCACCGGGTAGACCAGGGCACCGGTGAAGTGCACCTTCGGCGTGGACGACAGATCGTTGACGATCAGCGCCGTGCCCTGCGGCACCTTGATGTAGAAGGCCTTGAACAGGCCGACGATGCCGAGCAGCATCAGGATCACGGCACCTGCGATCATCAGCACGGGCAGTAGGGTTTCGCCAGACATCTCAGTTCTCCAATCGACGCTTGAAAGTGGACTTTCGACGACACACGGGGTCGCGACTCGAATCAGTGCCGGACCGCGATGCGGGCCGGCGGTGGACAGCGGTACGGGGCATGCGGGCTCAAGCCAGGAGACGATCCCGGCGCGACGCGTTCTCGGCGGTGCGCAGCGCCGCCAGCGTTTTCCTGCGCAGGGCGGCGAAGACCGGCAGCGCGAGGCACAGCGCGGTCGCCACCAGCGGCGGAATGTCTCCGGAGAGCAGCACCAGCGCGCTGAGCGCCAGCCACAGCCCGGCAGGCACGAGCACGATCCGCCAGCGCGTATCGTCCTTCGTCCAGACCCGCATGGCGGCATAGGAGAACATCGCGCCGAAGGCGCACATCAGCGCGCCGTCGAGCCACGCGCCGGCATCGCCGAAGAACATGAACCCGCCGATGATCAGATCACTCGCACCCAGATACGCGAGGATGCCGAACATGCCCATCATCGCCCTGCGATCCCTGGCGCCGAGGATGCGCTGCCGGTTCTGCATGGCGATTTCCACGCGGCGATTCTGATCGCGACGATCTTGATACGGCGCTTCATGGTGGTTCATGGTGTTGCCTCCTGTTTGGGCATGCGATGCCGCTCGCGATGGCACGAATGGAACGTCCCGGGCCTGCGGATCACAGCTGTTCGAATTCTTCCGCGGAGGTGACCCGGTAGGCGTTCTGGTCTTCCAGGTATTCGATCAGGACGATGCGGTCGCCGCGGACGAAGCGTCCGGACACCTCCGCGCGCACCTGCAGGATCAGGCCGGCGCCGCCGTCGTCGACTTCTGCGGTGCCCGAGGTCTGGGTGATCTCCGGGCTGCGCACCACGCCATGGCGACCGAGCATCGGTCGCTGCGACACCGGCGCGAATCTGCGCAGGATGCGCCGCACCGGCGCCAGCACCATCCGCCCGACCGGAATCGCGAGCACCAGGCCTGCGATCATGGTCGTGATGTCGGCGGGAATCGCGAACACGCCCAGCTTCGCGTCGCGCAGCAGGAACAGGTCGGTGAAATAGCAGACGCTCCAGCCGACGATCGCGATGATCGTGAACACCACCATCACCGGCACGCCGTGCAGGCCGAACTTCATCAGCAGACCGCCGGCATCGGCATCGTGATGATGCCCGCCATGGCCGATATCGTGGCCGTGGCCGATGCCGTGACCGACCCCATGCCCGATGTCGTGGCCGATGCCGTGCGCCGCACCATGACCGAGGCCGTGACCGATGCCATGCCCGGCACCGTGACCGCCGAAGCCGTCGGGCATCAGGCCGTCGATGGTGTCGACTTCGAGAATGCCGAGCGCAGACAGCAGCCAATGCGCCGACACCACCAGCAGCAGCACGGTGTACACGACGGTCGGAAACGACGTCACGATCTGCAGGAACACATCCATCCTCACTCCCCCGGCCGCTGCGCGCGAGCCCCCGCGCACGACACGTTTCGGTCAATCTTCGATTTTCTTCTTCAGCCGCGACAGCACCGCGTCGGCGCCGCTGGGCTCGGCGATGATGCCGGCCTCGCGCAGCTTCGCTTCGAGCGCGTCGTCGCCGTCCTCGCGCGCGATCTCGGCGGCCGCCTCCATCCGCGCGCCGCGCTCGGCCTGCCGGCGCTTGATCCGTTCCAGCGATTCCAGGGCCGTGCGCAGGCGCGAATCGGTACCGGCATGGCGATGCGCCACGGTCGCCTGCGCGCGCTGCACGGTCGCGGTCGCGCGCACGGTGTCGACCTGCTGCTTCAGTCGCTTGATGTGCGCTTCGGCCTGGGCGATCACCTTGCGCAGGTCGGCGATGCGCGCGGCGAGTTCTTCGCTGCGCTGGCGGTCGCCGTCGCGATCGGCCTCGAACGCGGCGATCTTCGCCGCGACTTCGCGCGCCAGCGCCTCGTCGTCCGACTTCAGCGCCTTCAGCGCATAGCCTTCGTATTCCTCGACCCGCGCATCGGAGGCCGCCAAGCGGTCCAGCGCGACCTTGTAGTGCGCCAGCATTTCGGCCAGCGCATCCTTCGAACGGTGCAGTTCGGCGTCGGCGTCGCGGATCTCCTGATCGAGGATGCGCAACGCCTGGCTGTCGGCGATGGCCTCGCCGAGTTCGTTGGCGCCGCTGCGCACCGCATCGACCAGCTTGCGCCAGATCGGCGATGCCGACGCACCCGCGGCGACGTCCGCGGCGAGGCCCGCGCCGCTCTCCGGCGCATCGGCGCGGCCCGGGCGTTCGGGCGATTCGTGGACGTTCATGCGGCCTCCCGCAGATGGGTTTCGTAGGCCTCGGTGGCGCGGATGACGTTGTCGGCGAGGGTTTCGACCTCGAACAGCACGTCGGCCAGCGAGGACGACGCGCTGAGCGCGCCGAACATGATGTAGACCGGATCGCCGTCGAGGGTTTCGATGCCCAGCGTCGACAGCGGGAAGAGTTTGTGGGTGCGCAGCAGCGCTTCGTTGAAGCGGGCCGGGTCGCGCACCTGCGAGACCGGCCACAGCAGCGCCTCGACCACGATCTGGCGGCCGACCACCGCCATGAACAGCGGCAGGTCGCCGTAGTCGTGCATGGTCAGGTACAGGCCGGGCTCGGCGCCTTCGATCAGTTCCACCGACACTAGGCCTTCGCGGACCGGCTCGGAGGCGGCGATCGCCGCGCACAGCGCGGCCGAAGTCCACATCGGCGCCCCGGCATGCATCGCGGCGGACAACCGCGGCCCCGCCATCGTCTGCGACTCACCCATCGTCTGCTCCCCTGCATGGCGCGCCGGCCGGGCGATGTCTTCCCGCGGGCGGCGCATCTGCCGCTCGATCGCGGCCAGTTCATCGGCGTATTCCGGCAGCACCCACAGCTCCTTCTTCGTCAGCCCCTGCTCGCGCAGGCGCTCGCGATGGCGACGTTGGTAGAAGGCGGAGGTGCGGCGTTCCATGGCGGCCATCCTGATTGTCACATGTGAGTACTGTCAAGCCATCACATGTGACAATCCGACCAACGGTCGCCAGGCCCGGTCGCGCCAGCCGGCGCGCATCGCCCGCAGGCTTTCCGACGAACGGGCGAAGAACTAGACAATTTTGTCTAGACAAAATTGTCTAGTTCGCCTACGGTGCCTGCACAGGGCAATCCCGCTTCCCGCATCCAGACGACCCGCGCATGTCCCGCACACCCGCCACGACACCGCCCCCGAAACCCACGCCCGCCGAGCTCGATCTGCTGCGCCTGCTGTGGCGCCTCGGGCCCAGCACCGCGAAGCAGGTGCACGAAGCGCAGCAGCTCGAACGCCCGGAGGCCGCGCAGGCCACCGTGCTGCGGCTGCTGCAGGTCATGCACGGCAAGGGCCTGGTGATCCGCGACGAGAGCGAGCGCTCGCACGTCTACGCCGCGGCCGCGGCGCAGGACTCGCTGCAGACCAATCTGCTGCAGGACCTGATCCACAAGGCCTTCTCCGGATCCGGCAAGGCGCTGGTGATGACCGCGCTGCGCGGCCACGTCACCGATGAAGAACGCGCCGAAATCCAGCGCTTCCTGGAGCAGAGCCGTGACGAATGACCTCCTGTCCGTGCTGGCCACGACCCTGACCACGACCTTGGTCCCGGCGCTCGCACAGGCGCTGCTGCACTTCCTCTGGCAGGGCGCGGCCATCGGCGCCAGCGCCTGGCTGGCGTTGCGGATGCTGCGCACCGCCCGTCCGCAGGCGCGCTATGCCGTGGCCTGCATCGCCCTGGCCGCGTGCCTGTGGCTGCCGCTGCAGACGCTGCGGCAGGCGCTGCAGCCGGCGACCGCGCCGACGGACACGAGCCCGATCGCCGCCGTCGAAACGACGGGCGCGACCCCCGCACCCGCCGCATCCACCGTGCTGGCAACGCTGGGCCACGCGTTCCGCGCCCGCACCGCTCCGCTCGATGCGGCGACGCCCTGGGTGGTCGCACTGTGGGGCGTCGGCGTCGGCGCGATGCTGCTGCGGCTGCTGGCCGGGCTGTCGTGGCTGCGGCGCGCGCGCCGCGGCGCGCGGGTGCAGGTACCGGAGATCTGGCAGTCGCGATGGCGCGCGCTCTGCGCCCGCATGCAGATCGGCGATCGCGTCCGCCTGTTGATCAGCGACGACGAGGATGGCCCGCTCTCCGCCGGCATCTTCCGCCCGGTGGTGATCGTGCCGGCCGCGCTGCTGACGCGGATGCCCGCTGAACTGCTGGAGGCGCTGCTCGCGCACGAACTGGCGCACATCCGCCGTCACGATTACCTCGTGAACCTGCTGCAGACCCTGGTCGAATCGCTGCTGTTCTACCACCCCGCGGTGTGGTGGCTGTCGCATCGGATCCGGATCGAACGCGAGCTGATCGCCGACGACATCGCCGCGAACGCGCTCGGCGAACCGCGCCGTCTCGCGCTCGCGCTGTCCGCGCTGGACCGCCATGCGGCCGCAGCGCACCCGCACGCAACGCACGTCCTCGCACAGGCCGCCCAAGGAGGCCATCTCATGACCCGCATCCAGCAATTGATCCGCCCCACGCGTCCCGGCATCGGTGCCCGCATCGCGCTGCCGGCGGTCGCCCTGCTCGCCACCGGCGTGGCCTGTTACGCCTATGCGCAGGCCGACCGCGCAGTGCCGCAGGCCGCACCGCAGGCGACGCAGCGCGCGCAGGCGGCTCGCCCGACCGCAGCGCCCCCGGCCATCGTCGCCTCCGGCCCGCGCGGCGTGGTGCGCACCGGCTCTGTCGTGCGCGTGGACAGCGACCGCGCGCATGAGGGCTATGCACTCGTGAACGGCGACTCCGAAAAATTCTTCTTCTCCGGCGACACCGATCAGGTCGACGACGTGCGCGCGGCGCAGGCCGCGCTGGATGGCGATTTCCTGTGGTTCAACCACGACGGCAAGGCCTACGTGTTGCGCGACCCCGCGGTGCTCGCGCGCGTCCAGCGCGCCTGGGCGGCTTCTTCAGCCAGCGAAGCGAAGATGGAAGCGATGAGCCGCGAAATGGAGACGCACAGCCAGGCCATGGAAGCGATGAGCCGGCAGATGAGCGAACTCGGCGAAGACATGGGCCCCTCGCGGGAGATGCAGGAGAGCAATGTCCAGCTGCAGCGCCTGGCGATGGAACAGGCGAAGCTCGCGCAGCGACAGGCGGAACTGGCGATCGGCGGCGACACCGCGGCGCAGGCCGCGGAGGAACAGGAGATCGAGCGGCGGATGGATGCGCTGGAGGTCGAGATCGAGCGGATCTCCGAACGCATCGACGCCGAGGCCGAGGCGATGACCGCGCGCGCCGCGCCGATGGAAGCGCTGGGCGAAAAGATGGAAATCGCGGCCAGACCGATGGAAGCGCTCGGCGCCAAAATGGAGGCGCTCGGCGAGAAGATGGAGCGGGAGATGGCGGCGATCGACGACGAGATCCGCGGGGAAATCGAACGCGCGGTACGCGAAGGCCGGGCCGAGCCCGCGCCGACGCGGCAATAAGCGTTACGACGCTGCGGCGCTCATGGGCGCCGCCGATCTGCGCGGCTCGAACGAAGACCCCGGCCCTGGCCGGGGTCTTCGCGTTTCGGCACGGACCTCAGTCGAAACCGTATTGGCGGCGGACTTCGACGATGCGCGCCAGCACCTCGGAATCGACGCCGTCGCGCTCGGCGCGGGTGAGGATGTTGGCGAGGACGCGCTTTTCGTCGGCATCCACGACTTCGTCGCGCACGGCCAGCGCGAGCAGCTTTTCGAGTTCGGCGAGATCGAGGCGGCCATCGTCGGTGAAGACGTGGATCGAGGCGATGGCGATTTCGTGGTGGCTGCGGAGCTTGCCGGTCATTGGCGGTCCTTTTCGGGAGGCGGAAACGAAAACCCCCGGCGGGCCGGGGGCTTGCGGGGCACTGTAACGGCGGCCGCAGCCGCCGGAAAGTGTCTTACCAGACCACTTCGGCCATCGAGCAGTTCAGGCCGGAACCGATGCCGAGCAGGGCGACGCGGTCGCCCTTCTTCAGGCGACCCATCTCGCGCAGCTTGCTGAGCACGATCGGCACCGACGCCGGGCCGATGTTGCCGTGCTCGCCGAAGATGGTGAGCACCTTCTTCGGGTCGATGCCGAAGGCGTCGAGCATGGCCTGGGTGTGGACCTTGCTGACCTGGTGGATGACGAATTCGTCGACTTCGTCCACCGCCCAGCCCAGCGCGAGCTTGGCCGCGGCGAAGGTCTTCGACGCCAGCTTCATGCCTTCGATCAGCAGCATCTTGGTGTCGGTGACCATGCGGTCGAGGTTGCCGCGGCAGAGGGTGTTCCACTGCGTGGCGGCGCGGGTGACGCCGCCGCGATAGCGCGGCGCGCCCGGGGCCAGTTCGGCGCGGGCGAGCACCATGCCGGCGGCGCCGCAGCCCAGGGTGAGCGTGGCCATTTCGTTGCGGAACTCTTCTTCGGTGAGGTCCGGGCTGGCCATGCGGTTGAGCGTCTTCTCGTAGGCGAGATTGGCGGTTTCGCCGTCGACGATCAGGGCGTAGTCGATTTCGCCGCGCTCGATCATCCGGCTGGCGATGTCCATGCCGTTGAGGAAGGCGAGACAGGCGTTGGCGACGTCGAAGTTCTGGCAGGTGTCGGACAGGCCGAGGTTGCCGCTGACGATGCTGGCGGTCGACGGTTCCAGATAGTCGCGGCTGACCGAGGTGTTGACGAGCAGGCCGACGCGCGAAGGGTCGATGCCGGCGTCGGCCAGCGCCTTCACGCCGGCGAGGGTGGCGGCATCGGAAGCTTCGACGCCATCGTCCCAGAGACGACGCGAACGGATGCCGGCGATGTCTTCGAGGACGTTGGCCTTGATCCCCAGCCGGTCCAGGGTCGGCTTGAGCCGGGCGTTGATCTCGGCGCTGGTGAGCTGACGCGGCGCGTCGATGTGGGCAAGTCCGGCGATGGCGACGTGTTGAAACAGCATGGGCAGAGGACCATGAGACAGTCAGGAACCGTATAGGGTACTGCCTTCCCTACCCTGGCGCATGCAAAAACCACCGGCGGACCCGCGATTCCGGGCGCCGGCGCACAATCCCGTGCGTTTCCAGCGTGTTACAGCGGGGGTTCGGACCGCCCGCGAAGCCCGGACCGCCGCTCCGGTTCAGCGGGCGGTCTCCCATGCGTATCCGGCCATGCGCCGGACCCCCGGATCGGGGTGGCGGGCGAAGCGCTCGCGCCAGCGTTGCCGCTGCGCCGCATCCGCCGCCACGCCCGCCAGCAGCCAGCACAGGCGCTCCAGCCGCGGCGTTTCGTTGCGGCGCCATTCCGCCGCGAGGACGGGTTCCCAGTGCGTGGTCGGCAGACGCGACAGCGGCAGCCACAGCCCCCAAGCGTCGCCATGGTCGAGGTACTGCGCCAGCCCCCAGTCGAATTCCGACGCCGGCAGGCATTCGCCCAGGGCCTTGAACGCGGCGCGGCGAGCTTCATGGTCCCAGCCGCCCCAGCGCCGGCCGCCGGCGTGGTCGGCGACCAGCGCCTGCAGTCGCGCCACGGCCGGCATGTCGCCCTGTCCATCGCCCCATGCCCCGAGCGTGGCGATGGCCACCGTGCGCACGCCCCACCATTTGTCCGCGAGCGCCGCCTCGACCTCGCGCCGCGCCTCGGCATCGGGCTCACGGGTGCCGAGCGCCCGCAGCCGCGCGCAGCGTTCGCCGACGAGATTGGCGCCGGGGCGATCGCGGGCCGCGCGGCGCGCGCGCCGGCACGGCAGGCAGCGCACCGCGGTGCTGTCGATCGGGCCGAGCGCGACCTCATGCCACCATTTCTGCTGCTTCGCGGTCCACACCTGTTCCTCGCCGCAGTCGCGGCAGACGAACACGACATCCGCGTAGAACTCGGGCAACACGCCGAAGGTGTTGTTGTGCCGCGCCAGCAATGCGCGGTCGGCCGGTTCGATGCCGCCCGCGGGCAGATGCCGGCCGTGCGACGGTGTGGCCAATGCCTCCTGCAGCCGCCGCGCGCGATCGAGCCGTTTCTGTTTGATCTCGGCGCGGCGCTGTTTGCCGCTTTTGCTCACCGGGCACAGCGCCAGGCGATGTAACGCTGCTCGCCGGAGACCGGCGGCGCCACCGGCTGCACGGTGTCGGCGCCGAGCCCCGGCGCTTCGTTGCGCGCCAGCGTTTCGAGTTCGTCGCGCACCTTCAGCCGGTTGCGTTCGTAGAAGGCGACGCTGTCCTTCACCGACACCTCGACTTCGCCGCGCCTCTCGCAGCCGGCGGGCGTGCCGTCCACCACCCGCACCTTCGAGGCACCGGGCGCCATATGCACCCAGGTGCAACCGGCGGCGAGCAGGCAGGACGCGGCGAGGGCGAAAAGACGTACGGACATGGCAGGACTCCGGAAAAGACGATGCCCGCCATCATGGCGGGCATCGTCGCAACACGACAAGAACGACGCGGCGGGACGCGAACGCGCGCCCGCCGCGGGGATCACTTCTTCACGGGATTGCCATCGGCGTCGACGATGCTGACCTCGCCCAGCTTCAGCGCGCGCACCGGCTTCTCGATCTGCTTCAGGTCGCCGACCACCACCCAGGTCAGGGCGTCGGGCTGGATGGTCGCGGCCGCGGCCTTCACCTGGTCCACGGTCAGGCCTTCGATCTCGGCCTTGCGCTGGAACACGTAGTCGTCGGGACGGCCGTAACGGACGATGCCGCTGAGCGTGCCGAGCACCGCGCCGGCGGTCTCGTACGAACCGGGCAGGCCGCGGATTTCGGTGGACTGGATCTTGGCGACTTCCTCCGGCTTCGGCGGCGCCTTGCCACTGGCGTAGTCGGCGATCTCGCGCTGCAGTTCCTTCATCGATTCGGCGGTCTTGTCGATCTGCACCGCGGCGAAGGCCGTCCACGGGCGCTGGCCCATCGCGCTGGACGCGCTGCTGTACGAGCCGTAGGCCCAGTGTTTGTCTTCGCGCAGGTTCATGTTGAGGCGCGAGGAGAACTCGCCGCCCAGCACCGAGTTGGCGATGTCGAATTTCACCGCGCCCGCATCCTTCGTCGACGGCACCAGCTGGCCGACGTAGATGTTCGCCTGCACCGCGCCCGGCTGGTCGATCAGGTACACACGCGGCTTCTTCGGAATCGCCACCGGCGCGATCGCGCCGTTGCCGACGGCGCTGCCGCCCGGCGTCCAGTCGCCGAGATGCTTCTCCAGCACCGGCACGATCTCCTTGAGCGTGGTGTCGCCCACGATCAGCAGCGTGGCGTTGTCCGGACGCACCCACTTCGCGTGGTAAGCCTGCAGATCGTCGCGGCCGAGCGTGGCGATCGACGCCTCGGTGCCGGTGCCGCTGAAGGGAATGGCGTAGGGATGGCCCGCGCCGTACAGCAGCGGCGGCAGCACGCGCATCGCGGCGCCGTTCGGACGCGCCTTTTCCTGCTTGATGCCGGCGATCCAGTTGGCCTTCACGCGGTCGATTTCGGCCTGGTCGAAGCGCGGACGGCGCAGCATGTCGGCGAACAGCGCCACCGACGGATCGAGGTTCTGCTTGAGCGCCGACAGGCCGGCGGTGGCGCCGTCGAGGCTGGCGCCGGCGCCGAGATTGGCGCCCAGCGATTCGGCGCGATTGCCGAAGGCGATGGCGTCGTAGTCGCCGGCGCCTTCGTCGAGCATGCCCATCGCGAAGTTGGCGGTGCCGAGCTTGCCGCCCTGGTCGGCGACGAAGCCGCCACCGAAGAGGTAGCTCATCTGCACCACCGGCAGGCCCTTGCGCTCGGCCAGGATCACCCGGGTGCCGTTGCTCAGCGTGGCGCGCTGCAGCGACGGGAATTTCAGCTGCGGGAATTCGGTGGTCGCCGGCACGCCGGCGCTGCGGTCGACGCCGGTCGGTTTCGTCCTGTACTTGCGATCCACCGGCGGCAGCGTGAGCGCGGTCGGGGTGACCGCGGCCTCTTCGGCCAGCGGCTTGCGCTCGCCCGGGGTCACCACCAGCGTGTGGCTGCCCTTGCCGGCGCCCAGCCAGGCGTTGCCCGCGGCCTTGACCTGGGCGACGGTGGCGGTGTCGATGATCTTCAGGCTGGTGCGGAAACAGCCCGGATTGCCGGTGTAGACGGCGCATTCGGCGAGTACGTCGGCCTTGCCGCCGAAGCCGCCGATGCGCTCGACGCCGCGAATGAAGCCGGCCTTGAACACGGTGCGCGCCTGATCCAGTTCGGTCTGGGTCGGGCCTTCGCTCAGCAGTTTCTTCAGCTCTTCGTCGATCGCGGCCTCGACCCTGGCCGGGTCCACGCCCTGCTTCACCGTGGCGCTGATCATGAAGTTGGAGCCGAGCTGCGAGTAGTCGGCGCTGGCGCTGACGCTGTCGACCAGCTTGTCCTTGAAGAACAGGCGCTGGTCCAGGCGCGAGGCGCGGCTGCCGCCCAGCACCTGCGCCAGCAGTTGCAGGCGATCGATGTCGACGGTGCCGACCTGGGCGACGTTCCAGACGCGGTAGATGCGCGCCTGCGGCACCTTGTCGGTGAGCGAGGAACGGCTGTCGGTGGCCAGCGGCGACACGTCCACCTTCGGCTGCGCCATCGTCGGCGACGCCGGGATGTCGCCGAAATATCTGGTGACCTTTTCCTTCGCCGTGGCCAGATCGATGTCGCCGGCCAGCACCAGCACGGCGTTGTTCGGGCCGTACCAGGTGCGGAACCAGTTCTTCACATCGTCGAGGGTCGCGGCGTTGAGGTCCGCCATCGAGCCGATCACGCTGTGGTGATAGGGATGGCCCTTGGGATACATGGACTTGCCGAGCAGTTCCCAGACCTGGCCGTAGGGCTGGTTCTCGCCCTGGCGCTTCTCGTTCTGGACCACGCCGCGCTGTTCGTCGAGCGTCGCCTGGTCGATCGCGCCGAGCAGATGGCCCATGCGGTCGGATTCCATCCACAGCGCCATGTCCAGCGCGGTGGTCGGCACGTTCTGGAAGTAGTTGGTGCGGTCCTGGTTGGTGGTGCCGTTCTGGTCGGTGGCGCCGACCAGCTCGAAGGGTTCGAAGAATTCGCCCGGATGGTTCTCGGAACCGTTGAACATCAGATGCTCGAACAGATGCGCGAAGCCGGTGCGGCCGGCGGGCTCGTCCTTGCTGCCGACGTGATACCAGATGTTCACCGCCACGATCGGCGCCTTGCGGTCGGTATGCACGATCACGCGCAGGCCGTTGGGCAGGGTGAACTGCTGATAGGGAATGTCGACATCGGCGCTGCGCGCGGGCCTGGCGGCCTGGGCATCCAGCGGCACCAGCGACAGGGTGCCGCCGAGCGCGAAGGTCAGCGAAAGCGCGAGCAGGCCGAACTTGAGCGCGGGCCGGCGCGAACGGGCGATGGACATGCGGAACTCCTGGAAACGGTCATGGAAGGACGACGGAAGGCGTCCGGAAAGAAGGGCGGAGCGCGGTTCGACAGCGCCCGGCCGGCGTTGCATGCTAGTCCCGCACCCGGGACATGACACTAGGCCACAAGTCCCGGCAGACGCCCGCCCACCGCCCGGAGGCCCCATGAGCCCGTCCCGCACGGCCCTGCACGCCCTCGTCACCGGCGCCAATCGCGGCATCGGCCTGGCCTTCGTCCGCCAGCTGCTGGCCCGCGGCGACCGCGTGATCGCCACCTGCCGCCAGCCCGGCAAGGCGACCGCCCTGAACACCCTCGCCGGCGAATATCCCGGCCGCCTGCACGTGCTGCCGCTGGAGGTGGGCCAGGACAAGTCCCGCGCCGAACTGGCGCGCGAACTGGCGCTGGTCTGGGACGGGGACGACGGCGCCCGCATCGATCTGCTGGTCAACAATGCCGGCGTGCTGCATTCGGGCGAACGCTTCGGCGAGCTGAGCCAGGCGACGCTGGAGGACACCCTCCGCATCAATGTCGCCGGGCCGCTGCTGCTGACCCAGGCCCTGGCGCCGCGGTTGGCCGACGGCGGCGTGGTCGCGAATCTGTCCTCCGACCTCGGCTCGATCGCCGGCGTCGCCGACTTCCGTCATCCCAGTTACTGCATCAGCAAGGCCGCGCTGAACATGGCGACCGCGCAGCTGGCGCAGGCGCTGAAGCCGCGCGGCATCCGCGTGGTCGCCCTGCATCCGGGCTGGGTGCAGACCGACATGGGCGGCGACGGCGCGCAGATTCCGGTGGAGACCTCGGTGGACGGACTGCTCGCGACGATCGATGCGCTGGGCCCCGACGACAGCGGCGCGTATCGCGACTGGCGCGGACGGACGATGGCCTGGTGAATGCCCGGCGGCCGTCGCAGCCGAATGCCGGCTGACCGCAACGCCGGCGCGTGACTCCCGGCACGGTCGCCATCCTGGTCGCCGGGTTGTACTGCGCCGACTCCCGCGATCGCCGAGGTCCGCATGCGCCGCCTTCTCGTCCCGTTGCTCGCCGCCACCGCCGTTGCCGGCTGCGGCTCGGTCGAATACCGCGACACCAACACCGCGGTCGATGTCGACCCGCTCTGCGCCAGCCAACCGGATCGCCCGGGCGAACCCGGCTCCCTGCGCTGCGAACGCAAGACCGAAACCACGATCGCCCCCAGGCGCGAACCACCGCTGGACCTGAGCGGTGCGCGCAAGGACGACGATCCGCGCTGAGCCGCGACGCGGCCGCGCATCCGGACGCGCGCGATGCCCGTAAGATCGGGCATGACCTCACATCCCGCCGTACTGATGCTTTGTCTGGCCGCCCTGCCCGCGCAGGCGTCGATGCTGGCGCTGGAAGGCGACGCCCGCGATCCGGACGACGGCCGCCTGTTGTATCGCGAAGTCCATCTGATCCGCGGCGACGGCGACCGTCCGAGCGAACGGCTGGTGCTGTATCGCTGCCCGAACGGCGTCGCCTTCGCGCGCAAGCGCGTGGACTACCGGCAATCCGCGCTGGCGCCGGCTTTCGAGCTGGAGGATGCGCGCGGCTATCGCGAAGGCCTGCGGCGCGAGGGCGGCCGGACTCTGGTGTGGAGCGGCAGCGATGCGCCGAAGCCGCTGGCCGCGACGAAAACGCCCCTGGTGGCCGACGCCGGTTTCGACGAATTCCTGCGCCAGCGTTGGCCGCAGCTCACCGCGGGACGACCGCAGCCGCTGTCGTTCGCGATCCCCGCCTTCGGCCGCAGCCTGCCCTTCAAGGTCCGCAGCGCCGGCACCCGCGGGCCCGACGGCGACCGCGTGCATCGCTTCGAACTGCGGCTGGAGGGCCTGCTCGGCGTGGTCGCCTCGAGCATCCGCGTGGAATACGGCGCCGACGACCAGCGCCTGCGCCGTTTCATCGGCCCGACCAACATCCGCGACGCGCGCGGCGGGCAGATCGAAGCGCGGATCGATTTCCCGCAGGCGCCGCGGCCGGTCGACGCGCAGCGCTGGCAGGCCGCGGCCGCGCAGCCGCTCGCGGACTGCGCGCCCGGCGGCTGAGCGCGCGACGGCGGCGAAGCGCGGCACAATACGGCGCATGTTCGACGTCATCCTCTACCAGCCCGAAATTCCGCCGAACACCGGCAACGTCATCCGCCTGTGCGCGAACACCGGCGCGCGGCTGCATCTGATCCGTCCGCTCGGCTTCACCCTCGAAGATGCGCAGCTGCGGCGCGCGGGCCTCGACTATCACGAGTACGCCACGCTGCGCGTGCACGACGATCTCGACGCCGCGCTGGCCGCGATCGTGGAGACGAACGGCGCGCCGCCGCGGCTGTTCGCGCTGAGCACGCGCAACGCCACGCGCTACGACGCGATCACGTACGCGCCCGGCGACGCCTTCCTGTTCGGGCCGGAAACCCGCGGCCTGCCCGACGCCGTGCTCGACGCGATTCCCGACGGCCAGCGTCTGCGCCTGCCGATGCGACCGGGCAACCGCAGCCTGAATCTGTCGAACGCGGTGGCGGTGACGGTGTTCGAAGCCTGGCGCCAGCGGGGCTTTGCATGAACGCCATCACTGCGGCATCGACAACGTTAGGATGACGCTCTCCCCTTCGCACAGGACGCCACCGATGACCAAGATTCCCGAGCGCAACGCCAGCGACTTCGATCCCGAAGTGCTGCGGCTGTTCGATCAATACGTGCATGGTGCGATCGACCGGCGCGGGTTTCTCCTCGGCGCCGCGCGCTTCGCGGTCGGCGCGACCACCGCCGCCGGCCTGCTCGCCGCGCTCAGTCCGCAGTTCGCCGCGGCGCAGGAAGTCGCCGGCGACGACCCGCGGCTGTCGACGGCCTACATCGAATTCGATTCGCCGCAGGGCCATGGCAAGAGCCGCGGTTATCTGGCGAAGCCGGCAAAGATCCGCCGCCCGCTGCCGGTGGTGCTGGTGGTGCACGAGAACCGTGGGCTCAACCCGCACATCGAGGACATCGCACGGCGGCTCGCGCTGGCGGACTTCATCGCCTTCGCGCCCGATGCGCTGTTCCCGCTCGGCGGTTATCCGGGCGACGAAGACGCGGCGCGCGCGCTGTTCGCCAAGCTCGACCAGACCAAGACGCGCGAGGATTTCGTCGCCGCGGCCGGCATGCTGCGCGGCATCGACGACGGCAACGGGCGCCTGGGCGTGGTCGGTTTCTGCTACGGCGGCGGCATCGCGAATCTGCTGGCCACGCGATTGCCGGACCTGGACGCGGCGGTGCCGTTCTACGGCAGCGCGCCGGGGCTCGCGGACGTGCCGAAAATCAAGGCCGAACTGCTGGTGGTGCTGGCCGACAACGACGAGCGCATCAACGCCGGCTGGCCGGCTTACGAAGCGGCGCTGGACGCGGCCGGCGTGCGCTACACGCTGCTGCGTCCGCCGGGCACCCAGCACGGCTTCAACAACAACACCACGCCGCGCTTCGATGCCGACGCGGCGCGCGCGGCCTGGTCGCGAACGCTGGCGTTGTTCGAACGCAGACTGCGCCGCGCACGCGGACCGCGCGTGCGCGGAGGTTGAACGAGGTCATGCACACGCGCACGGAGACCATCCATGGTCTCCGTGCGGAGCGGGTCCCGCAGCGGCGGGAAGGGTCATCGCGATGTCCGTCTCGCGCCGGCGGTACGCGCTTCATCCGCCGTCCGTGTGGGGGGAGGAGGGTGCGACGTGCCGCGCCCGGCTTACTTCTTCGGCTTGGCCGGCGACGGCTGGCCGTTGACCGCGAGATAGGTCTTGTACTCGTCGCCGGTCAGCGCGCCGTCGGCATTGGCGTCGGCCTTGTCGAACACCGCCTGCAGCGCCGGGATCGGGGCGGCCTCGGTCTTGCTCAGATTGCCGTCCTTGTCGATGTCGAGATCGGACCAGGACTTCTTCTGCGGCGCGGCCGCATCGGTGGTGGTGCTCTGCGGGGGCGTGCCCTGATCGGTGGAATCCGTGGTCGGGGGCTGGGACGGTTCGGTGGTCTGCGCCGTGGCGGTGGAGGCGGCGAAGATCGCGGCGAAGGCCAGGCTCAGGCCGGGGATGATGAGATCGGAACGCTTCTGCATGGCGGGATACTCCGGAGTCTTGGGGGAAAGATCGACACCGGTGCTTCGGTGTCCATCGGGGTCCACCATGCGAGGCCGCGCATGAATCGAATCTCCTGCGCGAACGTGAACGCAACACGGCCTTAACCCATGCGGAAGAAAGACGCGCTAGGCGCCCGGCGACGCGCACGCAACGACGGGCTTCGCGCACGGAAAACTGAACGTCGCGGCCGCGCGCGGAACTGAACGCTACACAACCTTCACGAATGCCTGTGCGACGATCTCCGCGTCGCACGCATCGCGCACCCGGATCGGCTCAGGCTTCGACCAGCATGCGTGCGATCTCATCCAGCGTCGTCGGCCGCACCGCGCGCGCGCGCTCCTCGCCGTCGCGCAGGACCAGCACGCTCGGCCACAGCTTGATGCGGTACGAGCGCCCCAGCGCTCGCCCCGGGCCATCCTCGATCTTGAGATGGCGCACGTCGTCGCGTCCGGCGAGCGCATGTTCGATCAACGGCTGCGCGCCGATGCAGTGCGGGCACCACGGTGCGCCGAATTCCAGCACGGTGATGCCGGGCAGCGCATCCACGTCGCTGCGCGCGGGTTCGTGATCGGCATAGGCGGCGGTATAGGACACGGATGTTCTCCGGGGCGGCGTCAGAGATGCTGCGGGTTCGTCGTCCGCAGATGCTGCGGCTCTTCCTTCACCGGCGAGGGATGGTCCGCCAGCAACTGCGCGGTCACTTCCATCGGTTGATGCTTGAACCGGTCGACCGGGAGCCAGACCTTGCCGGTGTCCTGATCGAGCGGTCCCTGCACCGCAAACAGGATCGGATGATGGCCCGTCTCGTTGAACGTCACCACATGATCGACCTGGTTGAGCCCGCCCTGGCGCGCGAAGGAGACCAGCGACATCGCCAGGTTCTCGCGCTGCTTGTCGGTGAGCGGACCGGTCTCGGCCGGATCGAGCTTGCCGATGTCGCCGACGATCTTCTGGTACATGTCGAAATCGCGCCCCTGCAGGTTGAGCAGCGCGGCCTCGCGCGGGTCGATCGCCGAGGGATCGCCGATGGGTTTGTCGCGCTTGGTGACCGGCTCCAGCGCGTTGTCGTCGTCCAGGCTGGGCTTCGGTGCGAGCGGGTCGTCGCGCCCCCGCTTCTTGAGATTGACCTGCGGCGCATCGTCCTCGTACTGGATCGGCGCCTCGTCGTCGTCCTCGACGACCGGCTTGGGCTCTTCAGTGGCGTATTCGTAGTCGTCGAAGACCGGATCGTACAGCTGGCCGTCCAGGCCGACTTCCCATTCGTGGGAGCTGTTGGCCGAACGCGACACCAGGCGCAGATTCTCCGGATCGTTGTAGAGATCCAGCACCTGCGCCTTGGTGATCGGCGGCACCGGATCCAGACCCAGCAACTCGGCCTGTTCGCGCTGCAGCCGATTCTGTTCCAGCATGTCGCCGAGTTTTTCGGCGAAGGTGATCTTGTGGTCGATGTCGATGCCGCCCATCGTCACGTACTGGTCGGTCGCGCCGCACCTGAACAACTGCACGGAATGATCGCGGCTGCGGTCGTCCGGATGGTCGGGGTCGGGAATCGTCACCTCGCCGGCGTAGGCTTCCTTCAGGGCGTGCTGGAACCAGACCTTCTTGATCCCGGAATCGAAGTTCAGGCCTTCGCGATCGACGCCCTGGGTCCACTCCGCTTCCGTGGTCTTCTTGTTGCGGGTGGTGCCATCGGTGGCGACGTCGTAGGCCGGATAGTCCTTGTCGACGTCGAACCGCATCTTCTTCTGGACCCAGTCGCGCCACTCCGGCGACTCGGCGCCGTGCTCGTCGAGGATCTTGTCGGCGGACGTGCGCGCGCGGTTGTAGGTGGCGGACACCATGCGCAGGTTGTCGACGTCGTTGTAGCACAGCATCGCGTCGCTCTTGGACCAGCCCTCGAGCTCGCGGAAATGTTCCAGCCACGGCTGCTTGTGGTCGACGTCCAGGGCTTCGGCCGAGTTCCAGGTCCGGGTCCGTTCGTCGAAGAACAGCAGCAGTTTCTTGTCTTCGATGGTCCCCTCGACGCTGCGCATGTTGCCCGGGATCTCGACCCATTCGTTGCGCATGTAATCGACGGTGGAATCGTAGAAGCTCAGGCCGGTGCGGCCCTTGGTCTGCTTCCACTGATTGTCGTAGCCCTCGCCGTGCTGCGTCGGCTGCAAATCGTCGGTATAGGCGATCTTGACGGTGTAACCGCTCAAGAGTTCGACGTCATCGGTCGGCATGGTCGTTTCCTCGTCGGTCCTTCTTTGGGGATGCTCGCGGCGATCGGTCCGGGGCTCGGCGGCAGCCCGGAAATCGCGATCCCAATGATGCCATGCACGGCTGCACGCGGCACGGGTCGCCGGTCATGGCGGTGTCGCGGCGGTGTCGTGGACTTGTCGCGCGGCGCCGGCCCACGACGATGTCGGCGCCGACATTACGCTGCGCTAACAATCGAAAGCGTATGGTTTCATCACGCAGCGACGCAAGGTCGCTGCCACCGTCCCGGTCGCGCCGCGTCACTCCCCCCTACTCCGCACCGGGCCATTGCTCCCGTCGACCATGCGCGTCTTCGACGCCCGTTCGACACGGGATTCGCGGCTCGAGCCGCCTTCGATCCGCAGCCATCGCGCTCCGCGATGCGCCGTCGATCGCTCCAGAGAGAACATTCCAGATGAATACCCAGAACAAGACATCGATCATCACCGGCACCGGTACCGCGCCGAGCGGCCACCAGGACATCAAGCAGGACGCCGCTCCGGCCGGCACGCAGAACAGGAACCTGCTCGACACCGCCGCCGGCCAGGGGTCCTACAACACCTTCGCGAAGGCGGTCGAACAGGCCGGACTCGCCGAGACGCTGCGCGGCCCCGGCCCGTTCACCGTGTTCGCGCCGACCGATGCGGCCTTCGCCAAGCTGCCGGCGGGCAAGCTCGATTCGCTGATGAAGCCCGAAAACAAGGCCGAGCTGGCCTCGGTCCTGAAGTACCACGTGCTGACCGGCCGCAAGAGCGCCGCCGACATCGGCAAGTGGGACTCCGCCCGCACCATGCACGGCCAATCCGCGCCGATCAAACTGACCGACGGCAAGTTCAGCATCGACGGCGCGCAGGTCACGGACAGCGACCTCGGCAGCAGCAACGGCGTGATCCACGGCATCGACAAGGTCAATCTGCCGACCGCCGCCGTCGTCTGATCCCGGTCGCCGCATCGCGGCGACAACACGCAACACGCGACAACGGCAGGGTTCGCCCTGCCGTTGTCGTGTCCGCGTCAGGCGCGGGTCGGCGACGCGTGGGCGCGACGCGCGTTTACCGCCTCGATCCGCCGAGGCGCACGCAGGCCAGGTCGCAGCGCCGCTTCGCGGGCGCCGCGGGCACCGGCGTTGGCGCGACGACCGGACGCGACCGCGGCGGCAGCAACGGTGATGCGCCGGGCAATGCGAACGGGCCGATCAGGCTGTCGATGTCCACCTCCTCCAGCGCGCCGATGTCGACCGTGAAAAAGCCCTGCGGAATGCGCGCGCGCTGATCGCCGATCGCGAGCCGGGCGCGCAGCGGCGGGTCGTAGGTGACCTTGGGCAGCGGCCACGGCATCGGGAAATTGGCCGGCGACGGCGGCCGGTTGAGGCCGGCGTTGCGCAGCGGACTGTTGCTGCGCGGGCGCAGGTTGCGCGCGGCGATGTCGCGGAAACCCGGGTCGGTATCCTTGACGGTGGCGTTCCATTCCGGCGGCACGGCGGTCGCGGCGAACTGCACCCAGTTGCGGCTGCCGGCGACGCGGCGGCCATTGCTCCACGGCGAGGTGGTGAACGGCGCGCAGACCGGCGCATCGGCGGTGGTGTTCTCGCGGAGGATCGCGGGCGCCTGGCCGCCGGTCTGGAAGATCGCGTTGTTGTGCATCTCCACGCTGCCCGCGCCGAGCTGCACGTAGACCGCGGTGGCCGCGCCGGGACGATCGAACAGGATGGTGTTGCCGACCATGCGCACGCGGCCGTCGCTGCTGCCGTTGAGATCGCCGCCGATGCGGATCGCGTTCGGCCAACTGGCCGAGCTGTGGACGATGACGTTGTTGAGCAGCTCGGCATCCTCGCGCTTCGTCGCGCGCGTCCAGCCGGCCGCCTGGGTCTCGCAGTCGGGGCCGATCAGTTCGATCTCCTGATACACCGATCCTTCGAACCAGTTGGAGTGGATTTCCGCGCGTTCGTGCCGGTTCTTCAGCAGATTGCCGCCGTTGCCGTCGTGCACATAGTTGTAGCGCATGCGGAACACCGATCCGGGGTACGCGATCTCGTCCGACTGCATGTAGATCGGGTGCCGCGTGCTGCCGGAGCCGGCGTCGTAGATCTCGCTGTATTCGAGCGTGAACGATCCGGAGTTCTGGTCCGCGCCGAGGATGCCGTGCCCCGGACAGGCATGGATGATCGCATCACGCACGGTGACGTCGTGGGCTTCGCTGAACACGCAGGTGTTGCTGCCGCCGCGCACTTCGAAGCCCTCGAACACGACGTGGTTCGAGCGCTGGAACTTGATGGTGTTGACGCCGCCCTGCAGCACCGGGCGGCTGGCGCCGGCGACGCGTCGCCAGCGGATGATCACCGGATTGCCAGGCGCGCCGCCATCGTTGTCGCCGACGATCGCGCTGCCGTAGGTGGCGTTGCCGTCGACTTCGACGATGTCCCCCGGCGCCAGATCGTTGCCGCTGAACAGGATGGCCAGCTGGGTGTAATCGCGGCCCGAGGGGCCGACGGTCCAGGTCCGCGCGTCCGCGGCACGGGGCAGCAACAGGAACGCCAGGGGAAGCGCGGCGAGGATCGGCAGGGACGACACGGGCGAACGCAGCGACATGGGAAGCTCCTGATCTCGTGACGAAGACATCGTTCGGTGCGCCCCCCGCATCACCGCCGGCAAGCATGGCACATGCGGCGCCGTCGACCGTGAAAGCGATCACACGCCCGCCATGACCCGGCCCTCCATCGCGGCGGGGTATGCTCTCGGCACGTCGGGAGATGACGCATGAACGATGAACGCAACAAGGACCCGCCACCGACCGCCGAGCCGGCCTACCGCCTCGCCTGGACGATCGAGGACGACATCTTCAAGGCGCGGGTCGAAGGCGATGTGGACGCGCAGCCGGTGCGGCTGGCGTACTGGCGCGAGATCATGCGCACGGGCCGCGAGCGCGGCTGCCGCAAACTGCTGGTGATCGACCGCAAGAAGGGCAAACCCGCCACGCCGACGGAACTGGCCGAACTGGCGCATGCCTTCCGCGATCAGCGCGATGTCTTCGAGCGCATCGCGGTGGTGGAACCGACCGCCGAATTCATGCCCGCGGTCGAACACGGCGAAATCTTCGCGCGCTCGCTGGGCATCAACGTGCGGATCTTCGCCGACGTCGCGAGCGCGGAACGCTGGGTCCGCTTCGGGGGCGCCGACGATTGAAAGCCTGATCGAGCGGTTCCGATGGCATCGGTACGACGGCCTGATCGGAGCCCCTGTGGGAGCGACGGAAGTCGCGACGCTTTCCGAGCGGCTCGACCCGCCATTCGGCTGTTGGAAACCCGCGACCCGTCGCGACTTCCGTCGCTCCCACAGGGGCTCCGACGACAGATCAGGCCGCTGCGATAGAAACGTTTCAGACAGGCGCTCAGAGATGCCGCGGGGGACCGCCCTGGCCCTGGTTGGAGGGGGTCTGACCGTGCGGATTCTGACCGGTCTGGCCCGGATCGTTCGGCGGCGGCAACTGCACGTCGACGCTCTGCGACCGCTGCGTGTTGAGCGACTGCGCGACCTGCTCGCGATGGTGCGCCATCAATTCCAGCGCACCGGTGTTCGCGGTCACCGACCGGTTCTTCAGCCCCTCTTCGACCGACAGCCAGGTCATCTGCGGCGCGGACATGCCGCCGTTGTCGAAGGACAGCTTGATCGAAGGCTTGCCGTGATCGTCGAAGCCCTGCACGCGATCGATGCCGGTCATGCCGTGATGCTTGGCCATCACCACCAGCGACGAGGCCATGGTTTCGCGCTGCTCGGCGGTGAACACCCGCTGCTGCGGGTCGAGTTTCGTCAGATCGGACAGGATCTTCTGGTACATCGGATGGTCGGTGTGGCTCGAATGGCTGAGCAGCGGGCCGACCGGCTGCGGCATGCCCTGGTGCAGGTTCTGCGGCGGCGGTTGCATCGACGGCGCATGGGTCTTCGCCCAATGCTGTTCGGTCATCATCTGCTGTCCCACCCGCAGTTCGACGATCGCCTCGCGCAGGCGCTGCTGCACCTGCGGATCCATCGGGCCGCTCTTCTCGATGAAACCATCGAACTCGCCGCGGATCTTCGGCGCGACCTTGTCGCGATAGCCGCCGTCCTGGACGATCTCCCATTCGTGCGAACTGTTCGCGCTGCGGCCCACCAGGCGCAGGTTGCTGGTGTCGTTGTAGGCGTTCAGCGCGTCGGCCTTGCTCACGCCGTTCGGATGCAGTTCGAGCATCTTCCTGTTGAGCTGTTCGAACGGCACCACATGATCGATGTCGAACGCGTCGCGGGTCACCAGTTGCCCGGTCGCGGCGCAGCGGAACAGCGGCACTTGCCACTTGGTCCCGCCGTCGTCGCTGGTGATGTTGACGCTGCCGGCGTACTGCCGCTTCAGCTCGCTCTCGAACCACTGCTCGACCACCTTCTTGTCGAATTTCAGTTCGGAGCGGGTGTTCTCCTCGGTCCAGGTCTGGTTGAGCGTGGTCTTGGTGCGCCGCGCGCCATCGGTCTCGGGATCGAAATCGCGGATCTGGATGCTGTTGTCGAACGCGAAGCGCTCCTTGACCCACTCCTTCCACTGCGGGGAATCCTGCCCATGCTTGCGCAGAAGGTCGTCGGCGCTGTCGCGGGCGCGGTTGTGCACGGACGGCAGCATGCGCAGGTTGCCGACATCGTTGTAGGCCATCAGCGCGTCGGCGCCGTTGTTCACGCCGAGGCCGAGCAGATGCTGCTTCCACGGCGTCTTGTGGTCGATGTCGAGCGCGTCGGTGGTATGCCAGGTATCGGTGGTCGGACTGTGGAACAGCAGCACCTGTTTGCCGCCGAGCGTCGCGTGCACCGTGCGCATGTTCTGGGTCGCCCAGTCGTTGCGCATGTATTCGACGGTGGAATCGTAGAACCGCATGTCCTTGCGCGGACTGCTGTCGTTCCAGGTCTTCGATCGCAGATCCAGGCCATGGTCCGGCGGCGTCAGATGCTCCCAGCTCGCCAGATGGACCTTGTTGCCGTTGTTGAGGGTCTTCTCGTTCACGCCGCCCATGTCGCGACTCCTTCGCCTGCGGTGGATCGATCGCGCCGCGACCGGCGCACAGTGTGCGATGGCCGTCGCGGCCCCGCAACCGCGGCTGCGGGCATGGGCAGCGCCGCGCCTGCCGGCTATCCTGCCCGGCGACGCAGACCGCGATGGACACGGGGGACGACAGGATGAACGCAACGACCGGCATCCGCAGCAGGATCGACGAGAGTCTTCCCGGCGGCATCGTCGCGGTGGCGGCCGCGATTCCCGCCTTCATCGGCTACACCGCACAGGCGACGCTCGACGGCACGGACTGCACCTGCGTGCCCGTGAAGATCGGCTCGATGGCGGAGTTCGACGCGATCTTCACCGGCCCGCCCGGGACCCGGCCGCAGGCGCCGCGCTATCGGGTGACGGTGCTGTCGTCGCCGCCCGCCGACGACGGGAACGACGACGACGCTGTCGATGCGGTCGGCAGCGTGAGCTGCACGGTCGAGCCCGATCCGGGCACCGTGTACTGGCTGCGCGACAGCGTGCGGATGTTCTTCGCGAACGGCGGCACGGAGGCGCGGATCGTGTCCGCCGGGCGGTTCGGGGCCGCCTCGGGCCATGCGGCCGCGCTCGTCAACGCGCTGGTCAATCCGAACGTGCGGCTCGCCGATCTGCAGGCCGCGCTCGCGGCATTGAAGACGAGCACCGACGTCACGCTGTACGTCGTGCCCGAAGCGACGCTGTTGCCCGACGCCGACGCGCTCGCGCTGATCCAGGCGCTGCTCGCGCAGAGCGCGGCGCTGGGCACCTGCCTGACGCTGCTCGACGTGAAGGGCGGATGGCGTCCCGATCCGCGGACCTGGCCGCAGGACATCGCCGCCTTCCGCCAGTCGACCGGCGACATCGGGCTCGATACGGGCGCAGCGTATTACCCGTTCCTGATCACCGCCCTGCGCAGCGGCACGATGGACTACACCGATTTCGACGGCGGCGACGCGCGTTCGCTGTTGCCGGTGCTGAGCCCGGACGCGATGTCGAACCCCGCGGCGGCACAGTTGCTGCAGGCCATCGCCGCGGGGACCGCGCCCGATGTCGCGAAGAATCATCAGGCGCTGCTGATCGCGAGTCCGGCTTACGCCGCGCTCGTCGCCATCGTGGAACGCAAGGCCGGCACGCTGCCGCCCAGCGGCGCGGTGGCCGGGATCTTCGCGCGGGTCGACGCCGACGCCGGCGTCTGGACCGCGCCGGCCAATGTCGTCCCGGCCATGGTCGCGGACCTGACCCTCCGGCTCGACGACCAGGATCAGGCGGGGCTCAACGTCGATCCCGTGAGCGGCAAATCGATCGACGCATTCCGCCTGTTCGTCGGCCGTGGCGTGGTGCTGTGGGGCGCGCGCACGCTCGACGGCAACAGCCAGGACTGGCGTTACCTCCCGGTGCGGCGCACCGCGATCATGGTCGAGCAGTCGATCCGCGCCTGGCTGGGCGCGCTGGTGTTCGCCGCCAACGACGCCAACACCTGGGGCCATGTACAAGGCGCGATCGAACAATTCCTCACCGGCCTCTGGCAGGCGGGCGGGCTGCAGGGCGCGAAGGCCAGCGATGCGTTCGCGGTCCAGGTCGGCCTCGGCACGACGATGACCGCCGACGATCTGCTCAACGGCGTCCTGCGCATCCACGTGCTGCTGGCCATCACCCATCCGGCCGAATTCCTGGTCATCGCGATCGAACAGCCGCTCGCCATCGGCTGACGCCGGCTACGGCGTGCCGGCGTTCTTGTCGGCGTTCTTGTCGGCGCTCTTGTCGCCGTCCTTCGCGCCGGCATCGTCGTTCGCATCGATGCGGCGCCATGCGTCGTGGCTGCCGAAGGGATCGCCCTCGGCGGGATCCACGCAGTCCTGCTGCGCGATGAGACGCGCGATCTCGCGCTGGAGATCGCTCGCGGCGTAATGGGCATCGCCGTAGGGACTGCGGTCGGCAGCCGGTCGTCGCGTCGCGGGGCGCGCGGTCTCCGGTGCCTTCGCGGTTGCGGCGGGGGTCGACGGCTTCGCGGCCGGTGCGGGGCACGGTGGGCGCGCGCCGACCGGCACGGGCGCATGCCGCACCTGCCGCGGGGCGGCGACGGGCTGCGCCGCATCGGCCGGACACGCGGCGAGCACGGCGGCGCAGAGCAGGAACGCGCGGACGCGGGCGACGATCATCGGCCCATGCTACAGCGCGCCTCGCAGGCAGTCGTTAAACGAGCGGCCCGCTGGCCGTCCGGTCATGCCGATCGCATTGGCTCCTGACGACACTTCGACTCGAGGGAACCCGCGATGATCCCGTTGGAACGGTACGCCGAACTCGCCGCGCTCGCCGGCCGCGAGCGCTGGAACGGTACGGCGCCGCTGCCCGCGGCGCTGGTGATGTGAAGCGCCGTCACCGCGACGTCAGCGGGTTGCTGAAATACGCGCATCCCGGACGTTTTTCGAGTCGCAGCCATCCATGACTTCGCCCGCAGGCTGTTTTCGACGGCGTGCCGGAGCGCGCTATGCGCCGAGCGCGATCGCCGAACCGGTGAACGGCACCACCGAGGTATAACCACGGGGCGGCGGCGCGATTGGCGCAGTGGCGGCGATTCCGAACTGGGTGATGCCGTGACCGACGGCATGCGCCAGATCGTATTCCCGACCATCGAACGCGAAGCTGCGGCTTTCGATCAGCCGCGCCGAGAACACGTTGGAGATCAGCAGTGCGGTGCCCGCGCTGCCGCCGGCCACGGTCGTATCCACCACCAGGCTGGTGCGGCGGAACGTGGCGATGCGATCGCCCTGGGCGAAGGTGGCGGGATCGTCGAAGTTTCCGGCCGGCCGCCGCTGCAGGTACAACGAGAACTCGCCGACCGGATCCACCGCCAGCGACAGCCCGCCGTTCGCCACCGGACGATCGGAGAAGGGTTTGGCGGCGAAGGTGAAATACGCGGTCGTTTCGCCGCGCGGCCCGTCGAACAACGGGCACCCCGGAAACGGCAGATGCAGGAAATAGCCGTAGTCGGCGAGACTGCCGTCTTCTGCAGCGTAGAACCGGCCGGTCGCATACCAGGCCAGTTCCGAGGGAAGCAATCGTTGCATCGTTCGTCCTTCGTGGAGCGGCGTTCGCCGCGTGTCGGCATCGCTTCCGGCGTCGCCCACCATGGGCATCAATGGATCATCGCCGACGGTTGCTGCGTCGGCTGCTGCACCGTCTGCGCCTGCTGCTGCGCAAGCCTGCGCGCCTCGTCCATGCTGTGGGTGCTGTAGTCCACCGGGGTCAGCGCACCGCGCGAGACGTTCGTCGCGGAGATGTGGTTGGACGGATCGGACAGATTCTGCAGGTTGCCCTGCACCGCGATCACGCCGGTCTTGTCCTGGTTCATCATCACGCCGTCGATGTGCGTCAACCCGTTCTTGCGGGCGTCGAGCACCGTCGCCGCGGCGAGGTTGTCGCGATAACCATCCTGCGGCAGCGTGCGCCGCTCCGGATCGACCCGGTCGATCCAGTCGCGGACGGTCTTGAAATCGCCGTAATCCGGATGCGAAGGATTGCTCATCATCGGCGGCTTGTTCTGGCCCGTCTGCGTCGGATACTCGAAATCGAGGATGCCCTTGTCGCGCAGGTCCAGCGCCTGGGTCATCACGAAACGCTGGTTCTCGCGCATTTCCTGCAGCGCCTGCTGCAGCATCGGCCCGTGCGGTTTGGACATCACCGCGATCACGTCCGAGTTCTGCTCCAGCGTGCGGTCGATGGCGTCCGACATCGACAGCGCGGCATAGGCCCCGTTCCGCGGCGGGTCGCCCATCACGGCCAGAAGTTCCTGGTTTTTCGGATTGAAGACAACCTCGTCGATGCGGTCCATGCCCTTGGCCACCGCGCTCTGCACCAGCGACGACGCGGCGTTCTCGCGCTCCAGATGGGTGATGCCGGAGGTGTCGGGCGCGATCGTCTCCATCTCCGACAGCGCCTTCTTGAACATGGCGTAGTTCGGGTGGTCGGGCTCGTTCATGCGCAGCGGCTGCGGCGTGTCGTCGAGCATCCCGCGGGTATCGTCGACGCCGAAATCGATGTCACTGTCGTATTCGCCGCGCGAATCCAGCTCCCACTCGTGCGAGGAATTCGCGCTGCGGCTGACCAGGCGCAGGTTGCCGACGTCGTTGTACGCATCCAGCGCCTCGGCCTTGGTGATCTTGCCGCTCAGGCTGTCGTCGCACATCTCCTTCAGCACCTCGGAAAAGGGCTGCTTGTGATCGATGTCGAAGGCGTCGCGGGTGACGAGCTGCTGGGTGGCCGGGCAGCGGAACAGCGGCACGCTGTAGTCCTTGCCGTTGGCCTCGTCGTGGATGGGCACCGACGTCACGTACAGTTTCGACAGCTCGTTGTCCATCCAGATGCTCTTGACCCGCGCGTCGAAGGTCAGCCCCTTGCGGCCGTCGTCGACGCCCCATTCGGTGTCGCGGGTCGAAGCGCGGCGGACCACCGCGTCGTCGTCCGGGTCGAACTCGCGGTGCCGCGCACCGGGATCGAAGTCGATGTTCTCCTTGCGCCATTTCTGGAACTGCTTCGAATCGAGGCCGTGCGTCTCGATCAGCGTATCGAGCTTGTCGCGCGAGCGGTTGTGCACCGACGGCAACATCCGCAGGTTGTCGACATCGTTGTAGGCCATCTGCGCATCGGCGTAGTTGTTCACGCCCTTGTCGCCCAGATGCTTCTTCCATTCCCTCGCGTGATCGATGTCCAGCGCTTCGGCGGTATGCCAGGTGTCGGTGGCCTTGCTGTGGAACAGCAGCAGGTTCTTCCGTTCCACCGTATCGACGACCACGCCCGAGCCATGGTCGGTCCGGACCGGCTGGTCCACCTGCACGCTCAGCGGGCTCATGTTGTCCCGCGCCCAGTCGTTGCGCATGTAGTGCACGGTGGACTCGTAGAACGCCATGCCCGTGCGCGGCTTGCTGTCGTTCCACTCCTTGTCCCGCAGGTCGCTGCCGTGGGTCGGTGGCTTGAGGTCTTCCCAGGACGCCAGCTTGACCGTACCGCCACCGTCGAGTGCCCGTGTTTCGAATCCCATGTCCTGCTCCTTGTGCGCGCTGCGCTGCGTCTTCGCCGCTTCAAAACGCGAAATCGCAGCGCGGCCGGCCGCGGGTCCGGCCATCGCGCCGGGAATGGAGGGATCGGAGGATGTCGACCGACACCCGCAGGACGTTCGCGGCGAGCGCTTCTCGCGAATGCGTCAGCCCGACAGCAGGCGCAGCAGCAGCCAGGCGGGCACGCCGACGAAGAACAGCAGGCGGGCGACCGTTTCGAGCGCGGCCCTGACCCCGGCCGCGCGTTCGCGGCGCAGCAGCAGCGACAGCCCGGTGCCCGCTTCGACGACGATCCGCAGCGCCGCCGCGAACAGCGCCAGACCGATCGCCCAGGACGCCCACCAGATCAGGAACGCGATGACGTAGGCCTTCAGGCCGAAGGTGTAGTACTCGCCGAAGGTGCCGCCGAACGCGATCTGCTGGTGCAGGCGGAACGCGGGCAGCGCCGGGACCAGCGGGAACAGCACGAATTTCGCCAGCGGATGATCGATCCGCCAGCGCGGCACCGCGCTGCGCACGCGCGCGAACATCGCCGCGGGTGCGGCCCGGGCCGTCGCGAGCGCGGGGCGCGCGCCGGCGCCGATCAGGGCATCGATCAGGGCGGACACATCGGCCAGTGCGATGCCGTGCGACCAGCGACGACCCGATGCCAGCCGCAGCCACGCGCCGGCCGCGGGCAGCGGCAGCGACCACGGCTCCACCGCGGCGATGTTGTCCAGCGGAATCTCGATGCGCCGCTCGCGCTGCTCCAGCACCAGCGCATCGCCCTCGATGCGCACGGTCGCGACGAACGCGCGCGCGATCGCCCAGGCCGCGACCAGCGGCGCGAGCACCAGGCCGGCGAACCGCCAGATCCGGGTCAGCGGATTCGACTGCGCATCGGGCAGGGTCAACAGTTCGATGCCGATCCACGCCAGTCCGCACCAGGCGAACAACCGCAGCAGGCCGGCCGCGATCCGCCAGCCCGGCGTCAGCACGACCGCGTCGATGCGCGCATGCGCATCCGTCCGCGCGGGCGTTGTCGCGACGCGCGCCCGGCGTCGACGCAGCGCCTCCACCACCGGAAAGACCGACAGCAGCAGCAACAGCGCAAGGCCGGCGCGACCGACCCAGTCGCCCCAGAGCACCATCAGCGTCGTCGGCGGTGCGCCCGTCGCCACTTCGCCGATCAGCAGTTTGCGTTCGCCCATCGCGGTACGGGCAACGACTTGGCCGCGCGCGTCGATGGCGGCGCTGATGCCGTTGCTGGTCACGCGCAGCTGCGGCAGGCGGGTTTCGATGCTGCGGAACGTGGCGACCGCGAGGTGCAGGTTCGCGCCGGCGGGATGCGCGGTGAACCAGGAATCGTTCGACAGCCCGAGGATCACGCGCGCGCCGAGGCGCGCGCCGTCGATCCCGAGCCCGGTGTCGACATCGTCCAGGCAGATCATCGGCAGCACCGGGATCTCGCGCCCGTCGGCGAGCCGCAGCGGAAACACGCGCGCGCCGTCGCCCGGCCGCCAGGTGCCGGTCCACGGCAGCGCGCCGCGCAGGGTCGGCCCGTCCAGCCAGACCGGCACGTGTTCGGTGAGCAGGAACAGCCGGGTCTTGCGATAGAACGTCAGCGGCACCGGCACCGGTTCGAGCAGGCTGGCGGCGTTGTATTCGCCGGTCGCGTCGATGTCGTAGGTGCCGAACACCAGCGGCACGCCGGCGGCGGAAATGAAGTGCTGGATCTCGCGATCGAGTTCGGCGCCGGCCTCGCTCTTGGGATGACCGAAGGTCGTCGGATACACGGTTTCCGACCACAGTAGCGCATCCACGCCGTGCTGCTCGACCGCCTCGTGCGACATCCCGTAATGCGTGTCGAGCACGTGCCGGACCACTTCGTACGCGCCCATTTCGCGGCGCAGGCGGTCGTAGTCGACGATGTTCGACTGCACCATGCCCATGCGCAGCGGCTTCTCGCCGGCCGCGGGCGCGGTGTCCAGCATCGACAGGCGCACCGCGCCGTAGCCGGCCATCAGCGCGACGGTAGCGATGGCGACCGCCAGCGGCCGGACCATCGCGCGCGCGCCGTCGCGCCGACGCGCGATCGCGACGGCGACGGCTTCGTTGATCAGGATCAGCAGGAAGGTGAGGCCGGCCGCGCCGCCGACATCGGCGAACTGGCGCAGCCACGGCGATGGCGCCAGGCCATGGCCGAAGGTATCGCCCAACAGCTTGGGATACAGCCATTCGACGGCCACCCACGCTGCTGCGCCCGCCAGCGCGCGCAGCACCGGGCCATGGCGACGCCCGGCCAGATGCCGCACCAGCGCGAAGGCGATGAACTGCGGCTGCAGCAGCGGCGCGGCCACCAGCACCACCAGCACGCCGATCGCGCCGTGCAGGCCGGTATAGGTCGCGATGGCGACGCCGAACCAGGCGAGTACCGCCGCGACGAAGGCGACGCTCATCGCCCCTCCGCTCAACGCGGCACGGGTCGCGCTGCGGCCCGCGTCCAGCGCCAGCAGCCAGGGCACGAGCAGGACGAAACCGAGCAGATGGCCGATACCGCCCAGCGAATAGAGGCCGAACAGAATCGCAGTGGCGACGACGCCGGCCAGCGCGCGCCAGCCGGGGAGAGAAAGCCGGGCCATGCTAGATCGAGGGGCCCGGCGTCAGCAGCGGTGGCGGAATCTCGATCAGGCGGACCGTCAATCCGGGTGGCGCCATGTTCGGCGGCACCACGCGGTTCGCGGGAATCGGAATGCGGCGCCCGGCGGCATCGAAGAATTCGAAATCGGGCGAGAACATCAGGATCGGTTCGATGCGCTGGCCATCGTCGGTCGCCTGGAAATGGCGGACATAGCCTTCCGGCAGCGGGAAATCCTCCGGCACGGCAAGCCCGACCAGCGGCGGGCTGGTGCCCGGCGGATTGAACGCGCCGAGTCCCGTGTGGATGCCGGCCTTGTGCAACTCGTCGATGACCTCCGCCATCGTCGGTTCTTCGCCCGGCGGAATGAACGCCGCGAGATCCTGGCCGTCGGCGGTACCGTCGCCTGCCCCGGACGAACCCGGCGTCAGCACGCGGCGCGGCACGGCATTCGACGCGAAAGAAGGGTGCGGCGACGCAGCGGTGCGCGCGTCGACCCGCGAATCGGCCGCGGGCGCGGCACCGCCGGCATCGGCGGCCGCGTTGGATTCCTGGTGAAGCGTTTTGACGACATAGACCGCGCAGCCGCCCGCCAGCACCAGCGCGAGCGCCTTGTACAACAGCGCGGGGCGGCGACCGCCGCCCGCGCGTCCGGACACGCGCACCCCCTCGTCGTCCTTGCGGGACGACGGGGGGGGGCCATGGTCGCGATCGTCAGCCATCGCCGTGTCCGGGAACTGCGTCCTGACTGTGCCGGTGGCGCGATCAGGGCGCCGCCGGGCTGTGGGTCGACAACGACCAGCCCATGCGCTCGTGGCCGTACTGGTTCCAGATCGGGCTGCGGCCGTTGGTGAACGAGGTGTAGCGCGCCGCGCCGGTGCCGGTGGTGCCGCCCCACAGCCCCGCGGACACGGTGCCGCCGGTGTAGGTCGGATGCACGTCGTCCGACTGGATGTAGTCGTAGCTGCTGGACGAGGACACGAAGTGCGTGTTCGCGTCGCGCAGGGTCGGCTTCAGGGTCGAGGTGATGCGGGTCAGATAGCTGGATTCGCTCTCGCCGGCGACGTACTTCAGCGCGTTCGAATCGATCTGGCCGTCGCCGTTGCTGTCGTAGTCGGCGCCCATGTACTCGGCGAAGTTGTCGACGCACTTGAAGCCCTTCTGGCGGGCGTATTCGCACATCCAGTAGTTCATCTGCGCGATCGCCGGCAGGAACTTGTCGCGCAGATTGACCTTGGCGCCGGTGGTCGGATCGTTGCACGAGCTCTGCACGTTGTCGGCGTTGTAGCCGGGGTAGTACAGGTTGGCGATGACCTTCAGCTTCACGCCGGAATAGGCGTTGGCGTTGATGTAATCCATCGCCGAAGCGACGTAGGTCTTGCAGTTGTTCACCGCGGTGGTGAGCACGCTGTAGTTGCAGGTGCCGGTCTGGCCCTTGAAGCTGGTGCGCGCCTGCAGGCCGTCGTTGCCGCACATTTCGAAAGTGACCACGCGGGTCGACGCGGCCTGCATGTACGAACGCTCGGCCACGATCTTGTTGTTGTAGACGTCGGATGCGATCGCACCGGACTTGGCGCGGCGCACGCTTTCGATGTCCGCATTCCACAGCGCCGCCAGGTATTCGGCGTCGACCGTGGGCGCCGAATACTTCGCGGCGTTGGAAATGGAGCCGTTGTAACCGGCGTAGATCGAATCGCCATAGGCGACGACGCGATACTTCGCGGTGGTGCCCGCGCGATCGATGGTCCAGGACACGTTCTGGTTCAGCGTATTGGCCATGGCCGGCGCGCCGACGGCGAGCAGGGCGAGGGTCGAAAACAGCGCAAGTGCGTTCTTGCCGAATCGGTGGGTCATGACTTGCATCCTTGTAAAGAGGTAGTGCCGGCGGAAGCCGGAGCTTCCGTCAGGGAAAACGGACAACCTTGGGGGCGTTCGGACCGTGTGGGGGCCGTTCCTTGCCGCGCCGTACGCTAGCGTGTTGTCCTGCGACGGTCAACACGACGCGCGATGCCGCCAGCGATGCGGCATTGCAACATCCCCGCAATATCGACGACATGATCGTCCCGTCGCACATGCGGCGACCGCAGCGGTCGCGGCCCGGCGCTGTCGCCATGCCCGATGTGCGGCAGCCGCGCATCCGTTAGCATGGCTTTCCCCACGTTCGAACACGACAACAGGATGTCCGCGATCATCACCCCGGCGATCAACAACCCATCGGACTGGTTCCTCCGCGAAGTCCGGCCGCAATCGACGCAGTGCCGCGTCTTCTGTTTTCCCTACGCCGGCGGCGGCGGCGCGATCTATCGCGGCTGGCACGCGGCGCTGCCCGCATCGGCCGAAGTGCTCGCACTGCAGCTCCCCGGTCGCGGCGCACGCTACAACGTGGCCCCGATCGCTTCGCTCGCGCAACTGAGCACGCTGCTGGCCGATCTCGTCGCGCCGCTCATGGACCGGCCCTGCCTGTTCTTCGGCCACAGCAACGGCGCGCTGATCGGCTACGCGCTCGCGGTCGAACTGGCGAAGCGCGGCATGCCGCTGCCGCGGCATCTGGTGCTGTCGGCGAAACGTCCGCCGCACATCCCCCGCAGCGAGATCCTGCACGATCTGCCCACGCCGCAGCTGATCGAGAAGCTGCGCAACCTCAACGGCACGCCACCGGAAATCCTCGCCAATCCGGAACTGCTCGAGATCGTGCTGCCGACCCTCCGCGCCGACCTCTCGCTGAGCGACACCTACCGCCACGAGCCGGTACCGCCGCTGCCCTGCCGCGCCACCCTGCTGGGAGGCACCCGGGACGCCGACGTGCCGCTGGATGCGTTGCGCCAATGGGACCGCTATTTCCGGGACACGCCCGCGCTGCACGTTTTCGAGGACGGCCATTTCTTCATCCACTCGGCGAGGGATGACGTGCTGCGCACGCTGCACCCGCTGGTGCAGGACTGCATCGCCGCGGGGTGACGCCCGCGGCGACGGATCGGACACCCTCGGTCGTCCCTGTCGTCGATCCGCATCACCGCGATCGAGGCCGCACCGGATGGCCTCGATCCTTCCGAAGCGGCCTCACGTCGCCGGATTGAGCTTCAACAGCGCGTCGACGAACGCATCCAGCTGTTTCACCGCTTCGCCGATATCGGCCTTGCCGGCCGGAAACTCCAGCGAGGCGCCGACGCCGACCATCCGGCTGCGCATGCGGGTCAACGTCACCAGCCGGACTTCCTCGACCTGATAGGTTTCGCCGTTCAGCGTCTGCTGCATCGGCAGCACCAGATACATGCGGATCGTCCGCTCGTCTTCGCGATAGACGACCTGTTCGCCGGGCTTGCCCTGTTCGAAGCGGATGCCATCGCCGAAGCGGGCGGCGAAGGCCTCGTTGATGCGGTCGTCCCGGTCGGCGAGCTTCGGGGACAGATCGATGCGGCGCAGCTTGCCGGCGATCAGGGGCCTGGCCTGCGTCCAGGATTTCGCGTCGAGCTCGACGTTCTCCAGACCCTTCTTGGTATAGAACTCGATCGACACATGGCGGCCGTATTCGGACGGTTCGAGATTCAGATCCTCGGCATGCAGCAGCATGTCCAGCAACAGCATGTCCGCCGGCTTCGCATCCTCCAGCAGGCCGCGCATCTGCGGATCGAAATCCTCCATCGCCACGTAGCCTTCGGGCATCGGGACGATCAGGGTCTTGTCGCCGACCCGCACCACCCGCGTGGTGCCGCCGGGCGCGCCGGCGGGCGACCGGACGAGGCCTTTCTCGTTGGACGGCTGCGTCGATTTCGCGTCGACGGCGGTCATCGATTCGGCGCGCGCCGCGGATCCGGGAATCGCGAACGCCACCAGCGCGGACGCCAGCAGCACCCGGAGCGTGCGCGGCACCGAAGCGGAAATCATCATGTCGAACCCGGCAGGAGGGGCGACACGCGCCCGGAATGCGGATTATAGGTGCGCAGGCGCTCCGTCACGACGACCGGCGGATGCCTGCATCTTCCCGCGGATCATGCCTTCCCGGGTTCGTCGATCGCCTCGACCTCACCGTCGAACTCGGCGGAAATGTCGGCATCCTCCCGCTCCGTCGACAGCGGCGGAAGCGGCGGCGGCTCCGCGCATGCGGTCTGCACCGCCAGACTCATGTCGTTGTGGCCCAGGCCTGACAGGCCATTGGTCCACAGAATCTCGCCGGTTCTCGCATCCAGCGCGAAGACATAGCCCTTCGACCCCGCGAAGACCCGGAAGCCTTCGCACAGCACACTGACGGTTTCGTAGCCGGTGGCCGGTAGACTGGTCTGCCATCGATCTTCGCCGGTCCGCTTGTCGATGGCCCTCACGTGACCATAGGTTCCGACGAACAACAGATCGCGGGGGTTCGGCGCTTCTTCCATGACACGCATCTCCTCGATAGGAACGCATCGCATCGCACGGCCGGGTCGCCCCCGGCCGGCGGATCATCGCTTTTTCAGCGGACCGAACAACCGGAAGCCGAATCCGTTGTTGCGGACAAGATTCAGCGCCAGCACCGAGACGACGATCAGCGTGACCAGCTTGAAATACGGCACCAGCAACGACGCGATGACGAAGGCGCTGGCGAAGCCGGACCAGCCGAGCGCATCGAGCATCGAATAGATGCCGTATGCGCCGCAGCCGAAGGCGCAGATCGCGAGGATCGCGACCGGCAGCGCCAGGATGCCGGCACCGTCCATCGAGCTGGCTTCGACGACGAGCGCAAGCACGATCACGACGATGTTCATCGCGATTGCGGCGATCACGTACCGCAATCCGATCGCCGCCTCCCTCGCGGCGCTCTCCTGCCTGTGATTGCGGTTGAACGTGATGTCCTGGAAATCCTGCGTCATCGAACCGCCCCCTGATCCGGCCTGTCGCAGCATGATGCCATCCAGATGATGTCATCGAGCCTGGGTGGCGCTGCCGCTCACGGCGCCTGCAGCACCAAGCCGTCGGCGAGGATGCGGTACTCGACCGGGGACACCGGCAGGCCCTTGCTGTCTTCTTCCAGGTGCTTGATCTGGGCCGGGGTGAGCTGCTTGCGCGACAGCACGCCATGGACTTCGGCGCGGCCGGCGCTGTCCTTCGGAATCTGGAACGCATGGTCGCCGAACATCACCCGCGCGGTCTGGCCGTCGTCCTCCAGCACCATCCAGCAGCCTTCGGCCTGGCAGACTTCGGCGATGCGTCCGCTGAAGCGCGCGGGCTTGCCCGCATGCGCATCGAACTGGGCGACCGCCTGCGCGATCGGCGTGGATGCGCCTTCCGGCAGCGGCTTGCCATAAGGCCTGGCGTCGCCGGCCTGGACGGCCGCGGCGAAGGTCAACAGGGCGAGAACGGCGAACATGCGCATGCAATGGCTCCAGTGGGAATCGATGCGGGAAGATACCGCGGGCGTGCAGGCTTTGCGACGGCCGGCGTCCAACGCTGGAAACTTTGGCATGCCGTGGTGGCATGCCACGGCCGCAGGCTGCGACCGCGCGGCCCGATCCCGCCGACATCGGCGCCGCGCGGAACGTCGCTCCGCGCGGACGGCGTGCGCCTACCCGCCCTTCGCGCCCTGGACGTAGACGTTGGCCCAGTACACTTCGTAGATCCACTGGGTGCCGGGCGCCGCGGCCGCCTGCAGATCCGCGTTGTAGGCCCAGCCCCAGTCGCTGCCCGGCACCCAGAAATTCAGGGTGAGGCTCATGTCCGACTGCGGCACGCTGGTCTCGGTGCGCACGAGCGCATCGTTGATGTACCAGCGGATGTCCTCGGACGACCAGACGATCATGAAGTCGATCGGGCCGGAAAAATCGACCGTGGTCGGCACGACCTGATCGATGCCGGCATTGTCGTCGATGTAGACATTGGTGTTGATCGCTTCGTGCACGCCCTGCCAGAAGTTCGAGGCGAACTCGAAGTCGATCTCGTCGTGCTGGAACGGATCGGTCGACAGCAGGTTGTAGCTGAACAGCGACGCCACGGCACCGCCCGGCATGCCGAACGGGCAACGCACCCGCGCCTGGAACGCGACCTTCTCGTAACTGCCCAGTCCCCATTTCTCGCGCGTGCTGATCTGCGCGCCGAGAAACGAGGTGTTGTCCGGATCGCGCGGATTCCAGGAACTGAGGATCAGCTGCGCGCGTCCGTTGGCCACCGGCACGCAGCCCAGCGGAATGCCGAAGTCGGGCAGGTTGCGGAGCGCGGTCCGTCCGAGAAACGAAGGGTTGTCGCTGCTCGAGATCCAGTGCGGACTGGTCCAGACCGTGCGGTCCACATCGGGCCCGTCGGAAAACGACAGATTCGCGGCGACCGTCCATCCATCCGCGGCCTGCAGAACATTCGTGTGCAGCGTCTTGCTCATCACCGGCTCCCTGTGCGTGGCGTTTCGAGGCGCGACGACATCGTCGGCCTGTCGATTCCGTGTCTGCGCTTCGGCGTGTTCGATCACGGTTGTCCCGTGGATCGGCGCCCCCTGTTGCATGTTGCTTTGCCGTATTGCCTTGCCGTGTCGCCTTGCATCGATGGCGCGGTTCGATGGCGCGGTTCGATGGCGTGAACCGATGGGCACCTCCCGCGGCATCGCGCATCGGCTCCAATCCGATGGCGGCCATGCGCGCCCGGAATATACCGCCGCCCGAAGACGCGGCGCAATCGCGCCTCCCGACGCTGTCCTTTCCGGCGAAGACCCGGTACAACATCGCGCATCCGAGAATGCCATCGACACCGCCATCGACGCCCCCATGATCGACCGCCAACAACTCCATCGCGACGGCTATGCGTTGCTGCAGCGCGCGGTCCCGGCCGAATGGCTGGACGCGCTTCGCGACACGTTCGATGCGGGCGTGATGCCGTCGGACCGCTGGCCGGTGCCGCGCGGCGCGGACTGGCGCCATTCGCAACTGGATCTCGATCCGAAGGTGCAGGCCGTCTGCCGGTTGCCGTCGTTGCTGGCCGCGGTCGGCGCGCTGATCGGCGAGCGGTTCTTCCTCGCCCAGGTCGAGGGCCGCGAGCCGCTGGCGGGCGGCGGCCAGCAGGGCCTGCATCGCGACTTCTCCGCGGATCGGCCCGGCGACACGGTCAACGCGCTGGTCTTTTTCGACGACTACGGCCCCGACAACGGCGCGACGCGCCTCGTCCCCGGCACGCATCGCTCCGCGCCGGACGCGCCGCCGCCCGACCTCGCCGACGAATCGCGCTGCGTGCAACTCGCGGGTCACGCGGGCGACATCCTCGTGTTCGATGCCGATCTGCTGCACGCCGGCAGCCTCAACCGGAGCGGCGCGCGCAGACGCTCGCTGCTGATCGGCTATTTCGCCGAACACCGCTACGCCTCGCATCTCGCGACCGCGCACCTGCGCAACATCCGCATGGACACGAGCGAGCGATTCGATCCGCAGGGCGCATAAGCCGAAGGCCTCATCCGTCAGGACATCTTGCCGATGTCGGGCATCTCGCCTCGATGCGGCGGTTCCGCTCGTTCCGCGCCCGCGGATCAAGGCGTTCGGGCGCGGAGCAGCCGCTCGATCTCGGCGCGTTCGTCGAGATCGCGCTGGAACTGGACGTGGTAGGCGGGCTGGAAGTCCCCGCCCTTCAGCAGAAAAATCCCTTTCGAGCCGGTGACCTGGTGTTGCATGTGGTCGAGCTGGTAATGCCACATCTGCCACAGCGGCACCAGCAGAGTGGCCGGCAGTTTCCTTTCGCGCGTGAACAGGACCTCTTCGACCGCGAGGCGGAAGCGCATCCGGTTCTCGAGGCCCGGTCCCGTGCGCGCCCTCGGGTCGCGCACCGGCCGGCCCTTGCCATCGATCATGTCGACTTCGACGACGGTCGCGACGATCACATGGTCTGCATCGCGGACGATCGCTTCCAGCGACTTCGGCGCAACGGACGTAGCCGAGGCCAGCAGGGGAATGCAGAGCGCGACCAGGAGCAGCAGTTTTCGCATGTTCGTCGACCTCGGTGAGCGTGCTTCGATCCTAACGGGCAAGACCCGGTTTCCGGGTTTCCGGAAAGGGGCCGTTGCTCGGGGTTCCAGCCAACGGGAGCGCCAGCGTTGTCCGCTTCCTGTCCGGCCGCATTCCCACGGCCGCCCGCAACGACCGGACGCCGCACCCTCAGTGTTCCAGAACCGGCGTCGACCGCGGATGCTGCAGTGCAGCACAATGCCGCATGGATGTCGCACCGCCTTCCGTTTCCTCCTCCGCCGTCGCCGGAGACCTGACCCCGCGTCAGGTCGGCCTGATCCTGTTCGGGCTGACGCTGGGCGGTTTCGCCATCGGCACCAGCGAATTCGCCGGCATGGGGTTGATGCCCAACATGGTGATCGCCCTCGGCGTCACCGAACCGCAGGTCGGGCACCTGATCAGCGCCTATGCGCTCGGCGTGGTGGTGGGCGCACCGCTGCTGGCGATCCTGGGCGCGGGCTGGCAGCGCAAGACCCTGCTGCTGGCACTGATGGGGTTCTACGCGCTGGGCAATCTGGCCAGCGCACTGGGGCCAACCTACGAAAGCCTGTTGGTATTCCGCTTCATCGCCGGCCTGCCGCACGGCGCGTACTTCGGCGTCGCCGCCCTGACGGCGGTGGCGATCAGTCCGCCGGACAAGCGCGGCCGCGCGATCAGCCTGGTGATGCTCGGCCTGACCCTGGCCATCCTGATCGGCAATCCGCTGGCCACGTGGCTGGGACAGATCATCGATTGGCGCTGGGTGTTCGCCTTCGTCGCGCTCATCGCACTGGCCACCGCCATGCTGCTGGCAATCTGGCTGCCCGCCGGCATCGACGGGCCCAAGGCCAGGCCGCTGGACGAACTGCGCGCCTTCAACCGGTTGCCGGTGTGGCAGGCGCTGGGGATCGGCGCGATCGGTTTCGCCGGCATGTTCTCGGTCTTCAGCTATCTCGCGCCGACGATGCTGGAAGTGACGGACGTGGCACCGGCCTGGATTCCGCTGGGCCTGGCCGGCTTCGGCGTCGGCGGCGTGATCGGCAACTTCGTCGGCGGCTGGCTGTCCGACCGCTTCCGCTTGCGCGGCGCGTGGATGGTGCTGGCCTGGGCCACGGCGATGCTGCTGCTCTTCCCATGGATGGCCGGCACGCTGCCGACGATCCTGTTGGCGACGGTGTCGATCGGCCTGATGGGCGCGCTAGGCCCGATCCTGCAGTCGCATCTGATGGACGTAGCGGGCGATGCGCAGACCCTCGCGGCCGCATCGCACCATGCCGCGTTCAACACCGCCAACGCGATCGGTCCCTGGCTGGGCGGCATGGCGATCAGCGCCGGCTTCGGCTGGACGTCCACCGGCTACGTCGGCGCCGCCATGGCGGTCGCCGGCCTGCTGATCTACGCCTGGGCCGCAGGAACGCAGCAGGGCGCCGCGCCCGTCGCCGCCATGCCCACCGCCTGCGACGCGACGCGCTGATCCCGCATTCCCGGGGCTGCGAACCTCGCGGATCGCAGCCCTGCAAGTCGACCCTGACCCGAGTCTCCTGGTGACCCGGGTCACCTCAATCACGCCTTCCTCAGAACGCATGCCCGGCGCTGCGCACCGAGCGGATGATGATCTCGCCGACATCCACGTCGACCGGCTGCGAGATGATGTAGTGCACGGCGTTCGCGACCGCATTCACGTCCAGCGCGATGCTGCGCAGTTGCCTGACCGCGGTCGCGGTGTCGTCCACCGAGATGTCGTGGCCCAGTTCGGATTCGGTGACGCCCGGCGAGAGCGTGGTCACCCGGATGTGCGTCATTTCCTGGCGCAGCCCTTCCATGATCGCCCGCACCGCGTACTTGCTGGCGCAGTACACGCCGAATTGCCCGCCCACGGCATGGGCACCGGTGGATGCAGTGCTGATGATGTGCCCGCCGCCCTGCGCTTCCATCACGGGCAGGACCGCGGCGATGCCGTTCAGGACGCCCTTGATGTTGATGTCGACGATGCGGTCCCACTCGTCCGTCTTCAGCGCGTTCATCGGCGACACGGGCATCACGCCGGCATTGTTGAACATCACGTCGATCCTTCCGAACCTGTCGCGGGCGAAGGCCGCGAACGCGCGCGTGCTCGCGAGGTCCGCGACATCCAGTCTGGAATACTCCGCGGTACCGCCGTCGGCCCGGATCTCCGCGACGATCTTCTCCAGGCGGTCGGTGCGTCGCGCACCGAGCACCACGCGGTGGCCGTGCTTCGCCAGGGTCCGGGCGGTGGCTTCACCAATCCCGCTGCTTGCGCCGGCGATGAGAACGATCTTGGACATATGCTTGCTCCTCGGTTGAATGTTCCGCGTCATTCGCGTGGCAGGAAGTCTGGTCGCGACGGCCCGCGCCCGGGATACCCGGACCTCCGGACTGATTGCACAATCCTCCAGATTCCTGAGCCCCGACGTTGAAGCACGGTCGGCACGGACGTACCATCGCTCGCACATGGCAAACGAAATCAATCACTTGATGGCGCCCGACCTGCACGCGCTCGGGGGACTGATCGATCGCCACTCCAACGGTGACGGGATGCACCGCACGCCCATCGACGGCCTCCACTGCATCCGCCTGTCCGTGCGGCAGATGCAGTTGCCGAGCGTCTACCAGCCGTCCATCTGCGTGATCGTCCAGGGCGCCAAGCAGGTGCTGCTGGAAGACGAGATCTACCGGTATGCACCGCCGCAGTTCCTCGCCGTTTCCGTGGACCTGCCGCTGGTGGGCCAGGTGGTCGAAGCCTCGCGCGAGGCGCCTTATCTGTGCCTGGCCATCGATCTCGATGCGCGGACCCTGGCCGACCTCATCGCGCAATCGGACGACGTCGGCTGGACCCGCGCCGAAACGACGCGCGGTCTGTTCGTGGGCGAAATGGATGCGGACATGCTGGCATCGGCGTTGCGACTGGCGCGGCTGCTCGATGCCCCGCGCGACATCCCCGTGCTCGCACCGCTGGTGCTGCGCGAATTCCACTATCGCGTGCTCAACAGCCCCTACGGTCGCGCGATCGCGCAGATGGCCATGACCGGCAGCAGGACCTACAGGATCGGACAGATCATCCGGCGCATCAGGACGAAGATCGCGGAACCGGTCCGCGTGGAGGAGCTGGCCGAGATGGCGAACATGAGTCCGTCCTCGTTCCACCAGCATTTCAAGGCCGTGACCGCGATGAGCCCGGTGCAGTACCAGAAGCGCCTGCGGCTCACCGAAGCCCGGCATCTGCTCATCGCCGGGAAGATGGACGCGCAGAGCGTCGCCTATCGCGTCGGCTACCAGAGCGTCTCGCAGTTCAGCCGGGAATATGCGCGCATGTTCGGCGCACCGCCCATCCGCGACATCGAGAGCCTGCGCGCGCAGGATGGCGTTCGCACCGGATGACTTCAACGCCACAGTGCGGGCGCAAGCCCGCCCTGCGCGCTCTGCCCGGACCGGGCATCGGCTTCACGAAACGTTATCGAAAGTTTAATGATGGCTGGCGTACCACTCTTGGCGTCGATCACGACAGGGAGAATACGAACATGACGCCATTCAAATTTCCGCTCATCGCGGCAACGCTGTCCTTCACGCTCGCAGGCATCGCGACACCGGCGAAAGCCGAAGTCTACGAACTGGGATGGCCCTATCCGCCGAACAATCTCGAACCGTATCCGGCGCGCAATCAATATCCCCCGCTCTGCGATCCGACCAACAAGCCCGGTCCAGACCGGCTGCGCGGCTTGCTGGGCTTCTGGTTCGGCGCGCCCAATCAGTACAACCCCAACTGGCACATCGGCCGGCCCTGCAACGTCAGCGCGACCTCTTATCATCGCGAAGGCCGGGCGCTCGATTTCTACGTCAACGCCAGCGAGCCCCGCGCGCAGGCCATCGTCGACTGGATCCTCGCGACCGACGAATACGGCAATCGGCATTCAAAGGCGCGCCGCCTCGGCATCATCGAAATCATCTGGAAGGATTCGATCTGGTCCTCCGATCAACCCGGCGGCTTCCGCAGTTGTCCCACCTGCGGCCCGCATTACGACCACATCCACTTCAGCTTTTCCCGCGAAGGCGCCAATGCGCAGACATCGTGGTTCACCACCAACGATCTCGCCAGCAGCGCCGCATGCGCCAGCGGCACGGCGCAGGTGAAGTACTGGACGTATCCCAGCGGCTACGGCCCGCTGCGTCATGTCCGCCAGATCAGCTACGCGGGCAGCACTTATGCGACACAGTCGGCGCTGGCCGGCTCACCCTGGCGCGTCTACACCTCGCTGGGCCCGACCGTCGTGGCCGCCAACGCGCCGGTCAGCGCGCTCTACGGCGCCCGCGCCTACCTCGGCGCCTGTACGGTCACGCTGTTCTAGCCTGTCGCTGCGGTGATGATGATGGCGCCGCCGACGGCGGCGCCATCATCACTGCGCATCGAAGCGGTTGACCGCGCAGCGTCGGCATCGGCCCATCGTCGCGACAGGCACGCCACCGCGAACCTCGTTTCAGAACACCAGCCGTCCCTGGCCGACATCGACGCCCGCAGCCCACTGCGGCTCCACCGCCAGCAGCGACGCGGACACATCGGTGCAACTGCCGAAGTTGAACACGGCGACTTCCGACCCGCGCGCGACGACGTGTCCGCTGTCGGCCCAGAGACGGTAGTCGCGGATGTACGGCGGCGGATTGCCCAGCACGTTGTAGCTGCCGAAGCACACGCGCAGCAGGCGTTGCTGCGGGAAACGCGCCAGCAGCGTGCGATCCGCACTGGCCGCCGCCAGCTTCCGCGCCTGCCACGACACCGCGTTCGACCAGGGCAGCGCGCCCAGGCGGATGTAATAGCCGTTGACCGGCTTCAGCGGCTTGGCCGCGCCGTTGAGCACGATCTTCTTGCCCGAGACCAGAAAGCAGCCTCCGGGCGCGTGCCCTGCCGCCGCGGCGGGCGTCCCGGTCGAGATCACCACGCCGTCGGCCTCGATGGTGATCGGGTAGCCGCCCGGCTCGGCGGCATCGACCATCTCGCGGCAGATCAGGTAGCTGGCCGCTTCCGCCAGCGTGGCGATCACCGCCGTCCGCTGCGTTTCCAGCCGCCACACGCCCCAGCCGCAGTGGTTGTAGCGATCGTTGACCGGCGACGGCGGCACGCAGGCGGTCGCCTGCACCGAGCTCATCGCACCGCGTTCGCCCACGTCGGGCACCGATTGCGCCTGCGCGGTCGCGCCTGCGGCGGACGCCAGCGCCGCGAGCATGCCCGCGAACGCGATGGTGTTGCGATGGATCATGTCTGCTCCTGTCCTTGTTCGGGATGCGGCATCGAAACCCGGGGCGCGTCGCGCCCGTGTCGGTCGTGCTGAAGGGTTGTAACCCGCGGGGCGGATGCGATCAATCCATGCACGAAGCATGCCGACGACCTCCGCACCCTACGCGTCTACCTTGTGCGTTGGAAGTCGGGTCTCGATCATCCGGTCCAGTCCGCGGGCAATCGCCCCTGGCGCACGAATCGATGGAAGGACGAATACGGCCAGTCGGCGACGCGCGCCACCATGCCATGCTTCACCGGATTGAAGTGGATGTAGTCGATGTGATTCCGCAGATCGCGTTCGTCGCGGATCATGTGTTCCCAAAAGCGGCGTTGCCAGATACCGCGTTCCCGATGCTTGCATCGCGACGCCGACAACCGTTCGCCGCTTTCGATACGACGTGAAAATTGCGCCTTGATCAGCATCCAGCGCGTCGCGAAATCGTCATCCCCACGCGGCAAGGTCCAGACCACATGCAGATGATCCGGCAACACGCACCATGCGACGGTCTCGAATGGATGCGCGACGCGCACGGACGCTACGCCCATATGCAAGGCATCGATGTTGTCCACCAATAGCCGACGCGAACGATCGGCCAGATTCACCGTGAAGAAATAGGTGCCGCCGGGCACCCACAAGCGTCGATAGTCGGGCATACCGCAAGCCTGCCGCCCGCCACCATCGGCCGCCATCGGAAAACCCCGCCCTTCCCCGCAGGAAAAACACCACCCGGCGCAACGGTAGGGTGGGGTGAGCGCAGCGATGCCCACCATCCCGCCCTGTCCGACGAGGAAAGCATCGATCGGAGCGATCAAGCCGGCGGGATATGTTGAAGCGTGCGGGTGGTTCGGGTGGGCATCGCTGCGCTCACCCCACCCTACGCGCTCCCATTTTTCTTTACGTGGACTTTCTCTCGAGCGCCTCCGTCAGCAGCGCGGCGTGTAACTCCAGCCGCAGGCGCACACGAGACACCTGGAACGCGGCAGCGTACACAATCAAGGCGAAAAAACCGACAAAAATCTTCCACAACGGTATATCGAAGTCGACCGTCGAAAAGGCGTCAAACTGCACATACATCGCAGCGATCAGCGGGACCATTCCCAGCCGATCCGCGCCGCCGTAGATCAAACCCATCTTGGTGGCGATTCGCGTTTGCGCGGCCTGTGCGAAGCGTAGCCGATGCTCCAGTACATCGCGCGGGAATGCAGTCAACCAGGCCAGCAGGCCCTCGAACGCGACGAAATCGTGATCCCATTGCCGAATGAACTCTTCGCGAGCACGGCCGATGGACCGAAGCAGTACCGACAGATCGCGTACGAGCACGGGAAGGAAACCAACCGCAGTTAGCGCCAGCCCGACAAGAGCCACAGACACCATCCACGCAGCAGGCTTCAGAAACTGGACGATCAAGGCAGGCATAAGGCCCACTAACACGCCAACGTAGCCCAGACGATCCAGCCACACCATCCATGGCGGACGACGCATAGCGGCGACCGGTCCCTCAGGCAGCGCCTCAATGCGTCGATCCACTTCTGCGTATGTCAGCAACTCCTGCCGCATCCAATGCCTCCTTCGGCGTCGATTCCAAAGCGTCGCAGGGCACATCACATGGAAAGTCGACGCTTACCCGTGTTTTTCCAAAAAGCAAACAGCCGCGATGGGGCGGCCGTTGCTGTCTTGCGTTGAGGGTCGGCGCGGGCCCGATGCAGAATGGCGGGGTTTTCTGCGCACCCCCTCTACGATGCATCGCGCGAGTCCACCGTGCGGACTTACGCGCTCATTGAACAGCTTGATTGAAATTTCGTATGACTCTGTATTTGATCATTCTGTTCGTAGCCTCGATGATTTCGATTTCTGCGCCCTTGTAGCCAATCGTCATCGACTCGCCCAGATCATACTCCACATCATTATTGAAAGCCGGCCGGGCGGTGTTATTGGAGAACTCGCGGTAGGAAATATTGATTTTGTTGCCAATGCGCCCACTGTACAGAAGGGTCTGTTGAAAACCGTCTGAAACCAACGCAGGCCGCCTGACCCTCTCGAATCTGACATTCTTTTCGCACACCCGCGCATTGAGGACAGAAACACCGCAGATCGTGTCCTGCCCTTTGACCACCATCATTGTCTTGTATGGATCGGCCAAAGCACTTTTGTCGACGCGCCCGCCTTCCGGGCTGTTTTCCGGATAATAGAACTCGTTCTTACTGTCTTCACCTTCGCGGAGGTAATAGCCGCGGGAAAAGATATAGGCGCCGAAGACACCAACCTTCACGGTCTCCTGCAGATAGATTGCGTCGTGTTCGACATATTTGCCTTGCCTCAGCATGGTGCCTCCCACCTCGGCAGTCACAACCTGTCCCAGAGGGGGTTCGCTGATATCGATGGCGGTTGGCCTGTAATTGGCATTCGTGCTCACGCACCCAACGAGCGACAGCACCAAAAACGAAATAATGAGTCTCCGCATCATGATGATCTCCCTTCATCTGCTCTGAGATTTTTGCATATCAAGCGTCGCACCAGTTCACGGACATTTGATATGCTGAAGAATTCGTACGACGCTTCTTTGATACACCCTACAACCGCATGAACCCCTTACGCGATTCAAAGTTGCCAAAGTCGACTCTGACTCTCGTTTTCCATGAAAAGTCGACTCTGACGCGTGTTTTTCTTATCGGGCGACGAAGTCGCCGGGCCCGGCAAGCGCTTGCGGCTTTCTCAATGTGAACACGCAGTCGAAGAACGGCGCCATCTCATCCCAAGGAATGTTCTGACTCCTCGCTTTGACGAGCACACGACCGACATCAACGACGTTCCCGTCGGACTGGAATGTACGCATGAAGAACACCCGCGAATCTGCCTCCGCGTGCTGCTTGTGGTTCTGGTGGTTGTAGGCATGGAATTCGAGGATCCCGCCGGGCGACGCAACGCTCAGATTGCGCACGCGGCACTCCCCTGTCCCAGTGGATTCCTCGCGATCCACATGCCCTGCGGCATAACTGTCCTGGAGGGTATGCAGCAGGGATCCGAAGGCGACATCGTTCACGTAGCGTCTCAAACCGCCACTGGCGCCGAGGGTATACAGCTCCAGCAACCTCCACTCGCCATGGCCGTATGCGGCCTGGACCGTCGGATTCTCGATCGACTTCAGACGGGTGTCCAGCGTGTACTCACCGCGCGACGCGCGCCACGTGAACTCGAACCAGTCCATCAACTTTGCTTTTGTCTTTTCGGCAGGCTCGCCATCGCCGGACGCCATCGAATGCAGATATTGCAGATCGCCGAAATGCGATCTGTAGAGCATCGCGTGATCTGGACCGTACGCGTCGCCTTTCGCAGCCCCCTTGTTGGCGTCGAGGAACAACGCCACCCAGCAGCCCGGCTGCGTTTCGAATCGGATCGTCTCCTGGGTCTTGCACTTGGAGCTTCTCGACTGCCGTGATGTCATCCGGAACGGCGGATCGTCGTTCCAGCGCACACCAGCGAGTACCGGAACCGGAGCCGTGGTCGCGACGCTGCCGGCGCAGACGTCGCCGTTGCACCCGTAGATTCGATTGGTGATTTCTTCATGCACCGGCTCGGTGAAGGCCGACACCGACCATTGCGCCAACTTTCGTTCCATGTCGATCAGCATGTCGGAGGTGATGCCGGCCAATCTCCGTTCTTCCGGCGTCGACTGCGTCGCCAGCTTGTGCGCGGATGCGTGCGTCGCGATCGAAATACCGATGACGAACAACGCACAAGCGCAGGCAATCTTCCTGTAACCGCCCATCTTTCGCCCCCTGTTAGACTGACAAACGGGCATGCTTGTCCTGCGGACATCATATCTCCGTTCGCAAGGATCAATCATTCCCTGTCTGATCCCTTTGATTCAAGTGATGCCAATCCAGCATCTGAGACAAACATTATTTATAGATTTTCTATATCGATTTCGATATTGCATTCGCCTCGGTCGATGGATTCATGTGCTATGACACGTCGCCGATACCTCGGACTCGAAAGCGAGCTCCGCAGGACGGGCTCAAGCCCGCCATTTCGACATGCCCTTATGCCGCACGCCGATCGAAGGCAATGCCCAGCAGAGTCGCACGCGGTCGTTCCACCGCATGTGGCGGGCTTGAGCCCGCCCTACGGTGCTTTTCGAAAGTCGACTCTGACCCGCGTTCTTTTGACGCCCATATCGCACGTCTTGCAGCGGTGTTTGCCATCGTCGAACCAAGGATGTTTTCAAAAGGGATTGGATTGCGGAAAGTCGACGCTGACCCGTGTGTTTACCATCAGATCACATCGACCCGTCGTAGGGTGGGGTGAGCGCAGCGATGCCCACCATCCCGCCCTGTCCGACGAGGAAAGCATCGATCGGAGCGATCATGCCGGCGGGATATGTTGAAGCGTGCGGGTGGTTCGGGTGGGCATCGCTGCGCTCACCCCACCCTACGCGCTGTTTTCTAGCTATCAAGCGTAGGAATTTCACTGGGCCCACGCCTCATCCATGTGGCTCCCATGACACCGCTCCGTCCACGGCGGGTCAAGACCCGCCTTACGTAGGGCGGGTTGCGAGGCGACCGTACGCATTCAGGAAAGTCTACTCTGCCCCCTGTTTTTCCGGGTTACTCGCTTTCCTCTTCTTTGATTTCGAATATGGATTTTGCCCCAGCAATTGTCGGAGGAAAGTATCTACCAAAGATGGCTGCTCGTATTCCCCCAATATCGCCTGCAATTTGACCGGTCAACTCACTTGAACGCTCAATAAATTTCTCATATTCATTTTCAACATCCCGGCCGATTCCAATATGCAAAATCCAATTCCTCAAATCTTCTGCCGAGGACATGCCGAGAGGCAAATCCAAAAAAGAGATGTCGGACAACTGCGTAAGAGCACCGATGGCCCGATCAAAACGCATCTTTGCCAAAGGTATTGACCAGACCACTAGAGCTTCTCTCGCATCCAAATCATGCACTCTAATGGCCATCTCATTAATTGATATTCTGGCCGCTTCGATCTGCGGAATTAACCCGAGGATGTGGCTTGTTGAATAAATCCAATCTCCTCCATCAGGTTCTTTGAGAACAGCCTTTAAATATCGATCAAGCACTCGAACTTCAGCGCTCATTTTGTTAGTCGTTCGGACAAAATCACGAAAGAAAAAATCGATTTCCTCTACGGACTGGAGCATCAATTCTTCGCGCTTTTGCCTTCTCCACGCACTCATTACCCCGTAAGAGGCAAAGAGAATTCCAAGGGCAGTCAATCCATCCCCGATCTCGATTTTTGATAGTGGCAAATTGAATTTACCGAAATCGAAAAAACCCAAATTGTGAGCCAACGACGCCAACACCAAAAGCACGAGGAGCAACCAAAGAATGAAGAAAATAGACTTAAAAAGGTAATGCCCCAGCGCCAGTGAAAGCACTAAGACCGCGACAATCCTTCGCTTAAAGTTACTTGTCATTGAAAAATTCGCGACTACACCTCACCCGCACTTCGAATACCCACAATTCAAACAGGTCGCGCACCCGTCCATGATGACGACCGCTTTCGTCGAGCACTTGTGGCACATCGTCGCCGAGGGCGGGAAACTCACGCCTTCGCCGGTGACTTCGATCTCTTCGTGATGGATGGCCGGGGCGGCCCCGGTCACGTCAGGCTTTTTTTTTGAGCGGTTTTCTTCGTAGGCGCGGCGCTTTTCGGCGATCAGGGCGCGCTGGGTGTCGCTCATTTCGGGATCGTGCATGAGGCCGATCGTCTTGAGGTGGTCCTCGACGATCATGCCCAGTTCGGCGACCAGCGAGGGCATGTAGACGCCGCCGGCCTTGTAGTAACCGCCCTTGGGGTCGAACACGGCCTTCATTTCCTCGACCAGGAAGGTCACGTCGCCGCCCTTGCGGAACACGGCGGACATGATGCGGGTGAGGGCGACGATCCACTGGAAGTGTTCCATCGACTTCGAGTTGATGAAGATCTCGAAGGGGCGGCGCTGCTCGTGCTCGTTGCCGGCGTTGAGCACGATGTCGTTGATCGTCACGTACATGGCGTGTTCGACCAGCGGGGATTTGATCTTGTAGGTGCTGCCGATCAGCACTTCGGGGCGCTCGATGCGCTCGTGCATCTGGATGACGTCGGCGACCGGCAGCGACTGCTCGGCTTCGACGGTGGCGCGCGGCACGGAGGCGCCGGCGACGGCGGCCTTGTCTTCGGGTTTGACGACGGCGTAACCCTTGATTTTCTTGTCGATCTTGACGGCCATGGCGCGTGTTTCCGGATGCTGTGTGTGGTGTCGGTGGTTGCGAGGGGCGCCCCCTCATCCGCCCCCTGCGGGGCCCCTTCTCCCCGCTTGCGGGGAGAAGGCTTGAAGCATGTCCTCCCCGCGTGCGGGGAGAAGGTTTGAAGCATGTCTTCCCCGGGTGCGGGAGAAGGTTTGAAACCTGGAACATCTCCTCCCCGGTGCGGGGAGGAGATCCGATGCCTGGATTACTTCTTCTTCACGGCCTTCTTCGCGGCTTTCTTCGGTGCCGCTTTCTTCGCCGCCTTCTTCACGGTCTTTTTCGCGGCGACCTTCTTCGCCGGCGCCTTCTTCACCGTCTTCCTGGCAGCGGCCTTCTTCGCGGCCGGTTTCTTCGCCGCGGCCTTCTTGACCGCCTTCTTCACCGCAGTCTTCTTGGCGGCGGCCTTCTTCGCGACCTTCTTGGCGGCCTTCTTCGCGGTCGTCTTGCCGCCGGCGACCTTGGCCTTCACCGTCTTCACCGCGGATGCGGCCTTGGCCTTGGCGTCGTCGACGACCTTGCCGGCCTTCTTGCGGGCCTTGGCCGCGGACTTCTTCGCCTTGCCGACGGCCTTGCTCACCGCTTTTCCGGCCTTGGTGTTGGCGACCGCGTCGCCGACTTCCTTGGCCTTGTCCGCCACCGCTTCGGCGGCGTCGGAAAGCGCTTCCGTGATCACATTGCCATTGCTCATGGTGGTTCCTCGTCAGGGGGTACACGGGCGGAACGCCCGTGGGCGAAATGTAGCGCGATCCGCGGCCATGCGGTGAGACGAACGGGCGAAGGCGATGGGCGGCGCCGGGGCGGGTTCATTCCCCTCTCCCGGCCTTCCCCCGCGGGCGGAGGAAGGCGGGAAACGGAGGGTCAGAACTTACCGTAGTAACCCTCTTTCAGCGCGTCGAAGAGGTTGGCGGCGGAGTGCATTTCGCCGTCGTATTCGATCTCTTCGTTGCCCTTGACCTCGATGATGCTGCCGTCTTCCAGCTCGAACCGGTACAGGGTGTTTTCCAGGTCCGATTCCTTCACCAGCACGCCCTGGAAGGCGGCCGGGTTGAAGCGGAAGGTGGTGCAGCCCTTGAGGCCCTGCTGGTAGGCGTAGCGGTAGATGTCCTTGAAGTCCTCGTACGGGTAATCGGTGGGGACGTTCGCGGTCTTGGAGATCGAGCTGTCGACCCATTTCTGGGCCGCGGCCTGCACGTCAACGTGTTCCTTGGGGCTGATATCGTCGGCGGAGATGAAGTAGTCGGGCAGCTTCGCGTCGGCTTCGTCGCTGAAGGGCATCGCCTTCGGGTTGATCAGCTCGCGGTAGGCCAGCAGCTCGAAGCTGTAGACGTCGACCTTTTCCTTCGACTTCTTGCCTTCGCGGATCACGTTGCGGCTGTAGTGGTGCGCGAACGAGGGTTCGATGCCGTTGGAGGCGTTGTTGGCCAGCGACAGCGAGATGGTGCCGGTGGGCGCGATCGAGCTGTGATGGGTGAAGCGGGCGCCGGTCTCGGCCAGCTCGTCCACCAGCTCCGGGGCCACCGTGGCGATGCGCTGCATGTAGCGGCTGTAGCGGGCGTGCAGGACCTTGCCGGGGATCTCCTGGCCGACCTTCCAGCCGTCCTTCACCATTTCCGGACGCTTGCGCAGCATTTCGGCGGTGACCGGGAAGCGTTCTTCCATGATCGGCGCCGGGCCCTTTTCCTGCGACAGCTGCAGCGCGACTTCCCAGCCGGCGACGGCCATGTCGCGGGCGATGCGGTCGGTGAAGTCCAGCGACGGCGCGCTGCCGTACTTCATGCCGAGCATGGTCATGGTGCTGCCCAGGCCGAGGAAGCCCATGCCGTGGCGGCGCTTGCGCATGATCTCGGCGCGCTGCTGTTCCAGCGGCAGGCCGTTCACTTCGACCACGTTGTCGAGCATGCGGGTGAACACGCGCACGACTTCCTTGTATTCCTCCCAGTCGAACGCGGCCTGGTCGGTGAACGGGGCGCGCACGAACTTGGTGAGGTTGACCGAACCCAGCAGGCAGGCGCCGTAGGGCGGCAGCGGCTGTTCGCCGCAGGGGTTGGTGGCGCGGATGTTCTCGCACCACCAGTTGTTGTTCATCTCGTTGACCTTGTCGATCAGGATGAAGCCCGGCTCGGCGTAGTCGTACGTCGAGACCATGATCATGTCCCACAGGTGGCGGGCGCGGATGTGGCCGTAGATCTTGCAGGCCACCAGCCCGTCGTCGCGGGTGATGTAGTTCTTGTGGGTCGGCCATTCGCGCCAGACCACCTGCTCGGCGTTGTGCACGTCGAGGTCGCCGACTTCCTTCTCGTTGATCGGGAAGACCAGCGGCCAGTCGGCGTCGCTTTCCACCGCCTGCATGAAGCCGTCGGTGATCAGCAGCGACAGGTTGAACTGGCGCAGGCGGCCGTCTTCGCGCTTGGCGCGGATGAAGTCCTTCACGTCCGGGTGGGAGACGTCGAAGGTGCCCATCTGGGCGCCGCGACGGCCGCCGGCCGAGGACACGGTGAAACACATCTTGTCGTAGATATCCATGAAGGACATCGGGCCCGACGTGTAGGCGCCGGCGCCGGCGACGAACGCGCCGCGCGGACGCAGGGTCGAGAATTCGTAACCGATGCCGCAGCCCGCCTTCAGGGTGAGGCCGGCCTCGTGGACCTTTTCGAGGATGCCGTCCATCGAGTCGGTGATGGTGCCCGACACGGTGCAGTTGATCGTCGAGGTGGCCGGCTTGTGTTCCAGCGCACCGGCGTTCGAGGTGATGCGGCCGGCCGGGATCGCGCCGCGGCGCAGCGCCCACAGGAACCGTTCGTACCAGTATTTCTGCTTCTCGCCGCTCGGCTCGGCATCGGCCAGCGCGCGCGCGACCCGCTGGTACGTGGCGTCGATGTCGCCATCGACGTCCTCGCCCTGCTTGGTCTTGAGCCGGTATTTCTTGTCCCAGATGTCCCAGGACGCCGGCTGCATCGGAATTTCCGCCGCGGCTTCCGCTTTGGCGACAGCCTCAAGACGCACAGTGCTCATCCACTCCCATCCTCGTCGTTGCGGGCCGCGGCTGTGCCGTCGGCCTCTTGTTCTGTGTGGTGCCGGCAGCGGAGCCCCCATGCTCCACGCTGCCAACGGATTCCGTGATGCGGTTCCGGGTCCGACCGCGATTCAAACGCTCCTGTGCGACCCGTCTCTGCTCGCCTGCCTCCTGCGATTCCGACCTGGCGATGCCCGCGACCCACCCACGCTTCCATACAGATGTCCGCTCGATGACACCGTGGAACCAAAACTTCCGTGAAACACCATTGGTTGGGCCGGTTGCCACATGCACCCCAAGATGTAGTGGCGACGCGGGGTGCCAAGCTACGCCCCCCGATGACCCAAGTCAACGGCTTGACGAATTCGTAATGCGAACTCCGTCACAGCCAGTCCGCGGTCATCCGGCCGGCGGTCGGGGCTGGCCGAAGCCGGTTTCATCCCGCGTTTAAGCCGGCCCGCGGAGACTGCGGCAGTCCGCGCGGCGGGCGTGCCGGGGCTTGATTCCCGGGGCCCGCGTCGCGATCTTCAGCCCGTCCATTCCTCCCCTGCGCGCCGCCCGGCCGCGTCCCTGCGATCGCCCGAACGATGACCACCGAACGCCCCGCCCGCCGTCCCGCGAAAACCTCCCTCCTGCTGGCCCTGACCGCGGCCGCCGCATTCGGCGGTTTCGCCGCCACCTGGGTGCGCGAAACCCTGCAGACCCCGGCCCTGGCCGCGTCCGCGCCGGTCGCCGCGCCGATGGTCGCGGCCCTGCCCAATGCCGTGGACGGCCAGGCCATGCCCTCGCTGGCGCCGATGCTGAAGAAGGTGACCCCGGCGGTGGTGAGCGTGCACACCAAGCAGCGGGTGCGGGTGAATACGCCGTTCGGCGACGACCCGGTGTTCCGCCGGATCTTCGGCATCCCCGAAGAGCGCATTTCCGAATCGCTGGGCTCGGGCGTGATCGTCGATGCCCAGCGCGGCCTGGTGCTGACCAATCACCACGTGATCGAAGGCGCCGACGACGTCTCGATCACGCTCAGCGACGGCCGCACCCTCAAGGCCGAATTCGTGGGGTCCGACCCCGACACCGACGTGGCGCTGATGCGGATTCCCGCGGAGCGCCTGGCCGCGGTGACCCTGGCCGACAGCGACCGGCTGCTGGTCGGCGATTTCGTGGTGGCGGTCGGCAATCCCTTCGGCGTGGGCCAGACCGTGACCTCGGGCATCGTCTCGGCGGTGGGCCGCAGCGGCCTGCCCGGGCTGGGCTTCCAGAACTTCATCCAGACCGATGCGTCGATCAATCCCGGCAATTCCGGCGGCGCGCTGGTCAATCTGCGCGGCGAGCTGGTGGGCATCAACACCGCCAGCTTCAACCCGCGCGGCAGCATGGCCGGCAACATCGGCCTGGGCTTCGCGATTCCCAGCGATCTCGCGCGCAGCGTGATGGAGCAGTTGCTGGCGAACAACGGCGTGGTCCGCCGCGGCGCGCTGGGCATCGACAGCCAGACCGTCGACGCGCGCATCGCGCAGGGACTGGGCCTGGGCGAGGCCCGCGGCGCGGTGGTGACCCGGGTGTATCCTGGCTCGTCCGCGGCCGCGGCCGGCCTGCGCGAGGGCGACGTGATCCTCGGCGCCAACGGCCAGCGCATCGACAACAGCGACGCGCTGCGCAACTTCCAGGGCCTGCAGCCGGTGAACACCAAAGTCTCGCTGGAGGTGCGCCGCGACGGCAAGCCGCTGACGATCGCCGCGACCCTGCGCGAACAGCCACGCGAGATCGCCGGCGCCAGCCTCGACCCGCGCCTGACCGGCGCCACCTTCGCCGAGCTGCCGGAATCGCTGCGGCGCCAGAACGTCACCGGCGTGCTGGTGGACGATGTTGCCCGCGGCAGCCGCGCCGCCCGCAACGGCCTGCGCAAGGGCGACGTGGTCCTGGCTGGCAGCGCGGGCGATTTCGGCGACCTCGGCGGCTTCCGCGCGAACTTCGCCGACCCGCCGTCGGAACTGGTGCTGCGGGTGTGGCGCAACGGCCAGCAGGGCAATCTGCTGATGCAATAAGCGCATCGCGCCGTGCGCAACGCACGGCGCCCACGGCGGGGCGGCGCGGGCATTAATCTGCGCATTCACGCCCGCAGGAATCCGGCCATGTCCACGTCCGTCGAACCGGTCTCCGAACCCTCGCCCGCGCCCCCGCCGCATGCGCCGCGGCCGCGCTCGTCCGCCGCCGCGCTGGTGCTGGCGACGCTGGCGGTCGGCTTCACCCTCTGGGCGACGCAGGAGCTGTTGCTGCCGATCCTGCTGGCGATGTTCTTCGCCCTGATCGGCAACCCGATCCTGCGCTGGCTGCAGAAGCTCTACATCCCGCGCTTCCTCGGCGCGGTCGCGGTGCTGTCCTCGGGCCTGGCCTGCGCGATCCTGCTCGGCAACCTGCTCGCGGAACCGGCGGGGGATCTGGTGCGGCAGTTGCCGCGCGAACTGCGCGAGCTGTCGCCGAAGCTGCGGCAGATGACCAAGCCGGTGCAGGAAGCGAAGAAGAACGCCGAAAGCATCGCCCGCGCCGCCGGCGGCGAAGACGCCAGCGCGGTGAAAGTGGTGCGCACCGAAGTGAACGACCCCTACCGCGCGATCACCGCCACGCCGCGGCTGATCGCCTCGGTCCTGGCGGTGGTGCTGCTGACCCTGTTTTTCATGGTCTACGGCGAGAACCTGCAGCGGCGGGCACTGGCGCTGCTGCCCGGACGGCAGCAGCAGAAACTCACGGTCGGCATCCTGCAGTCGATCGAACGCGAGATGTCGCGCTACGTGCTCACCATCACCGTGATCAACGGCGCGCTGGGGCTGGCCTTCGCCGGCGCGCTGGCGCTGCTGGGGTTGCCGCTGCCCGAAGCGCTGCTGTGGGGCACGCTGGCGGCGCTGCTGAACTACGCGCCGTATGTCGGGCCGCTGATCGGCATGGTCGCGATGCTGTTGATGGGGTTCGTGCATTTCGACGCGCCGCTGCAGGCGCTGCTGCCGGCGGGCCTGTACCTGCTGCTGCACGCGCTCGAAGGCCAATTGATCACGCCGATCGTTCTCGGCCGGCGGATGGCGCTGTCGCCGCTGATGCTGTTGCTGGCGCTGATGGTGTTCGGCTGGCTGTGGGGGATCGTCGGACTGCTGCTGGCGGTCCCGCTGCTGGCCTGCACGAAGCTGGTGCTGGAACGCCTGGAAGGCATGGAACCCTGGGCACGGCTGCTGGAATGAATGCCGCACCCCGGGCCGCCGCCGGCCATGGGGCCGGCCGGGCGCCCGCGTTACACTTACCGCCGTGAACTTCCGCATCCGCGCCATCACCCTCGACCTCGACGACACGCTGTGGCCGTTCGCCCCCATCGGCGCACGGATCGAACAGGTGCTCGACGATTGGCTGCGCATCCACAGCCCGCGCACCGCCGCGCGTTTCCCCATCGTCGAGATGCGCGCGCTGCGCGAGCGGGTGTTCGCCGGGCACCCGCACCTGCTGCACGACATGGGCGCGCTGCGCCGGCTGACGCTGGAACACGCCTTCCGCGAGAGCGGCGAAGACCCGGCGCTGGCCGGCCCGGCCTACGACGTGTTCTACGCCGAGCGCAATCGCGTGGAGTGCTATCCCGACGCGATCGACGCGCTGGCGCGGATCGCCACGCGACTGCCGGTGGCGGCGCTGAGCAACGGCAACGCCGACCTCGTCGCGGTCGGCCTGGACCGGCATTTCGTGTTCCAGCTCGGCGCGCGCGAACACGGCGCCGCCAAGCCCGCGGCGAGCATCTTCCACGCTGCCTGCGAACGCCTCGGCTGCGCGCCCGACGAGGTGCTGCACGTCGGCGACCACATCGAGGCGGACGTGCTGGGCGCCGCACGCGCGGGCCTGCGCACCGCGTGGGTGCATCGCGAGGACGCGCACGCGCAGCACCCGCACTGGCCGCACGCCGACATCGTGCCGGACCTGATCGTGCCGGACATGGCCGCGCTGGCCGACCGGATCGACGCGATGCACGCCGCGACCGCGCCCCGAGATTCCGACGAACCCGTTGCCGAGATCACGCCATGACCGCACTGCCCGGGCTGGTGCCCGCCGCCACCGACGACGCTCCTTCCAGCGCTGCCTTCGCGCTCTCGGTCGTGACCGCGGCGCGGTTCCCCGCATGGATCGCCGCGCATTCCGAATCGACCCGCCGCTGGCTGCAGGCGCAGGGTTTCACCGGCGCGGCCGGCACCCACGCGCTGCTGCCCGGTGGCGACGGCCTGGCCGGCGCGGTGCTGGGCGTCGGCGACCTGCACGATCCCTTCGCCTACGCGCACGCGCCCGGGGCGCTGCCAGCGGGCGACTGGCGCCTCGTCGACGACGGCCTGCCCGACGACGCGGCCCGCGATGCGCTGCACCTGGGCTGGGGCCTCGGCAGCTATCGATTCACCCGCTATCGCGACGCCGCGCGCGCGCCGGCGCGGCTGGTGGCCGACGTCGACGACGACATCGCCGCGCAGCTCGCCGCCTGCGTGCGCGTGCGCGACCTGATCAACACGCCGACCGAGCACATGGGTCCGGACGAACTCGAAGCGGTCGCGCGCGACATCGCGCAGACGCACGGCGCCGATCTCGACGTGCTGGCCGGCGACGACCTGCTGGCCCACAACTTCCCCGCGATCCACGCCGTCGGCCGCGCCTCGCACCGCGCGCCGCGGCTGATCGTGATGCACTGGGGCGGCAACACCGACGAAGGCCGGAACCGCCCGCACATCGTCATCGTCGGCAAGGGCGTGTGCTTCGACACCGGCGGCCTCGACATCAAGGCCGCGGCCGGCATGCGCAACATGAAGAAGGACATGGGCGGCGCCGCGCACGCGATCGCGCTGGCCGAACTGATCATGGCGCGGAAGCTGCCGGTGCGGTTCACGCTGCTGGTGCCGGCGGTGGAGAACGCGATCGGCCCGAACGCGTACCGTCCCGGCGAAGTCGTGGCCACGCGCAAGGGCATCAGCGTGGAGATCGACAACACCGACGCCGAGGGCCGCGTGATCCTGTGCGACGCGCTGACCTATGCCGGCGAACAGGCGCCGGCCATGATCCTCGACTTCGCCACGCTCACCGGCGCCGCGCGCGTCGCGCTGGGTCCGGACCTGCCGGCGCTCTTCAGCAACGACGATGCGCTCGCGAACGACTGGCTGTCCGCCGGCGCCGCGCACTGCGACCCGCTGTGGCGCATGCCGCTGCACCGGCCGTATCTGCGCTATCTCAACAGCGGCATCGCCGACATCGCCAACGGCAGCAGTTCGACCATGGCCGGCTGCGTCACCGCCGCGCTGTATCTCGAACGCTTCGTTCCCGCCGATCAGGCGTGGGCGCATCTCGATGTCTACAGCTGGAACGACAACGATCGTCCCGGCCGGCCCGCCGGCGGCGAAGCGCAGGCGCTGCGCAGCTGCTACGCGATGTTGAAGACCCGCTTCGCCTGAGGATTCCGATGAAAACGACGCATTTACGCCGCCTGTCCATCGTCGTCTGCGCATCGGTCGCGCTGTCGCTCGGGCTCGGCGTCGGCGCGCAGTCCGCGCGCGCGCCGACCGCTTCCGCGGCGACCGCATCGGCCACGCCGAGCGCGCAGCGCAGCGTGCTGGTGATGGGCGACTCGCTGTCCGCGGGCTACGGCCTCGCCGCATCGCAGGGCTGGGTCTCGCTGACCGCGCAGAAAGTGTCGAAGGAAAAACCGGGCTGGCGCGTGGTCAACGCCAGCATCAGCGGCGAAACCACCGCCGGCGGCGCATCGCGCATCGCCGCGGAGCTGAAGCGTCACAAGCCGTCGGTGGTGGTGATCGAACTCGGCGGCAACGACGGCCTGCGCGGCCTGCCGTTGACGCAGACCCGCGCGAACCTCGCGAAGATGATCGTCGCGGCGAAGACCGCGAACGCGAAGGTGCTGCTGATCGGGATGCGCCTGCCGCCGAACTACGGCCCCGACTACACGCAGGGCTTCGAGCGCACGTTCCGGGACCTGTCGCAGCAGCACAAGACCGCGTTCGTGCCGTTCCTGCTCGAACCGGTCGCGTTCGACGATCGCGCCTTCCAGGCCGACCGCATCCATCCCACCGCGGCCGCACAGCCGAAACTGCGCGATCACGTCTGGCCCGCGCTGGCGCCGTTGCTGAAATAACACCGGCAGGTGAACGCGTTTCGCGTCGCTGCATCCATGCGGCGTCGCAACGCGTATGCGGCGCCTTCACCCGGCAAGGCTTTTTTTCGCATCGACTGCATCCCGACTGCATCCGGCGAAGACGCCGCCGCGTAAAGCTCTCCGTACCGGTCCTCCGCGACGTTCCGATCTCCCCCGGATCGCGGAGGCGCCGGTCGCCCTTCCCCCACGGAGAACACACGCGATGAAAACGACACTGCTCACGGCCGCGCTGGCCGCCACCTTCACCCTCGCTTTCGCCGCCCAGGCCGGCCACCACGAGAATCCCATGGTCGGCGGCGCGCCGATGCTGCCGACGAAGGACATCATCGACAACGCGGTCAACTCGAAGGATCACACCACGCTGGTCGCCGCGGTCAAGGCGGCCGGACTCGTCGAGACGCTGAAAGGCAAGGGCCCGTTCACCGTGTTCGCACCGACCAACGCCGCGTTCGCCGCGCTGCCGGCCGGCACCGTCGACACGCTGCTCAAGCCCGAGAACAAGGGTACGCTCACCGGAGTTCTGACCTATCACGTGGTCCCGGGCCGCATCGACGCCAAGGCCATCGCCGCGAAGATCAAGGCCGGCAACGGCACCGCCACCTACGCGACGGTGCAGGGCGGAACGCTGACCTTCAAGAGCGCCGGCAAGGACGTCACGGTGACCGACGCGAAGGGCAACACCGCCAAGGTCACCATCGCGAACGTTTACCAGAGCAACGGCGTGATCCACGTGATCGACAAGGTGCTGCTGCCGTAACCGCTGCGAGCCGCATCAAATCCGTTTCTCGAACAGTTTTCACGACACGGATCCGCGATACGCCTCCCCCGATGCGTGGTGCTCTGCAGGGCGACTCCGGTCGCCCTGTTTTCGTGCGTCGCCTGTGTGTGGCCGGCCCGCGCCGCGCATGTTTCGAAATGTCTTCGGCAATCTTTCGCGCCTGCACCGCGGGATTGTGAAAAAAATGTTTGCAATCCGAAAATGCCGGGTGTAATGTGCGCGCCGATCGCAGCACGCGCTGCACGACCGTCACGAGATTCCACCGGATTTTCCCGATGAACGCCGCTCTCCATCTCCACCGCCGCTCCGAACCTTCGCGCATCCGCCGCGATGCGATCGGCTGCACGCAGCAGGCGAAATCCGGCTTCGACCGCCGCCACGGCTGATCTTCCTTCGCGGAGATCGGTCGATCCGATCTCCGAGGAACGCGAACGCCCTCGGACGACCTCCGGGGGTGTTTCGTTTGCGGGTTCTCATTCCAACACCCCATCTGCGCGTTCGCATTTCTCCACTCTTCGATCCGCTTCGCCCTGAAGCACCCGGCACCAATCCCCATGCCGAGGCCAAGGGCTGGCTGCCAGCGCATTCGCGTGCGTTGTGGTGCTTCGACGCGGGCGGCGCACGAAGCGGATATTGCCATCATCGAATCGGGTTGCATCCATGCCACTGCGTGATGGCGGCCACAACGGCATCCCGCATCGACACGACGACTTCGACATTCGCGCGCGACCGCGCGCACTGGACAACACCATGAACGCTTCTTTCCAACTCCTGCATGCCGAAGGCGGCCCGGTGCCGATCAAGGGCTGGGTGAACGGCGTGCCGCTCGAACCCGAGGCGCGGCAGCAGTTGCACAACCTCGCGGCCATTCCGTTCGTCGGGCCATGGGTCGCGGTGATGCCGGACGTGCACCTCGGCAAGGGCGCGACCGTGGGCTCGGTCATTCCGACCCGCGGCGCGATCATCCCGGCGGCGGTCGGCGTCGACATCGGTTGCGGCATGGCCGCGGTACGGACCACGCTGCGCGCCGAGGATCTGCCGGACTCGCTCGCGCAACTGCGCAATTCGATCGAACGCAGCATACCGGTGGGCAACGGCAATGGCGGCGAACACCGCCGGCTGCCGGACAGCCTCGAAACCCGGCTCGCGCAATCCGGGCTGGCGCAACGGCTCGATGCGATCAAGGCGAAACACCGCCAGATCCGCACCGACAAGCTGGACCGGCAGATCGGCACGCTCGGCGGCGGCAACCACTTCATCGAGATCTGCCTGGACGAAGCGGGCGCGGTGTGGGTGATGCTGCACTCGGGCTCGCGCGGCACCGGCAACCTGATCGGCACCTACTTCATCGAACGCGCGCGCCGGGAACTGGAACGCCGGACGCTGGGCTTCCATCTGCCGCATCGCGACCTGGCGTTCTTCATGGAAGGCGAGGCGCTGTTCGACGATTACGTGGAGGCGGTGTCGTGGGCGCAGGACTACGCCCGCGCCAACCGCGAGGCGATGATGGCGCGGGTGCTGCACGAAATACGCCACCGCCTGCCGAAGTTCCAGCTCGACAAGATGGCGGTGAACTGCCATCACAACTACGTGCAGCGCGAGGAGCACTTCGGCGAATCGCTGCTGGTCACCCGCAAGGGCGCGGTCAGCGCACGCGCGGGCGAACTCGGGATCATCCCGGGCAGCATGGGCGCGAAGAGCTACATCGTCCGCGGCAAGGGCAACCCGGACAGCTTCTGCAGCTGCAGCCACGGCGCGGGCCGGACGATGAGCCGGACCGCGGCGAAGCAGACCATCACGCTGAAGCAGCACCGCGAGGCCACCGCGCACGTCGAATGCCGCAAGGACCCGGGCGTGATCGACGAATCGCCGGCCGCGTACAAGGACATCGACGCGGTGATGGCGGCGCAGTCCGATCTGGTCGAAGTCGTGCACACCCTCCGCCAGGTGGTCTGCATCAAGGGGTGAGGGGCAACACGCTTGCGCGGCACTGCCGCGCAGTTGCCCCGAACGCCCGCACAGGGATGTGCGGGCCGGACGACCCGTAGCCCGCAACGCATCGCCATGGATGGCATCGGCGCAACAATCGAATGCCGCGAGCGCTTGCGCGGCACTGCCGCGCGCTGTGCCGAACGCCCGCACAGGAATGTGCGGGCCGGACGATCCGAAGCCCGCAACGCATCGTCATGGATGGCATCGGCGCCACGGATGCATCGATCCTGCGGTAGAGCGGCCTTCGGGCCGCTGTTTTTATTTGCGGCGAGCAGCGGCCTGGTTTTCAACAGTCGAATGACTGGTCAGGCCGCTCTACCAACAACGCTTCAGCGACGCGTTCGCCGTCCAAGTTGGACCGTCGATCATGCCTCGACCGTTTCCGCGTTGCGCTCCTGCTGCTGCAGCCGCCACATTTGCGCGTAGGCGCCTTCGCGCGCGAGCAGTTCGGCATGGCGGCCACGCTCGACGATCCGGCCCTGGTCCATCACCAGGATCTCGTCGGCGTTCATCACCGTCGACAGTCGATGCGCGATCACGATCGTGGTGCGACCCTCGGCGATCCGATCGAGCTCGGCCTGGATCGCCTGTTCGGATTTCGAGTCCAGCGCCGACGTCGCTTCGTCGAAGATCAGGATCGCGGGATTCTTGAGCAGCGCGCGCGCGATCGCGACCCGCTGCTTCTCGCCGCCGGACAGCTTCAGGCCGCGCTCGCCGACTTCGGTGTCGTAACCGTCCGGCAGACGCAGGATGGCGTCGTGGATATGCGCGGCCTTCGCCGCGGCTTCCACTTCCTCGCGGCTCGCATCGGGACGGCCGTACAGGATGTTGTAGTGGATGGTGTCGTTGAACAGCACCGTGTCCTGCGGCACGATCGCGATTGCCTTGCGCAGCGAAGCCTGGGTGTAGTCGCGCAGGTCGCGCAGCGCGCCGTCGTCGCCTTCGATCGCGATCCGTCCCGAATCCACGTCGTAGAACCGGTACAGCAGGCGGCCGAGCGTGGATTTGCCCGAGCCCGAATGCCCGACCACCGCAACGGTGCCGCCGGCCGGCACTTCGAAATCGATCTCGCGCAGGATCTCGCGGCGCGGGTCGTAACCGAAGCGGACCTTCTCGAAGGTCACCCGCGGGCGATGCGCCTGCAGCAGCACCGCATCGTCGCGATCCTTCACATCGAGATTCTCGTCGAGCAGCCCGAACAGGCGTTCGAGATTGGTGAAGGCCTGCTTCACCTCGCGATACATCATGCCGAGCAGATTCAACGGCGCCGACAACTGCAGCAGCACCGCGTTGACGAACACCAGTCCGCCGATGGTCATCGTGCCGTCGACCACGCCCGCAGCCGCGCGCCACATCATCGCAGTCACGCCCAGCGAGACGATCGTGACCTGGCCGAGATTGAGCAGGCCGAGGGTCTTGCGGCTCATCACCTGCGCTTCCTCGCGATGCTGCAGGCTCATGTCGTAACGCCGCGCTTCGTGTTCTTCGTTGCCGAAGTACTTCACCGTCTCGTAGTTCAGCAGCGAGTCCACCGCGCGCTCGTTGGCGCGGGTATCGGCCTCGACCGCGGCGCGGTAGTAGCGCGTGCGCCATTCGGTGATCATGAAGGTGAAGACCATGTAGGCGACCAGCGTCGCCAGCACGATCGCCGCGAATCCCCAGTCGTACATCCACACCAGCACGCCGGTGACCAGCACGATCTCGAACAGGGTCGGCAGGATGGTGTAGATCATCCAGTCCAGCAGATCGGCGATCGCGGTGCCGCCGCGTTCGACGTCGCGGGCGACACCGCCTGTGCGGCGCGCCAGGTGGAACCGCAGCGACAGCGCGTGCAGATGGCGGAAGACCTGCAGCGTCACCCGCCGCGACACCCGCGCCATCACCCGCGCGAACACGATCTGCCGCACCTCGGTGAACAGGGTCATGCCCACGCGCGACGCGCCGTAGGCGAGCAGCAGCCCCACCGGCATGACCAGGGCCACCGACGCCCGTTCCATGCCCAGCGCATCGACCAGTTTCTTGAGCACCATCGGCACCGCGAGACCCGCCAGTTTCCCGGCGACGACCAGGCCCAGCGCGAACAGGATCCGGCCCATGAACGGGCGCAGGTACGGGGTGAGTTCGCGCAGGATCTGCCATTCGCCGCGGGCGGTGGCGGATTGGGCGACGACCAGCGGCGAAGTCTGTTCGGCGGTCTGCGGTGCGACGGGGGGCGTGGTCATCGCGTCATCATGAGGGCGGGCGACCGGGAATCAAAGCTGATGGCCTCGCCGGCAGCCCATGTCAGGACGCAGGAAAGCGTCGCGCTTTGCCGGATGGGCCGCGGGCGTGGTTCACTGTCGCCATGGCCGTTTACGTCGACAACGCTGTGTTCCGCTGGCGCGGCCGGCGCTGGGCGCATCTCATGGCCGACGAACTGGACGAACTGCACGCCTTCGCCGCGCGCCTGGGCATTCCGCGTCGCGCCTTCCAGGACAAGCGCAGCGGCGCGCACTACGACATCGACAGCGCCCTGCGCGAACGCGCGCTGACGCTGGGCGCGACCCCGGTGTCGCGGCACGATGACCGCACCCGGATGCGCGCGATCATCGCCAACGCGCGGCGGCAATGGAGCGGCCACGCAACCGGTGGCGCCGATGACGCCTCCTGACATCGACCAGTCCCCGCCTTCCGCCCGGAGCCCCGCATGCCCGATTTCGACCTGACCCCGCCCACCGCCGACCAGCGCGTCGCGCTCGCCGCCGCGCTCTCGCCCGAGGAGCGCCGCGTGCTGCTGTCGCACGGCACCGAAGCGCCGTTCTGCGGCGTGTTCCTCGACAACAAGCGCGAGGGCGCCTACGTCTGCCGTTTCTGCGGCCTGCCGCTGTTCCGCTCCAGCACGAAATTCGATTCCGGCACCGGCTGGCCGAGTTTCTTCGCGCCCTTCGCCGCCGAACACGTGAAGAACATCCGCGACACCAGCCACGGCATGGTCCGGATCGAGATCGTCTGCGCGCGCTGCGAGTCGCACCTCGGCCACGTCTTTCCCGACGGCCCGCGACCGACCGGCCTCCGCTATTGCCTGAATTCGGTGTCGCTGGGTTTCGTGGGCGACGGCGAGACCCTGCCCGACCCGCTGGCGCGCGGCGAGACCGCGTTCTGAGGCGCGGCCGGGCGCGGCGGCCATGCCGCGCGGCCCGGGGTATCCTATGCGCCTTCCGCACCTCGCCCGTTGCCCGCCATGACCGACACGCTTCCCGACCGCCTCTCCAACGATCCGCGCAGCCCGTTCTACGATGCAGCCCTGCTGGAACGCGGCATCGGCATCCGCTTCAACGGCGTCGAGCGCACCAATGTCGAGGAATACTGCGTCAGCGAAGGCTGGGTCCGCGTCATCGCCGGCAAGGCGCTCGACCGCCGCGGCCAGCCGATGACGATGAAGGTCAAGGGCACGGTCGAGCCGTATCTGCGCGGCGCGGAGTGATCCGCTCCGGATCGATCCGCCAATCGATCCGGCTTATTTCGCCGTCGCGCCACCGAGGTGGCGCGAGAGGAACGCGAGCAGCCTCGTGTAGTACTCGCGCCGGTGCTCCTCGGTGTAGAAACCGTGGCCTTCGTACGGGTAGTACAGGGTTTCCACCGGCACGCCGGCGTTCTTCAGCGCCTTCTCCATGCGTTCGGTGTGCTCGATCGGCGCCTGCCGGTCCTTGCCGCCCGCGGCGAGGAACACCGGGACCCTGATCCGGTCGGCCAGGGCGGTGGGCGACACGGCGGCCAGCCCATCGCGCGGACCGATCCACTGGTCGGCCCAGTTGCCCGCACCGCCACCGCGCTTCGATACGTCGCGATGCAACTTTTCCAGGTCGTACACGCCGACATAGCCCACCGCACAACGGTACAGGTCGGGCTCGCTGGCGGCGCCCATCAACGCGGCGTAACCGCCATAGCTGGCGCCGTAGATGCAGACGCGCGCCGGATCCGCGATCTTCTGCGCGACGGCCCAGCGCGTGGCGTCGGTGAGATCCTGCTGCATCCTGCCGCCCCATTCGCGGGCGCCGGCATGCAGGAATGCGCGACCGTAGTTGCCGGATCCCCGATAGTTCACGCGCAGCACCGCATAGCCGGCTTCGGCCAGCAATTGTGCGTCGTCGTCGAACCACGGGGTGTCGAACTCGCCGAACGGACCGCCGTGCGGCAGCACGACCAGCGGCAAACCCGCATCCCGGGGGCTCGACAGCGGCAGCGTCAGGTACCCATGCAACATCAGACCGTCGCGCGCCGGAATCTCCACGCTGCGCGTGGGCGGACGCTTGTCGGGATCGAACCAGAGACGCCGGCTGAACACCGGATCGACCTTCTTCGCGACGGTGTCGTAGAGATAGAAATCGCCCGGGTTGCGGTCGCTCCATACCGCGAACAGCAGCAGCCTGCCGTCGTCGGTGGCCGATGTCAGCAGGACGGTATGCCCCGGGAACGCCTTCTCCAGCTGGCGGTAATATTTCGCGGTCGGCTCCGCCGGATCGAAGAATCGGGTGCTGCTGGTGCCATGCACGTACAGCGCACCAACCGGCGCGTCGCCATCGACAGCCTCCAGCAGCGCATGGGGATCGGCGACGGGATCGCGCAGCAGCTCGGTGCGCGCGCCGGTCGCGGTGTCCATCGCCATGACGACATCCGGCCCGCGTGCCTGCTCCACCTGCAGGTACGCGATCCTGCCATCCGGCGAAAATCCCATCGCGATCTCCCGCACGCCGCTGACGGACTCGTCGTTGATCAGGCGCCACGGCTTGTTGCCGGCATCGCGGTAGTACAGCTTGCTGAGATTGTCCTTGCCGCCGCCGCGCGCGAAACGCGCATGGCCCTGGTGGTCGCTGGTGAACACGGCATTGTTGACCGGCGCCGCGGACACCGGAGCGCGCACCCCGGAGTAGACGTTCATCCGTTCGAGCGATGTCTCGGTCTGCGCGCCATAGGGCACGACCGTGATCAACACGTTGTCGGGGTCCGCACGCAAGGTATCGTGCAGCAGCGCGAAGCTGTAATCGGTCGGCCCGGTCAACCATGTGGAACGCGAACCGTCGGCATCGATCGCGACCAGCTCGCCCGTTGGCGACGGGACATCGTTGCGGCCGTATTTCCTGGCCATGCCGGCCATCACGCGATGGTCGTTGACCCACCAGAAATCGGCAACGACGGTGTCTTCCTTGTCTTCGATCTTGGCGATGGGCTTCTTGTCGGCGCGGCGGATGACCACCAGGATGGTGCGGTCCTCCAGCGGTACCGTCGCCGCATAGTATTCGCCGGTGGGCGAGATCTTGATCTGCAGATACGCGTCCTTGCGCAGGAACGGCGCCAGATCGACGGAGGCTACGGGTGCGGACGCCTGGGGTGCCGGTTCGGCGGCGGACAGCGCGCCTGCCCACAACAGCAGCGCACAGCTCCCTGCGCGGAACAGACCTCGGATCATCGACGCATCCCCCTGCGTTTCGGCTCGCGATGAGGATAAACGACGCGGGCGGGCGCGGGTCGCGACGCAAACGAAACGGGCCGGCGATGCCGGCCCGTCGTGCGTCCCGTGGAAGATTTACCAGCGGCCCGGGGGATCGGCGGCGAAGCCGTTCGGGAAGGCCTGCGGCTGGCCGCGACGATAGCCGTCGTCGTAACGGTAGGGGCGCGGCATCACGCCCATCGCGACCAGGTTCGGAATGTCGTCGTAGCGGAGCTGCACCACCTGTGCCGGGGTGCGCGAGGCGCGGACGAAATCGGTGCGGCTGACCGGCGCCCATTCGCGCTGGCCGTGGCCGGTGCCGATGCTCTGGCCGACGCCGCTGGCCGAATCGGCGGCTTCGGCGGCGCGACGCGAGGCCTGCGGCGCGGCGGCGGGCGCCGATTTGCTTTCGTTGCGACCGCGATAACGGTCGTCGTATTCGTTGTCGCGGGCGACCGGCGGCGCGTAGTACGGCTGCGGCTGGGCGCGTTCGCGGAAGACCGCCACGCCGATCACGCCGACGTTGTCGGGGCGGCCGGTGCGCGCGGCATAGCTGTCGGGCAGGTCGGTGAAATAGAACTGGGCGACGTCCTGCCACGATTTGCGCCAGCCGGTGATCTCGGTGCTCTGCCATGGGCCCAGCACGTAGCCGGTCTGGTTGGCGGCGGCGGTTTCGCCGCTGATGGCGTTCACGCCGTCCACCGACAGCACCACGAGCACGCGCTCGCCGGTGGTGTTGGTCAAGCGCACGCCGTAGCGGTGGCCCGGGGTGCCCGGCACCCAGTCGCGGCCGCGATGGCGGTATTCGGGCAGCCATTCGCCGGTATCGCGGTCGACGATGTCCACATCGACCAGCGGCTGCGCCGACAGCGGCGCGCAGGCGGTGGCGGAAACGAGGGCGGCGAGCAGCAGGGCGGTGGGGCGCAACATGACGGGGCTCCGTGTGGGATGTCCGGTTCGGACACCCCCATGAACGCGCAGGCCCGATGAACGGGGTTGCAGCCGCAGCGGCGAACGGGACGCTTGCATTCAGCCGCGGGTAAACTGACCGGCCGCTTCCGCTGCCGACCCGATTCCGCCGCCCCCATGACCTCCACGCGCATCCTCACCGGCATCACCACCTCGGGCACGCCGCACCTGGGCAACTACGTCGGCGCGATCCGCCCGGCGGTGGCCGCCAGCCGCAGCCCCGACGTGCAGAATTTCTATTTCCTGGCCGACCTCCATGCGCTGATCAAGGTGCAGGATCCGGCCAAGGTGCAGCGTTCGACGCTGGAGATCGCCGCGAGCTGGCTGGCCTGCGGCCTGCAGCCGGACCACGACCGCGTGTGGTTCTACCGCCAGAGCGATGTCGTCGAAACCACCGAACTGACCTGGTTCCTGACCTGCGTGGCCGGCAAGGGCATCCTCAACCGCGCGCACGCCTACAAGGCCGCGGTCGACCGCAACCGCGCGGAAGGCGAGGACGACGACAACGCGATCACCGCCGGCCTGTTCATGTATCCGGTGCTGATGGCCGCGGACATCCTGATCTTCAACGCGCACAAGGTGCCGGTGGGCCGCGACCAGATCCAGCACATCGAGATGGCGCGCGATTTCGCGCAGCGCTTCAACCATCTGTACGGCGAACCGGTCGGCAAGACCTTCTTCACGCTGCCGGAAGCGGCGATCGAGGAACACGTCGCCACCCTGCCCGGCCTCGACGGCCGCAAGATGTCGAAGAGCTACGACAACACCATCCCGCTGTTCGCCCCGCGCGAGCAGCTGAAGAAGCTGATCTTCTCGATCGTCACCGATTCGCGCGCACCCGGCGAAGCGAAGGACACCGAAGGATCGGCGCTGTTCCAGCTCTATCAGGCGTTCGCGAGCGCCGAGGAAACCGCGGCGATGCGCGCCGCTTTCGCCGACGGCATCGGCTGGGGCGATGCGAAGCAGACGCTGTTCGACCGCATCGACCGGGAAGTCGCGCCGCTGCGCGAACGCTACAACGATCTGATGGCGAAACCCGCGATCATCGAGGAACAACTGCGCGACAACGCCGTCGCGCTGCGCGAACGCCACGCCACCCCGCTGCTGCGCACGCTGCGCGAAGCGGTGGGACTGCGCGATCTGTCGAAGGCCGGCGATGCGCCTAAGGTGGAGAAGGAAAAAGCCGCCGCGCTGCCGCAGCTGAAGCAGTATCGCGAAAAGGACGGGAAGTTCTATTTCAAGCTGGCCGACGGCGACGTCGTGCTGTTGCAGAGCATCGGCTTCGAGAACCCGAAGGACGCCGGCGCCTGGGTCGCGCGCTTCAGGCAGGAAGGCGGCGCTGCGCTGTCGGCCGCCGTGGCCTCGATCGCAGCGCAGACAGCGGAAGCGGGCGCCGCGCTGGATGCGCTCAAGCGCGCCGAAGACGAACGCGCGCAAAGCAAGACCGGCTGAGAGACCGCACGCCATGCACCCCACCGTCGAACTCAACCTCGCCCTGATCCTGTTCCTGCCGTGGTTCCTGATCCTCGGCGCGCTGTACTGGTTCTACCCGCGCCGACCGCGCCCCGCCGCGCGGATCGTGTTCGACCTGGGCGCACTGGCGCTCGCGACGGCCGCGTTCCTGCTGTCGATGCACTGGTCGATGGAGATCGCGGACCGTCGGCACGGCCACATGTGGCCGCAGGTACTGGCAACCTCGGTCGGTTACGGCGTGTGGCTGGCGGCGATGACGCTGGCGTTCTACGTGCGCCGGGCATGGCTGCGCCGGCGCGGCTGAGTTTCCGCCCCCTTTCTCCTCAAGGCACGACTCTTCAAGGCACGCGCGCATGACCGCATCCCTTTCCGACACCGCCGCACGCTTGCGCGAGGTGGTGCAGACCGCCACCCGCGGCATGGTCGGCCGCGAACAGCTGGCCGAACTGATCGTGCTGGCGGCGGTGGCGCAGGAACATCTGCTGGTGATCGGCCCGCCGGGTACCGCGAAGAGCGCGATCGTGCGCCGGGTCGCGGGCGCGCTGGGCGGACGCTATTTCGAATATCTGCTGGGGCGCTTCACCGAGCCTTCGGAACTGTTCGGGCCGGTGGACCTGCGCAAGCTGCGCGAGGGCGTGGTGGAAACCGACGTGACCGGCATGCTGCCGGAAGCGGATGTGGTGTTCCTCGACGAAGTGTTCCTCGGTTCGACCGCGGTGTTGAACACGCTGCTGGGCATCCTCAACGAACGCCGCTTCCGCCGCGGCCAGACCGTGCACCAGTGTCCGCTGCGGGTGTGCGTGGGCGCGGCGAACGCATTGCCGGACGACGAGTCGCTGGCCGCGTTCGCCGACCGCTTCCTGCTGCATCTGTTCGTGGAACCGGTGCCGGACAACCAGCTGGAAGCGTTGCTGCGCGGCGGCTGGAACAGCGAGCGCGTGCCGACCGCGCCCTGCGCCGATCTGTCGCAGTTGGGTGCGCTGTGCGATGCGGTGGCCACGGTGGCGATGGACGACGCGCGCGGCGCGCTGGCCGCGGCCGTGCGCCAGCTGCGTGCGGCGGGACTGGGGCTGTCGGACCGGCGGATCGTGAAGGCGCAGCGGCTGGTGGCCGCGGCGACCGTGCTGGCCGGACGCACGCGCGCCACCGAAGCCGATCTGTGGCCGCTGTTCTACGTGATGCCGACCCAGCAGAGCCAGCTGAGCGCGCGCGAAGCGCTGCGCGACCGCCTGGCGGTGGCGGCGCATCCGACCCTGCACGCGGCGGTGGAACAGGCGACGCTGCAGCCGATGTCGCGGGTGTCGCGCCTGATCGAAGCCGCGCGCGACTGTCTCGACGGCGATCACGCAGCCACGGTGAAAGCGACCCTCGCCGAAGCGCTGCTGCGCGAGATCGACGCGAACTTCGCCACCGACGCCTTGCCGTCCGCGCTGGCCGAGACCCGCGCGCGACTGGCGGCGGTGGCGTCGGCCGCGGATTGAGCGACGCCGCGGCGATGCGCTGGCGCTGGCGCGAGGAAACCGATGTGCCGAGCGCGACCGGCGTGGTCGGCTGCGGCGCGGTGGCGCGCGCGCTGTTCGCGAAGGCGCATGCGGCGGCGATCGCATGCGAGGGCCGGCAGGCGGCGGTGCCGTGGCAGATCACCGCGCACCAGGATCTGCTGCTGTTGACCGGCCCCGCCGATGCCCTGCCCTGGGTGGCGGGCGCGCGTTACGCCGCACCGCGCGCCGATGCGCCGACGCTGTGGCTGCCGACGCTGCAACGGCCCGACATCGCGCTGGATCTGCTGGCGGCGGCGATCGCGCGCAGGCATGCGCAGAAGCCGCTGCTGCTCTGGCCCGATCCCGCGCAACTGGTGCCGCTGCACCGGTTGCTGCCGGCGGATACCGCGGTGCTGGCGCGGATCGCCGCGCACTGGAACGCGTCATGAGCGATGCGCGCAAACAGCTGCCCGCGCCCGCGCCGGTGGCGTTGCCGGCCGCGCTGCGCCCGTGGCGACCATGGCTGGAATGGCTGTCGCCGGAACAGATCGCCGCGATGGGCGATCTGCTGCCGCGACTGGAGGCCGCGCTCGGCGCGTTCCGCGGGCCGCGGCTGCGCGGCGACGAGGAACCGGTCGGGATCGACGATCTGCGGCGACGCGGCCCGTACCACCGGTTGCTGCTCAGCGAATGGGCCGTGGCCGACGCGGCACCGGACGAATTCCTGCGCCGCGCGAGCAGCGGCGAGCATCTGTTCCTGTCGCCGCGCCGCGAAGTGCGCAAGGCCGATGCGCGGATCGTGGCGCTGTTCGACACCGGTCCGGCGCAGCTGGGCGCACCGCGGCTGGTGCAGGTCGCGCTGTGGATCCTGCTCGCACGGCGCGCGGAAGCGGCCGGCCTGGAATTCCGCTGGGGCACGCTGGCCGAACCGACGGAACTGCATCCCGCGGAAAGCCCGCAGCGGCTGAAGGCGTTCCTGGCGCGGCGCACGCTGGTCCATGCGGATGCGGCGGCCACGACGGCGTGGCGCGCGGCGCTGGCCGGCGACCGCCACGGCCACGGCGAATGCTGGCGGATCGGCGACACCGCGGACGCCGCGCACGATCGCGACGGTTTCACCCATCGCGTCGACATCCGTCGCGAATGGCTGGGCGCGCTGGCGGTGGCGATCGCCGGACCCGGCGGCCGTCGCGACGTGGCCCTGCCGCTGCCGCCGACCGGCGCGGCGGCGAAACTGCTGCGCGGCCAGTTCGCGTTCGAGGTGACGCCGGTGCCGGTCGAAGAAGAGGCGCAGGGCGCGCGGCTGTCGTTGCGCCAGCCGCCGTTGATCGGACCCGGCGGCGAACGCATCGCGGTGCCGCTGCTCGACGAAAGCATGGCGATGCTCTACACGTTGCCGCGACACGAAGGCGAGGTGCGGACCGGTGCGCGATCGATGGCGTGGACGCGCGGCCGCGAGCTGCTGTGCGCCGCGCTGGGCACGAAACATTTCGCGGGCATCATCGCCGACCGGGAGCATCTGCATTTCTGGAATTTCGAGGGTTTCCGCACCCGCGTCCGCCCCGACAACCGCGAGTTCCAGGCACCACCGGGACAGGCGCACTGGCGCCCCTGCGTGTGGCTCACCGGCACGCGCAAGCCGCACGATGTCTACGTGCTCGACGGCGCCGGGCATCTGTTGCGCTGGCGCGGCGATCCCGCGCGCGGCCAGGGCACGCCGTCGGCGCACGAGGTGTTCGAGCACGACGTCCTGGCGATCGCGCGCGCGGACGGCGAACGCCTCGTCTACGTCCGCTACGGTCGCCAGCGCATGGAACTGGTGCTGCACGATCGCTTCACCACCGTGGATCGCGTGATCGGCGAAGGCGAGGCCCCACGACGCCCGGTGCGGACCTGGATCCACGGCAACATCGCGTCGGGCGCGCGCGGCGGCAACGTGAACTGGTCCGGCGCCTGGTGCATCCCGGAACACGGCAGCGGCGACGGCGGCGCATGGATGGTCTTCGAGCGCCGCGGCTACGGCAACATCTGCAGGCAGGTGCGGATCGCGGTCGGCGCGAAGTGGCAGGTGTTCGGCCTGGTGCAATGGCCAGGAAGCGCCGATCACGGTCTGGTTGCGCTGTCGCCGGACCGGCGCCGGCTGATGCTGATCGGCGCGGACGAACAATCGCTGCTGTATCACGCCGACGTGCCGATCGCGACGGTCGGCGTGGGCAGCGATTGCGACGTGGTGGCGGCGGTGACCGAACATCGGCGGCTGGTGGTGATCACGCCCGGCGGCCAGCGCCCGATGGCGTGGAACGGCGAGGGCGAGGTGCTGGATGCGGACTGACGCCGACGCCATCGACGCGGTCGCGAACGACGACGCGGTGCGCCTGCCGCTGTGGCGCGGCGTGCAACCGGTCGCGGCGCTGTGGTTCGACGCCGCGCGCTTCGACGAGGCCGCACGCGCGGCGCGCATGCTCGGCGCGTGGCGCAGCGGCGCGCAGGCGCTGCGGTTTGCCGATGGCGACCTGTTGCGCTTTCCGCAGGCGACGCTCGCCGACTGCGCGACGTTGCCCGGGCTGGCGCTGTGCGCGCTGCGGCAGGATTCGAGTCAACACGATGCCGGCGCGCAGGGCCCTCTCGGCAGCGCGCCGCTGGCCGCGGACGAGCTGCAGCGCGTGCGCGGCTTCGATCTGGTGCTGGTGCGCGGCGCGCGTCCCTGCGGACTGCGCCTCGCCGACGGCGTGCCGCTGGATCTCTCGGTCTGGGTCGAGATCGGCGATTTCACGCTGCACGACACCTTCGACTGCAGCGTGACCCTCACGCCCCCGGCGCTGCCGGTCCTGCGCGGCAAGGGCGTGCGCGAAGTGCTGGGCGACCGCATTCCGCCACCCAGCGAAGAGCGCGAACAGTTCCTGAAACAGATCGTCGCCGACGCACGCACGCGCACGCGCACGCCGACCGCGGCCGCCGACGGCCGGCGCACGGGCGAGGATCTGTTCGGTCGCGTGCTGCGCTGGCTCGGCAGCGGTGCGCACGGCATGCCCGGCAAAGGCGCGTCGGGGCACGGTGTCGCCGCAGGCGACGGCCTGCCGGCCCGGCGCGCGCCGACGCCGCCCTCGGCGCTGCGCGACGCGCTGACCCGGCTGGCCATCGCCACCCGCGCGTCGCGCCTGATCGGCTGGCGCCAGGGCGCGTATCTGCGGCGGATGATGAAGCGTTTCGAGGACGGCGATCTCGGCGAAGCGCTGCGCCATGCGCTGCCGATCGACGCCACCGGCGATTCGCTGGGACAGGCTTTCGGCACGCCGGGGCGTCGCGGCGACCTGCGCCTGGGCACCGACGCCGGCCCCAGCGTGAACGTGCATCTCGACGAGATGGTGCGCGCGCATCTGCGCGAGATGTATCGCCGCAGTTTCGAGCGGCTGGATCGCGAGGGCCGCATCGACGAAGCGGTGTTCGTGCTCGGCGAACTGCTGAACGCGCGCCAGGAATGCCTGGACTATCTGGAGCGCCACGACCGGCACGCGCAGGCGGCGGAGCTGTCGTTGGCCTGGGACATGCCGGCGGCCACGACGGTGCGGCTGCTGCTGCTCGCAGGCGATTGGACCCGCGCGGTGCAGATCGCGCGCCGCGACGGCGCGTTCGCCTCCGCGGTGCATGCCATGGAGCAGAGCCATCCGGAACAGGCGCGGAAACTGCGCCTGCTGTGGGGCGAATCGCTGGCGGATCGGGGCGAGTGGCTGGCGGCGATGGACGCGGTATGGCCGCTGCCCGAAGCACGCGCGCTGGCCATCGAATGGCTGCGCATCGCCGAGGATGCCGGCGAAACGCTGTCGGCGCGCGCGCTGGTGCGTCGCGCCGAACGGCTGCCGGACACCCTGGAACGCCATGGCGATCGCATCCGCGCGCTGGCGCGGCCGGGTGACGATCCCGCCGATGCCGAGGCCGCCACCGAGGCGCGCTCCGCGCTGGCCGAAGCATTGCTGACCGCGCCGCAGCGCACGCCGGCGATCGCCGCGATCGTCAACGCGCTGCTGCCGGCGATCGCGGGCGATCGCGCGGCCGGACGCAATCTGCTCGGCAAATCCAGACTCAACAAACTGCTGAGCCTCGGCGGCGATCCGTATCTCAAGGCCGATCTGCCGGCATGGTCGCTACCGCCCGCGTCGCAGCGCACGTCGCTGTGGGAACGCAGATCGGCACGCGCGTTCGCAGCGCCCGCGGCGGGACTGATGGCCATCCACGATGTCGCGCCGCTGCCGGAGCGGCGCTACCTGATCGCGCTCGGCGAAGCCGGCGTGGCGGTGGTGGATGCGCGCGGCCAGGTGCAGCAGCGCTATGCGACGCCCGCGGAAACACTGGTGATCGCGGACAACGGCCTGGTCGCGCTGGCGGTGGCGAGGCGCGAAACGCTGTCGCGGGTGAGCCGGCTCGATCTGGTGCGACGGACGGTCGCCGATCTGGGCTCGCTGCGCGCGGATGCGCACGCGTCGCGCTTCGACGGTGCGGCATGGAGCGTGGTCGCCGACAACCGGATCCTGGTGATCGACACCGCGAAGTCGCTGCGCGAGGTGATCTGGCACGTCGGCGATCTGCCCGGCCCGCTGGTCGCGGCGCGCCACGACGCGCAGTACGAGCTTTATCTGATGCGCACGCCGCTGGGTTTCGAGCACTGGACTTACCACCTGCCGGCGCGACGGCTGGCCAGCCGCGAAATCGTGAAGCTCGACCCGCAGCGGCCGTGCCTGCTGCTGCCCTACGGACGTGTCTGCCAACCCATGCTCGAATCGCTGAGCGAAACCCGCCTGCATGTGTCGTTCGACACCCAAAGCCGGCGACGCGAAATCGAGATCGCCGCGGGCGACGGCCGCAGCTTCGGCCACGTCTCTGCGGAACAGATCGGCATCGTCTGCCGTGCCGCGCGACAAGAAGGCCTGATAGTGACCGTGTCCACGCCGGACCGGACCCATGTCGCGGTCTGCCGCATGACCGACGGCGACACCCTGGCGACGGTGGACTGGCCCGCCGGCGCCACGCCGCAGTTCCGCGAAAGCGACGGGCATCTGGTGTTCTTCGACGACGCGGGCCGGATGCTGGACATCCATGCCGATCGCGAGACGGTGACGGCGTTCAGTCTCTGCTGAACGCCACGCGGCGGCTCACCGGGCGGCCGGCTCGCCAGCGCGCAGCTCACCAGACATTCGGCGTCGCCCCGCGCTCCGGGTGTTTCATCCGCACCACGCAGAAGCGTTGGCCGGTGGGCGCTTCCATGACCACCCAGGTGTGCACGGCGGCGACGCGTTTCGCGCCGAGCGCTTCGAGCCGCCGCACTTCGGCATCGACGTCGTCGGCCTCAATGTCGAGGTGCACGCGCGAGGGGTGCGTCACCTTCTGCACTTCGATGTGCAGGTCGCCGGGCGCGTCGTCGAGCTTGGCGTAGGTCGCGGATTCCTCCGGCGACAGCTCGCCGATGGGCAGGCCCAACGCGCCGCTCCAGAAGCGGGTGGCGGTGTCGAGGTCGTCGGTCTGGCAGTCGATGATGAAGCCGGCGAGGCGGCTGCGGTGCGTCATGCGCGACTCCTGCGGGTGCGATGTCCCGATTCTACGGCCGGGAGGCGACGATCCGTGTCCGGAGACTCAGCGGCTGCGCCTGCGCGGCGGCGGCACGTCCTTGTCCTTCGCCGCGTCCAGCCGCGCCTCTTCTTCCAGCCTGCGCTGGCGCGCCTGCTCGCGTTCGAGATCTTCGATCATGCGGCGATGCAGCGCCTGCACCAGCAGCGTGCGATAGATCGGATGGATGCCGGCGTGGCCCAGCGCGGTCCACAGCACGTCCTTCTCGGCGGTGTACGCGAACACCGAGAGACGCTCGAAATCCTTCAGCTCGGGCTCTTTCTGCGCGCCGACGACGGCGACGAACTCGCTGAAATCCATCCCGCTCTCCTCGCCGGACGATGCCGGTCCGTGGTGTACGTCAGACCGACTCCCACCACATCAGGAATTCGTGCCACAGGCGCTTGAAGAACCCGCCCTCGGCCACGCCCTCGACCGCGACCAGCGGCGCTTCGACCACCACCTTGCCGTCCAGCATCACCCGCACGGTGCCGATCTTCTGGCCGGCCTTGATCGGCGCGATGAGAGTTTTGGGCACGTCCATCTGCGGCTTGAGGTCGGCGTAGCGGCCGCGCGGCGTGCTCACCAGCAGCGGCTGTTCCAGCCCGAGCTTGACCACGTCCGCGGTGCCTTTCCACACCTTGTGGTTGGCGATGACCGTATCGGCCTGATAGAGGCGATGGGTCTCGTAGAAGCGGAAGCCCCAGTTCAGCAGCGCCTGCGAATCATTCATGCGCTCGTCGTCGCTGGCGGCGTGCAGGACCACGCTGATCAGGCGCTGGTCGCCGCGCTTGGCCGAGGCCATCAGGCACCAGCCGGCCGCGGAGTGATGGCCGGTCTTGATGCCGTCGACCGATTCGTCGCGCCACAGCAGGCGGTTGCGGTTGGGCTGGGTGATCGGGCCGACGGTGAATTCGCGGACCTTGTTGTATGCGTACTGCTGCGGGTAATCGCGGATCAGCGCGCGACCGAGCAGCGCGAGATCGTGGGCGGACGCGTAATGGCCCTCGGCCTGCAGGCCGGTGGCGTTGGCGAAACGGGTGTTCTTCATGCCGAGACGCTTGGCGTAGTCGTTCATCAGCGTGGCGAACGCGGCCTCGGTGCCGGCGATGTGTTCGGCGAGCGCGATCGCGGCGTCGTTGCCGGACTGGATCGCCATGCCCTTCTCCATCGCTTCCAGCGGCGCGGTCTTGTTGACCTCGAAGCCGCTGTAGCTGCCCTCGGTGCCGGCGCCGCCGGTGCGCCAGGCGTTCTCGCTCATCATGACCTGGTCGCTGGCCTTGATCCGGCCGGCCTGCAGCTCGGCCGCGACCACGTACGAGGTCATCACCTTGGTGATGCTGGCCGGATCCAGGCGCATGTCGATGTTCTCGCCGGCCAGCACCTTGCCGGTGGCCTCGTCCATCACCAGCCAGGCCTTGGCGCTGACGGGTTTCGGTGCGTCGGGAATGGTCAGCGGCGGCGGCGGTGCGGGTTTGGCGGTCGGCGCCTGCGCCAACGCCAAGCCCACCGTGCACGCGGCCACGAAGGCCGCCCACCACGCACGCATCGTCCCTGCGGAATGTTTCCGTCCAGAGCCGCTTGCGCGTTCGCCCTGTCGCACCGCACCCAACCTGTTCATCGAATCGTCTACTCCGGAGAAAACGGCCGCGAAGGCCGCTGAATGACCACAAGCGCGGTATTTTGCAGCAAAGGCCGCGGCCGCACAGGCTTCGGTCGCGCCGGCTTCAGTCGCGAACGATCTGCGCCGACCCGAAACCCAGATCCGCCGCACGCCCGGAAAGTTCCTGCACCCGCGCCGTCGGCACCGGGCCGATGCGCAGGCGCCAGACCGATTGACCGTTCACCGTGGCCTCGTCGATGCGCAGCGGCGCGACGCCGCCGGCCGACAGGCGGTCGCGCGCGCGCTCCGCGTTGTCGCGGGCCGAGAACGACGCCAGTTGCAGCAGCACGTCGCTGGCGTCGGCGCCGGGCGAAGGCGTGGCGGGTGCCGGTGCGGGGGCCGTCGGCGTCGCAGGCGTCGCCGCCGCGCTCGCGAAACGGATGCCGCGTTCGCGCATCCAGCGCTCGAATTCGTCGGCGGAGACCGCGTTGTCCTCGACCGTCGCCAGCGGCGGTGCCACCGGCGGCGTGCGCGCGGCGGTCTCGCGTCCGCCGCGGCCTTCCTCCGGCGTCAGCGCCCGCACTTCGACCCGCGCGGTGCCCTGCCGGGTGAAGCCGAGCTTGGTCGCGGCGGCGTAGCTCAGATCGATGATGCGCCCGGCATGGAACGGGCCGCGATCGTTGACCCGGACCACCACCGATTTGCCGTTGGCGAGATTGGTCACCCGCACGTAGCTGGGCAGCGGCAACGTCTTGTGCGCCGCGCTGAAGGCGTACATGTCGTACACCTCGTGATTCGACGTCTTGCGGCCGTGGAACTTGCTGCCGTAGAACGAGGCCATGCCCTCTTCGACATAGCCATCGGCGGAATCGCGGACCTGATAGCGCTTGCCCATCACCGCATAGCTGCGGTTGCCGATGCGCGAACGCGGTTCGGCCTTCACTTCCGGCTCCGGGATGGCGTCGACGTCGGGAATCTCGTCCGGCGCGCTGTCCGGGATGTGCGGCGCGTACAGCCCGCCGGCGACGTAATCGCCGCGCTTGGACGGGTCTTCCTGGGCCGGCGGATACGGCGAGCGCTTCGGCGCATGCGCGACCTCGCGACCGGCGTCGCGATGTTCCGGGCCGCGCTCCGCCGCGGGCGGCGGGTCGGATCGCTTCGGCGCGCTGCCGCAGGCGGCCAGCGCGCACGACAGCACCGCCAACCCGACGCCGCGCACGAGCGCGCTCACGGCTGCGCCCCGTTCGAGGCCGCGCCCGCGCGAATGGCGCTGGCCAGCTGATGCACCGCCAGCGCGTACATCGGCGAGCGGTTGTAGCGGGTGATGACGTAGTAGTTGCGATAGCCCAGCCAGTATTCGCGGCCGGCCGCGCCATCGAGGTTCACCACCGTCGCGCCTTCGGTCGCGGGGTCGCGGGGCGTGGGCTCGCCGGCCTGCGGCCGGTAACCGCGCGCGGCCAGCGCCGACAGCGTCTGCGCCGGTTCGAGATTCTCCGGCACGAATTCGGCGGCGCCCGCGTCCAGCGTCGCACGCGCGACCACCGGGCCATCGGCCTGCCAGCCGTGCACGACGAAGTAATTGGCGATCGACGCGAACACGTCGGGCTTGTGCGTGAGCAGATCGCGGCGGCCGTCGCGGTCGCCGTCCTTCGCCCACAGGCGATAGCTCGACGGCATGAACTGGCCCATGCCCATCGCGCCGGCGTAACTGCCCTTCAGGGCCAGCAGGTCGAGCTGCGGCTCCTCCTTCGCCAGCGCGAACATCTGCGCCAGCTCCCCGGCGAAGAACGGCGCGCGCTTGGGATGATCGAAGGCCAGCGTGTACAGCGCGTCCAGCACGCGATAGCTGCCGGTGTTGCGGCCGTAGAAGGTTTCCACGCCGATGATCGCGACGATGTACTCGGCCGGCACGCCGGTCTGCGCGGCCACCCGTTCCAGCGGTTCGCGGTTGTCGCGATAGAACGCGATGCCGCCGTCGATGCGCGCGGGGGTCATGAAGATGGTGCGGTAATCGCGCCAGGGTTTCACCGCCTCGGCCGGGCGGGTGATGGCGTCGATGATGCTCTGCTTGTACTCGGCCTGCGCCAGCGTGTCGCGGATGCGCTGCGGGTCGATGCCGTAGGTGGTCGCGGTGTAATCAACGAACGCGGCGATGCGCTGTTCGCGCGGGATCGCCGGATCGGTGACCGCCGGCGGCGCCACCGGGCGCTCCTGCGGCTGCGGGACCTTCGGCAGCGGTGCCACCGGCGGTGCGGGCGGCGGCGGGGCTTCGGGGGCCGCGACGATGGCCACGGGCTTCGGAGGCGGCGTCTGGGTGGCGCAGGCGACGAGCGACACGCTCATCGCGACCGCAGCCACGCGGGGCAAGGCACGAAGAATCAAGGGCTTACGCCTCTTCTGACGGGGGCACGGCGAGAGGGTAGCACGCGACCATGGGACGACCTATCCGGCCGGTTCAGGTCTCACGCGGGGAGTCAGCGCGTCAGCGCCTGGAAAATGGCGCCGAGCGAGGCCGCGACTGCCGCCGACTGGTCGCTGAAAAGGCAGATCGATGTGACTGCATACCGGGCAATGCCGAGCAAGAAGCGCGTTCGTTCGTGCAGGCGAACGGCTTCGAGCCGGTATTTGTCATGTTTGAAGGGGCCGAAGGAATCGGTGGGATGGGACATGAACACCTCGGAAGGTTGGATGGTGAGTTGTGGATGACTCGGAATGCAGTCTCCCGTCGAATGTCGCAGGCGTCCTCTCGCGGGAGTTCGCATCGGCCGCATGATCGACACGAAGCACCCCGGGCGCGTGACTTCCGCGTTTGAAATCGGACGAAAGCCGATTCTGGTCTTGATCTACCGGGGCCCCTGGTCGCGACGGGTTTCGCGGATCAGGCCCAACGGGCGCGCGGCAGGACGCCGCGCGTTTTTCGACAGGACACGGATGTCCTGTCGAAAAACCCCGCGAAACCCGTGGACCCGGCGCAACGCGCCGGGCGCGACCGACGGGGTGTGCTTTCTTTTGGTTATCTTTTCTTTGCACAAGCAAAGAAAAGTGACTCGCTCGCGGCAGCGAGCGAAACCAAGGGCGAACGACAGACCGTTCCGTCAGCCTTCGCAACAGATGGATTCGAATCAATCACTAGCAGGTCCCTTGCCTGCGGCTCGGGATGACATTCGACATTCGAAATGCCCCCAACCCTGGCACTCAGCCAACACGAGCGTCCGAAACGCGCGCTTTGGAAGCGGTCATCCCTGCAAACCGAGCGGAAGCAGATGGCCTATATGTCAATACGGTACCGATTCACCCACCGTCACGGACATCACGCAGGCAGCGGGCTGAAGCCCGCTCTACCGCAGCAGCATGCTCGCGGGACCGGCGTTGCATTTCCGGACTGGACACGGGACGCTAGCCGGCCCTGCCGATCGCCCTTCCCGCAGATGCCCCACGCCATCACCACCACCGAATTGTTCCTGATCGCGATGGTCATCATCTTCGCGGTGCCCTATCTGATCTGGCGCCTCGGCCGCACCGATTACTTCGCCCCGCTGGTGGTGGTGCAGATCGTCACCGGCATCCTGCTCGGGCCGGGCGTGCTCGGCGCGATCTTCCCCGAGTACTACCAGTTCGTCTTCACCAAGGACGTGATCCAGTCGCTCAACGGCGTGGCCTGGTGGGCGGTGATGCTGTTCGTGTGGATCGCCGGCATCGAGCTGGATCTGGGCGAAGCCTGGAAGCACCGGCGCGAAAGCTCGATCACCGCCGGCCTGGCCCTGGGCACGCCGATGCTGTTCGGCTGCGGCGTGGCGGCCGCCATGCTGGCCTTCGACGGCTGGATCGGGCCGAAGGGACTGACCTGGCAGTTCGTGGTCGGCGTGGGCATGGCCTGCGCGGTGACCGCGCTGCCGATCCTGATCCTGCTGATGGAGAAGCTCGAGATCCTGCGCCAGCCCATCGGCCAGCGCATCCTGCGTTACGCCAGCCTCGACGATGTCGCGATCTGGGGCGTACTCGCGCTGGTGTTGATGGATTGGCAGCGGATCGGCCGCCAGGCCGCGTTCATCGCGGTGTTCGCGCTCGCCTGCGTCGTCTTCCGCAAACTCATGGTGCGCATTCCGGAACGCGACCGCTGGTACGTCGCGCTGTTCTGGCTGGCGGCCTGCGCCTTCGGCGCGGACTGGTCGGGCCTGCACTTCATGGTCGGCGCCTTCCTCGCCGGCGTGGTCATGGACCATCACTGGTTCGACCGCGACAAGATGGACACCCTGCGCCACAACGTGCTGCTGGTGGTGATGCCGGTGTTCTTCCTCAGCACCGGCCTGCGCACCGGCTGGGACATGGGCGGCGCGGCGGTGTTCGTCGCGGCCGCCGCGCTGCTGCTCGCCCAGCTCGGCGGCAAGCTGGCCGGGGTGCATCTGGCCGGGCGTATCCTGAAATGGCAGCCGGGCGAAGCCTCGATCATCGGCTGGCTGCTGCAGACCAAGGCGTTGATCATGATCATCTTCGCCAACGTGCTGCTCGACAAGCACATCATCACCAGCGCCACCTTCACCGCGCTGCTGTTGATGGCGGTGGCCAGCACGATGCTCACGGTGCCGATGGTGGCGCCGAAACTGCAACGCATGCGCGAACTGATCTCGCGCGGCGCCTGACCGCAACGCTCACCGGAAGCCGCCGATGAATCCGATACGCTCTGCCGCCCCGCTCCTCGCCGTGCTGCTGCCGGTCGTGCTGTCGCTGGCCGCGTCGCCCGCGCTGGCCGCCGAACGCGTCCGCATGCCGGTGCCGTGGCGCACCGGCACGACCCTGGTCTACGACACCGAATCCATCCACCGCGAGAAGAACGCCGAAGGCGGCAGCAGCCGGCGCGTCACCGATCGCACCGAAGTGCGGGTGGAAGAGGCCGGACGCAAAGGCCATGTGCTGGTCTGGACCACCCGCGACAGCCGGGTGGAGGCGATCGACGGCGACCGCAGCACGACCGACCTGCTCGCGCCGATGCTGGAAAAACTCGACGGCCTGCCGGTCACCATCGAACTCGACCGCGACGGCCGCTATCGCCGCGTGCGCAATCTGGAGGACATCGCCGGCCGCGTGCGCACGGCGATCCGTCCGATCCTCGAAGCCGGCCTCGAGAAGAGTTTCGGCAAGGACGGACCGAAGGTGTCGAAGTACGACCGCGAGGCGGCGCTGGACGTCGCGCGCGCGCGACTGGACGAGGTCATCCCGCAGATCATCACGCTCGACGGCGTCGAACACGTCTCCAGCAGCCAGATGAAGACCTTCGGCGCCTTCGTCGGCATGTCGCTGGAAGTGGGCAAGCGTTATCGCGACGCCGCCCCGATCGAATCGCCGATGGAGGGCAAACCGCTGCCGGGCCAGCGCGAGTACGTGCTGGAAATCGACGGCGAGGACGCCGGTCTGGCGCGCATCCGCTGGACCCATGCGCTCGACACCGCCGGCGATGCCGCCGCGCAGTGGCGGCTGGTCGCAGAGCTGACCGGCGAAGCGGCGAGCGGAGAAGGTGCCCCGCAGGATCTCTCGCTGCGCGAGGAAGGCGTGCTGGTGTTCCGCCGCGACACCGGCGCCATCGAGCTGGTGGAAACCGTGAACACCAGCCGCTACGGCCGGCGGCACGACGAACACGAACGCCACCGCATGCGCCTGCGCGGCAGCGCGCGCACCTGGGCGCAGGAAGAGGCCGCGCGTCGGCCCTGAGCCGTCCCGCAAGCCCGCCATGTCGCTCCGGCTGTTCGCATCGCTCGCGCTCGCGCTGGCTGTCCTGCCGGCCGAGGCGCGCACGGTCTACCGCTGCGTGCGCGACGGCACCGTCAGCCTGTCGACGGCGCCGGAACCGGGCTCGAAGTGCGAAGCGAAGGACATCGACGACACCGCGGTGCAGACCCCGAACCTGTGGGGCGAGATGGGCGTGTTCAGCGGCACGCTGTACGAACGCGAGCAGGACGGCAAACTCGTCTACGGCACCCGCAATCTGCCCGGTTCGCGGGTGTATCTGCGCTTCACCGTCGCGACCCCGGAAGGCGAGCCCGCGCACGAAGGCCTGGGCAAGGTCGACACGCCGCGCCTCGATCGCCACGCGAAGATCTTCAAGGCCGTGGCGAAACGCACCGGCGTCGACGATGCATGGCTGCGCGCGATCGCGCACGCCGAAAGCGCGTTCGACGAAAAGGCGGTCTCGCCCAAGGGCGCGCAGGGCGTGATGCAGCTGATGCCCGCGGTCGCGCTGGAATACGGGGTGAAGGATCCGTTCTCGCCGGCCGAGTCCATCGATGCCGGCGCGCGGCATTTCAGGATGCTGCTCAAACGTTTCCGCAACGACCCGGTACTGGCGATCGCCGCCTACAACGCCGGGATGGGCGCGGTGGCGCGCTACGACGGCGTGCCGCCGTACAAGGAAACCCAGGCCTATCTGGAGAAGGTGCAGGCGCTCTACCGCGTCTATCGCGCCGCGCTCTCGCCGCCGCCGCTGCGTCCGGCGGATGCGATCCCGGTCACGGACAAGCTGCGCACCACCCTGCCGTGACCGCCGCGCGCGGGCCGCATCGCGCGAACCGCGGCATACTGTGCGCATGACCCGCGAACTCAAACTGGTCGGCTTCGACGCCGACGACACCCTCTGGCGCAGCGAGGATTACTACCGCGACGCGCAGGCCGAATTCGAGCGCATCGTCGGCGGCTACGTCGATCTGGACGACGCCCACGACCGGCTGTACGCCGTCGAGAAGCAGAACATCGCCCTGTTCGGCTACGGCGCCAAGGGCATGACCCTGTCGATGGTCGAAGCCGCGATCGCGATCACCGAGGAACGGATTTCCGCGCGCGACCTGCATCGCATCGTCGCGATCGGCAAGTCGGTGCTGCAGCATCCGGTGGAACTGCTGCCCGGCATCCGCGAAGCGGTCGAGGAGATCGCGCGCGAACGCCCGGTGGTGCTGATCACCAAGGGCGATCTGTTCCACCAGGAAGCGAAGGTCCGCGATTCCGGGCTGTCGGACCTGTTCCGGCGGATCGAGATCGTCAGCGAGAAGGATGCCGCGACCTACGCCCGGCTGCTCGCGGAATTCGCGCTGGCGCCGGCGGACTTCGCGATGATCGGCAACTCGCTGCGCTCGGACATCGTGCCGGTGCTGGAACTCGGCGGCTGCGGCGTGCACATGCCCTATCACGTGACCTGGGCGCACGAAGCCGAAACCGCGCCGCCGACCGCGCTGGAGCGGCTGCGCAACGTCGCCGGGCCGGCGGAACTGCCGGCGGCGATCCGCTCGCTGGCGGCGGGCTGAACGCCCGCCCGCGCCGCGGCGCTGTCGCGACACGCGGCTGGACGCTCGCACCGCGAGCGACCATGATCTCCGCCACACGTTTTCCTGCAGGCTTCCGACCATGCGCAGACTGATCGTTTCCACCCTGCTCGCCTTCGGCCTCGCCGCCGGCACCGCCCAGGCCCAGGATTTCACCTTCGGCTGGAACCCGCGCAGCGGCGACGTCTGGATGGACGCGTGGCTCGGCGACATGAACCGCTACGGCAACCGCTACCGCGATCCCTTCGTCGACGAACTGGTGCGCTACCACGCCGCGCCGCGCGATCTCGTGGTCGACCTGCTCGCGCGGCGCTGGGCGCCCGGCGACATCTACTTCGCCTGCGCGCTGGCGAAACTCGCCGGCCGCCCGTGCCGCTACGTGGTCGAACAGTGGGAACGCGACCACGCCCAGGGCTGGGGTGCGATGGCGAAGCGTCTGGGCATCAAGCCCGGATCGCCGCAGTTCCACCAGCTCAAGCGCGGCATGGTGCCGAGCTACGACCGCTGGGGCCGCCCGATCGAACTCGACGCGCAGCTGCAGCGCGATTTCCCGGGCCGCGGCAGAGGGCCGAAGCACGCCGACGACCGCGGCCACGACGCCCATGGTCCCGGCCATGGCGGCAAGGGCAATGGTTCGGGGCCCGGCAACAGCGGCGGCAAGGGCAAGGGCAAGGACAAGGGCAGGCCGTGAACATGGCGGACGGTCCCGACCTCATCCAGCACCGCGGCGGCTGTCACTGCGGCCGCGTGCGCTTCGAGATCGACGCCCCGGCGACGCTGGACGCCCTCGACTGCAACTGCTCGATGTGCCGGATGACCGGCTTCCTGCATCTGATCGTGCCGGCCTCGCGGTTCCGCCTGACCGCGGGGGCCGACGACCTCACCGAATACCGCTTCAACACCGGCACCGCGCGGCATCTGTTCTGCCGCCACTGCGGCGTGAAGGCGTTCTACGTGCCGCGCAGCCATCCCGACGGCTGGAGCGTCAACGTGCGCTGCCTCGATGCGGGAACCGTCGAACACGTGAACATCACCGCCTTCGACGACAACGACCGCGAAGCCGCGACCGCGGCCATCGCGCATCTCTCGCACGCCTGACGCGCGGCCGGGGGCGCCCTCTCCGGGTCGCCTTGCCCATCGCCCCACTCGAACCGTGCCCCAGCGGCGCTGCCGCCCCGGGCATGGCTTCCGGCCTATGTGATTAGGTGTTGTAGTTGACTACATTACCTAGGCAGCTGGACGAGAGACCCGTCGCCGACGGGTCGCCGGGGCGGGAGATGGACGATGTCGCGATGCAGGCTTTCCCTGGAATCCGTGGGCTACCGCTATGCCGGCGGCCACGCGGCGGTGGCGGACGTGAGCCTGGAGCTCGGGCCCGGGATCCTCGGCCTGCTGGGCCCGAACGGCGCCGGCAAGTCCACCCTGATGCGGATGCTGGCGACGATGACCCGCCCCAGCAGTGGCCGGATCACCTGGAACGGCACCGACCTGGCCGCCGCGCCGAACGCGCTGCGCGGCACCCTGGGCTATCTGCCGCAGGACTTCGGCGTCTATCCCGCGCTGAGCGCGCGCGAGTTCCTCGGTTTCCTCGCCGCGGTGAAGGGTCTGTCCGGGCCGAAGGCGCGCGAGCGCGTCGATGACTGCCTGTCGCAGGTCGGCCTCGGCGACGCCGCCGACCGCCGCCTCGGCGAATACTCCGGCGGCATGCGCCAGCGGGTCGGCATCGCCCAAGCGCTGCTCAACGATCCGACTCTGCTGATCGTGGACGAACCCACCGTCGGCCTCGATCCGGAAGAGCGCATGCGCTTCCGCCATCTGCTCACCGATCTCGCCGGCGAACGGCTGGTGATCCTGTCCACCCACATCGTCTCCGATGTCGAAGCCAGCGCGACCGCGCTGGCGGTGATGAGCGCCGGCGCGCTGCGCTTCCACGGCACGCCGGAACGCCTGATCGCGCAGGCCGACGGCCACGTCTGGGAGTGGACGATCGCGCCGGAACAACTCGCCGACGTGCGCAGGCGCTTCACGCTCTGCGGTTCGCTGCGCCGCCCCGAAGGCATCCGCGTGCGCGTGCTCGCGGACGCCTGCCCGCATGCCGACGCGCAGGCGGTCACGCCCGAACTCGAAGACGCCTATGCGTGGCTGACCGGCCGGACCGCCGACGCCGCTCACGCGCGGAGCCACTGACATGGACGCCCTGCAGCGCTTCTTCGCGATCCTGATCGCCGACGTGCGCGAACGCACGCGCACGCCGCGCTTCTGGGTGGTGCTCGCGCTGATGGCCTGGGCGACTTGGTGGTGTTTCCCGCCGATCGAATCCGGTTACAGCACGCTGTCGCTGGTCGACGGCTCGCGCGGCCGCTATTCCAGCGCCTGGGCCGGCATGGGCCTGGGCCTGATCTACAGCACCTTCCTCAACCTCGTCGGCTTCTATCTGGTGCGCGGCACGCTCACCCGCGACATCGAAACCCGCGTCTGGCAATTGCTGGTGACCACGCCGATGACCCGCGGCGGGTATCTGCTCGCGAAGTGGGCCAGCCACATGGCGGTGTTCGCGATGATCGCGGCGGTCGGCATCGTCGTCGCGCTCGCCGCGCAGTGGGTGCGCGCCGAAGACCGCCACATCGATCTGATCGAACTGCTCAAACCGCTGGTGTTGTTGAGCCTGCCGAGCCTCGCGCTGACCGCGATGTTCGCGATCTGGTTCGATCTGGTGCCGTGGCTGCGCCGCACCGCCGGCAACGTGCTGTTCTTCGTGGTGTGGACGGTGATGCTGACGGTCTCGGTGGCGCCGTACGACAACGCGTCGAAGGTCGCGCCGCAGGGCTGGACCAGCGATCCCAGCGGCATGATGGTCGCCGCGCGCGAGTTCAGCCGCGTGCGCGAAGCGCAGACCGGCAAGCCGCTGCCGTTCGGCTTCAACCTCGGCGGCGACGCGGCCGATGCCGGCACCGTGCGCTTCGACTGGACGACGTGGCAGCCCGGCGGCAAGGTCGTGGCCAGCCGCGCGCTGTGGCTGGCGCTGGCGATGCTGTTCACGCTGATGGCGGCGCCGCTGCTGGACTGGGCCGCCGCGCGCGGCCTGTCGAAGACGAAGGCGCACGCCGGCGCCGGGCGCGGTCCGCGCTGGCTGCATGCCCTGTTCGATCGCCTGCTCGATCCGTTCGCGCGCGGGCCGCTGGGCATTCTGGTGATCGCCGAACTCAAGCTCGCGCTGCGCCAGCGCGCGGCGTGGTGGTGGCTCGCGGCGCTGGGCGTGCTCGGCGCGCAGTTCGGCGCGCCCGAAGGCATGCGCATCGGCCTGCTGCTGGCCTGGGTGCTGCCGCTCGACGTGCTCTCGCGCGGCGTGCTGCGCGAACGCGACCACGGCACCCACGCGCTGGTCTTCACCGCGCCGGACATCCTGGTCCGCCTGCTCGCCGCGCGCTTCATCGTCGGCGTCACCATGCTGTCGGCATTGAGCCTGCCGGCGCTGGCGAGATTGCTCGCGAGCGAACCGCTGTCCGCGCTCGCGGCGCTGGCGGCGATCGCCTCCATCGCCAGCTGGGGCCTGTGCCTGGGTGCGCTGTGCCGCAACGCGCGTCCGTTCGAGCTGCTGCTGATCGGCACCGTCTACGTCTGCCTGCAGGGCGCCACCGTGTTCGCGGTCGCCACGCACCCGCTGGCGACGCTCACCACCCACGCCATCGGTTTGCTGCCCGCATGGCTGCTGCTGTCGTGGGCGTGGCCGCGGCTGGCGAGGCGGTGAGCGGATGCGGACCGCGAGATCGCCAGTCGACGATCAGGGTGAGAGCGTACGCAGGATTTCGCTTCTCGATGCGCGGATGGTCGCGTAACCCAGCCGCTGCGCCGATTCGACCGGATGCGTCCGGAGGTGCGCGCAGACCGTGTCTTCCGTCGTATCCGTCGCCCGCGCGATCCGCTGCATCAAGCCTGCTGCTTTCCCGGACGCACTCTCCTTGAGCATGGCCCAGACGGGTTCATAGGAGTTGCCGAGCCGGGCATAGATCTTCTCGACGATCTGCGCATCGCCCGCATCGACGCGATCCAGCGCATCGAGAAACGGGGCGATATCCACGCCCTTGTCTTCGCAGTAGGGCCTGGCGATTTCCCGTTGCATGCGCAGATGCAGCGAATAGTCGTCGGCCAGATAGTTGGCCAACTGTCCGATGTTGCCGAAGGTGTCGCCCCCGGACGCCGCCCTGGCTTCGGCGACCGTGAAGAATGCACCCGCGATGGGCGCGTCCGGCAGTGTCGACCGCGCCTCCTCGTATATCGAGTCGAACGTATCTTTCGTGTCGGTCAGCCCCTGAGCATGGGAGGCGAACGATGCGAACAGGAACGGCAGACAGACCCACTTCGATTTCATGATGGCTCTTTTTGAACGGAGAACATGCAGTCTACCAGTCGCGTATCCCGGGCAAGCGCAAGGCGCGCACCCGGGAGGATGACGCCGTATGCCCAGGATTCCCCGGTGCGGCCTGCGGCCTTGCCCCGGCTGCTGGCTACCGCTGCGCGGCACGCGTATCCACGAGATATTCCTGGTTCGAATACGGCTTCGCGCAAACGCCTTCTTTGCCGATGTGGCCGCGCTTGTGCGTGAATTCGCAGCGTGTGCACTGAACCATCTCGTCGTAGCAGCGGTGGTGGAGACGCTTGCCGATCACCCAGGCAGGGAGATGGCGAGAAAAGTAGCAATACACCTTCCGGTCCTTGCCGACGCATGCGGCACGCTCGCAGGCGCACGGCCCTTCCGCCGCGATCTCATCCATTCTCAGCCAATAGCCGTTATCGAGCTTGACGAATGGAGCTGCGTGAGCGCTCCCCTGGCTCGTCGCCCGGGATTCGACCCCGAACAACGCGAGGAACTCCGTGAGATCCGTGAGCGAGATCGCGTCAAGATCGATGGCGGCGGCGATCTTCGCCAGCAACTTGTCTTTCGAAACATTGCGCCGAACGGCGGACGCTGTTCGTTGCGCTGCCGCAGACGTGCGGATCAGACGATCGAAGATCGGCTGATGGGCCGGCACCATCCTGAAGACCCGGGTGGATTTCGCGGTGTTGCAATGCGCATGCGCGGGCAGCCAGTTCTCGAATCCGTTGATCCGGAAATCGGCCGGCAGATCGTGATCCTCCAGCAGCGCCGCGAGTTGGGCCGGCCTTTCCGCCAGGGACTCCGGAATCACGTGATCGACCGTGACTTCGGCAAGGCGCAGTGGCACCTCGCACAACCAGCATCTCCGCTGATGATGCAGCCAGACGGCGTAGCGCTCCGCGATGGTGAATCGATGCTTGGGCATATCCTGACGACGCGGTACGGGGTCCATCGCTTGAGGCAAGGCGCGAGACAATGCAAGACGAGTCTGATCCGCCCGCCAACGCACTGTCAACGCCGTAGCGACGAATCGAATCAAGCGAATGAAGGCAGGTGCCTCGCCTGCGGCTCGCGATGACATCCGGAAGATCGCATGGGCTCGATCGATGATTCGAGCGAGGAAAACACGGCCGCCTCGACACTCAACGCGCGAGCGCTCGCTTCACCGCGGCGAGGAATTCGGGGTCGGGACGGGCGCCCATGCGTTCGGTGCGGGCGACGATGCGGCCTTCCGCATCCAGCAGCACCAGCGCGCTGCTGTGGTTGAACTCGCCATCGGCCAACGCCCGGTAGCGGATGCCGAGGGCACCGGCGATCGCGCGCACGTCGCCGGCCTGCGGGCTGGCCAGCGACCAGCGCGCGGCGTCGAGCTTGCGCTTGTCGAACACCGACTTCAGCGCGGCCGGTGTGTCGCGCGCCGGGTCCATGCTGATCAACAGAATGCCGAGCCGCGCGCGTTCGACCGGCGTCAGCGCATGCTCGATGCCCTTGGCGCTGTCGACGATCAGCGGACAGATGTAGCGGCAGGAGGTGTAGAACATCGCCACCATCTGCGGCCGGCCGCGATGCGCGCGCCAGTCCGCCGACCTGCCGTGCTGGTCGATCAGCACCGCCGGCAGGTGGTAGATCGAATCGCGCGGCAGCGGACGCACGGTGGCCGATTGCGCCAGCGCCGCGGCAGAGACGAACGACACCGCGGCAAGCAACGCCGCGGCGAGCAGCCGCCGGGAAATGGATCTGCGGATCGCGTTCATGGCACGTCCTTCGCGCAGCGGAAACCGAGGCTGGTGGTGGTGCTGTCGGCGCCGAGCGAAGACAGCAGCGCGACCCGCATCAACACCGCGTAGTGATCGCGGTCGTTCATCGACAGCGCGCCGGCGCCGCAGAACTTCGCGGTCTCGGCATCGCCCTGGTTGCGGTTGTCGCCGGTCACCAGCAGCGCGGAAAAGTCGCCGGTCCACTCCCAGACCAGGCCATGCAGGTCCTGCACGCCCCAGGCGTTCGGCGCCTGCAGGCCCGCGCGCGGCAACGGCCCGCCCGATGGCCGCGAATACCAGGCGAGGATGCGCTCGCGCCACGCCGGATCGGCGCGCGCGTCGCGGCGGGTTTCGTCCGCGGCGGCGGCGTATTCCCATTCGGTCCAGTCCGGCAAGCGCGCGCCCCGGGCGCGGCAGTAGGCTTCGGCCGCGAACCAGCTGACCCGCGTGACCGGTTGCGCCGGCAGCGCGTTCGCGCCGAGCGCGACCGGTCCGCCCCAGTGCGAGAGATAGCGCCCGTCGGCGAACACGGTCGCGACGCGGTCGCGACGCCACTGCGGATGCGTCTTCACGAACGCCAGGAATTCGGCGTTCGTCACCGGCCTGCGCATCAGCGCGAACGGACGCACCCGCAGCGGCGCGTCCGCGATGTCCTCGTAGCGCAACGCCGAGCGGAAGCTGCCGCCCGGCAGGCGCACGTAGGCCGGCTGCTCGCCGGCGATGGCGGGGCCGGCGAGCAGGCAGACGAGCGACAGGGCGAGAAGACGACGCATGGCGGGATCCCGTGGCGCGCGGCTCATTCGCCGCCGGCGGTGCCGAGCGGTGCGGCCTTGCGGGCCTGCGCCGCCTGCTCGGTGGTGACGCGACCGCCCGGATTGCCCCAACTGTTCAGCACGTAGGTCGAAATGTTCGCGACCTCATCGTCGGTCAGCTGGCTCATCGGCGGCATCACCGACGCGTAATCCTTGCCGTTGACCTTCAGCGGGCCGTTCAACCCGTGCAGGATCACCCGCGGCAGGCGCGTTGGATCGGCCGCGATCCAGTCCGACTTCGCCAGCGGCGGGAACACGCCTTCCATGCCCTGCCCGTTCGGCTGGTGGCAGGTGGAGCACGTGCCGGCGAACAGCGCCTGTCCCGCCTTCGCCTGCTGGTCGATGGTGAGCGCACCGGCCTTCGCCGACGTGGTGGCCTCGCTGACCGCGGCCAGGTTCGGATTGGCGCGATCGCCGACATACACTTCGTCCAGTTCCTTGCCCGAGTAGATGTCCCTGCGCTCGGCGCCATCGGCGCGCAACATCGCCAGCGCGCCCTTGTTGAACGCGCGGAAGATGCTGTGGTCGACCAGCACGTAGGTGCCCGGCACCTCCATGCGGAATTCGGCGATGGCCGAACCGCCCGCGGGAATCAGCGTGGTCTGCACGTTTTCCTGGTACTTCGTGCCGCCCTCGAACCAGACCTTGTCGAAGATCTCGCCGATCACGTGGAAGCTCGACACCAGGTTCGGGCCGCCGTTGCCGACGTAGAGGCGCACGGTTTCGCCGGTCTTCGCGGTGAGCGCGCGGTCGCCGGTCATCGCGCCTTCCATGCCGTTGAACAGCACGTAGGTGGGATGCTCGTCGATCGCCTTTTCCATGTCGAACGGCTGATGGCCCTTCTCGCGGTATTTGCCGCGGGTGTAGAAATCGCCCTGCATCACGTAGTACTCGCGATCGACTTTCGGCAGCCCTTCCGGCGGCTCGACCAGGATCAGGCCGTACATGCCGTTGGCCACGTGCATGCCCACCGGTGCGGTCGCGCAGTGATACACGTACAGCCCGGCATTGAGCGCCTTGAACGTGAACCGGCTGTGGTGGCCCGGCGCGGTGAAGCTCGACGCCGCGCCGCCGCCGGGCCCGGTGACACCGTGCAGGTCGATGTTGTGCGGCATCTTGCTGTCCGGCATGTTGCGCAGGTGGAACTCCACCGTGTCGCCCTGGCGCACGCGGATGAAACTGCCCGGCACGGTGCCGCCGAAGGTCCAGAAGGTGTAGGTCACGCCTTCGGAGATCGGCATCTCCTTCTCGATCACGTCCAGCTCGACCACGACCTTCGCCGGCGCGCTGCGCCCGGTCGGCGGCGGGACGTTCGGCGGCGCGGTCAGCACCGCCTTCACCGGCGCGCCCTGCGGCGGACCGAAATCGCCTTTCGCGGAGCCGCCGGTGTCGGCGGCCGTGTCCGTGGACGTCCGCGTCCCTCCGCAGGCGGCCAGCGCCAGCGCGGCGGCGACCGCCAGCGCGAGCGTTCTCATGTAGGCATGTCTCATCGTCGTTCTCCCCGATCGGTTCTCCGATCACCGGGAACATGCTCCGTCCGCGGGAGCCGGTGGCGCCCTGACGCAGGTCAAGCAGACGGCAGATACGCGTGGCGCCACAGGGCGGGACGAAGGCGCGGAACAGGCGGATACGCGAACCGTCCGCCGCCGTCAGATGGGTGGGAAGATACCGATCAGGGACGATACGATGAAGCCCACGAACGCTGCTGCTGGCACGATGAGCACCAGCCATTTACCGGGCCATGATTTCCTGAACCACACACCGATCAAGAAGAAACAAGCCGACATCGGCAACAGGATCATCGCCAACACCAGCAAATAGATGCCGCCGTGATGGTCATCGGCCCTGGGCGTCGGAATGATCGCCAGCAGGATGAGCAGCATGGCGAACATCGCACATGCGCCGGATGCCGCCCAACTGAATTTCTGGATGCTTTTCATGCGGACGCGAATACCGGCGGAATCGGCCCGACAGGAAGGCTGGACAAGCGGCTGCGATCAGCGTTGATCGTCGTAGACGGCGGCGATCCTCGCGGTCTCGCCGCCGTACCGGATCTCGACATCGACCGCATAGCGCACCCGCACATCCAGCGGGTCCGACGGGTCGACGTGGCGCTCGATCAGCCGTCTCGGCACGATGCGCACGACCACGCCATCGCCCGTGTACGTTCCGGCGTACCGGACATGACGGTGCGGTGCCTGTGGCTGCCGCCGGACATGGTGCGTCCGGCCGTTGAAGCTGACGTAGGCGCCTTCGTCCTCGGCGTTGCATCGGTCGGTGAAAAACGCAATCGATTTGTCCTTGTGCATCGAGACGTTGCGCAGGCAACGCTCGTACGCATCGCGCGCCTCGTTCACGGCGCAATAGGCTTCATCGTACCGGCGATTCCGCGGGGTCCAGTCCGCCTGGAGCGTGGCCGCGACACAGTCGCTGCCGGGATCGCTCGTCGGCACGATCCCGTCGGACGCCAGCGCAGGCATGGCGGCGAGGATGAGGAGTGCGCACGTGGCGGTTCGCATGTGTTCGACGCCTGAAGTGAGCCATCGCGGCAGCGGGATGGCGGACGGGTGGCAGCGTAGCGCAGGGGGGATGTCGGCGCCATGGCATGGGACGGCAGGAATGACCCCACCGCAAGCGAGTCCGCATGCCCTCGTAGGAGGGCCTTCAGGCCCGAGCGCTTGGGTGGAGCAGCAACTGCAGGCTGCATCAACCGAAGCCCCGCAGCCCCAACAGGCGCAAGGCGCGCACCCGGGAGAACGATCGCCGTACTCTCCGGATTCCCGGGTGCGGCCTGCGGCTTTGCCCTGGCTACTTGCTGCGCCGCCGGTGAATCACGAAGCCTGCGACGCAGAGCAGTAACCCGGTTGCCGCAAGCAATGAAGATGCGAGAGCAGACTCTGCACCCGTCGGAACGACTCGGTAATAGGTGTGTGGATCGCTGGACGGCAACACGAGAGAGACCGGGAGGAAGCCGGCGATCGGCGAGAATCCGAGCAAACCGACGAACAGAATGATCGCGCCGATCACGATGATCCACTTGCCCATGCGCCGTCTCTGAGGATTGAGTTAAATCTCGTAGCCCGGGTAAGCGCAAGGCGCTTACCCGGGACAAAGATCACAGTTATCTCTGAATTCCCGGGTGCGGCCTGCGGCCTTAACCGGGCTACTTGCTCTTGTTACGTCTCATTCCCATATTCCGTTGGTAGTTTCTCGTCATCATCATCCGCGTAGTTAGGGAGTTCCTCTTCGGACTCCTGCCGGATGTAGCCAGCTAGCAAGAGCAACTCCATAACAGCGAATATGGCGATAGCGATGGCAGAAGCGACTGCTGTGTAGTCTGGGGTAAAGCCATGCGGTAGGAGTGCGACCAGAAACAGACCAAAAATGCCAACGCTGACAAGCAGGAAGGAGCCTTCAATTGTCTTGGAGTGAAGGCCAGAGACAACTCGTCGGATGTAGATCAAACCCAATTGATTTATTTCGTCTTCCAGTCGAAGGAAGTGCCGCGGCGCAACGGCCGGATTGCGGTGTTGGAGCCTAGTTAAGGGTTCGACTATCCGCTCAAGGACCGGTTTGAGCGGATCAAATGCGAGCCACTGATTTGTTGAGAAGGAGAGAAGTGGTAGAAGGTAGTCTTCAACGATCTCCTTGGTGTCTTCATCCTCTGACTTGTGCAATTCGTCGTAAAGCCTCTCAACGATGACCCTTACGTCTGTCACACGCTTAAGCGCAGCTTCTGTTAGGCCTTTTACGTAGTTGTTGAGAAGAGCGAGTGAGAGTGCGGTGCAGATGGCAAAAAGCAAGGTTGACCCTTGCAAAGCCTTAGCAGTGCCTTCACGGAGGACGGCGTGCTCGGTGAAGGGGTAGACGGCGGTCAAAGCGATAAGCGCGACGGCAACGATGACTATGCGAAACCAAGATGTGCGGAGTGGAGCACGCATATGATGAGCCCTAACTACGATCAGACCCCAAAAGGGCACTGTTCGAGTCTGATCCGCCCTCCAACACACTGTCAACGCCATCACGATCAATCAAATCAATCGCATGGCAGCGGCTCGCTCGACACCCGAGGATGCGGCATCCGAATCGGTCGCTGCCGGAACCGCCGAAGCTCAAACGCCGGGTCCCGGCCTTCGCCGGGACGACGGGCGTGGAGCTGAGCGGCTACGGGCAGTTCGACGTCGTGCAGTTTGACGCCGGGGCCGCCGCCAGATCGTCGAGGATCGGGCAGTCCGGACGATCGTCGCCGTGGCAGCGCGCGGCGAGGTCTTCGAGCGTGCGTCGCATCGCTTCCATTTCGGCGATCTTCTCCGCGAGCGCCGTCGCATGCGCGAGCGCGAGCGCCTTCACCTCGGCGCTGGCGCGGTGGCGGTCGCCCCACAGACCCAGCAGCGCTTCGATCTGCTTCATCGCGAAGCCGAGTCCGCGCGCACGCTTGATGAAGCGGATGCGATGCAGGTCGGCATCGCCGTAGAGGCGGTAGCCGGCGAAGGTGCGGCCCGCCTGCGGCAGCAGGCCGATGGCTTCGTAATGGCGGATCATCTTCGCGCTGGCGCCGGTCAGCGCCGCCGCTTCGCCGATGTTGTGCAGGCCCTGGCCGCGGGCTTCGGCCAGTTCGGGACGGACGGTGGATTTGGCCATGGCGCGATCCTCAGACGTGCGTGGCGATGTCGCGGTGCCGCGGCGCTCGCCAGCGCCGCAACAGCAGGGTGTTGCCGATCACGCTCACCGACGAGAACGCCATCGCCGCGCCGGCCACCACCGGATCCAGCAGACCGAACGCGGCCAGCGGGATGCCGACGATGTTGTAGGCGAACGCCCAGAACAGATTCTGGCGGATCTTGCGCACGGTGCGTCGCGAGATGTCGAGCGCGGCCGCGACCAGGTCGAGATCGCCGCGCATCAGGGTGATGCCGGCCGCATGCATCGCGACATCGGTGCCGCTGCCCATCGCGATGCCGACATCGGCGGCGGCCAGCGCCGGGGCGTCGTTGATGCCGTCGCCGACCATCGCCACCCGACCGTCCGCGGCGAGCGCGCGGACCGCATCGGCCTTCTGTTCCGGCAACACGTTCGCGCGCACGTCGTCGATGCCCAGCGCGGTCGCGACCGCGGCCGCGGCGCCGGCGTTGTCGCCGGAGATCATCACCGTGCGCAGGCCGAGCGCGCGCAGCCGTGCGATGGCGTCCGCGGCGCCGGCGCGGGGACGGTCGCGGAACGCGAGCAGGCCGAGCGGCAGGGTGATGCCGTCCCGCGTTTCCGCCAGCCACGACACGGTGCAGCCGGCGGCGACCCACGCATCGGCGCGCTCGGACAGCGACGACGGATCGACGCCGGCGTCCGCCATCATCCGTGCGCTGCCGAGCAGCAGCGTGCGGCCTTCGACCACGCCGCGGACGCCGCGGCCGGGCACCGCGCGCACATCGCGCGCGGGCCAGCGCGCGCCGTCGCCATGCGCGGCCAGCACCGCCTTCGCCAGCGGGTGCTCGCTGCCCTGTTGCAGCGACGCGGCCAACGCCAGCATCCGCCGCGGCTGGCCGTCGACCGCGAGACTGTCGTCCAGCGCCGGCCGGCCTTCGGTGAGCGTGCCGGTCTTGTCGAACGCGACGATCGAGACCTGATGCGCCAGCTCGAGCGCACCGGCGTCCTTGATGAGGATGCCGGCGCGCGCGGCGACGCCGGTGCCGGCCATCACCGCGGTCGGCGTGGCCAGACCGAGCGCGCAGGGACAGGCGATGACCAGCACCGCCACCGCGTTGAGGATCGCGACGCTCCAGTCGCCGCCGACGAAGCCCCAGCCGAGCAGCGTCGCCAGCGCGAGCGCGACCACCACCGGCACGAACACCGCGCTGACCCGATCGACCAGCGCCTGGATCGGCGCCTTTCCGGCCTGCGCGTCCTCGACCATGCGCACGATCCGCGCCAGCGCGCTTTCCGCGCCGACCGCGACGGTGCGCACCGCGACCCGGCCGTCGCCGTTCACCGCGCCGCCGGTGACGCGGTCGCCCGCGTGCTTCGGCACCGGCAGCGATTCGCCGGTGATCAGCGATTCGTCGGCCTCGGTGCCGCCTTCGATCACCTCGCCGTCCACCGGAAAGCGTTCGCCCGGGCGCACCACCACCACGTCGCCGACCGCGACCTCGGCGATCGGCACCTCGATCTCCCCGTCGCCGCGCCGCACCCGCGCGCGGGTCGGGCGCAGCGCCTGCAGCGCGCGGATCGCCTCGGTGGTCTGGCGCTTGGCGCGGGCCTCCAGCCATTTGCCCATCAGGATGAGGGTGATGACGACCGCGGACGCCTCGAAATACAGCGGGCGCACCCCATGGTGCGGCGCCGGTTGCAACAGCTGGTACACACTCAGGCCGTAGGCGGCGCTGGTCCCCAGCGCGACCAGCAGGTCCATGTTGCCGCTGCGCGCCTTCAGCGCACCCCAGGCGGCGCGATAGAAGCGCGCGCCGAGCCAGAACTGCACCGGCGTCGCCAGGAGCAGTTGCAGCCAACCCGGCAGCATCGCGTGTCCGCCGAAGGGCAACGCCAGCATCGGCACCACCAGCGGCAGCGACAGCGCGGCGGCGATCAGCAGATGGCGGGTCTCGCGGGTCATCGGCGCGCCGTGCGACGACGCCTGCACATCGCCGGCTTCGACCGCATCCTGCGGCACGCGAGCGGTGTAGCCGGCCGCCGCCGCCGCGGCGATCAGGCGGGCGATGAAAGCCTCGTCGTCGGCCGCCAGCGCACGGACGCGGGCGCGTTCGGTGGCGAGGTTCACGCGCGCCTCCAGCACACCCGGCACGGTGCGGAGCGCTCGCTCGACCCGGTTCACGCAGGAGGCGCAGGTCATGCCACCGATGGCGAGATCGACCTCGCGGCTCGCCACCGCATAGCCGGCGGCGGCGACGGCGGCGGTCATCGCCGCGGTCGTCGCCTCCGGGTCCGCATCCGCGTCGATGCGCACGTCGGCGAGTTCGCTGGCGGGATTGACGCTGGCCTCGCCGACGCCGGGCACCTCGCGCAGCGCGCGCTCGACCCGACCCGCGCAGGACGCGCAGGTCATGCCCAGCACCGGGAAGCGCAGCGACCCGGAGGAGCGCGCGGCAAGGGATGCGTCGCCGCTGGATGCGGCGCCGGCGGACGGCGCGCTGGTGGAGACGTTGGAGTCGTGCATGGCGGACACCTATGGCTGACGTGCCGACAGCCTGCAGCTTCCCACGATGGCAAGGTCAAGCGGCGGCGGTCGCGCATCGCCGATACCGTGCCGACGCTCCCGTTCACGTCCGGCCGGTGTTGACCTTGCCCCCGTGGCAAGCTGCAGGCTGTGCGCGTCGGCAGTGTCGCCGGCCTGCTCGGGAGCACCCTATGAAATTCACTGTCGAAGGCATGCATTGCGGCCACTGCGTCCGCGCGATCACCCGCGCCATCCACGCGCTGAACGCCGATGCCCGGGTCGATGTCGACCTGAGCGCCGGCACCGTCGTGGTGACCGGCGACTTCGCCGCGGAGCAGGCCGCGGTCGCGATCGCCGCCGAAGGCTATGCGGTGACCGCGACGGAGCCGGCCTGACCGGCTTCGGCGCGCCCGGTCCGTCGGAGTACACTGCCGCCATGCGCCCCGCCCGGCTCCTGCTGCATGCCCTGCTCTGCTTCGCCCTGGTGGCGAACGGGGTCGGTGCGGCGATGGCGGCGGCGCGCGGGACCTGCGGACATGCGGGCAGGACCGGCGCCGATGTCCCGGCCATGGCGCATGCACCGGCGGCGACGCAGGCCGATGCCGAGGCGCACTGCGCCGACATGATGGCGATGGCGGCGGCGCATGACGCGGATACCGTCATGCATCACGACCTGCCGCCCGGCAATGCGGGCGACACGGACGACGACGGTTGCGGCGACGCCTGCAGTTGCGCCTGTACGAGCCATGGCTGTGCCGCGCTGATGCCGCCCGCGCTGTCCCTGCCCACCGGCGTGCGCATCGCCGATGCGCGCGCCCGCAACGAATCGCACGCGACGCCGTCGCTGCCGCATCCGATCCGACCTCCCATCGCCTGAACGCGTGTCGCGCCCATCGGGGCGCCGTCGTCGCGCGCATCGCGCGCATTCCGTTCCGTTCGATCCGGCCGTGGCGCGCGTTCGCGCATCGCGGCGGTGGAGCATCGCATGTCTTCCTCTTCTTCCTTTTCGGGCGGCCTCACCCGTCGCCGTTTCGTCCAGGGCCTCGCCGCGGGCGGCGCGCTGGCCGCGTTCGGCTGGCCGCGCGCGGGCGCGGCCGCGCCGCGCGTGCCGATATTGACCGGCACCGATTTCGATCTCGTCATCGACGAACTGCCGGTGAACTTCACCGGCCGCATCCGCCCCGGCGTGGCGGTCAACGGTTCGGTGCCGGCGCCGACGCTGCGCTGGCGCGAAGGCACCACGGTCGAACTGCGCGTGCGCAACGCGCTGCGGCCGGGGTCGATCCACGGTCGCCAGACCTCGATCCACTGGCACGGCATCCTGCTGCCGGCGAACATGGACGGCGTGCCCGGCATGAGTTTCGACGGCATCGGCCCGGGCGAAACCTACCGCTATCGTTTCGAGCTGCGCCAGTCCGGCACCTACTGGTATCACAGCCATTCCGGCTTCCAAGAACAGGCCGGCCTCTACGGCGCGCTGATCGTCGATCCCGCCGGTCCGGAACCGTTCGACTGCCAGCGCGATCATGTCGTGCTGCTCAGCGACTGGACCGATCTGGCACCGGCCGTTCTGTACGCGCGGCTGAAGAAGATGCCCGGGCACGACAACTACGCCAAGCGCACGGTCGGCGATTTCCTGCGCGACGCGAAGCGCGACGGCCTCGCGGCGACGCTGGAAGACCGCCGGCTGTGGGGCGAGATGCGGATGACGCCGACCGACCTGTCCGACGTCAACGCGCACACCTACACCTACCTGATCAACGGCACGACCTCGCTGGGCAACTGGACGGGGCTGTTCGCGCACGGCGAAAAGGTGCGGCTGCGTTTCATCAACGGCTCGGCGATGACCCATTTCGACGTGCGCATCCCCGGCCTGAAACTCAGGATCGTCGCGGCCGACGGCCAGCCCGTGCATCCGGTGAGCGTGGACGAATTCCGGATCGCGCCGGCGGAAACCTTCGATGCGATCGTCGAACCCACGGGGCAGGATGCGTTCACGCTCTTCGCGCAGGACATCGGCCGTACCGGGTACGTCAGCGGCACGCTGGCGGTGCGCGAAGGCCTGCGCGCGCCGGTGCCCGAGGTCGATGCGCGCACGATCCTGACGATGGACGACATGGGGCATGGAAGCATGGGGCATGGAAGCATGGAGCATGCCGACATGAAGTCTGGCGGCACGACGCACGGCGGCGAGCACGCGGGCCATGCCATGCCCGCGATGAAAGGCATGGAAGGCGGCTGCGGCGCCAACATGCATGGTTCGATGCACGGGTCGATGCAGCATTCCATGCAGGACTCGATGCAGGTCCATCCCGCCAGCGAAGCCGGCAATCCGCTGGTCGACATGCAGACCATGGCACCGGCAACGAAGCTCGACGATCCCGGCATCGGCCTGCGCGGCAACGGCCGCACGACGCTGACGTATTCGATGCTGCGCAGCCTGTTCGACGATCCGGACGGCCGCGACCCCGGTCGCACGGTCGAACTGCATCTCACCGGGCACATGGAGCGCTTCGCGTGGTCGTTCGACGGCGAGCCGTTCGCGTCCGCCGAACCGCTGCGGCTCAACTACGGCGAGCGCATGCGCATCGTGCTGGTCAACGACACGATGATGACCCATCCGATCCATCTGCACGGGATGTGGAGCGATCTGGAGGACGAGCATGGCGAGTTCCTCGTGCGCAAACACACCGTCGACATGCCGCCGGGCACGAAACGCGGCTATCGCGTGCGCGCCGATGCGCTCGGGCACTGGGCCTACCACTGCCATCTGCTCTACCACATGGAAGCGGGCATGATGCGCGAAGTGCGGGTGGAGGCATGAACATCATGCGCCATCGCATCGCCACCCTCGCCGCTGCGCTCGCGCTCGCAACGACGACCGCACATGCCCAGCAGCAGCACCGGCACGACACGCCAGCGCCGGAACCCGCGCCGAAGACCGCGCCGACCGTCGATCATTCCACGATGGATCACTCCACCATGGATCACTCCGCCATGGAGCATGGCGACATGGACCACGGCGGCATGGATCATGCCGCGATGGATCATGCGGAGCACGAGACGGATGCCGCACAGGCGCCGCGCACCCCGATTCCGCCGATCACCGACGCCGACCGCGCGGCCGCACGCGCGCCGGCGCACGGCCACGACCACGGCGATCGCGTCGTCGGCACGCTGCTGTTCGATCGGCTCGAAGCCTGGAACGAGCATGGCGGCGGCCAGGCCTGGGAAGCGCAGGGCTGGCTCGGCACCGACGCGCACAAGCTGTGGCTGCGCAGCGAAGGCGAACGCGAGGACGGACGCACCGCAGCGGCGGACATCGAACTGCTGTACGGCCGGCCGCTCGCGCGCTGGTGGGATGTCGTCGCCGGCGTGCGTCACGAAACCCGGCCCGGACCGACGCGCACCGCGGCGGCGCTCGGCGTGATGGGCGTGGCGCCGTACAAGTTCGAGGTCGAGGCCACCGGGTATCTCGACGCCTCGGGCCGGCTGTCCGCACAGCTCGAAGCGGAATACGACGTGCTGCTGACCAATCGGCTGATCCTGCAACCGCTGATCGAGGCCGAATGGCATGCGCGTGACGACCGCGATCGCAGCATCGGCGCCGGACTGTCCACGATCGAAACCGGGGTGCGCCTGCGCTACGAGATCACGCGCCGGTTCGCGCCCTACGTCGGCATCGTCCACGAACGCAGCTTCGGCGGCACCGCCGATCTGCGCCGCGACGAAGGCGAGTCCGCGGAAGACACGCGGGTGGTGGCGGGCCTGCGCTTCTGGTTCTGAGCGATCGCGGCTGCGGGCGACACGCGGCACGAAAGAAGACCGCCGCCGGAATCCCTTCCGGCGGCGGCCGGCCCGAGGGGGCACGAACGTCGGTGCGGCGCACCGGGCCCTCGCACCCGCCGCGCATCGGTATGCGCGACGGGAGGGGGGGCGCACTCAGAGCATCAACGCCCAGGCCCAGCCCAGCCATTTCGGCGTGTACTGGCAGCTGTACCTGTGCACGCGCAGCTTGTAGCTCCCGGTGCTGGGCGCGACGAAATCCACGATCTCGTAGGTGTTGTCCCAGCTCAGCGAACTGGCCACGATCGCGTTGGTCGGGCCGAGGATGCGCATGTCGAGATCGGCGCCGGGTCGCGAGGAATAATTCGGCGCCGCCGGATTGGCGTCCCAGGCCATCGCCACGCGCACGCGACGACCCGCCTGCACGTAAACACTGCTGACGATCCATTGCACCGGCGACGCGCAGCTGTAGCCGGTACCGCCCCAGGTACCGTTGGCGTGACCGGCGACCTGATCGGCGAAGTTGGCGTTGATGCCGCCGGCGCCGTCGTGTTCGCTCAGGCGCGCCGCGCCTTCGAGGTTGCTGGTGGCGGTGGCCATCAGGATCGACTTGACCGATTCGGGCCAGACGCTCAGCCAGCCGTTCCGGCGCATGGTCAATGCGGCGGCGCCGGTGACGATCGGCGCGGCGAAGCTGGTGCCGCTGACGCCCGCGGCGCCGGTCAGTCCGGTGCTGAGCGTGGTGACGATGCCGACGCCCGGGGCGGCGACTTCGGGTTTTTCGCGATCGCCATGCAGCGAGACCGGATCGCCCGAACTGGAGAACGGCGCCATCGTCCACGGCCAGCCGCGATCGTTGAACGCACCCACGGCGATGACGTTGTAGGCCTGCGAGGGATTGAGCACCCGGTTGCCGAGGCCGCTGTTGCCGGCCGCGACCACCACCGTGCGCCAATGGTCCTGCACGATCCTGTCGTAGAAACGTTCGAACGCGCCGGGGCTGCTCGAAACGTTGCCGCCGAAGCTGAGGTTGATCGCGCGTGCGCCCCAGGCGACCGCGCGGTTGCTGCTGGTCTGCAGCAGGCTCTGGATGCCGATGCAGGCGCCACCGGACCACAGCCGCGCGTTGCGCGCGATACCGCGCTGGAGCGCGTGGTGACTGCGGATCACGCCGGCGACCGCGGTGGCATGTCCGCTGGTGCATCCGGGATTGGGCGATTCCAGGACCACGCCCACCAAGTTGGGATTGCCGGCCTGGATCGTGCCGCCCACCTCCACCAGTGCGGTCTGCACGTTCTGGCCGGTGTTGCCGACCATGTGCGCCTGATAGGCCCCGACCGAGTTGCCGGCGATCGACAGCAGCGATGCGTATTCTTCGTCGAGATACACCCGCGACACGCCCGGCGACAGACTCAGCGCGCGCAGTTCGCCCGCCGGCACGATCGCGGACACCGCGGGCGCCTGCGCATCGGCGACCGGCTCATGGCCGAGTTCGGCCAGTCGGCTGGTCAACGCGGCGGTGGACGCCTTGGCGATGTCGGCATTCTCGGCATCCAGCCGCGCGTACAGAGCTTCCACTTCGCGCACGGTCGCGGTGTCGTCCTCGGGCGCCGCGAGCGGTTTGTCGGAGGGCACCTCGACCGATGCGAACAGCGGGCGCCGCAGGCCGAGATCGCGCGCGCGATCCAGCCAGAACACCACCGGCACCCGTTCTTCGGCCGGGATGCTGTCCACCAGCCGCACCAGGCCGGTGTCGAGGCGCGCGTATTTCTGCTCGTGGATCTTCTGTTCCTCGGCCTCGATGTCGGCCGGGTCGACCTCCTGCGCGTCATCGTCGAGCGCGATGGCGTAGATCGCCCCATCCTTCGTCGATTCGACCTTGAAGCCATGATAACGGCGGCCCTGCAGCGCGAAGTTCGCGGTGGCCGAGTCGTGCACCCGGAGTTCGTCGATGCTCACGCCCTCGCGCTCCGCCACCCGCTCGATCGCCTTCCGGCCCAGTTCCGGATCCTGCGCCGCGGCGGCACTCGCAGCGGCCGCCATCGCCACCGCGCAGGCGATCGCGATCGCGAGCCGATGACCACGTGGACGCGGGCGGCCGCGATTCTCGTATGCCGTCGTCGTCGGTGATGCCATGATTGCCTTGTTCATGGGGCCTCTCTCCTGGATGAGGATGGGATCTGGCGCGGCCAGATCGCCGGCGGCTGCGCAGGCGCGCGTCCGGCATCTGCGATGGCCGAGTGCGTACATGCATCCGTCCAAGGCCGCATCCGACGGCCCTCACCTCCTTGCGTGTTGCGGCGGCTCCGTTGCGATGTGGAGGTTGTCGACGAACGTCCGGGAACGATCCTCTGCGTATCCGGAAAACGTTCAACGGCGAACGATGCGACCGATCGGCACACCGGGGATCTTCCCTTCGCGCTTTCCACCGGGAGTTCCGGACATCCGGAACGAGCACCATCGACTGCCTGCCGGTATCGAAAACACGATTTCGATTGACCGCTCGCGCGCGCTTCTGCGTCATCAACGTACTGACTATTTCGCCTTTGTTTTGCGCCCGAGATCGCAATTCTCGCGCACGCGAACGCGCGAAACCATCCGCTTCGACGCGAGCATCTGACGTGTTCAATCGTTCCATCGATCCTTGATCGATCGCCTGTATCGCGCGCATGCCGCCTTCGGGAATTCCGCGCCGTGCGCCTGCCCGTCGACAGCGATGGCGGACGCCTGCGGCAACGCGGATCCCGATCGAAGCGCATCGCGATGTCGCGCATGCGCATGCGCCGGCAAGGGCGCGCAGCGGCGAGGATCACGCGGCTGACGTGGACGCATTTGCCCTGCCGGCAAGACCCGATCATCTCAGCCGGCCTTGCCGTCGACGCGGGGCGTGGCGACGATATGCCCGATGCGCAGCGCCCACGGAGCGAGCGCGAACAGCCATGCGGCGGCGGCGACCGCCTGCCATGCGCCGCCATCGGGCGCGAGTTCGGCGGCCACGCGCAGCACCGCGACGCACTGGATCGAGACGAACGCGTATCGCGCCACCGCCGGCATCACCAGCGGACGACCGGAGTGTCCCTGGCTGACGCGGGTCACCATCGCCACCAGCACGCTGCCGAAGAATCCCACGAACAACGCATGCGCCGGCGCGCGTCCGAGCGCGTACACACCGGCCAGCGCATAGGTTGCGCTCTGCGCGAGATACAGTGCGAACGCGACCGGCAGCCACGCCAGGCCGAGGAACAGCGCGCGCAGCGGCGGCGGCGGGTGGCCGCGCGGCCACCAGCGCCACAGCATCCACAGCGACAGCGCCAACATCGGCGCATCCGCGATCCACAGCCGGCGATACGCATGCATCAGTTCCAGACCCAGATGCGCGAACGCCAGCAGCCACAACGCCGCCAGCAGCCACAGCGGCCGCCACGGGCGATAACCGGGCATCGCGCTCTGGGCGAAGAACGGGAACATGCGATGGGCGACGGTGAAATACATCGGGAACAGGAAACCGAATCCGCCGAGCTTGATCGCGCAGAACGCCCAGCGCGGCGAGCCGCCGAACAGGAACGCGAGCCAACAGCACAGGCCCACGAGCCCGCACACCAGCGCGGCGAAACACGCGCGCGCGTGCCAGGTCGTCCCCGGATCGCGCCACAGCAGCGACCACAGCGCGGACATGCCGGCGAGCCAGCCCGCGAGCGTCATCAGTCCGCCCACCTGCAGCGCGGCAGGCGCGCCGAACGCACCCGACAGCGTCGCCAGCTGGCCGCCGAACAACCCCAGACCGACCGGCACGTAACGCCAGCGCGACAGCTCGGGCAATCCCATCCAGCGCGGAAACACCGTGAGCAGGAAGCCGAAGACGAAGCTGGCCAGCATCTGGTATTGCATCAGGGCCGCGTGCAGCCAGCCCGGCGGCACCGATGCCGGCGCGGGCAGCGCGAGCGCGGGCCAGCGCACGCCGGCGAGGAACAGCGTCCACCACAGCATCGCCGACAGCACGTTGGCCGAACCGATGAAGAACAGCAGCCGGTGCGGCGTGGCGAACAGCGGCAACCTTGCGGCGAGGGGAATGGCGTTCATGGCGCGTACTCCGGACGACCGGCGGGCGACGCATGCGCCGCCCGCCGAAGGGTCAAGCCGACGATCCTTCGGGCAACGCGGCCTCGCGCTTCGGCGCCAGCCACAAGCGGAACACGAACACCGTCACCAGCAGTGCGCCGACGCTGAAGACGACGTCGCCCGGCATCCGCATCCACACCAGCAGATCGAAGATCGGCTTGCCCATGAACTCGGCCGAACGCGCGTACCAGTAGCCATGTTCCAGCGCCGCCTGCAGCTGCAGCAGCCCCATCGGCAGCAGGGTCAACAGCGCCATCAGCAGCAGACCGATGTTGAGCGTCCAGAACGAGGCCGACAGCATGCGTTCGTTCCAGGCCGCCTCCGGCTTGAGACCGCGCACGCAGAACAGCAGCAGGCCGATGCCGAGCATGCCGTACACGCCGAACAGCGCGGTGTGGCCGTGCAGCGGCGTGAGGTTCAGGCCCTGCATGTAGTACAGCGCGAGCGGCGTATTGATCAGGAAACCGAACAGGCCCGCGCCGACGAGGTTCCAGAAACTCACCGCGAGGAAGAACAGGATCGGCCAGCGATAGCGCTGCATCCACGGCGTGGCCCTGCCGTGCTTCCAGGTGTCGTAGGCCTCCAGCCCGATCAACGCCAGCGGCACCACTTCCAGCGCCGAGAAACTGGCGCCGAGCGCGATCACCGCGGTGGTGGTGCCGGTGAAATACAGATGGTGGAAGGTGCCGAGGATGCCGCCGGCCATGAACACGATGGTCGCGAACAGCACGTTGATGGTCGCGGTCCTGCCGCGGATCAGGCCGAGCTTCACGAACAGGAAACTGATCACCGCGGCGGCGAACACTTCGAAGAAGCCTTCCACCCACAGATGCACCACCCACCAGCGCCAGTATTCGACCATCGAGATATGCGTGTGTTCGTTCCACATCAGGCCGGCGCCGAACAACAGGCCGATGGCGACGGTGGACAGGAACAGCAGACCGATGATCGACGAGGTTTCGTCGCGACGGCGCAGCGCCGGCCACAGCGCACGGCCGACCAGGCACAGCCACAGCAGCAGGCCGATGAACAGGAACCACTGCCAGAAACGACCGATGTCGGTGTATTCCCAGCCCTGGTGGCCGAACCAGAAATTGTCGGCGAGGCCGAGTTTCTGCATCACCGCCAGCCATTGGCCGGTGAACGCGCCGACCACGATCACCAGCAGGCAGGCGAACAGCACGTTCACGCCGAGCCGCTGGAATTTCGGTTCGTGTCCCGATACCGCCGGGCCGATGTACAGCCCGGTGCCGAGCCACGCCACCGCGATCCACAACACCGCCAGCTGCGTATGCCAGCTGCGGGTGAGCGAATACGGCAGGAACTCGGAGAGGGCGAGGCCGTAGGCCTCCTGTCCTTCGACCTGGTAGTGCGCGGTGGTCGCACCGAGCAGGATCTGTACCAGGAACAGCGTCAGCACCAGCCAGAAATATTTCGCGGTCGCGCGCATCGACGGCGTCGGCACCAGCGCGCGCAGCGGATCGGTCGCGGGCGGCGTCGCCGGCGCTTCCCTGCCGTGCCACACCGCGTAATGCCAGCCGAGCAGGCCGATGCCCGCGATCATGAAGAGCACGCTGAACACGGTCCACAAGAAGCTCGACGAGGTCGCCGTATTGCCGACCAGCGGCTCGTACGGCCAGTTCTGCGTATAGCTGATGGCGGCATCCGGGCGATCGGTGACCGCGGCCCAGCTGGTCCACCAGAAGAACGCGGCCAGCGAACGCCGGTGCGCCGCATCGGGCACGGTGTTCTCGCGCATCGCGTAGGTTTCGCGCAGCGCGTGCGTGGCCGGGTCGTTCGAGAACAGGCTGTCGTAGTGCGCCGCGACCTGCGCGATCGCCTGCGCGCGTTCCACGCCGATCGCGATGCGGCCGGTGGCCGCGTCCCAGGTGTTGCCGCGGATCAGCGGTTTCAGCTCGGCCTGCAGTTTGGCTTGATCGCCGGCACCCAGCATCGCATAGGCCTCACCGCTGCCGGCGCGCGCGCGCAGCTCCAGCCATGCCATGGTTTCGCGATGCAGCCAGTCGGCGCTCCAGTCGGGCGCGACGAGCGCGCCATGGCCCCAGATCGAGCCCAGCTGCTGCCCGCCGATGCTCTGCCAGACCTGCCGGCCCTGTTCGATGTCGGCGCGGGTGAAGACCGTGGTCCCGTCTTCGGCGACGACGGCTTCGGGCATCGGCGGCGCCTGCCGGTAGACCTCGCCCCCCATCCACAGCAGGGTGCCGAAACCGACGATCAGCAGGGCGACGAGACCCGACCATAGTCTGCGGGTGGTGGACATGGATCTGCTCCTCCGGAAAGTGGAGCAGATGGTCCGTGCGGCGGCGGCGCGGGTCGATGACGCAGGTCAAGCACGACGGAAACGCTGCGGTGGCGTCGGCATCGCCCGACGGGTTTCGGTGGCTCGCGGAGGAGCCGCGATCGAGGGCCGCTATCGGCGCGCGCGCATCATTCGCGCAGTACCGGCGCCGCCAGCACCATCAACGCATCCGGATCGAGCAGCTCCATGTCGCGGCGATCCACCCGCAGCAATCCGTCGCCCTCGAAACGCCGCAGCACGCGGCTGACGGTTTCGGGGGCGAGCCGCAGGAAATTGGCGATGTCGGTCCGCGCCATCGTCAGCTGGAAACGCGTGGCGGAAAAACCGCGCTCGGACAGGCGCCGCGACAGCCCGATCAGGAACGCGGCCATGCGCTGGTCCGCCGACCAGTCGCCGGCGAGCAGCGCGGCGCGGCCGATGTCGCGGCTGAGCAGGCGGAACAACTGCTTCTGGATGCCCGGCATGCGCGCGGCCAGCACCGCGATCCGCGGGAAGGAGAACCGGCACAGCATCACCGTGTCCAGCGCCACCGCGTTGCAGGGGTATTGATCGCCGTCGATGGCGTCGAGGCCGATGACCTCGCCCGGGAAATGAAAGCCGAGAACATGCTCGCGGCCATCGCGATCGACGACGCAGGTCTTCACGGTGCCGGCGCGGACCGCGGCGATCGCCTCGAAAGGATCGCCCTCGCGGAAGATGTGGTCGCCGGCATGGAACGGGCCGATGTGCTCGACCAGCACGTGCAGGTCCTTCAGTGCGCTCTTGTCCATGCCCTCGGACAGGCACGCCTGCGAAAACGCGCAGGTGCTGCAGAAATGGAACTCGTCGCCGTCGTTCGACAGCATGCGCGCATCCACCCGCGGAAACGGCGGACGGCTCATGCGGCCCGCCGGGCGCGATTCAGATGGCTTTCGAGAACCGCGGTTTCTCGGCCGGCTGGTTGAGATAGTGGTCGAAGCACATGGCGATATTACGCAACAGCAGCCGTCCGCGCGCGGTCACGTCGATCCGGTCCTGCCCGACCACCACCAGACCATCCTCGACCAGCGGCGCCAGCCGGGTCAGGGCATCGGCGAAGTACGTCGCGAAATCGATGCCGTAGCGCCGCTCGAGCGCCGAGATCGGGATCTCGCCCTGGCACATCAGGCGCTGGATCAGGTCGGCCCGCAACTGGTCGTCCTCGCTCAGCGACATGCCGCGGAACACCGGCAGGCGGCCTTCGTCCAGCGCGATCTGCCAGCCCGGCAGGTCGCGCGGGTTCTGGCTGTAGCTCTCGCCGATGTGGCTGATCGCGCTCACCCCGAGCCCGACCAGATCGCTGTCGGCATGGGTGGTGTAGCCCATGAAATTGCGGTGCAGTCCGCCGCGCTCCTGGGCCCGGGCCAATTCGTCGTCGGGCAGCGCGAAGTGGTCCATGCCGATGTAGACGTAGCCCGCGGCGGTCAGGGTCTCGATCGCGAGCTGCAGCAGGGCCAGCTTGGTCTCCGCATCCGGCAGCAGACTGGCGTCGAGCTGGCGCTGGGCCTTGAACATGTCCGGCAGATGCGCGTAGCTGTAGACCGCCAGGCGGTCCGGGCGCATCGCGATCACCGTCTCCAGCGTGCGCCGGAAACCGCCGAGGGTCTGGTTCGGGAGGCCGTAGATCAGGTCGATGTTGACCGAGCGGAAGCCGTGGATGCGACAGGCGTCGACCACCGCGCGGGTCTGCTCCACGCCCTGGATGCGGTTCACCGCTTCCTGGACGGCCGGGTCGAAGTCCTGCACGCCGAGGCTGGCGCGATTGAACCCCGCCGCGGCCAGCTCGGCCACGTCCTGCGGCAGCACCGTGCGCGGATCGAGTTCGATGGAGATGTCGCGGTCGGCATCATCGCTGAAGCGGAAATGCCGCTTCAGCACGTCGACCATGCAGCGCAGCTGGGTCGGGCTGAGGAAATTCGGGGTGCCGCCGCCGAAGTGCAGCTGGATGACCTCGCGATCGCGATCGAACAGCGGGGCGATGGCCGCGATCTCGCGGCACAGGTGGGTCAGGTAGGCGTCGGCACGGGTTTTGTCGCGGGTGATGACCCGGTTGCAGCCGCAGTAGAAGCAGGGGCTGAGGCAGAACGGCACGTGGACATAGATCGACAGTCGGCGCGGGATCGGGTCGCCGTTGCTGTCGTGGATCGCGCGCCGCAGCGCGTCCTCGCCGAAATCCGCGTGGAACTGCGGTGCGGTGGGGTAGGACGTATAGCGCGGGCCGGGCCGGTCGTAGCGGCGCAGCAGTTCGGCGTCGAAAGCGAGAGCGGGCATCATTCGCACAGCCTAGGCGGAGGCCGGCGATGCCGCATTGACTCAAATCAACAACGCCGGGCGCGCCGCGCGAAGCCCTGCCGCATGCTGCACTGCAGCGGAAACGCTCAGACCAGCAGGGATTCCGGCACGTCCAGATCCACCGACAGCGCAAGGTGATCGGACCAGGCCGCCGGCATCGCGCGCATGCCCGCGCACGCCAGACCGTCGGCGACCAGGATGTGGTCGATCGCCCGCTGCGGGCGCCAGCTCGGGAAGGTGTGCACGGTGCAGGCGGGCGGCTGCAGCCGGGTGCGCTGGAACAGCAGCGCCATCTCGGGCTGGTCCGGCGTGCAGTTGAAGTCGCCCATCAGCACCGAGTTCGGATGGTCCTGCAGGCGTTCGCCGATGAAGGCCAGCTGCGACCGGCGCGAGCCCGCGCCCAGCGACAGATGCGCGACCGCAACGGTCAGGCTGTGGGCATCGCGACCGAAGCGCGCGATCAGCACGCCGCGGCCCGAAAGACGACCCGGCAACGGGTGATCCTCGACCTCCACGGGTTCCATCCGCGACAGCAGCGCATTGGCGCTGGCCGCGACCACGCCGACCCGGCGGTTGGACGCGGTCACGCCCACGTTGCGGTTGGGCTGGTGGCTCCAGTAATCGAAACCCGCACGCTCGGCGAGGTAGTGGGTCTGGTTGGTGAAGCCGGAGCGCCAACTGCCGGGGTCGCTCTCCTGCAGGCCGACGATGTCGTGCTGCGCGACGAGATCGGCGATGGTGTCGAGCGAGCCGCGCTTGTCGCCCAGCGGCAGCACGTGCGCCCAGCTGCGGGTGGCGTAATCGGCATAGCGGCGGGTGCTGGCACCCGCCTGGATGTTCGCGCTCAGCAGCCGCAGCCGGCGGGTCGCCGTCGCGGCGGCGGCCCGGACGGCCGCGGCCGGCGAATCCATCCCTCGCTCCGACACCGGGCGATCAGGGCGTCGCGGACGCGACGCTGCGGACGCGTTCGTGGGCGATGATCGCGTCGGCGATGCGCAGGCGGTCTTCCCAGGTCCGGCCCGTCACCCGGTACTTGCCGTTGATGATCAGCGTCGGCGTGCTGTTGGCCTGCTGCTGGATGATGTACTGGCGGGCCTTGTTGAACTTGCCGGTGACGGCGAAGCTCTTCATGTTGCCGGCGAACTGCTTCGCGTCGACGCCGAACTGGGCGTAGAACGCCGCGATGTCGGCGTCGCTGTCGTCGCCGCGCTCGCCCTTCAGCCGGTTCTCCAGATGGATCGCGTCGTAGGTGCGCTCGTGCGCCTTCTCGAGGATGCCCATCGTCTGCGCGGCGTAGAAGCTGCGCACGAACTGGTCCCAGTTGCCGCCGAAGGCCGCCGGCACGTAGGTGAAGCGCACGTCGGGCGCCAGCGTCTTCTTCCAGCTCACCACCAGCGGCTGGAACGAGGCGCAGGCCGGGCAGACGTAATTGAAGACTTCCACCACTTCGATCTTGCCGGCCAGCGGTTCGAACGGCTGGCCGCCCTTGATGATCTCGTAGTCCGTGCCGAGCTTCAGGCCCGGAATCGCGCCGTCGGCGGCGGCCGGCGCGGCATCGGCCGGGGCCGCGGGCGCGGCGGCGGCGGGGTCGGTCGCCGCGGCGGCGGCGTTCGGGTCGGCCGAGGCCTTCGCCGCGGCTTCGGCGGCGGCCAGCGTCGCCGCGTCGTCCGCGGGCGCTTCGGTCGCGGCGGCGGCCGGCGCGGCGGCCTCTTCTTCCTTCTTGCCGGTGCACGCGGCCAGCGCGAACGCGGCCAGCAGCGCGAGGGTCAGGTGTCGCTTCATCGATCTCTCTCCAGTGGGGATTCCGGGTGCGTCAGGGCTTTTTGGCCGCGGCGCGTTCCATGACGATCAGCGCATCGACCACGCGCCAGCGGTCTTCCAGCCGGCGGGCGCGGACGATGTATTTGCCGTTCACGATCAGCGTCGGGGTGCTGCTCACGCGATTGGCGACGGCGAAGGCGCGGGCGCGGGCCATGCGCGCGTCGACATCCTTCGATCGCATCGAGGCCACCATCTTCGCGCGGTTCAGACCGCGCTGACCGAACCAGGTTCCCAGTTCGTCGATGCTGGCGTTGCTGCGCGGCAGCGTGCCGTCCCCGTGGATCGCATCGAACAGCGCCTGATGGGTCTTCGGCACCGCTTTCGCCAGATCGGCCGCGAAATAGGCGCGGGCGTAGGCGTCTTCGGGATCGAAGGCCGCCGGCAGGTAGACGAAATTCACGTCGGCGGGCTTGGTCTTCTTCCAGGCGTCGACCATCGGCTGGAAATCCGCGCAGTGCGGGCAGGTGTAGGCGAACACCTCGACCACCTCGATCTTGCCGTCCGGGGCCTGCTGCCAGCGCTGCCCGCCCTCCAGCACTTCGTAATCCACGCCAACCCGCGGCGGGCCGGCCGGCGCCTGGGCGCAGGCGGTGAGCGGAAGGGCCAACAGCAACAACCAGGCGAGCAAACGCGTCATGGGAGGCATCCTGCGGGACATGGAAACGGAACGGGAAGGAAAGAGGGGGACGGCAGACGAAAAACGCCGGCTCAGAGCATGTCCGTGCCGGCGTTCGTGTTCAAGCATCCGTTTTCAGGCGCGTCGCCGCATGCGCGGAGAGCGGGCCCGTGGCCGGATCAACCCTTGCCGCCGCCGGTTTCGGGGCGCGCATGCAGGCCCTGCATGTAGCTCGACAGCGACTGGATCTCCTCGTCGGTGAGCGACTTCGCCACCGAGGACATCACATGGAACAGGGCCGGATCCTTCTCGGTGGTGGTGCCGGCGCGGTATTCCTGCAGGCGGCGGGCGGTGTACCAGGACTGCTGGCCGCCGACGTGCGGATAGGCCGGGCCCGGGTTGCCGGTGCCGGCGGCGCCGTGGCAGGCCATGCAGGCCGGAATGCCGCGGGTGGTGTCGCCGCTGCGGTACAGCTTCTGGCCCACTTCGTAGAACTTCAGGCCCTGGTTCGGGCCGCTGGCGATGACGGTGTCGTCGGCGATGCCGGCGCCCGACTTCTGGGTCGCGAAATAAGCACCGATGTCGCGCATGTCCTGGGCGCTGAGCGCGGCGGCGAACGGCTGCATGATCGGGTTCGCGCGCTCACCGGTCTTGAACAGGGTCAGCTGGCGGGCGATGTAGCGCTCGCTCTGGCCGGCGAGGCGCGGGTACAGCGTCGGGTCGGTGGCGTTGCCGTCCAGGCCGTGACAGGCGGCGCAGGCGCCGGCCTTGGTCGCCCCGGCCTGCGGGTCGCCGCCCTTGGCGGTGGCCAGAGCGGCGGCGGCGGCCGCGGCGTCGAGCGGGGCGCTCTCGACCGGGGCGGCTTCGGGCACGGGCGTGACCGTGGTCTGGGCGATGGCGGCGGCCGCCGCGACCGCGAGAACGGCGAGACCGGCAAAACCGAAGGCACGGGCGTGACGCATGCTCAACACTCCAAGAGGACGGGGCACGGGGACGGCGACGGGCCGCCCGCAGGCCGAAACCGGGAAATTATGGTCGGCGGCCGGGGCAGGGTCAAACGGCAGCGGGGTCCGGCCGTGCGATCCTATGTCCATGGCTACCCCTCCGAACCCGTTCGCCCGCGCCGACTATCTGCTGGCCGCCCACAACCCGCGCCAGCTGCCGCCCGACGGCGGCGCCGAAGTGGCCTTCGCCGGCCGCTCCAACGCCGGCAAGTCCAGCGCCCTCAACGCCCTCTGCCAGCAGAATGCGCTGGCGCGGGTGTCGAAGACCCCCGGGCGCACCCAGCAGCTGGTCTTTTTCAACCTGCCGCCGCACGACGGCCGCTACCTCGTCGACCTGCCCGGCTACGGCTACGCCAAGGTGCCCAAGGATCTGCAGGCGCACTGGCAGGGATTCCTCGACAGCTATTTCGGCAGCCGCATCGCCCTGAAGGGACTGGTGGTGGTGATGGACATCCGTCACCCGCTGAAGGACTACGACCGCCAGATCATCGCCTACGCCGCCGAACGCGGACTGCCGGTCCACGCCATCCTGACCAAGGCCGACAAGCTCGGCCGCGGCGCCGGCCTGAACGTGCTGCAGGCGGTCCGCCGGGACCTGCAGGGCCAGTACGGCGACACCGTCAGCGTGCAGACGTTCTCGGCCGAATCGAAGGTCGGCGTGGACGAACTGCGCAAGCTGGTGGCGGAGTGGCTGGGGCTCTGACCGCCACGCACGGGCTGCCGATTCAAGCTTCCGCCAGGCGCCGCAGCAGGATCATCGCGATCGATCCGCCGACCACGATCGCGACGAACAGCAGGAAATACCGGATCGCGGACTGCTTCGCGGTCGGCGCGGCCACGACCGCTGCCGCGTCGTCGTCAGCATCGTCGTCGAAGACCACCGGCTCGCCGCTTTCCCACTCCGCGACCACCGCGCGGGCGTCGTCGTAACGGTCGTCGGACACGCGCACGAGGATCTCGGTGTTCGCCGGCAGTTCGCCGACCGCGCCCTGCAGGTATTCGCCCTGGATGAAGGCCGGAATGCCTTCGGCCTCCAGCATCTGGCGGACCAGGTGGGCATCGGCGATGTTGGCGGCGCGGTAGGCGATGATCATGCGGGCCTCGCGTTGTGGTGGCAGGGGACAGCGTATCGGAGCGGGCGCGGGATCGCGACGCCCCATGCGCGCGGCAGGCGCGCATGATCCGGTCCCATCGCGGATTCCGCTGTCATGAAGGTCGACGACGCGCTGCGCGTCGACGGATGCCTTCCGACCTTCTCCTTGCCCGAGCCCCCGACTCATGACCCTGCCTCTCCCGCACCGCCCCCTCGGCAGACTCGCCGCCTGCGCGCTGCTCGCCCTTGCGCCCTGGATGGCGTCCGCGACGCCGTACACGCCGGCGCCGCCGTTCTCCGCGATCTACGAAACCTACAGCCCCTCGATCACCGACAACCTCTACACGATGGACTACGCCGAGGCCCTCAGTTCGACGAACGGCGCGGGATACACGAACCTGCGCACGGCGTTTTATCTCGAACGCACGCCGCAGGCGCACACGAAGCCGATGTATCGCTATGTGAAGGGCGCGCCGCAGACCGAACACCTCTTCATCACCGACTTCCCGCAGGATCTGGCCGACGCCCAGGCCCTCGGCTACATCTACGAAGGCATCACCGGTTATCTGTACCGGTCGCCGGTACCGGGTTCGCTGCCGCTGTACCGCCTGTCGCGCGGCAGCCTCAACGCCGACCGTGTGCACAAGTTCGTCACCACCGACAGCGAGAAAAACGCGCTGATCGCCCAGGGCTGGATCTTCGACCACATCGAGGGTTACGTCCCGAGGACGACACTGTACTGGCCGCCGAACGCCAGCACCGGGACACCGGGTTTCCCGCTGCTGCCCAACGGCCACATCCTCACCCGCCGCTGCCAGCAGACGCCGCTGCAGAACAACATCTGCGTCGGCACGACCTTCCGCAACGGTTACTTCGGCTACAAGACCGTGCTGTCGACGTTCAAGCCGGCCGGCGCGACGACACAGGTCATGGAATTCGATCTGTGGTCGCCGGACTATTTCGACCAGCCGCAGTCGGACCACATCGCGATCGGCCTGCACGGGCGCTGGGACATCGACTTCGGCAACATCGACAACGTCTCGAACCTCGCGCGCAATCACCACGCGCTCGGCATCGCGATCGGCGCCTTCGAGAAATGCGGCATGACCGTCCGCCTCGAAGCCTTCTGGCCGACCGGCAACAACACCTCCCGCTGCGGCGGACAGGCGCAGCTCGAGAACAACCGGCTCTACCACTTCAGGATCGCCGTGACCGACAAGGGCGAGATCGAGTACGCGGTCACCCCGGGTTACATGGACATCGTCACCCCGATCATCCACGGGTTCTACAACGGCAACAGCTACTTCAACGGCGGCTACACCTTCCCGACGCAGGAGACCGGCTATTTCATCGCCACGGCCACCGCTTCGGAAGAGGACTACACCGTCTACCTGAGCAATCTCAGCGTCACCTGGGAGTAGGCGACTCCGCCGACCGGCGCGATGCGCGGCATCGCGCCGGTCAGGCGTCGCGCAGCCGCGGATCCATCCATGCGCGCAATGCGTCGACCAGCGCGTTGATCGCGACGATCAGCGCGCCGACCACCAGCACCACGCCGAGCACCAGCGTGTAGTCGCGATTCAACGCGCCCTGCACGAAATAGCGGCCCATGCCGGGAATGCCGAACACCTGCTCGACCACCGCGGAGCCGGTGACGATGTTGATCAGGGCCGGCGACAGCCAGGCGATCACCGGCAGCAGCCCCGGCTTGAGCGCGTGCGCGAACAGCAACCGCGCCTCCGACAGGCCGCGGGCGCGGGCGGCGACCAGATATTCGGCGCCGAGCGTTTCCAGCATCGACGCGCGGGTGAGGCGCGCGCAGTAGGCGAGGTTCGGCAACGCCAGCGCGATCACCGGCAGCACGATGTTGTCCCACTCGCCCCAACCGCCCGCGGGCAACCATTGCAGGGTCACCGCGAACAGCAGCACCAGCAGCGGCGCGACCACGAACTTCGGCACCGCCAGTCCCAGGCCCGCGAACAGCATCAGCATGCGATCGACCCACGCGCCCGCGCGCAGCGCCGCCCACACGCCCAGCGGCACGCCGAGCAGCAGCGCCAGCAGCAGCGCGAGACCGCCGTTGAGCAGCGACACCGGCAGCGCCTGGGCGACGAGTTGATTGACGGTGTAGTCGGGATACTGGAACGACGGCCCGAGATCGCCGCGCGCGACATCGCCCAGCCATGCGCCGTACTGCGCGACCAGCGGCCGATCGAGGCGATAGCGCGCTTCGAGCGCGGCCTGCACTTCCGGCGGCGCGGCCTTCTCGGTGTCGAACGGCCCGCCGGGCGCGGCGCGCAGCAGGACGAAGCACAGCGTGGCCAACAGCCACAGCGTCAACAGGGCTTCGAGCAGGCGCCCGGCGAACCGCTTCATCCGATCATGCGAGCTGGACGTGGAACAGACGGCCGATCAGCGCCGCGGCGGCCATCGCCATCGCGCCCCAGAAACCGACCCGCAGCGCGCCGCGCAGCGGCGACGCACCGCCGGCCCAGCCGGCGAGCGCACCGGAACCGAACAGCGCGAGCAGGGTCACCGCGAAGGTGACGAGTTCGATCCGGCCGGCAGGGGCCAACGCCACGGCGGCGATCGGCAGCACCGCACCCGCGGTGAACGCGCCCGCGGACGCCAGCGCCGCCTGCAGCGGCCGCGCGCTGAGCGCGTCGGTGATGCCCAGCTCGTCGCGCTTGTGCGCGGCCAGCGCGTCGTGCGCGGTGAGCTGCTGCGCGACCTGCGCCGCGAGATCGGGCGTCAGCCCGCGCTGGACGTAGATGTGGGTGAGTTCCAGCAACTCGTGCTCGGGCTCTTCGGCCAACTCGCGCATTTCCTTGGCGATGTCGGCGTTCTCGGTGTCGGCCTGCGATTGCACCGAAACGTATTCGCCGGCGGCCATCGACATCGCGCCGGCGACGATGCCGGCGACACCGCTGCCGAGCACGGCCGCGGTGGTCGCACCGGTCGCGGCCACGCCCACCACGAGGCCGGCGATCGAGATGATGCCGTCGTTGGCGCCGAGCACGGCCGCGCGCAGCCAGCCGACGCGATCGGTGCGATGGGTTTCGAGGTGCCAGCGGCGCATCGGTCACTCCAGTGAAGGCGGCGCGCGGAGGGACCGCGTCGCGATGCGGACAGTGTACTGCGCGTCGCGGAGAGGGCCGGAGTCGAATCTCATTCGCGCAGCGCCAGCCATCGCGACGGATGCCGGTCCAGCGGATTCGCCTCGAACCCGCGCACCTGCGGCGCGACCAGATGCTTCGACGTGTAGAAGTACAGCGGAATCAGCGCATGCCCGTGCAGAAGCCGGGTCTCGGCGGCGCGCAGCCAGGCGTTGCGCGCGGGTTCGCTGCGGGCGGCGTCGGCCTTCGCGAACAGCGCGCGGTAGCGCGCGTCGTCGTAACCGGGCCAGTTCAGCGCACCGTCGTCGGCGAACGCGGCCAGGAAGTTGCGCGGATCGGCGACATCGCCGATCCAGCCGCCGCGGAACACCTGGGTGATCGCGCGCTGGCGACGGTTCTGCACGAACACCTTCCATTCCTCGTTGCGCAGGCGGACGCGCACCCCGAGCGTGTCGCGCCACATCGCGGCCACCGCCAGGGTCAAGCGCCGGTGCGGCGTGGACGTGTTGTAACGCAGTTCGAGCGTGAGCGGATTCGCTTCGGAATAGCCCGCGGCGCGATACAGCGCCCGCGCCCGCGCCTCGCGCCGCGCCTGGTCCCAACCGGCCCAGTGCAACTGCGCCGGCGCGTAGCCCGGCAGGCCGGGCGGCACGATGCCGTAGGCCGGCGTTTCGCCGAAGCCGGTGACGTAACGCGTGAGCCTGTCGCGATCCACCGCCAGCGACAGGGCTTCGCGCAGGCGCGGATCGTCCTTCAGCGGCGGCCGCACCACGTTCATGCCGAGCCAGAACGCGCCGATGTAGGGCGAGATCCGGATCTGCGCGCCGAAGCGTGCGCGCAACGCGGGCAACGGCTGAGGCGGCAGGGTTTCGGTGATGTGCAGATCGCCGGCGGCATAGCGTTGCAGCTCGGCGGCGGCGTCCTCGGTGACATGGAACCGCACCCGCGCGATGCGCACCGCAGATGCAGCGTGGAATCGCGGATTCTTCTCCACCGTCATGTTCGCCTGCGGCGTCCACGCGGCCAACCGATACGCGCCGTTGCTCACCAGCCGGCCCGGCCGGGTGTGCTGGTTGCCGTGGCGCTCGACCGCGGGCAGATACACCGGAAACGCGATCGGCAGGGTCAGCAGCGCGGGCAGACCGACCGCACGGGTGGTGCGGATGCGCACGGTACGCGCGTCGGGCGCATCGATGCCGAGGCGCATCGGCGGCATCTCCCCGGCCTGCACCGCCGCGGCGTTGAGCACGGCGCCGAACTGCTCGGCGAACGGCGCGGCGGTCTGCGGCGCGAACGCGCGGCGGAAGCTCGCGACGATCTGCGGCGCGTCGAGCGGCTCGCCGTTGCTCCAGCGCAGCCCGGCGCGCAGATGGAAGGTCCAGAGCCGGCCGTCGGTGGACACCGTCCAGCGCTCGGCCATGCCCGGGATCAGGCGCCCGGCGGCGTCTTCGGCGACCAGGCCTTCGTACAGATCGCGCAGCACGTTGCCGCAGGCGACTTCCTGGCACTTGTGCGCATCCAGCGTCGACGGCTCCGGGCCGTTGCCGCGTTCCAGCTGCGTCGTCGACCGCGCAGGGCCCTGCGCCGCCGGACTCCGCGCCGCCGTGGCCGGCGCCGCCCCGATGGAACACAGACAGAGCAGCGCGGCAACAATCCGGATCATCGACGACGGCTATAGTGCGGATCTTGCGATGGTAGGGCAGCAACCCCATCTCGCCTACCCGCCATCGCCGCGCAACGTTCCGCCCGCCCGGGGCCTCCCTCCCGGACCGGACCTTGCCCGGCTCCAGCCCCATCCTCACGGAACGACCATGTCCAGCCCCAGCCACGTCGCCGACACGCCCATCACCGATCGCGACCAGCTGGCGGCGGTCCTCGCCTCCGGCGAGAAGCCGAAAGCCGATTGGCGCATCGGTACCGAACACGAGAAGTTCGGGTTCCGCCTCGACGATCTGATGCCGCCCACGTTCGACGGCGAGCGCGGCATCGAGGCGCTGCTCATCGGCCTGACCCGCTTCGGCTGGGAGCCGGTGAACGAGCACGGCCGCACCATCGCGCTGCTCAAGGACAACGCCTCGGTCACGCTGGAACCCGCCGGACAGCTGGAACTCTCCGGCGCGCCGCTGGAGAACATCCACCAGACCTGCAGCGAAGTCGGCAGCCATCTGAAGGAAGTGAAGGCCGTCGCCGACGAACTCGGGCTCGGCTTCCTCGGCATGGGCTTCCAGCCGAAATGGCGCCGCGACCAGATGCCGTGGATGCCGAAGGGCCGCTACAAGATCATGCGCGCCTACATGCCGAAGGTCGGCGGCCTCGGTCTGGACATGATGACCCGCACCTGCACGGTGCAGGTCAATCTCGATTACGCCAGCGAAGCGGACATGGTGAAGAAGTTCCGCGTCTCGCTGGCGCTGCAGCCGATCGCGACCGCGCTGTTCGCGGATTCGCCGTTCACCGAGGGCCGGCCCAACGGCTATCTCTCCTATCGCTCGCACATCTGGACCGACACCGACGCCGATCGCACCGGCATGCTCGACTTCGTGTTCGAGGACGGTTTCGGCTACGAGCGCTACGTCGACTATCTGCTCGACGTGCCGATGTATTTTTCCTACCGCGACGGCGAATACGTGGACGCCAGCGGCCAGAGCTTCCGCGATTTCATGGCCGGCAAGCTGCCCGCCCTGCCCGGCAAGCTGCCGACCCTGCGCGACTGGTCCGACCACATGACCACCGCCTTCCCCGAAGTGCGGCTGAAGAAATATCTCGAGATGCGCGGCGCCGACGGCGGCCCCTGGAATCGCCTGTGCGCGCTGCCGGCGTTCTGGGTCGGCCTGCTGTACGACGACGCGGCGCTCGACGCCGCCTGGGATCTGGTCAAGGACTTCAGCATGGCCGAGCGCAACACGCTGCGCGACCAGGTGCCGAAGCTGGGACTGCGGGTGCCGGCGCGCATCGGCGCGGACCGCAACGGCAGCCTGCGCGATCTCGCCCGCGAAGCGCTGAAGATCTCCGCCGCCGGCCTGCAGCGACGCGCCGTGCGCAACAGCAAGGGCGCCGACGAAAGCCGCTTCCTCGACCCGGTGATCGAAGTCGTCGAAAGCGGCCAGACGGCCGCCGAACGCAAGCTCGCCCTGTTCCACGGCGAATGGCAGGGCGACATCGACCGCGTGTTCCGCGAATTCGCATATTGAAACGCGCCGGAGCGCACGCTCCGGTAGAGCGGCCTTCAGGCCGCTGCCTTGGTGCGAATCCCAAAAACGAAGCAGCGGCCTGAAGGCCGCTCTACCGTGGACGGCATGCATCGCGGGCCCGCCGCGGGCCGCCGGCACGCCCATGCACACGAATACATCGTCACGCCGACCCGAATTCGGATAGCCTCGGAGGTTCGCACCCCCACTGCGAGTCCATCGATGCGCGTCCGCGACACCCTCGAATTCGCCGAGACCGATACCCTGCTGCGCGACGACGTGCGCCGGCTGGGGACGATGGTCGGCGACATGCTGGCCGAGCAGGTCTCGGCCGAACGCCTGGAACAGGTGGAATCCGTCCGCCGCGCCGCGATCGCGCGCCGTGAGCAGGGCGAGACCATCGACGAACTCGCCGCCCGTCTCGCCCAGGTGCCGCTGGAGGACGCCGACGCCCTCGTCCGCGCCTTCGCCGCCTATTTCGGCGTGGTGAACCTCGCCGAGCGCATCCATCGCATCCGCCGCCGCCGCGATTACCAGCGCAGTACCGACGCCCCGCAGCCCGGCGGCCTCACCGCGACCCTGCGCGCGCTGCGCGACGACGGCGTCGGCTTCGATGAACTGCGCGCGTTGCTGCCGCGGCTGCGGATCGAACCGGTGTTCACCGCGCACCCGACCGAAGCCGTGCGCCGCGCGCTGCTGCTGAAGGAGCGCACGATCACCGAGCGCCTGATCGCGGACATCGACCGCCAGCGCACGCCGGCCGAACGCGGCGCCGACACCGCGCGCATCCGCCAGGCGCTGACCGCGAGCTGGCAGACCGCCGACGCCCCGCAGCAGCAGCCGACCGTGACCGACGAGGTCGAACACATCGGTTACTACCTCAACCACGTGCTGTTCCGCGCGCTGCCCGTCTATTACGAAGCGTTCGCGGACGCGATCGAAGCGGTGTACGGCGACGACCCGGACTATCGCCGCATCGATCTGCCGCCGGTGCTGCGCTTCGGCACCTGGGTCGGCGGCGACATGGACGGCAATCCGAACGTCGGCGCCGACACCATCCGCGCCGCGCTCACCGCGCAGCGCGCCAGCGTGCTCGCGAACTACCGCGCCGACCTGCAGGCGCTGGGCGACATCCTGACCCAGAGCCGCAGCCGGATCGGCGTGGACGACGACATCGAGGCGCGGATCGCGCGCTATACCGCGATGCTGCCGCAGGTCGCCGCGCGGCTCAGTCCGCGGCTGGCGGACATGCCCTATCGGCAGCTGCTGAACCTGATGCGTGCGCGGTTGTCCGCCACCGAATCGTCGTCGACAGGATCCGACGACGACGACATCGGCTACGCCGATGCCGACGCCTTCATCTCCGACCTGCAGGGGATCGACCGCAGCCTGCAGCGGCACCGCGGCGAGCATGCCGGCCGCTTCGCGCTGCAGCGCGTGCTGTGGCGCGTGCGCAGCTTCGGCTTCCATCTGGCCACGCTCGATCTGCGCCAGGACTCCGGCACCCACGATGCCGCGGTGTCGGCGTTGCTGGGCGACGGCGATTGGGCCACGCGCACGCCCGATGCGCGCATCCCGCAGTTGCACGCGATGATCGACGGCCGCGCGCGGATCGATCGCGACGCCGCCGGCGCGCAGGCCACGCTCGACGTGCTGCGCACGGTGCGCGAGGCCCGCATCCGCTTCGGCGCGCATGCGTTCGGCCCCTACATCATCAGCATGAGCCGCAGCGCCGCCGACGCGCTCGCGGTGCTGGCGCTGGCGCGCGTCGCCGGCTGCACCGAGTACGATCAGACCGATGGCGAGACGGTGCCGCTCGATGTCGCGCCGCTGTTCGAAACCATCGACGACCTGCGCGCCGCGCCGGAGATCATGCGCGCACTGTTCGACGATCCCGTCTATCGCGCGCATCTGCGCGCCCGCGGCGATCGCCAGATCGTGATGCTCGGCTATTCCGACAGCGCCAAGGACGGCGGCATCCTCGCCTCGCGCTGGTCGCTGCAGCGCACCCAGGCCGAACTGCTGGAGCTGTCGCAGCAGGCCGGCGTGCGCATCGTGTTCTTCCATGGCCGCGGCGGCTCGGTCAGCCGCGGCGGCGGCAAGACCGAACGCGCGATCATCGCCGCACCGCGCGGCACGGTCGACGGCACCCTGCGCGTCACCGAGCAGGGCGAGGTCATCCATCGCAAGTACGGCATCCGCGCGCTGGCGCTGCGCAATCTCGAACAGGCCACCGCCGCGGTGCTGCGCGCCAGCCTGCGCCCGCGCCCGCCCGAGCCGCGCGAAGCGCGCTGGCGCGCGCTCGCGACCGAACTGGCCCAGGTCTCGCGCGCGCACTATCGTGCGCTGGTGCACGATCGCCCGGATTTTCCCGCGTATTTCCGCGCGGCGACGCCGATCGACGTCATCGAACGCCTGCGTCTTGGCTCGCGCCCGTCGAAGCGTCGCGAAGGCGGCATCGAAGCGCTGCGCGCGATCCCGTGGGTGTTCGCGTGGTCGCAGAACCGCTCCGGCCTCACCGGCTGGTACGGCGTCGGCACCGCGCTCGCGCACGGCATCGCCACGCACGGTCTCGACGAGATGGCCGCGATGGCGCGTGACTGGCCGTTCTTCGCCGCGATGCTCGACGACATCGAAATGCTGATGGCGAAATCCGACCTCGCGATCTTCGAGCGCTACTCGCACCTCGCCGGTCCGCTGCACGACGCCTTCCACGCCGGCATCGCCGAGGAATTCGAGCGCACCACCGACACCATCCTCGCCCTGCGCGGCCGCACCCGCCTGCTGCAGGACGACTACCGTCTGCGGCTGTCGATCCGCCTGCGCAATCCCTACGTCGACCCCATCAGTCTGTTGCAGGTGGAGCTGCTGCGGCGCTGGCGCGAGGCCGGTCGCGACGACGACGCGCTGTTCCAGGCCCTGGTGACGACGGTCAACGGCATCGCCGCGGGCATCCAGAACACCGGCTGAGCACCGCCGCGGATTTACACCCGCGGCGATGCCGTGACAGACTCGACCGATGCGCCCCACCGCCACGTCATTGCTGCTGCCGCTCGCCCTGTCCGCGTTGCCGCTCTCCGTCGCCCAGGCCGCGCGGGACACCGTCGAGATCGCCTTCGTCGGCGACATCATGGTGGCCGAGACGCCGGGCGAACTGATCGCCCGCGGCGAGGATCCGTTCGCACCGCTCGCCGCCTGGCTGCGCAGGGCCGACGTGCGCATCGGCAACCTCGAATGCGTGGTCGCCACCGGCGGCACCGCGCTGGACAAACCCTTCACCTTCCGCGCCGACCCGCGCACGCTTCCGGTGCTGGCGCGGCATTTCGACGCGTTCTCGCTCGCCAACAACCACTCCGGCGATTTCGGCAAGGCCGCCTTCGCCGAACAGCTCGGCCTGATGCGCCGGGCCGGCCTGCCCTATTTCGGCGGCGGCGCCGATCTTGAGGAAGCGCACGCCCCCTGGATCGTCGAGCGCAACGGCCTGCGCATCGCGCTGCTGGGCTATGTCGAATTCAAACCACGATCGTTCGAGGCCGGCGCCGGCAGGCCTGGCGTCGCCTGGGGCGGCGAGGATGAACAGGTGATCGAGGACATCATCGCCGCGCGCACGCGCCATCATGCCGACCTCGTGATCCCCTTCATGCACTGGGGCTGGGAGAACGAGGGCTACCCGAGCGAACGCCAGAAACGATTCGCGCGCGCGATGCTCGACGCCGGCGCGGACATGGTGGTCGGCGCGCATCCGCACGTCACCCAGGGCGCCGAGATCCACGACGGCAAACCGATCGTCTACAGCCTCGGCAATTTCCTGTTCAACGGCTTCGACACCGAGGCCACCCTGACCGGCTGGACGCTGGAAGCGACGCTGGACAAGCGCGGCGTGGCCGCGTGGCGCACGCGCGTCGTACGGCTCGACGAAAACGGCGTCCCGCATCCGGATCCCGAGGCCGCCAGCCCCTGCGGCCGGCGCGGCGACACGCAGCCGAGGCAGTGCCATGGCGGATAGACGCCTCGCGCTGCTCGCATCGCTGCTGGTGGCCGCGCCGTGCGCGCAGGCCGACAGCGTGCGCTGCCACATCGTCTACGGCGGCGAACCCTTCACCGTCGACGCCGCGCCGACCGACGCGCCCTACCGGGTGCCGGCGCAGAAGATCGGACGCTACTTCGAATTCAAGGCGGTCTACGTGATCGCGCCCGAGCGCGCCGCCGCGATCAATCTCTACGTCTACGCGATCGCGTCCGGCGAACCGGTGCCGATCCATCAGGCCAAACATCGCCCGCCGTTCCTCGCCTCCGGCGGCCCTCACGGCTTCACCGGCCTGCACTTCGTCTACGAACCCAGCAAGGGCAGCGAATTGCAGTACTGGTGCGAACGGTTGCCCTGAAGTTCCATTCCGAAGATCCGGCGGACACATCGGCGCAGCGGCCTTCAGGCCGCTGCGCCGCAGGTCAGACAACGGCTTGATTTCGGCCCGCCGCGGATCGGTGGGCGGCGCGCCGATCTCACCCGCGACGCACGCGCATGCCGTGACGGCGCTACATCGCCGGACCGTCGTCGAGGCGCTTTTCGTAGCGCCAGACCTCCAGCGGAAACACGCCATCCGGCGTGGTCAGCCGGCTGATCATGCTGCCGACGCGACGCCACCCGTGCTTCTCGTAGAACGTCGCGGCGCGCGCATTGCCGATGGCGCAGGCCAGCCACGCGATGTCGACGCCGGTGGCGCGCAGGCGCGCTTCCGCATCGGCCAGCAGCGACGCGGCGACGCCCGTCCCGCGCGCGACGTCGGAAACGTACAGCTGGTACAACTCGTCGCGATGCGCGATGCAGAAGCCGAGCGGCGCGCCGACCGGACCGACGACACGCACGTCCGCCATCGCACCCGCCAGCCGATGCCGGAAACTCTCCGGCGTCCGGTAACGCGCCAGCGCCGCAGGCAGGATCGTGGCATGCGCGTCCTGCCAGCCGTCGCGCCACAGCGCGGCCAGCACGTCGAGTTCCGCGGGTTCCATCTGTCTCACGTCCATCGCCGCCTCCCGGGAGATGCCATCCAGATCCGCAGGGATGAACGCTCCGCGCCGAAACCGCCAGAGATCATCACGACATTGGAAGCGCGCGATTATGTGCGACCTCCACGCGGGCTGCCATCGCAATCGCCTGTCGCCATGCGCCCCCCCTGGTCAAGCGCCGCCGCCGCTGGACGCAGTCACCGCTGGACATCCCGAACGCGCACCCTATACTCCCCCCCACTATGCCGCACTCCCCCGCCGAGAAGAAAAAGGCCCTCACCCGTCTGCGCCGGATCCGCGGGCAGGCCGACGCGCTGGAACGGGCGCTGGAGGCCGGCAGCGACTGCGGCGCCGTGCTGCAGCAGCTGGCCGCGATCCGCGGCGCGGTGAACGGGCTGATGGCGGAGGTGCTGGAAAGCCATCTGCGCGAGGAATTCGGCGAGGCCGTCGCCAGCGATCCAGCAAGGGAGCGCAGCGTCCAGCAGGCGATCGCGCTCGTCCGCTCCTATCTCAAATGAACCATCCGTCCTGTCAGGGAGAGTTGTCATGAAATCACGCGCCGCCGTCGCCTTCGGCCCCGGTCAACCGCTGAAGATCGTCGAGATCGATGTCGCCCCGCCGCGCAAGGGCGAGGTGCTGGTGAAGATCAGCCACACCGGCGTCTGCCACACCGATGCGTTCACGCTCAGCGGCGAAGACCCGGAGGGCCTGTTCCCCTGCGTGCTCGGCCACGAAGGCGCGGGCGTGGTGGTGGAGGTCGGCGAGGGCGTGACCAGCGTGAAGCCGGGCGATCACGTGATTCCGCTCTACACCGCCGAATGCGGCGAGTGCCTGTTCTGCAAGAGCGGCAAGACCAATCTCTGCGTGTCGGTGCGCGCGACCCAGGGCAAGGGCGTGATGCCCGACGGCACGTCGCGGTTTTCCTACGAAGGCCAGCCGATTTATCACTACATGGGCTGCAGCACCTTCAGCGAGTACACGGTCGTGGCCGAAGTTTCGCTGGCGAAGATCAATCCCGAGGCCAACCACGAACACGTCTGCCTGCTGGGCTGCGGCGTGACCACCGGAATAGGGGCTGTGCACAACACCGCGAAGGTGCAGGCCGGCGATTCGGTCGCGGTGTTCGGCCTCGGCGGGATCGGTCTCGCAGTGATCCAGGGCGCGCGCCAGGCGAAGGCCGGCCGCATCATCGCGATCGACACCAATCCGTCGAAATTCGAACTCGCCACGCAGATGGGCGCCACCGACTGCGTCAATCCCAAGGATCACGACAAACCCATCCAGCAGGTGATCGTGGAGATGACCGGCTGGGGCGTGGACCACAGCTTCGAATGCATCGGCAACGTCAACGTGATGCGCGCGGCGCTGGAATGCGCGCATCGCGGCTGGGGCCAGTCGGTGATCATCGGCGTGGCCGGCGCCGGCCAGGAGATCAGCACCCGCCCGTTCCAGCTGGTGACTGGCCGGACCTGGAAGGGAACCGCGTTCGGGGGTGTGAAGGGGCGCACGCAATTGCCGGGCATGGTCGAGGACGCGATGCGGGGCGAGATCGAACTCGCGCCGTTCGTGACCCACACCCTGCCGCTGGACGGGATCAACGAGGCCTTCGATCTCATGCACGAAGGCAAGTCGATCCGCACCGTCATTCATTACTGAGGTCGCCGAGGGTCGGGCGCTTTCCGCGTCCCGGCCCGCATCCGGCGCTTCGCGCCACCCCGGACCGCGTCCGGGGGGAGAACAACAGGGGGATTGGCTTGAATCTGGCATGCATCGAACATCGCGCGTGTTTCGGCGGCTGGCAGGACGTCTACCGCCATCATTCGGAAGCGCTGGATTGCGCGATGCACGTGGCCGTCTACCTGCCGCCCCAGGCCGAGCAGCGACGCTGCCCGGTGCTCTACTGGCTGTCGGGCCTGACCTGCACCGAACAGAATTTCATCACCAAGGCCGGGGCCCAGCGCTACGCCGCGGACCACGGCGTGATCGTGGTCGCGCCGGATACGAGTCCACGCGGCGATGCCGTGCCCGACGCGGACAGTTACGACCTCGGCAAGGGCGCGGGTTTCTATCTCGACGCCACGCAGGCGCCGTGGTCATCGCATTACCGCATGCAGGACTACGTCGCCCGCGAGCTGCCGGACTGGATCGACGCGCATATTCCGAACAGCGGCGCACGCGCGATCAGCGGGCATTCGATGGGCGGGCACGGCGCGCTGGTGACCGCGCTGCGCAATCCGGGCCGCTATCGCAGCGTGTCGGCGTTCTCGCCCATTGTGTCCCCGACCCAGGTGCCGTGGGGACAGAAGGCCTTCGCCGCCTATCTCGGCGAGGATCGCGACGCATGGAAGGCGTGGGATGCGTGCGAACTGATCGCGGACGCACAGGAACGGCTGCCGCTGCTGGTGGACCAGGGCGAGGCCGACGAATTCCTCGACACGCAGCTGCAGCCGGAACGGCTGGCCGCCGCCTGCGACGCCGCCGGGCATCCGCTCGATCTGCGCATGCGCAGGGGCTACGACCACAGCTATTACTTCATCGCCAGTTTCATCGGCGAGCACTTCATCTTCCACATGCGCCAGCTCAGCCGGACGCGTTGAGATTTCGTCGCTTTTTTGTAGGAGCGACGCAAGTCGCGACAGGCTGCGCACAGGCTTATCGTGGCCCGTCGCGCCTTGACCAGCCATGCGGCTGTTGAAAGCCGGCGCTCCTACAGAACGAAATCGGTGTAGGCGAATCGGCCGTCGCGCAGCACGGTCTCGCCGGTCGCGATCGACAGCGGCGCGGCGAACATCGGCCCGGCGTGCACCAGGGTGTGGAATTCGCCGTTCTCGCCGCACGGGTCGCAGCCGGGGGGCAGGTCGCGCAGCAGCGCGTCGTCGAAATCGCGACCGCTGAACGCGCCATCAAGCTGGGTGGTGTCGACGCACGACAATCGCGCGCGCAGGCCGCCGTCGAGCATCTCCCGTGCGAGTCGCGCGGTGTATCCGGGCGTCGCGTCGAAGATCGGGAAATGCGGCGTCCAGTCCAGGTCCGCGCACAGCGTTTCGCGATACGCGCGGATGTCCTGCAGGAACAGATCGCCGAACGCGATGTCGCGCAGCCCCGGCCAGCGCGCGCGGGCGCGCGCCAGCGCACCGGCGAACGTCTCGCGATAGATCGCGTTGCTGGCGCGCTGCGGCATCCAGGCTTCGATCACCGGCAAACCGCAGGCGACCGACTGCGCCTGCAGGATCGCGTGGCGGATGCCCTGCATCGCGATGCGGTCGTAGCCCTCGGTAAGCGTGGTGACCAGGCCGACCACTTCGACATCGCGGCGCTGCCGCAGCACATGCAGCGCCCAGGCCGCGTCCTTGCCGCCGCTCCAGGACAACAGCAGCGGTCGGATCATGCCGCGGTGACGTCGCGCAGTTGCCAACCTCCGCCGGCGAGCAGGCGCAGGCGATGCTTGAGCACCGCGCCCGGGATCGACGTGGTGGCGATCAGGTCGATCTGCAGATCGTGCTGTTCGCCGCGCACGGTGGCGTCGGGATCGGTGACGCCGAGCCCGGGATCGACGCCATCGGGATCCGCCTGGGTCGCGCGCCAGCGCTGGAACAGCGCGTCGTCGCGCAGCGCCGCCTGCAGTTCTTCGGCCAGCCCTTCGGCGCCACGGGAACGGAAGGCGAATTCGCCGGCCGCGGCGAGCGCGCCGGCATCGGAAATGCTCAGGTAGTAACGTACAGCCATGCCGGTCGACTCGCGGGCGGGTGGACCAGCATAGCCCAGTCGACCACGTTCATTCCCTGAATTCGTGCGGGTCCGACGCGAAGCCCATCACCAGCGAGCCCTTGCCGACGTTGACCATGCCGGTGAGGCTCATCACGCTCTCGAACACTTCGACGCGCGCATCGCGGCAGGCGTCGATCAGCGAAGCGTAGCCCGGCAGCAGGCGCATCTCTTCCAGTTCGCCGCCGTAACTCAGGCACATGGTCGGCGTCATCAGTCCGGCGCGCACGCGTTCCACGCCGAACGCGAACAGCTTGCGCACCGCCGCATCCCAGCCGCGGATCTTCGCCACCGGCCTGGTTTCGCCGCGATTGCAGTACAGCACCGGTTTGATGTCGAGCGCCGACCCGAGGGTCGCACTGAACAGGCTGACGCTCTTGTCGCCCTTGGCCTTGGTGCGCGAGCGCAGATACATCAGGTCGCGCGGCACCATGTAGGCGTGGGTGTTGATGGCGAGATTCTCCAGACGCGCGCGGATCTTGGCGACGCCTTCGCCGGCCTGGATCATGCGCACCGCTTCCACCGCGGTGACGCCCTGGCCGGCGAACAGCGACTGGGTGTCGATCACGCGCAGCGCGAACGGCGAGGTATGCCCCGCCGCGGTGCGCATCGGCCGGTAATCGTTGAGGATCACGAAGCTCGCCTGGGTGGCGTTGTCGTGGATCGGACTGCGGCTGCGGGTGACGGTGAGGCAGAACACGTGGTCGTATTCGATCACCAGTTTCTGCAGGAACACGTCGCGGATCTGCTCGACCGTGAACGGCATGGTCTCCGCCTCGGCACCGCGCTCGGCGATGTGCGAGTGGAGGAATTCGAGCGTGGCTTGCTCATTGCGGCGATCGGCGAGCACCGCGTCCCCGATCTTGACCGTGATCGGGAGGATTTCGATGTGATTCCGTTCGATGAAGCTCCCTGGCAGATCGCATGCCGAATCGACAACCAGACCTATGCGCATGGTGGCGGCTTCCGAAGGGGGCGCGAAAGTACCAACTTCGATCGGAACGTGTCGTGCGATCTCCGTCCTGGTTCGTCGCATCCGTCGCGCGAACCGCACGCCCATGCTCCGTACTGCATGCCCATCGACGCTGCGCGGCCGCCCCTGTTCAGCTGCGCTGCACGCCGACCGGCAATTCCACGACCCGTCGCATCTCGGTCTCTTCCAGCAGAGCCGGATCGCGCAGGGCCGCTACCGCGAACGCATGTGCATCATTCCCCCAAAACAGGGAATTGCCAAGTGCGAGCGTCGGAACGCCGAACACGCCCGCGGTGAGCGCGATTTCGGTGCAGTTGCGCAGCATCGCCTTGACCTCGCTGGAATCGGTTACACCGGACGGCAAACCCAGCGATTCACGCACGGATTCCAGCGATTCCGTGGTATCCGCGGCATTGCCCCGCGCCCAGATCCAATCGAAGATCGCATCGATCGATGCCGGCGACGCGCCTGCTGCGATGCACAATCGCAATGCGGGAAGCGGATTGAACGGATGCTTCGGCGGGAAGCGCAGCGGCACGCCGGCTTCGCGCGCCTGCCACAGCACGTGGCGATAGGTGAACTCGCGCTTGCTCGGGATTTCGGCGGGGCCTTTCTGGCCGCGCGCGTCGAGCACCGCGGCGAACAGGATCGGCACCGGCACGATGGCGTGCTCGGCCATCAGCGCGCGCACCTTCGGCCAGTGCAGATAGGCGAAGGGCGAGATGAAATCGAAATACCAGCGATTCGTGTCGGCGACCATGATGTTGTCCGGAGACGCGGATGGGTATGCGGCGGCTCAACAGCCGACGGAATGGTATTCGGCGACCATGCGCACCAGTTCGCCTTCGGCGGCGGCGCCGGACAGGAACAGCGTGGGCCGGCTGACGTTGTAGTGATCGGTGGTGTCGAAGATCAGATCCAGGCGGCCGTCGCGATCGAGGTCGCCGGCGAAGATCAGATGCGGCGTGGCCTCGCTGCCCAGCAGCATTCCGCTGCCGGCCACCGTGGCATCGCGCTGGCCGGACATCGCGACCAGCGTCTGCCGGCGCTCGCCATCGATGAGGTCGATCGAACACCGGTACAGGTTCGCGGTCGCGCGATCGGCTTCGCAGCGGGTGGCGATGCGGTAATCGCGCCCGCCGAAACGCAGGGTCTGCGCAGGCAGTCCGCTGTCGCCGCCCTCGCTGTCGCTGGCGATGTCCGGGGACACCGCCTGCGTCACCGGCCCCTCGTGCAGGCCGGGACCGCGCAGATAGGTCAGCACTGCGTCGCCGGCGACGGCGCTGCTCACGGCCTGGCCGGTGGCTTGGCCCTCACCGTCCAGCAGTTCGTCCATCACCGTCTTCACCTGCAGGCGGGTGCGGGTGAGACGTGCGCCGTCGGCATCGGCGGTCAACGCGAACCAGCGCTCGCCGTGACGGGCGACGGGTTCGCCACCGTGGAACTGTCCGGGCGGCTGCAGCGCGTGCGCGCCGCCCAGGGCCAAACTCAGCAACAGCCACATCGCGAACGCTCCGGCTCAGTCGTTCCCGGCAGGATACGCCCGCGGCAGATCGCCCGCCGCACGCAGGTAACGGTCGCGCAGTTCGGTCTGGCGGCTGCGCATCGGGATCGCGCGACCGTCGAACCACACCTGCGTGGCCACCGTGTTCACTTCCAGCGGATCGCCGGTCCACAGCACCAGGTCGGCGCGCTTGCCGACCGCGATCGTGCCCAGACGATCGGCCACGCCGAAGGTCTCGGCCGGCACCCGGGTCAGGCCGGCCAGGCCGTCTTCCCAAGGCAGGCCGTTGGCGACCGCATTGCCGGCGACCTGGCGCAGCTTGCGCGCGTAATGCGCGGCATCGTCGAACTGGCTGAAGCTCACCGGCACGCCGGCGGCGCGCAGCCGCGCGGCGTTCTCGAGGGTGCTGCCGATGCGGTCGAAGTCGGCGGGCAGGTTCGCCAGCGCATCGACGAACACCGGGACCTTCGCCGCGGCCAGCTGCGGCGCCATCATCCAGGCCTCGCTGCCGCCGAGGATCGCGATGCGCACGCCGTGGCGCTGCGACCAGCGCAACAGCTGGCGGATGTCGGCGGCGCGATGCACCGCCACCACCACGCGCCCGCCGCCGTCGAGATAGCGCGCGAAGCTCTGGCGGCCGGCCGGCGTGAGCAGGGCGATGCTCGCATCGACCGGAATCCGGCCGCGGGCTTCGTCGACCAGCTGGTCGAGGATCATCCACTGCGCCGCGCGCGAATTGCCGGTGAGGCCGGCGCCGTCGCTGCCCAGCTGGATGAAGAGCGCACGCGGGCCGATCGGGTCCGGACTGCCGTCGAGGCGGACGATGCCGCCCTGACCGCCGATGATCGAACCGCCGCGCACGCTGTCGGCACCGAGCATGCTGAAACCGATGCCTTCGACCCGCGCCACCGGCACCAGGATCGAGGCCGGGTTGTAGGCCAGGGTCACATCGAACTCCGGCCGCACCACCATATCCTTGGCGTCGCCGAGCGCGAGCGCCTGGTCGCGGGTGTCGTCGCCGAGCGAGATTTCCTGCAGGCCGATCGAGTTGATGCCGCCGAACAGCGCCGGCGTCAGCGGCCGGCCCTGCGCGTCGATGGTCTCGACGCCAGCCGCGGACAGCTGCTTGCCGATCGCGGCGATGGTGCCGTCGCGCACCAGCACGTCGGTCCCGCGCAGCGTGCCCTGCGCGCCCGCGGTGTGCACGGTGGCGTTGCGGATGAGGACATTCTGCGCGGACGCGGCGCCGCTGGCGCCGAACGACAGGCCCGCGGCCAGCGCGAGCACGAGCGCGCAGGCGGAGTTCGAGATGCGACGCTTCGGAAGGCGGCTCATCGCACACCTCCTTCGACCTGCTGCCCGAGCATGAAATCGGAGACCGGCTGCCGCGATCGATCGCTGCGGTCGTAGACGCGCGCGCCGTCGATGTAGACCTGCTCGGCCTTGGCGTAGACGCTGAAGGGATTGCCGTTCCACAGCACCACGTCGGCCATCTTGCCCGGCTCCAGGGTGCCGGTCTTGTCGAGGATGCCCATCGATTTCGCGGGATTCGCGGTGATCCAGCGCACCGCGCGCTCCGGCGGCACCTCGATGCCGATGCGCGTACCCTGCGCCATCACTTTCGCCGCTTCCTGGTTCAGCCGCTGGATGCCTTCGGACGAATCCGAATGCACGATCGCGCAGCCGTTCTTCGCGCGGTCCACCAGCAGGATGTTTTCCTGGATGCCGTCGAACGATTCCATCTTGAAGCCCCACCAGTCGGCCCACAGCGCGCCGCAGACGCCTTCCTCGCCCAGCCGGTCGGCGAGCTTGTAGGCTTCGACGCCGTGGTGGAACGCGGCGATCCGGAATTTGAACTCCTTGGCCAGGTCCAGCATGATCGCCATCTCGTCGGCGCGATAGCAGTGGATGTGGACGAGGATGTCGCCATTGATCGCGCCGGCCAGCGTATCCATCTTCAGATCGCGCTTGCCGCCACTGTCGTTGTTGCTGTCCTGCGACGACGCGCTCTGCCACCAGCGCCGCGGCGCCGCGGCCTTGGGCCTGTTCTTCTTCAGATACTCGCTGGCGTCGATGAAGGCCGCGCGATAACCGGCCACGTTGCCCATGCGCGTGGACGGGCCGCCGCGCTGGCCGTAGGTGCGTTTCGGATTCTCGCCGCAGGCCATCTTCAGGCCCCAGGGCGCGCCCGGAAATTTCATCGCCTGGTAGGTCGTGGCCGCCACGTTCTTCACGGTGACGCCGCGGCCGCCGACCAGATTCGCCGAGCCCGGCAGGATCTGCATCGAGGTCACGCCGCCGGCCAGCGCCGCGGCGAAGCCCGGGTCCTGCGGCCACAGCGAGTGTTCGGCCCAGACATTGGGCGTGGTCGGCGACGTCGCCTCGTTGCCGTCCGAATGCGCGCTCATGCCCGGGCTGGGATACACGCCGAGGTGCGAATGCACGTCGATCAGGCCCGGCGTCACCCATTTGCCGCGACCGTCCACGCGCAGCGCGTCGGCGGGCGCGTCGAGGTCGGCGCCCACCGCGACGATCTTCCCGTCGCGCATCAGCACGTCGGCGCCGTCGAGCCGGGTGCCCGTACCGGTGAGCACGGTGGCGCCCCGGATCAGCACCGGCGGCGAGGCGATCGGACGATAGGTGCTCGGGTACGGATCCTGGGCGAAGCGCGAGACGGTCGGTTTCGCGGCGGACGCGTCGGCGGACTTGTCGGCCGCATGGGCCGGCGCGAGCGCCAGCGCCGGCAGCACGGTCGCGGCCAGCGCGGCGAGGAAGGTTCGTTGCATGTCGGAGTGCCCCTGCGGAGGTGGTGCCTCGGAGAACCGCCACCCTAGCCCGGCCTCCGGGCCATGCCAACCATGACCAAGGTCATGGTGCGTGACAAAATGCACGGGATCACCCGGAGACGCACATGAAAGACAAACAAGCGATCGTCGAGAACTGGCTGCCCCGCTACACCGGCGTGCCGCTCGACCGGTTCGGCCAGCACATCCTGTTGACCAACTTTGGCGGCTATCTCGATCTGTTCGCGGGCATGACCGGCGCCGAAGTCGTCGGCCGCGACCGCCCGATGCCCAGCGCGACCATCGACGGCATCACCATGATCAACTTCGGCATGGGCAGCCCCAACGCCGCCACCCTGATGGACCTGCTGTCCGCGATCATGCCGCAGGCGGTGCTGTTCCTCGGCAAGTGCGGCGGCCTCAAGCGCAAGAACCAGCTCGGCGACCTGATCCTGCCGATCGCCGCGATCCGCGGCGACGGCACCAGCAACGACTACCTGCCGCCGGAAGTGCCCGCGCTGCCCGCGTTCGCCCTGCAGCGCGCGGTCTCGACGATGATCCGCGACCTCGACCACGACTACTGGACCGGCACCGTCTACACCACCAACCGCCGGGTCTGGGAACACGACGACGAATTCAAGGAACGCCTGCGCACCATGCGCTGCATGGCCATCGACATGGAAACCGCCACCGTCTTCGCCGCGGGCTTCGCCAACCGCATCCCCTGCGGCGCGCTGCTGCTGGTCAGCGACCAGCCGATGATTCCCGAAGGCGTGAAGACCGAAGCCAGCGACGCCAAGGTCAGCGCGGAATTCGTCGAACGCCACATCACCATCGGCATCGAAGCGCTGAAGCTGATCCGCCGCCACGGCAAATCGGTGCGACATCTGCGGTTCGACGAGTAGTCATCCTGCGCCGGAAGGCCATGCCAGAATCGGGGCTCATCCCTCGACGCGGAGCGTTCCCGATGGCGACCCAGACCTACACCGGCTCCTGCCACTGCGGCGAAGTGCGCTTCGAGGTCGATCTCGACCTCGAAGCGGGCAGCGGCAAATGCAACTGCTCGATCTGCCGCAAGACCCGCAACTGGAGCGCCAGCGTCAAGCCCGACGCGTTCCGCCTGCTGAGCGAGCCGTCGGCGACGACCGACTATTTCCGCAACGGCATGGTGCACTGGCCGTTCTGCAGGACCTGCGGCGTCCGGCCGTATGGCCACGGCGACATCCCGGAAGCGGGCGGCCCGTTCTATGCCGTCCAGCTCGCCTGTCTGGACATCGCGGACGATATCCTCGCGGCCGTGCCCGTGCGCTACGCGAACGGACGCGACAACGACTGGTGGCACGAGCCATCCGAAGTCGAGAAGCGTTTCCTGTGAACGTGCGAGAGATCGTCGCCTTCTGGCGCGACGCCGGCCCGGCGAAGTGGTTCGCGAAGGACGACGCGTTCGACACAGCGCTGCGCGAACGTTTCCTCGACGCGCACTTCGCCGCCGCGCGTCGCGAGCATGAAGCGCTGCTCGACGATGCCGACGGCGCGCTCGCGCTGATACTGCTGCTGGACCAGGTGCCGCGCAACGCATTCCGCGACAGCGCGCATGCGTTCGCCACCGATCCGCTGGCGCGCGCCTATGCGGATCGCGCGATCGACACGGGCCACGACCATCGCATCGACCCCGCGCTGCGGATCTTCCTGTACCTGCCGTACGAGCATTCCGAAACCCTCGCCGACCAGGACCGCGCGGTCGCGCTGTGCACGGCGCTCGGCGACGCGAATTACCTGAAATACGCCGAAGCGCACCGCGATGTGATCCACCGCTTCGGCCGATTCCCGCATCGCAACCGCGCCCTCGCCCGCACGAACACGCCGGAAGAACAGGCGTGGCTGGAGGCGGGCGGCGGGTTTTGATACCGACACACGCCTGAAGCCCGCCGTAGGAGGGCCTTCAGGCCCGAGCTTTTCGCATGACTACCCGTCCCGTCTGAAGCGATGTCGCGCACCACTCCACGTCATGGACAAAGCAAAATCTCGGGCCTGAAGGCCCTCCTACGGAAGCGGGCATCAGCGTTAGGTGCTGTGCGATGGGAGTCGCGCACGCGCGGGCGCAGCGCAGCAACGGATCTTTCGCCAGAGCGGCCTGACCGGTCGAACGACGGTTCAGGCGGCTCCAACGATTTGATCGGAAGATTCCAGGCAGGCGCTCAGAACCAGGCGCAACCGCCGAGCGTGGTACGCGAGGCATAACCGGGCTGCAGCGTTCCGCCGGAGCCGGATTCCACCACGTACCAGTTCGTGCCGTTGCAGTGCGCGCGCGATCCGGTCCAGCCCGGGTTGGTCCACGGCGTCATCGTGAGGTTGTTGCCGACGATGGTGGCGCCGGTCATGCCGGCCACGGCGATGCCGTACCCGTACAGGCCGCTGCCCTGGTTGTAGGCGAAGCTCAGACCCTGGACCATGTCGCAGTCGGGGTTGTTGGCGGCGGCGTCGCACCACATCCGCGAGCCCGCGGACAGCGCGATGGTGATGTGCTGTCCACCGGCGGTCTGGATGAGGTTGTAGCGCACGACCGAGCCGGAAAATCCGGCGAACGATGCACCGAAGGTTCGCTTCTGTGCCGCCGCACCGATGATGCCGCTGATCGCGGAACGGCCGCTGTTCGCGATCCAGTTGCTTTCGATCACCGTGTTGGTGCCGCCGTACAGCGTGATCGCACCATCGGTCACGTCGCGCAGTTCGTTGTTGGCGATGTAGGCGTTCGAGCAGTACAGCGCGATGCCGTCGGCCCACTGCTCGGACTGGTTGAAGCCGGCATGGCCGATGAAGGAATTGGTGATCCGCAGGTTGCTGCAGTTGACGTCGTCGGCCGCGGCGATAGTCGCGCCGCCGACGGTATTGATCGCGCGCACGCGATCCATGAGCGAATTCTGGCCGGAGATCGCGATCAGCGCGCGCCATTTGGTGGCGTTGCCGGTGGTCTGTTCGATCGACGGCAAGGAGCCCGACCCGTCGACGATGAGATTGCGCAGTTCCACGCCGGCGCGACCATTGGCGTCCAGCACCGCGCGCCCCTGCGGCAGCCCGCTGCCGGGCTTGTAGAAGATCGTGGCCTTGAACGCATCGTCCGTCGGCAGCGCGCGCGTCTGCAGTTTGGTGTAGGCCGGCAGCGTCACGTAACCGGAGACTTCGAACCGCGCCTGCTGGCACAGCACGACCGGGGTGCCGTAGGCGGCGTTGACCGCGTTCTGCAGCACCGAACCCGGAGTGACCACGGTGCCGCCTTCATCGCCGATGCAGTCGGCGCGCGGGTACGCCTGCACCGCCACCGGAATCGCGGCGGCGCACAACAGGATCAGAGTGTTCAACATCTTCATTCGCATTGTCCTTCTGCGGGAGAAATGGCGGCGGCATCGGCGATGCCGCCGTTGAAAACGACGACGGCCCGGTCTGTCATGGGCGGCGCAAACGGGAACACAACTGCATGCGGGACGCAAGCGTCATGTTTGGCGGCGGCGCATCAGCGCGTATGCCGGTAGGCCGGCGTCGGCGCAGGAAGCAAACGGTCGACAGCGTCCCACATCGCACGCGCGGGAGAGTAGGCGTCGATATCGCAATTGCGGTGGCGGATGGCGTAGCGGCCATCGATGCAGGCTTCAAGCGTGATCGGCGTACCGTCCATGCAGCCGAGCGGTTGCTGTTCGGCATGCCAGAGAGCCTGCGTCTCCCATGCGCGCCGGATGGGTTCGACATCGTGCCTGTGCAGACGAACGCGTACTACAGGCTGCACCACATCGTCCGCCGATGCGCTATCGCCGCCATGCGAGGACTCCGGCGGCGGTGGCGGCATGCCATCGCGGACGGTCACGTCCAGCCATTCGCCGTCGGGAACGAATTCGATCTCGCGGAAATCCTCCCAGGCGTTCCGCGAGATCCACAAACGGTACCGCGCGCGCTCCGTGTCGTTCTGCGTGCCGCAACTCGCGGCAAAACGACTCATTCCGTGAGCTCTCATGGCGAGCAGTTCACGCAGCGGAGACTGCGACGCATCCATGCCGCTCCTGGGGAGACCGATCCATGGTGGATCGACCGCGGGCGGCAAAGGACTGCGCTGCGGCGGAAGCAGGATGCAATATATGCCGACCGACGCGAAGAGCGCGGCCCAGAGCGAAACGGTTTTGGGATCGAAGTTCATCGGCGCAGGTTTCGGCGATATCGTCGCATCCTAACGCCGATGGCGACGTCGAGCCCATGGGCGAGCGGTTGGACGCGGTCGTGCATCGATCATGCATGGCCGCGTCCGGACCGTTCGGATCGAAGCGTCAGGACCAGGGATACTCGCTGCAGACGTAGGCCGGGGCGCTGCTCACGGCCTCCGCGGGGATGGCGGCGACCGGCGAGGACGGGTTCTGGCTGTTGTAGATGTTGAGCACCGTGGTGTCGTAGACGCCGGCGATCATCAGCACGCGCGAGCGGTCGGGATCGATGCCGTTCTTGTTGCTGCCGTCGATGTCCTGGCAGTCGACGATCAACTGCGTGCCGGCCATGTCCGACGGCAGTTTGGCGATGGTGGTGCCCTGGATCAGCGCCTTCTTCAGATCCAGGGCGCGGTTCACGATCAGGTACGACGAGGCGACGATGCCGGTGCGGTCGTGGCCGCTGGCGCAGTGGATGTAGTAGATGTACGGCTGGCTTTGCGTGGCCGAGAGCATCGTCGAGAGTTTCTGCGCGGAATGCCAGTCGAAGACATCGTTGCCCGGGGTCGTGTGCGGTTCGATTTCCCAGTTGCACATCTGCGCGTTGAGCGGCGCGGCCGGCGCCGCCGGATACCAGGCGCGGTCGGCCAGTTGGGTCAACGCATCGCCGCCGAAGGATTCGAGTTCCCACAGGATCGAGCCGCCTTCGGACTGCGTGCTCTGCAGGCAGATGTCGCAGAGGATGTAGCTGCCTTTCGCCGGGAAGTCGGACAGGCCGGTCTGGCTTTCGTATTTGGCCTTCATCGCCGCGTGCAGGCCGTCGAAATCGACGCTCTGCGGGCCGTTCGCGGTCGTCGGCGCGGTGAACGGTACGTTGCCGCGGAACAGCATGTTGCCGTTGGCGTGCTTGTCGACCAGGAACACCATGTACGGATCGAGCACCTGATACAGGCTGTCGATGCCCGACGGCGACGCGCCCGACGGTTGCACCACCGGGATGTTGGCCGGGGTGCTGCTGGAAAAAGCGCCGATGATGGTGTCGTTGTCGTTGGGATACGAGCCGTTGGTGTCCAGCGCCCACGGTTTGTCGGCATCGCCGAGGAGGAAATTGAGATGGCATTCGGCGCTGAAGGCGCTGCTGCCGGAACCGCCGGTGATGGTGACGTAGCCTTCGGCGTATTCGCTGGTGTTGTAGACCGTGACCGTGGTGCCTGGCGTCACGGTGACGCTGGGCAGCGGATTCGGCGGCTCGGAAGGCACATCGGCGCTGAACGCGCCTGACATGAGCGTGACGACGACGGTCGTGCCTGCCTGAGGCGCGAACAGATAGGCGTAGCTGTAGACCTGTGTGGACATGACGTGCTCCTTGGGTGCGGGTCGATGGAACTGCGAGGGCCTTGGCCGCACCCGGGGGAGCGCGATGACATCGCGCGGCGCATCCTGCGTTGCCCGGCGCACAGTCTGCACGATCCGGGCTCGTGTCGACAGGCCGCGCAACGGATCGAAAGAAATGGATCGCGCAAAAACGAACAGGCGGCCATGGACCGCAGCTGATCCTGCAAAAAAACAGGGCGGCCATGGGCCGCCCTGTGGAGGTGTCGATCGATGTGCGAAGCAGGCCGCTTCGCGACGACGGGCCTGAGCCCGCCCTACGTCATTTCAGCTTCTGCCACAGGAAGGTGTAGGCCAGCGCGCGCATGTGCGCTTCCTGCTGGTTGTTGGCCGCGCCGCCGTGGCCGCCTTCGATGTTCTCGTAGTAGCGCACGTCGGCGCCCATCGCTTCCATCTTCGCCATCATCTTGCGGGCATGGCCCGGGTGGACGCGATCGTCGCGGGTCGACGTGGTGAAGAGCACCGGCGGATACTTCGCGCCGTCCTTCAACAGGTGATACGGCGAGAAGGTCCGGATGAACTCCCAGTCCTTGGTGTCGGGATCGCCGTATTCGGCCATCCACGACGCGCCGGCCAGCAGGTGGCTGTAGCGCTTCATGTCGAGCAGCGGCACCTGGCAGACCACCGCGCCGAACAGCTGCGGGTACTGGGTGATCATGTTGCCCATCAGCAGGCCGCCGTTGCTGCCGCCCTGCGCGCCGAGGTGCTGCGGCGAGGTGATCTTGCGCGCGAACAGATCTTCGGCGACCGCGGCGAAGTCCTCGTAGGCCTTGTGGCGGTTGGCCTTCAGCGCGGCCTGGTGCCAGCGCGGGCCGTATTCGCCGCCGCCGCGGATGTTCGCCAGCACGTACACGCCGCCGTTCTGCAGCCAGCCACGGCCGGCCATGGCGGTGTAGGTCGCGGTGTACGACACCTCGAAGCCGCCGTAGCCCCAGAGCAGCGTCGGCGTGCTGCCGTCCATCTTCATGTGCTTCGGACGGACGATGAAGTACGGAATCTTCGTGCCGTCCTTCGAGGTCGCGAACTGCTGTTCGGCGACGAGGCCGTCGGCCTCGAAGAACGCCGGCATCGATTTCAGTTTCTCGGGCTGCTTGCCGATGTCCACCAGCGACAGCGCGGTCGGGGTGAGGAAGTCAGTGGTCGTCATCCACAGCCAGTCGTTGAGGTCCGGATCGACCGGGCTCACGCTCACGGTGCCGACCGGCGGCGCGCCGGTGAGCAGGCTCTGGCGCCAGCCGCCCTCGCCGAGCGGGGTCATCACCCGCACCTTGCTCTTCACGTCGTTGAGCAGGGTCAGCACGAGGTGGTTCTTGGTCCAGGCGTGGCTGGACAGCGAGGTGTGTTCGTCCGGCGTGAACACCACGTCGAAGTCGCGGCTGCCGGCCATGAACTTGTCGAAGTCGATCGCCAGCAGCGAGCCGGCTTCGTAGGTGCGGTCCTTCAGCGTCCACGGTTCGCGCAGCTCCAGCGTCATCCACTGGTTGTGCACGGATTTGTTGACCGAGTTGGGCACGTCGATCCTGACCAGCTTGCCGTCCTTGCCGCGCAGATACAGCTCGTCGTTGTAGAACGCGATGGTGCGGGTGACGAAATCGCGCTCGTAACCGGGCGTGAGATCGCGATAGGCGGCGATGTACATGTCCTCGGGCTTGCCCTCGTACACCACCTTGGCCGATTCGATCGGCGTGCCGCGCTTCCATTCCTTGACCACGCGCGGATAGCCGGATTCGGTCATCGAGCCCTGGCCGAAATCGGTATAGACGTAGACGGTATCGCGGTCGATCCACTGCAGGCCGCCCTTGGCTTCGGGACGGAAGAAACCGCCCTCGACCCAGGTCTTGCTTTCGAGATCGAACTCGCGGGTCACGTCGGCGTCGGCGCCGCCGCGCGAGAGCGCGATCAGGCAGCGCTGGTACTGCGGCTTGAGGCATTCGGCGCCGTGCCAGACCCAGTTTTCCTTCTCGGCTGCGTTCAGCGCGTCGAGATCGATCACCGTTTCCCACTGCGGATTCGGCTTGCGGTATTCGAGCAGCGTCGTGCGCCGCCACACGCCGCGCGGCTGCGCCTTGTCGCGCCAGAAGTTGTAGTAGTGCGCGCCGATCTTCTGCACCGCGGGGATGCGCGCGTCGGAATCGAGGATCGCGCGCAGATCGCCTTCGAGTTTCTGGAACTCAGGAGTGCTGGCGATTTCGGCTTCGGCCTTGGCGTTGCGTTCGCGCACCCAGTCCAGCGCCTTGGGGTCCTCGACGGCTTCCAGCCAGAGATAGGGGTCTTCCGGTGCGGTGGTCTGGGTCATGGGCTTGGCGGCGGGGGCTGGGGCGGCGGCGCGGGCATCGAAGACCGGGCCGGCGGCGAGAAGGGTCGTGGCGCAACCGAAGACGAGGCCGGCGGCGAGGCGGACATGCGGGGACGATGACATGCGGGGTCCGGGCAGTGGCGGCGGGGTCGTCACGCTAGCACAGCCGGCCCCGCCTCCGCCCTGCCGGAGGTCCCGGCAGGCGGAGGCGGGGCGAGGTCCGCGGTTTCGAAGTCGCCGCGCCGGCGGCTCGCGGCCAGTCGGCCCTGCCCGGGGCAGGCCGCTCAGGCGGCGCGGCGCAGCGCCTGCGGGCCGCCGATGGCCCTGCGCGGGCGGGCCGTCTGCAGACGATGCACGCGGGCCGAGGGCCGGGCCGACAGCGCGGCCGCATCGCGCAGGCGCAGCAGGCGCGCGGTCGCCCAGGCGGCCAGCGGCAGCGCCAGCAGCCAGAACGGCAGCCAGCCGAAGGTCTCGCCGACGCCGCGTGCGGCGGGGAAGGACAGCATCGCCACGAGCCCGAGCGCGGCCGCGCCCAGCAGGCCCTGTTCGAGTGGGGAGGCGGAGAGAGAGGCTCGGCTCGCGGCACGCATCGACATGGCAGGACTCCGAAAGGACCGAAGCCAGTGTCCACGCGCCCTGTCTCAGGGCTTAAGACCGGCGGCGGCCATCGCGATGCTTCATGCCATCATCCCGCCATCGCGATCCGCACGGATCGCCCGACCGCACCGGAGATCCGCGCATGCTGTTCGCTTCCCTGCTCATGGCGCAATTGGCGGCCGTCGTCCCGTCCTACGCGGAAGCGAAGGCGCGCGCCGACGAATACGAAGCCCTGCTGCTGCCGAAGGACAGCGCGGCGCTGGTCGAGGCGCAGGGCAAGGCGCTGGAAGCCGCACTGCTCGTCTGCGGCCCCGCACCCACCCGCGGCGCGCCGGTGACGATCGTGGTGCAGGTGAGCCGCGACGGCCTGCCGATGAACACCTGGCGCAACGGCGAATCGGCGTTCGCCATCTGCATGGAAGACCAGCTCACCACCGCGCGCCTGCCGGTGGCCACGGGCAAGGCGTTCCACACGTCCTACGAACTGTCGTTCGCCCCCTGAGCCACGCGGGCTTCCGCATGCATCCAACGCCCGGCCGCCGCGCGCATCGGCAGTACGCGAACGCCTGAGCGTCGCGTCGTCCCGATCGATGCGGAACCGATCCCTGTCTGCGACCCGCGCAGGCAGCGGATGGCCACAGACTCCACGGCAACGACGCCCGCTGGAGAAACACCATGAAACTCATGTTCGGCGGACTGATCTCCGTCGTGTTGCTGGGGCTCTACCTGCACCTGATCCAGGTCGCGATCAAGGTCGCGCTGTGCGTGTCGACCGATGGCTGCACGGCCTATCCCGCCACCTATTTCAACGACGGCATGGCGCAGGCGCTGTCGATCATCGGCGGACTGGTCTCGGCGCTGGTGATCGCCGAACTGGCCGTGACCCGGCCGGGCGAGGCACCGATGGCGCGCACGCTGGCCGCCGATCTCTCGCACTGGGCGCTGCGTGCGGTGAAGATCGTGGCGGTGTTCTACGTGCTGGCCTGGATCGGCGCCGGATTCGCCGCGTTCTATGTCGGCCTCTATCACCCCAAGGCGCTGCCGGCGCTGACCACGCTCGGGCAGGCCTGGCTCGGCCTCGCGGTGTCCTCGGCCTACGCCTATTTCGGCCTGAAGCCCACGGGCTGAAACCAACGGGCCGAGACTTTCGTCGGTCGGCACGGCGTTCGAGCGCGTGTGAAGCGCACGCCACCGCGCCTCACTTCTGGTAGTTGCTGACCGCCAGTTCCAGCATCGCCTTCATCTGCTCGCGCAGCGAGGCCGGCTCGACGATCTCGGCGTCGGGGCCGTAATGCAGGATGTCCATCAACAGCTCGCGCGGCGCGCTGTACGGCACCTTGCGTTCGAAACGGCCGTCCGGCAGCACGCGGTCCTGCTGTTTCGAATGCCAGCGTTCGTCGGCGACCCAGCGCGCGATCTTCTGGTTGAAGATGATCGTGGCCCAACCCTTCGGCGCGCCGGAGAAGATGCCGTAGCTGCCGGCGAGATGCTCGTTGAGTTCGGCGTCGGGCACGTCGCGGGCGTCGGCGTCCTGCATGCGCGGGGTCGAGATGCGGTCGACCGAGAAACTGCGCAGCGCGTCGCGCTCGTGGTCGTACACGTCGAGATACCAGTTGCCGCGATAGTGGGTGACGCGCTGCGGCGAGACCGTGCGCCGGGTCTTCTCGTCGGTGGAACGCGCGCGGTATTCGAAACTGAGCTGTTTGCGCTCCAGCACCGACGAACAGACGATCCGGAAGACCTGCTCGTCCATGGTCCGGGTGCGGTGCGGGATGACGCGGACGCGCTCCACCGGCCAGCGCTTGCCGGGGGCGTGTTCCTCCAGCAGTTTCTCGATGCGCTGCTGCAGCGGCGCCAGCGCCGAGGACAACACGCCGCCGCCGGTGCGGCTGAGCAGTTGCTGCGCCGCGAGCAGGGCGTGCAGCTCTTCGGAGTTCAGCCACAGGCCCGGCAGCTCGAAGCGCTCGCCTTCGCCGGGGTCGTAGCGGAATCCGGCCTCGCCGTCGCCCATGATCGGCGCCATCAGCGCGTCGCGCAGGAACGCCAGGTCGCGGTAGGCGGTGGCGCGCGAACACTCGAGTTCGTCCTGCAGCCGCTTGACCGTCACCGGGTAGCGGGCGCTCTTGAGGATGCGGTGCAGCGAGAGAATGCGTTCGTAACGGTCCATGTGCTCGATTATGGCGGACGGCGGGGGACGACGGCAGCCGGCGCCACGCGGCCGGCCCGGCCGGCCGGTGGCGTCCTGCGCGCTGCGGTCGATGATGCATCGTACACGGCCACCGCCTCACCGCCTGAGACGCCCGCTGGACAAGCCACGCGGCGCTGTGTTCGCCTATGCGTCCTGCGCCGGAACGGCCACGGGCCCGGCGCCCGGACGGCTGCCGGCGCACCTTCGAGCGGATCCCAAGGAGCGACATGCCGAGTTCACGTCTTCGTCCCGCCGATGCCGGCGTCCGTCTTGCCGCCGTGCTGGCGTGCGCACTGATCGCGGCCATGCCGGTCGGGGCCGCGAAACGTGCGCCGAGGCCCGCGCCGGCCCGCGAAGCGCCGGCGCCGCCGATGGCGCGACCCACGCCGTTCTCCGCGGGCCCAGTCGCCGCCACCGCACCCGCGGGCTGGACCCTGGAAACCAAGCCCAAGGCCGAGCGCGGCACGCGCTACGACCTGGTGCCCGATGGCGGCACCATCATCCTGCGCGCCCGCGCCGACGGCAGCAGCGCGTCGCTGCGCCACGGCCTGTTCGCGGACCCGAAACTGACCCCGACCCTGCGCTGGCGCTGGCGCACCGAACGCGTGCTGCAGGGCGCGGAGATCGGGCGCAAGGATCGCGAGGACAGCCCCGCGCGCATCTGCGTGTACTTCGACCGCGATCCGGACACGATGTCGCTGAAGGAGCGCACCCGGCTGAAGCTGGAGCGGACGCGGTACGGCAACCGCGTGCCCACCGCCGGGTTGTGCTACGTGTGGGACAACACGCATCCGGTGGACACCATTCTCGACAGCGCCGAAACGCCGTTCGTGGCGATGGTGGTGGCCAGCAGCGGCGCCGAGCGCCTCGGGCGCTGGCAGGCGCTGCAGCGCGACGTGGTCGAAGATTACCGGCGCGCCTACAACACCGACCCGCCGCGGATCATCGGCGTGTCGGTGGCCGCGGACACCGACGATACCGGCGAGTCGGCCAACACCTGGTTCGGCGACATCGATTTCGTCGGCACGCCGTCGCGATGATGCCCGTGCGGGCGTTGGCCGGTTCCGCCGCCGTTTTCCGCTAACGGATTCATTCGTCCCGCTTCCCGGAGCCCGCGTTCATGTCTTCGCTTCGTCCCGCCGCCGCCCATCGTTTCGCCAAGTGGTTCCTGCCGCTGTCCCTGTTCGCCGCCGCCACCGCCTGGGCGGGGCCGAAGGAGGACATGAAGGCGCTCAGCCTGAAGTTCCTGGCCCTGCGCAGCTACCACGCCTCGATGACCCACAGCGACAAGCGCGTGCCGAAGACCGAGATGGATTTCGTCGCCCCCGACCGCTTCCGGGTCGATTCCGGCATGGGCCCGCAGGTCATCGTCGGCGACACGATGTACATGACCCTGGACGGCCGGACCATGCGCGTGCCGATGCCCAAGGGCACGATGACCCAGTGGCGGCAGAGCGATCGCGCGTTCCGCGAGGTCGATCGTGCCGAGATCGAAGCCCTCGGCACCGAGACGGTCGACGGCAGGCCGGCGAAGAAATACCGCATGGTCCAGACCTACGACGGCGTCCGCAGCAACAGCCTGCTGTGGGTGGGCGCGAACGGCCTGCCGCTGAAAATGGAAGTCACCGCCACCGCGGGCAAGCGCACCACCACGACCACCATCGTCTATTCGCGCTACAACGACCCGTCAATCCGGATCGACGCGCCGAAGTAAATGCGCGCCGCTCGCCTGCCGGCGCCCCCGGCAGGCACAATGGCGGCATGTCCGCGCCGTCGCACGAGCCCCGCCTGAACCTTTCGCCGTCGCCCGGCGACGAGGTCAAGCACACCACCTGCTACATGTGCGCGTGCAGATGCGGCCTGAAGGTCTGGATCAAGGACGGCCAGATCCGCTACCTCCAGGGCAATCCCGATCATCCCGTGAACAAGGGCGTGCTCTGCGCCAAGGGCTCGGCCGGGATCATGCAGCACTATTCGCCGGCGCGACTGCGCAAACCGCTGCTGCGCACCGGCGAACGCGGCAGCGGCGAGTTCCGCGAGATCGAATGGGATGAAGCCCTGGCGCTCGCGACCTCGTGGCTGAAGCCGATCCGCGAGCGGAATCCCGACGAACTCGCGTTCTTCACCGGCCGCGACCAGTCGCAGGCGCTCACCGGCTGGTGGGCGCAGCAGTTCGGCACCGTCAACTACGCCGCGCACGGCGGTTTCTGCTCGGTGAACATGGCCGCGGGCGGGCTGTACAGCATCGGCGGCAGCTTCTGGGAATTCGGCGAACCCGACTGGGAGCACACGCGCTATCTGATGCTGTGGGGCGTGGCCGAAGACCACGACTCCAATCCGATCAAGCTCGGCCTGGGCAAACTCAAGGCGCGCGGCGCGAAGATCGTCGCGATCAATCCGGTGCGCACCGGCTACGGCGCGATCGCCGACGAATGGATCGGCATCCGTCCCGGCACCGACGGCCTGTTCGCGTTCGCGCTGATCCACGAACTGCTGCGCAGCGACCGCATCGATCTGGACTACCTCGTGCGCTACGCCAACGCGCACTGGCTGGTGATCCGCAATCCGGGCGGCGCCGACGATGGGTTGTTCGCGCGGGATGAAGATGGCAGGCCGCTGTGCTGGAACCAGGCGACGAACACCGCGACGGATGCGAACGCCACCGGCATCCACCCCGCCGTCGTCGGCGAATGCACCCTGCCCGATGGCCGCACCGCCGTACCCGTGTTCCAGCTGCTGGCCGAACGTTATCTCGATCCGCAGTACGCACCGGATGCGGTGAGCGAACGCTGCGGCATTCCCGCCGACACCATCCGCCGGATCGCGCGCGAACTCGCGCAGGCCGCGTTCGACAGCGATTTCAGCCTGCCGATCACGTGGACCGACAGTTGGGGCCGCGAACACAACGAAATGGTCGGACGCCCCGTGGCGATGCACGCGATGCGCGGGATCAGCGCGCACAGCAACGGCTTCCACACCTGCCGTGCGCTGCACGTGCTGCAGATGCTGCTCGGCGCGATCGATGCGCCCGGCAGTTTCCGTTACCAGCCGCCGTTCCCGAAGCCGGTGCCGCCCGCGAACCGGCCCGGCAAGGCGCGTCGCGACAACGGCACGCTGGACGCCGCGCCGCTGGGTTTCGTGCAGGGGCCGGAGGATCTCGTCGTCGATGCGCAGGGGCAACCGCGCCGGATCGATCATGCGTTCTCGTGGTCGTATCCGCTGTCCGCGCACGGCATGCTGCATACGGTGATCCGCAACGCCTGGGCCGGCGATCCGTACAGGATCGACACGCTGCTGATGTTCATGGCCAACATGAGCTGGAACTCGGCGATGAACACGCGCGAGACCATGCACTGGCTCACCGACCGGGACGCCGACGGCGACTACAGGATCCCGCACATCATCTACAGCGACGCCTACGCCAGCGAAATGGTGGCCTACGCCGACCTGGTGCTGCCGGACACGACCTATCTCGAACGCCACGACGCGATCAGCCTGCTCGACCGGCCGATCTCCGATGCCGACGGCGCGTCCGACGCGATCCGGCATCCGGTGTTCGACCCGGCGACGCAGCACGACGGCGACGGCCGCCCGCGCGACGTGCGCGGCTTCCAGTCGGTGCTGCTGGATCTCGGCGCGCGGCTCGGCCTGCCGGGCATGACCGACGGGAGCGGCGCGCCGAAATACCGCGACTACGCGGATTACATGGTGAACCACGAACGCGCGCCCGGGGTCGGCCTGCTCGCGGGCTGGCGCGGCGCGGACGGCGACGAGCACGGCAAGGGCGCGCCGAATCCCGATCAGCTGCGACGCTACATCGAACACGGCGGCTTCTGGCATGCGCCGATTCCCGAGTCCGCGCGCTACTACAAGATGGCGAACCGCGACTACCTGCAGTGGGCGCACCGCTTCGGTTTCATCGCCACCACCGACCCGATTCCGCTGCAGCTGTATTCGGAAACCCTGCAGAAATTCCGGCTCGCCGCGCAGGGCCACGGCGCGCTGCAGCCGCCGGAGGAACATCGCGAACGCGTGGCCACGTATTTCGATCCGCTGCCGATGTGGTACGAACCCTTCGAATCGGCGCAGAACGCAGGCGCCGACCATCCGCTGTCCGCCATCACCCAGCGTCCGATGTTCATGTATCACGCCTGGGGTTCGCAGAACGCGTGGCTGCGGCAGATCGCGACGCGCAACTTCCTTTATGTGCACCCGGACACCGGCGCGCGCTTCGGCATCGCCGACGAAGACTGGGTCGAAGTGTCCTCGCACCACGGCACGATCACCGTGCAGGCGAAGTTCGCCGGCAACGTGCAGCCGGACACGGTGTGGACCTGGAACGCCATCGGCAAACGCAAGGGCGCGTGGAAACTCGCGAAGAACGCGCCCGAAGGCGAACAGGGCTTCCTGCTCAATCACCTGATTTCCGACATCACGCCGCGCGGCGACTACGCCAACGCCGATCCGGTCACCGGCCAGGCGGCGTGGTTCGATCTGCGCGTCGCGATCCGCAGGGCCGACACCGCCGGCATGAGCGCGCCGCAGTTCGTGCCGCTGCCGTTCGATGCGACGCACGATGCGCCGCTGCGCTATGGCGCGTCGATGCGTGCGAAGGATGCGGGCCGATGAAGCGCGGCCTTCGATTGGCAGTCGGCTGGCTGGCGCTGATGCTCGGCGCCTGCGCGGTGCTGGTGTTCGGATTCGCATTGATCGATCCGGCTGGCATGCAGGCCAGCAACGACGCCGATCCGTTCGGCACGCCGCCGTCGACACTTTCGACGCTGGCTGGTCTTGCGGTCGCGGTGGCGATGAAGGCCTGCGGCGCCTGGCTTGTCGCCACGTCGCGCACGGACGCTCCCGATGCGCATCCTCGTCGCACGAAGAAGATGCCATGACCGATCTGCCGCCGCCGTCGAAGAAGAAGCTCGGCCTGGTGATCGATCTCGACACCTGCGTCGGCTGCCATGCCTGCGCCGTGAGCTGCAAGCAGTGGAACGCGGGCGGCATCGCCGGGCCGCTCACCGACGAGCACCCGTACGGCAAGGACCCGTCTGGCGTGTGGTTCAACCGTGTGCACAGTTACGAGATCGCCGCGGAGCCCTCGCCCTGCGCCGGAAGCGTGGCCGCACAGCCGGCGATGACCCTGCACTTCCCGCGCAGTTGCCTGCACTGCGAGACGCCGGCCTGCGTGACCGTCTGCCCCACCGGCGCCAGCTACAAGCGCGCCGAGGACGGCATCGTGCTGGTCGACGAGGACAAGTGCATCGGCTGCAAGCTGTGTTCGTGGGCCTGCCCCTACGGCGCGCGCGAATACAGCGCGGTCGAGGGCGTGATGAAGAAATGCACGCTGTGCGTCGATCGCATCTACAACGAACATCTGCCCGAAGCCGAACGCCAGCCCGCCTGCGTGCAGGCCTGCCCCACGAAGGCCCGCCACTTCGGCGATCTCGGCGACCCCGAATCCGACGTGTCGAAACTCGTCGCCGAACGCGGCGGCGTCGCGCTGATGCCGGAACTCGGCTACGCACCCGTGAACCGTTACCTGCCACCGCGCCCGCGGCGTGCGGGCGGCGATGCGCCCGCGCCGACGCAGGACGAGGCGCTCGACACCGCCGCGTTGCCGCCGCTGCTGCGCTGGCTGGATCGGGTGTTGAGCCGATGACGCGACTGTCCGTGCACTTCGTTCACCACTTCCCTTTTCCTCCCTGGCGCGACGGCATGGGCTCCGGATCGCCCGGGCCAGGCGTCCTGCCTGCCCGTCCATGCGCCCTGCGCGGCAGTGCCGCGCAAGCGAGGCGCGCATGAACCCGGCGTTCTCCGTCATCGTCTTCACCACCCTCACCGGCACCGGTTTCGGCCTGTGGTTCTGGATCGCGCTGCGCATCGCGCTGGGCGACCGGCCGCAGTGGTTCGACGGGCTCGGCTGGATGCTCGGCCTGCTCGCCGCCGCGGCGCTGGTCGCGGCCGGCGTGATCGCCTCGCTGTGGCATCTGGGCAAACCGGCACGCGTCTGGCGCGCGTTCTCGCAGTGGCGCAGTTCCTGGATGTCGCGCGAAGGCGTGTTCGCGGTCGCCAGCGTCGCCGCTGCGGCCGCGCTGTTCGCGATCCAGTGGCTGCAGGGGCCCGCCTGGGCGACGCGCGCGACCGCCGCGCTGCTCGCCGTGCTGTGCGTGCTGGCGGTGTTCTCGACCGCGATGATCTACGCCTCGCTGAAGCCGATTCCGGCGTGGCGGCATCGTCTGGTCGTGCCGGCGTACCTGCTGTTCGCCGCGCTCGGCGGCGGCCTGCTGTTCGGCCCGTTCGCCGGCACCACGCTGGATGCGCCGAACCTGGTCGGCGCGGGCATCGTCGCCGGCGCGATCGCGCTGTGGCTGGTGAAGCGCCGCTACTGGCGCGATCTCGACCGCGATGCCTTGCCGCAGACCCGCGGCGATGCCGTCGGCCTGCCCGACCGCGACGTGAGCGTATTCGAACGCCCGCACACCGAAGCCAATTACCTCACCCGCGAAATGGGTTTCGTCGTCGCGCGCAAACATGCGAAACGACTGCGCGCGATCTCGGCGGTGCTGTTCGCGCTGGTGCCCGCGCTGTGCGCGCTGCCGGTGTGGCTGCTGCCGCACGGCGACGCCACGCCGCTGTTGTGGGTGGGCGCGGTGTCGTTCCAGGTGGGCGCGCTGGTCGAACGGTGGTTGTTCTTCGCCGAGGCGAAGCATCTGGTGACGTTGTATTACTGAGCGGCCCACGCCTGCGCTTTTTTTGTAGGAGCGCCGGAAGGCGCGAGGCCCACAAGGTTTCGGATGACGCGTCGTCCGTCATCATGGGACGCTCTCGATGGCGCACTGGATTGCGTGCGATGTCGCACCTCAAACGCTGCGGGCCTCGCGCCTTCCGGCGCTCCTACAAAAGCAGCCGCGGCGCGGATCAATGCCCGGCGATGAACTCTCCCGCCCCGAGATCGAGCAACTGCTGGGCGACCTGGCGGCCGAGCGCATCGCCGTCGGCGCCGGTGGCTTCGCTGCGCACCGCACGGCCGTCGGCGACCGAACCGACGAGGCCGGCGAGATGCAGGCCGCCCTCGACCTCGCGCGCGAACGCGGCCACCGGCACCTGGCAGCTCCCGTGCAGCGCGCGGTTCATCGCGCGCTCGGCCTCGACGCAGCGCCGCGTGGGCGCGTGATTCAACGCGGCGAACAGATCGCGGGTCGCGGCATCGTCGTCGCGACATTCGATCGCGATCGCGCCCTGCGCCGGTGCGGGCAGCCAGTCGGGCGCATCCAGGCGCGCGCGGATGCGGGCGTCGAAGCCCAATCGCTGCAGACCGGCGCAGGCCAGCAGGATGGCGTCGTATTCGCCGGCATCGAGTTTCGCCAGCCGCGTGTTGACGTTGCCGCGCAGATCGACCAGATCGAGATCCGGGCGCAGCGCGCGCAGCTGCGCCTGGCGCCGCAGCGACGAGCTGCCGACCCGCGCGCCCGGCGGCAGTGCGGCGATGCCGTCGCAACGATTGCTGACGAAAGCGTCGGCGTGGTCCGCGCGCTCCAGGATCGCCGGCAGCGCGAACGGGCCGTCGAGATCCATCGGCACGTCCTTCAGCGAATGCACCGCGCAGTCGGCGTCGCCGCGCAGCATCGCCAGTTCGAGTTCCTTGAGGAACAGGCCCTTGCCGCCCACCGCCGACAACGACCGGTCCAGCACCTCGTCGCCACGGGTGGACATCGGGACCAGCACGACCTCGAGATCGGGATCCAGCGCGCGCAGGCGGGCGGCGACATGCTCGGTCTGCCACAGGGCGAGCGGGCTTTTGCGGGTGGCGATGCGGAGGGTTTTCATGCGGCGATTATCGCATGCAGACCGCGCCCTTCCGATGCTTGAAAAGGGCGGCATTTCGCTTCGCCGGCCCAACCGGACTCGCTACAGATGCCGCACCATCTCCCGCAGATGCGGCACACACCTGCGACTCACTTCCAGCGGTTTGTCGCCGTGCCGCAGCACCGCTTCGATGCGGCCGTCGGAGGCGCGGCGCAGTTCGACCAGTTCTTCGCGCGAAACCAGGCAGTTGCGGTGGATACGCACGAAGTGATCGGCGAATTCGGTTTCCAGCGACTTCAGCGATTCCTCGATCAGGTCTTCGCCGCGGGCGTGGTGCACGACGACGTATTTCTCTTCCGCGTGCAGGTAGCGGATGTCGTCGATCGCGATCAGGCGCAGGCTGCCGCGCAGGCGCGCGCAGAGGTGGCTGCGTTTCCTGCCGCTGCCGTTCGCGGCGCCATTCGCGGCGCCGTTGCCGGCGGCATGTTCGGCGCCGTCGGCGCGCGGCGCGCGGCCGGCGACGAAGGTGCGGGCGCGATCCAGCGCGGCGGCGAGGCGTTCGCGGCGCACGGGCTTGACCAGATAGTCGACGGCGGCGGCGTCGAAGGCCGACAGCGCGTGTTCGTCGTAGGCGGTGCAGAACACCACCGCGGGCCGCGGTTCGAAGGTGGCGAGGTGGCGGGCGGCTTCCAGGCCGTCGATGCCGGGCATCGCGATGTCGAGCAGGACGATGTCGGGCATCTGCTCGGCGCAGGCGTCGAGCGCCTCCCGGCCGTCGGCGGCTTCCCCCACCAGGCGGAGGTCCGGGTGATCGGCGAGGAGCGCGCGCAGGCGCTCGCGGGCCATCGGTTCGTCGTCGGCGATGAGGACTTTCACGTCATTGTGCGACCTGATCCCATTGGCCCGATCTTAGAGCGTGTCATGCACTTTTTGGTAGGTCGCGTTGCGCAGCCTGTGGCGCCGAGCCAAGGTTCCGTGGCGCAGCCTTGGCTGGTGGCCAAGGCAAGCCGCGGGCCGCAGGATCGGCGCCACAGGGGCGCAACCCGGAGGGAAGGCCGTCTGCGGGCCCGATCCGGCGTTGCGCACCTTGCCA
>WYBC01000037.1 GCA_011526085.1 Lysobacter sp. | reverse complement strand
CGCGTGGCTAGAGACGGTTGGAGTCGGTGCGTTCCCTGCACGGCCTGGGGGGGGGGGGGGGGGGGGGCCCGCGCGCGGCCGGGGGGTGTTTTTTTTAAACACCCCCCCGGCCCCCCCCCCCCCCCACCCCCACGGCTGTTTCACTGCTGCCGCAACGCTTCGATCGGATCGAGTTTCGCCGCCTTGCTCGCCGGGTAGTAACCGAAGAACAGACCGGTCGCGATCGAGAACCCCGCGGCCAACCCGATCACCTGGCTGTTGAGCGCCACCGGCAGCGCGCCGACCTTGCTCACCAGCAGCGCGCCGACCACGCCGAGCGCGATGCCGATGATGCCGCCGATCAGCGAGATCAGCATCGCTTCGGCGAGGAACTGGCGACGGATGTCGCGCGGCCCCGCGCCCACCGCCATGCGCAGGCCGATCTCGCGGATGCGCTCGGTCACCGACACCAGCATGATGTTCATGATGCCGATGCCGCCGACGATCAGCGAAATGCCGGCGACCGCGCCGAGCAGCCACGACATGAGTTTCGTCGTCTGGGTGCGCGCGCTGACGATCTCGGCGAGGTTGCGGACGTTGAAATCGTCCTCCTCGCCCGGCTGGATCTTGTGGCGCTGGCGCAGCAGCGCTTCGATCTCGGCCTGCGCGGTGGACAGGCCGTCGGGATCGGCCACGCCGACGCTGATCTGCTGCACCGCACCGGGCGGCAGCGACGCGTTGCTCGACATGCGCCGACGTGCGGTGTCGAGCGGAATCACGATCAGATCGTCCTGGTCCTGTCCGAAACCGCCCTGCCCCTTCGACTTCAGCACGCCGACGACGGTGAACGGCACACGGCCGAGGCGCAGGGTCTGGCCGACCGCTTCCTCGTCGCCGAACAGCTCGCGGCGCAGGGTTTCGCCGATGATCGCGGACTTGTCGCCGCCGCTGTAATCGCCGGCCTCGAACCCCGGGCCACTGGCCAGTTCCCAGCCGTTGATCTCGAACCAGTCGGGCTCGACGCCATACCAGCTGCTGGACCAGTTGTTCTCGGCGTACACGGCCTGGGTACCGCCGCGCAGCACGCCGCTGATGTACTGGATGCCGCCGATTTCGCGACGGATGGCGTCGATGTCGTCCTCGTTCAGCGTGTAGAAGCTGCTGGCGCTCATGCGCACGCCGCCCATGCCGCGGCCGGCGCCGGGATTGATGTCGAGCCGCTGCGAACCGAGCCCGGACACCAGCTTCTCGATCTCGGCCTGGGTGCCCTGGCCGACCGACACCATCACGATCACCGCGGCGATGCCGATGATCACGCCCAGCGAGGTCAGCGCGCTGCGCAGCCAGTTGCCGCGCAGGGCGAAGGTCGCGGTGCGCATCACTTCGAGCAGGGTCAACCCCCCGGGTGCGGGCGTGCCCGGATCGTGCGGGCTCATGCCGATGTCTCCGTCGCGGGCGGCGCGCCGTCATGCGGCACGCCGTCGTGCGGCACGCCGTCGTGAAGCTCACCGTCGCGCATCACGCAGGTGCGGTCGGCATGTTCGGCCACTTCGGCATCGTGGGTGATCAGGATGATGGTGTGACCCTCGCCGCGCAGGCGTTCGAACAGCGCCAGGATCTCCTGCCCGGTGCGCGAATCGAGCGCGCCGGTGGGTTCGTCGGCCATCAGGATCGGCGGACGCTGGATCAGCGCGCGCGCGATCGCCACGCGCTGCTGCTGGCCACCGGACAGTTCGCTGGGCCGGTGCTGCATGCGTTCGCCCAGACCGACCGCGGTCAAAGCCTCGGCGGCGCGGCGGCGACGTTCGGCCGGCGGCACCCGCGCATAGCTCAGCGGCATCGCCACGTTGTCCAGCGCGCTCATCCGCGTCAGCAGATTGAAGCCCTGGAACACGAAACCGATCTTGTCGCGGCGGAGCATCGCGCGCGCCTCGGCGTCGAGCGTCGCCACATCGACGCCGTCGCAGAGGTAGACGCCGGAGGTCGGCGTATCGAGGCAGCCGATCAGGTTCATCAGCGTCGATTTGCCGGAACCGGACGGCCCCATGATCGCGACGAACTCGCCGTGGTCGATCTTCAGATCGACGTTCTTCAGCGCCACCACTTCGGCCTCGCTGCCGGCCGAATAGACCTTGCCGAGCGCGCGGGTTTCGATCACCGGATGCGCGTGCCCGGTCCGCAGCGCTTCGCGCGGGCGGAGCGCTGCACTCACTTCGCGGGCTCCGCCGTCTGCAGGCCGACGATCACTTCGTCGCCCGCCTTGAAGTCGCCGATGATTTCGGTGCTGCTGCCGTCGGACGCGCCGACGCGCACCGTCACCGCCTTCGGCTTGCCGTCGGCCAGCACGTAGACCGGGGCGCGACGCGCGCCGACGAGGGCATTGATCGCGCTGTCCCATTCGCGGCGCTGATCGTCGTTGAGCGCGGCGCGGAACGCCCCGAACTGCTGGTTGAAGCGCTCCATCATCCGCTGGCGCATTGCACCGCTGGCATTGCCGCCGCGCGGCTGCTGCCCGCCGCCGGCGCCGGGCATCCGCCCGAACAGCGCGCTGCCGCCGGTCTGGCCCTGGGGCGGCGTCGCGGTGCGCGCGGCGATGCGTTCGCGCATTTTCGCCAGCGCATCGTCGAAGGCGGCCTGCTGGGCGGCGTCGAGCTTCAGCGTCGCCGCGATCGCCGGCAGCTCTTCGGTCATGCCGCCGCTGCGCTGCGGGGTTTCGGGCGTCGCGGCCGGGTCCGCCGGCGGCTTGAAGCGCATCGCCGCGTTCGGCACCTTCAGCACGCCGTCGCGACGGCTGACTTCGATCTCGGCGTTGGCGGTGAGGCCCGGCAACAGCGCCTGATCGGCGTTGTCGACCGCGACCACCACCGGGAAGGTGATCACGTTGTTGGTGTTGGTCGCCGACAGCCGCACCTGGCTGACTTCGCCGCGGAACTGGCGGTCGGGGAAAGCGTCGACGGTGAAGCTGACCGTCTGCCCCTGCTTGACCTGGCCGATGTCGGATTCGTCCACCGCCAGCACGATCTCCATCCGCGACAGGTCTTCGGCGATCTTGAACAGCACCGGCGCCTGCAGGCTGGCGGCCACGGTCTGGCCCGGTTCGATCGAACGGTTCAGCACCACGCCGTCCACCGGCGAATAGATCACCGTGCGGCCGAGGTTGAGGCGCGCGTTGCGGGTGGAGGCTTCCTGCTGACGGATCTGGGCTTCGGCCTGCGCGACCTGGGCGCGGGCCTGATCGCGCGCGGCCAGCGCCTGGTCGAGGTCGCCGCGGGCGACGAGCTTCTGCGCCGCCAGCTCGCGATTGCGGTTGTAGGCCAGTTCGGCGTTGCGCAGCGTGGCCTGCGCGGTCGCCAGGCCGGCGCGGGCGCTGGCGATGCTGGCGTCGCCCTGGGCGATCTGGGCCTCGAAGGTGCTGGGGTCGATGCGGGCGATGACCTGGCCCTTGCGGACGCGATCGTTGAAGTCGACCAGCACTTCCTCGACCTTGCCGGACACCTCGCTGCCCACGTCCACCGTCGACAGCGCGCCGAGGGTGCCGGTGGCGGAGATCGCCACGCGGATGTCGCCCTGCTCCACCGCCGCGGTGCGGTACCGCTGTTCGTCGCCACCGCCGCCGCGGCCTTTCCAGAACCACAGCGCGGCCACCACCGCCACGAGGGCGATCGGGACGATGACGAAACGGGGAATGCGCGAACCGGTCTTGCGATATGGGGACATGGGGGCTGCGGGTCGGAGGTGGAGGGTGTGAACGCTCGGGCGGCACCGGGGTTGACACAGGGCGCGCACGGGAGTTCCCGTGATGGATGCGAAGCGGGGGCGCCGGCCTTGGCAGGGGCCGCCTTGGCGAAGCCGGCGGCTCCGCGCATCATCGCACGACACCCAACGCCGACGCTGCCATGCCTTTCGCCATAGAACGCCTGACCCCCATCGCTCTGCTGCTGTGCTCGAACGTCTTCATGACCTTCGCCTGGTACGGGCATCTGAAGTACAAAAGCTCGCCGTTGCCGGTGGTCATCGCCGCCAGTTGGGGCATCGCCTTCTTCGAGTATCTGCTGATGGTCCCGGCGAACCGCTGGGGCAGTGCGTATTACTCGGCACCGCAGCTGAAGGGCATGCAGGAGGTGATCACGCTGCTGGTGTTCGCGGGCTTCTCGACGTGGTTCCTGGATCAACCGCTGAAATGGAATCACTGGGCCGGCTTCGGCCTGATCGTGGTGGCCGCGTGGTTGATCTTCATGGAGTGATGTCGCCGGGAAACGCTGGCGCGGCTGTCAGGGCGCCAGTCTGCGCGACCGCCCCTCGCCCCACCCATCCCTCACCGGCGATCGCACAGCGGCCTGAAGGCCGCTCTACCGGGCCGACAGGATCAGAACTTGATCTTGCCGATCAGGATGTCCTTGTACATCACCCGCCCAGACAGCCCGTGACGAGCGACGAGGCCAAAGCCGCGCGCGCGGCTTGCGACAATGAATCGCGATCAGAACTTGATTTTTCCGATCAGGATGTCCTTGTACATCACCCAGTCGCCGGCGAAGGAATAGAACGGATATTTGAACGTCGCCGGGCTGTTCTTCTCGAAGAAGAAATGGCCGACCCACGCGAAGGCGTAACCGCTGACCAGCGCGGCCAGCAGCCACCAGGCATTGTCGCGCATCATCGCGGTGACGATGAAGACGATGGACAGGCTGGTGCCGACGAAATGCAGGCGCCGGCAGGTGCGGTTGTGGTGTTCGCCGAGGTAGAACGGATAGAACTCGCGGAAGCTGGAAAATCCGGACATGGGCCCCTCCCGTCAGGGCGATGGCGCGCGTCGTTGCGCGAAACGCTGCAGCAGCAGGACGACACCGTACCAGAGGAACAACATGCCGAGCAGGTTCGGGACGCTCAGCGACCACTCGGTCTGGTGCCAGCCGTAGTACAGCAGCGCGAGGCCAAGCGCGACCAGCAACGCCGACCAGACCACGCCCACCGGCGCATCGCCGCGCGGCGCCCGGCGACGCAGGCGCGCGGCGCAGGCCTCGTCGCAGTGCAGGCCGATGGCGCCGTCGTCGCGGGCGCAGGCCTCACCGCAGAGGCCCTTGCCGCAGGCGGTGCAGACGCCGACCGCGACGCGGTCGCGATGGCGCCAGCAGTTCATGCCCCGCTCCGCTCCGCGGCCTTGGCGCGATGCCAATAGGCGTCCTGGTCGGCCAGCGACAGATCCGCCAGAGACACGCCGTCGGTGGCGGCCATCGCTTCCATCGCGCGGAAGCGGCGCTCGAACTTGTGGTTGGCGCGACGCATCGCCGCGCCCGGATCGACCCGCGCATGCCGCGCGAGATTCGCGGCGACGAACAGCAGATCGCCGAGTTCGTCCTCCAGCCGGTCGCGCACCGCGGCATCGCCGGGCGCCGCGGCCAGGGCATCGAACTCGACCCGGACTTCGTCCAGTTCTTCCTTCAGTTTCTCGATCACCGGCGCCGGACCGGGCCAGTCGAAGCCCACGGTCGCGGCCTTCTTCTGCAGCTTCACCGCGCGCTGCCATTCGGGCAGGCCACGGGCGACGCCGGCCAGCGCCGATGTGTCGACGGCGCTGCCATGTCCCTGCGCCGCATGTTTCGCCAGCCGTTCCTTCTTCTTCTCGGCGTCCCACATCGCGTTCAGCGCATCGCTGTCGGCGATGCTCATGCCCGCGAACACGTGCGGGTGACGGCGCTCCATCTTGTCGCTGATCGCGGCGACGACATCGGCGAACGCGAACGCGCCCCGCTCTTCGGCCATGCGCGCATGGAACACGACCTGGAACAGCAGATCGCCGAGCTCGTCCTTCAGGTCGTCGAGATCGTTGCGATCGATGGCGTCGGCGACTTCGTACGCTTCCTCGACCGTGTACGGCGCGATGGTGGCGAAGGTCTGCTTCAGATCCCACGGACACCCGCCCTGCGGGTCGCGCAGGCGGGCCATGATCGCGAGGAGGCGCCGGATGTCGGTCGGATCGGTATCAGACATGCACGAATTCCTCCGAATGCATCACGACACCCCGGTAGAGCGGCCGTCAGGCCGCAGCGCTTTGCATTCACTACCGATCAGCGGCCTGAAGGCCGCTCTACCGGCAACGGAGAACACTGGCGTCAAACCCAATCCCGCCATGGCAGCGCCGTATCCCCCAGCGCCACGAAATCGCCGTTGAGCAGCGTGTCGCGCTGGTTGTAGCGGAACGGGCGGCCCTGCGGATCGAGCACGACGCCGCCGGCGGCTTCGACGATCGCCTGGCCCGCGGCGGTGTCCCATTCGCTGGTCGGCGCGAAGCGCGGATAGACGTCGATGGCGCCCTCGGCGACGCGGCAGAACTTCAGCGACGAACCGACGCCGATGGCTTCCAGTTCGCCGCGGTCGGCGGCCATCTTCGCCATGAACGCCTCGGTGCGCGGGTCGCGGTGCGAGCGGCTGGCGGCGACGCGCAGCGGCGCTTCGGCCGGCGTGCGCGTTTCCAGCGCGACCTCGCCGCCGTCGGCGCGACGATACGCACCGTGAACGAGATCGCCCCACCACAGCACGCCGGTCACCGGCGCCTGGATCACGCCGAAGGTCGCCACGCCGTCCTCGATCAGGGCGATGTTGACGGTGAATTCGCCGTTGCGTTTCACGAACTCGCGGGTGCCGTCGAGCGGATCGACCAGCCACAGCCGCGACCAGCGGCGGCGTTCGGCGGCGGGGAGTTCCGCGGATTCCTCCGACAGCACCGGGATGTCGGGCGTCAACGCCTGCAGGCCGTCGACGATGCGGCGGTGCGACGCGAGATCGGCGGCGGTCAGCGGACTGTCGTCGGCCTTGTGGTCGACGTCGAAGGGATGTTCGTAGATGCGGAGGATGTCGGCGGCGGCGGCGGCGGCGAGGGCGATCACGCCTTCGCGGATCGATTCATCGAGCAATGTCGGCATGACGCAACCACTCCCTGACCAGAAACAGCGAGGCGATCGAACGCCCTTCGGAAAACGCGTCGTCCAGGATCAGCTCGTGCAGCGCATCGAGCCGCCACGGCACCACGTCCAGCGGCTCCGGCTCGTCGCCGGGCAGCCGTTCTTCGTACAGATCGCGGGCCAGCACCAGCACGGTCTCGTGGCCCATGTAGGTCGGCGCGAGGCTGATCCGGCGCAGCACCGTGAGCGAACGCGCACCGTAGCCGGCCTCTTCCTTCAACTCGCGATTGGCCGCCTCCTCGGGCGTTTCGCCGGGATCGATCTTGCCCTTCACCAGCCCGAGTTCGTAGCGGTGGGTGCCGGCCGCGTACTCGCGGATCAGCAGCGCGGTGTCGTCGTCGAGCAGCGGCACCACGATCACCGCGCCGTGACCGATGGCGGGGGCGCGGTGATAGCAGCGGCGTTCGCCGTTGCTGAATTCGAGATCCAACTCCTCGATCACGCGCCCGGGATCGCCCTGGCGGCGGCGCACGGCATGGACGGTCGGCAGCGGACGACTCACGGCGCACCCGCGCCGCGGGCCATAATGAAGGGATGAACGATGGGATGAGCAGGCATGCCCCGATGATAAACGACGCCGACCACTGGCGGTCGCGCGACCTCGCGGTGCTCTGGCACCCATGCACGCAGATGCGCGAGCACCCCGACGCCCTGCCGCTGCTGCCGGTGGCGCGCGGCGACGGCGCATGGCTGGTCGGCCACGATGGCCGGCGCACCCTCGACGGGGTCAGCAGTTGGTGGACCAATCTCCACGGCCACGCCGAACCGCGGATCGCCGAGGCGATCGCCCGCCAGGCGCGCACGCTGGAACAGGTGATCCTGGCCGGCTTTTCGCACGCGCCGGCGGTGGAGCTGGCCGAACGCCTGCTGGCGGTGGCGCCGCGCCAGCCCGGGCGCGCACCGCTGGCGAAGGTCTTCTACGCCGACAACGGGTCGGCGGGCGTGGAAGTTGCGCTGAAGATGGCCTTCCACTGGTATCGCAACCGCGGCGACGAACCGCGACGCACGAAGTTCGTCGCCCTCACCAACAGCTATCACGGTGAGACCGTCGGCGCGCTCTCGGTGGGCGACATCCCGCTGTACCGCCGCGTCTACGCGCCGCTGCTGCTGGACGTGCTGTTCGCGCCGACGCCCGACGCCTTCGGCACCGCCGATGCGCGCGCCGCGGCGGCGCGCGCCGAGGACGCCGCCGATGCCCTCGCCCGCCTGCTCGATGCGCATCCGGGCGAAGTCTGCGCGCTGATCCTCGAACCGCTGGTGCAGTGCGCCGGCGGCATGCGCATGCACCATCCCGTGTACCTCAAGCGCGTGCGCGACCTGTGCGACGCGCACGGCGTGTTCCTGATCGCCGACGAGATCGCCACCGGCTTCGGCCGCACCGGCACGCTGTTCGCGTTCGATCAGGCCGGGGTCCAGCCCGACCTGATGTGCCTGTCGAAAGGCCTCACCGGCGGTTTCCTGCCGCTGTGCGCGGTCTTGGCCACGCAGCAGATCTACGACGGCTTCCTCGACGATTCGCGCGAACGCGCGTTCCTGCATTCGCACAGCTACAGCGGCAATCCGCTGGCCTGCGCCGCGGCGCTGGCCTCGCTGGACATCCTGCAGCAGGACGACGTGATCGCGCGCAATCGCGACACCGCCGCGGCCATGGCCGCGCTGGCCGCGCCGTTCGCCGCGCATCCGCTGGTGGCCGAGGTGCGCCAGACCGGCATGATCCTCGCCATCGAACTGCAGCCGGAACCGGAGAACGCCGACGACGGCAATGCGGTCGAGATCGCCGGTCGCCGTGGCCTGCGCATGTATCGCGCGGCGCTGGATCGCGGGGTGCTGCTGCGGCCGCTCGGCGACGTGCTGTACTGGATGCCGCCCTACTGCGTCGACGATGCGCAGCTCGCGCTGCTCGCCGACGCCACCCATGCCGCGATCCAGGCCGCCGGGATCAAGGAGGCCGCCCGATGCGCCTGACCCGCGTCTACGTCGATCAGCCGCTGGTGCCCGGTGCGCGGGTGGTCCTGCCCGAGAACGCCGGCGCGCATCTGGTCCGCGTGCTGCGCCTGCGCGAAGGCGAGGCCTGCGTGCTCTTCAACGGCGACGGCCGCGACTGCGACGCGCGCCTGCTGGCCGCGAACAAGCGCGGCGTCGAGGCCGAAATCGTCGGCGAGCGCATCGTCGACAACGAATCGCCGCTGCGGATGGTGCTGCTGCAGGGCATCGCGCGCGGCGAGAAGATGGATCTGATCCTGCAGAAGGCCACCGAACTGGGCGTGCACGCGATCGCGCCGGTGTTCGCCGACCGCACCGAAGTGCGGCTCGACGGCGACCGCCTGCAGAAGCGCATGGACCACTGGCGCAGCGTCGTGGTCGCGGCCTGCGAACAGAGCGGCCGTGCGCGCATTCCCGACGTGCTGCCGGCGCGCGGGCTGGCCGAGGCCGCGGCGGCGCTGGAGGCGGACGCGCTGAAGCTCACGCTCGATCCGCAGGGCGAACATCGCTTCGAAACCCTGGCGCGACCGCCGGGCACGGTGGTGATCGGCATCGGCCCCGAGGGCGGCTGGTCGGAGAAGGATCGCGTCGTGCTGCAGCAACACGGTTTCAGCGGCCTGCGCCTCGGCCCGCGCGTGCTGCGCACCGAAACCGCGGGGCTGGCCGCGATCGCGGCGATGCAGGCGCGATTCGGGGATCTGTAGGCGAACTGGCGCCTGCTCGACCATGGCCAACGATCGAGACCGAAGCCCCTGTGGGAGCGACGGAAGTCGCGACGCTCTTCGGGTGTTGAACAGCCGAATGGCCGATCAAGTCGAGACCGTTTCGCTTTTGTAGGAGCGACGCAAGTCGCGATGCTCTTCCGGTTTTCAACAGCCGAATGGCTGGTCAAGACGACCCGCAATCCGTCGCGACTCGCGTTGCTCCTACAAGAAGCGCGGTTACGCCGCCGGCCGCAGCACGTCGATGATCATCTTCTCGGCGACGTCGAGATCCGGCACCAGCGCCACGTCGTCGTTGAACATCACCCGCAGGCGGATGCCGTCGGGCAGCGTTTCGAGATGCGCGCTGTCGACGATCATGTTCTCGCGGGTGATGGTGACCAGGCGCGGGAAGCCCTGCGCCACCAGCGCGAAGTACGGCAGTTTGGGATCGCCGCCCAGGGCCTTGAGCACGATGACCTTGGTACCGACGGACGCGCCTTCGGTGTGGGTGCCGGCGAGGCGCGCGAACGAGACCAGCGGCAGGCGCCAGCCGCGCCAGCGGATCTGGCCGAGCAGCCATTCCGGCGCGTTGTCCACCGGATCGGGATCGGCGTAGGACAGCACTTCGACCGTCGCGGCGTTCGGCAGCAGCAGCTGCGAACCCGCGATCTGGATCAGGACGCCTCGGATGTCGTTGACGTTCGCACTGTGGGAAGCGGGGCTGTTCACGGCGGTACTCGTTGGAATGCGATCAATCGGAGCGCGAGCTCGGCCAGCGCGACGCGAGCCGACCGGCGAGTTCGACGGGAAGCGCGGAGGCGACGCCGCGCGCGCGCAGCTCGGCGCAGGCGGTGCCGTCGTAGCAGTCTTCGGCCGACTGCGCGATCACCAGCGTGCCGGCCGCGGCGGTGGCCTGGGCGACATCGACGAGCTGCGGATCGCTGCCGCTGAGGAAGACCACGGCGCTGTTCTTCGGCGGCAGCGCGGCGAACATGCCGGCGGCCGGCGCGGGATCGGCGACGAACCCGAAGCTGGCACCGCGCGCGGCCAGGCCGACGCCTTCGGGCAGGAAGTAGATCGTGCCGGGATTGGCGGTGGCGCCGGCTTCGGCCAGCGCGACCGGCAGCGCGGACGCACGCTCCATCTGCGCGACCAGACGGTCGTAGCGGCCGCCCTGCAGATGCAGGCGGACCAGCACCACGGCCGGGAATTCGGCGGGAAGCGCGGCCAACAGTTGTCGCACCGGATCCGGGCCGCCCAGACCGGCTTCGATCAGCACGACACCGCTGGCGAGCGAGGCGCCGAACGGCGACGACGGATCGACGGAACCTTCGTCGATGTCGACCAGCGACAGGCCCGAGATGCGCGCTTCCAGCGCCGAGAGATCCGGCGCGGGCGCAGGCGGCCTGGCGGGCGTTTCGACGGCGACCGGCGCGTCGTCGTCGACGGGCGTCAGCGACAGATCGCCGAGCGAAAAGCCGAGGGACGGTTCGGCGGGCGCCTGTCGCGGCGGTTCGACGATCGCGTCGCCGGACACCGGAACGCCCTGCACGGCAGCCGCACTGCCGGCGATCAGATCCTCGAAGGAGATCACCTCTTCGACCGCGCGCGGCGGTTTCGGCGCGGCCGGCGTCGCATCTTCGATGTCGAAGGCATCGAGCGACAGGCCGCCATCGAAGCCGTCATCGAACGCGATCGGGGCGACGGACGACGTGTCCGTGGACACGCGCGTCGCCGACAGTTCTTCGAGGAAAAAGGCATCGTCGTCGAAACGCATCGGCGCCAGTTCAGACGGCGGCTCCGAAGGCACGTCGTCCAGCGCGAGCGGCGCCGGCGGCATGCTGTCCAGTTGCATGCCGTCCAGCTGCACGCTCTCCAGCGACGCGCGCTCGAACGTGGCGCCGTCGAAACCGGCGCTGTCGAGCGACATCGCATCGAGGGAGACGCTGTCCTCGCTGTCGAACGCGATCGGTTCGAGCTGCATGCTGTCCAACTGCATGTTTTCGAGTTGCAGGCTGTCGGAACGGTCGCTCTCGATCGGAGCGACTTCCAGCGAAATCTCTTCGATCGCCAAGTCGTCGAACGAGATGCTGTCGGAGAACGCTGGCGCCGGCGGCACCGCCGGTGTCGTCATGCCCAGCAACTCGGCTTCCAGGGCTTCGAGTTCGAAGCCGGCGGGCGGCAGCGGAGGCGGCACGGCCGAAGACTGCGGCTGCGGCGGTACGGCGGTCGCCGACACCGACGGAATCGCATCGATCAGCGCGGCGTCCATCGGCACGGCAGCGGCGGCGTGCAATGCCGGCGGCGCTTCCGACGGCGTCCCGTCGACCGGGACACGATCGGCATGCGCCACGGCTTCACGCGCGAAGTCGGCGAGATCGGCGTCGACGTAGGCCGCCGCCGGCTTCGGAATGGCGCCCGGCGAAGGCTGCCAGTCGTGGTCGCTCTCGGCGCCGGGCGGCAGCACGTTGCTGTCGCGGCGCAGTTTCGCCGACAGATGGCGCGCCCATCGCGCCGCATCCCAGCCGGCGCGATGCGCGGCGAGATCGGCTTCGTCGAAGATCACGGTCAGATCGGGGTCGGACAACAGCCCGTCGAGCCTGTCCAGCGCCGGTTCGATGCTCGGTTCCAGCGCCACCAGCACCGCCTGCGGACGCTGCGCGCGCAGCGTGGCTTCGTCGGTGGTGGCCGGATCGCCGGCGAACAGCAGCTCTGCGCCCGCCTGGCGCAAGGCCTCGGCGAGGTTGTCCGCGGCCTTGCCGGCACGCGCCAGCAGCACGACGCGCGGAGCGGCATCCATGGCGGCCTGATCAGGCATCGGACCTCACCGCTTCGAGCAGGCCGAACACGTTGCGCATCAATTCGTTCTCCTGGTACGGCTTGCCGAGGTAACGGTCGACGCCGATGTCCATCGCGCGCTGGCGGTGTTTGTCGCCGGTGCGCGAGGTGATCATGATGATCGGCACCTTCGCAAGCCGCGGATCGGCCTTCATCGCCGTCGCCAGCTCGTAACCGTCCATGCGCGGCATTTCGATGTCGAGCAGCATCAGATCGGGCACCACTTCGGCCAGGCGTTCCAGCGCGTCCAGGCCGTCCTTCGCGGTGACCACTTCGAAGTTGTTGCGCTCCAGCACGCGGCCGGTGACCTTGCGCATGGTGATCGAGTCGTCGACCACCATGACCAGCGGCACCGCACGCGATTCGACCGGCGCGGCTTCCTCGATCTGCTCGTCCGGCAGCAGCGAGGCCTGACGGCGCACCAGCGGCGCGACGTCGAGGATCACGACGACGCTGCCGTCGCCCATGATCGTGGCGCCGAAGATGCCGGGGATCGACGCGACCTGCGGGCCGATCGGCTTCACCACGATTTCGCGGTTGCCGACGATCTGGTCCACGGTCACGGCGACGTGCAGGTCGCCCGAACGGGTGAGCAGCACCGGCATCTGCAACTGGCCTTCGGCCTTGGCCGGCGCGTGGCCGATCAGGCTGCCGAGGTCGTGCAGGACGTACTCTTCGTTGCCGTAGCGGTAGCTGCTGACGTCGCCCTTGGCGAGCGCTTCGCGCGGGATGCGGCCGACACCGCGGACCGAGGCGATCGGCACCGCGAAGGTGGTTTCGCCGATACGCACGAAGGCCGCCTGGGTGACCGCCAGCGTCTGCGGCAGGCGCAGGGTGAAGACCGTGCCCTTGCCGAGCTCCGACTGGATGTCGATGGTGCCGCCGAGCTGGCGCACTTCGCTGGCGACCACGTCCATGCCGACGCCGCGGCCGGCGAGACGGGTCACTTCCTCGGCGGTGGAGAAGCCGGGTTCGAAGATCAGCGCGTCGAGCTGCGTGTTCGACAGCGGCGCGTCCTTGCGGACGAGACCGCGGGCTTCGCCGCGCTCGCGGATCGCCTTGCGGTCGAGGCCCCGGCCGTCGTCGCTGATCTGCAGCACGACTTCGGAACCTTCCTTGCGGATCGACAGCGTGACCACGCCCTCTTCCGGCTTGCCGGACTGGGCGCGGACGCCGGGCTTCTCGAGGCCGTGCGCGACCGCGTTGCGGAGCATGTGCTCCAGCGGCGCGGTCATGCGCTCCAGCACGTTGCGGTCGAGTTCGCCCTGGGCGCCTTCGAGCTTGAGCTGGGCCGGCTTGCCGCTGTCGGTGGACGCCTGTCGCAGCACGCGGCGCAGGCGCGGCACCACGGTGTCGAACGGCACCATGCGGGTGCGCATCAGACCTTCCTGCAGTTCCGAGCTCACGCGCGACTGCTGCAGCAGCAGGGTTTCGTAACCCTGGGTCAGGTCGTCGAGGGTGCCCTGCAGGCTGCTCAGGTCGGTCGCGGTTTCGGCGAGCGCGCGAGAGAGCTGCTGCAGGTTGGAGAAGCGGTCGAGTTCCAGCGGATCGAAGGTCGCGTCGCGGGTTTCGCCCTCGCGCTGGTAGCGCGCGATGATCTGCGCTTCGGTTTCGATCTCGAGGCGGCGGAGCTGGTCGCGCAGACGCAGGTTGGTCTGCTCCATTTCCGCCGTGGCGCCGCGGAACGCACCGAGCTGCTGTTCGAGGCGCGAACGGTAGATCGCGACTTCGCCCGCGTAATTCACCAGGCGGTCGAGCAGTTCGGCGCGAACGCGCACCTGCTCCTGGGTGCCGCGCAGACCGAGGTCGTCGTCCGCGCCGGTGCTGAAGTCCATCGGCATCGACAGCGGCTTGAGACCCGGCAGCGGCGCGAAGACCGGCGGCGTGAAGACGGGCTGCGACGCATCCGCTGCTTCGGGCTGGTCGACGGCAGGCTCTTCGACTGCAGACTCTTCGACGGCTGGCGCTTCGACAACGGGTTCTTCGGCAGCCGACGCTTCGGCCGCGTGCGCGTCGATGACCTGCTCCACGGCAGCCGGTTCTTCGACAGTCGATTCTTCGACGGCCGGCTGTTCGGCTGCCGGCGCTTCGGGCGCGGGCGTTCCGGCGATCAGCGCCTCGAAATCTTCCAGCTCGAAGGCGGGCAGATCGAGCCCGGGCGGCACCGCGTCGCCGACGGCGGCTTCGGGCGCGAACGCCGCATCGCCATCGCCCGGGACCGGTTCCTGCACGGGCAGCACGAAATCGGCGAAGGCGCCGTCGACGTAGGTGTGCTCGACCAGCGTCTGCTCGACGAGCGGCTGTTCGACGGACGGCTCGGCGTCGGGCGTCGTTTCGAGCGAGATCTCTTCGTCGAAGACGAAATCCTCGAACGCGATCTCGTCGACGACGGTTCCGGCAGGCGCGTCCGCAACGGGCGACGCGCGTTCGGAGGCGTCGAATTCGACCAGCTCGAGTGCGGATGTTTCGAGGGTCAATTCCTCGAACGCCGGCTCTTCGATGGCTGGCTGTTCGACCGCATCCGCTTCGACGGCAGGCGCTTCGAGCGTGATGTCTTCGACGACAAGCGGTTCGACAGCCGGCGATTCGAGGGCCGGCGCTTCGGCAACCGGTTCTTCAACGGCGGGCGCCTCGACGACGGGCGTCTCGAGCTCAGCCGCCTCGAACTCGATCCCGTCGTCGAACGCGTCTTCCGCATGCGGTGCGGCCGGCGCGGTTTCGAGCGCATGACCGAGGGCACGGGTGTCGAACGCGGCGATCAGCGCTTCCGGCATCGCGACCGCGCGGCGGTCGCCGACGCGCGTGACCATGGTGTGCAGGCGATCGAACCCGCCTTCGAGCAGCGGGATGTCCTGGCGGCCCAGCTGCAGGCGATGCTCCGCAGCGGCTTCGAGCAGCGATTCCATCGCATGGCCGAGTTCGCCGATGGCCATGATCCCGGCCATGCGCGCGCCACCCTTGAGCGTGTGCAGGTCGCGCTGCAGGCCGGCGATGACCTCGCGCTCGTCCGGGCTCTCGCGGAGCCGGACCAGCAACTGGTCGGAATGATCGAGCAGGTCGCGGCCTTCCTCGACGAAGATGTCGACGAGATCGGCATCCAGATCGCCCATTTCCAGCGCGTCGTCCGGGTCGACCACCGCCGAATGCGCGAGCAGCACCGACACCACCGACGCCTGCGCGGCGGTTTCGGCGACCGGCGCGGACTCGGCGGGCGCGAGTTCGGCGGGCACGGCCTCGGCAAGCACCGGCGGAATCTCGAAATCGGCGAACGCGGGCAACTCGACGTGTTCCGCCGGTTCGGCTTCGCCGCCTTCGGCGAGCAGCCGCTCGGCTTCCAGAAGCTCGGCTTCGCGCTGCACTGCCTGCTGGCGCTCGGCTTCGAGGCGCTCGTCCTCGATCCGGATGAGATCCAGCAGTTCCTGCTCGCGGACCGACGCTTCGAGGCGTTCGGCTTCGAGGCGTTCGGCTTCGAGGCGTTCGGCTTCGAGGCGTTCGGCTTCGAGACGTTCGGCTTCGAGACGTTCGGCTTCGAGACGTTCGGCTTCGAGACGTTCGGCTTCGAGACGTTCGGCTTCGAGACGTTCGGCTTCGAGACGTTCGGCTTCGAGACGTTCGGCTTCGAGGCGTTCGGCCTTGAGACGTTCGGCTTCGAGACGCTCGTTCTCGATGCGGATGAAATCCTGCTGTTCCCGTTCGCGCAATGCCGCAACGGCACGCTCTGCTTCGAGACGTTCCGCTTCCGCACGTTCCGCTTCCGCACGTTCGGCTTCGAGCCGTTCGGCTTCGGCGCGCGCAGCTTCGGCACGTTCCGTTTCGAGACGCTCGGCCTCGAAGGATTCCATCAGCGCCAGCAGTCGCTCGGCGTCGTCGGGATCGGTCGGCAGCGCGGCATCGGCCGGCGCCTGGGGCGCATCGACGTCGGCCGCGACCGGCACGGGCTCGGCCTGGCCGAGCAGGCGCGCAAGCTCCGCCTCGTCTTCCTCGGTGAGCGTGAGCGGACCGAAATCCGAAGACCGTGCGGTCTCGCGGACCGCCGCGGGCGCATCCGGCGTCGCATCGAAATGGCCGTAGGCGCTGAGATCCAGTTCGGTGAGTTCGACCGGCTGCTCGACCGTCGATGCGGCCGCGCCGTCCTCGAAACCGAGCGGTTCCTCGACCAGACCACCGACCGGCCGCGAATCCGGCAGGCTCTCGCGCAGCGCCGCGAAACGCGCGGCGAGCGCATCGCAGCGCGGCACGCGTCCGCCCGGCACGGTGAGCGCGGAGATCGTCGCGCGCACGCGCTCGGCCAGTTCGGCGATGGCGTCGACGCCTTCGGCATCGGCGAGGTCGGCGGACGCGAGCAGGCGGTGCACGTACCCTTCGGCGGGCGTCAGCGCGTCGGTGATCGACGGCACTTCGGCCATCGCGAACGCGCCGTTCATGGTGTGGATGGCGCGGACCAGCGGTTCGTCGGCCGCGACCGGCGCGCTGCGCGCACGGGCCAGCCAGCCGTGGATGGTGGTCAGATGACCGCCGACTTCGGCCTGCAGGATTTCGAGCAGGATGGCGTCGACGCTGACCGGGATGCCGTCTTCTTCGACGACGGCCGGCGCTTCGGCCACGACGGGTTCGACCACGGGCGCGACGACCGCGGCTTCGGCCATCGGGGTTTCGACCGGCGCGGTGTCGACGACGGCCGGCGCGGTCGCGATGGCGGCGATGACCGGCATCACTTCCTCGCCACCGGCGATGCGCTCGGCGAAGGATTCCATCGCGCGCAGGTCGACGGTCACGCCGCCTTCGCCGCGCAGCGCGGCGTGCAGCTGCGGCAGCGTCGAATAGGCCTGATCGACCATGGCGACCACCGGCGGCGTCGCCGGGCGATGCCCGTCGCGCACCTTGTTCAGCATGTTCTCGATCTTCCAGCTGAACTCGCCGAGGGTCTTGGCGCCGACGAGGCGACCGCTGCCCTTCAGCGTGTGGAAGACGCGGCGGACCGGCTGCAGCAGCTCGATGTTGTTCGGATCGGCCTTCCACGCCGGCAGCAGCAGGGCGAGGTTGCCGATCTCCTCCTCGAATTCCTCGAGGAAGATTTCGCGGATTTCGTCGTCGATGTCGTCGCTGGTGGCATCGAATCCGGCGGCGACCGGCTCGACAGCGGGCTCGACAACCGGCGCAGCGGTCGGCGCTGCCGCGGGGGGCGCGGCCGGTGCGGCCGGCTCGGCATCGGTGAGCACATCCACCGCGGAACGCGCTTCGACGGCTTCGACCGGCGGCACGACGTCGGCAGCCGGCGCGGTTTCGACCGGCGGCGCGAATGCGACGGGCTCGACCGCGGGCACCGGTGTCGGGGCCGCGGGTTCGCGCGGCGGCAGGAACAGCGGCACGAAGGGCTTGGGCTCGACCGGAGCTGCCGGTGCCGGCGTCTCCGCGACAGGCGCGATGGTGGCGGCTTCGACGACAGCGGGTGCAGCGGCAGCGGGCTCGACGGCAGCGGCTTCGATGGCGACAGGCTCGACGGCGGGCACTTCGACAACGGCCGCTTCGACGACTGCGGGCGCTTCGACTGCGGGTACTTCAACGGCAGGCGTTTCGACAACACGCATTTCGACAGCGGGCATGTCGACAGCGGGCACGGCGACGGGCGCCGCCGCGGGCCGTTCGGCCGGCAGCGGCCAATAGCCGAGGGCTTCCAGGCTGTTGCGGGCGATGTCGAGGATGTCGTCGCGATTCGCGCGCGATTCGCGCAGCGCTTCGAGGTAGTACTCGACGCTGGCGAGCGCGTCCGCGAAGGTGTCGAGCTGGCGGCCGTTCGGAATGCGGCGACGCTCCAGCAGTTCGATTTCGGTGTAGAGCCGCACGCCGTCGAGATACTGCGCCGGCTGCGGCAATTCCAGGATGTTCAGCGCGCCGGAGACGTCGCGAAGCAGCTTCGGCACCGGTTCGAGTTCGGCATGGCTCCAGGCGGTTTCGACGAACGCGACGAAGGCCTGTCGGGCGAGGGCGAAGTTGGCGATCGCCTCGCGCACCAGCACGTCCAGCACCTTGCGCGCTTCGGCGCCGGCGAGGTCGTCTTCTGAATCGACACTGTCGCCGCTGGCGAGACGCGCGACCTGGTCGTCGAGCGATGCGTCGACGTACAGCAGCGCGCCGGCGACTTCCAGCAACGCGGTCTCGTCGGCCTTGCGCTTGCCGTCGACGATCTCCTGCATCGCCTCGCGCTGTTGCAGCACGAGGCTGCGGGCGAGACCGAGGCCGAGCATGCCGAGGGTGTCGGACACGTTCTGCAGGCGTTCCGCCTGCGGCTGCAGCTCGGCGGGATTGCTCTTGCCGGTGCGCAGATAAAGATCAAGTTCGTCCTTCACCCGCAGCAGGTCTTCCTTGATCGCGGCGGAGACCGTGTCGAGCAGCGAACGATTGCGGCCGGCGACGCTGCCGCGGGCGTGATCGAGTTCGGATTCGGTCGGCTTCAGCGCGTCGAGCGCGAAGACATCGCGCAGCTTCGACAGCGCGGGATGCACCGAATCGCTGTGGGCGACGTGGTACAGCAGCTGACGGGTCGGTTCCAGCGCGGCGTCGGCGCGCGGCGCGTCGAAACCGCCCTGCTGGAAGATGCCGCGGCTTTCGCGGTCGACGCTGGCGAAGGCCTGGCGCAGGCCGGCGCTCGACGTCATCGCCTTGTCGCGCAGCGCGGTGGCGACCATCGAAGCCACCCACAGCATCCGCCGCTGCGACTCGTCGGTGGTGCGGGCGAGCAGCGCTTCGGCCGCGAAATGCAGGCCCTCGGCGTCGCCGGGCGGGCCCTGTTCGGGCCACGACTGCAGCGCGTCGCGCAGGCGGACCAGATACGGCGCGACTTCATGCGCACGCGCCGCGGGCGACAGCGGCGTCGCCTTGGGCAGCGTCGCCGGCAGCGGCCGGTCGAGATCCGGATTGAACAGCACGCTTTCGCTGAGGCCCGCCTCGCCGCGCGCGGCGCGCAGCTCGTTGAGCATCGGCAGCAGGACGATCGAGATTTCCTTGTGGCCGCTCTGCAGGCGTTCGAGATAGTCGGGCAGCAGCACCACGCCGCGCATCAGCGCCGAGCAGGCGCCGTCGCGGTCAGAAGCCTGGCCGTTCTGCAGCGCGACGGAGAGCTGTTCCATCTCCTCGGCGACCATCGCCGGCGCATACAGCTCGACCATGCGCAGGGTGCCCTGCACCTGATGCAGCAGATCGGCGCAGACGCGCATCCGGCTGGTGTCGGACGGATCGTCGGCGAAGCCTTCGATCTCGACGCGCACCAGACGCAGGGTTTCGTCGAGCTCGGGTTTGACCCAGCCCAGCGCGCTGTATTCGATCGCGTCGTGGAGCGCGGTCATCGTGCGCCTCCGCGGGCGCAGCGGCGCCCGGTTTCACGATCGATAGGCATTCGGATCATCTCGCCTGCTCCGCCCGTATCCGGCCTCAGGCCGGCAGCTTGAAGTCGGCGACCGAACGGCGCAGGTCGGCCGCCAGTTGCGCGAGGTTTCCGATCGATTCGGCGGTCTGGTTCGCGCCCTGCGAGGTCTGCGCGGTGATCGACTGAATCGTGGTCATGGTCTGGGTGATGTCGGTCGCGGCCGCGGACTGCTGCTGCGCGGCGCTGGAGATGCCCTGAATCAGGCCCGCGAGCGTGTTCGACACCGTTTCGATCTCGCCCAGCGCGGTACCCGCGTCCTCGGCCAGTCGCGCACCGGCGACCACTTCGGAGGTCGTCTGTTCCATCGAACTCACCGCTTCGTTGGTATCGGCCTGAATGGTCTGCACCAGCGCTTCGATTCGCTTGGTCGCGTTCGAGGTGCGTTCCGCGAGTCGCTGCACTTCGTCGGCCACCACCGCGAACCCGCGGCCCGCCTCGCCGGCCGAGGCCGCCTGGATCGCCGCGTTCAGCGCCAGGATGTTGGTCTGTTCGGAAATGTCGTTGATGAGTTCCACGATCGAGCCGATTTCCTGCGAGCTTTCGCCGAGGCGCTTGATTCGCTTCGAGGTTTCCTGGATCTGGCCGCGGATCGAGTCCATGCCGACGATCGTCTGACGCACCACGCCCGCGCCCTTGGTGGCGATTTCCACCGAGCGCTGCGCCACGTCCGCGGATTCGGCGGAGTTCTTCGACACCTGGTTGATCGAGGTCGCGATTTCGTTGATGCGGCTGGTGGCGGTGTTGATCTGCTGCGCCTGGTGTTCCGCCGCTTCCGCGAGGTGCATGGCGGTGGCCTGGGTTTCCTGGGCGCTGGACGCCACCTGCACCGAGGTGTCGTTGATCGTCTGCACCAGGCTGCGCAGCTGTTCGACCGCGAAGTTGATCGAGTCCGCGATCGCGCCGGTCATGTCCTCGGTCACGGTCGCCTTCACGGTGAGGTCGCCTTCCGCGAGCGAACCCATTTCGTCCAGCAGGCGCATGATCGCCTCCTGGTTGCGGTTGTTGAGTTCCATCGAGCTCTCGAAGCGGCGGCGCTGCGCGCGGTTCAGCGAGAACACCAGGAACACGATCGATGCGAGCGAGGCCAGACCGGAGGCGATGCTGACCCAGATGTTGCCGAACCAGTTCTTGTCGCGCAGCGAGCCGAACGCGGTGAACGCCGTGAACAGGCTTTCGCTGTCGGACAGCAGGCGGGTCGAACCGGTGGTCAGTTCGGTGGCCGCGGACTGCGCGCGGAACAGGTTCTGCGACGACGCCAGAATCGCGTCCAGGTCCTTCTTCATTTCGGCCCACTGGGTGTTGGCCTGACCCAGGGCGCCGAGCGCGGAGGCGTTGGTGAGCTTCTGCACGTTCATCGGCTGGTCGCCGTTGCGCAGGCCGTTCAGCACCTGGGCGAACACGCCGGCGTCGCGCGCGAGCGCGTCGCCCGCGAGCGCGGCGCCCGGGCCGCCGGCGCGGATTTCCGCGACGCGACGGGCCATCGACGCGGCCAGCACCACCTGGCGCAGCGCGATGTAGATCTGCGAGGACGGCGCGCCGCCGGCGGACATCGCGCGCACCACTTCGTCGAGCTGCGCCTGCAGCTGCGGGACGCGGTCGGTGAAGCGCTTGGCGTTGTCGGACAGCGCCAGCACCGCGGTTTCCGAAGCGATGATCTGGTCGGCGCTCTTGCCCATCGGCACCCAGGTCGAGGTGACGGTGCCGATCGGTCCGGACACGCCGGCCGCGCTGCCGAAGCGGTCGTTGAGCAGCTTCACGTCGCTTTCGATCTGCGTCTTCGTGGTCTTGAAGGCCTTGAACGCCGCGGCGTCGCCGTTGACCGCCTCTCGGCCGAGGTTGGCCAGACGCTGCGAGTTCACCTGCAGGTTCGAGGCCGCCGTGCTGGCGCCGCCGAAGCGCTGCGTCTTCAACAGGGCGTAGCCCGTATTGAGGCCGAACAGGACCAGCGACACGGCGAGGACCCACAGCCACAGGGTGGTGCTCTGACTGCGGCCTTTGCCGGCGACGTTATCCATCGGAGTGCTCATGTCTCGCCTCGATCTGTTTTTTGAACTGTTGCAGTGAAAGAGTTCGCCGTCAGACGGCGGCGTGTCGGAATTCGGGTGTGCGCACCAGACGGTCGAGGCTGAACACGCCCCAGACGTCGTCGGCCACGCGGTAGGCGCGTTCGATGAAACCGGTGTAGCGGCCGTCGGCGAGCGCGTCCACGTCGACCTGCTGCTCGTCCATGAAGGAGCGCTGGCCGTAGAGTTCGTCGATGGTGACGGCAACGTCGCCGCCGGGCTGACGCAGCACCATCACCTTCTGGTGCCCTTCGTGCAGCACGCTGCGCGCGCCTTCGAGGAATTGCTTGAGATCGACCACGGGCAGCAGGTTGCTGCGGACGTTGGCCACGCCCAGCATCCAGCTCTGCGCGCCGGGCACCGGGGTGATCTGCGGGACGGTCAGGATTTCCGCCACCGATTCGTAGTTCGAGACCAGCCGGCGCTGGCCGACGCGGAAACCGATGCCGCGCCAGAGGCCCGCGGCCTGCAGCTGTTCCGGCAGACCGGCGACGTGGGCGAGGCTGCGCCGCTCGTAGCCGGCGAGGATCTCGAACGCGTCGACGTAGACCGGTTCGACCGGGGCATCGTCGACGGCGATATCGTCTCCGTTCATCAGGCGTTCCCCAGCAACTGGTCGATCCGCGCGATGAGGGCGTCCTCGCTCGGCGGTTTGACGATGTAGTCCTTGGCGCCCTGGCGCAGGCCCCAGGCGCGATCGGTCTCCATGCCCTTGGTGCTGACGATCAGCACCGGAATGGATTTGGTGGTCGGTTCGCGCGAGAGCGCGCGCGTCGCCTGGAAGCCGTTCATGCCCGGCAGCACCACGTCCATGAGCACCAGATCGGGCAGTTCGCGCTTGCAGACCTCGATGCCGTCCTCGGCGCTGCCGGACGCGAGCACCTGGTGCCCGTGCTTCTCCAGCAGGCGCGTCAGCACCGCGGTATCGGTCGGCGAATCTTCGATGAGCAGTATGCGGGCCATGGATTGCCTGTCCCCCCGGTCAGGCGTTGACGTGCGTGCGGATGGCGTCGAGAAGTTCTTCGCGGGTGAACGGCTTGGTGAGGTATTGCTCCGAGCCGACGATGCGGCCTCGGGCCTTGTCGAACAGACCGTCCTTCGAGGACAGCATGATCACGGGCGTGTGCTTGAACACCTGGTTGTTCTTGATCAACGCGCAGGTCTGATAGCCGTCGAGCCGCGGCATCATGATGTCCACGAAGATGATCTGCGGACGTTGGTCAGCGATTTTGGCGAGCGCTTCGAAGCCATCGGTCGCGGTCACCACTTCGGCCCCTTCTCGCTTGAGCAGGGTTTCGGCGGTGCGTCGGATCGTCTTCGAATCGTCGATCACCATCACCCGCAAACCCTGGAGGCCGCCGGCTGGATTCTCGTCTTGCGTCATCATGTCTCCCCATGCACCCGGCAGTCGATGACCGTGTTGCGGGTTTGTCATCATTTTCAGCCACCTATATCCCAGTCTGAAGCTGGACTGTCAAGGTTCCATTAGCAATTTCCCGGCCAGCAACACGGAATGCGGGCTTCGACGACGCCGCCTTGTTACCATCCGGGCCGACGAATCATGCAGGTGCAGTGGAATGTCGAAACCGATGCGCGATGTTCTCGTGGTCATGGACCCGATCGAGTCGATCAAAATTGCGAAAGACTCCACATTTGCGATGTTGCTGGAAGCCCAGCAGCGTCACTATCGGTTGTTTTACGTCACTCCCGGCGGACTCGGCATGCGCGGCGGCATCGCGACGGCCGAGGTCGCACCGCTGAGTGTGCGCGACGATGCGTCGGGCTGGTTCGAAACCGGACCTGCATCACACCGTGCGCTGGGGCCGTCCGACCTGATCCTGATGCGCAAGGATCCGCCGGTCGATCCGGAGTTCATCCACGACACCCAGATCCTCAGCGCCGCCCAGCGCGCCGGCGCGCTGGTGGTGAACGACCCGGCCGGACTGCGCGACCACAACGAGAAGCTGGCCGCGCTGGAGTTCCCGCAGTGCTGCCCGATCACCATCGTCAGCAGGAAATCCTCCGAAATCAAAGCGTTCGTCGCCGAACACGGCGATGCCGTGCTGAAGACCCTCGACGGCATGGGCGGACGCTCGATCTTCCGCGCCCGGGCCGGCGACCCGAATCTGAACGTGATTCTGGAAACCCTGACCGGGGGCGACCGTCATCTGGCCATGGCCCAGCGCTACATCCCGGAGATCGTCGACGGCGACAAGCGCATCCTGCTGATCGACGGCGTGCCGGTGGACTACTGCCTGGCGCGCATCCCGCAGGGCGACGAATTCCGCGGCAATCTGGCCGCTGGCGGCCGCGGCGAGGGCCGGCCGCTGAGCGAGCGCGACCGCTGGATCGCGGCCCAGGTGGGGCCGGAGATGAAGCGCCGCGGCATGCGCTTCGTGGGTCTGGACGTGATCGGCGACTACCTGACCGAAGTCAACGTCACCAGCCCCACCTGCATCCGCGAGCTGGACAAACAGTTCGGCCTGAACATCGCCGGGCTGCTGTTCGACGCGCTGGAGGCGACCGCCTGACCGATGGCAGCGACCGCCGCCTCCCTCCCGCCGCCGCCGGCCATCGGCGAGGACCAGCGCCTCGGGGCGACCCTGGTGCTGTCGCTGCTGTTCCACGGCCTGCTGATCCTCGGCGTCGGCTTCGCCCTGGAACGGGCGGCGCCGGTGGTGCCGATGCTGGACGTGATCCTGACCCAGACCCAGACCCCGCTCACGCCGAAGCAGGCCGACTTCCTCGCCCAGGCCAACAACCAGGGCGGCGGCGAGCACGACAAGGCCAGCCGCCCGCGCGACCCGCAGCCGGGCACCGCGCCGCAGACCGAGACCGGGGTGGCGCCGCAGTCGGTGCGCGCGCAATCGCCGGCGCCCTCGCCGCCGCCCGAGGCGCGGGTGGTGACCAGCCCCACCGGCGAGACCCGCCTCCCCGCCCCCAGCCGCCGGCCGGAAGCCGAGCCCACGCCGAACCGCGTCGGCGAAAAGAAGATCCAGCACGACATGGCGATGGCGCGGCTGGCGGCGGAGATCCATCTGCGCTCGGCCCGCTACGCCAAGCGTCCGAGCCGCAAGTTCGTTTCCGCCAGCACCCAGGAATACGCCTGGGCGAACTATCTGCGCGCATGGGTGGATCGCGCCGAGCGCGTGGGCAATCTCAACTATCCGGACGAGGCGCGCCGGCGGGGCCTGTCGGGCACGGTGGTGATCAACATCGGCATTCGTCGCAACGGCTCGATCGAGCGCGCCGACATCGTGCAGTCCAGCGGCATTCCGCTGCTGGACGAAGCCGCGCTGCGCATCGCGAAACTGGCCGAACCCTACCCGCCATTGCCGAAGACGCAGGAGAATCCCGACATCCTCAACGTCGTGCGCACCTGGCAATTCCTGCCCGGCGGCGAGTTGATCGACGAGTAGGTCGGGCCCGTGGCCCGACATTGCGATCCGTCAGCCGACGTCGCGCAATGATCGAACCTGTTGCGATCATCGTCCGGAACGATCGGGAAAGACGGGATGTGGGGCCAAGGCCCGACCTACACCGCATGACTTACAGCTTCGTCCAGCCGAACCCTTCGCCGCGACGGTAGTACACCGCCGCGGCCTTGCCGTAGAGGGATTTCATCGGCACCAGGCCGAAGAAGCGACCGTCCGCGCTGTTGCCGCGGTGGTCGCCGAGCACCAGCGCCATGCCCGCGGGAATCGTGCCGGTGGCGATGTCCGGACCGCCGCCATGGCTGAGGTTCAAGGTCACGTCGCGATCGCCGAAATGTTCGATGTCGCTGGCGTCGGCATCGTGCAGCGGCCGGCCGTCGATCCACAGCCGGCCGTCGATCAGCGCGACGGTGTCGCCGCCGACCGCCACCACGCGCTTGATCAGGCGCGTGCCGTCGGCGGGCGATTTGAACACCACCACGTCGCCGCGCTGCGGCTCGCCGCGATCGATCAGTTCGATGTCGGTGAACGGGACGCGCAGGCCGTAGGCCAGCATGTTCACGGCGATGCGGTCGCCGGGCATCAGCGTCGGCTCCATCGAACCGCTCGGCACCTGGTAATGGTTGGCGAGCGAGGTGCGGGCGACGGTGAGCAGCAGCAGGAAAACCGCGAAGGTCGCCCATTCGTTGCGCCAGAAGCGCGGTCTGGCGGCGCCCGTGGCGCGCGGTGCGGTCTCGGTCATGACATTCCCCGGATGGCGTATCGATCCTGCATCGACCGCCGCGGACCGGCGCGAGTTCCCGTGACCGATGGCCTATGAGCCGGGCGCGTCGGCATCGCGACGGGCACGCAGCGCCTGCTGCTCGACGAGGGTGAGCGCGACCTGGTTGCGCAGATAGGCCGGTTCGAGCTGTTCGGGCGCCACCGCTTCGCCGCGCAGGAACGCGGCGTGCGCGAGCGCGGCGACGTCCGTCGCGTGCGGCAGCGCGTCGGCATCCACCGCGCGCAGCCGCGGCGCGAGGCGGGTCCGCAGCGCGCCGCCTTCCGCCGCGAAACCGGTGCCGACGCCGAACCAGCCGCCGTCTTCGCCGGGCGGCATCGCCGCATCCGGCGGCTGCACGCGCTCGTCGTCGAGCGCGCGCGGGTGCAGGCCGCCATCGATGCCGCGCTCGAACGCGAACGCCGCGACGTAAACCTCGCGCATGCGTGCGTCGATCGCCGCGAACACGCGGTCGCCTAGGGCGTCGACAAGCCCCGCGCCGAGCGGCACCGCCCGCAACGCGAGCGCGGCGAGCGTGGACACCGGCACCGCCGGGCGATCCAGCGCCAGCGCGATGCCCTGCGCGATGGCGACGCCCAGGCGCACGCCGGTGAACGCCCCGGGCCCGCGACCGACGGCGACGGCATCGAGCTGCGACTTCGCGATCCCGGCCTCGGCCAGCAACGCTTCGGCCCAGGGCAAGGCCAACTCGGCGTGGCGGCGCGGCGCGATCTCGTGACGCCCGCGCACATCGCCATCGACCCACAGGGCGACGGAGCAGGCTTCGGTGGAGAGTTCGAAGGCGAGGAGTTTCATGGCGCGAGTTTAACGACCGAAGGCGGAGGCGCATCGAAGAACGCCCGCACCTCGTCCAGCGAACGGGTCCGCGCGAACGGCGGCAGCGAGTCGAAGAACGTGCGGCCGTAGGATTTTCCGATCAGCCTCGGATCGCAGAGCACCAGCACGCCGCGGTCGGTTTCGGTGCGGATCAGGCGGCCGACGCCCTGCTTCAGCGCGATCACCGCCTGCGGCAGTTGTTCGTCGCGAAAGGGATTGCCGCCGTCGCGACGGATCGCATCGAGCCGCGCTTCGAACACCGGGTCGTCGGGCGCGGCGAACGGCAGCTTGTCGATGACGACCACGCTCAGCGCGTCGCCGGCCACGTCCACGCCTTCGCGGAAACTGGCGGCGCCGAGCAGCACGCCGTTGCCGGAATCGCGGAAGCGCTGCAGCAGCACCGAACGCGGCGCGTCGCCCTGCACGAACAGCGGCCACGGGCAGGCCGAAGCGCGCAGCAGTTCAGCGGCTTCGCGCAGCGCGCGATGCGAGGCGAACAGCAGGAACGCGCGCCCGCCGGAGGCTTCGAGCACCGGGCGCACGGCGTCGATCACTGCCGGCGTGAAGTCCCGCGAGTTGGGCTCCGGCATCCGCTGCGGCAGGTAACACAGCGCCTGCCGCGGCCAATCGAACGGGCTCGGCGCGATCAGCGTCCGCGGTGCGTCGAGGCCCAGGCGTTCGGTCAGATGATCGAAGCCGCCGGCCACCGCCAGGGTCGCGGAGGTGAACACCCAGGCCGCGCGCGACTGTTCGCGATGCGTGCGCAGCGGCCCCGACACGTCCAGCGGCGTGCGCTGGAAGCGGAAGCCGCGCGCCGACAGCTCGTACCAGCGCACGTCCCACAGCTTGTCGTCCTTCGCCGGCGTGTCGAGATCCTGCGCGACATCATCATCCAAGGCCGCATCGTCGGACACCGCATCGTCCCGGGCATCGCCATGGGCGATCTCCAGCGCGTGATTCGCCGGGATCTCCGCATCGCCGCTCTGCGCGAAATGACGCCGGCCGAAATCCGGCGGCGCCCAGCGCAACAGGCGAGAGCGCTGTTCGATCGCGCGCGCGTGGCAACTGTCGAACCCGGGCGCGGCCTCGCGCAGCGGCGTCACCGCATCGATGAAGGCGCACAGCGCGTCGTCGAGCGCGCTCAGCGCATCGAACACGCCCGATTCCTGCAGCGCGCGCCAGCGGGTGCCGCGGGTGGGCAATCCCTCCATCGCGGCGCGCATCGCCCGCGTGGCCTCTTCCAGTGCGCGCGCCGGCGACTGCAGCACGGCCAGCGCGCCGGTGGTGGTCTTGCATTCGGCCAGCGCATCGCGCGCCAGCTCCACCAGCGGCCGCGCGCTCAGGCCTTCGCCGAAGAACTGCGCGGCGAGTTCGGGCAACTGGTGGGCCTCGTCGACGACGAACACCTGCGCACCCGGCAGGATTTCGCCGAAGCCTTCCTGTTTCAGCGCCAGATCGGCGAGCAGCAGATGATGATTGACGACGACCACGTCCGCGGCCTGCGCGCGTTGCCGCGCCTGCACGACGAAGCAGTCGTCCCAGAACGGACAATCGCTGCCGAGACAGTTGTCGGTGGTCGAGGTGACCATCGGCAGCAGCGGCGAATCCTCGGGCAAGGCGTCGAGCTCGGCGAGATCGCCGAGGCGCGTGCGCCCGCTCCAGGCGACGATGCGCTGGAACTGGGTGATCTGTTCCTTCGACGTGAAGCGAGGCTCGCCCTTGGTCTTTTCGACCCGATACCGGCACAGGTAATTCGCGCGCCCCTTGAGCAGCGCGGTCTTGACGCCCTTGCCCAGCGCGTCGCGCACCCGCGGCAGATCGCGGTGATACAACTGGTCCTGCAGCGCGCGGGTGCCGGTGGACACGATGGTCTTCAGTCCCGACAGCAGCGCCGGCACCAGATACGCGAAGGTCTTGCCGGTGCCGGTACCGGCCTCGGCCAGCAGCACCGCGCGGTCTTCCACCGTTTCGGCGATGGCCATCGACAGTTGCTGCTGCGGCAGGCGCGGCGCGAAGCCGGGAATCGCGTCCGCGAGCGCACCGCCGCCGGTCAGGGCATCGCGTGCGGCGCGTGCGAACGCGGAACGCGACGATGCATCGTCGCGCGTTTCCGCACCGTCGTCGCTGCGGACCGGATCGTCGAATCCATGCATGCCGAGGGTTCAGTAACGCGGCGGGCCGGTGAGCGTGCAGGCCGCCTGCGCCTGTTCGGCATCGATCAGCGCGGCCGCGGTCTGCATCGATGCGCGCTCCCACTGCGCCAGCTTGTCGCCCTTGAGCTTGCGCGCCGCGGCCTGCGCCTGCAGGGCCCGTTGCCGGAAGACGAGTTGATGGCGGATGGTCGCCCAGTGCCTGCGGCACAGCGGACCGACCTTGGCGCCGGTCTCGAACGCGCGTCGCGCGAGCGTACCGGCCTTGTCGAGATCCTTGAGCAGCACGGCGACCTCGGCGCGTTCCTGCAGCAACGCCGGATCCTCCGGCGACAGCCCGAGCGCCTGGTCGAGCGCGGTCGCGGCCTCGGCGTAATCGCGGCGGCGTTCGGCCTGCGCGGCCTTCACCCGCAGGTCCTCGACCATCGGGTCGCGCAGCGGCTGCACGTCCAGTTCATCCGCCGCGGCCTTGCCCGCGGCGCGGATTTCGGCGACCAGTTGTTCGGGCGCCGGGCCGATCCACTCGAGCGCGGGCGGCGTGCTGTTGCAGGCCGCGAGCATGCCGGCGAGCGCGCAGACGCATGCGACCGGCGATGCGTGGCGAAGGCGACGACGGATCATGCGATGCGCACCAGGGCGTTGCCGTGCGGATCGAGCATGCCACGCTGTTCGCGCTCGCGCTGCTCGCGTTCGCGGCGTTCCTGTTCGCGGCGATAGGCCTCTTCGCGCTCCTGGCGCTCCCGATACTCGCGTTCGCGCGCCTCGCGGTATTCCTGATCGCGACGCTGCTGTTCGCGATACGCCTCGTCGCGGGCGCGCAGCTCAGCGTAACGGCGATCGTTGTCGCGGCGGATGCGCTCGTCCTCGCGGGTCTGCTGCTCGCGCTGGCGCGCGTCGTCCTCGTCCTGGCGCTGCTGGCGTTCGCGCTCTTCGCGCTGCTGCTGTTCGCGCTGTCGCGCCGCCGCATCGTCGTCGCCGTCGTTGCCGCCGCCGATGCCGAAGATGCGCTGCCAGAATCCCTGCGCTTCGCCTTCGCCGCCCTCGACGTTCTCCGCTTCGGGTTCGGCCAGCACGCAGGCCTGGTAGGCCGGCGCGAAACCGGCGACGAAACCGATCCGGCGCGCGCCCGGACAACCGGCGTCGGTGGTGTTCGACCCGGCGACCCACTGCCAGTCGATGCCCTTGCCGCCGACCTGCAGCGGCGCGGTGGGCAGGCGCGAGAACAGCCCGGACCACACGCGCATCGCGCCGGTGGCGCCGTACAGTCCGGTGGGCGCGTTCTGATCGTTGCCGACCCAGACCACCGCGAGGTGGTCGCCGGTCCAGCCGGCGAACCAGCTGTCGCGGCTGTCGTTGCTGGTGCCGGTCTTGCCCGCGGGCTGCAGCCGGCCGAGGCCGTCGCTCATCAGCTGGCGGCCGGTGCCGGAGGTGACCGCCTGCTGCAGCGCCGAAGTGACCAGCCGCGCGGCGATGGCGTCGCCGGTCTGCGCCGGTTTCGGCGCGTCGTCGTAACGGTTCAGCGCCTTGCCGTTGGCGTCGAGCACGCCGCGCACCGCGTGCAGCGGCTGGATCTCGCCGCCGGACGCGAGGAACTGATAGAGCTGCGCCATCGCATACGGGCTCTGATCGAGCGAGCCCAGGATCAGCGACGGATTCTGCCCGCCCTCGATGCCCGCGAGCGTGCGCAGCAGGTCGCCGAGCCGCTGCGGGCCGACGTCCATGCCCACGCGCACCGTCGACTGGTTGTAGGACATCGCCAGCGCGTCGATCAACCGCACCGTGCCGTGGCTGCGGCCGTCGGAATTGCCGGGGTTCCAGCGCCGGCCGTTGTCCAGGGTGATGGTCACCGGCGAATCGTCGACATAGCTCGCGAGCGAATATTTGTCCGGCTGCGCCAGCGCCAGCAGATACACGAACGGTTTCAGCAGCGAACCGACCGGGCGCTGCGCCTGCACCGCGCGGTTGAAGCCGTGTTCCTCGAAGGTGCGGCTGCCGATCACCGCCACCACCTCGCCGTTGTGCACGTCGGTGACGACCACGCCGGCCTGCAGCGGCGGGCGGCGCGCATTGCTCAGCGCCTTCATCGTGCGGGTGACCGCGCCTTCGGCATAGGCCTGCGCGGACGGCGACATGCCGGTCATCACGGTCAGGCCCGCGCCCTGCAACTCGTCCTCGGGATAATCGCGGGCGAGCTGGCGGCGGACGAGGTCGACATAGGCCGGAAAGCGGTTCGCGACCAGACTGCCGGGACCTTCGGTCACGCCCAGCGGCGTCTTCGACGCGCGGTCGTATTCCTTGCGGTCGATGATCCCGGTCTCCAGCATCTTCGCGAGCACCAGATTGCGGCGTTCCAGCGCGCGCTCCGGATTGCGCCGCGGGTTGTACCAGGACGGGCCCTTCACCAGGCCCACCAGCAGCGCGATCTGCTCGGTGGTCAGATCGTCGAGCTGGCGGCCGAAATAGAACTCGGCGCCGGAGGCGAAGCCGTGGATCGCCTGCGAACCGCGCTGGCCGATGTCGACCTGGTTGAGATAGGCCTCGAGAATCACGCCCTTCTCGTAGCGCGCGTCGATGATCAGCGCGTACAGGATTTCGTTGAACTTGCGGGTGAGCGTCTGCTCCTTGCCGATGCCGAGCAGGCCGGAGCGCGCGAGCTGCTGGGTCAGGGTGCTGCCGCCCTGGCGCACTTCGCCGCCGCTTTTCAGCGCCACGAAGGCGGCGCGCGCCATGCCGCTGAAATCGATGCCGATGTGGCGCGCGAAATCGCGGTCCTCCACCGCCTGCAGGGTGTCGGTGAGCATCGGCGGAACTTCGTCGATGCGCACCAGCCGGCGCTCTTCCTGCTTCTGTCCGTACAGCGTGGCGATGCGCGCGGGATCGAGGCGCACGGACTTCACCGCGCGGTCGCGGCCGAGGTCGCGCACCGTGGCCACGCGTCCGCCCGACAGCAGCACTTCGACCCGGCTGGGGCCGACCGGGCCGCCCACGTCCTGATAGCCGCGGCTGGCGATCCGCCAGCGCCCGCCATCGCGACCATAGGTGCCCGGTTTCTCGCCCTTGCCGTCGTCGCGGTAGGAGGCGGCGTCGAGCTCGGTCTTCAGCGTGCGCGCGTCCATCGCGAGGCCCGGCGCCAGTTGCAGCGGGCGGGCGTAGACGCGGGTCGGCACCTGCCAGCGCAACTGGCCGAAGCGGACGCTGACCTGATGGTTCAGGTACAGGGTGTAGGGAATCAGGAAGCCCAGGCCGATCGCGATCGCGACCGCGCCCCAGCGCAGGACCCGCCGGCGCCAGCCGCCATCGCTGCCGTCGCCTGCGTCGCTGTCGTCGTCCGTGCTGACCTCGTCCTCCAGATCGTCCTCGTCCAGATCGTCGTCGATGTCGTCGTTTCGGGCCATTCGGGGGAGGCTTGCCTGTGGGCGGGGGACGAAGGTGCGAAAATGCCGACCGGAGTCTAGCAGGCTGTCGGAACCGGCACCCCGGGCCCCTGCGTCACCCCCGCCCCTTGCCGGAGTTCCTTCAGGATGTCGTTCACGCCCGCCGATCTGCGGTTCCTGTTCCACCGCGGACTCGGCCTGATCCGGCGCGGCTGGACCAGCCTGCGCAGCCGCGGCTGGCGCGCCACCTGGGACCGCACCCGCGCCCAGTTCCGTCGCGCCGCGCCGCTGCCGGCGGGCGCGCTGTACGCCCCGGCGCCCACACCCTTCGCGCCGTTCGCCGTCCCCACCGTCGACCTCCACGCCGGCGGCGCGCACGCCGACATCGTGGCCGACGCCCCCGTCGCCAGCCTCGTGATCCCGGTCTACGACCAGTTCGCGCATACCCTCGCCTGCCTGCGCGCGCTCGCGGCGCATCCACCGTCGACGCCGTTCGAGGTGATCGTGGTCGACGACGGCTGCCGCGACGAGACCGTCGATGCGCTGCCGCAGGTGGCGGGCGTGCGCTATCACCGCCGCGCGCAGAACGGCGGCTTCATCGCCGCCTGCAACGACGGCGCATCGCTGGCGCGCGGCGAATACCTGATCTTCCTGAACAACGACACGATTCCGCAGCCCGGCTGGCTGGAAGCGCTGCTCGAGACGTTCTCGACCGAGCCCGGCGCGGGCCTGGTCGGCGCGCAACTGCTCTACCCCGACGGCCGCCTGCAGGAAGCCGGCGGCGTGGTCTTCGCCGACGGCAGCGGCTGGAACTACGGCAAGTTCGAATCGCCCGAGGACCCGCGCTTCGCCTATCTGCGCGACTGCGACTACGCCAGCGGCGCGGCGATCGCGATCCCGCGCGCGCTGTTCGCCGCGCTCGGCGGCTTCGATGCGCGCTACGCGCCGGCCTATTACGAAGACACCGATCTGGCGTTCGCGGTGCGCGCCGCGGGGCGCCGCGTGCTCTATCAGCCGGCGTCGAAGGTCGTGCACGTCGAGGGCGGCACCGCCGGCACCGACACCGCCGTCGGCATGAAGGCCTACCAGGTGCGCAACCGTGCGACCTTCGCCGCGCATCGCGCCGAGCCGCTGGCAGCGCTGTTGCCCGCGAACACGGTGCCGACCCCGGCCCTGCTGCACCGCCGGCAGAAACAGATCCTGATCATCGACGCGCAGACGCCGCGCCCCGATCACGATTCGGGCTCGCTGCGGCTGGTGAATCTGATGCGGCTGCTGCGCGAGGAAGGCGCGCACGTGGTCTTCCTGCCCGCCGACCGCCATCGCGTCGAACCCTACGCGACGCAGTTGCAGCGGATGGGCGTGGAGAGCTGGCATGCGCCGTTCGCGGCGCGTCCGCCGGCCTGGCTGCGCGAACACGGCGCGCGTTTCGACGCGGTGATGGTCAGCCGGCACTATGTCGCCGCGGAATTCCTGCCGCTGCTGCGCGCACACGCGCCGCAGGCGCGGCGGATCTTCGACACCGTCGACCTGCACTACCTGCGCGAACGCCGCGGCGCCGAGGTCGCGGGCGACGCCGCGCTGGCGCGCGCGGCCGAACGCACCCGCGCGCGGGAACTCGATGTCATCGCAAGTTCGGACATCACCCTGGTGGTGAGCGAGGTGGAACGCGCGCTGCTGCGCAGCGACGCCCCGGATGCGCGGGTCGAGATCCTGTCGAACCTGCATCGCGTCGCCGGCGCCGGCCGCGCGTTCGCGGAACGCCAGGACCTGGTGTTCGTCGGCGGCTTCCGCCATCCGCCGAACGTCGACGCGGTGCGCTGGTTCGTGCAGTCGGTGTTCCCGTCGATCCGCACGCGCCTGCCGGACGTGCGATTCCACTGCATCGGCAGCCACACGCCACCGGACATCGAAGCGCTGGCCACGGTCCCGGGCGTGATCGTGCACGGCCACGTCGCCGACATCGATCCGTTCATGGACGGCTGCCGCATCGCGATCGCCCCGCTGCGCTACGGCGCCGGCGTGAAAGGCAAGGTCAATCTCAGCATGGCCCACGGCCAGCCGGTGGTCGCCACCGCCTGCGCGGTCGAAGGCATGCATCTGCGCGACGGCATCGACGCGCTCGTCGCCGACGATCCGCAGGCCTTCGCCGACGCGGTGGTCCGCCTCTACGACGACGAGGCGCTGTGGACCGCCCTCGCCCGCAACGGCCTCGACAGCGTCGCCGCGCATTTTTCGCTGGATGCCGCGCGGCAGGTCGTTCGGGACGTGTTCCTGCGGTCAGCCTGAAGCGCGAACGGTTCTCGTAGGAGCGACGCAAGTCGCGACGGATTGCGGAAATGCTATCCGCGGTCGGTCGCGACTTGCGTCGCTCCTACAAAAACGCGGATCAACGCTCCATCGGCGCCACCGCGCGCAGGCGTTCGCCCAGTGCCTGCAGCCCGTCCGCCCTGGCATCGAGACCGCGCGCGGCGTCGTGCGCGGCGCGGGCGCCGTCGACATCGCCGCCGCCCAGGCGCTCCTCGCCGACCGCGACCCAGCGCTGCGCGAGCCGCGCGCGGGCGCGGTCGGCGTCGCGGCTGCCGCCTTCCAGCGCGAGCCGCGCGTCCAGGCAGACCCGCGCCCGCTGCAGCCGGTTGTCGCGCAGTTCCTGTTCGAAACACTCGCGCACCCGCGGCAGCATCCGCGCGCTGGCGCGACGCACGCCGGCGTCGTCGGGCGCGAGCGCACGCGCGGCGCGGAGTTTGTCGAAGGCGCTGTCGCCCGGCGGCGTGAGCCATGCGCCGCGGGCCTCGGCCGCAGCGGCTTCCAGCAGCAGTCGACGCAGGCGTCGCTCCGCCGCGGGGGTCAGCGGTTTCGGGCCGGCATCGGTGCGGGCGCGCTCGGCGCGCGACAGTGCTTCGCGCGCGGCGATCGTTTCGGGCGCATCGGGCGCGAGCGCCTGCGCCGACGCCAGCGCTTCGCGCGCGACCCCGAATTCGAAATCGGCCGCGGCTTTGCGCGATCGCGCCGCATGCGCGCGCGCGACCGCCTGCAGCGCCGTTTCCGCATCCGCCGTGTCCAGACCGCTGTCGCGCCACGCGCGATAACCGTCCGCTGCGCGCGCCAGCCGGCCCGCGCGCAGATCGGCGTCGGCACGGCGCCGCATCCGCTCGACCGATTGCGCGAGCGCGGCCTGCGCTTCGGGCAGATCGGCATGCCCGGCGTCGTACGCGCGGGCGAGCGCGATCTCCGCCGCCGCCCGCGCCGGATCGCCGCGGGCGATGGCCTCGCGCGCCTGCTGGAGCACGACGGTCAACGCATCCTCGCGACCCTCGAGCGCGCGCAGATGCTGCGGCTGCAGCGCGAGGATGCGCCGGTACAGCGGCAACGCGGCAGCGTCATCGCCGACCAGACGCCCGGCGACGCGCGCGGCATCCGCGGCCTGCAGCAGGGTGTCGATGCCGGCCATCGCGGCTTCGCGCAGCCGCAGCCGTTCGGCGACCGCATCGGTCTGCGCCCGCGGCGCCGACAGCGCCCGCGCCAGGCGCAGCGCGCGGTGCGCGTCCTCGAAGCGCCCGTCGTCGACGGCCGTCCGCGCCCGGCGCACCGCGGCCTGCGCCACCCGCCCGAGGCCGGCGCGCAGTTCGGCGCGATCCGGATCGATCGCGACCGCGGCTTCGTACAGTTCGCGCGCGCCGCTGCCGTCCTCCGCGGTCAGCCGTCCCTGCCGCAGCGCGCGTTCGGCCTGCTGGCGCAGGCGTTCGGCCTCGGCTTCGGGCCACAGCCGTTCCGCGAGCGGTGCGCGCAACAGCCAGCCCAGCGCGAACAGCAACGGCAACGCGACCGCCAACAGCCACGGCCAACGGGCGCGCAGGCGTTCGCGGACAAGTCGCAGTGCGGAGTCACGGCGGGCGGTCACGGCGCGAGCATATCGCGCCGCGCCCGGGCCGATGAGGCCCGCCGATCCGCGCCATGCCGAACCGGCCCGTCGAACCGCTTCGCGCCGATCACGCCCGCCGCACCGTCTCCACGCCGGGCAGGCTGTCGATCCGGCCCAGCAGCCGGCTCAATTGTTCGTGATCGCGCACGCGCAGCCGCAGCCGCAGGCGCACGCGGCTGCCTTCCAGCCCTTCGCTCTGGATCGACAGCACGTGGGCATCGTCCTGGGCGATCAGATTGGTCAGGTCCTTCAGCAGCCAGCGGCGGTCGACGGCATCCACCACCACGTTCGCGGCATGGCCGCCGCCGGTGCGGCCCCACTCCACCGACAGCACGCGCTGCGGCTGGCCGGAGGAGAGGCGCAGGAATGCGGCGCAGTCGGCACGATGCACGCTGACGCCGCGGCCGCGGGTGAGATACCCGGCGATGGGTTCGCCCGGCAGCGGCTGGCAGCAGCGCGCGATCTGCACCAGCATGTTGTCGACGCCGACCACCGTGAAGGCCGATCCCGATACGGGCTTCGGCGCGATCTTCGGCGGCGCGCGCGCGAGCTCGCCGCGGGACTGCTCGCCGCGCCCGCTGTCCGCGGCGGCGCCGGCATCCTGGCGGCCGCGCTCGTGATCGAGCAGCGCGCGCCCGACCTGGTGCGGCCCCACGTCACCCAGCGCCACCAGTACATGGAGATCGTCCACCGACGGCACGTTGAATTTCGCCACCATCGGCGCGAGATCGGCCTGCAGCAGCGACAGCCGCCGCAGTTCCTTTTCCAGCATCTCGCGGCCGGCCTGCACGTTGCGCGCGCGGTCCAGTTTGTGGAACCACGCCCGCACCTTGTCGCGCGAGCGGCCGCTGGCGAGAAACCCGTTCGCCGCCACCAGCCAGTCGCGCCGCGGCTCGGCGGTCTTCGCGGTGAGGATTTCGATGCGTTCTCCGCTGCGCAGCTTGTAATCCAGCGGCACGATCCGGCCGTCGACCTTCGCGCCGCGGCAGCGGTGGCCCACCATCGTGTGCACGTGGTAGGCGAAATCCAGCGGCGTGGCGCCGCTGGGCAGATCGATCACGTCGCCCTGCGGCGTCAGCGTGTAGATGCGGTCTTCGATCAGCTCGCTGTCGAAAGCGTTGGCCAGGCCTCTGCCGTTGTCGTGATCGTGATCGGCGTCGTCGCGGCCGCCGTCCAGCAGCCGGCGCATCCATTCGATCTTGCGGTCCAGCGCGGCGTCGGCGGGCGCGCTGCGCCCTTCCTTGTAGCGCCAGTGCGCGGCCACGCCCAGTTCGGCCTGCGCGTGCATGTCGTGGGTGCGGATCTGCACTTCCAGGGTCTTGCCTTCCGGCCCGACCACCGCCGTGTGCAGCGAGCGGTAATCGTTGCGCTTGGGCCGCGCAATGTAGTCGTCGAACTCGCTGGGGATCGGCGTCCACAGCGCGTGCACCGCGCCCAGCGCGGCGTAGCAGGACGGCACGTCCTTCACCATCACCCGCACCGCGCGCAGGTCGTACAGCTCGCTGATCGGCACGCCCTTCTTCTGCATCTTCTTCCAGATGCTGGTGATGTGCTTCGGCCGCCCGGCGACCTCCGCCTCCACGCCCTGCGCCTTCAGTGCTTCGCCGAGTTCGCGCTTGACCTGCTCGATGTAGCGTTCGCGGTCGCCGCGCTTCTCGTCGAGCGACCGCGCGATCTTCTGGTAGGTCTCCGGTTCGAGATGGCGGAAGGCCAGGTCCTCCAGTTCCCACTTCAGCTGCCAGATGCCCAGGCGGTTGGCAAGCGGCGCGTGGATGTCGCGGGTCAATTGCGCCAGCGCCCGGCGCTCGGCCTCGGGGCGACGCCCGGCCGCGTGCATCAACGCCAGCTGGCGCGCCAGCAGCACGGGCACGACCCGCAGGTCCTTCACCATCACCAGCAGCAGCCGGCGCAGGCCCTCGGCGTTGCGGCCGCCGGCGTCGGCCGCATGCAGCGTCCACACCTGGGCGGCGGCGCGCTGGCCTTCCAGCAGGGTCGCGACGGTCGGCCAGGTCTTCGCCAGCTGCGGCTCGATCCGCGCCCGCCAGGCCGGCAGGTCGTGCAGGATCGTCGCCAGCACCACGTCGCCGTCCGCATTCAGCCGCGCCAGCGCGGCGAGGGTGTCGCCCAACTGCGCGAGCACCTCGTCCGGCAGGGGTTCGGGCCCGGCCGCCTGCGCCAGCGCCTGACGCCACGGCGCGCCCAGCGCCGCCACGGGCGGCAGCGCGAGCAGGACATCCAGCGGGGTGGCGGCGGACACGGACACGCGTGTTCAACAGGTGGGGGTATGCCTACACTAGCCGCATGCCGCCTCCGGCGTAATCCCCAAAGGCCCTCCCATGTCGATGCTCCGTTCCCTGTCGTCGCTCGCCCTGCTCGCGGCCATCGTAGTCGCCCCGGTCGCCGCCTTCGCCCAGCAACAACCGATCGAACGCGAGATGTCGCCGCAGGAGTTCAAGGCCGCCGGCCTCGACAAGCTCACCCCCGAAGAACTGGCCCGCCTCAACGGTTGGCTCGGCCGCAAGATCGACACGGTCGCCAACGCCGCCGCCGCGCAGGCCAAGGACAAGGTCGAACAGGAGAACCGCGGCTTCTTCCACTTCGGCTCCAACGAGCCGATCGTCGCCCGCATCACCGGCGAATTCCGCGGCTTCGGCAAGGGCCGCACCTACACCCTCGACAACGGCCAGGTCTGGCGCCAGACCGACGGCGCGGCGCTGGTCGGCGTGAAGCTCGACAGCCCCGAAGTGCGCATCAACCCCAGCATCTCGGGGAACGCGTGGTATCTCGCGGTGAAGGGTTACAACACGCGGACGAAGGTGGAGCGGGTGAAGTAAGGACTGGAAAGTGCAGTAGGCCGGGTCATTGACCCAGCCTACATACTGCGACAAAAACAGGTCCCTCGCTGCGCTCGGGATGACAGTGGAACGTATCGCGCGCGCCGAAACGCATCACTCGTACCGCAACGCCTCGATCGGGTCGAGGCCCGCCGCCTTCGAGGCCGGCATGATGCCGAAGACCACGCCGACCAGCGCCGAAAAACCGGCGGCAGCGAACACCGCCCACAGCGGCACGGACGCGGGCGGAACGCCGGGCACCAGCGCGGAGACGGTGATCGCGATGGCGAAACCCAGGGCGATGCCGATCAGACCGCCGAGCAGCGCGAGCAGACCGGCTTCGAGCAGGAACTGCACGAGGATGTCGCGGCGGGTCGCGCCCAGCGCCTTGAGGATGCCGATCTCGCGCGTGCGCTCGGTCACCGACACCAGCATGATGTTCATGATGCCGATGCCGCCGACCAGCAGCGAGATGCCGACGATGCCGGCGAGCACCGCGGTGGCGGTGGCGGTGATCTCGTTGAACTGTTTCAGGAACGAATCCGCGGCCTCGATCTTGAAGTCGTCGTCCTTGCCGGGCTTGATGCCGCGCGACTCGCGGATCGCGCGCTTGGCGCGGTCGCGCACGGTTTCGACCTGTTTCAGGTCGGCGACGGTGAAGGTGGCGTAGATCATCGGCGTGGTGCTGTTGCCCATCTTCGCGCGGCCGACATCGAACGGGATCACGGCGTAGTTGTCCTGGCTGAAACCCAGGATTTCGCCCTGCTTGTCCATCACCCCGATCACCTTGAACCACTCGCCACCGATGGTGAAATATTCGCCGACCGGGTTCTCGGGCATCTTCAGCTGGTCGCGCAGTTCGGTGCCGATCACCGCGACCCGGCGATGGCCCTGGTCGTCGCTGTCGACCAGGAAACGGCCGTATTTCGGGAACCGGTTGTTCACCGCCGAATAATCGGCGGTGGTGGCCTGCACCTGCGGCATCGCGGTGCGACCGCGGTAGCTGGCGCCGGCGGCGTCGACCACCATGACCGGCGCGACTTCCTTCACCCCGCCGAGCCGGTAGCGCAGCACTTCGATGTCGTCGAAGGTGATGCTGTTGAGCTTGCCGGTGCGGAAGTTCTCGTTGTCGTTCACCGCGCGCAGGGTCAGCGCGTTGCCGCCGAGATCGGAGAACTGGTTCTTGATCGAATCGGAAAAGCCCTGCACCAGCGAGACCACCGCGATCACCGAGGCGGTGCCGATGAGGATGCCGAGGGTGGTGAGGAAACTGCGCATGCGGTGACCGGCGAGGCTGGTCAACGCGGCGCGGAAGGCTTCGAGATAGGCGGACATCAGTGCGCGCTCCCGCGGGGATTCGGGCCGGCATCGGCGCGGCGCATGTCCTCGACGATGCGCCCGTCGCTGACCCGGATGGTGCGATGGCAGTGCGCGGCGATGTCGGGTTCGTGGGTCACCACCACCACGGTCTGGCCCTGCGCGTGCAGCTGGTCGAACAGCGCCATGATCTCGGCCGAGGTGCGCGAATCGAGGTTGCCGGTGGGTTCGTCGGCGAGCAGGATCGACGGCGAACCGACCAGCGCGCGCGCGACCGCGACGCGCTGGCGCTGGCCACCGGACAACTGGTTCGGGCGATGGCCCATGCGGTCGCCCAGACCGACCTTCGTCAGCGATTCTTCCGCCAGGCGACGGCGTTCGGCCGCGGGCATGCCGCGATACACCAGCGGCTGCATCACGTTCTGCAGCACGGTCAGCCGCGGCAGCAGATGGAAGCTCTGGAACACGAAACCGATCTCGCGGTTGCGCACGTGCGCCAGCTCGTTGTCGTTCATGCCGGAGGTGTCGCGGCCGTTGAGCGTATAGGTGCCCGAGGTCGGCGAATCCAGACAGCCGAGCAGATTCATCAGCGTCGATTTCCCCGAGCCCGACGGACCGATCAGGGCGACATACTCGTTGCGGTCGATGAACAGATCGACCCCCGCGAGCGCCATCACCACGTCGTCGCCCATCGTGTAGCGCTTGACGATGTCCTTGAGCACGATCATGCGTCGTCGCCGTCCTCGCCCGCGGCCTTGCCGGCGTCGGTCTCCTCGGGCTTGCGCTGCTCCACCGCTTCGCCCTCACGGAGCAGGCGCAGGGCCTTGGTCGGACCGGCGATCACGGTATCGCCCGCGACCACGCCCTTCTCGATCACCTGCCAGCGGTCGTCGGAGACGCCGACCTGCACCGCGACCTTCGTCGCCTTGCCGTCGCGCTGCACCCAGACGGACTGCGTGCTCACGCCCTTCTCGTCGGTGTCGGTGACCACCGCTTCCACCGGCACCGCCGGCCGGCGCTGGCCGTCGCCGAGGAAGATGTCGGACCGCACGCTCATGCCCGAGCGCAGGCGCAGGCCATCGGGCGCCACCAGACGCACGGTGACCTTGTAGGCACGGCCCTGGCCTTCGATGGTCGGCGCCAGCGCGATCTGTTCGACCGTGCCCTTCAGCGCGGTGTCCGGATGCGCGGCGGCGAAGACTTCGGCGCGCTGGCCGATGTCGATCTTGGCGATGTCGGCCTCGTCGACCTTCAGCTCGGCGATGATTTCCGTGGTGTCGGCGATCTTCATCAGCTGCGCGCCGGCGAAGGCCGAGGTGGACGGCACCGCGGTTTCGCCGACCTTGATCGGCAGCGACACCACGCGGCCGGAGATCGGCGAACGGATTTCGGTCCTGGCGCGCTGTTCGCGGGCGTCGTTGAGCACCGATTCTGCGCGCAGCATCGATTCCTCGCTGGTGCGCAGATCGGCGCGGGCCAGGTCGAGCTGGTTGCGGTCTTCGTCGAGACGGGCGCGATCGATCAGCCGCTGTTCGGCCAGCACGCGACTGCGTTCGTAGGTCTTCTGGCGCAGCGCGACCAGATCGCGCTGGCGCTCGATGCCGATGCGGCTCTGGCGCAGGCTGGCCTGCTCGCGCTCGATCGCGTTGTTGTAGATCTCCGGATCGAGCAGCAGCAGGGTCTGGCCCTGTTCGACCGTGTCGCCTTCCTTGACCAGGATGGTGCGCACCTTGGCGGTGACCTCGGCGGTGAGATCGACTTCGTTGCGGAAGGCGAGCACGCCCGAGGCGAGGATGCTGGGCTGCACCTGCTGCGCCTCGACCTTGGCCAGGTCCACGCCGGTCGCGCCGCCGCCGCGGCTTTTCTTGATCAGGACAGGCACGGCGATCAGGGCCACGATCAGCCCGGCGATCGCCCACTTTCGGTTGAATTTCATCGATTCGGTTCCGTCGTCGTGGTTCAGGTCATTTCAGCAGCGCGAAGATCGCCATCACGCCGTAGATCGTCAGCGGCGGCAGCGAAGCGACCAGCACCGCCTGGCCCCATCCGGTGCGCCCCCAGGTCTTCCAGCCCAGCGCCGCGAGCAGCACCGTCCAGAACGTCAGCAGGCTGAAACTCTTGGCGACGCTGCTCCAGGCATGGTCGCGCGGCAGTTCGAAGAACAGCGGGTCGACGTTGAGCAGCGACACCGATTCGATCGGCGTCTGCGGGGTCATGGTGAACACGCCGATCAGGCCGACCACGCTGGCGAGGACCGTCGGCACGTTCGACCAGGTGGCGAGGCTCAGGCCGTGGCGGAACCCGACCGGCTGGCCGGTGAGCTTGCCCGCGATCAGGAAATACAGCGCGTACAGCGCCGTCATGAAGGCGCCCCCGATCACCGCGGTGCCCGCGCTGATCCACATCATGACGTTGGCCCCCGGCATCATCTTCCGTGCCTGCTCCAGCTCCCTGGCGGTCATCTCCGCGCCGCCGGCGCCGAGCATGTAGTCCTTGTACCACTCCGAATCGACGTTGGCGAAATACATCATCACGAAGGCGACCGTGGGCACCACGATCGCGAGGAAGGGAAGTACGAAGGTCGGCCGTTCCTTGAGATCGGCGAACACTTTGCCCGGCTGCAGGAAGATATCGATGAGATGGCTCACGGGAACGGCTCCAGGGTCGATGGCGGAAGAGGAAAGGGCGGAATGCCGCATGCGGCGCGGAACCGGCGATCGGACATCGCGCCTGCCCGATCGCACCGCACCGTCTTCGTTCTGCCCACCCTCCCCGGACGAGGCTCGCGGCGAATTGTGACCGGTCGACAGGACACCGCACGTGCCGATCGACGGGGTGGCTTGCCGCACCCGACGCACGCGCTTGGCCGATGGCCGCCCCGGACCCGCCGGGACCGGCCCTTGTCGCCGGTCTGCGACGGACACCGCCCCGCCGAGGACGCGCCTTCGCGGCGTTGGCGGCCGCAAGGCTCCCTCGGCAGCATGTCCCCGGTCTGCGATCGGTCTGCGAACCGCCGATCGGCACCGGCATCATCGATGCACGGCAGACGGTCGACGCCACGCCGCAGGCGCCTCGCGCGCCCCCGGCATCGTGCCGGGGGCGCGTTTCGTTTCGCGTTCGATCTCAGTAGTAGATGCAGCCGCTCTCGTCGCAGAAGGCGACGATCGACCAGCCGTACGGGCCGCATTCGTAGATGCGCTGGGTGTAGCCGGTTCTGGGGTTGTAGCTTTCGACCGAGGTCATCTCGCCCCAATTGGCCTCCGTGCAGGGCGCGTTCGGCCCGCCCGGCAATGCGGCAGCGCTGCCGCCGATGCTCATGGCAGCGGAAAACAGGGCGATCGCGAGCCCATGGATCATCGTCTTGTGCATGGCATGTCCTTTGTCTGCTGGCCACCGATCTCCGACATGCGAAGGTCGCACGCGCCTTCGTCCGTCGCCGCCCGTCGTCGGCGGCGCATGCGCGGGCGGCATCCCCAGCGTAGCCCCAAGGCGTCTTCCGAGGCGCGACGCTCAGCGCAATTGCGACAATCGCGTCGCCAGCTTTTTCGCCGAAATGCCGCCCTTCGCCCCCAGCTCCTGCGCGAACAGCGAGACCCGGAATTCCTCCAGTTCCCAGCGCAGCGCCTGCCAGCCGTCGCGGTCGTCGATGCCGCGATCGCGGGCATCGTCCAGCGCATCGACGAACGGCTTGAGTTCCAGCATCCGCGCCTGGTCGCGCACCGGATCGCGCAGCGCGCGCTCGGCGCGCAGCGCCATCGCCCGCAGATAACGCGGATACTCGGCCAGCGCCTCGGCCGGCGTGTCGCGCAGGAAACCGGGCGCCGCCAGCGCGGCGAGCTGCGCATGCAGATCGTCGAGATTGGCCTTCGCCCAGCCCATCAGGTTCGATTCCAGCGCCACGCGCACTTCGGCGACCCGGGCGAGAATCGCCTCGGCCTGTTTCAACCGGTCCATCGCTTCGCCGAACAACGTCTTCGCGATGGCGTCGCGGCGCAGCGCGAACACCGCCGGGTCGCGGATCTCCGACAGGCCGTCGGCGGCGAGCGCGGCGAACGCGCCGTCGACCAGGTCCTGGCGCAGGCGGTCGCCGTCCTTCAGACCATCGTTGCGCGGCGACTGCGATTCGATCGCGGCGTACAGCAGCGCGGTCTTCGGCTGCACCGGCAACTGCTTCCGCGCCTGCTTCATCTTCTCGGCCATCGCGATCCACAGCAGCCGGCGCACGCCCTGCGGATGATGGCGCTGCGCCTCGGCGCGATCGGCATGCACCGCGAGCGACACGCTGTCGCCGTCGTCGTGCAGCGCCGGATAGGCGGGCACACCGCCGGCGCCCGGCACCGATGCCGGAATCGAGGTCGCCGGAAAATCGGTCAACCCGCGCTGCGCCAGGCCTTCCGCGGCGCGCGCGGAGAACGCGTCGGCGGCGCGCTTGCCGAAACGCGCGCGCAGATCGTCGAGGTCGCGGGATTCCGCCAGCACGGTCCGGCCATTGCCCTCGATCAAGCGGAGATTCGCGCGCAGATGCGCATCGATCGACGCGGGGTCGAAATCGATCGCGGCGACTTCGGCCCCGGTGAGCTTCTTCAGGAAACGCGCCAGCGCACCTTCGAAGCTGTCGGCGTCCAGCTGCCCATTCGAAGGCATGTGCGCCTCGGCGAACGCGCGCGCGAAATCCGGCGCGGGCACGAAATTGCGGCGCAGGGTCTTCGGCAGCGATTTGATCAGCGCCGCGGCCTTGTCCTGCACGAAGCCCGGCGCCAGCCACGACAGACGCGCGGCGTCGAGCGCGTTCAGCAGATGCAGCGGCACCGCCACGGTCATGCCGTCGTCGGGCGCGCCGGGTTCGAAGCGATAGCTCACCGCCAGACGCGCATCGCCCAGCGGCAGATATTTCGGGAAACGCTCGGCATCGCTGGCGCCGCCGACCATCAGGTCGTCGAACGACCATTCGAGCTTGGCCTTGTCGGCCGGCGACAGCCGCGCATACCAGGTATCCAGCGCCTGCTGGTTGTGCACGTGCGACGGCAGGCGATCGAGGTACCACTGCGCCTGCCAGTCCTCGTCGACGACGAGCCCCGCGCGGCGCTGCTTGGCCTCTTCTTCCTTCGCTTTCGCCAGGGTCGCCAGATTGCGCGACAGGAACGCGGCGCGGGTGTTGATCTCGCCGGTCGCGAGCGCGTCGCGGGCGAAGATCTGCCGCGATTCCTCGGGAAACAGCGCGCCGTAGTGCACCGGCTTCTTCGGCGCCAGCACCAGCCCGAACAGGCTGATCTGCTCGCTGCCGACCACCCGCCCCTGCGAGCGCGCCCAGTGCGGATCGTGATGCCGGCGCGCGAGCAGGTGCGGCAACTCGTCGATCGCCCACTCCGGTTCGATCGCGGCGTTGGTCATCGCCCACACTTTCTCGGTATCGAGCAGCGATGCCGACAGCAGCCACGGCGGCGGTTTCTTCGCCAGCGGCGAGCCCGGGAAGATCGTGTACTTGCGCCCGCGCGGACCGTCGTACAGCCCGCGATCGCCGCGGTTGCCGATCTGCGTCGGCAGGCCCGCGATCAGCGCGCGATGCAGGGCCGCATGGGATGCGCCCTGCCGCCCCGTCTGTTCGTCGAAGAGATCGACCCCAACCTCCGCCTTCCATTCCAACTCGTCGCAGAGCAGCTTCAGCTGACGATGCAGCTCGCGCCATTCGCGCAGGCGCAGGAAACCGAGGAAATGCTTGTCGGCCCATTTGCGCAACTGCGACTGGGTCAGATCCTCGTGCGCGACGCGATAGCCTTCCCACAACTTGAGGATGCCGACGAATTCCGACTTCGGATCGGCGAATTCGGCGTGCGCGGCGTCGGCCGCGCCGCGCTGGTCGGCGGGACGCTCGCGCGGATCCTGGATGCCGAGGAAACTAGCGATGACCAGCATCTCGCGCAGGCAGCCGTGCTTCTGTGCCGCGATCAGCATGCGCGCCAGCTTCACGTCCACCGGCAGCCGCGCCATGGTGCGACCGACGTGGGTCAATTTGCGCTCGGCATCGATCGCGCCGAGTTCCGCCAGTTGTTGCCAGCCGTCGGCGACCGCGCGCGGATCGGGCGCCTCCAGGAATGGAAATTCCTCGATCCGCCCCAGGCCCAGCGACAGCATCCGCAGGATCACGCCCGCCAGTGCGGCGCGGCGGATTTCCGGGTCGGTGTAGGCGTCGCGGGCGAGGAAATCCGCTTCCGGATACAGCCGGAAGCAGGTGCCGGGCGCGATGCGTCCGCAGCGGCCCTTGCGCTGGTCGGCACTGGCCTGCGAGATCGCCTCGATGTGCAGGCGATCGAGTTTCTGCCGCGGGCTGTAACGCTTGACCCGCGCGAATCCGGGATCGACCACGTAATGGATGCGAGGCACGGTCAGCGAGGTCTCGGCGACGTTGGTCGCCAGCACGATCCGCCGCTGCGGCCCCGGATTGAACACCCGGTCCTGGTCGCGCGCCGACAGCCGCGCGTACAGCGGCAGCACTTCGGTGTGCCGGTATTTGCGCTTTTCCAGCGCCTGATGCGCATCGCGGATCTCGCGCTCGCCGGGCAGGAAGATCAGCGTGTCGCCCATGCCGCCGCCGCGCGCGATCTCGTCGCAGGCCGACACGATGCCGTCGAGCACCGAACGGCCGCCTTCGCCCGCGCCGTCATCGCTGTCGTCGTCCTCGTCGCGGCCCGCATTCAACGGCCGGTAGCGCACTTCGACCGGATAGCCGCGGCCTTCCACGTTCACCACCGGCGCGTCGCCGAAGTGCTGCGAGAAGCGCTCGGTGTCGATGGTCGCCGAGGTCACGATCACCTTCAGGTCGCGGCGTTTGACCAGCAACTGCTTGAGATAGCCGAGCATGAAATCGATGTTGAGGCTGCGCTCGTGCGCTTCGTCGACGATGATCGTGTCGTAGCTCGACAGCCAGCGATCGGACTGGATCTCGGCCAGCAGGATGCCGTCGGTCATGAACTTCACCGCGGTGCGCTCGCCGACGTTGTCGTTGAAACGCACCTGGAAGCCGACCAGACCGCCGAGCGGCGTCTTCAGCTCTTCGGCCACGCGCCGCGCGACCGCGCGCGCGGCGATCCGGCGCGGCTGGGTGCAGCCGATCATGCCGGCGGCGCCGCGGCCTGCGGCGAGGCACAGCTTCGGCAACTGCGTGGTCTTGCCGGAGCCGGTCTCGCCGGCGATCACCACCACCTGGTGTTCGCGGATCAGCTGCACGATGCGCTCGGCCTCGGCGGCGATGGGCAGGGCCTCGTCGACCGCGGCATCGGTCGGCAGCGCCGCAGCGCGGGCCTCGCGCGCCGCGACCGAAGCGGCCAGGGCCTCTGCGAAGGCCGCCTGCGCCGGGACGTCGTCCGGTTTGCCGCTCCAGCGCGACCACAGGCCCATCAGCCGGCCGCGGTCGCGCGCCAGCGCGCCATCGATGGCGCGACGGGCGGTCTGCAGCGTGGGGTCGTGCGGTTTGCCGGGCGCGGGGCGGCGCCGGGCGGGTTCGGTCGTGCTCATCGATCAGCGTGTTCGGAAAACGGTTTTTGAATACGATTTGGAGGACCATAGTCTGATCCATCCCCCGCCCGGAGACGAGCCATGGCCAAATCGAGCAAATCAGAATCGAACAAGTCCGAATCGAGCAGGTCCGGCAAGACCGACAAAGCCGCCGCGAAGGCCGACGCCGCGACCGGCGCTCCGCAGATCGACATCGGGATCTCCGGCAGCGACCGCAGGAAGATCGCCGAGGGCCTCTCGCGCTTCCTCGCCGACAGCTTCACCCTGTACCTCAAGACGCACAATTTCCACTGGAACGTCACCGGGCCGATGTTCAACACCCTGCACGTGATGTTCGAAGGCCAGTACACCGAGCAGTGGACCGCGCTGGACGAAACCGCGGAGCGCATCCGCGCCCTCGGCTTCAATGCGCCCGGTTCCTACGCCGAGTTCATCCGGCTCACCAGCATTCCCGAGGAACCGGGCCTCACCGACACCGCCGACTGGCGCGAGATGGTGCGCCAGCTGGTCAGCGGCAACGAGGCGGTCTGCCGCACCGGCCGCAAGGTGCTGAAGATCGCCGACAACGCTGGCGACGATCCGACCACCGACCTGATGACCCAGCGCCTCAACATCCACGAGAAGAACGCCTGGATGCTGCGCTCGCTGCTGGCGTGACGGGACCTCGTGGGGCGGACATTGTCGCCCTGCGGACCGTTTTCACGGCGCGGCGCCCTTCGCCGCGCCGCGGCCGGCGTGCTATTTCGACCGTACCGACCGGCGCGTCGCTGTCGCCGTGACCGGGCGGTCCGCCTCGCGCTTGCTCGCAGCCGATGGCGCGGACACGGCAGCCGGCAGGACCGGTTTCGAACGGCCGCGAAGATGCTGGAGGAAAAACGCCACGTATCCCTCGTAGCCCGCTGCCCCATCGAATCGCGGATCGGCTTCGACCGTACAGCGCATACCGATCCCGGCAATGCGATACGCCGCGCAGATCGCCAGCCCATAGTCCGGATAGTGCAACGAGTCGACGGCCGCCAATTCCTGCAGCGTGACCAGTCGCCCCACGAACGCCTGGTCGTAGCGCAGCATCACCGGCGGGTCGTCCGCGCTCGCGCTCTGGATCGAACTGCCGAACTGCGCGTATTTCGGATGTTGCGCCTGCCATGCCGCCTTGAACGACGGACGCTCCGCTTCGACCAGGAACAGATCGGCGAATTCGCGTCCGTCGTAAGTGGTCTGGGCGTTGTAGGCGAACACCGCATTCGCCCGCGTCGACTGGCGCGCGACCGGGTCCGGGCTGGTCGGAATCGCCATGTCGTCCTGCAGCACGGTCCACAGCGACAAGGTGCCGCGCGAACCGCCGACCACGAAGACATTGCGGCGGTCGATCCCCAACGCGGCGGCATTCGCGCGGATGAATTGCAGCGCACGCGCCAGGTCGCGGTGCGGAACGCCGGGATCGGTCGGCGAATCCGCTTCGTTCTCGTTGACCACCGGATGACGGAACTCCACCGAAGCGAACGAAAATCCCGCGGCCAGGGCAGGCTTGAGCAGCACGTTGTCGGCCCCCGAGCCGGGCGCGATCGATTTGCTGGCGCCATTCGGATGAGCCCAGACGATCAACGGCGCGGGCGTGGTGTCGCTCGCGCCCGGCGCACGATGGAAATCGAACCGCTGCTGCAGCCAGATCCCGCCCAGCGTCGGTTCCCGCCAGGCCGCGGTGCCGTAACAGATGTCCTTGCCCGGGGTTTCAGGCGTCAACGCCACCGGGGTGCAACCGCTCTGCGCGTGGGCCGTGGCGCAGGCGCATAACAGGAGCGACATGGATGCGCACCAGCGCAGACAGCGGGACGCCCATCGGGACGGATACGGGGATATGACGATCGTCTGGGTCATCGGAATTCCTTTCTCGCACGGCGATGGCAGGCGCCACCGATATCGCGAAACGCGCGAGCGGACACCCGGTTGACCGCACGGCCACGAAAAACCCCGCCTCGCGGCGGGGTCGTGGTGATGCGTGACGCAGATCCGGTCAGCGTTTGTCGATCGCGGCGTAATCGCGGGCGTCGTAACCGGTGTAGATCTGGCGCGGGCGGCCGATCTTGGCTTCCGGGTCGTTCTGCTGTTCCAGCCAGTGCGCGACCCAGCCGGCGGTGCGGGCGATGGCGAACATGACCGTGAACATTTCGGTCGGGATGCCCAGCGCCTTGTAGATGATGCCCGAGTAGAAATCGACGTTCGGATAGAGCTTGCGCTGCACGAAGTAGTCGTCCTTCAACGCCGCCTCTTCGAGCTTCATCGCCACTTCGAGCAGCGGATCGTTGACGCCCAGCTCGTTCAGCACCTTGTGGCACATCTCGCGGATGATCTTCGCGCGCGGGTCGAAATTCTTGTACACGCGATGGCCGAAGCCCATCAGCCGGAAACCGGAATTCTTGTCCTTCGCCTTGTCGACCGCGGACTGCACGTTGTCCGGGCGGCCGATCTCTTCCAGCATCTTCAGCACGGCTTCGTTGGCGCCGCCGTGCGCCGGGCCCCACAGCGCCGCAACGCCGGCGGCGACGCAGGCGTAGGGATTGGCGCCGGTGGAACCGACCAGACGCACGGTCGAGGTCGACGCGTTCTGCTCGTGGTCGGCGTGGAGGATGAACAGCAGATCCAGCGCCTTCGCCGCGACCGGATTCAGCTCAAGCGGCTCGCTCGGCACTTCCTTCATCATGTGCAGGAAGCGGGTCACGTATTCGAGGTTGTTCTTCGGATAGCGGCTCGGCCAGCCGATCGAATAGCGATGGCAGGCGGCGGCGATCGTCGGCACCTTCGCGATCAGGCGGATCGCGGCCATGCGCCGCTGTTCGGCGTCCTCGAGATCGAGGGTGTTGTGATAGAAGCTCGCCATCGAGCCCAGCATGCCGACCAGCATCGCCATCGGATGCGCGTCGTGGCGGAAGCCGAACAGGAAGGTGCGGAAGGCCTCGTGCATCATCGTGTGATGCGTGACCTCATGCTCGAACGTGGCGAAATCGTCCTTGCCCGGCAGTTCGCCGTTCATCAGCAGATAGGCGACTTCGAGGAAGCTCGAATGCTCGGCGAGCTGTTCGATCGGATAACCGCGATACATCAGCACGCCGTTGTCGCCGTCGATGTAGGTGATGGCGGAACGGCACGACGCGGTCGCGGTGAAGCCCGAGTCGTAGGTGAACAGGCCGGTTTCCTTCGGCAGCTTTGCGATATCGATGCACGCGCTGCCGACGGTCGGTGCATGCACCGGCAGAACGACCGACTTGTCGCCGGCGGTCACGGTGACCTGGGTGGGGACGTTGGAATCCTGTTGAGACACGGCGCACTCCCATGAAGCGGTGTTGTCGTGAAGTGGTCCGCGGACAGCGCCTGCGGAACGTTCGGGGAAGGAGGCCGCAACCGCGGTCGCGACACCGCTCGATTATCGCATAACGATCCGGACGCCTCCGCATGGCGCGACGTCTGGACTTTGGTCGTAGGCCCTATCGCGCCGACACGCGGACACGACAACGGCCGCCGGAAGGCGGCCGTTGCGGATGAAACGTACGGCGCGCTGCACGAACGCCGGAGTCGCCGAGGGCGCTCCGCGTCGCGCGGACGCGATTACTTACCGTAGCGCTTGCGGAACTTGTCGACGCGACCGCTGGTGTCGATGATCTTGTGCTGACCCGTGTAGAACGGGTGCGAAGCGGACGAGATATCGATCTTGATCAGCGGATACTCGTTGCCGTCTTCCCACTTGACGGTTTCCTTGCTGCCAAGGGTCGAGCGGGTGAGGATCTTGAAGTCCGAGGTCACGTCCTGGAAGACGACCTGGCGGTACTGGGGATGGATGTCGGCCTTCATGGCGGCACCAGAGTTGAGCGGAAAGCCGGGCATTATAGCGGCCTGCCCCGCCCCGGCTCAAGCCTCCGCGCACTCTGCCCGATCCTGGCCTGCGGAAGACCCCGGGCCGGCAGCTGAACAGACGTCCCCGCGCAAGGTGCCCGCTCCGCAGCCAGCCCGGGCGCGCGCGTTCAGCCGGCCCGCAGGGCCTTGCGGATCAGGGCCTCGAAGGCCGCCTGATCGTAGGCCATCAGGATGTCGGCATTGTCCGCGCGGCCGCTGCGGCGCCCCCAGTCCACCACGGTGGCGCCGCGGGACTCGGTCCCGATCAATTCCACCCGCAGCGGCCGGCGCTCGCGTGCCACCGCCCCTTCCGGGGCAACCAGCAGCGCCATGGCCAGAGCATCGGCGGCGTGCCAGTGCGCGCCGCGCAGGCCCGCGGACCATTCGCGGGTCTTCCGCGAGATGGCGTCGTAGAACCGCGCCCGCGGATGGTCGGCCTGCAGCCAGCGGTCGACTTCGGTATGCAGGAACCCATGGCGGACCACCGCCTCCCAGTCCGCGACCTCCACCGGCACGCCGGCGGCGGCGAAGGCCTCGAACACGATGTGCGCCGCCTCCGGGTCGAAACCGATGTTGAACTCGGCCATCGGCGTCGTGTTGCCCTGCCCGGTCACGGCGCCGCCCATCACCACCATGCGGCCCACCCGCTGCGGCAGGGTCGGATCGAGCTTCAGCGCCACCGCCAGATTGGTCAGCGGACCGAGCATGCACACGACCAGCCGGCCGGCGTGTTCGTGCGACAGGCGGATCATCGCCCGGGTCGCGTGTTCGGCTTCGACCTGGCGGACGGCGGGCGGGTAGCCGATGTCGCCGAAACCGTCGCGGCCATGCACGTACGACGCGTCCGGCGCGGAATGCAGCAGCGGCGCGTCGCAGCCGGCGAACACCGGCACGTCGACCTCGGCGACTTCGCACAGTTTCAGCGCGTTGGCGACGGTATGTTTCAGGCCGACGTTGCCGGCGGCGATGGTGAGGGCGACGACCTCGTGATGCGGCGCATCGAAGGCCATCAACAGGGCGAGCGCGTCGTCCACGCCCGGGTCGGTGTCGATCAGCAGGGGAAGTTTTTCGGTCATCTCGGGATTATGCACGGTCGGCGCCGGAACCGGAGACGCGACCTGAAGAGGTCGCGTCCGAAGACGCCACGCGCCGGGCGCTAGAATCGAGGGCATCCACACAGACGGAGTCCGTCATGCGCGCAGAGGTGACGCCTTTCTTCCACGGCGACAGTTGCACCTGGAGCTACGTCGTTCACGATCCGGCGACGCGACAGGCCGCCATCGTCGATCCGGTGCTCGACTTCGACGCCAAATCCGGCCGGACCGCGACGACCTCGGCGCAGGCGTTGGTCGATCATGCGCGCACGCATGGACTCGACGTCCGCTGGATCCTCGAAACCCATGCGCATGCCGATCATCTCAGCGCCGGCCACTGGCTGAAATCGCGATTCGCCGACGCGACGCTCGCGATCGGCGAAGGCATCCGCACGGTGCAGAAGACGTTCCGGCCGATCTTCAATCTCGGCGAACACTTCCCGGTCGACGGCTCGCAGTTCGATCGTCTGTTCGCCGACGGCGAACGCTTCGCGATCGGCAGCCTCGAAGCCGAGATCGTCGCGGTGCCGGGCCATACCAACGACAGCGTGGCCTATCGCATCGGCGGCGATGCGCTGTTCGTCGGCGATTCGATCTTCATGCCCGACGGCGGCACGGCGCGCTGTGATTTCCCCGGCGGCGACGCGCACATGCTCTATCGCTCGATCCAGCGCCTGTTCGCGTTGCCGGACGACACCCGCGTCTTCGTCTGCCACGACTACGCGCCCGGCGGCCGCGCCTACGCCTGCGAAACCACCATCGCCGCGCAGAAGGCCGGCAACATCCACGTGCGCGACGGCATCGACGAGGACGCCTTCGTCGCCGTGCGCACCGCGCGCGACGCCACCCTGGCGATGCCCACGCTGCTGCTGCCGTCGGTGCAGGTCAACATCCGCGCGGGGCGGCTGCCGGAGCCCGAGGACAACGGCGTGCGTTATCTGAAACTGCCGATCGATCGCTTCTGATCCGGCGCGCTGCCGCGCCGGATGAAAGGCTGCCGGATCAGCCGCCCGCGGGGCATTGCGACGGATCGGCGGTGTCGCGCGCGGCGAGGCAGCGCGCGGGCGCGTCCTCTTCAACCGCCTGTTCGATGACTTCGCGCGCGCGTCCTTCGATCGATTTCATGCCGGCGATGCGGCCGAAATCCAGCGCCTGCGCGGTCGACATGCCGTTCTGCGCCATCGCCACCGCGAGCAGGCCGCCGACGCGATTGCCGCTCGCGCAGTGCACCAGCACCGGGCCATCGGCCTGCGCGAGCAGTGCGGACAGCGCCTTCGCGTTTTCCGGCGTGATGTCGGCGGGCCCCGACACCGGCAGCTCGACATAACGCATGCCGGCGGCGGCGACCTCCGCACGTTCGTCGCGCCCCTTCAACTCGCCCTCCGGACGCAGATTGACGACGGTGCGGACGCCCGATGCGGCCAGCGCCGACCAGTCGCCCGCGCCCGGCTGACCGGCGACGAACAGACCCTCGCGCGGACGCAACAGCGCGACACCGGAGGCGGTCGTCGCGCCGGCCGCGGGTTCTGCTGCGGAGGCCGGCGCGGTCTCGGTCGTGGCCCCACTCACCATGAAGGCCGCCACGGGAAACATCGCGACGACGATGGCGCCCAGAAGAAAACGCAAGGGAAGACCGGACATGACGAACTCCTGAGCGTGAACGGGGTGGAATGACTCAGCGCGCGTGCGCACGCGCCCAGCGGGCGATGTCGCCGGCGCCCATCGCGCCGGACTGGCGCGCGATCTCGCGTCCGCCGCGGAACAGCACGAGGGTCGGAATGCTGCGGACGGCGAATCGCGCGCCGAGCGCGGGATGCGCCTGGGTGTCGATCTTGGCCAGCCGGAACGCAGGCTCCAGCTCGCCTGCGGCGGCTTCGAAGTGCGGCGCCATCATCAGGCACGGCTGACACCACGGCGCCCAGAAATCGACGAGCACCGGCAGATCCGACTGCACGACGTGGCGCTCGAAGCCCTCGACATCGAGCGCAAGCGGATGCGCGGCGAACAAGGGCGCCTTGCAGCGCCCGCAGACCGGCGCATCGGCGAGACGCGCGGCCGGCACGCGGTTGAGCGCATGACAGGCCGGGCATGCGATTCGGAGACTGGCATCTGCATCGGACATGGATCAATCCTCCGGGGTCGTGGCGACACGGGCGAAGCAGGGTCGTCCGCGTGACGCCGATACGAGGAAGATGGGGATGGCTTTTGTCCGGGCCAAGGCCGGAATCCGCCGCACGCGCGCGGCACCGGGCCATGTCCGCGCCTCGGAACGGGGCAGGTGCCCGTCGCTCAAGCGCCCGGCTCCCGGACCACACCGTCGGCGTCGACGATGCGCACCGCGACATCCACGCCCTCGCGCACGCTCTGGGTGACGATGCAGAACTGCTCGAACTGGGCGAGCACGCGATCGAAGTGTTCGAGATCGGCCGCCTTGTCGGACAAGTGGATCGTGACCTCGGCGCGCGGAATCCGCCAACGGCCTTCGGCATTGCGCTCCTTGCGCGCGACGATCTCGGCGCGGATCGGGCCTGGCGCGTTCCTGAACTTGCGCAGCGCGAACAGCAGGCTGGCGCCGAGACAGTTGGCGATGCTGGCCAGCAGGATCGCCGAGGGATTCGGGCCGGCGCCCGCTCCCAGCGGCGCGGGCTCGTCGGTATGCAGGGCCGCCAGATCGGCGCCTTCGAAATTCACCTTGAAGGCGTAAGGCCCTTCCTGCTCGAGCAGGACGCGGATATCGGGGGCATCGGTCATGTGGTTTTCTCCTTCGCGGCGTTGCGCTCCAGCAGCACGAAATAGAGTAGCGGAATGACGATCAGCGTGAGCACGGTGCTGACGAAAATGCCGAAGATCAGCGAGACCGCGAGACCGTTGAAGATCGGGTCGTCGAGGATGAAGAACGCGCCCAGCATCGCCGCCGCCGCGGTCAGCACGATCGGCTGTGCGCGGACCGCGCAGGCCTCGATCACCGCTTCGGCCGGCGTCCTGCCCTCGCCCACCGCCTGATTGATGAAATCCACCAGCAGGATGGAATTGCGCACGATGATGCCGGCCAGCGCGATCATGCCGATCATCGATGTGGCCGTGAACTGCGCCCCCAGCAACGCGTGCCCCGGCATCACGCCGATCACGGTCATCGGGATCGGCGCCATGATCACCAGCGGCACCAGATAGCTGCGGAACTGCGCGACGATCAGGAGATAGATCAGCACCAGTCCGGCGGCGTAGGCGATGCCCATGTCGCGGAAGGTCTCGTAGGTGATCTGCCACTCGCCGTCCCATTTGATCGCGTAACCGGCGGTGCTGTCCGGCTGGCGGACGAAGAACTGCGACAGCGTCCGCTCGCCGACGGTGTTGTCGGAAACCTGGCCGACGACATCGAACATGCCGTACAGCGGGCTGTCGAGTTCTCCGGCCTCGTCGCCCATCACGTAGACCACCGGCAGCAGATCCTTGTGATGGATCGCGCCGTCCCACGCCGCACCCACGGTCCGGGTCACTTCGGACAGCGGCACGGCCTGTCCCTGCCCGCCCTTCACCGACAGTTGCAGCAGGCGTTCGAGGCTCGCCTGTTCGGACACCGGCACGCGCAGGCGCACCGGGCGCGGACGACGCGAGATGCCGTCCTGCACGTACGTGGCGTCGTAACCACCGACCGCGGCCGCCAGCGTGTTCGCGATGGTCGATTGATCCACCCCGAGCCGGGTCGCCCGTTCGCGATCGACCACCAGCACTTCGCGCGGCGCGGCCTTCTCCACCGTGGTGTCGATGTCGACGATGCCGTCCGTATCGCGGAAACGCGCCGCCAGCGCCTGCGCGACCTTGCGGCTGACGGCGTCATCCGGGCCATAGATCTCGGCGACCAGCGGCGCCAGCACCGGCGGGCCCGGCGGCACCTCCACCACTTTCACCGATGCGCCATAGCGACGGCCGATGGCATCGAGCTCCGGTCGCATCGCGCGGGCGATGTCGTGACTCTTGCGGTCGCGATGATGCTTGTCGACCAGGTTCACCTGCAGATCGGCGACGTTGGCGCCGCTGCGCAGGAAGTACTGGCGCACCAGCCCATTGAAGTTGATCGGCGCGGAGGTGCCGGCATACCCTTGGAAACTTGAGACTTCCGGGAACGTCGATGCGGTCGCCGCCAGTTCGACGAGCAGCGCATTGGTGGTTTCGAGCGTGCTGCCTTCCGGCATGTCGACGACCACCTGGATCTCCGACTTGTTGTCGAACGGCAGCATCTTCAGCACCACGAGCTGGAACACCGCGAGGCTCGCCGCCAACAACACCAGAACCGCCATCCCGCCGAACAGCCAGCGCCGGCGCCGCGGCCCGCGCTCGCCGGCGAGGAACGGCGTCATCGCCCACGAGAACATCCGATGCAGGCGCGATTCGCCCGCGCCGGCACCCGCGCCGATGTTTGCTTCGTGATGCGCGACGTGCGGCTTCAGCAGCTTCAGCGACAGCCACGGCGTCACCACCAGCGCCACCGCCAGCGACAGCACCATGCCCGCGGAGGCATTGATCGGGATCGGCCGCATGTACGGCCCCATCAGACCGCTGACGAAGGCCATCGGCAGCAGCGCGGCGATCACGGTGAAGGTCGCCAGGATCGTCGGGCCGCCGACTTCGTCGACCGCCGGCGGAATCGCTTCGATCAGCGTCCTGCCGCCGCGGGCCATGTGCCGGTGGATGTTCTCGACCACGACGATGGCATCGTCGACGAGGATGCCGATCGAGAAGATCAGCGCGAACAGCGAGACCCGGTTGAGCGTGAAGCCCATCGCCCAGGAGGCGAACAACGTCAGCGCGAGCGTGAGCACGACCGCGGCGCCGACCACCAGCGCTTCGCGCTTGCCGAGCGCGAACAACACCAGCAGCACCACCGACATCGTCGCGAAGAACAGTTTCTGGATGAGCTTCTGCGCCTTGTCGGTGGCGGTCTGGCCGTAATCGCGCACGATATCGACGTGGACCGCATCCGGGATCAGCTCGCCGCGCAGGACTTCGACCCGTTCCGCGATCGCCGAGGTGATGTCGGCGGCGTTGCTGCCCGGCTTCTTGGCGATGGCGATCGTCAGCGCGGCTGCGGTGCCGGCCTTCGGCCCCGGTTGTCCCGCGGGCGCACCGTGCCAGACGTAGGTCGACGGGACGTCGATCCCGGCGCGCACGTCGGCGACATCCGTCAGCGTCACCGGTTTGCCGTCCTGCATGCCCAGCACCAGTTGCGCGACATCATCGCGATCTGCCAGGAAACGACCGGCGGTGACCGGCACGGCATGGTCCTGGCCGGCACCATCCGGGCCGACGCGTTCGCCGACATGACGCACCACGTTCGCCGCCTGCAGCGACTGCGCGACTTCGCCGACGCTGAGCCCGAACGCGGCGAGGCGGGCGGGCTCCAGGGTCACCGCGACCACGCGGTCAGGCGCGCCGATGGTGTAGACATCACGGGTCCCGGGCACCCGCTTGAGTTCTGTTTCCAGCGTGCGCGCCACCGCCGAGAGTTCTTCGACGCCGGTGTCCGCATCGTCTGACCAGAGCGTCAACGCCATCACCGGCACGTCGTCGATGCCCTTGGGCTTGATCAGCGGCTGGCCGATACCGACGCCCGATGGCATCCAGTCGGCATTGGAGAACACCTGGTTGTAGAGACGCACGATCGCCGGCTGGCGCTCGACGCCGACGGTGTATTCGACCGTCAGCACCGCCATGCCCGGACGGCTGATCGAATAGACGTGTTTCACACCCTCGATTTCGGACAATTTCTGCTCAAGCGGATAACTGACCAGTTGTTCGACATCGCGCGACGATGCGCCGGGGAACGGCACGAACACGTTCGCCATGGTCACGTCGATCTGCGGCTCTTCCTCGCGCGGCGTGATCAGCACGGCGACGAGGCCGAGCATCAGCCCCATCAACGCCAGGATCGGCGTCAATGGATTCGCCTGGAATGCCCTGGCGATGCGGCCGGAGAAACCGAGCCGCGGGGGCTGCCGCACCTCGGGTCGCGGCCCAGCGGCGGTCGCATTCGGATCAGCCATGTCCGGCTCCCACGGCATCGCGCTGCAGCGCGATGGCCTGCACCGCCGCCTCCGGATCGCGCGCCACGACATCGCCCGCACGCAGGCCGGCCAGGACTTCGACCGTGCCGCCTTCGGACGCGCCCAGACGCAATTGGCGCAGCAGCACGCGGCCATCCTTCACCACGTAGACCGCGGTCAGTTCACCGCGGCGCAGCACCGATGCCGTAGGCACCCGCAACGCGCGCGCATCGCCGCCGATCGGGAACACGACCTTCGCCGTGGTCCCCGGTGCGATTGCTCCGGCCATGCGCGGCAGCAGCACGCGCACTGGAACGCTGTGGCTGGCCGGATCGGCGGCGGGATACACGACCACTTCGCGCGCATCCACGGCGATGCCATCGTCGAAGAGCACGCGGGCACCGGGCTGGGCGCGGATGGATTCGGCGGCCGACTGCGGCACGCGCACTTCGATGCGCAGATCGTCGGGTGCGTAGACCGTCAGCAACGGCTGCCCGGGATTCACGGTTTCGCCCGGCTCGACCCGACGCGCGGACACGATGCCGGCGTACGGCGCGCGGACCGTCGTGTAATCGGCGTTCTGGCCCGCGGACGACAACTGTGCGCGGGCGGCATCGCGCGCCGCGTTGGCGGCATCGCGCGCCGATCGGGTCTGGTCGAGCTGCGCGCGCGACACGTAGTTGTCCTTCGCGAGCGCGGAGAAGCGCTGGAATTGGCGCTCCGCCTCCACCGCCGAAGCTTCGGCCGCGCGCAGTTGCGCACGTGCCGCATCGACGCCGGCCTGCTGCTCGACCACGGTCAGACGCAGCAGGATCTGTCCCGCGGCGACGCGGTCGTTCACGTCCGCATCGACCGCGGTCACGCGGCCCGCGGTCTGCGCCGAGAGCACGGCCTCGCGTACCGCCTCGACCGTACCGTCCCAGGCGCGACCGCCGGTCGCGGTGTCCGCGGCGACGACGAACGTGTCGAGCTTCGGCAACGGCGCCGCAACGCGTTCAGCCGGATCGCTGCCGCATCCGGCCATCGTGGCGATCAGGGCGAAGACCGGCGCGAAGCCGACGAATCGCAGGATTCCGTTCATTTGAATGCGCACCCGCTGGCCACGCCGAGTTTGCGGAAGAGGATCGCCGCCGGGCAGAAGCCGGTGAGGCTGGCCACCAGCAGGTTCGCGCCGATGAGGGCGGTGAACAGCCAGAACCAGGGCGACACGAAATGGGTCAGGGCCAGGCTGACGAAGATCATCACGCCAGCGAAGGCCATCACGGCACGGTCGAGATTCATGAAAGGGCTCCGGATCGTTGGGGAACTGTCATTTCAGGCGCTCGATGCCCAGCGCGCTGAGCACGTACTTTTCGTAGATCGGCTCGCTGGTACCGTTGCGCATCTTGTAGAGGAAGTATTTTTCGAACGCGATCTTGGCCACGTGGACCCACTTGCCGATCTTGGTCCAGGTGACGTTGCGCGGCGGAATCTGCGGCAGCGCCACGAATGCGGCGCCGGTGTCGCCCATGTCGGCGAGGCAGACCGCGTTCCAGGTGCCTTCGAAGGTCGCGGGTTCGCCCTTCATGTCGGCTGCGATGTTGCGGACGATGGTGGTGACCATCGACTCGATCATGAAACCGGTCTTCGGCGCGCCGGTCGGAATGGGCGTGGCCTCGACCGGCGGAATCGCCACGCAGACGCCGGCGGCGAAGATCCGCGGGAATTTCGGGCTGCGCTGGTGCTTGTCGACGATCACGAAACCGCGCGGATTGCACAGGCCTTCGACCGCCGCGACCGCATCGACGCCCTTGAACGCCGGCAGCATCATCGAATACGCGAACGGCAGCACGTGTTCCCTGACCGGCTGCGCCTTGTCGTCGTGCTCGACGACATGCATCTCGCCTTCGCGCACCTCTTTCACCCTGGCGTTCGTGATCCACTTGATGTGGCGCTGGCGCAGCTCGGATTCCATCATGCCCTTGGAATCGCCGACTCCGCCCAGGCCCATGTGGCCGATATAGGGTTCGCTCGTGACGAAGGTCATCGGCACCTTGTCGCGCAGTTTCCGCTTGCGCAGATCGGCATCGAGGATCATCGCGAATTCGTAGGCCGGGCCGAAGCAGCTCGCGCCGGCCATCGCACCGACCACGACCGGGCCCGGATGCGCCAGGAACGCCTCGTAGGCTTCCCAGGCGTGTTGCGCGTGGGGCGTGGTGCACACCGATTGGGTATGACCGCCGTCCGGGCCGCTGCCGGGCACTTCGTCGAACGCGAGCTTCGGCCCGGTGCAGATCAACAGGTAATCGTATTCGAGCGAGGTGGCGTCGCCGGTCACGATCCGATGGCCCTCGGCATCGATCTTCGCCGCACCGTCGGCGCGGAAGTCGATGCCCTTTTTCGAAAGGAAGTCACCGGCCTGCAGGGTGATCTCGTCCGGCTTGCGCCAGCCCACCGCCACCCAGGGATTCGAGGGCGTGAAGCTGAACCGCTCGCCGTCACCGACGACGGTGATCCGATGCCCCTTGCCGAGGATCTCACGCAGTTCGTAAGCCGCGCTCATGCCGCTGAGACCCGCTCCGATCACGACGATATTGCTCATGGCCCCTCCCAGGGTGTTCGGTCGACTCGCCGAATATTATTTGATATAAATCTAATTTAGAAATATCTTAATTAGACTTTGCTAGGCTGTCAACCTCGCACCGGAGACCCGTTCATGACCTACACCGCCCAGGACCTCGTCGCTCAGGCCCGTGCCGTCATCGAGGAAATCGACCCCGCACGGCTGCACGTGCTGCAGACCGCCGGCACGCCGGTCATCGATGTCCGCGAGCCGGCCGAGTTCGCCGAGGGCCATCTGCCCGGGGCGGTGAACATTCCGCGCGGCATGCTGGAATTCCAGGTCGACGCGCACCCGGCGGTGAATTTCAGGACCGACCCGAACCTGTCGCACCGGCGCGAACCGGTGATCCTCTACTGCCGCACCGGCGGCCGTTCCGCGCTCGCCGCCGAGGCGCTGAAACGCCTCGGATTCGACCGGCCGCTGTCGCTGGCCGGCGGCTGGCTGCGCTGGGTCGAGAGCGGCGGCTCCGAAGAGAGGTCCTGAGCATGGCCGCCGCATCCCGCCGGAAGCCTTCCTCGCCTGCGCTCGGCGCGACGATGCAGGCGCAGGCCGAACAGGCCGCGGACCTGCTGAAGGCCTTGTCCAACCCGCAACGGCTGCGGGTGATGTGCCTGCTGATCGACGGCGAACGTACCGTGGGCGAAATCAATGCCGAGGTCGAACTGAGCCAGTCGGCGCTGTCGCAGCATCTGGCCGTATTGCGCGAAGGTGGCTGGGTGCAGACCCGGCGCGAATCGCAGAACGTCTATTACTCGGTGGCGGAAGGACCGGTCCACCGGTTGATCGAAACCCTGCACGACATCTACTGCCCGGTCGAGGGCGACGACGCGGCCTGCTGACGCCCTCAGCAGCGCGCTCAGGCGCTGGCGTAACGCGCAGCGCCGCCCACCCAGCGTCCGGTGATGCGCTCGGCGAGTTCCGGCGAAGTCTTCAGCAGCGCGTCACCGATACGCTGCACGGTCGGCAGCAGGGCCGCATCGCGACCGAGATCGGCGATGCGGAACGCCGCGAGGCCGGTCTGGCGGGTGCCGAGCAGTTCGCCCGGGCCGCGCAGTTCGAGATCCTTTTCGGCGATGACGAAACCGTCGTTGGTTTCGCGCATCGTCGCCAGCCGCTGCCGCGCCATCTGCGACAGCGGCGACTGGTACAGCAGCACGCAGCTGGAGGCCGCGCTGCCGCGCCCGACCCGGCCACGCAACTGATGCAACTGCGCGAGACCGAGCCGCTCGGCGTTTTCGATGATCATCAGCGAGGCGTTCGGCACGTCCACGCCGACCTCGATCACGGTCGTCGCGACCAGCAACTGCAGCTCGCCGGCCTTGAACGCCGCCATCGTCTTCTGTTTCTCGGCGGCCTTCAGCCGCCCGTGCACGAGCGCGATCCGCAGCGCCGGAAGTTGCTGCGTCAATGCATCGTAGGTGCTCTGCGCGGCCTGGGCCACGACTTCGTCGCTGTCGTCGATCAATGTGCAGACCCAATACGCCTGCCGGCCCTCCGCGCACGCGGCGCGGATGCGTTCGATCAGCTCCGGGCGACGCTCCGCGCTCAACACCACGGTCTGCACCGGCGTGCGCCCGGGCGGCAGTTCGTCGATCGCGGAAACATCGAGATCCGCATACGCGGCCATCGCCAGGGTGCGCGGAATCGGCGTCGCCGTCATCACCAGCTGATGCGGCACCTGCGTGCCTGCGCTGCCCTTGTCGCGCAGCGCGAGGCGCTGATGCACGCCGAAGCGATGCTGTTCGTCGACGATGGCCAATGCGAGATCGCGGAAGACCACGCCTTCCTGCATCAGCGCGTGCGTGCCGACCACCACCTGCGCCGCACCGCCCGCGATCTCGGCGAGCACCGCCTCGCGGGCCTTGCCGGTGACCTTGCCCGCCAGCCAGACCACGCGCACGCCCAGCGGTTCGAGCCAACCGCGCAGGTTGGCCAGATGCTGCTCCGCCAGCAGTTCGGTCGGCGCCATCAGCGCGGCCTGCCGGCCCTCTTCCACCGCCAGCAGCGCAGCCATCGCCGCAACCACGGTCTTGCCGCTGCCGACGTCGCCCTGCACCAGCCGCAGCATCGGCACCGGCTTTGCGAGGTCGTCGCGGATCTCGGCGAACACGCGTTCCTGCGCGCGGGTCAGCGCGAACGGCAACGACTTGCGCAGCGCGCTCGCGCGCCGCACCGCCCGCAGCGGCGGCGCGCTGTGCGCCTGCATGGCGATCCGCTGGTTGCGCAGGGTGAGGTGATGCGCCAGCAGTTCTTCCAGCGCCAGCCGGCGCTGCGCCGGATGCGTACCGGCCAGCAGCGCCTGCACGTCGCTGCCCTGCGGCGGGCGATGCAGCGTCAGCAGCGCTTCGCGCAGCGACGGCAGGCCGGCGCACAGCGCTTCGTGCGCGAGGAGATCGGCCGGCAGCAGTTCCATCGCGCGCTCGTCCGGCAGCCGCTGCAGCGCCTGATCGATGAGTTTGCGCAATACCGCGGGGCCGATGCCCTCGATCGCCGGATACACCGGATCGAGACGGTCGCTGAGTTCGACCTCGCCCGCACCGCCGAGGATGCGATAGCTCGGATGCACGATTTCCAGCCCGTGTTGTCCGGGCCGCGGCGTGCCGTACACGCGGACCCGCGTACCCGGCGCGAACTGCGCCACCTGCTGCGAACGGAAATGGAAGAACCGCAACACGAGCGTCGCGTACGAATCGTCGCCGATCGCGACGCGCAGCATCGGCCGGTAGCGGAAGCCGCGCTCGACCGCTTCCACCGTACCCTCGATCTGCGCCGGCAGGCCCGGCTGCAGTTTCCGGATGGGCGTGAGCGAGGTGCGATCCTCGTACTGACGCGGGAGGTGGAACCACAGGTCCTGCAGCGTCAGCAGCCCGCGCGCGGCCAGTTTCTCGGCGACCGCGGCGCCGACGCCGCTGAGCGCGGTCAGCGGCTGTGCGGCCGGATCGAGCTGCGGTGTGCGACGTGGCGGCGCGGCAGGCATGCGGATGAGTGCGTGCGCGGACTCAGGAACGCGACGCTGCGGGATGCGGCGAGCAGTGCCGTGCGATCAGCCCAGCACCATGATCGCATCGACCTCGAACTTCGCACCGCGGGGCAGCGCCGACACTTCGATGGTCGAACGCGCCGGATACGGCGCCGAGAACACATCCTGCATCACCGCGTTGACCGCAGCGAACTCGGACAGATCGGTGAGGTAGAGACCGACGCGGACGATGTCGTCAAACGAACCGCCGGCGGCCTGGCAGACCGCGCGCAGGTTCGCGAACGCCTGCCGCGCCTGTTCGGTGATGTCGCCTTCGACGATGAGTCCGGAGTTCGGGTCCAGCGGAATCTGCCCGGACAGGAACACCATGTCGCCGACGCGGGTGGCCTGCGAATACGGGCCGATGGCGGCGGGAGCGGCGGAGGATTGGATGGGCTCGCGGGGCATGGAATGGGCTCGGAAAGGGAGGATTTCGGTAGTTTAACGTCACATGCGGCGTCGACCGATCGATCGTGATGCCGGGCCAGGCCCGACCTACATCCGCTGGACGCCGTGCACGACGCCGAGGCGGCGCACGCGGCGTATCACATCGGCGAGATGGGTGCGATCGCTGACCTCGATGCCGAAGCGGATGACCGCGATGTTCTTGTCGCGATCGAGGTACTCGACCGAATCGATGTTCGAATCGGCGACCGCGATCGCCGCGGCGACCTGCGCGAGCACGCCGGGGCGATTGTCCACCTCGATCCGCAGCGCGACCTGGTAATCGCCGGTGATCTCGCGGTCCCAGCCGATCGACACCCAGCGTTCCGGCGACTTGCGGTATTCCGCAAGGTTCGCGCAATCGGTGCGATGCACCACGACGCCGCGACCGGCGGTGTGATAGCCCATCACGTCGTCGCCGGGGATCGGCATGCAGCAGTTCGCGAACGTCACCACGCCACGCTCGGCGCCGGTGATCAGGATCTTCTCGCCCTGGCGCGCACCGAAGGCGAGATCCACCGCATCGCTCTTGTCGGGGAGCCGATGCGCCAACACTTGCGCCACTTGGGTCGGCATGCGGTTGCCCAACGCGATGTCGGCCAGCAGCGCCTCCAGCCGCGGATACCGGTGATCGGCGAGATACGTTTCGAGACGCGCCTGCGGCAAACGGTCGAGCGAGCTGCCGAGCCCTTCCAGCGCGCGGTCGAGCATGCGATGTCCCAACTGCACCGCATCCTCGTGTTCCAGTTGCTTGAGCTGATGGCGGATCGCGGTGCGGGCCTTGCCGGTGACCACGAACTCAAGCCATTGCGGTTTCGGCGCCGCCGATTTCGCGGTGATGATCTCGACGCTCTGGCCGCTGACGAGCTTGGTGCGCAGCGGCACCAGCCTCTTGTCCACGCGCGCCGCCACCGCATGATTGCCGACGTCGGTATGCACGCCGTAGGCGAAATCCAGCGTGGTCGAATTGCGCGGCAGCGCCATGATGTCGCCCTTGGGCGTGAACAGATAGACCTCGTCCGGGAACAGGTCGATCTTCACGTTTTCCAGGAATTCGAGCGAGGAGCCGGTCGCGCGCTGGGATTCGATCAGGTTCGCCACCCACGACTGGGCGCGGTTCTGCGCGCTGTTCGCGCTGCCGCCGTGCTTGTACGACCAGTGCGCCGCGATGCCGCGTTCGGCGATGAGGTCCATTTCCTCGGTGCGGATCTGCACTTCGATCGGCGATCCGTACGGCCCGAACAGCACGGTGTGGAGCGATTGATACCCGTTGGCCTTGGGGATGGCCACGAAATCGCGGAACCGCCCGTCCACCGGCTTGAACACCGAATGCACCACGCCGAGCGCGTGATAGCACTCCGGCACCGAGCGCACGATCAGGCGGAAACCGAACATGTCCATCACCTGGGTGAAGGTTTTGCCCTCGGCGCGCATCTTGGTGTAGATGCTCCAGGGCGACTTCACCCGGCCCACGAGGCGGAAGTCGAAACCCTCCTTCACCAGCCGCTGCGCGAGCTGCGCCTCGATCTTCGCCAGCGCCTCGCGCCGCACCACCGGCTGGGTGCGGATGCGGCGCGCCAGGACGGCATGACGCCAGGGATGCAGCGCGCGGAAGCCGAGATCCTGCAACTCGGCCTTGATCAGGTTCATGCCCAGCCGCTGCGCGATCGGCGCGTAGATCTCCAGCGTTTCGCGCGCGATGCGCGTGCGCGCCTCCGCGCTCTGCGCGCCGAGCGTGCGCATGTTGTGCAGACGATCCGCGAGCTTGATCAGGATCACGCGCAGATCGCGCGCCATCGCCAGCATCATCTTGCGGAAGCTTTCCGCCGCGGCTTCCTGGCGATCGCGGAACTGCAGCTTGTCCAGTTTGGTGACGCCTTCCACGAGGTCGGCCACCGTCGCGCCGAACTCCGAGGCGATTTCCTCGCGGGTCAGCGGCGTGTCCTCGATGGTGTCGTGCAGGATCGCCGCCACCAGCGTCTCGATGTCCACGCCCTGCTCCGCCAGCACGGTAGCCGCGGCCACCGGGTGGGTGATGTAGGGCTCGCCGGATTTGCGGGTCTGGCCGGCGTGCGCGGCGGCGCCGACGCGCCAGGCGCGGACGAGCGTGGCGCGCTGGTCCTCGGGCAGATAGATCGCCGCCGCCTCCAGCGCGCGGACGTAGTCCGGCAGCTCCGCGTCGGGCGCGGGCGTGGGACCGGCGAGGATCGGCTCAAGTTGACTCATGCCCGAAGACTAAGCGGAAACGCCGGACTTTGGGAGACGGTCCGTGGCGACCTGCATGGCGACCGGCGAGAGCCCGGAAACGGCGAAGCCCCGCCGGAGCGGGGCTTCGTGAACGCAGATGCGAGGCCGGAGGATGCGATCGGAATTACAGGTCGTCGCCCTTCGACAGATCGTCGTCGGCCACCACTTCCGCGGCGGCCCATTCGAGCGCTTCGCGCTCCTTGCGCTCACGCTCGGACTTCTCGACGGCATCGATGTAGCCGTTGTCGATGCGTCGGGCGGCGATTTCGCGCAGCGCCAGCACCGTCGGCTTGTCGTTCGCTTCGCTGTTGTCGAGCTGCGGCTCGACGCCGTTGGCGAGCTGACGGGCGCGCTTGGCGGCCATCATGACGAGCTCGAAACGGTTGTCGACGACTTCCAGGCAATCTTCCACGGTGATGCGGGCCATAGCGCTCCCGGCGGCCAGAGGCCGTCCGACTGATGTGTGTGAACCGGCGATTGTAGCGATTTCAAGGACTTCGGCACAAGCCCGGGCTTCGCCCGGAACGGGATCGGTGGATCAGACCAATCCGACGCCTACCTTGCGAATCAACAACTTGCCGAGACCGGCAGAACCCTCCGGAACGTCAGATTCACCCGCTCGGACACCGGCCGCGCAGTCGCCGGCAAGGCATGGCGATAACTGGCCTGCGTCGCACCCGCCATCACCAGCAGGCTGCCATGCGGCAGATCCAGCGCCAGACGGCGGCCTTCGCCGCGCGGTTTGAGCACGAAACGGCGGGTCGCGCCGAGGCTGAGCGATGCGATCACCGGGCGCGGGCCGAGCTCGGGTTCGTCGTCGCTGTGCCAACCCATGCGGTCGCGGCCGTCGCGATAACGGTTGGCGAGGACGCTGTTGAAGTCGACCCCCAGCGCTGCCCGCAAACGGACGCGAAGCTCCGCCAGGGCATCCGGCCACGGATGCGGATCGAAACGGGTACGCGAATAGGTGTAGACGGCGCCAGGATCGCCGATCCATCGGCTCAACCTGGGCGAATCGACCGTCCGACCGAACATCCGGATGCGATGGACCTCCCAACCGGGGTCCGCCAACAACGCGGTGAGCAGCGCATCGGCTTCGCCGCGCGCCAGCCACGTCGGCGCGAACCACAGGTCGGCGCCGGGCAGATCGATCCGCTGCGATTCGGGGAATGCTGGGGAAGCGGGCATCCGCGCATGCTGCCGATTTGCCCCGGCCGCCGCAAACCCGGAAAATCGTCGGTCCGCCATCACCGGCCCGGAGCCCAGCCAATGACCGACAGCGCGCACAACGACGTAGGGCACGACGCGATCGAGCGCGACGTGATGGAGTACGACGTCGTCACCGTCGGCGCCGGCCCGGCCGGTCTGGCGTTCGCGATCCGGCTGAAGCAATTGAATCCGGACATCAGTGTCTGCGTGATCGAGAAGGCCTCGACCATCGGCGCGCAGATCCTGTCGGGCGCGGTGATCGAAACCGGGCCGCTCGACAAGCTGCTCCCCGAGTGGCGCGCCAGTCCGCCGCCAATCTGCGTGCCTGCCACCGAAGACGAGTTCTGGCTGCTGAGCAAAACCGGCGGCCGCAAGCTGCCGGTGCCGCCAGGCATGAACAACCACGGCAACGTGATCGTCTCGCTCGGCGCGATGTGCGCGTGGATGGCGCCGCAGGCCGAAGCCCTCGGCGTCGAGATCTATCCCGGCTTCGCCGCGGCGGAAACGCTGCACGACGACGATGGCAAGGTCGTTGGCGTGCGCATCGGCGACATGGGCGTGGCGAAGGACGGGTCGCACAAACCCGGCTTCACCGCCGGCATCGACATCCGCGCGAAGGTCACCGTGCTCGCCGAGGGCGCGCGCGGCCATTTGACCAAGCGCCTGATCGAACGCTTCAAGCTCGACGCCGACAGCGATCCGCAGGGTTATTCGATCGGCATCAAGGAGTTGTGGCAGGTGCCGGAGGATCGCGTGACGCCCGGAAAGATCGTGCACAGCTTCGGCTGGCCCGCGGACAACCACACCTACGGCGGCAGCTTCCTCTATCACCTGGACAAGGGCCGGATCGCGCTCGGTTACGTCAGCGGTCTGGATTACAGCGATCCCGACTACAAGCCCTGGGAAGCGTTCCAGCAATGGAAGAATCATCCGATGATCAAGCCGCTGCTCGAGGGTGGTTCGATCGTGTCCGCAGGCGCGCGCGCCATCGTCACCGGCGGCTGGCAATCGCTGCCGAAAAGCGAGATGCCCGGCGCACTGTTGATCGGCGATACCGCGGGTCTGCTCAACGTACCGAAAGTCAAAGGCACGCATCAGGCGATCCGTTCGGGCATGCTCGCCGCCGAGCATCTCGTCGCGTCGTCGCTGGCGCCGGAAGGTTTCGACGCGAAACTGCGCGCTTCCGACGCGATGGCCGAATTGAAGAAAGTCCGCAACATCAAACCGGGTTTCAAGCGTGGCCTGTGGTTCGGCATGCTCAATGCCGCGTGGGAAACCGTCACCAGCGGCGCATCGCCTTGGACCCTGAAAAACAAGGCGGACTGGTCGTCGCTGCATAAGATCGGCGCGCACGAAGCACCGAAGCGCGACTACATCGATCGCACGCTCGCCCCGCGCGATCGTCTCGCATCGGTGTATTACGCGGCGACCGAGCACGACGAAGACCAGCCGGTGCATCTGCGCGTGCGCGACACCTCGGTCTGCGTGACGCAATGCGCCGAGGAGTACGGCAATCCCTGTACGAAATTCTGCCCGGCGGGCGTGTACGAAATCGTCAGCGACGAAGCGGGCAAACGCCTGCAGATCAACGCCGCCAACTGCGTGCACTGCAAGACCTGCGACATCAAGGACCCGTATCGCATCATCGATTGGGTGACGCCGGAAGGCGGCGCGGGACCGAACTACCAGAACCTCTGAGCGCATGCCGCAAACGACGAAACGCCCGGTTTCCCCGGGCGTTTCGTGTTTTCGCAGGCGATTCGACAATCACATCGCGCTGCGCCTGGCCGTCGACAATGCCTGCGGGTCGGTCGTGGCGGGATTCGTTTGGTTCGGCTGCATCGCATCGCCGGCCAATTTCCGCAGGTTGTCGTCCATCGGCGTGGTCGCGGCCTGCGTCCTGTCGACGAACGCCTTCTTGCCGGATGGATTCGACGGTTCGCCGTCGCCGATAAACAGATTCTGTTGACCTGAGGACGTCGGATTGCCGAGGGCGACATAGCCGATCCGATCCATGCCGTTCTGTCTCGCGAGCACGGTCAGGCTGGCGGCGGTCTCCGTGACCGGAAGCTTCGCGCCCTCGCCGTTGAGTTTCTGCACGCCGGCGACCGCCTGCTCGTACAGCGTCCGATTCTCCGGACGAAGCAGAACCCCCTGCTTTTCGCGAAAATTGGCGGCAGCATCATCGATGCGGGCGATCGGTTCGAATGCAGGCTCCGCGGCCCGCGTGACCGGCCGTGAAGGACGCGATCCGCCACCGAAACTGATCGTGAGGCCGACCATTCCGTAGGCCTCGCGGGTATCGGGGCGATAGCCCGCCTCGGCCGTGAACTTGTAGCGATCATTGCCGGTCGTCGACACTTTCGCGCCGAACTCCGAGAGTCGGAACGCACCGGAAGCGTTGTCCGCGCGAACGACGCCGCTGTACTCGAGATCCTTGGTCTTGTAATTGAGCGCGGCGCCGAGATCGACCGCCTTGGGGCCGAATTTCCCGTCCAGCGCCAGCGAACCGGCGCCCTTGTCGAAACCGAGCTTGGCATCGAATCCGAGCGATGTACCGAGCCGATCGGCCATCACCTGGGCATTGAAGGCGTTGCCGTTGGCGAAACTCGCGCCGAGTTTGTAGTTGGATGTGCCGTTGGGCTCATCGATCCGGAAACTGGCCAGCCCTTTGCCGTCACGACCGATGCCGAAACTGCCGTCGGCGCCATAGACACTGCCTCCCGGTGTCCGGGCGAGATCGAAATTGAGCGTATCGCCGTTTCCGAACAACAACTTCGAATTCAGCGAGGCGCTGTTCGCCGGCTCGTCGACACGGAATCCGCCGGTCCCGCTCCCGTTTTTCCCGAGCTTGAAGGTGCTCTCTGCGCCATAGATGGCACCATCCTTCGTGTTCGTGTAATCGGCATTGAGGCCGAATCCGTCGTTGAATTTGAGTTTCGTATTGAACATCGACGTACCGGCAGGCTCGTCGACACGGAATTGCGCGGTGCCGTTCCCATCCTTGCCGAGCTTGAACGCACTGTCGGCACCGTAGATCGCGCCGTTCCGGGTGTTGGTGTAGTCACCATTGAGACTGAAGTCATCGTTGAACTTCAGCTGCGTATTGAACAGCGAGGTGCCGTTGGGTTCATCGACACGGAACTGCGTGGTGCCATTGCCATTCTGGCCGAGCTTGAACGCGCCGTCGGCACCATAGACCTGACCCAGGGCGGTGCGACTCCAGTCGGCATTGAGCCGAAAATCGTCGTTGAACTTCAGTTTGGTGTCGGCGCTCGCGGTCCCGTTGGGCTCATCGACGCGGAACT
>WYBC01000036.1 GCA_011526085.1 Lysobacter sp. | reverse complement strand
TCGCCGGCCGTCTACGTGCGGCGCGTCACGCTCGCCAAGGCGCAGGCCGCGCGCGAGCGGCTGGCGCGCCGCGTGCTGACCGCGGCACCGATCGTGGTCAGCGACACCACGGTCGCGATCGGCGGGCAGATCCTCGGCAAGCCGGTCGACGCGGCCGACGCCGCGCGGATGCTGCGAATGCTGTCCGGGCGCACGCACCGCGTGCTCAGCGCGGTGGCCGTGGTGCGCGGCAGACGAATCGAATCGGCGCTGAACGTCTCGCGGGTGGTCTTCGCCCGCCTGCCGGCTGCCTGGATCGACGCCTACGTGGCCAGCGGCGAGCCGATGGACAAGGCCGGCGCGTATGCGATCCAGGGCGACGCCGCGCGCCACGTGCGCCGCATCGACGGCAGCCACTCCGGTATCATGGGCCTCCCCCTGTACGAGACGTCCCGGCTGCTGCGCGGGGCCGGCCAGTCGCAGCGATGACCGAAGAGATCCTCGTCAACCACACCACGCACGAGACGCGCGTGGCCGTCGTCCAGCAGGGCGCCACCCAGGAACTCCACATCGAACGCGCGGCCACTCGCGGTCTGGTCGGCAACGTCTGCCTCGGCAAGGTCTCGCGCGTGCTGCCGGGCATGCAGTCGGCGTTCATCGACATCGGACTGGAGCGCGCCGCATTCCTGCACGTGGCCGACCTCTGGCAATCGCGAAGCAATACGGCGACCTCCGGCAGCCATCCCGCACCGATCGAGAAGCTGCTGTTCGAAGGCCAGCCGCTGCTGGTGCAGGTGATCAAGGATCCGCTCGGCACCAAGGGCGCGCGATTGTCCACGCAGATCAGCATCGCGGGCCGGCTGCTGGTCTACCTGCCGCAAGACCCGCACATCGGCGTGTCGCAGCGCATCGAAGACGAAACCGAACGGCAACAGTTGCGCAGCCGGCTGCAGAAGCTGCTGCCCGCCGACGAGAAGGGCGGCTTCATCATCCGCACGTCGGCCGAGGAAGCCGGCGAACCCGAGCTCGAAGCCGACATCGCGTACCTGAGACGGCGCTGGCGGCAGATCCTCGACGGCAGCCGCGGCGAATCCGCGCCCGCATTGCTCTACCAGGAGCTCAGCCTCGGTCAGCGGGTACTGCGCGACATCGCCGGCGAGTCCACCGCGGCGATCCTGGTCGACTCGCCCGAGGCGCTGGCCGAGCTGTCGGAGTTCGCGCGCACCTACATGCCGGCGATGGCGGGCCGCCTTCGCCAGTACACGGGCGAACGCCCGCTGTTCGAGCTGCACGGCGTCGAGGGCGAGATCGCCAAGGCGTTGTCGCGCCGCGTCGACCTGAAGTCGGGCGGCTACCTGATCATCGACCAGACCGAGGCGATGACCACGATCGACGTCAACACCGGCGGCTACATCGGCGGGCGCAATTTCGACGACACGATCTTCCGCACCAACCTCGAGGCGGCGCACGCGATCGCGCGCCAGCTGCGCGTGCGCAACCTCGGCGGCATCATCATCGTCGACTTCATCGACATGGCCAGCAGCGAGCACCGTGACCAGGTGCTGCAGGAGCTGCGCAAGGCGCTGGCGCGCGACCGCACCCGCTCGAGCGTGAACGGCTTCACCTCGCTCGGCCTGGTCGAGATGACGCGCAAGCGCACCCGCGAGTCGCTCGCGCACCTGCTGCTCGAACCCTGCCCCACCTGCGAAGGCAAGGGCCAGGTGAAGACCGCGCGTACCGTCTGCTACGAGATCCTGCGCGAGATCCAGCGCGAGGCGCGGCAATTCAATCCGCGCGAATTCCGCATCGTCGCGTCGCAGCAGGTGATCGACCTGTTCCTCGAGGAGGAAGCGCAGCCTCTGGCGGCGCTCGGCGACCTGATCGGCAAGCGCATCGCGCTGCAGGTCGAGACGCTGTACCTGCAGGAGCAGTACGACATCGTGCTGATGTAGCGCCCGGCAGGCCTCACAGGAGCTTCGACGCGTCGACCGTCTTGCCGTCGGCCAGCGCGAGCCAGCCCTTGACGATCCGGTAGATGACCCAGACGAGCACTGCCAGCAGCAGCGGAAAGCCGATCAGCACGAACATCAGCAGCCACGAAACGACGGCGCCGGCCAGACCGTACCAGAACGTCTTGATCTGCCACTCGAAGTGGCTGGCCACCCAGGTACCGGCGACGTCGTCGCGCTTCAGGTAGTTGACGATGATCGCGGCGATCGCCGTCATGCCGACCAGGCAGGACGCCGCATACAGCGCGTAGCAGATGGTCGCAAGGCGTTTCGCGTCGGCGATTCGTGCATCGTCGGTCACGGTCGGTTCCATCGTCGGCCTCCTCTTCGTTCAGGACTTCGACCTCGGCACGCGCCCGAGCAGGTAGAACTCGGGGTTCGGCATCATGTGCGACAGGTTCGCCATGCGGTTCGACAGCGCGAAGAACGCTGCGATCGCGCCGATGTCCCAGGCGTCCTCGTCGCTGAAGCCGTGACGGTGCAACTCGGCGAAGTCGGCGTCGTCGATCTCGTCGGAGTGCAGCGAGACCTTCATCGCGAACGCGATCATCGCACGCT
>WYBC01000035.1 GCA_011526085.1 Lysobacter sp. | reverse complement strand
TCGGGCCGCCCCCGCGCCCCCCCCCCCCCCCCCCCCCGGGGAGATGGATCAGCGATCGCGCTCGACGACTTCGCGCGCCAGCGCCGCCAGCGATGCCGCGCGTTCGCCGAACGACGCCAGCGCCGCGTGCATTTCGTCGGCCAGCCCGGCCAGCGCCGCGCGCGAGCCGTCCATGCCCAGCAGCGCGGGAAAGGTCGCCTTGTTCTGCGCCAGATCCTTGCCGGCGGTCTTGCCCAGCGTGGCGCTGTCGCTTTCGATGTCGAGCAGATCGTCGCGGATCTGGAACGCGAGGCCCAGGGCTTCGGCATAGCGATCCAGCGCGGCGCGGGCATCGCCGTCCGCGCCACCGGCGATCGCACCAAGCCGCACCGCGCAGCGCAGCAGCGCGCCGGTCTTCATCGCGTGCAGCCTGCGCAGCGCGTCCAGCGATATGGCGCCGCCGCGGCCGGTGGCGTCGATGTCCAGTGCCTGGCCGCCGCACATGCCCTCGGCGCCCGAGGCCAGCGCGAGTTCGCGCACCATCGCGATCCGGGCCTCGGCCGGCAGCGGCGATTCGGCGAGTCGCTGGAAGGCCAGCGTCTGCAGCGCGTCGCCGGCGAGGATGGCGGTGGCCTCGTCGAAGGCCACGTGCACCGTGGGCTGGCCGCGGCGCAGGGCGTCGTCGTCCATCGCCGGCAGGTCGTCGTGGACGAGCGAGTAGGCGTGGATCAGTTCGATCGCGGTGGCCGGCGCATCCAGCGCGTCGTCCGCGGCGCCCAGCAGATGCCCGGTGGCGTAGACCAGCAGCGGTCGGATGCGCTTGCCGCCGAGCAGCGCGGCGTGGCGCATCGCCGCGCGGAGCCGCGCATCGGGCAGCGCCGACAATGCCTGCGCCAGCGCCGCGTCCGTGCGCTCGCGCCAGACGGCGCGCAGAGCGGTGGATTCGGTGCCGGGCTCGGTGGCATGGGCCGCCGGCAGCGGCTCAGTCATCGCCGAAGACTTCGGCGCCGCCGGGCTGTTCGGGATCGCTGAGCAGGCGGACCCGCAGTTCGGCCTGTTCCAGCGCCTGCTGGCAGCGCCGGTAGAGGCCGACGCCGCGTTCGTAGGCGGCGAGCGAATCCTCGAGGCTCATCTGCCCCTGTTCCATTTTTTCGACCAGCGCTTCCAGCGCGTCGAGCGACTGTTCGAAGTCGGCGACGGGCGAGGCATCGGCAGGTGCGTCTGCGGTGTCGGACGGTGTCTTTCGGGCCATGGTCGCAGTGTAGAGCGTGCGATGTTCTTTTTCATGTCCGCCGCGCTGGCGATGGCTCGGATGGCCCGGTGGTGGTGCCGATCGCTCAGTGTCGGATCCACACCAGCCGCGCGCCCACGGACGTGAGCCAGTAGTCGAAGCCGGCCGACCGGATGCGATCGCCGGCCGCGAGCAGATGCCCATCCTCGGTGCCGAGCAGCGGCATCCGCGCGCGCTCCCAGGGCGGGATATCGTGCTCCTGCAGCACATGCTTCAACGCGTGATGGTGTCCGCGGTCGGGCAAGAGGATGCGCTCGCCGCCGCTGCGCGCATGCACGCGCAGCCGACTGGGAAAACCGTCTGCGCCTTCCAGGGCCAGGCGGTCGCCGTTGGGCAGCGCGAGCGGCGCGCGCCCGTCCCAGAGCGTCGACCAGTCCGGCGACAGGGCGCGCCCGGGATCGACCGCGTGCAGCGCCTCGCGCCAGCGCCGGATTTCGACCCCCTGCCAGGCGAAGGCGGGCATGCGGTCGCCGACCGCGTCGCGCGCGATCAGATCCGTCTCGATCCGCGCGATGCCACCGGCCGGCAGCGGCGGCCACGCCAGCTGTGCCACCCAGTGCCGCAGCGCGCGCGCGCGCCGGGCCGGCGCGAGCGTGCGCAACGCCTGCACCGACAAGCCGCGGCCGACCTCCTCGCGCAGCGAAGCCAGCAGACCGTCGTCCTGCGCCGCCAGCAGATCGCCGGCTTCGCCGCAGAGTTCCGCGGCGCGCGCGAACGCAGCATCCGCATGCGGCCAGCGCTCGCGCAGCAGCGGCAGCACGCGATGGCGCAGGAAATTGCGATCGAAGCCGGTGTCGGCATTGCTCGGGTCCTCGACCCAGGCCAGTCCGTACTCCAGACCGTAGGCCCGCAGGGCGTCCCGCGAAGTCTCCAGCAGCGGGCGCCACATCCAGCCGGCGGCGAAGCGCCGCCACGGCCGCATCGCGGCCAACCCTTCGGGGCCCGACGCGCGCAGCGCGCGCAACAGGAACGTTTCGGCCTGATCGTCGAGATGTTGCGCCAGGGCCAGGCATTCGTCCGCGCGCAGCGCTTCGGCGAACGCGTCCCGCCGCGCCTGCCGCGCCGCGCCTTCGGGCCCCAGCCCGCTGTCGCGTCGCACGTCGACCCGCACGACGTCGAGCGCGATGCCCCAGGCCTCGCACACATCTCGGCAGTGATCGGCCCAGGCATCGGCCTCGGGGTGCAGACCGTGGTGCACATGCAGCGCACGCAGCCCGCGCGCGCGGATGGCGGTGTCCGCACCCAGCCGGTGCAGGAGTACCGTGGAGTCGAGGCCACCGCTCAGGCCCACCACCACCGGCGACGTCGCCAGCGACGGTGGGATCAGGTCGAGGGAAGATCGGCGGAGGGTGGGGGCCTCGGTCATCCCGCCATGCTAACGCCGATCGGAAGGCGTGCCCGGCGACGTTCCGCGCCGGCGTTCAGCCGGCCTGCTATCGTGCGCCCGCGCGGACGCTGCCGCGCGCAGCGGAGACGCACGATCATGCCGACCCATCCGACCATCGAAGCCGCGGACGAGGCCCTCGACATCCAGCGCCCGGCGCCGGACGACAACGTGATCTTCCGCTGATGGACACGCACGACCTGATCGACGGCGCCATCGACTGGGGCTTCGAAACCCCTCGTGTCCGCGCGCGACTGATCGACGCCCGCGATCGCGCGCTCTACCGCGCGCTGTACACCGATTCCCGGATGATGGCCCACATCGGCCCCGTGCTCGATGCGGCCGCCGCCGATGCGGTCTTCGAAAAAGCCTGCGGATACAACCGCGAATCTCCGATGCGCGCGCGCTATTGGCGACTCGCGGATCGGGCCTCGGATGCCGCCATCGGCATGCAGTCCATCGTCCGTTCCGGCGCCGATCCGGGCGTCGTCGAACTCGGGCTGATGCTGTTGCCGGCATGGCAGGGCCGCCGGCTCGGCGTCGAAATCAGCGACGCCCTGCTGCAGGCGTTGTTCGCCGACCGGTGGCGCGTCGGCGCGATCGCCGCGACCGCGCGCCATGCACCCGGCAATGCCCGGGTCGGACGCCTCGGCGCATCGCTGCATTTCGAGCCGGAGGCGCAGGACGCTGCCGCGCTGCACGAATGGCGGATGACGAAATCCGCATGGCTGCAGCGCGGGTCGCGATGATCGCGCGTCCGCTCCCCCGTCCCGCGTCGCCGCCGGCAGATCGTTCGGCGTCGCCTTCATTCCCGTCGAGAATCGATCCATGAACACGAAAGGCAGTTTCTGCGCGGTCGGCCTGGGCATGATGCTCGGCGCCCACATCAGCCCCCGCGCGCGCAGCGAGATCGAAACGGCGGACGTCGTCTTCGTGCTGGTGTCCGACGCCATCGTCGAAGTGTGGCTGCAGCAGATGCGTCCCGACATGCGCAGCCTGCAGCCGTTCTATGCCGAGGGCAGGAAACGGACCGAAAGTTATGCCGACATGATCGAAGCGATGATGGTGGAGGTGCGCGCCGGCCGCCGCGTCTGCGGCGTGTTCTACGGACATCCTGGCGTGTTCGCGCAGGTGCCGCACGATGCGATCGCGATCGCGCGCGGCGAAGGCTTCGACGCGGAGATGCATCCGGGCATCTCCGCCGAGGATTGCCTGTACGCCGACCTGGGCATCGATCCCTGCACCTATGGTTGCCAGCATTACGAAACCAGCCAGCTGATGTTCCATCGTCGGCGCATCGATCCGTCCGCTTATCTGATCCTCTGGCAGATCGGCCTGGCCGGCGACCGATCGCTGTCGCGCTACGCCACCGGCGCGCCCTACCGCCGGCTGCTGGTGGAGCTGCTGGTCGAAGAGGGCTATCCGCCGGGGCACGAGGTGATCGCCTACGAAGCCGCGACCCTGCCGATCGCCTTCCCGCGGAAGGAGCGCATGCCCCTGTCGGCGTTGCCCGGGGCGGACCTGCGCCTGCAGACCACGCTCGTCGTGCCTCCGGCGCAGCCGCTGGTGCGCAACGAGGCGATGCTGGCCCGGATTGCGGCCATCGATGAGGCTTCCGGCGCCGATTGAGCCCGTCGACGGCCCGGCGCGGCGCGGTTGCAGGGGCCCGACGGCGCCTCGATCTCGCGCTCTTGTGAGAATTGTGCCGTCCGACAAAAGAAGTCCAGAAGTGATTGATGGGGATGGACTTTTCGCATAGCCTGAAGACGCGGTTGCGGCAATGCGGACCTGCGGTTCGGGGAAAACGCCGTGGATGACAGGGGCCTGCGTGCCCGCGCCCGCCTCGAAGCGAAGGGGAGCTGTCCGACGAACGGCCGGTTCCGCGTTCAAACATCAAGCAAAATTGGGGGAATGTGATGTCTAATGTGATCCAGTTTCTCGAGTCCATGGGCGCCAACGCAGCCATGGCCAGGATGAATGCGGCCGATTACGAGGCTGCGATTGCGATGCTGGACGCGGATCAGGCGTCCCGGGAAGCACTGGTTCTTCGCGATCATTCGAAGCTCAACGCCCTCCTCGACGGTCGACCGTTCATGATGTGCATGGTCGCCGCACCGGAAGAAAAGCCGCAGCAGGACGAAGATGCGCCCGGCGATGGCGAGGACGGCGAAGAGAAGAAGCAGGCCGAATAAGCCTGCACGGCCAATGAGAGGGCAGGGTGTGCATATGCAATGGAAGCGTCTGGTAGCAGTTTTCGTGTTCATGGTCGCCGCGATGCCGGTGTTCGCGCAGACCGCTGAGCCGTTCGATGCGATGTTGCAGAAGGCCGACGCTGCCCGCAGTTCCGACCCGAAACGTTTCGCGGAGCTGATGGAGCAGCTCCGCGCGGACAATCGGCAGACCACGCGTCTGCAGCGCGACAAACTGAAGTACCTCCAGGCCTATGAGGTCGGCATCTATCGCGACCAGCTCGCCAAGGGTGCCGAGATGGCCAAGCGGCTGTACGACGAGACCGCCGACCCCAGCGTCAAATACCGGGCAGGCAGCCTGGTCGCCAGTTTTTCGGCGATCAACCGCGACCTCAGCACCGGCCTGCGCTACCTGCAGAAAGCCATGGCGATGCGCAAGCAGGTGCCGGACATCGCGATCCGTCACGAGGGCATGGCCAATGGCGCGCTGCTCTACGGCGAGATCGGCCAGCATCGCATCGCGCTGCGCTATGCCGAGGAAGTCCTGGCCGACAAGCCCAACGAGCGCATGCGCTGCATCGCCGGCCATCATCGCCTGGTTTCGCAGTTCGAACTGGGCGTGCTGCCGGCGCAGGAGGGACTGATCCAGTCCGTGGTCGATCAGTGCGCGCAGCAGAACGAGCGCATCGCGGCCAACATCGCCCGCAGCATCCTGGCGAGGAAATTCGCCGCCGACGGGGTGCCCGACCGGGCGATCGCGCTGCTGGAAGACATGCTTCCGGAAGTGGAGGCCACGCGCTACCCGCGCCTCATCGCCGGCGTCCATGCGCTGATCGCGGATCTGAAGCTGAAGCTCGGCGACGTCAAGGCCGCCGAGGAACACGCGAAGATGACGGTCGCGATGGGCGAGCAGATCAAATCTTCCGCCACCCTCGTCAGCGCCTACAACACGCTCTACAAGATCGCGGCGAACCGCGAGAAGCCGTCGGTCGCGCTGGATCTGTACAAGCGCTACGCCGAGGCCGAGATGGCGCACCAGAGCGACATCCGCGCCCGCGAACTGGCCTACGAGATCGTGCGCCACGAAACCAAACAGCAGGCGGCCCAGCTCGCCCTCGAGCGCGCCAGCACCCAGAAGGCCCGTCTCGTCGCGGGGCTGCTGCTGGTGATGCTCGGCGCGATCGTGTTCTGGGTGATCCAGATCAAGCGTCATCAGGGGCAGTTGCAGCGCCTGGCGCAGACCGACACCCTGACCGGCCTGGGCAATCGCCATTTCTTCACCCAGAAATCCGAGCGCGCGCTCGTCGACGCGGCGCGGGCCGGCGATTCCGCCGCGCTGGTCATGTTCGACCTCGATCATTTCAAGGCGATCAACGACACCTACGGCCACGGCGCGGGCGACTGGGTGCTGAAGCAGGTCGGCAAGACCTGTTCCGCGCACTGCCGCAAGGTCGATTACCTCGGCCGTATCGGCGGCGAGGAATTCGCGGTGCTGCTGCGCGGTTTCGATCTCGCCGCCGCCGCGCGTCTGGCCGAGGACTGCCGTTCGCAGCTCGCCCAGATCGACACCCGCGAAAGCGGTTATTCGTTCGTGGTCACCGCGAGTTTCGGGGTCAGCTCCACCGCGCAGTCCGGTTACGACCTGTCGCGCCTGCTCTCGCACGCCGACCAGATGCTGTACCGCGCGAAGAACGAGGGTCGCAACCGCGTCTGCGCGTACACGGCCGAGACTGCGGCCGAGAACAAGACGCCGAAACGTTCGCCCAACCTGACCGTGATCAACGGTTGATGTCCCGGCCGGCCTCGCCGGCCCGCGCATCCTCGCCATGCACGCCGCGTCCGCCTCCGCTCCCATCGACCCGGAGGCGGAAGGTCCGTTGACGCTGCCGCCCGCGCAGTGGCAAGCGCTCCGCGAGGCCTACGCCGCGCCGCCGCGCGCCTATCACCATGTCGGCCACGTGCGCGACGTGCTCGCGCACTACCGCGAGGTCGCCGATGGGCCGGGCTGGCACCGGCCGCACGAGGTCTGGTTCGCGGTGCTGTATCACGACGCGATCTATGTACCGGGCCGGCGCGACAACGAAGCGCGCTCGGCGCAATTGGCCGAAACCCATCTCGCGCGCTGGCGGCCGGAAGCCGATATCGACCGCGCGCGCGTGAGCGCGCTGATCGCAGCCACCGCGCGTCACGGCGCGTGGCGGCCCGACGATTTCGCCCGCGACGCCGACGGCGACGACATGCGCCGTTTCCTGGATTGCGACATGGCGATCCTGGGCGCCGCGCCGGACGTCTTCGCCGCCTACGATCTCGCCATCGCCGAGGAATATCGCGCGGTCCCGCGCTGGCTCTATCGCCGCAGACGGCGTGCGTTCTTCCGGATGCTGCTCGAATCGGAGCGGATCTATCTCAGCGATTTCTTCCGCGATCGCTGCGAAGCGCAGGCGCGGCGCAATCTCGAGGCCGCGGTCGCCGGGTAAAATGCCCGCATGATCAAGAACATCGCCGCATACCATTTCGTCGTCGTCGAAGACCCGGACGACCTGGCCGGGGTCTTGCGCGCACGCGCGGAAGCCGCCGACCTGCGCGGCACCATCCTGGTCGCGGGCGAGGGCGTCAATCTGTTTCTCGCCGGCGGCCCGGATGCCATCGACGGATTCGTCGCCGCGCTGCGCGCGGATGCGCGCTTCGCCGATCTCATCGTGAAGGCCAGCGAGTCCGATGCGCCGCCTTTCGCGCGGCTCAAGGTGAAGGTGAAACCGGAGATCATCAGTTTCCGCATGCCCGACGCCGAGCCGATCGCGGGCCGCGCGCCCGCGGTCCCGCCCGAGGCGCTGGCACGCTGGATCGGGCAGGGCTGCGACGACGACGGGCGACGACTCGTGCTGCTGGATACGCGCAATCGCGAGGAAGTGGCCTACGGCACTTTCGTCGACGCGCTGGCGCTGCCGATCGACAATTTCACCGAGCTGCCGGATGCGGTGCTGGCCCGGCGCGAGGCCTGGACCGACGCCACGGTGGTGAGTTTCTGCACCGGCGGCATCCGCTGCGAGAAGGCCGCGCTGTGGATGCGCGCGCAGGGCATGGACAACGTGCTGCAGCTCGATGGCGGCATCCTCGGCTATTTCGAGGCGGTGGGCGGCTTCGGCTACGACGGCGCCTGTTTCGTCTTCGACGACCGCGTCGCGCTGGGACCCGGACTGGATCCGGTGCGGCCCCCGATACCGGCCACGATGCCGGCTCCCTTTCCGCGCGTGGAGCGTGCAGAATCCGCAACGGGCGGTGGTGCCCGCAGCGCCGGAGCGCGGATCGATGGCTGAGATGGGTTGGATCGGACTGGTACTGGCGATCGTGGCAGCGTATTTCGCGATCAAGGTCGTGAAGTTCGTGTTCAAGCTGTTCTGGTGGGGGGCGGTGCTGTGCGGCGCCTACTGGTTCCTCGCGCCGATGGTGGGGCTGCCGCGTCCGTTCGCCTGAGCGGGTTCTTCGTTGGGAGAGACCATGGCCGCACGCGATCCGCGCATCGACGCCTACATCGCGACATCCGCGGAGTTCGCACGGCCGATCCTCGAACATGCGCGGGCGCTGGTCCACGAGGCCTGCCCGGATGTCGAGGAAACGATCAAATGGGGCATGCCCACGTTCGTGCACGCCGGAGCCATCCTCTGCGGCATGGCGGCGTTCAAACAGCACGCCTCGTTCGGTTTCTGGCGCCATGCCGATGTCGTCGGCGGTGAGCGCAACGAAGGCATGGGCAGCTTCGGCAAACTGACCTCGGTCCGCGACCTGCCGCCGAAGCGGCAACTGCTCGCCCATCTCCGCAAGGCGATGCGGTTGAACGAAGCGGCTACGAAAAGACCGGTTGCGCGCAGGGCCGCAGCGCCGCGGCCGTTGCCCGATCCGCCTGACGATTTCGCGAAGGCGCTGGCCGCGAACCCGGCGGCGCGCAAGGCCTACGAGGGTTTCCCGCCGGGCCACCGCCGCGAATACCTCGAATGGATCCTCGAGGCCAAGCGTACCGAGACCCGCGCCCGCCGCATCGCGCAGGCGCTGGAGTGGCTGGGCGAAGGCAAATCCCGCAACTGGAAGTATGAACGCTGCTGAGCCTGGTGCGACGCTGTCACTACGACGCGGGCGGTTCCCGATACAGCCGCAGGAACTTGAACATTTTCGGCCACTCGTCCCGTGGCTTGAACACGATGGCGACCTCGCGTCCATCGAGCGCGGATTCGGTCAGGACCAGATGGTCGGGCACGGCCTTGGCGTTCTCGAATTCCGTGGCGTTGGCTTTGCAGACGGCCTTGAAGAAAGGCCCGGACAGCCATGCCTGCACTTCTGGCGAGTCGTGGAATTTCAGGTAGCCGGCAAGCGATGCATGGGCGACCGCGACCATGGCGAAGCCCAGCGGGATATCGTCCCGGACGAGGATGTACATTTTCATGGTGGTGTTCGATCCGAACAGGAATGGGAAAGCAAGGCCGCGCCCAGCTTGGCGCGGCTTTGGCGACTTTCACGTTCGTTCGGAGTCGATACGCATGAGGTGAGTTTCGCGCGTTTTCACGGCGCAGACAATCACTCCAATGATCATCGCGCTTCGGAAAGCACGGTCTCGCTGCGCATCACCGGATACAGCCCGAAGCGTTCGTCCCAGGCGCTGTGACGGCGATAGAAGAACTCCAGGCGCGCGTTCGGGTCGGCGGCGAACTTCGCATCCGTCTTCAGCTTGTCCTCGAACGCCGCGCGCAGCGCCGGGTCGCGCGCGAGCATCTCGCGGGCCACGTCCTCGGCGACGTAATCCTCCATGTATTCCTTGCGCTCGAACGCGTTGTTGAAATGCCCCCACGCCAGCAGCGAGTCCGGCGCCATCGGTTCCAGCAGCGACATCGCCAGCCGCGCTTTCGGCTGCGCGATCGGCACGAACAGCGCGCCCGCGTCGATGTCGTGGGTTTCGGCGACCCATTCGCCGTCCACGGTCAGGCGCTGGCGACCTTCGACCGGCGTCGCGGCGAAGGTCGGCGTTTCGTCGCGGAACGCCTGCAATGCGGCCCGCGGACGCGCGGCCTGCAGTCGCGAGAAGGCGATGCCGTGCTGGCGCAGTTTCGCCGCCACCGGTTCGGCGTAGGCCGCCGGCACCACGTAGCCGCCCTTCGGCGCCGCGATCCGCAGCGCGGGCACGATCTCGTCCCGCAGCGGAAGGGTCCAGATCTGCGGCCGGGTGTCGTCGTAGCGCGTCATGGTGCCCCCGGAGACATCCGACGGCGTGCGGGTGTAGGCGTAGCCGCGGAAATCGATGGTGCGGACCTTGTCGGTCGCGGTCCAGGTCAGCGGCACCTGCTGTCCGCCGAGCGCGGCGGCGCGCGCATCGGCCGCATCGGCGAGCCTGCGCCACTCGGCGCCGTGTTGCGCGGTCAGTTCCAGTACCGCGACCACGGTGTTGCGGGTGATGCGCACGCGGGTCGGATAATCCTTCCACGAATGCGTTTCCACCAGCATGCCGAGGCGATTGCGCAGATGGAAATAGCCGGTGGAGAAGCGCGGCGGCGCCACGCCGTCGACGAACCCGGACGCGGGGTTGTCGTTTTCGACGAACGAAGGGTAGAACGGCAGCGGCAGCGAGCCCTGGCGGCGCAGGCGATCCAAGGTGCCGTCGCGCAGTTGCAGTCCCGCGGTGCGCAGCGCGTCGTCGCCGGCGTGGACCGGTTCGACCTGGATCGATACGTCGTGCTCGAACTTGGCGCCGTCGGTGACGTGCAGGTCGATGCTCGCGACAGGATCCCAAGCCTCGATCAGCGCCAGCATCGCCTGCATTTCCGGCGCATCGGCCTTGGCGTAGTCGCGGTTGAGATTGAAGTTGCGTGCGGTGGTGCGCCAGCCCATTTCCGCGGGGCCGACCTGGTTCGGCCGGTTCCAGGCGCCGAAGCGTTCGTGGCCGTCGATGTTGAACACCGGCACGAACACCAGCACCAGTTTCTCCAGCGCGCCGCGCGCGGCCTTGCCGTCCAGCGTTTCGCGCAGCGCGAGGAAACCCGCGTCCTTGCCGTCGATCTCGCCGGCGTGGATGCCGCCCTGCACCAGCAACACCGGCAGGCCGGCGGCGCGCGCCTGTTCCGGCGTGCGCGCGCCGCTGCGCGTGACCACCAGCGCCTTCATCGGCCGGCCTTCGGGCGTGGTGCCGAAGTCGATGCAGCGCACGGCATCGGGGTAACGCTGCGCGAACGCGTCGCAGAGCGCGATCGCTTCGGCGTAGCGGCCGGTGCGCGCGAACCCGCTGCGTTCAGCTTCGGTCCGCAGCGCGTCCGTGTCGGCCCGCGAGGCCGCCGAAGCGGGCAGGGCGAGCGCGAGGGCGAGCAGGGCGGTGGCAGACAGGCGTGAGATGCGCATGGGCAATGGGGAGGGTGGTGGCGACCTTGCATTGTGCCCCGCACGGGGCGTCAGGAGGCCTGTCGATGGTCATGTCCGGTCGGCCGGAAGGCTGTGCGACACTTGGCGGCTTCGCGCCGGAGATGCCATGAACACCTCGCACGACACCCCACCGTACACGCTGTATTACGCACCGGGCGCCGCCAGTCTGGTCGTGCACTGGCTGCTGATCGAACTGGATGCGCCGCACGCCCTCGTGCTGGTGGACACCAAGGCCGGCGCGCAGAAGACGCCGGACTATCTCGCGCTGAACCCCAACGGCGTGGTACCGACGCTGGTGATCGACGGCCGCGCGCACTACGAAGCCGCGGCATTGCTGGTGCATCTGGCGGATGCCTTCCCGGCCGCCGGTCTGGCGCCGACGCTCGCGGATCCGCAGCGGATCGATTACACCCAGTGGATGTTCAATCTCGCCAACATGGTGCAGCCGCTGTTCCGGCAGTGGTGGTATCCGCACGAGCCCGCCGGCGAGGCGCAGGCCGATGCCGTGCTGCAGCACGTCCGGCCGCGGATCGAAGCGCAGTGGGACCGGATCGATCGGCACCTCGCCGGACACGGCCCGCATCTGCTGGGCGAGCGCCTGAGCGCGGCCGATTTCTATCTGGTCATGCTGATGCGCTGGTCGCGCAACATGCCGAAGCCCGCCACCGAATGGCCGCATCTGGCCGCGCTCGCGGCGCGGTTGAAGGCGCGTCCGTCGTTCGCGCAGTTGTACGCGCGCGAAGGGCTGACCGAGTGGGCGTGAGTTCGTCGCACTGATCGTGTCCGGCTGAACGGCGGTCGCGACAGCCGCCGGGGCGGGGACATGCGCGCGCGCCCGCTTCCCCTCTACACTCGGCGCTCAGTCCGTCCCGTGCCCGTTTCCCAACCGAGAGATCTTTCATGACCGCAGCCGCTGAAGCGACTCCGGCCGGCGACCCGGCCCGCCTGCCCCGCCAGATCCCCTACATCATCGGCAACGAGGCCTGCGAACGCTTCAGCTTCTACGGGATGCGCAACATCCTGGTGCCGTTCCTGATCGGCAGCGTGCTGCTGTCCTACCTGCCCGAGGCCGAGCGCGAGGGCATGGCCAAGGAGGTCTTCCACAGCTTCGTCATCGGCGTGTATTTCTTCCCGCTGCTCGGCGGCTGGCTGTCGGACCGCTTTTTCGGCAAGTACCACACCATCTTCTGGCTGTCGTTGCTGTACTGCGCCGGTCATGCCTGTCTGGCCCTGTTCGAGGGCAACCGCACCGGTTTTTACACGGGCTTGTTCCTCATCGCGCTGGGCTCGGGCGGCATCAAACCACTGGTTTCCTCGTTCGTCGGCGACCAGTTCAACCAGTCGAACAAACATCTCGCGAAGATCGTCTACGACGCGTTCTACTGGACGATCAACTTCGGTTCGTTCTTCGCCTCGCTGCTGATGCCGCGCATCCTCAGCGCCTATGGTCCGGCGGTCGCGTTCGGCATCCCGGGCGTGCTGATGTTCATCGCCACGATCATTTTCTGGATGGGCCGGCACAAGTACACCAACGTGCCGCCGGCGCCGCGCGATCCCGATTCATTCATGAGCGTGACCATGACCGCACTGCGCGGCGGCGCGCGCGGCGACAAGGGCGTCGGCACCGTGGTGGCCGCGTCCGGCGTGCTGCTGGCGCTCGCGCTGCTGGTCGGCTGGGCCATTTCGCCGGCGTGGTGGCCGGAGAAATTCGGGTTCGTGATCTCGTTCTGCCTCGCGCTGGGCGCGGTGCTGGCGCTGGGCGGCATCGGCACGGCGCTGCAGCTCGAACGCGCGCGCGGCACGCATCCGGACGCGGCGGTCGACGGCGTGCGCGCGGTGCTGCGGATCCTGATCGTGTTCGCGATCGTCAGTCCGTTCTGGTCGCTGTTCGACCAGAAGGCCTCGACCTGGGTGCTGCAGGGCAAGGCGATGATGGTGCCGCACGACCTGTGGTGGTGGCCGAGCTGGCTGGTGAAGGAAGCCGCGCAGATGCAGGCGCTCAATCCGCTGCTGGTCATGCTGCTGATCCCGTTCAACAACCTCGTGCTCTATCCGCTGCTGACGAAGCTCGGTTTCAAGGTCACCGCGCTGCGCCGGATGGGATTCGGCATCGGGTTCTCGGGCCTCGCCTGGGTCCTCGCCGGCATCATCCAGCTGTGGCTCGACGGCGGCGATCCGGTGTCGCTGGCGTGGCAGATCGTGCCCTACGCATTGCTGACCTTCGGCGAGGTGCTGGTGTCGGCGACCGGCCTCGAATTCGCCTACAGCCAGTCGCCCCCGGCGATGAAGGGCGTGATCATGAGTTTCTGGATGCTGTCGGTGACCTTCGGCAACGTCTGGGTGCTGCTCACCAACGCCGGGGTGAAGAACGAGGCGATGAAGGCCTGGATCGGCTCGACCGGGCTGAGCGAAAACGCATTCCTGATGTTCTTCTTCGCCGGATTCGCGTTCGCCGCGGCGATGATCTTCGCCTGGTACGCGCGGCGCTATCCGATGCAGGATTATTACCGTGAAGCCTGATCCCGCCGGTGCCCGCGGAGCGCGCGCATGACCGCCTACATCACGCTCGCCCTGATCGCGGTCACCGTCATCGTGTCGTGGCAGGCATGGGAGCGCGATTCGCTGTTCCAGCGGCTGATCCTGTGGCCGCCGGCGATCGACCGCCGCCGCGAATACGACCGCCTGTTGACCCACGGCTTCATCCACGCCAACGGCATGCACCTGGCGTTCAACATGATCACGCTGTATTCGTTCGGCGGATTGATGGAAGCGTACTTCAGCGCCAGGATCACGCCGGTGGGCTATCTGCTGTTCTATCTGTCGGCGATAGTCGTCGCGATCCTGCCCACGTACCTGCGCCATCGTCACGACGCGCGCTACAGCAGCCTGGGCGCTTCGGGGGCGGTGTCGGCAGTGCTGTTCGCGTCGGTGCTGCTCGACCCGTGGGGCGGCATCGTGCTGTTCTTCGTGCTGCCGGTGCCGGCGTTCGTGTTCGCCGGCCTGTACATCTGGTACAGCATCTGGATGGACAAGCGCGGCGGCGACAACATCAACCACAGCGCCCACCTGTGGGGCGCGCTCTACGGCCTGTTGTTCACGTTGCTGCAGCAGCCGGCGCTGGCCGGGCACTTCCTGCGCCGACTGGTCAGCCCCGGCTTCGGGGGCTGACCAGTCCGGTCCGTCACGCGGCGTAGGCGGCGCGGGTGTATTCGCCGCCGTAGGTCTGCTGCAGGCGTTTCTGGATCACGTAATCCAGCAGCTGGTACTCGCGGGTGGCGGTATCGCCCTGGCGGGCGAGGTCGTAGAGACGCGCGACGACGGCGTCGTCGCTGACGTTGGCGGTGGGTACTTCGGGTTGCATTGGACTCCTCGGAAGGTCGTCGTTGCGTGGGACTCGGGTGGAACGCCTTGCGATAAAGCGGGACACGCTGCACGGGTGATTCGCAGAGTATCCAAGCAGGAAGCGTGCCAATCGATCCGGACCCCCGGTCGCCGCGGAAACTTGCCGCAGCGCGTCACTTTCGACCGGCCGGGGGCGTTGCTGACCCGCCGGGTCGGGTCGTTCGCCGTTTCGGCCGGCCGCGGGCGGAATTCCGCTCCCGTCGCGGAATCCCCGGGTGAAATCGCATGTCATCGCCGTTCGGCCGGCGAGCGGGGCCGCCAGCCGACGGGCGGCGACCGCCAGCCGCGAAAAAAGTTCCGTCCCCCACTTCACAAAACGGCGACGTTGTGGTGTATGGTGAGCGCACTGTTCCAAGCGGGATCACGGTACATCGTGGCCCGATGGTAGATCCAAGGCAGCAACCGTTCCACGGTCGGCCCCAGACGATCCGCTCATCGTTCGCGTTACCCCTGGCTAGACAGTCGCGGCGCTCGCAAGGCCCCGTGTATCCACCAACTGTTGAAAGTAGTGAGGAGTAACACCCATGTCCGATCGTCAGAGCGGCACCGTCAAGTGGTTCAACGATGCCAAGGGCTATGGCTTCATCACCCCGGAAAGCGGCCAGGACCTGTTCGTCCATTTCCGCTCGATCCAGGGCACCGGCTTCAAGTCCCTGAAGGAAGGCCAGAAGGTCACCTTCAAGGTCGTGCAGGGCCAGAAGGGCCTGCAGGCCGACGAAGTCCAGGCGCTGTAATACAGCGTCGCCGAGACAATACCCTGGGCGCACTCGTCCGGGGTTTTTTATTGGTTCCCTCGGGTTGCCTCCGCCGTCAGGCGGAGCCCGTCGGCACCGTCCAGCAATTCTCAGGAGCAACGCAACATGTCAGATCGTCAGAGCGGCACCGTCAAGTGGTTCAACGATGCCAAGGGTTTTGGCTTCATCACCCCGGAAAGCGGCCAGGACCTCTTCGTCCACTTCCGCTCGATCCAGGGCAACGGCTTCAAGTCGCTGAAGGAAGGCCAGCAGGTCACCTTCAAGGTCGTGCAGGGCCAGAAGGGCCTGCAGGCCGACGAAGTCCAGGCGCTGTAATCCAGCGTCGCCGGTACCGGGCCCCGGGCGTTCGCGCCCGGGGCTTTTTCATGCCTGCGGTCCGCCGGCGCGCATCGTCGCCGCCGCTTCCGTTATCCTGCGCCCATCCCCCATTGCGAACGGGACCTCGTCCCGACCTGCGTCCCCCATGCGCACCTCCATTCCCAAGTTTTCCATGAAGACCCCGGCGACGCTGGCGGTCGCCCTGACCCTCGCCCTCGGCCTGGGCGCGTGCAAGAAAGACGACAACGCTGCGCCGCAGGCGCAGGTCCAGGCCCCCGCGCCGGCGCCCGCGCCGCCGGCGGCCGTGGATCTGAAGGACGTGATCGAACAGGATGCGCGTTACGTCGTCGGCATCAGCTATCCGCCCGCAGCGAAGAAATACCCGGGCCTCGCCGAGGCCCTGCAGCGTTATGCGAACGGCGCGCGCGCCGAGCTGCTGAAATCGGTGCAGGCCGCCGACCCGGCCAAGCAGAGCGGCCCGTACGAACTGTCGCTGAATTTCACACTGCAGGCGGAAACGCCCGAGATCGTGGCGGTGGGCGTGGAAGGCACCAGCTACACCGGTGGTGCGCACGGCGCGCCGCTGGTGGCGCGATTCGTCTGGCTGCCGCAACAGAACCGGCTGTTGACCGCGAACGACCTGTTCCCCGAGGCCGCCAGTTGGGTCGCGATCTCGGACTACACCCGCGAACAGTTGCATGCATCGCTGTCGCAGCGCGTGGACGCCGACGAACTGCCGCCGGCCGAGCGCGCCGAAGTCATGCGCACGGTCGGGCGCATGATCGACGAAGGCACCGAACCGACGCCCGCGTCCTTCGCCGCGTTCGAACCGGTGCTCGCGCCCGATGGCCACAAGCTGATGGCGCTGCGGTTCGTGTTCCCGCCGTATCAGGTCGGGCCCTACATCGACGGCGTGCGTTCGGTGGAAGTGCCTACTTCGGTGCTGGCGCCGATGCTGGCGCCGCAGTTCCGGTCGATGTTCGTGTCGGTCGCGCCGACACCGACGCCCGCCGTGGATCCTTCGGCGCCGCCCGCGCTGCAGTCGACCACGCAGTAAGCGTCAGTCGCGTTCGAATGCGGCGGCGAGCACCGCGCCGCATTCGCCTTCGAGCTTCAGGTCGACGAGCGCGTCCGCACGGGTGCGGCCGCGGTTGAGCACCGCCAGCGGCAGGCCGCGTTCCTTCGCCATCCGCGCGAAGCGGAATCCCGAATACACCATCAGCGACGAGCCGACGACCAGCATCGCTTCGGCGGCCTCCAATGCGGCCACGGCCTGGACATAGCGCGCCCGCGGCACGTTCTCGCCGAAGAACACCACGTCCGGTTTCAGCTGGCCGCCGCAGACCTCGCAGTGCGGCGGCACGAACTTTTCCACCGCCGCGGCATCGATATCGGCGTCGCCGTCGGGCGCGGCCGCGGTATCGCGCGGACGCCAGCCCATGTTCGATCCATGCATCCGCGCCTGCAGCGCGTCGCGTGCGGAGTCTTCGCCGCAGCCGAGGCAGACCACGCGATCGAGACGCCCGTGCAGATCGATGACCGCGCGGCTGCCGGCGCGCTGATGCAGGGCATCGACGTTCTGCGTGACCAGCGCGGTGCAGCGATCCGTGGCTTCGAACGCGGCCAGCGCGCGATGCGCGGCGTTCGGCTGCGCCGACGAGAAGCCCGGCCAGCCGACGAAACTGCGCGCCCAATAGCGGCGATACGTGGCGGTGTCGCCGACCAGCGCCTGATAGGTGACCGGGGGCGGGCGTTTCCATTCGCCGCCCGTATCGCGGTAATCCGGGATGCCGGAACCGGTACTGACGCCGGCGCCGGTCAGCACGAAAACGCGGCTGAAGCCGTCGAGCCATGCGCGCAGGGTGTCCGCTTCCGCGGCGATGTCGGATCCTGCGTCGGGCGAGTGCGTCATCGCGACAGCTTATGCGATCCGCAGGCCCGCGGCTTCGGGCGCGCGGATTGTCCGAAGCCCGGAAACGACACCGCCCGGACGGGCCGGGCGGTGTCGGTGACGCGGAGCGGTCGAACTTACTTCGCGGTCAGGCCGCGACGTTCCAGCAGCGGGGCGATCTGCGGATCGCGGCCGCGGAAGTCGCGGAACAACTGCAGTGCGTCCTTCGAACCGCCGCGGCTCAGCAGCTTGTCGCGGAACCAGTCGCCGTTCTTGCGGGTGAGGCCGCCGTTTTCCTTGAACCATTCCACGCTGTCGGCATCCATCACTTCCGACCAGATGTAGGCGTAGTAGCCGGCCGCATAGCCGCCGAGGATGTGGCTGAAGTAGGGCGTGCGGTAGCGCGGCGGCACCGGCGCGTAGTCCAGACCGATGTCCTTCAGCGCCTTCGCCTCGTAGGCCATCACGCCCTTGGCGTCAGGCAACTGCTCGGCACCGACCTGATGCCAGCGCTGGTCGAGCATCGCGGCGCCGAGGTATTCGGTGGTGGCGAAGCCCTGGTTGAACTTCTCGGCCGACAGCACCTTGTCGAGCAGCGCCTTCGGCATCGGCTCGCCGGTCTGGTAATGCTTGGCGTAGTTGGCCAGCACTTCCGGCCAGGTCGACCACATTTCGTTGACCTGCGACGGATATTCGACGAAGTCGCGCGGCACGTTGGTGCCGCTGAAGTACGGATACTTCACGTTCGAGAACATGCCGTGCAGCACGTGGCCGAATTCATGGAACGTGGTGTTCACGTCGTCCCAGGTCATCAGCGCCGGCTTGCCGTCGGCCGGCTTGGTCACGTTGAGATGCAGCGCGACCACCGGCTTGGTGCCCATCAGTTCCGACTGGTCGACGTAGGAGCTCATCCACGCGCCGCCGCGCTTCGACGGACGGGCGTACGGGTCGACCAGCACCAGCGCCAGCTGCGAGCCGTCTTCGTTGAAGATTTCGTAGACGCTGACGTCGGGATGGTAGGTCGGCAGGTCGCTGCGGCGCTTGAACTTCAGGCCGTAGAGTTTCTCGGCGGCGAAAAACATGCCCTTTTCGAGCACGTTGTTCATTTCGAGGTAGGGCTTGAGCTGGGCTTCGTCGAAGTCGTACTTCGCCTGGCGCACCTTCTCGCTGTAGTAGGCCCAGTCCCAGGCCTGCAGCGGGAAGGTCGGTTCGCCCTTGGCCTTCTGCTCGCTGTCGATCATGGCCTGCAGTTCGGCGGCTTCGACCTTGGCGTTGGCCACCGCAGCCGGCGCCAGCTGGGCCAGCATCTTGTTCACGGCTTCAGGGTTCTTCGCGGTTTCTTCGGCCAGGCCGAAGGCGGCGTAGTTCGGATAACCCATGATCTTCGCGCGTTCGGCGCGCAGCTTGGTCACGCGCGCGACGATGTCGGTGGTATCCCACTGGTTGCCGCGGCTGCCGCGACTCATCGACGCCTTGTAGATGCGCTCGCGCAGGGCGCGGTTCTCGAGCTGCGCGGTGAGCGGCTGGATGGTGGTGTTGAGCAGGGCGATCAGATACTTGCCGTCCTGCTTCTTGTCCTTGGCGGCCGCGGCCAGGCCTTCGATCTGTTCGTCGGTCAGGCCCTTCAGCTCGTCCTTCGAATCCACGATCACGGCCGAGTCGTTGACTTCGTCCAGCACGTTCTGGCCGAACTTCGTCGACAGCGTCGCCATCTCGGAATTGATTTCCTTGACCCGGGTCTTCTGCTCTTCGGTGAGGTTGGCGCCGGCGCGGACGAAATCGGTGTAGTAGCGCTCGACCAGGCGCACACCCTGTTCATCGAGGCCGAGCGTGTCGCGCTTCTCGTACAGCGACTTGATGCGCTCGAACAGCTTCGGATTCAGATAGATGCCGTCGCGATGCGCGGCGAACTTCGGCGAGTATTCCTCGTCGATCTTGTCCAGCGTGTCGTTGGTGTTGGCGCTGGTGAGATTGCCGAACACATAGATGGCGCGGCCCAGCAGCAGGCCGGAGCGCTCCATCGCGAGGATGGTGTTGTCGAAGGTCGCCGGTTCGGCGTTGTCCGCGATCGCCTGGATCTCCTTGACCTGTTCGGCCATGCCGCGATCGAACGCGGGGGCGAAGTGGCTGTCCTTGATCTTGTCGAACTGCGGGAACTTCAGCGGCAGCGGGCTTTCGACGAAGAACGGGTTGTCCTGGGCGGCGTCGGCGGGCATGGCGGCCTTGTCGGTGGCGGTGGGGGCGGTGTTCTTGTCCTTGTCGCAACCGACGAGCGCGGTGGCGGACAGGGCCAGCGCCAGGGCGCAGGCGAGCGGGCGGTTCATCGGGAGGTCCTCGACGGGGCGGAACGTGCGGAATTGCGGCGCTCAGGGTAGCCGACGGGCGGGGTGCAGGGCCCATGACGAAAGACATGCTGCCGGCCGCTGCGGCCCGATTGGACTTGTCCGAACTTGTCCGGATGGGCCGGCAGCCCCGGCTGGCGCCCCGGGATCACGAATTGTTTACAATTCGGCTTCACGATTCGGCGCAGTACGGGGGACGACCGGCCAGCCGGTCCCGCCGGGCGCGCCGGCCGGATTCATCACCCCCAACCGCAGGATCCGCTCCCATGACCCACGCTCACCGCCACGGCCGCCACGCGCTGCGCTTCGGCAGCCTTGCCGTCGCCATCGTCCTCGCCCTGCCGGCCATGGCCCAGGAAGCCGCACCGGCCGACGCCGATGCCCCGGAACTCGACGCCATCACCGTCACCGCGCAGCGCCGGGTGGAGAACATCCAGGACGTGCCGATGGCGATCACCACGATCGACCGCGAAAGCCTGGAAGCGTTGACCGCCAGCGGCGACGACATCCGCCTGCTGTCCGGCCGTCTGCCCAGCCTGAACATCGAGTCCTCGTTCGGCCGCGCCTTCCCGCGCTTCTACATCCGCGGCCTGGGCAACACCGATTTCGACGTCAACGCTTCGCAGCCGGTGTCGCTGGTGTACGACGGCGTGGTCCAGGAAAACCCGATCCTGAAGGGCTATCCGCTGTTCGATCTCGATCAGGTCGAAATGGCCCGCGGCCCGCAGGGCACGCTGTTCGGCCGCAATTCGCCGGCCGGCGTGATCAAGTTCGAATCTGCCCGTCCGCAGGACGAGTTCGGCGGTTACGCGCGCATCGGTTACGGCTCGTACGAAACCCTCAACGTGGAAGGCGCGATCACCGGCGCCCTCTCGGACAATGTGTCCGCCCGCCTGTCCGTGTTGCACCAGGAACGCGCCGACTGGGTGAACAACACGCGCAACGGTGGCGGCGACGATCTCGAAGGCTACGACGAGACCGCGGCACGCGCCCAGTTCCTGTTCGCGCCCGGCGACAATTTCGAAGCGCTGTTCAACATCCATGCGCGCAAGCTCGAAGGCACCGCCCGCCTGTTCCGCGCCAACATCATCCAGCCGGGCACGAACGAGCTGGTCGACGGCTTCGAGCGCGAGGAAGTATCGATCGACGGCCGCAACGAGCAGAAGCTCGACCAGCTCGGCGCCAACCTGCGCATGCGCTGGGATCTCGGCCGGGTCAGCCTGTACTCGATCACCGGTTACGAGAGCGTCGACGCCTTCAGCCGCGGCGACATCGACGGCGGTTTCGGCGCCGCGTTCCTCGGCCCGGGCAATTTCGGGCCCGGCTTCATTCCGTTCCCGGCCGAGTCCGCCGACGGCCTGCCGAACCATCGCCAGTACAGCCAGGAATTCCGCGTGGAATCCAACGAATGGGGCCGTTTCGACTGGCAGGCCGGCGTGTTCTGGTTCGACGAGACCATCGATGTCGACAGCCTCAGCTACGACAGCCTGAGCGCGGGCAACCCGCAGAACGGTTACGCCACCCAGCGCCAGGAAAACACCGCCTGGGCGGTGTTCGCATCGGCCGACTTCGACGTGACCGACAAGCTCAAGCTCCGCGGCGGCGTGCGTTACACCGACGACCAGAAGGACTTCACGGCGCAGCGCGTGGTCGGTCCGTTCGGTCCGCCGATCGCGCCGATCTCGGTCAGCCCGAGCGATACCGACGTCAGCTGGGACATCAGCGCCGTGTACGCGATCAACGACGACTTGAACGTCTACGGTCGCGTCGCCCGCGGTTTCCGCGCGCCGAGCGTGCAGGGCCGCCTGATGTTCGCCGACGCCAGCCTGCCGGCCGACGAGCTGGTCACCGTGGCCGACACCGAGACTGTGCTGTCGTACGAAGCCGGCGTGAAGGCCACGCTGTGGGACAACCGTCTGCGCCTGGGCTTCGCGCTGTACCGCTACACCGTCGACGACCAGCAGCTCACCGCCGTCGGCGGCGCCGCCAACGTCGCCCGTCTGGTGAATGCCGATCGCACCGTCGGCCAGGGCGCCGAACTCGATCTGCAGGCGTGGCTGACCGACCATCTGCTGGTCACCTTCGGCGCCAGCTACAACGACACCGAAATCCAGGACGACACGCTGGCGGTGTTCGGCTGCGGTGGCGGCTGCACCATGCGCGATCCGGCCGGCACCGTCGCGGGCACCTTCCTGATCGACGGCAACGCGCTGCCGCAGGCCCCGAAGCACGTGTACAACCTCACCGCGCGCTACGGCATCCCGACCAGCCACGGCGAATTCTTCGCGTACACCGACTGGGCCTATCGCAGCAAGGTCAACTTCTTCCTGTACGAGTCGACCGAATTCACCGGCGACCCGCTGCTGGAAGGCGGCCTGCGCGCCGGTTACCTCTGGGGCGACGGCAATTACGAGCTGGCGATGTACGGCCGCAACATCACCGACGAGGAAGCCATCGTCGGCGCCATCGACTTCAACAACCTCACCGGCTTCCTCAACGAGCCGCGCACGTGGGGCGTGGAGTTCAAGGCGCGGTTCTGATCGCGACAACCCTGCGAGATCATCGTGAAAGACAAAACCCGGCCTGCAGCGATGCAGGCCGGGTTTTTCATGTCCGCTCGGCGGCGGCGCCGCGATGCCACTGGGGAAGCATGCGACGACCGCCAAGCGCGCCGATTCAGCGCTTGTCGCTGCCGGTCTTCGGATCGTTCTGCTTGTCGCCCGGCTTCTGGTCGGGCTGCGACGGATTGACGACCGGAGCCTTGGTCGGCTGGCTCTGCGTGTCTTTCTTGTCGTTCTGGTTGTTGGGCTGGTTCACGGGTATTTCCTTGTGGGGGTATGCGCGGATTGCGCACGTGGAAGCTGTTGCATCATCCGTGCCAGATGCGAATGTCATGCGAATCAGTCGCTTGCGTTCGCGATGATGGCTGCGCATCGTGCAGGCTGCGGTGCGGTCGTGTGGCCCGTTCATTCGTGGACGATGTTTTCGCGCCCGGGATGAACGACGGATTGGTGCTTTGCCTGGTAAAAAAAACCTGCCGGCGCGGTCATCGATGGCTGCGACTTGAAAATGCCCGGGAGGAGCGTTTTCGACAACGGGCTGCACCTGTCGCGGATCCGGCCTCTGGACGTCGAAAGCGGAGTGGCGATTCGTCGCCATGGCTTTGCCTTGAACGGAAACGCCGGACGAAGCGCGCTCCGGCGTCGATGGCAGCGCAGCCATCAATCGCGATGGTCCTGCCGGTCCCGCTCGATCTGATATCTGCGGTGTTGCGCCCAGGCATCGCGCACCAGCGCGTACTCGTCGAACGCCTGCCGTCTGTCGTCATCGATGGGCAGAAGTCGCGTCCTGCCATCGACGACCTCCAGCAGTTGCAATGATGCCGCGACCCGGGTGTCCGCGATGCGGCCGGCGGGCGAGAGCAGCCGGTCTCCCGCCATCGCGAACGCGTCGCGCAGCGTTCGCGGACCGAACAGGGGCAATACCAGATAGCGCGAGTCGCGCCAGCCCCAGACGGCGAGCGTCTGCCCGAAGTCTTCGTCGCCGCGGCGAGGCATCCCGAGGCGTGTCGCGGGGTCGAATACGCCGCCGATGCCGATCGTCGTATTGACGGCGAATCGCCCGAGGGACTGCAGGGCATGCCCGGGGCGGCCCTGCAGCAATTGATGGACCGTCGTGGCGGGCGTGCCCAGGTTGTCGAGGACGCGGGACACGCAGGATCGCACGGGACGCGGTGCCACCCGGGTGTAACCGACCGCCAGCGGACGCAGGACGTAGCGATCGACCACGTTGTTGAAGAGACTGATCCGCCGGTTGTAGCGCTCCCATGGATCGCTCACGACGACATCCGCATAGAGCGTGGCGGCATCCTGCTCGGCAGCCGAGAGTTCGTTCGCATCCGACAGCGCGCCCGGAGCGGACGCATCGGCAACAGGATCGATGACGGTGATCGTTGTTTCGGTGCCTGCAGCGGCATGGGCCGTAGCCGGCGACGACGCATCGGCCGTCGTCCGCGCCGAACCGTCGGCAGTCGTCGACGTGTCATCTTCCGGCGAAAAGGGTTCGCCGGATCCCGCCGCCCCGGTCGAAGCGGAAATCGCGATTGCGGCATCCACCCTGATGTTTCCGGCATGCAGGTCGTGGGTCGGTCGCAGACCGGCGGATCCGCTCGCGCAGGCACCGAGGGACAGGGTCGCGAAAACGAGCAGCAAAAGCGGGAAGGGTTTCATCTGGAGATTTCCTCGGCAGGTGCCGGCCGACGTGCGGAAGGCTGTTGGCGTCCGTCGCATGCTGGGGCGGCGCTGTCGGCGAAATGTCGTGCGCATCGCCGTGTCCTGAAACGCGCGTCTTCCGCGCGTGGATGCGGTCGAGATGACGGTTCCTTAACGATGTTTCGACCGGATCCCGACATGGCCCGGACACCCTCCCGGCAGACCTCGTCGAAACAGGTGCCCGATCTCATGAGCGCTCGCATGACCGCCCGATCGAAAATGCGCAGCAGCACGCTGCGGCTGCCCCGTCCGGCCCGGCATCCTCTCTGGCGCTGTTGCATCGTGATCGGCCTGATCCTGCTCGGATGGTCGATCCGGGGCGGCGATCCGCGCTGAGCGTGGCGGTATGCGGCCGAACGCGGCCGTCGGCGCAGCCTCTCCGCAATGGCGCGGCAATCGCTGCCGAAGGGAGCGGTTCGAGCCCCGCGACATTTCGACGACATCCGATGCCGATCATGGATGGGCACTCGACGCCACGACGCGCAGATGGGGATGCGCGACTTCGCGCGCCCGCCCGAGAAGCGCCTCCAAGAGAATTCCTGATGACACTGGGCCGACTCGCTGCGACAGCCGCGACGATTTTGACGTTGTTGACCGTGCTGATCGCATCGACCTTCGAAGAGGATCGCGAAACGCAGGGCGTCGCCACGCCTGTTCCCGTGCTGTCGGTAAGCGTGACGCGCGCGACGCATTCGGTGCTGCCGATCCGCGTTCCGGCGGCGGGGCATGTCGAGGCATGGCAGGAGGCGAGTATCGGAACGGAGGCGAATGGAGTCCGGCTCATCGACGTCAGGGTCAACGTCGGCGATACGGTCGAACGCGGCCAGGTGCTGGCGCTGTTCGATACCGACACGGTCAGGGCGGAACTCGCGGAAGCGCTGGCCGCGGTCGACCAGGCCGAAGCGGAGGCCATGGAAGCCGAAGTGAACGCCCGGCGCGCGAAAGACCTGGAAGGATCCGGCGCCATGTCCGCACAGCAGATCGACCAGTACGTGGCGGCAGCGAAGACGGCCCGGGCCCGGCTCGACGCGGTGCGCGCGATCGCGCTGCGGAGCCGCATTCGCCTGGCGCAAACGCGCGTGCTCGCGCCCGGCGACGGGATCATCACGTCGCGCGCGGCGACGGTCGGCGCCGTGGTCGCGTCCGGACAGGAACTCTTCCGCATGATCAGGGATGGCCGGCTCGAATGGCGCGCCGAGGTCGTCGCCTCGGACATCGAGAAGGTGTCGCCCGGGCAACGCGCGCGGATCGTCATCCCGGGCTCCGCGCCGATCGCGGGAACGGTGCGGATGATCGCGCCGGTCATCGATGCGCGGACGCACAATGGTCTGGTGTACGTGGATCTGCCGCCCGATCGTACGCTTCGGGCCGGCGCGTTCGCGCGCGGCCATCTGGACGTGGGCGAAGGTTCGTCGCTGACCGTGCCGCGCAGCGCGGTTCTTCTGCGGGATGGATTCCACTACGTGATGCGCGTGCGGCCGGACTCGACCGTCGCGATGACGAAAGTGCGCATCGGAAGGGATGTCGGCGAGCGGATCGAGATCGTGGCCGGGCTCATGGCATCGGAGCCCATCATCGCATCGGGCCTCGGCTTCCTGAGCGATGGAGACAGGGTCAGGGTCGTGGCGCCGCCGGCGACGGGCGCGGGCGCAACGAGCGGCGATGCGCCATGAATCTCAACGTCTCCTCATGGTCGATCAGGAATCCGGTCGCGACGACCCTGCTGTTCATCCTGCTGACGGTGTCCGGCATCGCAGGCTTCATGGCGATGAAGGTGCAGAACTTTCCGGACATGGACTTTCCCATCGTCACGGTGACCGCGCGATTGCCGGGGGCCGCGCCGCCGCAACTCGAAAGCGATGTCGCGCGGAAAATCGAGGGTGCGCTCGCGAATCTCCGTGGCATCGATCACATCAAGAGTTCGCTGACCGATGGCGTGGCCGCGGTCACGGCGGAGTTCGAGGTCGGTACGCCGGTCCAGGAGGCCATGGACGATGTGCGCGATGCGGTCTCCAGCATCCGCGCGAACCTGCCGGCGGACCTGCAGGATCCGGTGATCGAGCGATTGGAACTGGCGAACACGCCGGTCGTGACCTACACGGTGTCTTCGTCGCGACTCGACACGGAGGCGCTGTCCTGGTTCGTGGACAACCAGGTCGGCAAGCACCTGCTGGGCGTGTCCGGGATCGGCGCCGTATCGCGGGTCGGCGGTGTCGACAGAGAGATCCGCGTCGAACTCGATCCCGACCGGCTGCTCGCCCTGAACACGACCGCAGCCGAAATCTCGAGCCGGATCGGGCAGCTTCTGCAGGAGGCGTCGGGTGGGCGGGTCGACATCGGCGGCGACGAGCAATCCATCCGCACGGTCGCGACCATGGCGTCGGCGCAGGACATCGCGAGCCTGGATTTTTCGCTCGCGGACGGCCGTCGTCTGCGCCTAGACCAGATCGCACGCGTCGTCGATACCACGGCCGAGCCGCGATCCATGGCGTCGATCGACGGCAGGCCGGCGGTCGGTTTCGAGATTCTCCGCGCCCGCGGCGCCAGCGAGATCGAGGTCCATGCGGCGGCCAGCAGGGCGATCGAAGCGCTGGAAGAATCCCACCCCGAAATCGTGTTCACGGAAGCGGTGAGCAACATCGATGCCATCGCGGAGAACTACCGCGGATCGATGATGCTCCTGTACGAAGGCGCCGCGCTGGCGGTGCTCGTCGTGTTTTTCTTCCTGCGCGACTGGCGTGCGACGTTGATCGCGGCGGTCGCGCTGCCGCTGTCCGCGATTCCGACGTTCGCCGTGATCCATCTCATGGGATTCACGCTGAACACGGTTTCCCTGCTGTCGCTGTCGCTGGTGATCGGGGTGCTGGTGGACGATGCGATCGTCGAGATCGAGAACATCGAGCGGCATCTGCTGATGGGGAAGACGCCGATGCGTGCCGCCACCGAGGCGGCCGACGAGATCGGGCTTGCCGTGGTCGCCACGACATTCACGCTCGTGGCGGTCTTCCTGCCCACGTCGCTGATGGGCGGGATCGTGGGGATGTATTTCCTGCAGTTCGGATGGACCGCAGCCGTCGCCGTGCTCTTCTCGCTGGTGGTCGCGCGCATGCTGACGCCGACGATGGCGGCCTACATGCTCAAGGCACCGAAGAAGGCCCGCAAAGCTCCGCGATGGGTCGCGAGGTATCTCGGGTACGCGCGCGCATGCCTGCGCCATCGCGCCGCCACGGTCGGCGTCGCGGCCTTGTCGATCTGCGGCGGACTGGCGATCGCCGCAGGTTTGCCCGGGGGATTCATGCCCGCGGACGACAGCGATCAGACCCAGGCGACGATCGCGATGCCGCCGGGCAGCCAACTGCAGGACACCCGGGCGATGGCCGAGCAGGCGCGACTGATCATCCGCGGGAATCCGCACGTACGGTCCGTCTACACCGCCATCGGCAGCCGCAGCAGCGGCGGTGGCGATGGCCCCGACGCGTCGGCAAGCGCCGCATCGAGCGTGACGACCGCCGTGCTCACCGCGAACCTGACGCCCCGCAAGGCGCGTCGCGGTGTCACGCGACAAGCCATCGAGACGCAGCTCAGGGATGCATTGATGCTGCTGCCCGGCGCCCGGGTCAGCGTCGGCATGGGCGGCGATGCCGAGGGTTACGAGCTGGTGCTGAGCGCCGAGGACGGCCCGCTTCTGACCCGGCACGCGGGCATCGTCGAGCGGGAGCTGAGGCGGATTCCGGGCATCGGCCCGGTCACGTCTTCGGCGAGCATCGTGCGCCCGGAGCTCGCGGTCCGGATCGATTTCGCGCGGGCGGCGGATCTGGGCGTGACCTCGGAAGCGATCGCCGACACGCTGCGCATCGCGACCTCGGGCGATTACGGTCCGAATCTCGCGAAGCTCAACTTCAGCGAACGGCAGGTACCGGTGGTGGTGCGGCTGGCGGACAGCGGTCGCAACGATCCGGAGACGCTGCGACGGCTGCCCGTGCCCGGCGCCCGCGGGCCGGTGCCGCTGGGCAGCGTCGCGGACCTGCAGATCATGAGCGGACCTTCCGAAATCACGCGCTATGACCGGATGCGCAATATCACCCTCAAGATCGAACTCAACGGTCTGCCGCTGAGCACCGTCGAAGACGCGGTGGCGGCGCTTCCAGGTTTGAGAAACCTGCCGCAAGGCGTCGCACGGACATCCGCAGGCGACGCGGAAGCGATGGGGGATCTCGTCGCCGGTTTCGCGCTGGCGATGTCGGCGGGCGTCCTGTGCGTATACATGGTGCTCGTGTTGCTGATGAAAGACTTCGCACAGCCGTTGACGGTGCTGGTCGCGCTGGTGCTGTCGGTTCCGGGTGCGTTCCTCGCGCTGCGCATGACCGGCTCCAGTCTATCGATGCCGTCCATGATCGGCCTGATCATGCTGATGGGGATCACGACCAAGAACGCGATCCTGCTGGTCGACTACATCATCATCGCCCGTCGCGATCATGGTCTGAATCGACAGCGTGCGATCATCGATGCATGCCGGAAGCGCGCCAGGCCGATCGTGATGACGACCATCGCGATGGGCGCCGGCATGCTGCCGATCGCGCTGGGGTTCGGCGCCGATCCCAGTTTCCGCGCGCCGATGGCGATCGTCGTGATCGGCGGGCTGATCACGTCCACGATCCTCTGCCTGCTGGTGATCCCGGTCGTCTACAGCTATGTGGACGATGCGACGGCATTCATCGTGAGGCGGATGGGCGGGCGGTCCGGAGCCGGGGCGTCCGGCGGCGCCGCGAATGCGACCTCGCGCGCTTCTCCGGAACCAGCGACGACTTCGATCGATGCCGATGTGTGCTAGCGTTCGGGCGAGCGGCGCGGGTTGGACGATCTTTCGGGGACGCGGATGTTCCGTCATCGGCGTCCCGTCGTCGGCGTCGTGTCATCAGCGAGCGGAATGGCCATGAAAAACGAGTCTCTTTCGATTCTGATCATCGAAGACAATGCGCAGCTGGCGGCCAATCTTTACGACTACCTGGAAGGCTGCGGGCACGCCATCGATGCCGCGCCAGACGGACTCTCCGGGCTTCATCTCGCGTCCGCGAACGACTATGACGCGATCGTGCTCGACTGGAATCTTCCCAGACTCGACGGGCTGACCGTCCTGCGGCGGCTGCGCAGGGAGGCGAAGAAGAATATTCCGGTGATCATGTTGACGGCGCGCGATCAACTGGCGGACAAGATCGACGGATTCGAATCCGGCCTCGACGACTATCTGGTCAAGCCGGTCGCCCTGCCGGAAATCGAGGTGCGTCTGCGCTCGCTGGTTTCGCGCCTGAAACATTCCGCAGCGCCGGACGATGTCCTCGTCGTGGGCGATCTCACATTCCATGTCCGGACGATCGAGATCCGGCGTGCGGGAAGGAAGATCGCATTGACGCGGACCGGACGCCGCCTCCTGGAACTCCTGATGCGGGAGAGTCCGCATGTCGTCACGCGGGCCCGTCTGGAGCGCGCGGCCTGGGGCGACAGCCCGCCGGGGACGGATCTGCTGCGTTCGCACATGCATGTGCTGCGGCGGGCGATCGATCACGACCCGGAAAAGCCGCTGCTGCACACGGTGCCGGGTTCCGGCTACAGGCTCTGCGAACGTGAATAGATGGTCCCGCCCGTTCGCGCGCTCGCGCAGCGTGCACTGGGGGGTCAGCGTGGCGCTGATCGTCTTCGGCGCCGTGATGCTGTCGGCGCTGGCGCTCCAGTCCTACAGCAGTCAATTGCTGGTCGAGCACAAAATCTGGCGCGACATCCTTGCCGCCGTATCGAACGATCACGCTGCGCGCATCGAACAGGGGCAAGGCATCCCGCTGCCGGATTCGGGCATCATCCGGTCCTGGTACGTGAAGAAGGGCGAAAACGCTGCGTCGATGCCGCGTTATCTGGTCGGCGTCGCGCCCGGCCATTACTCGTCCGAGGGCATCTTCGAGAACATCGATACCCGCGACATCTTCCATGCCCTGGTCGTCGATATCCCGTCCGGCCGCCTGGTCACGGTCGTCGACGTCTCGGAACTCGAAGCGCTGCAGAATCGTTACTCGATCCTGAGTGTGATCCTGGCCGCGATCATCTCGATACTCATCGGTGGCGTCATCGCGTGGCTGCACGCCAATCTGGTCCGACCCGTGAAGGATCTCGCCGATCGCCTGCAATCCATGGATCCCGGGACGGCCGGCGCGAGGCTGCCGGCGACATACAGGCACGAGGAACTCCAGACCATCGCCCACGCGACGAACGCGCTGCTGGAGCGCATGGAGCGCTTCGTCGAGCGGGAAAGAAGTCTTCTGGATCAGGCCAGCCATGAATTCAGGACGCCCATCGCCGTCATCTCCGGCGCGGTCGATGTGCTCAAACAGATTCCGCTCCCGGAAACGTCGACGCCGGCGCTGCGCCGGATCGAGCATGCCGTCGCGGATCTGTCGGAAACGATGGTCGCGCTGCTGTACCTGGGGCGCGAGGCGGATCCAGGACCCGAACCGATGGACGTGACCGCGCTCCACGAGCTGCTGCCGCGCCTGATACAGGACCACGAGCACCTCCTGCGCAACTCATCCGCGCAGCTGAGGATCGATGAGATCGAGACCACTTTCGTGACGGTTCCCGATTCGCTGGTGCGGATCGCGGTCGGCAATCTCATCCGCAATGCGATCGAAAACACCGACGCCGGCTTCGTCAGGGTTTCGCTGGTGAACGGCGTCGTTTCGGTCGCCGACTCCGGCAGCGGATTCGATCCGGTCGAGGCCGCACGGCGCTACCGCGACAGCCTGCGGCATGCCGCCCCTGCGCGTGGACAGGGCCTGGGACTCTTCCTCATCCACCGGATCTGCGATCGCTTCGGCTGGTCGTTGTCGATCGAATCGTCCGCGGTGGGCGGAACCCGCGCTGCGCTGGATGTCCGCGCCAGCATCTTCGTGCCTTGATTCATCGTCGGTTGGTGTCCACGACGGCCGATGTCCACCGGCCGCGTGCCGGGAACGACATTTCTGCGACATCGCCCGGTCATCCTGTGGCGGAGGCTCGAAATCCCGCATTCATCGAATGCGCGGACGAGCGCCGGCGGCATTCTCCCACCACTCGATGAGGTTGGTTTTCCATGATGAAACTTTTCTTGCCCGTACTGCTGTCGGGCCTGTCCTTCGGCGCCGCAGCCCAATCGGGTGGGCCGGACGAAGGCCCGGCCGATGGACAGCCTCCACGCTGGGGCATCGGTGTCGCCGTCGCGATCAACGACAGCGAGTTCGCCGGCGAAGGCACCCGCGTCATCCCGCTGCCGCTGGTGTCCTACAACGGCGACAGGTTCTTTTTCCGGGGACTGAGTGCGGGATGGCGCATCGTCGACAACGACAATTTCGAGCTGTCGGTGCTGGGCAAGTTCCGCATGGACGGGTTCAGCGTGGACGACCTCGGCAGGCGGGAGCTCGCGCGGAACGGCATCGACTATCGCCTGATCGAGGATCGCGACAAGGCGTTCGACGTGGGACTCGGCATGAAGTGGAGCGGCAAGGCGGGCGAACTGGAGGCCAAGTTGCTCGCCGATGCGACCGACACCAGCGGTGGTCATGAATTCTCGGTCGAGTACGGCTATCCCTTCCAGGTCGGCCAAGGCAGCCTGACGCCGAATGCCGGCGTCACCTGGATGTCCGACGACATGACCAACTACTACTACGGCACCCTCGACAAGGAAGTCGCGCGCGGCGTGGTCGATTACAAGCCCGGCGCGGCCGCGATTCCGCACGTCGGCCTCGGTTACTTCAGGCCGCTGGGCGAGAAGTGGTCGATCATGGGCTCCGCCAAGTACAGCCTGTTGCCCGACGAGATCAAGGACAGCCCGTTCGTCGAACCGGATACCGACGGCACCGCTTCGCTCTTCGTCGGATTCGTGCGCGGATTCTGATCGTCCCGCTTCGCCGGTCTGCGCCGTGCGTCATGAACGTGCCGCCGGGGATGCGTTGCCCCGGCGGCACTGACTTCCTCGTCGCAGCGCGCGCGACGCTCTCAGAACTTGAAATTGCCGTCGTTGCGCGTGGTGGTGCCGCTGCAGTTCGCGGGAACCGTGAACTCGCGGTTGCCCGAGGTCGTGGCCTGATTGCTCTCCCATGCGGCGGTGCTGCCGTTCCACTTCACGTACTTGTACTGGATCGCCGCGCCCGCCGGCAGGTTCACGGTCCCGGTCCACGGCACGTTGGCGCCGCTGCCCTGGATCGCGAGCGCGAAGCCGGCGCCCGGCGACCAGTTGCCCAGCGCGGCGACGTTGCCGACCACGTAGAGGTTCTGGCCGACGACGGTGTTGGCATTGGCGATGGTGAAGGCGACCGCGCAGCTGCCCGGCGCCTGCGTGGTCACGTTCAGCGTGGCGCTGGCCGCGGAGACGTTGCCGGCGGCGTCGTAGGCGCGCACGGTGTAGGCGTACGCGGTGGAGGCCGACAGCCCGGAATCGCTGTAGCTGGTCGAGGCCGTGGTGCCGATCTGGTTGCCGTTGCGGAACACGCGATACCCGGCGACGCCGACGTTGTCCGTCGATGCCGCCCACGACACCGTCGCCGAAGACGCGGTGATGGCGCTGGCGGCGAGGCCCGTCGGCACGCTCGGTGCGGTCGCGTCGTCGTTGAGGCAGGGGTCGGTGGTCGCGATGGTGCCGTTCTCGATCCGCGACAGGCCGGTGCCGACCGGATAGTTCGCGCCGTTGCGGCTGTCCCACGTACCGCTGCCGTTGTTGAAGGTGACCTGCGCGCCGGTGGCGGCGCCGAGGTTGATCACCTTGACCTTCCAGCCGGTGCACGCCGCGTTCATCGCCACGCCGGGCACCGCGGTCCAACTGCCGCCGTTCGGGGCGTAGTGGATGTTCACCGTGGTCCAGCCCGCCGCCGGTTTGTAGTAGACGGTCGCGGTGTTGGTGACCAGCGGCGGCGTGGTCACGTTGAGCGCGGTGCTGGCCGCCGACAGATTGCCGACCGCATCCTGCGCGCGCACCGTGTAGCTGTAGGCGGTGCCGGCGGCGAGTCCGCCGCTCGCGAAGCTGGTGGCCGACGTGGTGCCGATCTGGGTGCCATTCCTGTACACGAGATAGGTCGCGACGCCGACGTTGTCGGTGGACGCGGTCCAGGCGAGCGTGAGCGAGGTCGAGGTCAGATTCTGCGCGACGAGTCCGCCCGGCACGCTCGGCGCCTGGGTGTCGCTGGGCGCGGGCGTGGTGACCGACACCGCGGCGCTCGCCGCGGACAGATTGCCGGCGGCATCGTAGGCGCGGACGGTGTAGCTGTAGTTCGTCGACGCCGCGACCGTGTTGTCGACGTATCCGGTGCCCGTGGTCGCGGTGCCGACCTGGGTGGCGCCGCGGTACACGCGATAGCCGGCGACGCCGACGTTGTCGCTGGCGGCGGCCCACGACAGATTCACCGAATTCGCATCGATGGCGTTCGCGGCCAGCCCGGTGGGCGTCGATGGCGCCTGCGTGTCGATCGCGCAGGGATCGGTGCCGCTGCTCGCGGCGCCGTTCTGCACCACCGAAATGCCGGTGCCGAGCGCGTAGTTCTGGCCGCCGCGGTTGTCCCAGACCCCGCTGCCGTTGTTGAAGGTGGCCGCGAGGCCGGTGGCGCCGCCGAGATTGGCGGTGTAACGATGCCAGCCGCTGCAGGCGACGCTCATCGCGACGCCCGGCACCGTGGTCCAGGTGCCGCCGTTGGGCGAGAAGTGCAGGTTCACCGTGGTCCAGCCGCTGGGCGTGCGGTAGTAGACCGTGGCGACATTGCCGAAGGCGGTGGTGACGCTGGTCGCCGCGGATGCCGCGGACTGGTTGCCGGCCGCGTCCTTCGCGCGGACGGTGTAACTGTAGGCGGTCGACGGCTGCAGGTTGGTGTCGGTGTAGGCCGCCGTGGTCGATGTGCCCGCAAGCGCGCCGTTGCGGTAGATCTGATATTCGGCGACGCCGTAATTGTCGGTGGAGGCGGCCCAGCCCAGCGCGATGGTGCTGGCGGTGACGGTGCCCGTCGTCGGTGCGCCGGGTGCGGACGGCGCCGTGGTGTCGGCCGTGCGCGTGGTGATCGTCAACGCAGGGCTGCGCGCGGACTGGTTGCCGGCCGCGTCGTAAGCCAGCACCTGATAGGTGTAACCGGTCGATGCGGCGAGACCGCTGTCGTTGAACTGGGTGCCGCTGCCGGTGCCGACCAGGGTGCCGTTGCGGAAGATCTGGTAACCGGCCACGCGCACGTTGTCGGTGGCGGGCTGCCACGACACGCTGACCGAGCGGTCGGTGAGATTGCTCGATGCCAGCGCGCCCTGGAACACCGGCGCGGTGGTATCGATGGTCAGGAACGGGCGCACGCCGGCGACGGTGCCGTTCACGTCTTCGACGTGGCCGGAGCCGGTGGTGGTCTTGCGATAGGTGCCGGCGCCGACGTAAACCTGCTGGATCTCGCTGCGGGTGACGTTGCCGCGGCTGTCGGTGGCCTCGATGTAGTAGTCGAGCAACTGATTGCGGTAGTTGCCGAAGTAGGCGTAGTAGAGATTGCCGATCTCCTGCGCCGGCAGCACCTGCATCGTCTGCTGGGTCACCGGCATCCACGACACGCCGTTCATCACCGGGCGCAGATCGCGCACCTGCATGGGATACGAGGCCCAGGCGCCGACGTTCGACGGCGTCACCGACAGTCCCGGTTTGCCGACGTGGGCGGCGGGGTCGTAGAGCTTGTAGGTGTCGTCGGTGGCGCTGATGTTCGCCGAGGCATGCGGGCGCACCTTGACCTGGATGCTGGCGATGCTGGAGACATCGTAGGCGTAGGTGTAGATCGCGAATTCGTGGTTGTAGTGCTGCACCGTCCAGCCCTCGGCCTTCGATGCGTTCACCGAGCCGGGGTTGTAGGGATAGCGTTGCGGCCACCAGATCGACGGGCCGGTGCGGTCCTTCGCCGCGTTCGGCTGCACGAACAGCTTCGAGAAATACAGCGAGTTGTTGAAGGCGAGCGTGGGCTTGACGTTGTCGTCCTTGTTCTCGTCGTAATAGCCGAAGCCGGAATCCATCGCCGGCAGCAGGAAATACCACGCGAGTTCGGCGGGATTGGCGCCGCCTGCGTAATCGTTCGCGGGATTGCCCTTCACCGGATACGACATCATCCACGGATTCAGCTGATTGCCGGCGTGGGTGATTTGCTGGTCGAGGAGAGTGGTCGGCGACCAGTGCGCCGGATGATCGTCCAGCCAGATCTGTTCGGCGGTCTTCGCGTAATTCAGCGCCGCCTGCAGCAGCGCGAAATTGCGTTCGAGGTAATGCCAGCCGTGTTCGAACGACACCGTGGCGCCTTCTTCCTGCCCGGCGAGATTGGTCTTCGGCGCCAGGTTCATGCCGGTCGCGGCGTTGAACGCCGGGAACTGGCCCTTCCAGATCAGGAACGGCAGCCGCCAGTGGAACCAGGTCGGGTCGGAGGACGAATCGCGGGTGTCGATCCAAGAGCCGTCCTGCACGTGCTGCACGTCGTTCTCGGGAATCGGGAAACGCTGCAGGTATTCGTCGATGCCGAGGCAATAGCCGTTGCCGCTGCAGGTGGTGCCGTAGCCGTTCTGCCAGGTCGACAGCGCGCCGGCGCGACCGCCGGAGTTGTCGCCGTCGTGGGCGACGACGTGGAACTGGCGCGGTTCCAGCGCGGCGTAGGGCACGTATTCGTCGACCGTGACCGCGCCTTCCCACCCTTCCAGCCACGAGCCGTTCTGGGTCACCGGAATGCCGGCGACCTTCGTCACCGCGCCGGTCGCCGGATCGACATGCCGCACCCAGTGCGGCGTCGAGGCGAACGGGTATTTGTTCACGACGACCTGCTGCTCGTGCGCCATCTGCTGCGCGACCCACGACCCGGTGGTCGAGGTGTTGCGCAGATCGGCGCGATTCGGCGGCGAGGTCAGGGTGTCGCCGGTGGCGTCGTAGGTCGCGTACGGATAATCCTTCAGCGTGCGCGAAAAGTGATTGTTGCCGATCACCGACCACTGGATGCCGAGTTTCGCCAGCGTCGGGATCAGGCGATCGGAGAAACCGAGTTCGGTCGGAAAAAAGCCGCGCGACGAGCGGAAATTCGCGCCGAGGAAATACGGCTGCGCCAGCGTGGCGCTCTGGTGGATGAGGTCCTTGAGGAAATACTCCTGGCCGACCAGCGGGCCCATGGTGTGGTGCCCGGTGAAATGGATCAGATCGAGCGTGCGATGACCGTTTTCGGTCGGCAGCCCGCCGTAGGCGTTGCGCCAGGACGCGCCCCAATTGGTGTTGTTGTAACCGGGCACATTCTGCAGCCGCTGCAGGCTGTCGACGTTGTTGACCACGGCGCCGGACATGGTGACGTGGATCTGCCCCTTCGCCGCCGACCAGTTGCGCACCTCGTTCGCGACCTGCTGCGGCCAGTACTGGTATGCGCCGGTCTTCGCATCGTGGCTGTAATAGGCCACCAGATCGTCGTGCGGCATGATCGTGCCGCCGAGCGCGGGCGGCAGGTAATAGCTGTAGCCCGCGGGTGGATTGTTCTTGAGCGCGATCACGTCGCCGTCGTAGGCGTAGCGGATCGGTGCGCCGACCGCGGTGGCGTTGTAGGCCTTGCCCACGTCCACCGCGTAGAACGGCCAGAAATTCGGCATGTGGTTGTGATAGACGTGCGCTGCCGGGATCGCCGCGGGCGCGCCGGGAATCGCGGAGCAACAGATCACCATGCCGATCGCCAGCGCGATCGACGTTTTGCGCATCGCCATCGATGTCTCTCCCTGGACCTACGAATGCCGCTGACGGATCGCTTGTGGTTCCCGCTGCCGTTCGTCCCCTTCGCGTCGGCATCGTCGGGATGCGGACGCGCGAATCGTGCAGGCGATCCATGCCGCACGGTCGGCCCGCGGATTATTGAAGGGTTTCGATCGCGGGTGCGCGAATCTGCAAACGTATACATGCAAAAAGATGTGCTGCTGCGCAGCAATTCCGCGCGCGATCGCACGCATGGCATCGCGCGGATGCATGCGCATGCGACGTCGCGATCCGCACGCGGTCGGCATGCGGATCGCGTTGCGATGCGTTCGCTTCTTCGGGAGCGCTATGCCTGCGGATGTGCCTGTGAGTTCGCGCGGATCGCCGCTTCGATGTACGCGGCGAGGCCTTCGCCGCGCCTCTCGTAGTGCGCCTGGAAGCGCGCGTCCGAGATGTACATGGCGGCCACGTTCGCGTGCATCGCGCGGCTGCAGGGATAGAAATGACGTTCGATATGTTCGCGGTGGCATTCGGCGAGCGCGCGTGCGCGTTCGCTGTCGGCCGCATCGCCGCGCTGCATCGCGGCGAGGAATTCCGTGGCGATCGCATCGGCTTCGGCCTGGATGCGCGTCCAGTCGTCCTTCGAGTATCCGCGCGTGCGTTGCCGCGATGTCGTCCATGCGTCGGTATCGCCCCAGCGGCGTTCGGCCTCTTCGGCGTATTCCCCATGCTGGAAGCGTTCGTAGCCTTCGAAAAGCTGTTCGGTGTTCATCGGTATGTCGTCCTGTATCGATTGGAGGGTCGCATCGACCGCCATCAGGATCGTTTCCGCATGCCTGCGTTTCCGTTCCAGCGCCTCCCTCTGCGCGAGCAGCGCTTCGCGCCGCTGCTCGGCGGGTGCGTCGACCAGCGCGCGCACCGCGTCCAGGCCGAAGCCCAGTTCGCGGAACAACAGCACCTGCTGCAGACGTCGCAGATCGTCGTCGCCGTAGAGCCGATAGCCTGCTGCGCTGCGGCATGAGGGCGTCGCCAGGCCGATGGCGTCGTAATGGTGCAGGGCGCGGACGCTCAGTCCGGTGAGCGCGGCGACCTGGCCGACGGTGCGTTCGCTGGCGCGCATGGCGGGTTCCCATGGTGGTGGATGCGGATCCGATCCTCATGCCTGACGCGGCGTGAGGGTCAAGCCCATGCATCGTGGTCAGATGGGCGATTGTGCCGCGCGGGCGTCGTGCGCGCACCGGCGCCACGGGCGGCATGCCCTGCCGGGAGGCCCCTGCGAGAGCGTGTCATGTCCTTTTGACAGGTCGCGTTGCGCAGCCTGTGGCGCCGAGACAAGGTTCCGTGGCCCAGCCTTGGCCGCGGCGCGCGCCTTGGCTCGGGCCCGCGGACGGCCTTCGCGGCCTGTCAAAAGGACATGGCACGCTCTAGACTCCGTCCACGGAAGGGCTCGCGGCAGCGCGCCGCCATGCCGACAGGGGGCATGTTTTTTCATTCCCGACGGGAGAGGCTCATGAATCGCAATGGTTTCCTCGGCATGCTGTTGGCCCTGACGCTCGCGCCCTGCGTGGCGGAGTCGGCCGAAACGCTGCGTTACGTCGTCCTGGTCGACAACGGCAAGCAGGCCGGTCACCAGATCGTGGAGCGCGGCGACGACGGCGTCACCCGCGTCGACTACCTCTTCAAGGACAACGGCCGCGGGCCCGAGCTCAAGGAGGAATACACGCTCGCCGCCGATGGCACCTTCGCGCGCTATTCGGTCAAGGGCAGCTCCACGTTCGGCGCGCCGGTGGACGAACAGTTCAGGATCGAGAACGGCATCGCGTCGTGGACATCCACGGCGGAGTCCGGCGAACAGCCCGCGACGCCCGGTGCTTCCTACTGGTCGCTGGGCGGCACTGCGCAGAGCGCCGCCGATGCGCTGGCCGCGCTCGCACGTCGCCCCGACGGCAAGCTGCCGCTGATTCCGAGCGGCACCCTGAGCATGCGTGCCGTGGCCCGGGCCGAAGTGGCCAAGGGCGCCGAGAAGCGCAGCGTCCGTCTGATGCAGGTGACCGGCGTCGGATTCACGCCGTTCTTCCTGTGGACCACCGACGGCGAGCGGCCGCAGTTGTTCGCGCAGATCGTGCCCGGCTGGATGCAGATGATCGAGGAGGGCTGGCAGGAGAATGCCGGCCGCCTGGAAGCGCTGCAGAAGCAGGCCGAAACCGACGCGCTGTCCGATCTGCAGCGTCGCCTGTCGCATGCGCTGTCCGGCACCACGCTGATCCGCAACGCGCGGGTGTTCGACAGCGAGAGCGCGACGCTCGGGGCCGCTTCGGACCTGCTGATCCGCAACGGCCGCATCGTTTCGATTTCCGGCGCCAACGAAGAGCGCGCGGCCGTCGATCACGTCGTCGATGCCGGCGGGCGCGTGCTGCTGCCCGGCCTGTTCGACATGCACGGCCACATGGGTGCGTGGCAGGGCGGTCTGCATCTGGCCGCGGGCGTCACCACCGTGCGCGACATGGGCAACGACAACGCGACCCTGCAGACGCTGATGGCCGACGAGCGCGAGAACCGCGTGCTGTCGCCGTCGATCGTCGCGGCGGGTTTCCTGGAAGGCGAAAGCCCGATGTCTGCGCGCAACGGTTTCGTGGTCTCCGACCTCGCCGGCGCCAGGCGCGCGATCGACTGGTACGCGGCGAACGGTTATCCGCAGATCAAGATCTACAACTCGTTCCCGAAGGACATCCTGCGCGAGACGGTGTCGTACGCGCACAGCCGCGATCTGCGCGTCAGCGGCCATATCCCCGTGTTCCTGCGCGCGCAGGATGCGCTCGACGCCGGGTACGACGAGATCCAGCACATCAACCAGGTGCTGCTGAACTTCCTGGTCGACGACACCACCGACACCCGCACGCTGGAGCGTTTCTATCTGCCGGCCAGGCGCATCGCCGACATGGACTTCAACGCGAAGCCGGTGCAGGACTTCATCGCGCGGCTGGCCAAGGACCAGATCGCGGTCGACCCGACCGTCGCCACCTTCGATTTCATCCGCCAGCGCGCCGGCGAAACCTCGCAGGCCTACGCCGCGGTCGCGGCGCACATGCCGCCGGACGTGCAGCGCGGCCTGAAGATGGCGGAGTTCGACATCCCCGACGACGAGACCGCGGCGCGCTACAACCGCTCCTACGACAAGATGGTGGAATTCGTCGGCCGCATGTACCGCGCCGGCGTGCCGATCCTCGCCGGCACCGACGGCACCCCGGGCTTCACGCTGCAGCGCGAGCTGGAGCTGTACGTGAAGGCGGGGCTCACGCCCGCGCAGGCGCTGCAGGTCGCGACCTGGAACGGCGCGAAATACTCGCGGACCCTCGGCGAACGCGGTTCGATCGCCGTCGGCAAGCGCGCCGACCTGGTGCTGGTGGACGGCGACCCGACCCGCGACATCGCCGACATCCGCAAGGTCGCGCTGGTGATCAAGAACGGCAACGCCTATTACCCCGCCGACATCTACGAGGCCTTCGGCATCCAGCCGTTCGCGACGCCGGTCAAGGCGCAGGCGCCGGCGGCATCGCCATGATCGCGGAGACGGTCGGCAGGATGCCCCTGCTAGACTGGCTCTCTTTCCGTGACCCGACAGGAGTCCCCGCATGACGACCGCGTACGATTTCTCCGCCATCGACATCGACGGCCACGACAAATCGCTCACCGACTACGAGGGCAAGGTCCTGCTGGTGGTGAACGTGGCCTCCAAGTGCGGCTTCACGCCGCAGTACACCGGTCTGCAGGCGCTGTGGGAGAAATACCGCGACCGCGGGCTGGTGGTGATGGGCTTCCCCTGCGACCAGTTCGGTCATCAGGAGCCGGGCAACGAAGCGGAGATCATGAATTTCTGCTCGCTCACCTACGATGTCGATTTCCCGATGTTCTCGAAGATCGACGTCAACGGCGCCAACGCGCATCCGCTGTGGAAATGGCTCAAGGAGGAGAAGAGCGGGCTGCTCGGGATCGGCGCCATCAAATGGAATTTCAGCAAGTTCCTGGTCGGCCGCGACGGCAGGGTGATCAAGCGCTACGCGCCCACCGACACGCCGGAATCGATCGCGAAGGACATCGAGGCCGCGCTGGGCTGATCGAGCGACGGATGACGCCCGGTTCCGGTCTCGACCATCCCGGTTTCGACCTTCGCCTCGAAACCGAAAGCAGCGGCCTGGTGGCCAACGTCACCGGCCGCATCGACACGCTCGATGCGTTGATCGCCATGTTCCTGCGCATCGCCGCGGAGCTGCGGCGCACCGGGCTGCACAGCATCCTCGTGATCGATCACACCCACGGCGTGGTGCCGCCCGAGGACCAGTTGCGCAAGCTGGTGGGTGCGATGGAAGGGCAGGGCTTCGCGACGGTGCGGATGGCCTATGTCGACGCCCGCGGCACCGCGATCAGCCGGATGGAAGTGGGCGAGATCATCGGTCGCGAACACGGTTACGAATGCCGCGTGTTCGACAACGAAGCCCGCGCCCGCATCTGGCTGCACTACGGCGAATAGTCCGGTCCGGCCGCGGGGCCGACGACATCATCGTCCGCGTTTCGCGTCCGCGCGGCGCAGCACCTCGCCGATCGCCGGCGACCACACCGTCCACGCATGTCCGCCTTCGCGCACCAGCACCTGATCCTTCGGCAGGGCCGGGATCAGCAGCGGCATGGCATCGCGCAGGCGGTCGCGGTCGCCATAGGCCAGCCAGACCCGATCGGCCTGCCGCGGATTCCGCGACCAGCCCTGGATGTGGCGCCAGATCTCGCGTTGCCAGGTGTCCGCGTTCACGTCCTGCTTCGGGCCCGCATCCCATCGCGCGATGCCGCCGGCGTCGCCGATGTCGCGCAACAGCCCGCGGTCGCCGAGGTATGGCGCCAGCAGCACCAGTCCGTCCATCTCGCCCGGGTGCAGGCGGTCGTAGAGCAGCACGCCCATGCCGCCCATCGAGGCGCCGACCAGCCAGACTTCGCGATAACCGCCGCGTTCGCGCGCCGGGGCGACGACTTCCGAATGCAGGCGTTCCGGAGCGCGTCCCTGCATGTAGTAGCTCAGGGTCAGCTCGGCCAGCAGCACGTCGGCATCGGGCCATGCGCCCTGGATCGCCTCGGCCATGCCGCTGTCGCGCAAGGCGTCGAGGTCGTCGGCGCGCCCGGGCAGCACCACCACCAGGCGCGTCGCGGCCTGTTGCGAACGGACCAGATGGCTCGCGATGGGCCGGTCCGCGTCGCGGATGGGGAGGCAGCCGGCAACGGCGAGCAGACTGGCGAGCAGGACGACGAGGCGCATGGCGGTCTCCGGGCGGGGCGAATCCAGCATACGCACCGGGCCGATGCCCGGATGCAGTGCGTCGGCGAGCGCGCCGGCGGGGGCGTCACTTCTCGACGAAGGCGCGCTCGAACACGTATTCCCCGGCGGTGCCGATCCGCGGTGACGCGGTGAAGCCGCGGGCGTCGAGGATGCGGCGGAAATCGGCGAGCATCTGCGGGCTGCCGCAGATCATCGCGCGGTCGTGCGCGGGGTCCAGCGGCGCGAGCCCGAGGTCGGCGGCCATCTGCCCGCTGTCGAGCAGATCGGTGATGCGTCCGCGCCGCAGCCGGCCGTGCCAGTAGAAGTCTTCGCGGCTCACCGCCGGGTAATACAGCAGCTTGGCCCGGATCTCCTCGCCGAGGAATTCATGGCGCGGCAATTCGTTGACGATATAGTCGCGGTAGGCCAGGTCGGGTTCGCCGCGCACGCCGTGGACGATGACGATCTTCTCGAAACGCTCGTAGGTCGCGGGGTCCTTCACCACCGCCATCCACGGCGCCAGGCCGGTGCCGGTGGACAGCAGATAGAGGTTGCGCCCGGGATGCACGTCGGAAATCAGCAGCGTGCCGGTGGGCTTGCGGCCGATCAGGATGGTGTCGCCGGGTTTGATGTGCTGCAGGCGCGAGGTCAGCGGCCCGTTCGGGACCTTGATGCTGAAGAATTCGAGTTGCTCTTCCCAGTTCGCGCTGGCGATGGAATAGGCGCGCATCACCGGTTTGGTACTGCCATCGTCCTGCGGCACCTCCAGCCCGATCATCACGAATTGTCCGTTGTCGAAACGGAAACCGTCGTCGCGGGTGGTGGTGAAACTGAAGTACGCGTCGGTCCAGTGGCGGACGTCGAGGACGGTTTCCGTGCCGTAAGGGGAGGCCATGCGGGGGGTCTGGAGTATTAGCGGGCGCTAATTGTAGCGGGGCGCGCGCGCCACCGTTTCTGATCCTGCTCAGAAATGTCGAAGGCCCGGGCGCAGCCGCGGGCCTTCGCATGCGCGGCGGTCGCCGGATCTTCCACCGGCGGCGCCAGCGGGGATCGACCGCGGTTACAGCGCGAGGGTGTGCACCACCTGCGCACGATCGTCGGGGTCGCTTTCGGTCGTGAAGCCCAGATGATGCGCGAGATGCGCCATTTCCCGGTTTTCGGCGAAATCCAGCGACACCATGCGCTTGATCCCGCGTTCGCGTGCGGCGTCGATCAGCCGATGCATGAGCACGGTGCCCAGCCCGCGGCCCTGCCAGTCGTCGCGCACGGTCACCGCGATTTCGCACACCAGCGGATCGGTGCTCACCGCATAGCGGGAAACGCCGACGATCGTCTTGAATTCGCTGTCCTCGGACAAGGCCACGAACGCCTCGTCGTTGACGTGATCGACATCGACCAGTCTGGCGACCATCTCCGGACTGGGTTCGCGGATCTGCTCCTGGAAGCGATAACGCCGGGACTGCGGCGACAGCGCGGTGATGAAATCGCGTTCCGCATCGGCATCGCCCGGATTCATCGGCCGGATCAGCACCTTGCGCTGGTCCGCCAGGGTTTCGACGGTGTAGGGCAGGAAATGGTCCGCGGCATCGGCGGCGGGCAGGGCGCTGGGCTGGACGTGGCTCATGGAACGACTCCGGCATGTGGGTGTCCGGAATTGTGCGCCGCAGCAAGAGGCGGTTTTCTGATTCCGATCAGTTTGTCCTGATCTGCCGGTTCCGATCAGTTTGTTCCGATCCGTTGGTTCCGTTCGGCCCGCTCGGCCACCGGCATGTCGAGCCGGCGGCCGGGTCGCGAGGCGGCCTCAGCCTTCGGCGGCGCGCTTCATCTTCGCCAGACCGGCTTCGAAATCCCTGCCGATCATCCTGTCCATGCTCATGACGGTGTCCATCAGCTTGGAGACGTAAGGGCTGGGGCCGTGCATCGCCCAGACCACCTCGGTGCCGGTCGACGTGGGCGTGAGCGTGAACTCGGCGATGTTGTTGGCCTCGAACGGCGCGATGAAATCGAGCTTGATCACCAGCTTGCCGGGCGGGGCGGATTCGACGATTTCCATCCTGCCCTGGCCGACGTCGCTGTTGCCGCTCCAGGCATAGGTCGCGCCGGTGCCCCTGGGGGGGCCGCCGTGGGTGCGGGTCATGGCCGGATCGAGATGCTCCCAGGGCGACCATTCGCCCCAGCGGTGGAAGTCCTCGATCATGGCGAACACCTTGTCCGGCGGCGCGGCGATCGTCGTCCTGCGCTCGACCCGGAAGGTATCGGGCTTGGTCGCCGCGTAGCCCAGTACGCCCGCGATCGCGATCAACACCACGATCAGCGATGACACCAGGATCTTCTTCAGCATGGCCCCGCCTCCCGCGCATGGATGTCCGGGCATTCTCTGCCGTTTCGCGGCGACCGCAAGCGTCTCCGGCCCGTCCCCCGACTTTCCGCCCGATGGCGCAAGGCGCGCTAAAATCGCGTCCCCACACGCCACGCCCGGTCTTCGCCCGTGTCCGCAGCCCATGCCTCCGCCGCCAGCGCCTCCGCCATGCCCGCCGACCGCCGTCCGGTCTCGATCAGACAGGAAGACCTGATCCAGTCGATCGCCGATGGCCTGCAGTACATCAGCTACTACCATCCGGTCGACTATATCCAGAGTCTCGCCGCCGCTTACGAACGCGAGCAGAGCACCGCCGCCAAGGACGCCATCGCGCAGATCCTGATCAACTCGCGGATGTGCGCCGAAGGCCACCGTCCGATCTGCCAGGACACCGGCATCGTCACCGTGTTCCTCGAAGTCGGGATGGACGTGCGCTGGGACGACGCCACCATGGGCGTCGAGGACATGGTCCACGAAGGCGTGCGCCGCGCCTACAACCATCCGGACAACAAGCTGCGCGCGAGCGTGCTGGCCGACCCGGCGGGCAAGCGCACCAACACGAAGGACAACACGCCCGGCGTGGTCAACGTGAAGATCGTGCCCGGCAACACCGTCGACGTGATCGTGGCCGCGAAGGGCGGCGGCTCGGAGGCGAAGTCGAAGTTCGCGATGCTCAATCCTTCCGATTCCATCGTCGACTGGGTGCTGAAGACCGTGCCGACGATGGGTGCCGGCTGGTGCCCGCCGGGCATGCTCGGCATCGGCATCGGCGGTACCGCCGAGAAGGCGATGCTGCTGGCGAAGGAAGCGCTGATGGAACCCATCGACATCACCGAACTGCAGGCCCGCGGTGCGTCCAATCGCGCCGAGGAACTGCGGCTGGAACTGTACGAGAAGGTCAATGCGCTGGGCATCGGCGCGCAGGGGCTGGGCGGTTTGACCACGGTGCTCGACATCAAGGTCAAGGATTATCCGACCCACGCCGCCAATCTGCCGGTGGCGATGATTCCGAACTGCGCCGCGACCCGCCACGCGCATTTCACCCTCGACGGCAGCGGCCCGGTGATGCTGGATCCGCCGTCGCTCGCGGACTGGCCGCAGCTCACCTACGACGCCAGCAAGGGTCGCCGCGTGAACCTCGACACCGTGACGCCCGAGGATGTCGCGAACTGGAAACCCGGCGAAGTGCTGCTGCTCAACGGCAAGTTGCTGACCGGGCGCGACGCCGCGCACAAGCGCATGGTCGACATGCTCGACAAGGGCGAGCCGCTGCCGGTCGATTTCAAGGGGCGCTTCATCTATTACGTCGGCCCGGTCGATCCGGTGCGCGACGAAGTCGTCGGTCCCGCCGGTCCGACCACGGCCACGCGCATGGACAAATTCACCGAGCAGGTCCTGGCGCAGACCGGTCTGCTGGGCATGGTCGGCAAGGCCGAACGCGGCCCGGTCGCCATCGATGCGATCCGCAGGCACCAATCGGTCTATCTGATGGCTGTCGGCGGCGCCGCGTATCTGGTGTCGAAGGCGATCAAGGCCTCGAAGGTCGTGGGCTTCGCCGATCTCGGCATGGAAGCGATCTACGAATTCACCGTCGAGGACATGCCGGTCACCGTGGCCGTGGATTCCACCGGCGAATCGGTGCACAAGACCGGGCCGCGCGAATGGCAGGCCAGGATCGGGAAGATTCCGGTCGTGGTCGAATAAGCCGCGGAAAGGCGGCGTCGTCCGAAAGAAAAAGCCCGCGGACGAAGCGGGCTTTTTCTTTGCCGGAGCGATGCGCCAGCGGTCAGCGCAGCGTCGCGCGGTTGTTGACGATGCGGACGGTCGAGCCTTCGCGGATGCCGTTCAGATCGTCCTGCGACACCATGATCTCTCGGCCGTCGCGCATCCGTACGAAGATGTTGTAACCCGTGCCGGCGCGGTTCTGGATCGCGTTGCCGATGACGCCGCCCGCGGCGGCGCCGGCGACGGTGGCGGTGTTCTTCCGGCCTTCGCTGTCGGTCCGGTTGTCGGCGAGTTCGCGTGCGGCCAGGCCGCCGATCACCGCGCCGACGACGGCGCCGGTGGCGTTCGGCGTGCGGCTGCCTGCGCCCTGTTCGATGCGGGTCACGGTGCCGCAGTCGTAACACGTGGTCTGCGAACTGCCGTACCCGGCGCCGCTGCCGGCGTAGCCTGAGCCGGACGTGGCGCAACCGGCGAGCGCGAGCGGAGAGAGGGCGATGGCGATGGCGAGGATGCGTGATTTCATGATGAACCTCCGGAACGGATGTGGCTTCGGATCGCGATGCGGGGGCGTCGCGATGTGACCGAACCGTATGCCGCGCAGAATGAATCTTCCGGAACCGTGCGCGATACACGAGGGCTGTCGTTCAGCGGACCGCGGTCGTTCGGCGGACCGCGCAGGGGGCGATGCGTGCGACGCGCGGAATGTCGCCGGCAACCGCCCAGCACGATGCGGCATGCCCGCGCCATTCCGCGACATCACATGTTCGCCATGCGGCTGGTCGGCGATCTCGGTTTGTTATCCTTGCGCATCGAAAGAAGAAGCGCGGAGCGGGCATGAGCCGGAAAAAATCGTACTGGGGGCAGTTCGATGCGCGCCCCGAGGCCGTCAAGGGCCTCGAGCAGCGGCCCGATGTGATCGAAATGTCGAAGGGCGAGCTGTTCCTGGCCTCGATCGCGAACATCCTGCGCCACGAATACGGTTTCGTCGCCGCCACCGACCTCGACACGCCGCTGGATGCGAACGGCGCGTGGATCCCGCTCTTCACCTATCCCTGCATCGAATACATCGCGCAGTTCGATCTTCGCGACAAGCGCATCTTCGAGTGGGGCGCCGGCGCGTCGACGCTGTACTGGATGTCGAGGGCGCGCTCGGTGGTCAGCATCGAAAGCGATCCGGCCTGGTTCGAACGCATGAACGGCCTGAAGGCCGACAATGTCGAACTGATCCTCGATCAGGGCGACGGCTATCCCGGGCAGATCCTGCGTCAGGACGGGTTGTTCGATCTCATCGTCATCGACGGCGGTGGCTATCGCTACGACTGCGCGACGCTGGCGCACCGCAAGCTCGCGCCGGGCGGCATGATCATCCTCGACAACGCCGACTGGCATGCGATGAGTGCGGGGCAGCTGAAGGCGGCCGGTCTGATCCAGGTCGATTTCTCCGGCTTCAAGGTCACCGAATCGCATGCGTCGACCACGTCGGTCTTCCTGCACCGTGCGTTCGATTTCAAGACCTTGCAGCCGTCGCAACCGGCGTATGCGATGGGCGCGAAGCGCGCGCTGTCGCGCTGGGACCAGCCGCAGGTGGGCAAGCCGGACGCGTGATGTCCCGCCTCGTCAGATGCCGCGGAAATACACGTCCACGTAATCGGTGACGCCGTCGCAGGGATTGTCCATTTCCTGCATTCGCCAGTATCTGCGCTTGCCGGTCGCCTTGAAATGGAAGGTGCCGCTGCGTTTGCACTCGGCGCCGTCGGCGTTGTGGTGGACGCGGATCGCGATGTCGCCTTCGAACACGAAACCGTCGCGGCTGGCCGAGACGATCCGGCCCGAGATGCGCAGGTAATCGCCGGCGTTGTCGCCGCTGCCGAGCTGTTCGCCGCTCGCCGCCAGACTGTCGCCGCGGTCCTCGATCCGCAGCCGGCCGGCGCCGGACAGATCCCCCCAGCCGAGCCACTGCAGGGTCAGCAGATGGTCGCCGACCAGCCGCGCCTTCGCCGCGGCATCGAGGCCGTTCGCGACTGACTTCGAGGATGTTGTATTCGAGGGCGCCGGATTCGAGTGCGGTGGATTCGTGGCATGCGCGCAGAGCGGCGCGAAAGCGAAGAGCGCGGCGATGAGGGCGACGATGGGGAGGCGCATGGGCGATTCTCGTGAGGACGGGCGCGTCGGGCAGGCGGTGCCGTGCGGCGCGGATGGGATCTTCGACTCGGAGTGTCGACTCAGATCTTCGGCGGCGGACTGCCGGGTGCGATATCGGGCTGCAACAGGTTCTGGGCCGCGTCGGCGCGCGCCTGCGCGACCTGCACGTCGATGTCGCGGTTGACCGACGTGTCGACACCGCCGTTCTGCGTCGGCTCGGCGATCGCATCGATCTCCTGCGCGTCGCGCTGCCGCGAGGTGACGATGTGATAGGTGGTGCGCGGGCCTTCGACGCCGGCCCTCGCGAATGCCGCCTTCACCTGCCGGATCGCCTCGCTGCGGACCTTGCCCAGATCGCTCTCGCGCTGGTCCAGCCAGCCGAAGAAGCGCAGCTGGATGCCGGCCGCGCCGTACTCCACCACCGTCCACGACGGCGCGGGATCGTCGAGCACGCCTTCGATGTCGGTGATCGCCGAGATCGCCAGCGTCTGCGCTTCGCGGATCGACTGGCCGGCATCGATCAGCATGACGAAATCGAAGCGGCGCTTCGGGTTCTTGCTGTAGTTGAGGACCACCGACTTGAACACGAGGCTGTTCGGCAACTGCAGATGATTGCCGTCCATCGTCATCAGCACGGTGGCGCGCGAATTGACCGAGATGACCCGGCCCTCGCGGTTTTCGATCAGGACGTGATCGCCGGGTTCGAACGGCCGACGCACGCTGAGCAGGATGCCGGCGATGTAGTTCTCGGCGATGTCGCGGAAGGCGAAGCCGAGGACCAGACCGACCACGCCTGCCGAACCCAGCACCGCGCCGACCACCGAGGTCAGGCCGAGCAGGTCGAGCGCGATCAGGATGCCGATCAGCATGATCGCGGTGCGCACGATCATCCGCATCAGCCCGCTCATGTACGGGTTCTGCGAGCGCAGCTTGATCAGGTGCAGTCGGTTGGCGATGAAGCGCGAGGTCCATTGCGCGATCAGGATCACCAGTACCGCCAGCACCAGCTGCGGCACGCGCGCGAGCAATCGCGCCAGCGCCGCGTTGCTGTTCTCGACGATCGCATCGAGACAGTCGCCGAGTGTGTCCAGCTTGCACTCGGCCGCCGCCACCGCGGGCGCGGCGATGATCGCGGCCGCGCCCTCGATCGGCGATGGCTTCTTTTCCTGCGATGCGGCCGCAGGCGCCTGCGCGCCCGCGAGGGTGGCCCAGAGCAGGCCCGCGATCAGGGCGACCGACAGCAGGCGGGTCAGCGTACGGAGAACGGCCATGCGCGAACGCTCAGAAAAACCAGGCGATGAAGAACAGGCCGAGCATCGCGAAACCCAGGGCCAGTTTCACGACCACGCCGAAGAGGATCCCGAGCCAGGTGCCGAGACCGATCTTCGCGGCATCGCCGAGATGGGCGCTGCTCATCTTGCGTCGGTACAGCAACTCGCCGACCACCGCGCCGATGAAAGGCGCGACGAATACGCCCACGAATCCGAAGAACAGGCCGGCGATGGTGCCGATGGCCGCGCCCACGACCGCCCAGCGACTGGCCCCGACGCGTTTGGCGCCCATCGCGGTGGCGACGAAGTCGATCAGCAGGGAGAGGAGCGTGAGGATGCCCAGCACGACCAGCGTGAACACGCTGATCCGCTCGAACCCGTCGGTCCAGGCCGCCAGCAGCATGCCGGCGTAGACCAGGGGCAGGCCCGGGAGCGCCGGGAGGATGACGCCGAGCAGACCGACGACGATCAGCACCGCGGCGAGGATATACAACAGGACCTGCTGCTCCATGGACATTCCGGACGCGCGGAGGGGGGCGCGACGGGCGGATGATGGCATGCCGTGTGCGGCCCTGCATGACCCGGAAGTGACGTGCCGAGGCCCCGGCGATGCGGGGCCGCAACGCACACGGCCCCGCGAGCGGGGCCGTGAGGATGGCGCGTGACGCCGCTGGACTCGCGGCGCGGATGTGGAATGTCAGCGCAGGCTCAGCGGAAATCCTGATGGCAGCCCTTGCAGGTCTCGCCGATCTTGGCCACCACCGCGGTGACGCCTTCGCAGTTGATCGGCGGCGCCGACAGCGCGCCGTCGAGCGTCGCCCGCATCGCGCTGGCGTGCTTCGTGAAGCGTTCGTCGTCGCGCAGGTCCGGGAACGCGGGCTCGAGATCGTTGGTCAGCTCGCGCAGCGTGCGCAGGCTGGGCAGGATGTCGGTGGCGCCGCAGCGGTTCTGGGTCACCTTTTCCTTCAGGGTGTTGGTGTGCGCGTTCATCACGTGCATCGTCGCGTCGTGCCAGCGGTCCTGCCAGGTCTTGCGGCCGTCCAGCGTGCGCAGCAGCATCACGACCGCGATCGCGCCGAGGACGAGGCCGATCAGGAAGACGAAGAAATAACGGCTGAAGGCCGAAGACTTGGGGCGGGCCTGTTCGGGCGTGGTCGACATGCGGCAACTCCGTGCGAATTCGGCGGAAACATACCATGCCGGCGCGCGTCCGCGCCCGGAAGGGTAAAATCGCGGCATGCAGGACACCCCTCTCGACGACCGCTGGGTCGAACGCTTCGCCGGCATCGACCGGCTCTACGGCGCCGGTGCGCTGGCCCGCTTCGCGCACTGCCGCGTCGTCGTCGTCGGGCTCGGCGGCGTGGGATCGTGGGTGGCCGAAGCGCTCGCCCGCAGCGGCGTGGGCCACCTCACCCTGATCGACGCCGACGACCTGTGCGTGTCCAACACCAATCGCCAGTTGCCGGCGCTGGAAGGGCAATACGGCCGCAGCAAGGTCGAGGCCATGGCCGAGCGCTGCCGCGCGATCAACCCGGGCATGACGGTCGATCCGGTGCAGAGCTTCCTCACGCCGTCGAATCTCGAGGACCTGCTCGGCCGCGGCGAGGATCTGGTGATCGACGCCTGCGACAGTTTCCGCACCAAGGTCGAGGCCATCGCCTGGTGTCGCCGCCGCAAGCTTCCGATCATCACCGTCGGTGCCGCCGGCGGCCGGCTCGATCCGACCCTGGTGCGCGTGCGCGATCTGTCCCGCACCGAGCACGACGCGATGCTCGCGCTCATCCGCAAGAAGCTGCGTTCGGAATTCAATTTCCCGAAGAACCATCAGCGCTATTTCGGCGTGCCGGCGATCTATTCGCTGGAGAACGTGCGGTATCCGCAGGCCGACGGCAGCGTTTGCGGCCTGCGTCCGAAACTCGGCGCCGACGCGGCCCTGAAACTCGACTGCGGTGCGGGCCTCGGCGCCGCCACCCACATCACCGGCGCGTTCGCATTCGCGGCGGTCGGCAAGGCGCTGGACATGCTGTTGAAGCCGAAGCGCGTCGAATAATCTGCGCTCCCGGGCATCGGGTTTCGATCCGCAAGCATTCGGCATGCATGGAAAAGCGGTGAGGCGGCGCGCGCCCTATGCGTAGGGAAGTCCGAACAGGCGTTCCGCGTTCGCGGTCGTCGCCTGCGCCAGGGATTCGGGCGACATGCCGCGCAGCGCGGCGATGGTGTCGCGGACGATCGTGAGCCGCGCCGGTTCGTTGCGTTGCCCGCGATGCCCGCTGTCCGGCTGGTCGGGGGCGTCGGTTTCCAGCAGCAGGCATTCGATCGGCAAGGTCGCCGCCAGCGTGCGCAGCCGGTTCGCGCGGTCGTAGGTCACCGGGCCGCCGATGCCGACCAGGAAGCCGAGGTCGTACAGCCGCTTCGCCTGGTCCGCACTGCCCGGATAGCTGTGGATCACGCCGCGCAGCGGGCCGAAGCGACGGATCGCGGCCATCACCTGATCCACCGCCCGGCGCGCATGCACGATCACCGGCAGCCCGAAGTCGCGGGCCAGCCGCAACTGGCCTTCGAAGAACAGCGATTGCCGCTGCGGATCGAGCCCTTCGACGAAGAAATCGAGCCCGCATTCGCCGACCGCGAGCGGGCGTTCCCGTGCGATCCATTCGCGCAGCGAGGCCAGGTGCTCCTCGCGATGCTGCTCGAGATACATGGGATGCAGGCCATAGGCCGGATACAGTCCGGGCTCCGCCGCGCACAGCGCGCGCAACGCCTCCCATCCTGACGCGGCGACCGCCGGCACGATCTGTCGGCGCACGCCGGCAGCGCGTGCCCGGGCAAGCACCGCGTCGCGGTCGGCGTCGAATTCGGGCGCGTCGAGATGCGAGTGGCTGTCGACCAGCATGCGAAGCGCGTCAGCCGATGCGTTCGCCTTCGATCGGCGGCTTCGGCGACTGCATCTGCGGTTCCTTGCGCTTGCGGAAACTGGCCAGCAGCAGCGTGCCGATGCCGAGCAGCAGTTCGTCGATGAACGGGATGAAATCCGGGATCACCATGTCCAGCGCCCACAGCGCGGCGGCGAGCATGAACAGGCGCGGGAAACTGAGTCGGCCCAGGAAGCCGAGGATCGGTGCGACGAGCGGGTTGGCCATGGCACGGCTCCGACGAGGACGAATGTGCGAACGCTAGCACGCAACGGACGATCCGAGTGGCCCGATTCAGGGTTTCGTCATGCCTGGATCGCCGGGGCGAGGCCTGGTTCAGGCGGGCGGTGCTGCAATCCGCCCCGAGGTGGGGGATTCGAGTGATCGCACGACTCTCAGGAGGTCCGTAATGAACAAGAACACGCTGGCCATCGCGCTCGCTTCGCTGCTGGTGGGCGGTGTCGCCACCGCGGCCTACATCAACAATCGCGGCCCGGCGCAGACCGGTGCCGATACCTTCGACGCCTCGTCGGCAGCGTATTCCGCGAACGAACCGCAGATCGACGACGGCATGATCGACGACGGCACGATTCCGGCCGGCGGCAAGATCGAATACGCGGACGTGATTTCGGCCGAGCCCATCGTCGAGAAGGAAGCGCTCTACGCCACCGTCATCGGCACCGAACCGGTGCGCGAGACGGTGACAGGCTCGGCGCCCCGCGAAGTCTGCGAGGACGTGGCGGTGCAGGAGCGTCTGCCCGAACGTGACGGCAACGTCGGCGGCACCGTGGCCGGCGCGTTGATCGGCGGCCTGGTCGGCAACCAGGTCGGCGACGGCAACGGCCGCAAGGCCGCGACCGTGGCCGGTGCTGCGGCCGGCGGCTACATCGGCAATCGGGTCGACCGGAAGCATCAGGGTGGCCAGGTCGTCACCCGCACCGAGCGCCAGTGCCGCACCGTCTCCGACACCACCACGAGCAGCCGCACCGTCGCCTGGAACGTCACCTATCGGACGCCGGATGGCCACACCGACACGATGCGCACCGATCGCAAGCCCGGCAGCAGGATTTCGATGGGCACGGAAAAGCGCGTGGTCGGCTACGACGTGATCTATCGCTACCGAGGCGAGCGGCAGACGCTGCGGATGGACGACAAGCCCGGCGACCGCCTGCCGGTGATCGATGGCCGCGTGGTGACCGGGGTCGCCGTCGCGGGGACGCCGGATCGCGGCTGAGTACCGACGGCCCGCCCCGGGCGCTGAGAACGCCGGGTGCGGGAACGAAACGCTTCGCAGCCGACCCCTCGGACGGCCGTGGATCGGGCGGGGCCGGAGCGATCCGGCCCCGTCTTTTTGGGCGACATGCGAAATCGCGTCGTTCAGTCTGGAAATCGTCGTTTCGCCGGACCCGATTGGGCGGTTCGCAGGTACCGTCTGTGCAGGATGCCCCCGTACAATGGCGCTTTGCCCAAATCGGTCCCGAAACCATGGCCCTGCACCCCTACGATCTGTACGACGTCCGTTCCCTGCTCAGCGAAGAAGAGCGCGCGGTGCAGGACACCGTGGCCCGTTTCACCGACGAACGCGTGCTGCCGATCATCGGCAAGGCCTTCGACGAAGGGCGCTTTCCGAAGGAACTGATCCCCGAGATCGCGGAACTGGGCCTGCTCGGCTCCTCCCTGCCCGAGCAATACGGCTGCGCCGGCCTCAATGCGGTCAGCTACGGCCTGATCTGCCAGGAACTCGAACGCGGCGACTCCGGCATCCGCAGCTTCGTCAGCGTGCAGAGCTCGCTGTGCATGTATCCGATCTACGCCTATGGTTCCGAAGAGCAGCGCCAGCGTTGGCTGCCGGACATGGCCGCGGCCAGGGCCATCGGCTGCTTCGGCCTGACCGAACCGCACGGCGGCTCGGACCCGGCGAACATGAAGACGAATGCGAAGCGCGACGGCGGCGACTGGGTGATCAACGGTTCGAAGATGTGGATCACCAACGGCAACCTCGCCGACGTGGCCATCGTCTGGGCGATGACCGACGAGGGCATCCAGGGTTTCCTGGTCGAGAAGGGCATGCCGGGTTTCACCGCCCAGGAAATCAAGCACAAGATGAGCCTGCGCGCCTCGGTCACCAGCGCTCTGTTCTTCGACAACGTGCGCGTGCCGGACAGCAACCGCCTGCCGAACGTGAAGGGCCTCAAGGGTCCGCTGGGCTGCCTCACCCAGGCCCGCTACGGCATCACCTGGGGCCCGATCGGCGCCGCCATCGCGTGTCTCGACGAAGCCTTGCGCTACGGCAAGGACCGGATCCTCTTCGATCGTCCGCTGACCGCCAATCAGGCCGTGCAGCTCAAACTGGCGGACATGGCCCGCCGCATCACCACGGCGCAGTTGCTGTCGCTGCAGCTCGGCCGCCTCAAGGATGCCGGCAACATGCAGCCGACCCAGGTGTCGCTGGCGAAGTGGAACAACGTGCGCATGGCGATCGACATCGCCCGCGAGGCGCGCGACCTGCTCGGCGGCGCCGGCATCACCACCGAACATTGCCCGATCCGCCATGCGCTGAATCTCGAATCGGTCATCACCTACGAAGGCACCGAGACCGTGCATCAGCTGGTGGTGGGCCGCGAGCTGACCGGCATCAACGCGTTCTGAACCGTCCCGGGCGAAGCGGCGGGGCTGCCTGATCCGGAAACGGCAGACTCCGCTTCGCCCGGAATGACGGCAGGTCCTCGATCGCCGCCCCTGTCCCGACCGGGCCCGCACGCATGTCCACCGCGCAGATCCAACTCGAAACCGAACGCCTGATCCTGCGCGTGCCGCGGATCGAGGATTTCGAGCGCTACGCCGAGATGCTCGCCGACGACTCCGCGCGTTTCATCGGCGGACCCAGCGTCCGCGGCGATGCGTGGCGCCGGTTCCTGCAGATGCCCGGCGCATGGGCGGTGCAGGGGTTCGCGATGTTTTCGGTGATCGAGAAATCGACCGGCCTGTGGCTGGGCCAGGCCGGTCCCTGGTATCCCGAGGGTTGGCCCGGGACCGAAGTCGGGTATTCGTTCCATCCGGACGCGCGCGGCAAGGGTTACTGCACCGAAGCCTGCGTCGCGTCGATGGATTTCGCGTTCGACGCGCTGGGTTGGGACGATGTGGTTCATACCATCGTGCCGGACAACGCGCCGTCGCAGGCGGTGGCCCGCCGGCTGGGGTCGCGTCTCCGGGGGGCGGCGACCATGCCGCCGCCGCTGCACACGCTGGTCGCCGAGCTGTGGGGACAAACGCGCGAAGAATGGCGCATCAATCGCAGGGCATTCGCATGATCACGCTGTACGGCATGTCTTCGTCGGGCAACTGCTACAAACTCCAGTTGCTGATGGCGCAGCTCGGGCGCGAGTACGCCTGGGAAGAGATCGACGTCACCCGCGGCGAGAATCTGTCGCCCGAATTCCTGGCGATGAACGACCGCGGCAAAGTGCCGGTGATGAAGCTGGACGACGGCCGCACGATGTCGGAGTCGAACGCGATCCTCAATTACCTCGCGCAGGGCAGCGAATTGTTGCCCGACGCGCCGTGGGATCGTGCCAAGACCCTGCAGTGGATGTTCTTCGAGCAGTACAGCCACGAGCCCTACATCGCGGTCTCGCGCTTCATCTGCAAGTATTTGCCGGCCGATCATCCCCGCCGCGCCTCGCTCGATGCGTTGAAGGCGTCGGGCGAAGAAGCGCTGGCGGCGATGGAGCGGCATCTCGTCCGCCTGCCGTGGTTCGGCGGCGAGCGTTACACCATCGCCGACATCGCCCTGTTCGCCTACACCCATGTCGCCGAGGACGGCGGTTTCGATCTCGCGGCGTATCCGCACATCGAGCGCTGGATCAAGCGCGTGCGGATGCAGCCGGGATTCGTGCCGATGCGCGACCCGCAGGCCGACTGACCATACTCATTACAAACGACCGGCCTTCGCGCGCGAGGGCAGGGGAGACGCACATGTTCGCAGCCGTACCCAATCCGATTCCCGCCCGCATGAAGGGCCTGAACCGCGCCGAGATCTGCGACGCGAACTTCCAGGCGTTCGTGCGCGACTGGAGCGGGAGCGCGCAGGCGAAACCGTCGGCGGGCGAAAGCATCCTGGACGGCAGCGCGCTGGACGCGCAGGGCTTCCGCGAGCTGTTCGAATCGCAGTTGATCAGCCGCCATCTCGACCTGATGGCGCGCGTGCTGCGCGTGCAGAACAAGGTCTTCTACACCATCGGTTCTTCCGGTCACGAAGGCAATGCGATGGTCGCGCGCCTGGCCCGCCATACCGATCCGGCGTTCCTGCACTACCGCTCCGGCGGGTTCATGGCCGAGCGTTTCCGCAAGATCCCGGGCATGGATCCGATCATGGATTCGGCGCTGTCGTTCGCGGCCAGCGCCGAGGACCCGGCCAGCGGCGGCCGCCACAAGGTCTGGGGCAGCAAACCGCTGTGGGTGTTGCCGCAGACGTCGACCATCGCCTCGCATCTGCCGAAGGCGCTGGGCACCGCGATCGCGATCGACCATGCGCGCCGCATCGGCCACGCGCTGCCGATCCCCGGCGACAGCATCGCGATCTGTTCCTTCGGCGACGCTTCCAGCAACCACGCCACCGCCCAGACCGCGTTCAACGCCGCGGCGTGGACGGCGTACCAGAAACTGCCGGCGCCGGTGCTGTACGTGTGCGAAGACAACGGCATCGGCATTTCGGTGAAGACGCCGGACGGTTGGGTCGCGCGCAACTTCCGCGATCGTGCCGATCTCGATTATTTCTATGCCGACGGCCTCGATCTCGCCAGCGGCTACGGCCAGGTGCAGGCCGCGGTCGAGCACTGCCGGCGCACGCGTCGCCCGACCTTCCTGCATCTGCGCACCACGCGGATCATGGGGCACGCCGGCACCGACTTCGAGATCGAATGGCGCAACATCGAGGAGCTGTGCGCGGTGGAAGCGAGCGACCCGCTGCTGCGCAGTGCCGGGATCGCGCTGGAATCCGGGGCGATGTCGAAGGACGAGATCCTCGCGCTGTACGAAGACATGCGGAAGAAATGCTTCGCCGCCGCCGAGGAGGCCGACCGCCGTCCGCGCCTGACCTCGCTGGAAGATGTGATGCGGCCGCTGGCGCCGTACACGCCGGACGCGGTGAAGGCCGAAGCCGAGCGCTTCGATTACGCCGAAGAGCGCATCCCTGCGTTCGGCGGCGAGGGCAAGCTGCCCGAGAAACAGCCGGCGAAGCATCTCGCGATCCAGATCAACCAGGCCCTGCACGATCTGTTCTGCAAATACCCCGAGACCCTGCTGTTCGGCGAGGACGTGGCCCAGAAGGGCGGCGTGTATACCGTCACCAAGGGCCTGCACAAGGCGTTCGGCAACAAGCGCGTGTTCAATACCCTGCTCGACGAGACGATCATCCTCGGTCTCGCCCAGGGCTACGCCAACATGGGCATGCTGCCGATGCCCGAGATCCAGTACCTCGCGTATTTCCACAACGCCTGCGACCAGATCCGCGGCGAAGCGGCCAGCCTGCAGTTCTTCAGCAACGGGCAGTACCGCAATCCGATGGTGATGCGGATCGCATCGCTGGGTTATCAGCGCGGCTTCGGCGGCCACTTCCACAACGACAACTCGATCACCGCCCTGCGCGACATTCCGGGGCTGGTGGTCGGCTGTCCCTCGCGCGGCGACGATGCTGCGACGATGCTGCGCACGCTGATGGCGCTGGCGAAGGTGGACGGTCGGGTCTGCGCCTTCCTCGAACCGATCGCGCTGTACATGACCAAGGATCTGTACGAGGCAGGCGATGGTCTGTGGCTGACCGAATATCCGTCGCCGGAACAGGCGATGACGCTGGGCGAGGGTCGGGTGTACGCACCTGCGGACGGCGCGGGCGACGATCTGGTGATCTTCACCTTCGGCAACGGCGTGCCGATGAGCCTGCGTGCGGCGCGGGCGATCGAGGCGAAGCACGGCTGGCGGGTGCGGGTGGTCGATCTGCGCTGGCTGGTGCCGCTCAACGAGGCGTTCATCCGCGAACAGGCCGCGGGGGCCAGGCGCATCCTGGTCGTCGACGAGGGCCGCCGCAGCGCCGGCGTAGGCGAGGGCGTGATCACCGCGCTGGTCGAGGGCGGGTTCGGCGAGGTGCCGCTGCGCCGCGTGGTCGGCGCCGACACCTTCACCCCGCTGGCCGGTGCCGCTTTCCTGGTCATTCCCTCCGACGACGATATCGTCGCCGCGGCCGATGCCTTCGCCGGCTGAGGCGCGACGGACGCCGGGCGGTCCGGGGAACCTGAACGACCGGCCCGTCGGCGGGGCATGACCCGCCGACGCGGGCCGGTGTAGTATCGGTCCATCCGTCTGGCCCGCCGCTCGATCCGGCCCCGAACGTACAGGAGCGAACCATGAAATACGAAGCCAAGAACCCCTCCGATCCCGGTCATCCGGATTACGACCAGTACATGACTCTGAGGGGCATGGTCGACAAGATGCACGGCGAGAACGGCATCGACATCAACAGCAGCGACATCAGCCATCGCGCCTCCGCGGCGATGCTGCGCGCCTACAAGACCGAAGCCGTACGCGAGAACAGCACCCTCGATCCGGATTCCCGCGTCGATGGCGTGGTGCTCAGCCGCAACAACGGCCGTTTCGACGATGTCGGTGGCCGCTACGCGATCATGTATCAGGGCGACCCGAACAGTCCGACCGTGCGCACGCTCGCCGTGCCGACCCACGAGCTGACCCAGCCGGCCGAGAGGAACTTCGAGGAAGTGAACCGCATCAACCAGCAGCGCGAGCAGCAGTACGCGCAGACGCAGGCGCGGGAACAGGATCAGCGCCAACAGCACCACGACCACGATCAGGAACAGATGAACCGCGGCTCGCGCTCGCTGATCTGAGTCGCGACGTCAGCGCGCAGCTCCTCGGCACGCCGGTCCCTAGCGAACGAGTCCTCCGCGCATCGGCATCCGCATCCAGGAAGCCCCGCCCCCGGCGGGGCTTCCGTCGTTTTCGAGCCCGTCGACGGCGGATTCCAGCGACATCACCGCCAGCGCGACATCGCCGGCCACGCAAACCACGGTGCCGACCGTCGCGCCGTCCAGCGACAACCCGTCTCCCGGCGCCGTCGGCCCGGTGGCGCGAACCAATCCCAGACCACGCTTGGCCTGGCCCAGGAAATGGGTGCGGGCGACGATTTCCTGCCCGGGATAGCAGCCCTTCTTCACGCTGTAGGCGCGCAACCGGTCGAGCGAGAGCTGCTGCGGGGTCCACTGTTCGGACTGGGTCGCGTCCAGGCGCGGCCAGCCGTGCTCCAGATCGGCCCGGCGCCAGGCCTCGACCCCCGCGGCATCGCGTCCGGCTCCGGCGTCCGGCCCCAGCCGCAGGCTGCGCCCGGCATGGTCCGGGCCGAGGCTGCCGCTCAGATCCAGCTCGATCGCGGTCGCCGGGTCGCCGGCCCAGTGGTTGCCCGAGGCCAGATCCGAGGCCCTCAGGCGCCCGGCCACGTGCAGGTCGTCGCGAACCGCCAGGCTCACCTTGCTGCGGAACACGAAACGCCGCAATCGTTCGATCAGCGCATCCGCATCTGCATCCGGAACCACCATCCACAACGTATCGGTGTCGATGCGGATCAGCGCGAACAGGGCGATGACCCGTCCTTTCGGCGTGAGCCAGCCATTCCAGTGCCATTCGCCATCGTGCATGGCGGCGACGTCGTTCATCGTCTGCGCCTGGGCGAAGGCCACGGCATCCCGCCCCTGCAGGACCACCAGACGATGGTCGTAGAGCGAAAACCACGGTGCGTTCGATGTTTGCGGGTTGTCCGGCATGGGGGTGGGACTTAAACTTGCGGGTTCAGGAATCACGACCATGATAGGCGAAACCATTCTCATTCCCGAACCGCGTCCCGACACGCCGGAAGGCGATGCCGGGGCGGGGCAGGTTCCACCTCCTGCGGGCAGGGAGATCGGCGGCCGCGAGGGCCCCGATCCGACCCGTTACGGCGACTGGGAAAAGAATGGCCGCTGCATCGACTTCTGAACCGTGTTGAGCAACGCAATCCCCTCTCCGATCTGGGCGCACCACGAATGAGCAACCGCGCACGTCCCCTGTCGCCGCATCTGCAGATCTACCGCAAGCAGATCACCAGCGTGATGTCGATCCTGCATCGCATCAGCGGCATCATTCTTTCCTTCGGCGCGTTCGTGCTGGCCTGGTGGCTGCTGGCGGTCGCGCAGGGCGGCGAAGCCTACGACCGGGCCGCGGCATGCCTCGCGTCGCCGTTCGGCAAGCTGGCCCTGTTCGGATTCTCGCTGGCGCTGATGTACCACCTGCTCAACGGCATCCGCCATCTGCTCTGGGACGCCGGCTGGGGTTTCCAGATTCCCCAGGTGTACAAGTCCGGTTACACCGTCGCGGGGCTGACGGTGGTGTTCACCGCCGCGATCTGGTTCTTCGCGATGCGGGGTGCGGCATGAGCGGTTCTCCGGTTCGCGATTTCCGCACGCCGGTCGGCCGTGCCCGCGGTCTGGGCTCGGCGAAGTCCGGCACCGGCCATTTCTGGTGGCAGCGCGTCACCGCCGTGTTCCTCGCGCTGCTGGCGCCCTGGATTCTTGGCATGATCGTCGCCCTCGTCGGCGCCGACCACGCCCAGGTCCAGGCCTCGCTGGCCAAGCCGTTCAACGCGATCGCCCTGGCGTTGTTCGCCATCAGCCTGTTCTGGCACGCCCGCCTCGGGCTGCAGGTCGTGGTCGAGGACTACTTCCATCATCGCCCGACCGAGATCTTCCTGCAGTTGCTGATCACGTTCGCCTGCGCGCTCGGCGCGCTCGCTTCTCTCTACGCGATCGGCCGCATCGCGATCCTGGCCTGACACCATGACCTCCGCATACAAGATCACCGAACACAAGTACGACATGGTCGTGGTCGGCGCCGGCGGCGCCGGCCTGCGCGCGACCTTCGGCCTGGCCCACAAGGGCCTGCAGACCGCGTGCATCACCAAGGTTTTCCCGACCCGTTCGCACACGGTCGCGGCGCAGGGCGGCATCTCCGCCGCGCTCGGCAACATGGGCGAAGACGACTGGCGCTTCCATTTCTACGACACCATCAAGGGTTCGGACTGGCTGGGCGACCAGGACGCGATCGAATACATGTGCCGCGAGGCCATCCCGGCGATCATCGAGCTCGAGCATCAGGGCGTGCCGTTCTCGCGCACCGAAGACGGCAAGATCTACCAGCGTCCGTTCGGTGGCATGACCACGCATTACGGCAAGGGCATCGCCCAGCGCACCTGCGCCGCCGCCGACCGCACCGGCCACGCGATCCTGCACACCCTGTACCAGCAGTCGCTGGCGCACGACGCGCGCTTCTTCATCGAATATTTCGCGCTCGACCTGATCATGGACGAGGACGGCGCCTGCCGCGGCGTGCTCGCGCTGGACATGGCCGAAGGCACGCTGCACCTGTTCCGCGCCCAGGGCGTGGTGCTGGCCACCGGCGGCTACGGCCGCGCGTATTTCTCCGCGACCTCCGCGCACACCTGCACCGGCGACGGCGGCGGCATGGCGCTGCGCGCGGGTCTCGGCATGCAGGACATGGAGTTCGTGCAGTTCCATCCGACCGGCATCTACGGCGCCGGCTGCCTGATCACCGAAGGCGTGCGCGGCGAAGGCGGCATCCTGCGCAACAGCAAGGGCGAACGCTTCATGGAGCGCTACGCGCCGAACGCGAAGGATCTCGCTTCACGCGACGTCGTCTCGCGTTCGATGACCATGGAAATCCGCGAAGGCCGCGGCGTCGGCGAACACGGCGACCACATCCATCTCGACCTGACCCATCTCGACCCGAAGGACATCCACGAAAAGCTGCCCGGCATCGCCGAGAGCGCGCGGATCTTCGCCGGCGTCGACGTCGAGAAGCAGCCGATCCCGGTGATTCCGACCGTGCACTACAACATGGGCGGCATTCCCACCAACTATCACGGCGAAGTGGTGCAGAAGCGCGGCGACGACAACGACGCCGTGGTCCCCGGCCTGTACGCGATCGGCGAGGCCGCCTGCGTGTCGGTGCACGGCGCCAACCGCCTCGGTTCGAACTCGCTGCTCGATCTGGTGGTGTTCGGACGCGCGGTCGCCAACCGCTGCGCGGCGACGATCAAGCCCGGCGCGGCCCACAAGACGCTGCCGGGCGATGTCTGCGACAAGGCGCTGGCGAATCTCGACAAGCTGCGCAACGCCAACGGCGGCACCCCGACCGCGACGATCCGCGACCGCATGCAGCGCACGATGCAGAACGACGCCGCGGTGTTCCGCACCGGCGAAACCCTCGCCGAGGGCGTGGCCAAGATCCGCGAGATCCACGCTTCGTTCGCCGACGTCAAGGTCAGCGACCGTTCGCTGGTGTGGAACTCGGACCTGATCGAAACCCTGGAGCTGCAGAACCTGCTCGACCAGGCGCTGGTGACGATCGTGTCCGCCGAGAACCGCAAGGAATCGCGCGGCGCGCACGCCCGCGAGGATTTCCCGGATCGCGACGACACCGAGTGGCAGAAACACACCCTGTGCTGGGTGGACGATGCCGGCAAGACCCGCATCGACTACCGGCCGGTGCACATGTACACCCTGAGCGACGACGTCGAAGTCGTCCCCGCGAAAGCGCGCGTCTACTGATTGGCGGATCGACAGAATGGCCGAGTTCACCCTTCCCAAGAATTCCAGGGTCCACAAGGGCAAGCGCTTCACCGCGCCCGCGGGCGCCAAGCGCGTGCGCGAGTTCAAGGTGTATCGCTGGAGCCCGGACGACGACGAGAATCCGCGCACCGACACCTATGAAGTCGATCTGGACACCTGCGGCCCGATGGTTCTGGACGCGCTGATCAAGATCAAGAACGAGATCGACCCGACACTGACCTTCCGTCGCTCCTGCCGCGAAGGCATCTGCGGTTCCTGCGCGATGAACATCGACGGCACGAACACGCTGGCCTGCACCAAGGCGATCGACGATTGTTCGAAGAAGGAAGTGCCGATCTATCCGCTGCCGCACATGCAGGTGATCAAGGATCTGGTGCCGGACCTCACCCACTTCTACGCGCAGTACGCGTCGATCAAGCCCTGGATCCGCACCCAGACGCCGCCGCCGCCGGACAAGGAGCGGCTGCAGTCCAAGGAAGACCGCGCCAAGCTCGACGGCCTGTACGAATGCATCCTCTGCGCCTGCTGCAGCACCAGTTGCCCGAGCTACTGGTGGAACGGCGACCGCTACCTCGGCCCGGCGATCCTGCTCCAGGCCTATCGCTGGCTGATCGACAGCCGCGACGAGGACACCGGTGCGCGTCTGGACGACCTCGAAGATCCGTTCAAGCTCTATCGCTGCCACACCATCATGAACTGCGCGCGGACCTGCCCGAAGGGGCTGAATCCGGCGCAGGCCATCGGCGAAATCAAGAAGATGATGCTGGCGCGGCAGGTCTGATCGATCTGCCGGGCGCGGTTCCCGATCCTCGGTCCAGATCCCAGTCCCGATTCCAACGCCGCGCATCCGCGCGGCCCGTGAGGTGGTGCATGTCGAACCAGGCGATCTTCCTGCCCGCGCTGGCCATGGTCGCGCTGACCTTCGCCGTGCTGGGCGTGATGTTCAGGCGCCGGGTCGGGCAGATGAAGCGCGACCGCATCCATCCCCAGCGGGTATCGACGTCGCAGGAGGCCGCGGCGCTCTACACCGACGTGGCGCCGGCCGACAACTACCGCAATCTGTTCGAAATGCCGGTGCTGTTCTATCTGGCGCTGGTGGTGGCCGCATTGACCGATCAGGTCACGGCGACCGTGCTGGGGCTCGCCTGGGCCTATGTCGGCGCACGCGCGCTGCACAGCGTCATCCATTGCACCTACAACAAGGTCATGCACCGCTTCCGCGCGTTCCTGCTGAGCGTGATCGCGCTGGTGTCGCTGTGGTGCGTGCTCGGCTACGGTCTGGTCGCCCGATGACGGGCGCGATGCCCGCGCGCGACGCCGACGCCGCCGAACTGCAGCGGCTGCGCTGGCGCAGCCGGCGCGGGATGCGCGAACTCGATCAACTGTTCGGCCGCTATCTCGATCGGCTCTGGAGCCAGGCGGCCGCGGAGGAGCGCGCGGTCTTCGAACGCCTGCTGGCCTGCGAGGACGACCGTCTCTGGCGCTGGTTCCTCGGATACGACGCCGCCGAAGATCCCGAACTGCATGCGCTCGTCGAACGCATCCGCGCCCTGCCGGTTTGAACTGCGGCCGTCGCGATGGCGGATCGGCGTCCTGCTGGCGCTGGCCGTGCTGGCGCCGTTCGCGGTGCTCGTCTCCGACATGTCGCGTGCAGTGGCCTGGCCGCTGGCCGTGATCGCGCTGTCCGCGGGCGTTTTCTCGGCGTGGCGCGAGCGACGCCAGTCCGTGCATGCGGTCGTGATCGACGCTGCAGGCGCCGCCAGCGTGGACGGGATCGCCGTCGAGCGCCTGCGGATCGACTGGCGCGGGCCGCTGGCGTTCGTGTCCTGGCGGGACGGCGATGGACGGACGTTCCGCCGCAGCCTGTGGCCGGACACGCTGAGCGCCGCCGGGCGCCGTGAACTGAGGCTGGCCGCGGACCGCGATGATGCTGGGCGGCGGCCGGGTCCGATGGCACCATAGCCCGAATCACATCGCAGCCACGCATGTTCAAACCCATCCCCGTCGCCATCGGCCTGCGCTATCTCCGCGCGAAGCGCCGCAACGGCTTCATTTCCTTCATCTCGCTCGCGTCGATGCTGGGCATCGCGCTGGGCGTCGCCGCGCTGATCACCACGCTGGCGGTGATGAGCGGATTCCAGCGCGAGATCCGCGACCGCATGCTGCAGATGGCCGCCCACGCCACGGTCAGCGCCGACGGCGAACCCCTGCGGGCCTGGGTCGATGCGGTCGACGAAGCCAGGAAGGACAAGCGCGTGGCCGGCGCGGCGCCCTACATCGAGCGCCCGGTCATGCTGCAGGGGCCGCGCGAGGAGGGTGCGCTGCTGCGCGGCGTCGATCCGACCCGCGAGCGTGAAGTCTCGGTGCTCGCGGACAAGATGCTCGATGGCGCGTCGCTCAAGGCCCTGGTGCCCGGTGAATTCAACATCGTCCTCGGCCGCGAGCTCGCGCTGTGGCTGGGCGTGGGCGTGGGCGACACGGTCACCGTGTACACCCCGGAATTCCAGACCACGCCGGTCGGCGCGATGGTGCAGATGAAACGTTTCACGGTGGTCGGCCTGTTCGAGGTCGGCCACCAGGAGTTCGACCGCAATCTGGCGGTGGTCCACCTCGCCGATGCACAGCGTCTGCTGCGGATGGGCGACGGCGTCACCGGCGTGCGGCTGCGGTTGCACGACATGGATCAGGCGTGGACGGTCGCGGTGGACCTCGCGCACCGGCTGAGCAGCCGCATCGACGAGACCTATCGCGTCAGCGACTGGTCGCGCGAGAACGCCAACATGTTCCGCGCGCTCAGGCTGGAGAAGACGATGATGGCGATCCTGCTGTCGCTGATCATCCTGATGGGCGCCTTCACCCTGGTGAATTCGCAGGTGATGCTGGTGACCGACAAGCAGGCAGACATCGCCATTCTGCGCACGCTGGGGCTGACCCCGCGCGGCGTGATGCAGGTGTTCATGGTGCAGGGTTCGATGATCGGCATCATCGGTACGGTCTCCGGGGTGGTCGGCGGCATCCTGCTCACCCTCAATCTCGAGAACATCCTGCAGGCGATCGAACGCGTGTCCGGCGTGGTCTTGCTGCCCGGGGACGTGTACTACATCACCGGACTGCCCACCGAACTGAAACCCTTCGATGTCGGCGTGATCGCGCTGGTGGCCTTGGCCATGGCCTTCCTGGCCACCCTCTATCCGGCGTGGCGTGCGGCCCGTACCGCGCCCGCGGAGGCGCTGCGCTATGAATGACCGCATGCCCACCGGCGACGCCCTGATCGACGCGGTGATCCGCTGCGAAGGCCTCGCCATGACCTATGCCGAAGGAACGCTGCGCACACCCGTGTTCGCCGGGCTGGATCTGGTGGTGCGTCCGGGCGAGACCGTCGCCATCGTCGGCGCGTCCGGCGCAGGCAAGAGCACGCTGCTGCATCTGCTGGGCGGCCTGGACACACCCACCGACGGCGAGGTCTACGTCGCCGGGCAGAAGATGAGCGACCTCTCCGATGCCGATCGCGGCCGCCTGCGCAATCGCGCCCTCGGTTTCGTCTACCAGTTCCATCATCTGCTGCCCGAGTTCACGGCGCTGGAGAACGTGATGCTGCCGGTGCTGCTGAACGGCACGTCGGTCGCCGATGCGGCCGGCCGCGCGCGCGCGCTGCTGGAAGCGGTGGGGCTGGGGCACCGGCTGGAGCACAAGCCGGGAGAACTGTCCGGGGGCGAGCGCCAGCGCGCCGCGGTCGCGCGCGCGCTGGTGAACCGGCCCGCCTGCGTGCTGGGCGACGAGCCCACCGGCAATCTCGACGAAAAAACCGCCTCCACGGTGTTCGAGCTGATGCTGGGGCTCAATCGCGAGCACCGGACCAGCCTCGTGCTGGTGACGCACGACCGCAGCCTCGCGCGTCGACTCGATCGCGTGCTGGAACTGCACGACGGCCGGCTGCGCCCGCTCGGCTGAGCGCTCGCCGCGACGGCGTCGTTCATTGCATTGTCCACCGCATTCCGGGACCGATCGCGCGCCGCTTGCGATCTCGCCGGATCGCTGAACGCGATGAAACAGGCCGCCTGCAGGCCATGCAGCGCCGAAGTGCGCCGGATTTCTTGACCAGCCGCAGCGGATCGGGCTATGTTCCCCCAACGCAGCCAAGGATGCGTTCCAGGCTGCCGGTCCCGCGAACCACTGGTTCGTTGGTCGAGCGGGTGCCGGGGGAGCATACTGGGGTACGTTAAGGACGCCGCAGCGGTTCGCAAGATTGTGGAACGGCTGTCGGCGGTGATCGGTGCGAGGAGGGGGCCTGATCTGTCGTGACAACAAGGATTTCGTCAGGCCGTTCCCGGCCGCACCGTGTCCGGTGCATTTTTCCAGTCGTGCCCTCGTCGGGGACGCAGGGTCGTGCGCCGCGCGCGTCCGTCCGTATCCGTTTACAGAATGCAGCCGTTCCGCCCGCTCCGTGCGGCGGTGCGGCTTCCGTTTCACTCAATTTCTCCGATCTTTCTCCGGGTGGCGTGTGAAATATCCAATCTCGATCCTGACCAAACTCCTGCTCGGCGCCGCGCTCGCGCTCGCGCTGTCCAGCTGCGCCACGCGTCCGGCACCGGACTTCGGCGGACGCTGGAAGAACATCAACCGCTTCTCGGAAGAGACCCAGGCCATTCCGCTGCAGGACGCCTACCTCTTCTACGCGTCGCCGATGGACCGCACGCTCAAGAACATGCTCGAGCGCTGGGCCGACGACTCCAACATGGTCCTGACCTATCGTCATCCGATGGATTACACGCTGTATTCCGCGGTCGCCGAGATCCGCACGCCGAGCCTGCAGGAGGCGCTGTCGCAGCTGAATGCGGCCTACGCGTCCCAGCAGGTCTCGATCGGCGTGAGCGGCAACGAGATCGTCGTGCGCATTTCCTCCGGCGACGCCGGCGGCGGCGCGGCCCGCTGATCGCCGACGGCGCGGCGCGCCCCACGCATCGGGGCGTTCGCCGCAAGCCGCTCCGTCACGCTCCTTACCAGACATCCGGAATACAGGCGCCACAATGTTCGGCAAGAAGAAAGATTCGCCACAAATCGACAACACCGCCGCGAAGGGCGTCAATTTCGAGGTCAGCATCGCCGACCTCGCGCGCCGCAGCGAAAAGCGGGCGTGGATGATCGCCTGGACCTCGATCCTGATCGTCCTGATCATGCTCGGCGGCTTCGTGTACATCCTCCCGCTGAAGAAGGAAGTGCCTTACCTGATCATGGCCGACGCCTTCACCGGCCAGGCCACCGTCGCGACCCTCCGCGGCGATTTCAGCAGCCCCAACAGCATCACCCAGAGCGAGGCGCTGAACCGCGCCAACGTCGCCCAGTACATCACCGCCCGCGAGTCCTTCGACGTCGCGATGATGAATCTGCGCGACTGGGATCTCGTGAACGTGATGTCCTCGCCGAACGTCCGCAACGGCTATGCCGCGATCCATGCCGGCAACAACCCGGACAGCCCGTTCAAGAAGTACGGCAAGGAACGTGCGGTCCGGGTGAAGATCCTCAGCATCCAGCTCCAGCGCAGCGGCCAGGGCGAAAGCGCCCGCAACAGCGCCACCGTGCGTTTCCAGCGCGTGGAATACGACAAGAAGACCGGCGACACCAAGCCGATCGACAGCAAGATCGCGCGGCTGGAATTCACCTACAAGCCGAACCTGGCGATGGACGAGAAGCAGCGCTACAACAATCCGCTCGGCTTCCAGGTCACGGAATACACGCTCGACAACGACTTCTCGGCGTCGCCTCCGGTGGAAAATCCGGTGTCCGCGCAGCCGCAGGTGCCGGCGGCGGGCTATCCGGTACAGCCGGGCGCGCAGCCCTATCCGGGCCAGGCCGTCCCCGGCCAGCCGGTTCCCGGCCAGCCCTATCCGGGCCAGCCGGTCCAGGGCCAGCCCGTCCCCGGTCAGCCCGCAGGCGCGCAGGCCTACCCGGCGGCGCCCGACTTCGGCGCGCCGGGCACCGCGCCCGCCGCCCAGCCGCAATATCCAGCCGTTCCCGCCGGTGCCGTACCGGCTGGTCAGCCGCAGGCTCCGGCCGTGCAGGCCCCCAATCAAGTCAATGGAGTAGGCAACAGATGAGTCGCTTGCATCGCTCTTGCTATGCGGTCCTGCTGTGCGTGCTGGCGTCGATGACGCTCGCCATGCCGGCGTTCGCGCAAGTCATCGTCGAGTACGAATACGAGCCGGACCGGATCTACGAGGTCCGTACCGGTCTGGGCATCACCACCCAGATCGAACTGAGCCCCAGCGAGGACATCCTCGACTACAGCACCGGTTTCAATTCGGGCTGGGAGCTCAACCGGCGCGACAACGTCTTCTACCTGAAGCCGAAGAACGTGGACGTCGACACCAACATGATGGTGCGCACGGCGACCCACTCGTATCTCTTCGAACTGAAGGTGGTGGCGACCGACTGGACGGCGCTGGAACAGGCCAAGCGTGCGGGCGTGCATTACAAGATCGCCTTCAGCTATCCGAACAACACCGTGTTCTCCGCCGCCGCAGCGGCCGAGGCCAAGGGTGGTCCCAAGCCGCGTCAAAGCGAGATCGACACCGAACTCGACAAGACCCGCGCCTACTACTTCGACTATTCGTATTCGACCCGCACCAAGAACAAGTGGCTGGTGCCGGTGAACGTGTACGACGACGGCCAGTTCACCTATATCCGGTTCAACAACATCAACCGCTTCCCCACGGGCGATTTCCCGGCCGTGTTCGGCCGCGAGCGTGAGGGTGGCGAGGATTTCCTGGTCAACACCACCGTCGAGGACAACACCCTCGTCGTCCATGGCACTTATCCCTTCCTGGTCGTCCGTCACGGGAAGAACGTCGTCGGTCTGCGTAGGAACAAGCAAAAGTGAACCAGAATTTCCCGCCGAATCCGCCGGGACAGTCCGGCGACTACTCCTCTGGCGATCCGCAGGGCCAGGGCTACGATCCCAACGCGCAGGGGAGCAATCCCTATTACGCCGCACAGCAGCAGCCGTCGCAGCAGCCGAATCTCGATGCCGGCGCACCGCAGCTGAAGTCGGTCGAATCGCAGAAGATGAACCGCAAGGCGCTGATGTTCCTCGCCGGTATCGTCGGCCTGCTGATCCTGATGACGTTGATCGTCATCAAGAACGCCAGTTCCGACAAGGACGAGGACGTCAAGAAGCCGAAGGAAGAAAAGGTCGTCATCCCCGACCTGCCCAAGGGTGCCGGGCAACCGGGTGGCCCGGACTTCGCCGACGTGCAGCCGGAACCGCAGCCGGTGCCGGTGCAGGAACTGCCGCCGCTGCCGCCGGAAGAACCCGCGCGCCAGGCCGACAACCGTCGTCCCGAGCGCGATGAGTATCGCGATGCGGGTCCGCCGGAACCGCAGGGTCCGACCCTGGCCGAGCGCCGCATGGGCATGACCGACAGCGGTCGTGGCGGCTACGGCGGCGCGACCGCGGGCGGTCAGGCCAACGATCCGGTGCTGAACGCCATGCTCGGCAATCTGCAGAGCGCCCAGCAGCAGGCCGCGGGCGGCCCGCCGCAGGCGGCGGCACAGGCCCGCGACGGCGGCAACAAGGTCAGCATCGCGCAGTACCTGCGCAATCCGGACACGCTGCTGGTGCGCGGCACCTACATCCGCTGCGTGCTCGAGACCCGCATCATCACCGACGTCGACGGCTTCACTTCCTGCATCGTCACCGAGCCGGTTTACTCCATCAACGGTCGCCGTCTGCTGCTGCCGAAGGGCTCGAAGGCGCTGGGCCGCTACCAGGGCGAGCCGAAGGGCCCGCGCGTCGCCGTCGTCTGGGATCGCATCACCACCCCGACCGGTCTGGACGTGGTGCTCGAAGGTCCGGGCGTCGACAACCTCGGCGGTGCCGGCCATCCGGGCGACTACAACGCGCACTGGTTCAGCCGCATGAGTTCGGCGCTGATGATCAGCCTGATCAGCGACGCCTTCAAGTACTACGCGGCGGAAGAAGGCCCGCAGACGGATTCGGTCACCACCGGCGGCAACATCGTCACCCAGCCCTTCGAGAGCAACACCGCGAAGACTATGGAGCGCCTCGCCAATCAGGCGTTGAACAAGGCGATGTCGCGTCCGGCCACCGTGACCATCAACCAGGGCACGGTGCTGAACATCTACGTCGCCCAGGACGTCGATTTCTCCGGCGTGATCGCACGCCGCTGATCGACGGGCCATCCTCGGGCAGGTCCATCCGGACCTGCCCGCCGGTCGCGGGTTCGGTCGCTCCGAACCCGTTTCCGCTTGTACGGTCGTCCTGACGATCGATCCGGGTGCGGCGCATCGCCGCATCGCCACGACGCCGAATCGTTCTGCGTTGCTCCACTACCCGACAGCGCCCTGCATGGATATCGACAACTCACCGATCGCCAACGTTTCCAACGACTTCCTGGAATACCAGTACAGCGTGCTGGGCATCCTGGACTACATGAGTTCCCCGGAAGTCACCGAAATCTGCATCAACCGGCCCGGCGAGTTGTACCTGGAAACCAACAAGGGCTGGCAGCACATCGAAGTGCCGTCGCTGACCTTCGAGCGGGCGCGGCAGTTCTGTACCGCGGTGGTCAACGAAAGCAATACCGGTCAGCGCATCACCGACGTCGACCCGGTGGTCTCGCTGACCTTTCCCACCGGGCAGCGCGCCCAGTTCGTGATTCCGCCGGCCTGCGATGCGGGCAAGGTCTCGATCACGATCCGTCTTCCGGCCAAGCGCAACTTCACCCTGCAGAGCTACGAGGAAAGCGGCTTCTTCAAGCAGATCCTCGAAGGCGCGCCGGAAGTCAGCGAACAGGACAAGGAACTGCTGGCGTTGCGCGCGGACCGCGACTACGCCGAATTCTTCAAGAAGGCCGTTTCCTACAAGAAGAACATCGTCGTCGCCGGCGCCACCGGCAGCGGCAAGACCACGTTCATGAAATCGCTGGTCGGCCATATTCCGCACGAAGAGCGGCTGGTGACCATCGAGGACGCCCGCGAACTGTTCATCGAACAGCCGAACATCGTGCATCTGCTGTATTCCAAGGGCGGCCAGAGCGCGAGCAACGTGACCGCGAAAAGCTGCATGGAGGCCTGTCTCCGCATGAAGCCCGACCGGATCATCCTGGCCGAGTTGCGCGGCGACGAAGCGTTCTACTTCATCCGCAATTGCGCGTCCGGTCACCCGGGTTCGATCACCAGTTGCCATGCCGGCAGCACGGCCCAGACCTGGGACCAGCTCGCGCTGATGGTGAAAGCCTCCAACGAAGGTTCCGGTCTCGAGTTCGCGGTGATCAAGCGTCTGCTGATGCTGACCATCGACATCGTCGTGCACATCAAGGCGCACGCCGGCCGCCGCTACATCACCGGCATCGATTTCGATCCCAGGCGTTCGCTGGGCATTCCCAGCGGCGATTGACGCCGGCTCCGATCGAGGCCGGCACGGCGCTTCAGTCGCGCCGTTCTTCCATCGAGACGCGGCCGTCGGCCGCGATCCTGATATCGATCCGACGATCGAATTCGTCCTCGCGCATCGGCGCGACCTCGCATGCGCACAGGGCCGCGGCCAGCGCCGGCATCGTATTGCTGTGGCCGACGACCAGCACCGTTCGACCGGCATGGGCCTGCCGCAGCGCGGCGGCGAATTCGGCGGCGGGCCGCGATGCATCGTAGGTCGTCACCGCGATGCCTTGACGGGCTGCGGCGGGTGCGGCGGTCGATCGGGTGCGGCGATAGGCGGTCGCGTACGCGGCCGCCAACGGCGTATCCGCGAGCGCATCCGCCAGTCGCGCGGCGCGCGCCATGCCGGCCTCGCTCAGCGACGGATCTTTCGGGTCGTCGTTCGCCTTCTCGGCATGACGGACAAGCACGAAATGCGTCCCGCCCGTTGCGGCCGGGCGTTCGCCGCTGCCACCCTGCGACGCGCAGGCGGCGATGAACACCAGCGAGAGTGCGAGAAACCGGCGTGGACGGGTCATGCGTTCGGCCTCAGGGTGGCGAACAGGCCTCGGGCGGCCTGCAGGCGGGTGGCGGCATCGGGCAGATCGAGCTTGATCCGCAGCTTGTCGGGACCGTCCATCTGGTAGTGCTTCGGCTGGCCCTGGATGAGCCGGATCACCGACATCGGATCGACATTCGGTTTTTCGACGAACTGGATCCGTCCGCCGGCGGCGCCGAGATCCAGTTTGCGGATGCCCAGCGCGGTGGCTTCGAGCTTCAGTTCCGCCGCGGCGAACAGATGCTTCGCCGGGTCCGGCAGCAGGCCGAAACGATCGATCATTTCCACCTGCAGCTCGCGCAGGTCGTCGGCGCTGCGCGCGCTGCTCACACGCTTGTACAGCGTGAGCCGCGTGTGCACGTCGGCCAGGTAATCGTCCGGAATCAGGGTCGGCACGTTCAGTTCGATATCGGCGCCGCGCTGTTCGTCCAGATCCAGACCGAGGCTGTCCACGCCCGGCAGTTTGCCCTGGCGGATGCTGCGCACCGCGCGTTCGAGCAGTTCGGTGTAGAGCGAGAAGCCGACCTCCGCCATCTGGCCGCTCTGGTCTTCGCCGAGCAGTTCGCCGGCGCCGCGGATTTCGAGGTCGTGCGTCGACAGCGTGAAGCCGGCGCCGAGTTCGTCCATCGAGGCGATCGCTTCCAGCCGCTTGCGCGCGTCGGCGGTGATCGTGCGGCCGTCGAGAATGACCAGATAGGCGTAGGCGCGATGGTGCGAACGGCCGACGCGGCCGCGCAACTGGTGCAGCTGCGCGAGGCCGAACTTGTCGGCGCGGTTGATGATGATGGTGTTGGCGTTCGGGATGTCGATGCCCGATTCGATGATGGTCGAGCACAGCAGCACGTTGAAACGCTGCTTGTGGAAATCGAGCATCACCCGTTCCAGCTCGCGCTCGGGCATCTGGCCGTGGGCGATGCCGATGCGCGCGTCGGGCACCAGCGCTTCGAGTTCGCGCTGCATGCGGCCGATGCTTTCGACGTCGTTGTGCAGGAAATACACCTGGCCGCCGCGCGCGAGCTCGCGCTGGAAGGCTTCGCGCAACTGGTTGTCGTCCCAGGGCACGACGAAGGTCTGCACGGCGAGCCGGTGCGCCGGCGGGGTCGCGATGATCGACAGGTCGCGCAGCCCGGTCATCGCCATGTTCAGGGTGCGCGGAATCGGCGTCGCGGTGAGCGTGAGCAGATGCACGTCGGCGCGCAGCGCCTTCAGCGCTTCCTTCTGGCGCACGCCGAAGCGCTGCTCCTCGTCGACGATGACCAGGCCGAGATCCTTGAATTTCACGTCCGGCTGCAGCAGACGGTGGGTGCCGACGATCACGTCGATGCGGCCGTCCGCCACCTTCTCCAGTTCGGCCTTGATCTCCTTGGTCGATTTGAAGCGCGACAGCACTTCGACCTTCAGCGGCCAGTCCGCGAAACGGTCGCGGAAATTGCGGTAGTGCTGCTCGGCCAGCAGCGTGGTCGGCACCAGCACCGCGACCTGTTTGCCGGCGATGGCGGCGGCGAACGCCGCGCGCACCGCGACTTCGGTCTTGCCGAAGCCCACGTCGCCGCAGACCACGCGATCCATCGGTCGCGACGACGACAGGTCGCGCAGCACGGCTTCGATCGCGGCGAGCTGGTCCGGCGTTTCCTCGAACGGAAAGGTCGCCGCGAACGGTTCGTAGATGCCGCGGTCGACATCCAGCGCCAGACCGGCGCGGGCGTGGCGCTTGGCCTGGATTTCGAGCAGTTCCGCGGCCACGTCGCGGACTTTTTCCGCGGCCTTCCGCTTCGCCTTGCTCCAGGCTTCGCCGCCCAGCGAATGCAGCGGGGCGGTTTCGGGCGAGGCGCCGGAATAGCGGCTGACCAGATGCAACTGCGTGACCGGCACGTACAGCCGGTCGCCCTTGGCGTATTCGATGTCGAGGTATTCGCCGGTCTGCCCGCCGGCTTCCAGCGTCACCAGTCCGCGGTAGCGGCCGACGCCGTGGTCTTCGTGGACCACCGGCGCGCCTTCGCTGAGTTCGCCGAGATCGCGGATGATCGCTTCCGGCTCGCGTCCCGCGCGCCGCCGCCGGCGCGGCTGCGATGCGCGCTCGGGGAACAGCTGGCGCTCGGTGACGACGATCCACGGCAGCGTGCCGTCCTCTGCCGTGGCGTCGACGCCGAAGCCGTTGTCCAGCGGCGCGACCGCGACGAACAGGCGTTCACCTCCCGCGGGTGCGGCGTGGAATGCAGGAAAGTCGGCGACGACCTGCGGCCGCAGCTCGGCGGCGCGAACGGTTTCCAGCAGGGCCTCGCGGCGACCGGCGGAATCCGCCGCGACCAGCACGCGGCCGGGATACGAGGACAGGAAAGATTTCAGCGCCGCGGCCGGCTCGGCATCCTTCGCCATCAGCGGCAGATCGGGTGCCGGCTGCACGCCGATGGCCAGCGCTTCGTCGCGGCGCGGATGCGTGTCGCCGCAGACTTCGATGCGCCGCGTGCGGTTCAGGGTTTCGCGCAGCGCGTCCGGCGGAATGTACAGTTCGTCAGGCGGCAGCAGCGGCCGTTCGATATCGTGGCGCCGTTGTTCGTAGCGCTCTCCGGTGCTGCGCCAGAAGTGGTCCGCGGCTTCCTGCACGCCCTCGCCGAGCACCGGCAGGGCGTCGGCGGCGAGATAGTCGAACAGCATCGCGGTGCGATCGAAGAACAGCGGCAGGTAATACTCGATGCCGGCCGGGGTGAGTCCGGCCTTGAGGTCCTGGAACAGGCCGCTGCGCCGGGTGTCGATGTCGAAACGGTCGCGCAGTGTATCCATCGCGCGCCGCAGCGCGTCGCCCTCGATCGGCACTTCGCGGCCCGGCAGCAGTTCCACCGACGCGTATTTCTCCAGCGAACGCTGCGATTCCGGATCGAAGGCCCGGATCGTCTCGATCTCGTCGTCCAGCAGTTCGATGCGATAGGGCTCGTCGGCGCCCATCGGATAGATGTCGAGCAGACCGCCGCGCACCGCGAAGTCGCCGGGATCGAACACCTGCGGGACGTTGCGGTAACCGGCGCCTTCCAGACGCCGCTTCTCGGCGTCCATGTCCATCCGCTGGCCGACCTTCACGTCGAAACTGCCGCCGACCAGATGCGACAACGGCGCCAGCCGCTGCATCAGCGTCTGCACCGGCACCACCACCACGCCGCGACGCAGCGCGGGCAGCCGGTGCAGGGCCGCGAGTCGCTGCGAGACGATGTCCGGATGCGGACTGAACTGGTCGTAGGGCAGGGTTTCCCAGTCGGGGAAATGCAGCACCGGCACCGCATCGTCGCGGCCGATCAGCGTGCGCAGATCCTGTTCGAGCTGGTGCGCGGACTGGTTGTCGCGGGCCACCGCGAGCAGCGGCGCATCGTGGCTGCGCGCCAGCCGTGCGAGGGTCCACGCCAGTGCGCTGGCGCTGGCGGGCATGCGCCACCAGGCGCGCGATTGGCCCGGTTTCGGCAGGAGCCGGGCGAGGAAAGAGGCGTCGGACATGAGCCGCCGATTTTAACAGCGGATCTTTGCGGCGGATGTCGGCAGCGGATCTTCAAGGACGATCCGCACGGCCGATCTTCGAGCTCGATCTCCACGACGTCCCCTGTGGGCCGAACGCGTCTTTCAGGTGTCGGCCGATTCCACGGCCGCGAGCGACTTCGGGTCGGAAAGATCGAGCGCCACCCGCACCAGCCCGGGCGTGTCCGAATGCTCGCGACGGAACCCCAGCGATTCGGCCAGCGCGAGCATGGCGGTGTTGTGTTCCAAGACATCGCCGTAGAGACGGGTCAGCTGTTTGCGGCGGGCCCAGCGCACCAGGCGCAGCATCAGATGCCGCCCCAGGCCCATGCCGCCGATGAAATGGCTGACGAGGATCGCGAACTCGGCCTCGCGGGTGCCGGGGTCGATGGCGACGCGCGCGACCGCGCCGATGAGGGCATCGCCGGGCGGCAACGGTTCGGCCGCGACCAGCGCGAATTCGGTGTCGGGATCGGGCCGGGTCAGGCGCGCGGCCGTTTCGGGGGTGAGTTCCTTGATCGCGTAGAGAAAGCGCTGCCGGATCTCCTCGGGACGCAGCAGGCTGAAGCCCGCGCGCAGCGGCTCGGCATCTTCCGGGCGGATCGGGCGGATGAGGATCTCGCGGCCGTCCAGAAGCCGTTTGTACTCGTGCCAGGGCGGTAGCCGATCGCGTTTCACGACGGCATCTTCGCACACGCTGGATGAAGTTATGCTCTAGCCGGATTCTGCACCGAGAGGCCCTGAACGATGACGCCGGATGCATTGCGCGCGCTGGTCTCACCCTGGCCCGGCGTGACCGAAGACATCAAATGGGGCAACGATCTCGTCTTTTCGGTCGCCGGGAAGATGTTCTGCGTGCTCGACATCGCGCCGGCCGGGGAGGGCGGAACCGGTCGCCTCGGTTTCAAGGTCGACGACGCCCGGTTTCTCGAATACACCGACCGTCCGGGCATCGTCCCGGCGCCGTACATGGCGCGGGCGCACTGGATCAGCCTGGTCCGGCCGGACGCGCTGCCCGCCGTCGAGCGCGATGCGCTGATCCGCGGCAGCTATCTGCTGGTGCGGGCGAAGCTGACGAAGCGGGTCCAGCGCGAACTCGGCGACGGCTGAACCGTAGCCGCATGCGCCGCGCCTCCGGTCGATGTCCGACCGGCGGTGCCGATCAGGCGGGCTTGGACGTCTTGCCGCGCAGTTTCGCGACCAGCGCCAGCGCGGTGACGATGACGGCGCCGGCGACGATGCCGACCGCCGCGTCGAACAGCATCTGGATGAGCCAGCCCATCGAGCCGTGGATGAAGGGTTCGATGACATGATGCACGGCCGGGATGCCGTGGACGAGGATGCTGCCGCCGACGAGGAACATCGCCGCGGTGCCGGCGACCGACAGGAATTTCATCAGCAGCGGCGCGCCGCGCAGGATCAGTCCGCCGATCTTCCGCTTCAAGCCGGCCCAGGCGCTGGCGGCGGTGTCGCGGTTCAGGGCGAGGCCGAGGTCGTCGAGCTTGACGATACCGCCGACGAGACCGTAAACGCCGACGGTCATGATCAGCGAAATCGCGGCGAGCACGCTCAGCTGTCGCATGAAATCCGCGTCGGCGACGGTGCCGAGCGAGATCACGATGATTTCGGCGGAGAGGATGAAGTCGGTGCGCACCGCGCCCTTGATCTTGTCCTTCTCGAACTGGACCATGTCCACGTTCTCGTCCTGCACCGCCTGCACCAGTTCCTTGTGGTGCTGGTCGTCCTCGGTCTTGCCGTGCAGGAACTTGTGCACGAGTTTTTCCACGCCTTCGTAGCAGAGGAAGGCGCCGCCGAGCATCAGCAGCGGCGTGATCAGCGGGATGTTGAAGCCCTGCGAGTGCAGCCAGTGTTCCAGCGCGCTGATCGCCAGCGCCGCGGGCACCAGGATGATCTTGTTGACCATCGAGCCCTTGGCTACCGCCCACACGACCGGCAGTTCGCGGTCGGCGTTGATGCCCGAGACCTGCTGCGCGTTGAGCGCGAGGTCGTCGCCGAGCACGCCGGCGGTTTTCTTGGTGGCGACCTTGGTCATCACCGACACGTCGTCGAGCAGGGTGGCGATGTCGTCGATCAGGGCGAGCAGGCTGGATCCGGCCATGGCGTCAGTCGGCGTTTCGAAGAGGGCCGCGGATTGTCGCATACCCGTCACCGCGGGCCATCCGGTGGCGGGTCCCGGCCGTGGTTGGCCAGCACCATGCTGTCCAGGATCAGGCCGTCCAGGATCAGGCCGGCGCGCGCAGCCAGTCGGTCCGCGACGACGCGCCGGCCTCGCCCAGCGCGTCGCACAGGGCGTCGGCCGCGGTGCGGGCGGTCTGGTCGAAGCGCCACGGCGCGTTGAGCACCAGCAGGCCGCTGCCGTTCATCCGCAGCGGCGAATCGTCGGGCCGCACCAGCAGTTCGCAGGCCAGCGCCGATTTCGCCTCCAGCGCGGCTGCGGCGCGATAGAAGGGCATCAGCGCACTGCGGCGCTTGATCGGATACCACAGCGCGATCGCCGCCTGCGGCCAGCGCGCCAGACCGTCGCGGATCGCGGCGAGCGCGATCCCGAATTCGTCGAGCTGTGCCTCGTACGGCGGATCGATCAGCACCAGACCGCGCGCGAATCGCTGTCCCGCGACCTTCGGCGGCAGCAGCGCGCGCATCGCCGCATAGCCGTCGCGGACATGGACGGCGACCCGCGGATCGCCGCCGACCGCACGCTTGAGCAGGGCGGCGTCGTCCTCGCGCAGTTCGCAGCAGGCGATGCGGTCCTGCCCGCGCAGGGCGTGGGCGAGCAGCCAGGGCGAGCCGGGGCAGGCGTCCGGCCCGCAGGCGGCGCGGCAGGCCGCCACGGCCGCGAGATAGCGCTGCACCGAAGGATCGCGCGGCGGCGCGGCCAGCAGCCGCAGCAGGCCGCCTTCGGCCTCGCCGGTGCGCGTCGCCTCGTCGCCCTGAAGCGCGTACACCCCCGCACCGGCGTGGGTGTCCAGCGCGAACAGCGGCGTGGGCTTGGCGGCCAGCGCATCGCACAGCGCCAGCAGCAGCGTGTGCTTGAGCGCATCGGCGTGATTGCCGGCGTGGAAGGCGTGGCGGTAGTTCATGCGGCCGTTGGCGCCCGGGCGGGCGGATGCGAGGCGGGTGCGCCATGGTATGCGAAGCGGCGCATCGCGAAACCGGCCGGCCTGCGGCCTACAATGCCGGCGACGCCCCTTCGCGACCCGCCATGGCCGCCACGCCCACGACCAGCACCATCCTGATCGCCGAAGACGAGACCGCCATCGCCGACACCGTCGTGTACGCGCTGCGCGCCGAAGGATTCGCGGCCGAACACGTCCTGCTCGGCGGTGCGGTGGTGCCGCGACTGCAGGCCGGCGGCATCGATCTGATCGTGCTCGACATCGGTCTGCCCGATGTCACCGGCTTCGAGGTCTGCCGCGCGATCCGCGCCTTCAGCGAGGTGCCGGTGATCTTCCTCACCGCCCGCGACGGCGAGATCGATCGCGTGGTCGGGCTGGAACTGGGTGCAGACGACTACGTGGTGAAACCATTCTCGCCGCGCGAACTCGTCGCCCGCGTGCGCGCGCGCCTGCGCCGCCGCGTCCAGGCGGAATCGACGACATGGCGGGTGCACGGACATTTCCAGATCGACCGCGAAGGCAAGCGCATCCGTTACCAGGGGCGCACGCTCGATCTCACCCGTTACGAATACGGTCTGCTCGAAGCGCTGCTGCAGCGTCCCGGCGCGGTGCTGTCGCGGGCGCAGTTGATGGATCGGGTCTGGGCCGATGCGCTGGACAGCGGCGACCGCACCGTCGACACCCACATCAAGACGCTGCGCTCGAAACTGCGGGTCTCGGACAGCGAGGACGATCCGATCCGCACCCACCGCGGTCTCGGCTATTCGCTCGAGACCGGCGCATAGACGATCCGGCGCATCGCATGAAGAGCATTCGATGAACATCGGCCTGCGCATCCTGCTCGGCTATTTCCTGATCGTGGCCGTGGCCGCGCTGCTGCTGGGACGGGTGTTCCTGCAGGAAGTGAAGCCGGGCGTGCGCCAAGCGATGGAGGACACGCTCGTCGACACCGCCAATCTGCTGGCGGAACAGGCCAAGGACGATCTGCTGGCCGGGCGCATGGCCGACGGCCGCTTCGCCCAACACGTGCGCACGCTCACCGATCGCGATCTCGGCGCCGAGATCTGGGGCTTCAACAAGCGCAAGGTCAGTACCCGCATCTACGTCACCGACGCCCGCGGCATCGTGGTGTTCGATTCCAGCGGCGAAGACGTGGGCAAGGACTATTCGCGCTGGAACGATGTCTATCTCACCCTGCGCGGGCAGTACGGCGCGCGCTCGTCGCGCAGCGATCCCGCCGACGAAAGCAGCTCGGTGATGCATGTGGCCGCGCCGATCAAGCTGCGCGAGCAGGGCCGCGAGCGCATCGTCGGCGTGCTCACCGTGGCCAAGCCCAACCAGACCATCGCGCCGTTCATCGCGCGCAGCCAGGGCGTGATCCTGCGCTGGGGCTCGGTACTGCTCGGCGTGGCCCTGGTCATCGGTCTGGTCGCCGCGTGGTGGCTGTCGCGCCAGCTCGGCGCCCTGCGCCGTTACGCGGATGCGGTGACCGCCGGCGAACGCGCCAGTCCGCCGGACAGCGCCGGCGAGTTCGGCGATCTCGGCCGCGCGCTCGAAAGCATGCGCGCCAAGCTCGAAGGCAAGCAGTACGTCGAGCAATACGTGCATGCGCTCACCCACGAGCTGAAGAGCCCGCTCGCCGCGATCCGCGGCAGCGCCGAACTGCTGGAGTCGGCATCGATGGAATCGGCAGCTGGCGGCATGCCCGAAGCCGATCGCGCGCGGTTCGTTGCCACCATCCGCGCCCAGAGCGAGCGCATGGCCGAGATGATCGACAAGCTGCTCGCGCTGGCCGCGGTCGAACACCGGCAGCGCATCGAGCAGCCGCAGATCCTCGACCTGCGCACGATCGCCGACGAGGCCGCGGAGCGCATCGCGCCGAAATTCGCGCAGCGATCGCTGCGCCTCGATGTGCGGGAAGCGGTCGATGCGCGCGGGCTGCGGGTGTCGGGCGACGCCTTCCTGCTGCGGCAATCGCTGCTCAATCTGCTGGAGAACGCGGCGGATTTCGCGCCGCCGGGCAGCACGGTCGAACTGCGGCTGCGCCGCGATGCGGACCGCATCGGCGTGGACGTGTGCGATCGCGGCCCGGGCGTGCCGGACTATGCGCTCGATCGGGCGTTCGAGCGGTTCTATTCGCTGCCGCGCCCCGAAGGCGGCAGTCGCAGCAGCGGTCTGGGCCTGTGCTTCGTCGCCGAAGCGGTGGAGCTGCACGGCGGCAGCGTCGCGCTGGCCAACCGCGACGAGGGCGGGGCGGTGGCGTCGATGGTGTTGCCCGCGGTTTGATCCGTTTGATCCGGTAGAGCGGCCTTCAGGCCGCTATCCCGTTGATGCGACCACGATTCAGCGGCCTGAAGGCCGCTCTACAGGGTGGGTGCCTTCGGAATTCACCCCGACTTCACACAAGCACCATCGCCGCCCCGCATGCGCCGCCGAGACTGCCCGCGTCCACAACGCCGGAGGCGGTTATGCGCTTGTTGCTGAAGATTCTGATGGTGGTCGGCATGACCATCCTGTTGCTCATCCCGCTGATGATGATCCGCGGCACCATCCAGGAGCGGCAGTACTACCGCGACGAAGCGGTACGCACGATCGCGCGCACCACCGCGGGCGCGCAGGCGCTGGCCGGACCGGTGCTGGTGGTCCCCTACGTCGAGATCGTCGAAGTCGAAGAGAAGAACGCCAACGGTGAAGTGATCCGCAAGGTCAAGCAGGACGGCGAGTCCGGGCAGTGGGTGTTTTTCCCCGCGACGATGGACGTGAAGGGCACCATCGACCCGCGCAGCAAGTTCCTCGGTCTGCACGAGGTGCGCAGCTACGAATTCTCGAGCGTGACGAAGGCGAGCTTCCGCGCGAAGATTCCGGCCGACGAGAATCCGGAACTGCCGCGCAGGATCGGCCAGCCCTGGCTGAATTACGGCATCGCCGACGTGCGCGGCCTCGCCGGCGTGCCGCGGCTGAGCATCGACAATGTGGACGTGAAGCTGGAGCGCGGCCTCGGCGGTCGCGATGGCAGCGGCCTGCATGCGCGTCTGCAGGCGCCGAAGGCCGGTGGCGAAGTCGCGTTCGACACCGAGTTCAAGTTCTCGCTGGAAGGCACCGAGACCTTGGCGATCGCGCCGCTGGCGCAGCGCAACAAGGTCGTGCTGGAGTCGCCGTGGGAACATCCGCAGTTCAATGGTTCGTTCAGCGCGCGCAGGAAGTCGATCGGCAGCAGCGGCTTCCGCGGCGAATGGGAGGTCTCGGCGCTGGCGACCAACGCGCAGGCGCAGTATTTCTCCGGCAGGATCCTGCCCAATACCGGTACCCTCGGCCATGCCGCGAGCGACGGCGAGACCGCGGTGGAACTCGATGCGGTGGCGGTCTCGCTGGTCGATCCGGTGAACATCTATTCGCAGGCCGACCGCGCCAGCAAGTACGGCATCCTGTTCGTGCTGCTGACCTTCGTCGGCTTCTTCATGTTCGAACTGATCAAGCAACTGCGCATCCACCCGATCCAGTACGGCCTCGTCGGCCTCGCGCTTGCGATCTTCTTCCTGATGCTGGTGGCGCTGTCGGAGCACATCCCCTTCGGGCAGGCCTATGTCGCCGCCAGCGCCGCCTGCATCGGTCTGCTCGCTTACTACGTCAGCCACGTGTTGCGCTCCTGGCTGCGCGGTCTCGGGTTCGCCGCGATGATCGCCACCCTCTACGCCGTGCTCTACGGCCTGCTGATCTCGGAGGACAACGCGATGGTGCTCGGTGCCGGCCTGCTGTTCCTGATCCTCGCCGCGATCATGGTGGTGACCCGCAAGGTCGACTGGTACGCCCTGGGCAGCATGGGCGCACCGGCGAAGACCACGCCGCCGCCGGTGCCGCCGGCCCCGATCGCCGGCGCCGAGTGACCCGGGAGCGCGCCATGACCGCGAATCGTCGCCACGCCGCCCTGCTGGCCGCGGTATTCGTCGCCTCCGCCAGCCTCTCGAGCGTCGTGCTCTACCGCGATCTGCAGCGCGAGGACTGCGGACTGCAGGTCCGCCAGGCGCGGGCGATGGTGGTCGAGGATCTGCGCAGCCGCGGCCAGCCGGTGCGCGATCTGGTGCCTTCCGGAATGACGGGTCCCTGTCGCTACGCCTTCCGCTACGGGGGCGGCGGAACGCGGGTCGACTATGCGGTAAGCAGCGACTGGAGGCGGGGCGTCAGCGTGATACGCAGCGCCGGCGACGACGCGCGCTGAGATCTCCGCCGCGATGCCGACCGGACGCCGCGGGCCTCGTGCCCGCGGCGTTCGCTTTGGCCTAGAATCCTGGCATGCCCACGCATCCCGCCTGCGCCATCGCGATCCAGCGCCGCTCCGGCGCCGATGTGCGTGATCATCTCGAGGCCGTCGCCGCGCTGCGCATCGCGGTGTTCCGCGATTGGCCCTATCTCTACGACGGCGATGCCGCCTACGAGCGCGAATATCTCGATGCCTACGCGTCGTCGCCCGACAGCGTGTTCGTGCTGGCCTTCGACGGCGATGCGGTGATCGGCGCGTCCACCGGATTGCCGCTGGCGGACGACACCGCCGAATTCCGCGCGCCGTTCGACGCCCGCGGCATCGATGTCGATCGCGTGTTCTATTTCGGCGAATCGGTGCTGTTGCCGGCGTATCGCGGGCAGGGCATCGGCCATGCGTTCTTCGATCATCGCGAAGCCCATGCCCGCGCGCTCGGTCGTTTCGATCTCGCCGCGTTCTGCGCGGTGGATCGCGACGACGACGATCCGCGTCGTCCGCCCGGGCATCGCGGTAACGAGGCGTTCTGGACGAAGCGCGGCTATGCACGGCAGCCGGGCATGACCATGCATCTGCACTGGAACGAGATCGACCGCGGCGAGACCGGCCACGACCTCACGTTCTGGACGCGCGCGCTGGACCGGGAGACCGCCGCATGAGCGATGCGGGCCTGACCCTGGCGGTCGCGAAATATCCGATCGACGCGCCGTCGCGGTTCGACGATTTCGCCGACAAGCAGACGCGCTGGCTGTGCCAGGCCGCGGCCGCCGGCGCGCAGGTCGCGGTGTTGCCCGAGTACCTGTCGCTGGAACTCGGCGCGACCTTCGCGGCGGGCGTGCGCGACGATCTGCATGCATCGCTGGCTGCAGTGCAGGCCCATCGCGCCGCCTGGTGCGATCTGTATGCCGGGCTCGCGCGCGATACCGGGCTGCACGTCGTCGCCGGCACCTTCCTGCTCGACGACGGCCGCGGCCGTTATCGCAACCGCGCCGATCTGTTCTCGCCCGGCGGCGGGCACGTGTGGCAGGACAAGCTGCAGTTGACCGGCTTCGAGAAGAAGACCGGCGTCATCGATGGCGCCGATGCGCTGAAGGTGTTCGAGATCGAGGGCGTCCGGGTCGGCATCGCGATCTGCTACGACATCGAATTTCCATTGCCGGTGCGCGCGCAGTGCGAAGCCGGCGCACGATTGCTGCTGGTGCCGAGTTGCACCGACACCGCCGCGGGCGCCACCCGCGTGCGCGTCGGCTGTCTGGCGCGGGCGCTTGAGAACCGCTGCTTCATCGCGCAGGCGGTCACCGTGGGCGAGGCCGCGTGGAGCCCGGCGCTGGATGTGAACACCGGCGAGGCGACGATCTACGCGCCGATGGATGTCGGTCTGCCCGCGGACGGCATCGTCGCCGAAACGCGCGAACCGCACGGCTGGATCTACGCCGACTTCGACCCGCGACGCCTGCGCGAGACCCGCGACAGCGCGCAGGTGGCCAATGATCGCGATTGGCCGGGACAACTCGCGCCGGGCCTGCGTCAGGCGAAGTTCGAACCAGGCATGTAAAGCGGGCGCGTAGGGCGGGCCCAGGGCCCGCCGTTTCCCCGCAGCGCATCGCAAGCCCGATCCACGGGCGTGCGCGATCGCATGCGCGCTCGCATGAAAACCGGACCGCAGCGCGTCCGCACCCGCTTCCGGACGGGTTGGACGCGCTGCGCTCCGTGTGACTCGATGGCGATTACCCGATGGCGAGCTGCATGGTCATGTTGCGCGCCCAGATCGAACCGAGCGCCAGTCCGCTGCCGATGCCGGTGGCGGCGAGCACGTCGCTGGGATAGTGCAGCCCCAGGACCACGCGCGAGACCGCGACGCTGGCGGCGAACGGAATCAGCAGCCACGCCAGCGCGGGCACGTAGGCCAGCGCGACGATGGTGAAGGCGACGGCATGCAGCGTATGCCCCGAAGGAAAGCTGAATTCGTCCAGCGGCGTCACCCAGGCGCGGATGCGCAGATCCGCGGCGCAGGGGCGCGGGCGTCGCGTCCAGCGCTTCAGCGCCTTGTACAGCACCAGCGAGACCAGCCCGATCGCGGCCAGATGCAGCGCCGCCGCGCGACCGGCGGCGCCGCCCAGCAGCGCGAGCCCGGCCATCAATGCGTACCAGAACACGCCGTCGCCCAGCCGGCTCACCGCGGCGAAGAAACGGAACGCGACGCGACGCCCGCACACTGTGTTCGCGCGCAGGCACCAGGCCGATTCATTCGCGCGCAATCGGCGACGCAACGTACGCTGAGTCATCACGGATCCCCGTTTGGGCGAGACGTTGGAGAATCGCGTCGAAATCCGCCGCGACCTGCGTGGGCAGCAGCGCCGAGACCGCGTCGCGCGCGGCCATCCGCATCTGCGCGCGCAGGCCGGGGTCGCCGGCGATCCGCAGCGCGGCGCGCACGAAGGCATCGTCGGCCTGTGCATGTCCGTCGGCGACCGCGGCGCCGTGTTCGCCGTCGCGCAGGCATTCGTGTGCGGCGCCGTAGTCGAAAGCGACGGTCGGCACGCCGCTGGCCATCGCTTCCAGGGTCACGTTGCCGTAGGTTTCGCTGCGGCTGGGGAACAGGAACAGATCGGCGCTGGCGAAATGCCGCGCCAGCGCTTCGCCGCGCTGGATGCCGCAGAACACGAAATCCGGGTTGTCCTTCTGCAGCTGCGCGCGTGCCGGACCGTCGCCGACCCAGACGAAGCGGGCCTTGGGGATGTCGCGCTGGATCTCGCGGAAGGCGCGGACGGCGAGGGCGAGATTCTTTTCAGGCGCGATCCGGCCCAGATGGATCACCGCCAGATCTTCCGCGCGCAGCCCCCACCCGGCGCGCAGGACATCGTCGCGATGGCGCGGATGGAACAGATCGGTGTCGACGGCGCGCGGCAGCCGCACGGCATGCGCGAAGCCGAGCTGCTGCAGTTCGCCGCGCAGCGCTTCGGTCGGCACCAGCGTCGCCTGCGCGCCGTTGTGGAAACGACGCATCCAGCCCAGCGCCATCGGCTGCAGGAAGGGCACGCCGTAGTGGCGCATGTAATCGTCGAAACGGGTATGGAATCCGGTGGCCGCGGGAATGCGCAGCCTTCGCGCCGCGCGCAACGCCGACCACCCCAGCGGGCCTTCCGTGGCCACGTAGATCGCATCCGGGCGGTGCAGGTGCCACTGCGAGATCAGCCTGCGCGTCGACGGCAGACCCAGGCGGAGGCCCGGGTAGCGCGGCATCGGCAGGCTCGCGATCAGTCGTTCGTGCGCGGCCGGCGATTGCCCGCGGGCTTGGCGGGGCCGCACCAGCATCACGTCGTGGCCGCGTTCGCGCAGGCCCTGGTCGAGGCTCTGCACGGTGAGGGCGACGCCGTTGACTTCGGGCGGCCAGGTTTCGGTGACGATCGCGTAGCGCATCCGCTGTCTCTCGTTTTCGAGAGTGTGGGCGGCGGCGATGAAATCCCGATGGCGCGGCGGTGACAGCGCGATGACGCGCCGCGATCAGCCTTCGATCTGCAGATCGATCGCCAGCCCGGCGATGCCTTCCGGTTCGTGTTCGAGGTCGGAACGCAGCAGCGGGCGTTCGTCCAGCCACGATTTCGACAGCGACAGCGCGATCGCGTTGCCGGACACGCGCGCGGTGAGTTTCGGGATCGACTCGGCCTCGTGCGAACGATGCAGCAGCACCGCCAGGCGCAGCACCGCGGCGCAGCGGCGCGCCGGGGCGAGGAGGCGGTCGGGCAGCACTTCCAGCGATTTGTTGGACACGTTGCGGCGATGATTCCGCACCAGCGCCGCCAGGAACAACTGCTCCTGGCGCGAGAAACCGGCGATGTCGGAGTGTTCCAGGATGTAGGCGCCGTGGACGTGATACTGGCTGTGGGCGATGGCCAGGCCGATCTCGTGCACGCGCGCGGCCCAGACCAGCATGCGGCGTTCGTCTTCGCCGAGGTTCCACTTCGCGGCGACCTGATCGAACAACTGCAGCGCGGTGTCCACGACCCGCTGCGCCTGCGCGCGGTCGTTGCCGTAGCGATGCATCAGCGCGTCGATGGACGCATCGCGCGGATCGTCCACGCCGCCGCGGCCGAGCATGTCGTACAGCACGCCTTCGCGCATCGCCGCCTTGCTGACCTGCATCTTCTTCAGGCCGAGCGTTTCGAACGCAGCCTCCAGCACCAGGATGCCGCCGGCGATGATCGCCTTGCGGTCTTCCGGCAGGCCGGGCAGGTCGATGTCCTCGATCCGGTCGGCGGCGAGCAGGCGGTCGCGCACGATCGGCAGCGCTTCGGCGGTCACCGCGCCCTTGGTGAGTTTCATCGCCGCGCAGATTTCGCCGATGGCCTTGTTGGTGCCGGACGAGCCGATCGCCTCCTGCCAGCCGAGCGCGCGATAGAGCCCCGCGAACTGCTGGAATTCGGCCTCGATCTCGGTCAGCGCGTCCTTCCAGCGCTTTTTCGAGAGCTTGCCGTTGCCGAAGAACCGGCGGGTGCTGGCGACGCAGCCGATCTGCAGGCTTTCGCGCTCGATGGTGTCGAATCCGGAGCCGATGATGCATTCGGTGGAACCGCCGCCGATATCGATCACCAGACGCCGCTGTTCCGGTTTCGGCGGCTGCGCGTGGGCCACGCCGAGATAGATCAGGCGCGCTTCCTCGCGGCCGGAGACCACTTCGATGCCATGGCCGAGCGCGGCTTCGGCGTCGGAGAGGAAGACCTGCGGATCGCGCAGCGCCCGCACCGTGTTGGTCGCGATCGCGCGGACGCCGTGTGCGGGAAGATCGCGGATGCGTTCGCCGAAGCGGGAGAGGCAGTCCAGCGCGCGCTGGCGCGCGTCGGCGCTGAGCCCGCCGCGGGCGTCGAGGCCGTCGGCCAGACGCACGGTCTCGCGCAGGCGGTCGATGATGCGCAGCTGGCCCAGCACCGTGCGCGCCACGACCATGTGGAAGCTGTTCGATCCCAGATCGATGGCGGCCATGGCGTCGCCATCCTGCAGCAGGGCGGAGGGCACGCGACCGTAGGCGGCGGATCGGTTCAAGCGGCTGGCCTGCGACGGGACGGTACGGGAGCGAATGCCGCGCAGCCTACCAACATGACCGGCCGAACGGAACGGCTTGCGGCCGGCCGGCGGATGCGCTTGGCGTCCACGCGCGGGGGCGACCGATCAGCCGCAGAGCTTGGCGAGCAGACTGGACTGCGCCGAATGCGGCATCGCGTCGCCTTCGGGCTGCAGATGGCGATAGGTCCCGTCCGGCTGCAGCTCCCAGGCGTTGAGATTGTCGAGCAGGTAGTTGTCCAGCGACTCCTCCTTCACCCGTGCCGCCAGCGCCGGATCGACGATCGGGAAACCGATCTCCACCCGGCGCAGCAGGTTGCGTTCCAGCCAGTCGGCGCTGGAGCAGAACAGCTCGGGCTCGCCGTCGTTGCCGAACCACCAGACGCGGCTGTGTTCGAGGAAGCGGCCGACGATGGAGCGCACGCGGATGTGGTCCGACACGCCGGGGATTCCGGGGCGCAGGGTGCAGGCGCCGCGCACGATCAGGTCGATGCGGACGCCGGCCTGCGAGGCGCGGTACAGCGCGCGGATCACCTGCGGTTCGTTGAGCGCGTTCATTTTCGCGACGATCTGCGCCGGCCGGCCGGCCTTGGCGTGCTTCATTTCGCGCTCGATCCGCTTGAGCACGCCCGCGTGCAGCGTGAACGGCGACTGCAGCAGCCGGCGCAGCTTGATCGCCGGCGCCAGCCCTGAAATCTGCTGGAAAATCTGGTGCACGTCGCTGCCGATGTCGGGGTCGGCGGTGATCAGGCCGAAGTCGGTGTAGGCGCGCGAGGTGCCGGCGTGGTAGTTGCCGGTGCCCAGATGGGTGTAGCGCTGCAGCTTGCGGCCTTCGCGGCGCACGATCAGCAGCATCTTGGCGTGGGTCTTGTAGCCGACCACGCCGTAGACCACCTGCACGCCGGCGTCCTGCAGCCGGTCGGCGAGCCGGAGGTTCGCTTCTTCGTCGAAACGCGCGCGCAGTTCGATCACCACGGTCACGTCCTTGCCGTTGCGCGCGGCCTGGATCAGGTGTTCGACGATCGGCGAATCCTTGCCGGCGCGATAGAGCGTCTGCTTGATCGCGAGCACGTTCGGATCTTCCGCGGCCTGCCGGATCAGTTCCAGCACCGGCGTGAACGCGTCGAACGGATGGTGCATCAGCACGTCGCCCGCCGCGGCGCGCTCGAAGATGGTCTCCATGTCCTTCAGCTGCTGCGGCTGATACGGCGGATACTTGAGGTCCGGCCGCTGCACCATGTCGTAGATCTGCGCCGCGCGATTGAGGTTCACCGGGCCGTGGATGCGATAGACCGCGTTTTCGGGCAGTTCGAAGTTCTCCAGCAGCGAACGCACGATCGGTTTCGGGCAGTCCGAGGCGATCTCCAGGCGCATCGCGCGCAGGAATCCGCGGCCGGCGAGTTCGTCGCGCAGCGCGAGCGCGAGGTTCTCGACTTCTTCCTCGTCGACGATCAGTTCGGAGTTGCGGGTCACCCGGAACTGATAGGCGCCCTTGACCTCCATGCCCGGAAACAGTTCGTCGACGAACGCCGACAGCACCGCCGACAGGAACACGAAATCGTGCTCGCCGCCCGAAGCTTTTTCCGGAAGCTGGATGATCCGCGGCAGCGAACGCGGCGCGCGCACGATGGCCAGATGCCCGGCGCGCCCGAAGGCGTCCTTGCCCTTGAGCACGACCACGATGTTCAGAGATTTGTTGAGGATCTTCGGGAACGGATGCGCCGGATCCAGTCCCAGCGGCGACAGCACCGGCAGGATTTCGTCGCGGAAATACGCGCGCAGCCAGCGCGTCTGCCGTGCGGTCCAGTGCTGGCGATGCAGGACGCGCACGCCGTTCTCGCTGAGGGCGGGTCGCAGCACTTCGTTCCAGCAGCGGTACTGCGCGTCCACCAGGTCCGCGGCGCGGTCGTGGATGCGTTTCAGCAGCGTCGCGTGCGGCACGCCGTCGGCGGCCAGCGGCATGCCGAAATCCAGCGCCTGGCGCACGGTCGCGGCGCGGATCTCGAAGAATTCGTCGAGGTTGGTGCAGGAAATGCACAGGTAGCGCAGCCGTTCCAGCAGCGGCACCGACGCGTCCTGCGCCTGCGCGAGCACGCGGAAATTGAAGTCCAGCTGCGACAGCTCGCGGTTGAGATACAGCGACGGGTCGCGCAGCGGGTCGGTTTCCTGCGGCGTCTCCGGCGCGACGGGCTGGCGCGGGGGCGTGCGTGCGGACGGGCTCGGGTTCATGCGTGCTCTTCGGGGTAGGGGGCGCGATCGCGGGCGCGGATGCGCTCGCGTCCGAAACGACAGGCGAAACGGCTGCCGCGACCGACTTCGCTCTCGATTTCGAGACGCGCCTGGTGCAGGTTCAGCACGTGCTTCACGATCGACAGGCCGAGGCCGGTGCCGCCGCTTTCGCGCGAACGGCTGGTGGAGACGCGGTAGAAGCGTTCGGTGATGCGCGGCAGATGCGCGGCCGGGATGCCGTAGCCGGTGTCCTCCACCGCGAGGCTGACGCCGCCGTCGCGTTCGGAGACGAAACGGATGTGGATGCTGCCGCCGGCAGGGGTGTAGCGGATCGCGTTGCTGACCAGGTTCGAGAACGCGCTGTGCAGTTCCTTGGTCGAGCCCCACAGGTCGACGCCCGCGGCATCCTCAATCGCGATGCTGTGCCTGCGTTGGCTCAGCGCTTCGGCTTCGCGCTTGAGCGTGGACAGCATCGACACCATCGATACGGTTTCCTCCGGCAGGGCTTCCTGCGCCTCCAGCCGCGAGAGCGTCAGCAGATCCTCCACCAGCTGCGTCATGCGCTGCGATTGCCGCTGCATTTCGGTCAGCATCGGCGCCCAGTCCGGCTGTTCGGCTGGATCGAGCATGTCGAGATAGCCGTGGACCACGGTCAGCGGCGTGCGCAGTTCGTGCGAGACGTTGGCGACGAAATCGCGGCGCATCTGCTCCAGCCGCATCAGCTTGCTGACGTCGCGCGCGACCAGCAGCCACAGTTCGTCGGAATAGGGAATCAGGCGCAGGCTCAGCCGCAGTTCCGGGCTGACCGGCGATGGCGCGTCCAGCAGCGGTTCGGCGTGACGCCCGGCGGCCAGCCAGTGCGCGATCGGCAGCGGCTGCAGGCGGTCGCCGAGCGCGGCGCCGAGGTCGCGCGGATGACGCAGTCCGAGCAGCCGGGTCCCGGCTTCGTTGAACCACAGGATGCGCTGGCTGTTGCGCTCGACCACCACGATGGCGTCGGGCAGGGCGGCGGTCGCGGCGCGGTAAGCGCGCAGCATTTCGATCAGACGGCGCTTGCGGGCGCGCACTTCGTTCTGGCTGCGATAGAGCAGGCGGTCGACCTGGTTCCAGACACCGTCGCCGACCGGTGGCGCCAGGCGCTGGCGCGCGGTCAGCCGCAGCAGCAGCCGGCGCAGTTTCCAGTAATGCCAGGCGACCACGCCGAGCGCCGTGGCGGTGAGCACCGGCCAGGGCTGGCCGACCGCGAAGCCGAGCGCGAGCGCGAGACCCAGGGCCAGCGCGAGCTGGCCGAGCGTCGTGCGCCATGCGGAGCGGGCATCTTGCGGCATTCGCGCAGTCTATGGGATTGCGCGACGGGATCGCACGGCCGCGGCGGCGCTCAGAGCGTCGCCGAGAACCGGTAACCGGCGCCGCGCACGGTCTGCACCATGCCTTCCAGCCGGACCGGTTCGAGCGCCCGCCGCAGCCGGCGGATGTGCACGTCGACCGTGCGCTCCTCGACGTAGGTATTGCCGCCCCAGACATGGTCCAGCAACTGGTTGCGGGTGTAGACGCGCTCGGCGTGGGTCATGAAGAAATGCAGCAGCCGGTACTCGGTCGGACCGATCTGGATCTGGGCGTCGCCCGCGAACACGCGGTGCGAGGCGCCGTCGATCCGCAGGTCGCCGACCTGCACGCTGCCGTCCTCGTCGTCCTCGCGCGAACGGCGCAGCACCGCGCGGATCCGCGCCAGCAGTTCGCGCGCCGAGAACGGTTTGACGACGTAATCGTCGACGCCCGCTTCCAGCCCGCCGACGCGGTCGTTCTCCTCGCCGCGCGCGGTGAGCATGATGATCGGGATGTCGCGGGTCAGCGCGTCGCGCCGCCAGCGCCGTGCCAGCTCCAGGCCGCTGGCGCCGGGCAGCATCCAGTCGAGGAGGATCAGGTCGGGCACGCGTTCGGCGATGGCGGCCTGGGCCTCGCGGCCGTCGCCGGCATGGACCGGCTCGTATTCGCCCTTGCGCAGGGCGAAGGCCACCATGTCGCGGATCGCGGGTTCGTCGTCGACGATGAGGATGCGCTTCTGCATGACGTCTTCTGCGTGCAACCGCTGCGGGGGAGTGCCCGGCCGGAAACGGCTGGCCGGGGCGCGGATCACAGTAGACGACATTTTTGTGACCGGACCATGACGGCGTCGCCGCCTCCGGAGGGCCGGGTTTGCGGGCTTCGACCGGCCAGGGGCATCCTCCGTCGCAGCGTCGACATCCCGCTGCAATATCGGCGCGTCGGGTTGCCGTTCGCGGCCCGCGTCGAAGCCGGCCGGCTCAGCGCCGTTCGAGAACCTCGTCGCGCACGCCCTGGCGCCGCAGTTCCAGCACCGTGGGCGTGATCGCGGCGATCCGGGCCTCGATCCGGGCGCGGGCGTAGTAATCGACTTCCGGTCGCTTGATCAGCGTGTTCAGCTGGATCAGGGCCCGTTCCGGCCGACCGTTGAGGAATTCGGCTTCGGCATAGGCTTCGCCGGCGCGCACCGGATCGCCGGCGACCTCGCTGGCGCGGGCGAAGGTCTGCTGGAACACCGGATCGTCCTTGGCCGTCACCAGCAGCGGCCGCAGCACCGCCTGGGCGCGGCGGCCGGCGGTGGCGTCGTCGCGCTCGGCCAGCAGGCGGGCATAGCTCAGGCTGGCCGCGCGGTGATTCGGCATGCGCGCCAGCAGCGCCTCCATCCGGTTGTCGGCCGCCGCGAGATCGCCGGTGCGGGCTTCGATCTCGGCCATCGCGATCACGATCCACGGGTCCGCCGGATACTTCGTCAGCAGCGGCGCCAGTTCCTTCGCCGCGATCGCGTATTGGCCGTCGCGCAGGCGGGCGGTGGCCAGCCCGTAGCGCTGGGCATCGGTGAGCGGCTTGGCCTGGCGCATGCGCTCGTATTCGCGCACCGCATCGGCGGCGGTGTTGGCGCTGAACACGCGGATGCGTTCGCGCGCCCAGCCGAACTGGACGTTGTCGTTGGCGCGGGCCGGGCCGGCGACGCGCAGGCTCGACGGCAGCAGCGGATTTTCGCTGGTGATCACGCTGCCCGGATCGAAGGCGCGGGGTTTCGTGGCCAGTTCGTCGGCCCGCGCCCGCGCTTCGCTGATGCGGGTGGTGTTCACGGGATGGGTGCGCAGATAGTCGGGCGCACGCTCGCGCTCGCCGCCCTGGTTCACCCGCGAAATCGCCTGCATCCGGCCGAACATGCCGGCCATCGCCTGCGGGTCGTAACTGGCGCGGGCCAGGGTCTGGATGCCCAGACGATCGGCCTCGGATTCGTTCGAACGGGTGTAATCGATCTGGCGCTGCTGCATCAGCGCCTGCGCCGAGGCCAGCGCGGCCATGGATGCGTCGTCGGACGAATTGCCGCCGGAAGACTGGGCGACGGCGATCGCGCCGAGCATCGCCAGCAGGATCGGCACGCTGTCCTTCTGCGCCCGCTCCACGCTGCGCAGCACGTGGGTCTGGGTGACGTGGGCGACTTCGTGCGACAGCACGCCGGCCACTTCGTCCTCGCTTTCGGCCGCCAGCACCAGGCCGGCGTTGGTGCCGATGTAGCCGCCGAGCGTGGCGAACGCATTGAACGCCCGGTCCTTGAGCATGAAGAAGGTGAAGGGATGCTGCGGTTTGTCGCTGGCGGCGGCGAGACGATGGCCCACCGATTGCAGCCAGCCGTCGATCAACGGGTCGTCCAGCACGTAGCCGTAGTGGCGGAGCTGGCTGAGCATCATGCTGCCGTATTCGGCCTGCCGCGCCGGGTTCAGCAGTTCGTTGGCCGATGAGCCGATGTCCGGCAGCCGGTTGTCCTGCGCCGGGGCGACGGCTGCGGCCAGGGCGAAGGTGAGTGCGGCGATGGCGACCGGCAGGCGCATGAGGCGGAGTTCCGAGGGTGTTGTTCGTGCGACAGGATGACGGTTGGCGGCAATCCCGGCGTGAATGCGTTGTTAATCGGGCCGGCGGCGCCGGGAGCGCACATATGGTTAGGACCGTGCGGGCCGCGCTTCGTTCCATGCACCGCTGTGTTGCCTGCCCGCGAACGCCCGGCGGCTGGAAAAGGCCGCATCGCCCCCCCATCATGACCGTCGATGCTTTCCATCCGACTGCCGGCGCCAGCGCGCCGTGAGGAGACCGTTTTGAGCGACCCGTCCAACCACGCGCCGATCACGATCTACACCACCGCGATCTGCCCTTACTGCGTCTCGGCCAAGAACTTCCTCAAGAGCAAGGGGCTGGGCTGGACCGAGATCCGCGTCGACACCGACCCCGCCGAACGCGAGCGGATGGTGGCGCGTGCGAAGCGCACCAGCGTGCCGCAGATTTTCGTCGGCGATGTCCACGTCGGCGGTTTCGACGACATGATGGCGCTGCACCGCGACGGCAGGTTCGAACCGCTGCTGGGCGGAGATGGCGCATGAGCGGGGGCGGACAGGACGAGAAGGACCGCGTGGCCGAGTTCACCGCCTTCCGCAAGCGGATGAACGAGCGGATCCTCGCCGAACCCAACCAGGTCGTTCGCCGGTTCTTCGCGCTCGACACCCAGACCTACCAGGCCGGCGCGCTCGACGTGAAGACCAAGGAACTCCTGGGCCTGGTGGCGTCCCTGGTCCTGCGCTGCGACGACTGCATCAGCTACCACGTCGCCCAGTGCAAGGAAGCCGGGGTCGATCGCGACGAGATGTTCGAAGCCTTTTCGGTGGGTCTGGTGGTCGGCGGTTCGATCGTCATTCCGCACCTGCGTCGCGCGGTCGATTTCCTCGACCGGCTGGAGCAGGGCGAAGCCGGCACCGCACCGGCGCACGCCCACGACTGAACGGCGGCTGCCGGCAGCGCGCTTCATCGACCATGGTCTGAGCCGTATTTCCAGCAGAATCAACGCACTTCCGGCATAATTCGCGGGTTGTACGCGCCGATCGCCACCGTTGTGGCGGTCGCGCGCGTACCGACCGACCGTTCAGCCCCGAATGATTCCGGCCCCCGCATGCCGTGGAGGGCCTGCCTGGAAGTGACCCAATGACCCAAACGATTACCGTCATCCGTGGCGATGGCATCGGCCCCGAGATCATGGACGCCGCCCTGTCCGTGCTCGACGCCATGAACACCGGCCTGACCTACGAAGACGCCGACGCTGGCATGGTCGCGCTGGAAAAGCACGGCGAACTGCTGCCGCAGACGACCCTCGATTCGATCCGCCGCAATCGAATCGCGCTGAAAAGCCCGCTGACCACGCCGGTGGGCGAGGGCTTCAGCTCGATCAACGTCGAGTTGCGCAAGCGCTTCGACCTGTACGCCAACGTGCGTCCCGCGAAGTCGTTCCCGAATACCAAGTCGCGCTTCCCCAGCGGTGTCGACCTGATCACCGTCCGCGAAAACACCGAAGGCGCGTATATCGGCGAAGGCCAGTCGCTGTCCGAGGACGGCGAAACCGCGATGCTGACCCAGAAGATCACCCGTCGCGGCTCCGAGCGCATCGTGCGTTACGCCTTCGATCTCGCGCGCAGGACCGGGCGCAAGAAGGTCACCGTGGTCCACAAGGCCAACATCCTGAAGTCGACCTCGGGCCTGTTCCTGCGCACCGCGCGGATCGTGGCCGCCGAATATCCCGACATCCAGTGCAACGAGATGATCGTGGACAACACCTGCATGCAGCTGGTGATGCGTCCGGAGCAGTTCGACATCATCGTGACCACCAACCTGTTCGGCGACATCATCTCCGACCTCTGCGCCGGCCTCGTGGGCGGTCTGGGCCTGGCGCCGGGCGCGAACATCGGCACCGAGGCGGCGATCTTCGAGGCCGTGCACGGTTCGGCACCGGACATCGCCGGCAAGGGCATCGCCAATCCCTGCGCGCTGCTGCTCGCGGTGGGCCAGATGCTCGATCACATCGGTCAGCCCGAAAACGCCACCCGTCTGCGCAACGCCATCGTCGCGACCCTGGAAGCCAAGGACTCGCTTACGCCGGACCTGGGCGGCACCGGCAACACGATGTCGTTCGCCAAGGCCATCGCCAGCCGGCTCTGAGCCGTCGGCGGGCATGAAAAAGGGCGCCGATGGCGCCCTTTTTCGTTTGCGGTATCCGCCGCCGGTTCAGTCGCGCGACTGCAGCTTGGCCAGCAGGCGCAGGAACTCGACGTACAGCCACACCAGGGTGACCATCAGGCCGAAGGCGCCGTACCACTCCATGTATTTCGGCGCGCCGGCTTCCACGCCCGACTCGATGAAGTCGAAGTCCAGCACCAGGTTCAGCGCGGCGACCACGATCACGAACAGGCTGAAACCGATGCCGATCAGGCCGGATTCGTGGATGTAGGGGATCTTGATGCCGAACAGGCCCAGCACGATCGTGGCGAGATAGATCAGCGCGATGCCGCCGGTGGCCGCGGCCACGCCGAGCTTGAAGTTCTCGGTGGCCTTGATCAGGCCGGAGCGATACGCGAACAGCAGCGCGAACAGCGTGCCGAAGGTCAGCATGACCGCCTGGAGCACGATGCCCTCGAACTGGGCGTTGTAGATCGCCGAGATCGAGCCGAGGAAGAAGCCTTCGACCAGCGCGTACAGCGGCGCGGTGACCGGCGACCATTCCTTCTTGAATGCGGTGATCAGCGCCAGCACGAAGCCGCCGATGGCGCCGCCGATCATGTAGATCATCGCGCCGGGAGCGACCTGCATACCCTCGGGGGTCTGGACCATGGTCTGCGACCAGGCGAAGGCCGAGGTGAGGATGGTGAGCAGCAGCAGGATGCCGGTCTTGTTGACCGTCCCGTTGAGGCTCATCGCGTTGGCGCTGCCGGGATAGACGCTGCCGCTGCTGAGATCGAGGAAAGTGGAGTCCTTCAGGACCGGATTGCCGCTGCGCATGGTGTCTCCTTGGAGAGCGTGACGTCTGGAAAAGGTATAGAGCGGCAAGCATACCGTCGGCCGGGCTGGATTGCGCGGGTCGCGCACGCGTTGACAGCGCGCTCCCGGGTTCGGACAATGTGCGACTGGTCCGGGCGTGGACGCGTCTTCGTCCGGCCGCCTCATCGGCGGGGTATAGCGCAGTCTGGTAGCGCGCCTGCTTTGGGAGCAGGATGTCGGGGGTTCGAATCCCTCTACCCCGACCATCCATCGCTTCCCGCGTCGGCTCCACCGCTTCTGTCCGCCCGGCTATCATGCGCACATGCGCCCGTAGCTCAACCGGATAGAGCACCGGCCTTCTAAGCCGGTGGTTGCAGGTTCGATTCCTGCCGGGCGCGCCAACGATGGGCGTGCGGTTTGCGATTGCGGCAAGGCCCGGCAGGACGCCCGGGTGGCGGAGGCCCGCAGGGCTTGCGCAAGGTGTCCCAAGTTTCAATGGTGGCTGTAGCTCAGTTGGTTAGAGTACTGGATTGTGATTCCAGTTGTCGGGGGTTCGAGTCCCCTCAGCCACCCCAATTTCACTTCAAGTTTTCATGGGTATGTCCGCGGTTTTCCGCATGCGTGCGTCGCTTCCGCGGCGCATTGCGGTCCGACGGTTGTCGGACGCGGGGCGGATGCGTTATCCTTTGCAAATCGGGCCGTTAGCTCAGTTGGTAGAGCAGTTGACTCTTAATCAATAGGTCCAAGGTTCGAATCCTTGACGGCCCACCAGTTCCAGCGACGCCCGGCTCACGCCGGGCGTTTTGCTTTCCGCGCTCACGGAATGGGCGCGGCATGCGAGAGTGGCGAAATTGGTAGACGCAACAGATTTAGGTTCTGTCGCCGAAAGGTGTGGGGGTTCGAGTCCCCCCTCTCGCACCATCCCCGCACGCGATGATGCCGCAGCGTCTGCCTGTCGAGGCAATCGCGTCCGAGGGGCCATGGCGCCTTCTTCCGCCCGGTCCGGCGGGTTCGTCTCGTCGCAGTCTGCGACACGCGTATCCCGGTATCGCTCCAGGGCGGCATCGCGCGGAAACTGGCGGGAAACGCCGTAATCGGCCAAACTACCCCGTTCCGCTGGGGCGGCCCGCCATGGGTGTGCCCGACCGGCCTTCGCGGCCGCCCAGCCTCCACCTCAACCACACCAGATACGGGCCGCGCGCGACGGCGCGGCAGCAGGAGTCGCCAGCAATGCAAGTTTCAGTCGAATCCGTGGGTAATCTCGAACGCCGCATGACCCTCCGCGTGCCGGCCGAACGCGTCGAGAACCAGATCGGCGGCCGCCTGCGCGAGATCGCCCGCACCGCCCGCATCAAGGGCTTCCGTCCGGGCAAGGTGCCGGCCAAGGTGATCGAACAGCGCTATGGCGCCCAGGTCCGCGGCGAAGTGGTCGATGAATTGCTGCAGCAGGGCTTCGATCAGGCCGTCCGCGAGAACGCGCTGCGCCTGGCCGGCAATCCGCGGATCGAACCGTCCGCCGAAGCGGGCGAGGGTGAACTGGCCTACGTCGCCACCTTCGAGGTCGTGCCGGACTTCGGCGACATCGATGTGACCACGCTGCAGGTCGTGCGCACGACCGCCGAGGTCACCGAAGACGATATCGATCGCATGATCGAGAACCTGCGCCTGCAGCGCCGCAGCTGGACGATCGTGAATCGCCCGGCGCAGCCCGGCGATGCGGCCGACGTGGAAACCTGGTCGGTGATCGGCGGCGAGCGGCTGCCGGCCGAAGGCGCCGAGCGCGGCGTCACCATGATCGGTTCCGGCGCGATGTTCCCGGAGATCGAGAACGCCATCGTCGGCATGAGCGCCGGCGAAGACAAGACCCTGACCGTCGACTTCCCGGAGAACTGGCGCGTGCCGCAGCTCGCCGGCCGTCAGGCGGTGGTGAACGTGAAGGTCGAAGCGATTTCGGAGCCGGTGCTGCCGGAAGTCGACGCCGAATTCATCCGCAGCTTCGGCGTGCGCTCGGGCGAAATGCCGCAGTTCCGGGTCGAGATCCGCAACAACCTCGAGCGCGAGCTGAAGGGCGCTCTGATGGGGCGCCTGCGTCGCGAGGTCGGCGAGCAACTGGTCGCCGCTTACGCCCACGTCGAGATGCCGCCGCGCGTGGTCGAGAACGAAGCCCGGGCGATGCTCGCGCAGACCGTCGAACAGGCCCGCCGCCAGGGTCGCCAGGTGGATCCGCCGGCCGATGCCTGGCGCGAACTGCTTGAACCGGCGCGCAAGCGCGTCACCGTGGCGTTGCTGGTCGGCGAGATCGCCCGCCGCAACGAGCTCACGCTCGATCCGAAGCGCCTGAACGAAACGCTGCGTCTCATCGCATCCACCTACGAAGAACCGCAGCAGGTCATTGATTTGTACCGCAACGACCGCCAGCTCATGGCTGGCCTGCAGAATCGCGTGATGGAAGAGCAGGTCATCGACTGGATCGCCGAGCGCGCCGTGCACACCGACAGGCCGCTCAGCTTCCAGGAAGCGATCGCCCCGCAGTAACCTGCGGATTCCTTCTCCGGGCCGCGTCCTGCGCGGTCCGTCCCCCGACAGGCGCCGCGCCCAGCGCGACCCGCCCCATCACAGGTGCCGCGACGCATGAACAGCTTCGAGACCAGAGCCCTCAACCTCGTTCCGATGGTGGTCGAACAGACCAGCCGCGGCGAGCGCGCTTACGACATCTACTCCCGGTTGCTGAAGGAGCGGGTGATCTTTCTCGTCGGCGGCATCGACGACTACATGGCGAACGTGATCGTCGCCCAGTTGCTGTTCCTCGAAGCCGAGAACCCCGAGAAGGACATCAGCCTGTACATCAATTCGCCGGGCGGCATCGTCACCGCCGGCATGGCGATCTACGACACCATGCAGTTCATCAAGCCGGACGTGAGCACCATCTGCGTCGGCCAGGCCGCCTCCATGGGCGCGCTGCTTCTGGCGTCCGGCGCCAAGGGCAAGCGTTACGCCCTGCCGAACTCGCGGGTGATGATCCATCAGCCGCTGGGTGGCTTCCAGGGCCAGGCGACCGACATCGACATCCACGCCCGCGAGATCCTGGGCATGAAGCAGCGGCTGAACGAGATCCTGTCCAAGCACACCGGCCAGTCGCTCGACACCATCTCCCGCGACACCGAACGCGACAATTTCAAGAGCGCCGAAGCCTCGCGCGACTACGGTCTGGTCGACCATGTCCTCGAGCGCCGTCCCGAAGACTCCATTCAGCCCTCGTAACCGGCTGATTCAAAAGGCAATCCGCAATTCCGTCGCAACCTGCTTGCGGCCGGGAGCCCGGATGCTATCCTCCCCCCACCAGTGCAGATAACGACAGCAGCATGAGCGAAGACCGGCAAGGCCGCAGCGGCGACAGCAACAAGATCCTCTATTGCTCGTTCTGCGGGAAAAGCCAGCATGAAGTCCGCAAGCTGATTGCGGGCCCGAGCGTGTTCATCTGCGACGAATGCGTCGAGTTGTGCAACGACATCATTCGCGAGGAGCTCGAGGAGAAGGCGCAGGCGACCCGCAGCCATCTGCCCAAGCCGCGCGAGATCCTCGAGGTCCTCGACCAGTACGTGATCGGCCAGTCCCGCGCCAAGAAGACGCTGGCGGTGGCGGTCTACAACCACTACAAGCGGATCGAGAGCAGGCAGAAGAACGACGACATCGAACTGGCGAAGTCGAACATCCTGCTCATCGGTCCGACCGGTTCGGGCAAGACCCTGTTGGCCGAGACTCTGGCCCGCCTGCTCAACGTGCCGTTCACCATCGCCGACGCGACCACGCTGACCGAAGCGGGTTATGTCGGCGAGGACGTCGAGAACATCATCCAGAAGCTGCTGCAGAAGTGCGACTACGATGTCGAGAAGGCGCAGCAGGGCATCGTCTACATCGACGAAATCGACAAGATTTCGCGCAAGAGCGAGAACCCGTCGATCACCCGTGACGTGTCCGGCGAAGGCGTGCAGCAGGCGCTGCTCAAGCTGATCGAAGGCACCGTCGCCAGCGTGCCACCGCAGGGCGGGCGCAAGCATCCGCAGCAGGAATTCCTGCAGGTCGACACCCGCAACATCCTGTTCATCGTCGGCGGCGCGTTCGCCGGTCTGGACAAGATCATCCAGCAGCGCAGCAGCGAATCCGGCGGCATCGGTTTCGGCGCCAAGCTCAAGAGCAGCGAGCGCAAGGCCGACGTCAGCAAGGTGCTGTTCGATGTCGAGCCCGAGGATCTGATCAAGTTCGGCCTGATCCCGGAGTTCGTCGGTCGCCTGCCGGTGGTCGCCACGCTCGAGGAACTCGACGAGACCGCGCTCGTGAAGATCCTCACCGAGCCGAAGAACGCGATCAGCAAGCAGTTCCGCAAGCTGTTCGAGATGGAAGGCGTGGAACTGGAGTTCCGCTCCGATGCGCTGGCCGCGATCGCGCGCAAGGCGCTGAAGCGCAAGACCGGCGCCCGCGGCCTGCGCACCATCGTCGAATCGGTGCTGCTCGACACCATGTACGAACTGCCGTCGCTGGAGAACGTCAGCAAGGTGGTCGTCGACGAATCGGTGATCGAACACAAATCCGAGCCGTATCTGATCTACCAGACGCCGCCGAACAAGGTCGCGTCCGCCGAATAATCGCGATCCGGCGCGCAACGAATCGACGGGCATCCCGAGCCACCGGGGTGCCCGTTTTTTTTGCCGTCCATTCGAGACGGATTGCGCAAGAACGCCTGCGAAACGGCAATCCGTCGCCATCGCGATGCCCGCCCGGCGGCGCGCGCTTGCATCCGGGCCGGCATGGCCCCATAACGGGCGCATTGGCCGCCGTGCGTCCCCGCCGACGGTCGCATCCATGATCGCGGAGCCCCCCATGAACGACCCGTCCGTCAGCCCCATCGCCGAACTGCCCGTGCTGCCGCTGCGCGACGTGGTCGTGTTTCCGAGCATGGTCATCCCGCTCTTCGTCGGGCGCGAGAAATCGATCAAGGCGCTCGATCTCGCCATGGACCGCGACAAGCGCATCCTGTTGGTCGCGCAGAAGTCGCCCGAGACCGACGATCCCGCCGCCGCCGATCTTTACGAGGTCGGAACGCTCGCCCAGGTGCTGCAGTTGCTGAAACTCCCGGACGGCACCATCAAGGTGCTGGTCGAGGGCGTGTCGCGCGTCCGCCTCAAGGCGGTACGCGAAGTCGATGGCGCGCTCGCCGGGCAGGCCGATCCGCTCGAATCCGCCGAGCAGCGCGAGCCGCGCGAAGTCGAAGCCGTCGTGCGCTCGCTGATGGGCCTTTTCGAGCAGTACATCAAGACCAATCGCAAACTCCCGCCGGAGTTGATGCAGACGCTGTCCGGCATCGAGGAACCCAATCGGCTCGCCGACACCATCTCCGCGCATCTCAGCGTGCGTCTGGCCGAGAAACAGCGGCTGCTCGAAGCCGTCGACGTGTCGCAGCGGCTCGAACTGCTGGTCGGTCTGGTCGACGGCGAGATCGACGTGCAGCAGTTGGAGAAGCGCATCCGAGGCCGGGTGAAGTCGCAGATGGAGAAGAGTCAGCGCGAGTATTACCTCAACGAGCAGATGAAGGCGATCCAGAAGGAACTCGGCGAGTTGGACGATGCGCCGAACGACATCGAGGAGCTCGCCCGCAGGATCGCCGAAGCCGGCATGCCCAAGCCGGTGGAAGCCAAGGCCAAGTCGGAGCTCAACAAGCTCAAGCAGATGTCGCCGATGTCGGCGGAAGCGGCCGTGGTCCGCAACTATCTCGACTGGCTGCTCGGCGTGCCGTGGAACAAGCGCACCAAGGTCCGCAAGGATCTGAAGGTGGCGCAGGAGACGCTGGACGCCGATCACTACGGCCTGGAAAAAGTGAAGGAGCGCATTCTCGAATATCTCGCGGTGCAGACCCGGGTGAAACAGATCAAGGGCGCCATCCTCTGTCTCGTCGGTCCGCCCGGCGTGGGCAAGACTTCGCTGGGACAGAGCATCGCCAAGGCCACCAACCGCAAATTCGTGCGCATGTCGCTGGGCGGCGTGCGCGATGAGGCCGAAATCCGCGGCCATCGCCGCACCTACGTCGGTTCGATGCCGGGCCGGATCGTGCAGAACCTCAACAAGGCCGGCAGCAAGAATCCGCTGTTCGTCCTCGACGAGATCGACAAGATGTCGATGGACTTCCGTGGGGATCCGTCGGCAGCGCTGCTCGAAGTGCTCGATCCCGAACAGAACAACGCGTTCAACGATCACTATCTCGAAGTCGATCTCGACCTGTCCGAAGTCATGTTCATCGCGACCTCGAATTCGCTGAACATTCCGGGGCCGCTGCTCGACCGCATGGAAGTCATCCGCATCCCGGGTTACACCGAGGAAGAGAAGCTCAACATCGCCGAACGCTATCTGTTGCCGAAACAGCTCAAGGCCAACGGCCTGAAGCCTGTCGAGCTGAAGATCGCCGCGGATGCATTGCGCGACATCGTCCGTTACTACACGCGCGAATCCGGCGTGCGCAATCTCGAGCGCGAGATTTCCAAGATCTGCCGCAAGGTGGTCAAGGAAATCGCGCTGGCCGGGCCGCAGCCCAAGGGCAAGGGCGCCAAGGCCGTGAGCGTGACCGGCAAGAACCTCGACAAGTACCTCGGCGTGCGTCGTTTCGATTTCGGACGCGCCGAGAACGACAACGAAGTCGGCATGGTCACTGGCCTGGCCTGGACCGAAGTCGGCGGCGATCTGCTGCAGATCGAATCCACATTGATGCCCGGCAAGGGGCAGTTGATCCTCACCGGCCAGCTCGGCGATGTGATGAAGGAATCCGCGTCGGCCGCGCTGTCCGTGGTGCGTGCGCGTACCGAGCGCCTGGGCATCGATGTGGATTTTCTGCAGAAACTCGACGTCCATCTGCATGTGCCGGATGGCGCCACGCCGAAGGACGGCCCGAGCGCGGGCGCTGCGATGACGACCGCGCTGGTGTCCGCGCTGACGAAGGTGCCGGTGCGCGCCGACGTGGCGATGACCGGCGAGATCACGCTGCGCGGCAAGATCACGGCGATCGGCGGCCTCAAGGAAAAACTGCTCGCGGCGCTGCGTGGCGGCATTCGCACCGTCATCATCCCGGAAGAGAACCGCAAGGATCTCGCCGATATTCCCAAGAGCGTGACGGATCAGATCAGTATCGTTCCGGTGCGCTGGATCGACGAAGTGCTCGATCTCGCGCTGGAACATCCGATCGCGCCGGCCGCTAAAAAGGAGGCGCGTTCGAGTGCGCGCAAGGCATCGAAGCCGGCCGCGAGCGCTCGACGCGAAGTCCGCAAACACTGAACGGGAGCGAATGCACGGCCGTATTCTTGCGTAATCATTCGTAAAATCGCTTTTTTTCCGGCATTTTTCACGTTTTTCGGTTGCGTGGGCCGGTCTGGCGCTGGTATAACGGTCGCCCGCGTACGGGGCCGAGAAGCCGTTCGTTTTCAATCGGCGCAATGCAGGCATCGCACCATGCATCGCACGCTTCCGTTCTCCATCGCGCGTTCGTTTCAATCACGTTCCAATCCTACTTAACCGGAGTCATGACATGAACAAAGCCGAGCTTATCGACGCGATCGCCGCTGCCGCCGAGCTGTCCAAGGCCGATGCCGGGCGCGCGCTCGATGCCACGGTCGCCGCCATCACCAAGGCACTGACGAAGGGCGACACCGTGACCGTGATCGGATTCGGTTCGTTCGTGGTCCGCGAGCGCGCCGCGCGCACCGGCCGCAACCCGAAAACCAAGGAAGAGATCCAGATCCCGGCCTCCAAGAACCCGGTGTTCAAGGCTGGCAAAGCGCTGAAGGATGCCGTAAACTGATCAGCTCTTCCCGTTGGGGTGCTTAGCTCAGCGGTAGAGCGTCTCCTTTACACGGAGAGGGTCGGGGGTTCGAACCCCTCAGCACCCACCAGGGGCGCCAAGCGATCGAAAGAAGGTATTCCGTTCGATCGCCGAACTGCGCTAGAATGTTCGGCGCAGCGATGCAGGGTAACAACAGCGGAGTGGTAGTTCAGTCGGTTAGAATGCTGGCCTGTCACGCCGGAGGTCGCGGGTTCGAGTCCCGTCCACTCCGCCATCCCTCCAATTCCGCTACCGCCCACGGGCGGAGCGCAGAAGGCACCGGAAACGGTGCCTTCGTCGTTTCCGGTGCCCGCAGCCGAGCCGGCGCGCTTCGCGAATCCCCGGCGCGACCCTCGTTCCGCGGCAGGGCATGCCGCCGGAGGGCATGCCGCGGCGCGCTTCAGCCGCTACACTAGGCGGCTCCTCTACCGGCAACGCTCGCCAATGCTGCAGGCCCTTCGCGAAAAATCATCCGGCTGGATCGCCACCGTCATTCTCGGGATGCTGATGATCCCGTTCGCCTTCTTCGGCATGGAGCAGTATCTGTTCCAGCGCACCGAGACGTTCGCGGCCAAGATCGAAGCCCCGCCCACCTGGTGGACATCCGCCCCCGACTGGTGGCTGGTGCGCAAGGCGTTCTGGCAGCAGGAGGAAATCAGCGTCGACGATTTCCGGGCCCGCTTCGAGAGCGCGCGCCAGCAGCAGCGCGCCGCGGCCGGCGAGAATTTCGACTCCCGCGCGTTCGAGAAGATCGAGAACAAGCGCGAAATCCTCGAAGCGATGATCGACGAGCGCGTCCTGCGCATGACCACCGAGCGCGAAGGCATCGTCGTCGGCGACGCCCAGGTGCGCGAGACCATCGAGTCGATCCCAGATTTCCAGAGCGATGGCAAGTTCGATGCGAAACGCTATCGTCTGATGCTGGCGTCGCAGTCGCCGGCGAGGACGCCGGCCGAATTCGATCAGCAGATCCGCGAATCGCTCAAACAGCAGTTGCTGGCCTCGCGCCTGCGCGAGTCGGCGTTCGTGACCAACGGCGAAGGCCAGCGGCTCATCACGTTGCTGAGCGAGAAGCGCGACGTTTCCTACGCCATGCTGCCGTCCACGCCTGTCGACACCACGCCGGTGCCGGCGGCGGAAATCTCGAGCTGGTACAAGGCGCACCCCGAGGATTTCCGCGCGCCGGAAATGGTCACGATCGAATACATCGATGTCGATGCGTCGGCCATGGTCGCGGCCGCGCCCGTCGAAGAAGCGGCGCTGCGCGATCGTTTCGCGCAGGAAAAGTCGCGTTTCGTCGAGCCGGAACAGCGCCTGACGTCGCACATCCTCGTCCGGGTCGATGCCGCCGCCGATGCCGCCGCGCAGAAGGCCGCCGAAGCGAAGGCCCAGGATCTGCTCAAACAGGCGAAGGCCGGCGCTGATTTCGCCGCGTTGGCGCGCCAGTACTCGGACGACTCGTCGAAGGATGCCGGCGGCGATCTGGGCTGGATCGCGAAGAACGGGCAGATGGTCAAGCCGTTCGAGGACGCGGTGTTCGCGACCGCGGTCGGGCAGATCTCCGGTCCGGTCAAGACCGATTTCGGCTGGCACCTGATCCAGGTTCGCGAACTGAAGGCCGGCCGCGAAATGCCGTTCGAGCAGGCGCGTCCCGAATTGGAGCGCCTGGTCGCGGAAGCCGATCGCGAGCGCGCCTACAGCGATCTCTCCGGCAAGCTGGTCGACGATGTGTTGAAGAGCCCCAGCTCGCTGGGTCCGGCCGCACGCGCGTCCAAGCTGACCGTGCAGAAGCTCGGTCCGTTCGCTCGCGGGCAGGGCACGGGGATCGCCGCCAACCAGGCGGTGCAGCGCGCCGCTTTCTCCGACGATCTGAAGGAGAGCCGGATGGCCAGCGATCTGATCGAGATCGCGCCGAACCACAGCGTGGTGATCCGCGTGATCGAGCACACGCCCGAGCGCGTCCAGCCGCTGGACAAGGTCGGCGCCCAGGTCGTCGCCGCGATCCGCGCGGATCGCGCGCGCAAGGCGGCCGAGGCCGAGGCGGATGCGGTGCTGGCACGACTGAAGAAAGGCGAATCGCTGGCGACGATCGCGACCGAAAAGAAATGGGTTCTCGCGAACGTTCCGGGCGTGACCCGCACCGCGCCGGTGCCGGACGCGCAGGCGGTCCGCGCCTATTTCGAAGTGCCGGCGCCCGCCGCGGGCAAGGTTTCTCCGGGCAAAACTGCGACCGCCAACGGCCAGATCGTGCTGTTCGAGGTGACCAAGGTCGCGCAGGGCGACGACAACGAGATCACGCCGGACATCCGCGCCGGGTTCCTGCGCCAGCTGGCGCCGAGCATCGGCGAGCAGGACGTGCTGTCGCTCGGCAAGTCCCAGCGCAAGCGCATGAAGGTGTCGGTGGCCGAAGACCGGCTCTGATCCGCGCTGCGCACGCAACGAAAAAGCCCGGCATCGCCGGGCTTTTTCATGCGTCCCGATGTGCCTCGGCGCTCACTCGATTCCGGTCATGCCCAGGATGTTGTAGCCGGCGTCGACATAGGTGATTTCGCCGGTCACGCCCGCGGCCAGATCGGAGCTCAGGAAGGCGGCGACGTTGCCGACGTCTTCGATGGTGACGGTGCGGCGCAGCGGCGCGTTCTGCTCGACATGGCCGAGGATCTTGCGGAACCCGGCGATGCCGGCGGCGGCGAGCGTCTTGATCGGGCCGGCGGAGATCGCGTTCACGCGGATGCCTTCCGGGCCGAGGTTGTAGGCCAGATAGCGCACGTTCGCTTCGAGGCTGGCCTTGGCCACGCCCATCACGTTGTAGCCGACGAGCGCGCGTTCCGCGCCGAGATAGGTGAGGGTGAGGATCGAACCCTTGCGGCCCGACATGAACGGACGTGCGGCCTTGGCCATGGCCGCCAGCGAGTAGGACGAGATGTCGTGGGCGATCGCGAAGTTCTCGCGGGTGAGCCCGTCGAGGTACTGGCCTGCGATCGCTTCGCGCGGCGCGAAGGCGATGGCGTGGATCAGGATGTCGAAGCCGTCCCAGTGCTTGCCGAGCGCGTCGAAACAGGCGGCGATCTGGGCATCGTCGGACACGTCCAGTGGCAGCACGATGTTCGAACCGTATTCTGCGGCGGCGCTTTCGACGCGCGTCTTGAGTTTGTCGTTCTGGTAGGTGAACGCCAGTTCCGCGCCTTCGCGATGCATGGCTTCGGCGATGCCGGTGGCGATGGAGCGTTCGCTGGCGATGCCGGTGATGAGCGCGCGTTTGCCTTGCAGAAAACCCATGGTGTTCTCGTCGTTCCTCAGGGAGCGATTAGTGTGCCACGCACGACCGACCATGGGCTGCCGTATGGAACGGAGCGCGGCCGCAGACGCTCAGGCGCGGAAGCCGTCCTTCCAGCGCCTCAGCTCGGCGAAGGTTTCGATGCGGTCCTCCGGTGCGCGGCCCAGCCTGGCGGCGATGGCATCCCGGATCGCCGCCGAGTCGCAGCGCAGGAAGGGATTGGTCGCGCGTTCCCCGGCGATGGTCGACGGCAGCGTGGGCATGCCTGCGGCACGGAGCGCGCGGACGGTGTCGGCACGGGCCACCAGTGCGGCATTGCCCGGGTCGACGGCCAGGGCGAACGCCGCGTTGCCGGCGGTGTATTCGTGCGCGCAGCAGACCCGGGTGGCATCGGGCAGTGCAGCGAGACGGTCGAGCGAGGCCTGCATCTGCGCGGCACTGCCTTCGAACAGGCGCCCGCAGCCGAGACTGAACAAGGTGTCGCCGCAGAACAGCAGGCCCTCGCCGATCTCCGGGCCGTGGAAGGCGATGTGGCTGCGGGTGTGGCCCGGCACTTCGAGGACATCGAAACGCCAGGGACCGATCTCGACCGCATCGCCTTCGCCGACGCGATGGGTGACCGGCGCGATTCGCGGATCGTGCGGCGCGTGAATGGACAGGTCGGGCCAGCGCTCGCGCAGCGCGGCGAGGCCGCCGATGTGGTCGCCGTGGTGATGCGTGACCAGTACCGCCACCGGCCGCAGCCCGTCCGCCGCGGCGGCCAGGATCGGACCCGCATCGCCGGGATCGACCACGACGGCGATGCCGTCGTCGCCGGCCAGCATCCACAGGTAGTTGTCATCGAAGGCGGGCAGGGGCAGCAGGCGCATGCGGGCGTGGCGAGTCCGGAGGTGGGCGGGTGTTCGGCTGGTGCGGCGGCTTACAATGCCGCGATGCCTGCATTGTCCCACCAACCCTCGTCCGATGCCGCGATGCAGTGGTTCCTGCAGCCGGCGGGACTGGCGGTGCTCGACAGCGAGCAGACCGTCGTCGCCGACGCCCTCGCGGCGCATCCGGTGGTGGGGCTGCCGTGGCTGTGGTGCGCGCCCGCGCGGTCCGCGCAGGTGCCCGAAGGCCGCGGGCTCCATCTGAGTCCCGACCATGGCGGATGGCGCGGGGCGGTGGTGTGCCGTCTGCCGCTGCCGCTGGCCAGCGAATCCCTCGGCGCGGTGGTGTTGCAGCACGTGCTGGGCGCCGACGGGGCCGACCCGGTGGCGCTGATCGAGGAATGCGCGCGGGTGCTGGTACCGGGGGGACGTCTGGCGCTGCTCGCGCTCAATCCGCTGTCGCCCTATCGGTTCCGCTGGCGCCGTCAGGGACTCTCGGCGCGCGATCCCGGGCACTGGCGACGGCTGCTGACCGATGCGGGACTGACGCCCGAACCCGCCGCTCGCGGGGTCGGCCCGCAATGGACGCCGACCGCTTCGCCGAGCCTGCAGTCCGGTCCCGGCCTGCGCGCGGCTTATCTCCAGCGCGCCGAGAAACGCGCGCTGCCCATCACCCCGATCCGCCAGCGGCCGCCGCTGGCGCTCGCCGACGGAGTACCCGCTGTCTGATGTCCGCGTCGATGAAGCATGTCCAGATCCACACCGATGGCGCCTGCCTCGGCAATCCCGGCCCGGGCGGCTGGGCCGCGCTGTTGCGCTATCAGCAGCGCGAGCGCGAACTCGCCGGCGGCGAAGCGCTCACCACCAACAACCGCATGGAGCTGATGGCGGCCATCGTCGGTCTGGAGACGCTGAGCGAGCCCTGCGAGGTCACCCTCTTCACCGACTCGCAGTACGTGCGCCAGGGCATCACCGAATGGATGCCGAACTGGGTGCGCCGCCAGTGGAAGACCGCGGGCGGCGATCCGGTGAAGAACCGCGATCTATGGGAGCGCCTGCATGCCGCGACCCAGCGCCACCGCATCGACTGGCGCTGGGTGAAGGGCCATTCCGGGGATCCCGACAACGAACGCGTCGACACGCTCGCCCGCGATCAGGCGACCGTCTACAAGCAGGCGGTCGGCGCATGAGACAGATCGTCCTCGATACCGAAACCACCGGCCTGGAGTGGAAGAAGGGCAATCGCGTGGTCGAAATCGGCTGCGTCGAGCTGATCGAACGTCGGCCCACCGGGCGCACCTGGCAGCAGTACATCCATCCGGATCGCGAGTTCGAACCCGGCGCGCAGGAAGTCACCGGCCTGACCCTGGAATTCCTCGCCGACAAACCGCGGTTCGTCGAGATCGCCGACGCGTTCCTCGATTTCGTCGATGGCGCCGAACTGATCATCCACAACGCCGCCTTCGACGTCGGTTTCCTCGATTACGAACTGTCGCTGCTCGGTCCGCAGTACGGCCGCCTGCACGAACGGGTCGCCGGGATCGAGGATTCGCTCGACATGGCGCGCAAGCGCTATCCCGGCCAGCGCAATTCGCTGGACGCCCTGTGCAAGCGGCTGGGCGTGGACAACGCCCATCGCCAGCTGCACGGCGCGCTGCTCGACGCCCAGTTGCTGGCCGAGGTCTATCTCGCGCTGACCTCGGGGCAGGGCGAGATCGGTTTTGGCGGCGCCGGCACGGCCGACGAGAACGCGCGGGCCGCTGCGACCTCCGCGTTCGCCGCGCTGCCCGCGGACATCGCCGCGCGCCCGCGCGTGCGCGCCACGGAAGACGAACTGACGGCGCATGCGGCGCGCCTGGAGACGCTGCGGAAGAAGGCGGGACGCTGCATCTGGGAAGCGGGCTGAGGGCGCGATCCTGAACCGGTGCCGGCGGGGCCTCCGTTCAGGTTCGTCGTCCCGCACCGAAGCGGCAAGGGCCTGACTGTACAATCCGCTGTCGTTTTTTCCAGAGCAGGAGCGTTCGCGTGCCGACATGGCTTGTGACCGGCGGAGCCGGTTTCATCGGGGGGAACTTCGTACTGGACGCCGTCGCCGACGGCATCCGGATCATCAATCTCGATGCACTGACCTACGCCGGCAATCTCGACACGCTGGCCGCCCTCGACGGCCATCCCGGCCACGTCTTCGTGCAGGGCGACATCGGCGACCGCGCGCGCGTCGCCGCGCTGTTCGCCGAGTACCGGCCCGATGCGGTCGTCAACTTCGCCGCCGAGAGCCACGTCGACCGTTCGATCGACGGCCCCGCGGCCTTCGTGCAGACCAATGTCGCCGGCACCCTCGCGCTGCTCGAATGCGCGCGCGACCACTGGAAATCGCTGGACGGCGACGCCCGCGACGGCTTCCGTTTCCTGCACGTCTCCACCGACGAGGTCTACGGCTCGCTGGGCGACACCGGCAAGTTCACCGAAACCACGCCGTATGCGCCGAACTCGCCGTATTCCGCATCGAAGGCCGCATCCGACCATCTGGTCCGCGCCTTCCATCACACCTACGGCCTGCCGACGCTCACCACCAACTGCTCGAACAACTACGGGCCGTACCAGTTCCCCGAGAAACTCATCCCGCTGATCATCGCCAAGGCGCTGGCCGGCGAACCGTTGCCGGTCTACGGCGATGGCCGCAACGTGCGCGACTGGCTGTATGTCGGCGATCACTGCGGTGCGATCCGCGCGGTGCTCGAACGCGGCCGGGTGGGCGAGGTCTACAACGTCGGCGGCGACGCCGAGCGCGAGAACATCGCGGTGGTGAAAACGATCTGCGCGCTGCTAGACGCGCGTCGCCCACTGGCCGACGGCCGCGCGCGCGAGTCGCTGATCGCGTTCGTCAAGGACCGTCCTGGCCACGACCGCCGCTACGCGATCGACGCCTCCAAGCTCAAGTCCGAACTCGGGTGGTCGCCTTCGATGACGTTCGAGGCAGGCATCGCGCGCACCGTCGACTGGTATCTCGATCATCAGACATGGGTGAAGCGCGTGCTCGACGGCAGCTATCGTCTCGAACGCATCGGAGGCGCGGCATGACCGCGCGCAAGGGCATCATCCTCGCCGGCGGATCGGGCACCCGGCTGTATCCGATCACCCAGGCGGTCAGCAAACAACTGCTGCCGGTCTACGACAAGCCGATGATCTATTACCCGCTGAGCGTGCTGATGCTCGCGGGGATCCGCGAAGTGCTGGTCATCAATACCCCGCACGAGCAGGCGCTGTTCCAGGCGTTGCTCGGCGACGGCTCGCAGTGGGGCATGCGCATCGAATACGCGGTGCAGCCCAGTCCTGACGGCCTCGCGCAGGCCTACCTGATCGGCCGCGAATTCGTGAACGGCGGGCCGAGCTGTCTGGTGCTCGGCGACAACATCTTCCACGGCCCCGGACTGACCGCGATGCTGCGCGAAGCCGATGCGCTGCAGCAGGGCGCGACCGTCTTCGGTTACTGGGTCAGCGATCCGGAACGCTACGGCGTCGCCGAATTCGATGCCGGCGGCAAGGTGATCGGGCTCGAAGAGAAACCGTCGAAGCCCAAATCCAATTACGCCGTCACCGGCCTGTATTTCTACGACGGCCGCGCCAGCGATTTCGCCGCGCAGCTGAAGCCCTCGGCGCGCGGCGAGCTGGAGATCACCGACCTCAACCGGCGCTATCTCGAAGAGGACGCACTGCATCTGCAGCGACTCGGCCGCGGCTACGCCTGGCTGGATACCGGCACCCATCAATCGCTGCTCGAAGCGTCGAACTACATCGAGACCATCGAAGCGCGGCAGGGCCTGCGCGTCTGCTGTCCGGAGGAGATCGCCTGGAGCAACGGCTGGATCGATGCCGCGCAGCTGGAGGCGCTGGCGAAGCCGCTCGCGAAGAACGGCTACGGCCAGTACCTGCTCGGTCTCGCCGAGCGCGGCTTCGTTCCCTGAGCGCGGGCAAGACATGAAGATCATCGAAACCGATCTGCCCGGGTGTGTCGTCGTCGAACCGCAGGTGTTCGGCGACAGTCGCGGCTTCTTCTTCGAGTCGTTCAACCGCGACCGCTTCGCCGAGCACGGACTGGCGGTGCCGCAGTTCGTGCAGGGCAACGTGTCGTCGTCCGCGCGCGGCGTGCTGCGCGGCCTGCACTACCAGTGGCCGAAGCCGCAGGGCAAGTACGTGTCGGTCATCGAAGGCGAAGTCTGGGACGTGGCTGTCGATATCCGCCGCGGCTCGCCGACCTTCGGCCGCTGGACCGCGGTGGTGCTCAACGCCGAAAACCGTCGGCATTTCTGGATTCCCGCGGGTTTCGCGCACGGCTTCGTCACCTTGAGCGAACGCGCGGTGTTCACGTATCTGTGCACCGAAACCTACGACCGCGCGGCCGACGCCGGCATCCGCTGGAACGACGGCGAACTGGCGGTCGACTGGCCGGTGTCGGATCCGGTGTTGTCGGAGAAGGACGCGAAGGCGCCGTTCCTGGCCGGGATCGCGCCGGACCGCCTGCCGGTCTTCGCGGACTGAGGCGCATAGGGTGAGGATCCTGCTCTTCGGCGCCAACGGCCAGGTGGGCCACGAACTGCGCCGCAGTCTCGCACCGCTCGGCGAAGTGGTCGCGACCACGCGCAGCGGTGCGTTCGAGGACGGCACGGTCTGCGAGCGCGCCGATTTCGATGTGCCGGCCGCGCTGCCTGCGCTGATCGAACGCATCGCGCCCGACATCGTCGTCAATGCCGCCGCCTACACCGCCGTCGACAAGGCGGAATCCGACCGCGATGCGGCGTTCCGCGCCAATGCCGAGGCGCCCGCGCGCATCGCCGAGGCCTGCGCCGCACGCGGCACGCTGATGGTGCATTACTCCACTGACTACGTCTTCGACGGCAACGGGGCGCGCCCGTACCGCGAAGACGACGCCACCGCGCCGCTCGGCGTCTACGGCGCCAGCAAGCTCGCCGGCGAGGACGCGATCCGCGCCAGCGGTGCGCCGCATCGGATCTTCCGCACCGCTTGGGTCTACGCCGCGCATGGCAGGAATTTCATGCGCACCATGCTGCGGCTCGCCGCCGAGCGCGACGAACTGCGTGTGGTCGCCGACCAGCGCGGCACGCCCACGCCTGCCGCACTGATCGCGGACATCACCGCCGCCGCGCTCGCGCAGCCGTCGGTTCCGTCGGGGCTGTGGCATCTCACCGCCGCCGGCGAGACTTCGTGGCACGGCTTCGCCGAAGCCATCATCGCCGATGCGCATGCCCGCGGCCTGCTGTCGCGCGTGCCGCGGATCGTGCCGATCGCGACCGCCGACTATCCGACTCCGGCGAAGCGGCCGGCGTATTCGGTACTCGATACCACCCGGCTGCGCTCGGACTTCGATATCGATCCGCCGACGTGGCGCAAGGGGCTGGACGGCATGCTCGACAGTCTGCGATCCATCGCGACCCGTTGACCATTCCGCTTCGCACCTTCATGAGGAACATCACGCGAGATCCATCGCCGAGCTGATGGAAAAGTGCTTGGCAACGCCGATGTTGCGGTCCAGGCGCACTATTACCCGGCCGAGGGCTACGGGTTCTGCAAGATCGAGAACGAGCGCGATTTCTGGGGCAGGCTGCCGACCTTCCTGCAGAAGCACATTGGCGACCGGCCCCGGCCGTGGCGGCGGTACCGGCGAAGGAATGACCGCCCGGCGTGCCGGTCCCGGGGGCGGCACGCTCCTTCCGGCCCATGCGCCGCTGCCGTGCTGCCGATACACTGTGCCCGCTCGATTCATCCCGGGGAATCCATGAAAAAGACGTTTTTGCTGCTCGCCGCGCTGCTGTCGGTCTCGGCCGGCGCCATCGCCCAATCGCCCGCACCGACCGCGGTGCAACCCTACGACCTCGGCGACTACATCCGCGACGACCGCTTCGTCGACGTGAGGCTCTCGCCCAAGGGCACCTATGTCGCCGCGACGGTCCCGCTGACGGTCGACGACAAGACCGTCCTGGTCATCCTCAAGCCGGGCGAGAGCAAGCCCTACGGCCACGTCACCCTGAAGAACCGCAACACCCATGTCGCGGATTTCTGGTGGGTCAGCGACGACCGCCTGCTGTTCACGGTGGGCGAACGCGCCGGTGGCCTGGAACAACCGGTGAGCTTCGGCGAGATCTGGGGCACCAATGCCGACGGCAGCAAGCAGGGCATCATCGCCGGCGCGCGCGCCAGCGCATCGGCCTCGCGCGCGGGCGGACGCGCCAAGGCCGAGGGCATCAGCATCCAGATGGTCGACACCCTCATCGACGACGACGACGAGGTGCTGGTCGCGGTGACGCCCTTCGCCGCCGGCGAAATCCCGTTCACCTCGCTCGAACGCATGAACGTGTTCACCGGCACCCGCAAGCCGGTCGCGCGCGCGCCGGCGCGCGGCGCGAGCTTCCTCGTCGATCACGCCGGGCAGGTCCGCTTCGCCGAGGGTCTGAACCGCGATTTCGATTCGGTGCTGTATTACCGCAAGGACGACAAGTCCGAATGGCAACTGATCAACGACGAGACCGCGAGCGGCACGGTCGTGAGCGCGCTCGGTTTCAGCGCCGACAATGCCACCGCCTATCTGCAGGCCGAGGAACTCCAGGGTCCGGATTCGATCCGCGCGTTCGATGTCGCCACCCAGACCATGAAGCAGGTGGTGCGCGACGAGTTGCACGATCCGGCCGGTCTGGTGCGTGCGGTCGGCAAGCGTTATCCCATCGGCGTGGTGTTCCTGGGCGGAAAGCCGCGCTTCGAGTATTTCGATCCGGCCTCGGCCGATGCCAAGCTCCATCGCGCGCTGCAGTCGAGCTTCCCGGGCAGCGTGGTCCTGGTGACGTCCGCGACGGTCGACGGCCGTTACGCGTTGCTCGAAGTGTTCGACGACCGCAATCCCGGCGATCTCTTCATTTTCGACACCCAGGCCAAGAAGGCCGACCGCTTCATGAGCCGTGCCGACTGGCTGAAGCCGGATCGCCTCGGCACGATGACGCCGGTCTACTTCAAGGCGCGCGACGGCGTCGAGGTCGAAGCACTGCTGACCGTGCCCGCGGGCAGCAGCGGCAAGAATCTCCCGCTGATCATCCATCCGCACGGCGGCCCGTTCGGCGTGCAGGATCTGTGGGGCTACAACCAGGACGTGCAGATGATGGCCTCGCACGGCTATGGCGTGCTGCAGGTGAATTTCCGCGGCTCCGGCGGTTACGGCAAGTCGTTCCTCGAGCTGGGCCACAAGCAGTGGGGCCTGACCATGCAGGACGACCTGACCGACGCCACCCAGTGGGCGATCCGCGAAGGCATCGCCGACCGCAACCGGATCTGCATTTACGGCGCGAGCTATGGCGGTTACGCCTCGCTGATGGGCGTCGCCAAGGAGCCCGACCTCTACCGCTGCGCCGTCGGTTATGTCGGCGTCTACGACCTGAAGATGCTGTGGGGGCGTGGCGACATCAGCCAGTCCTCGTACGGCCGCGATTTCCTGTCCGAAGCGCTGGGCAAGGACCAGCTCGACGGCTCGTCGCCGAACAAGCTCGCTTCGCGGATCAAGGTGCCGGTGTTCCTCGCCGCCGGCGGCGCCGACGTCCGCGCGCCGCAGTCGCATTCCGAAGCGATGGCGCAGGCGCTGCGCGCCGCCGGCAAGCCGGTGGAGGAGATGTACTACTCCACCGAAGGCCACGGTTTCGTGAAGGAAGAGAACCAGATCGCGTACTACACGAAACTGTTCCAGTTCTTCGCCCGCCATCTCGGCGGCCGTGAGCCGGTGGCGCCGGCTGCGAAGAAGTAATCGTACATGGCGGCATCACGGAAAACGGCGCCTCGCGGCGCCGTTTTCCGTTGTCGCTTGGGCTGTCGGCGCGCGGCGTTTCAGCGACCGGGCGTGACCAGCGTGCCGATCTTCTCGCCGCGCAGGATGCGCAGCAGCACGCCCGGCTGTCCCATGTCGAAGATGCGCAGCGGCAGCCGGCTGTCGCGGCACAGCGCGAAGGCGGCGGTGTCCATCACCTGCAGGTCGCGCGAGATCACTTCGTCGTAGGTCAGGGTGTCGTAGCGCACGGCGTCGGGGTGCTTTTTCGGATCCTTGTCGTAGACGCCGTCGACCTTGGTCGCCTTCAGCAGCAGATCGGCGCCGATCTCGATCGCGCGCAGCGCGGCGCCGGAATCGGTGGTGAAGAAGGGATTGCCGGTGCCGGCGGCGAAGATGGTGATGCGGCCCTTCTCGAGATGGCGCACCGCGCGACGGCGGATGTAATCCTCGCAGACGTCGTTGATCTTGATCGCCGACATCACCCGGCATTTGGCGCCGAGTTTCTCCAGCGCATCCTGCATCGCCAGCGCGTTGATGACGGTGGCGAGCATGCCCATCTGGTCGCCGGTGACCCGGTCCATGCCGCCGGCGGCGAGGCCGGCGCCGCGGAAAATGTTGCCGCCGCCGATCACCAGCGCGACTTCGGCGCCGGCGTCGCGCGCTTCGATCACCTCGCGGGCGAGACGGCCGATGACCTTGGGGTCGATGCCGTAATCCTCGTCGCCCATCAGGGCCTCGCCGGAAAGTTTGAGCAGGACGCGGCGATAGGCAAGCTGGGACATGGCGGACTCCGGAGGCGTGGGCAAACCCCGCGATTCTAACGCCAGCCGCGACGAGTTCCGACTCAGCCCGCCGGCTCGTAGACCGCGTAGAGCTTGCGTGCCGGTTCCAGAACGTCCCAGATGCCGCGGAAACCGGCCGGAATCACGAAGCTCTCGCCGGCGGCCACGACCGTCTCGCTGCCGTCGTCGCCGCGGATGCGGACCCGGCCGGCGAGCATGTGGCAGAACTCGTGCTCGGTGTAGTGCACCCGCCAGGCGCCCACGTCGCCTTCCCAGACGCCGCAGTGGAAGGCCTGCCCCGGGTCGGAGTAGGCGTTGGCCACGGCCTGGGTCGGCGTCCCGGCGACGAGGCGATCCGCCGCGACCGGCGTGCGTTCCGCACCGGCGGCGGTGTGGGGGATGGCGACGATCGAGGGCATGATGACTCCGCGGGGTGACTTTCCGGGATGGTGCCGGAGTGGCCGTGCATCGACAATGTCCGCACCGATCGTCCACAACCGAGGACCCCATGGCCGCCAAGACCCTCCAGGAATTCCTGTCCACCACCAGGGAGAAGGATCTCTCCGGGGATGCCTTCGAGCTGGAAAGCTCGCACATGCTCGAAGTCCGCGTCGACGGCCTGGTCTGGGCCAAGGCCGGTTCGATGATCGCGCGCAAGGGCGGGGTGAAGTTCACCCGTCAGGGCATGCTCGAACAGGGGCTGGGCAACCTGCTGAAGAAGGCCGTCAGCGGCGAGGGCATGACGCTGATGAAGATCGAAGGCCAGGGCCGCGTCTATCTGGCCGATGTCGGCAAGAAGATCACCGTGCTGCGACTGCAGGGCGAATCGATCTTCGTCAACGGCAACGACGTGCTCGCCACCGAGTCCACGATCACCAACGAGATCAAGATGATGCGCAAGGCCGCGGGGATGATGACCGGCGGCCTGTTCAACGTGAAGCTGAGCGGCCACGGCCTGGTCGCGATCACGTCGCATTACGAACCGCTGACCCTGCCGGTCAACGCGACCACGGGGCCGGTGTTCACCGACCCGAACGCGACCGTGGCCTGGTCCGGCGGGCTGTCGCCGGAGATCGTCACCGACATCAACATCAAGACGCTGATCGGCCGCGGTTCGGGCGAAAGCATCCAGTTGCGCTTCGCGGGCGAGGGCTGGGTGGTGGTGCAGCCCTACGAAGAGGTCTATTTCCAGCAGGGCGGCGGTTCGTCCGGCGGCGGCGGTCTGCTCGGCGCGTTGATGGATTGAAGGGGGCGCCGTGCCGCATGCGATGCTGGCGGCACGCCGCGCGGTGGAGCGACGTGATCGATTCCCGGGTGATCGATCATTCCGGATGCGGAACACGCCGCTGCCGACACCGGCCCGAACGAGGGAATTGACGATGACGTGCAGTTTTTTGACGCGGCCGCTCGCCGCCTTCGCTTTGGCGATGTGCCTGTGCATGGCGACGTTCGCGGTTCCCGCCACGGGCGGGGCGTCGTCGAAGCCTGAGGTCTATCCTCCGAACTGGTGGGTGGGCATGCGCGATGCGCGGCTGCAGTTGATGGTGCAGGGCCCCGGGATCGGAGCGAGCGAGCCGACGCTCGACGACACGCCGCGCGCGAAGATCGTCGGGATCGCCCGCGGCGACAGCCCGAACTATCTGTTCATCGATCTGCTGATCGCCGCCGATGCCGCGCCCGGCGATTTGACTTTCCGCTTCGCGCGCAAGGAAGGCATCGTCATGCTGCGCTATCCGCTGCTACAGCGCGCGCCCGGCTCCGCGCAGCGACGCGGGTTCGACAATCGCGACGTCATCCTCAATCTGATGCCGGACCGCTTCGCCAACGGCGATCCCGGCAACGACCGCGTCGCCGGGTACGCCGAGGCCGCGGATCGCGACAACCCCGGCGGCCGGCACGGCGGAGATCTGCGCGGCATGCGCGATCATCTCGACCATATCGCGGGCATGGGCTACACCATGATCTGGCCGACCCCGCTGATCGAGAACGCGCAATCGGCGTACTCGTACCACGGCTATGCAGCCACCGATCTGTACCGCATCGATCCGCGCTACGGCAGCAACGTCCAGTACCGCGATTTCGTCGCCGAGGCGCGCACCCGGGGCATCGGCGTGATCCAGGACGTGGTGCCCAATCACATCGGCGATGGTCATGTCTGGATGAAGGATCCGCCGACCGCCGACTGGCTCACCCACCAGGGCCGATACGAGCCGACGCGGCACGGCCGCACCGCGCTCGCCGACCCGTACGCCGCCCGGAGCGATCGCGACGACTTCACCCAGGGCTGGTTCGCGCCGACCATGCCCGATCTCAACCAGAAACAGCCGTTGCTGGCGACCTATCTCATCCAGAACGCGATCTGGTGGATCGAGTACGCCGATCTGTCCGGCCTGCGCGTCGACACCTACGGTTATTCGGACGGCGCCTTCCTGGCCGAATGGACCCGCCGCATTCGCGCCGAATATCCGGATTTCTCGATGGTCGGCGAAGAATGGAGCGACAACCCGTCCGTCGTCGCGCGCTGGCAGAACGGCTGGGTCGACGGCAAGCCCGGCATGCCCAACATGATGGATTTCCCGCTCAGCGAAGCCGTGCGCATCGCGCTGAACGAACCCGCGAACGAGTATGCCGGCGGCCTGCGCAGGCTCTACGAGGCGATGGTCGACGACCGCCAGTACAGCGCGCCGACCGCGCTGGTGGCATTAGAGGGCAATCACGACATGCCGCGGCTCTACAGCGTGCTCGGCGAAAACGACGACAGTTTCCGCATCGCGCTGGTGCATCTGGCGACCATCCCGCGCATTCCACAGATCTACTACGGCACGGAAGTGCTGATGACCAGCCCGACCGTTCGCGACGATGCGGCCACGCGCCGCGACTTCCCCGGCGGCTGGGCCGGCGATCGCGTGAACGCCTTCACCGGTGCCGGCCTGTCGCCGCGCCAGGCCGAAGCCCAGCGCTGGCTGCGCACGCTGCTCAACTGGCGCAAGACCGCGACCGCGGTGCATCGCGGCCGATTCCTGCATTACCTGCCGCGCGATGGCGTCTACGTCTATTTCCGCGACGACGACCGGCAGCGACTGATGGTGGTACTGGGCCGCAACGACAAGGCGGTCGAACTGCGGCTGGATCGATTCGCGGAAGGCCTGAAAGACGCCAACGTCGCGCGCGATGCGCTGACCGGGACCGCTGCGCCGCTCGGCAGCACGCTGACGGTGCCGGCCCATGCCGCCCTCATCCTCGAGCTGTGCACCCCGTCGAGGCCTTGCTGAAAGCCGCCGCTTCCGTCCAGCGGTATGCCGGGCATGCGTCGAGGCAACAAAAAACCCGCAGTCGCCTGCGGGTTTTCCGTTTCAATCTTGGCCGTGGATCAGACCTGCATCGCCTTCGCCACTTCGGCGGCGTAGTCTTCCACCACCTTCTCGATGCCTTCGCCGACCGCGAGACGCTGGAAGCCGACCACGTCGGCGCCGGCGGCCTTGACCGCGGCTTCGACCGTCTGCTCGGTGTTCAGCACGTAGGGCTGGCCGTACAGCGTGTTCTCGTTGACGATCTTCGCGATCTTGCCGCCGATGATCTTCTCGAGGATGTCGGCCGGCTTGGCCTTGTCCTTGTCGGTCATCTTCGCCAGTTCGATTTCCTTTTCCTTGGCGATGAACTCGGCCGGCACGTCGCTGGCCTTGTTGTGCGGCGGGTTCATGGCGGCCACGTGCATGGCGATGCCGCGCGCCAGCTCGGCGTCGCCGCCCTGCAGTTCGACCAGCACGCCGATCTTGCCGCTGTGGACGTAGGCGGCGACGTTGTTGGCGCTGTCGATGCGGGCCATGCGACGGACCTGCACGTTCTCGCCGACCTTGGCGACGATGGCGGCGCGGGCCTCTTCGACGGTTTCGCCCGAGGCGACCTTGGCCGACTTCAGCGCTTCGATGTCGCTGGCGCCGGAGACCAGGGCGGCCTTGGCGACGGCGTCGATGAACGCGAGGAAGTTGTCGTCCTTCGCCACGAAGTCGGTTTCCGAGTTGACTTCGACCAGCACGGCCTTGCCGCCGTCCTGGGCCATCGCGATGCGGCCTTCGGCGGTGACGCGGTCGGCCTTCTTGCCGACCTTGATGATGCCCTGCTTGCGCAGCCACTCGGACGCGGCTTCGAGGTCGGCGTTGTTTTCGGTGAGCGCCTTCTTGCACTCCATCATGCCGGCGCCGGTGCGCTCGCGCAGTTCCTTGACCAGGGAGGCGGTGATTTCAGCCATGGGATCTCTCTCGATTCTCTAGTGTCGTAGGAGCGGCTTCAGCCGCGACGGCGCTGATGCGATGCCTGCGCACACGGCGGGCGGGCGCGGATCGCGGCTGAAGCCGCTCCTACAGGTGTCGGGAAGCGGCCGCGCATGGTCGCGCGGCCGCATGACACGGGGATGACCCCCGTGGAATTACTCGGCGGCGGGCGCGTCGGCAGCGGCTTCAGGCTTCTTGCCTTCCGGCTTCTTGCCGGCGCCGCGCGGACCGCGCGGACCGCGCTTGTCGCCCTTGCCTTCGCCGTCGGCATCGCCGAAGTCTTCTTCGCGGACCGAAGCGGCCGACGGTGCGGCGGCCTTGCCTTCGAGCACGGAGTCGGCGGCGGCGCGGGCGTACAGCTGCACGGCGCGGATGGCGTCGTCGTTGCCTGGGATCGGGTAGTCGACCAGACCCGGATCGTAGTTGGTGTCGACGACCGCGATGACCGGGATGCCGAGCTTCTTGGCTTCCTTGATCGCGATGTCTTCATGGCCGATGTCGATCACGAACAGCGCGTCGGGCAGGCGGTTCATGTCCTTGATGCCGCCGAGCGAGGCGTCCAGCTTCTCGCGCTCGCGACGCAGGTTCAGCACTTCGTGCTTGACCAGCTTCTGGAAGGTGCCGTCGGTTTCGCCGGCTTCCAGTTCCTTCAGGCGGGCGACCGACTGCTTCACGGTGCGGAAGTTGGTCAGCGTGCCGCCCAGCCAGCGCTGGGTCATGTACGGCATGCCGCAACGCTCGGCTTCTTCCTTCACGGTGTCGCGCGCGCTGCGCTTGGTGCCGAGGAACAGGATGACGCCGCGACGCTGGGCCACGCCCGAGATGAAGTTCATCGCGTCGTTGAACAGCGGAACGGTCTTCTCGAGGTTGATGATGTGGATCTTGCCGCGGGCGCCGAAGATGTACGGACCCATCTTCGGGTTCCAGTAACGGGTCTGGTGGCCGAAATGGACGCCGGCTTCCAGCATCTGGCGCATGGTGATCTGGGGCATTGCATGACTCCGAATGGGGAACCGGCCGCCGGGAGAGTGTGGCGGTGCCTCCGCGGGCGCGGGGCGTGGTTCCGGGGTTGGGCCTCCCCGTCGCGCCGTTTCCAGATTCCTCGTGCGTGACGAGGAACACCCCGGAACGGGACTGTGCGGCGGGTGTGGATTCGACGGTGGCGCCCGTCGTGGGCGGTTCGCGGGGCATGGGGCCCTGCGAAGCCGCGGGATTGTAGCCGGTCCGCCGGTGCGGGGCAAACCGCGAAGGTCCGGGGGCCGGGCTAGTAGGTGATCGTCACCGTGATCGTGTCGCTGTAGCTGCCCGCCGGCACCGATTGCGGCGCCGGAATGCGGCCGTGGACGGTCAGCGACTGGGTGGTGCCGGTGCCCGTGCCGGTCACCGTATCCGTGCCGATCGTGTCGCCCCAGCGCACGGTGCGGGCGGGAGTGGTGTAGAGCTCGTAGGTCACGTGGTCGCTGCCGGCGCCGCGGCGCATCCGGCGGGTACCGCCGCTGGCGTTGAGGCCGTCGTCGAGACCGACGTTCCAGGCCGTCCGGCCGGTGCAGGTCATCGAAAAGGTGGTGTCCTGGTCGACATCGGCGGCGATCAGGCCCGGAATGGTGCCGAACGCAAGGTCCGACACCGCGTAGGCCCGGCATTCGGCCGGCACGTCCGCGGTGGCGGTGAACGGGAAGGCGTTGCCGAAGCTGTTGCCGCCGCTGCCGCCGCTGGTGCAGGAGGGTGGATAGGCGGCGGTGCCGAGCAGGGTTTCGGCGTAACGGAAATCGATCGACGTGTAGGCGCCGGTGAAGGCGTTCGCGTAATTGCCGGCGGTGAACGTCTGCGCCGGGATGCGGCCGTAGAGCGTGATCGACAGGGTCTGGCTGCCGCCCAGCACCGGGACGGCGTAGTCGAAATCCAACTGCGCCGGGTTGGGTGCCCCGCTGGTGCCCAGCGCGCCCCAGACCTGGGTGCGCGCGGCGTCGGTGTAGAGCTGGAACTGCAGCGGGTCGGCGAAACCGTTGAGCATCCGGCGCGGCGCGACGTTGCCGCCGCCGCTGGCGCCATCGGTGATGTTCAGGCACATCCGCACCTTGGCGTTCGCCAGCAGCGACAGCCCGAACGTGTTGCAGGTGACGTTGAAGGTGACCGAGGTGTCGGTGGCGCCGGTGGTGGATACCGTGCCGAAGGCGAGCGTGGTCGGGCTGCTCGCCGAACAGTCGGTCGCTGCGTGCGCCGGCGGCGCGGGCAGCAGCAAGTTGAGCGCCAGCGCCAGTAGCAGGGGAAGGGCGGGCCACGACGGACGAGGGCTCATGGCGCCTCCGGAAGGCAGGTCAGCGGACCGATCCGCGGGATGACGTCGTCCGTCCGCGGCGCATCGAAGGCGATCCGGCAGGTCCCCCCGGGTGTCTGCACGTGCAGGACGTTGTGCGACTGCAGCGCTTCGAGATAGGCCTCGCCGTCGCGCCCGACCATCGTCGTGTCGCCGCCTTCCGGCTGCACCGTGCTGCCCATCGGCAACGGCCGGCCAGCGGCGTCCTGCAGCACGAGCACGGCCGCGCGCAGGGGCGTCAACTCGAAGCGCACGCGCACGCCGGCTCGGGTGCGCGGCGTGGCGATCCGGTCGATCTCGCCGATGCGCAGGTTCGCCGGCAATGCCAGCGGGTCGATCGACAGCTTGTTGCGCTGCCAGGCGTTCAGCCGCGTCACCAGCAGCGTCCCGTCCGCACCGGTGAGGCCGATCATGCGGTTCTCCAGCTTCACCGGCACTCCTGCCACGCCGTCGGTGGAGACCACGGCGAAGGCGTCGTCGACCTGACGCGCGGCGTAGGCATGTCCGTCCATCAGCACCAGTGCGCCCGCGGCGTTGGCGTAAGCGTCGGCGCGCCCGTCGCTGCTGGCCACGCCCAGCCCGAAGCGGCCGACGTCGGTGATCCAGGCCGCTTCGGCCAGCCCGCCGCCGCCGGTGTCGCCGCCGCGCGCCTGCACCCGCCAGCCGAAACCGCCGTCGCCGGGCACCGGACGGGCGATGTCCACCACGGCGCTGTCGCGGGTGCCGTTGCGCTGCCACGCCGCGCTCGCACGTGCGCCGGGCAGGGCGACCGAGACCCCGAGCGTGGCGCTGCGGTCGCGGTGGTCGTCCAGGTTCTGGTTGACCGTGAGGTACGCCGCCCAGCCGCGCGAAAAGCTGCGTGACCAGAACGCGCCGGCATAGCGCGAGGTCTCGCCGGCGTCCATGTCCAGCTTCACGTAGGTCAGGCTGAGGTTGCCCAGCGCGTGCGAGGTGTGCCCGGCCAGCACGCGCTGGCTGGTGCGCGCCGGCAGCGGGCCGTAGCGCGAGGCGACGTCGCGGTAGTCGCCGTGGCTGCGCTGGTGGTCGACGGCGACATTGAAGTGGCCGTTGTTCCACTGGTACGACAGCGACGTCCGCGTGCCGGTGCCGTCGGACGCGGTGCTGCCCGCCAGCGCCGCGCCCAGCACGCCGCCACGGCCCAACAGCCAGATGCCGCCGGCGCCGGCGTTGGTCACGCCCGCGGTGCCTTCGGCGTGCGCTTCGAACGTGAAGCGGTCGCTGACGCCGAAGCGCAGCGTGCCGCTGCCGACGAGGTCGCTGGCGTACGAGAAGGAGCGCAGCCCGTAATCCTCACGCACCGTGCCCACGGACAGCGACCAGTCCGACAATCCCTTCGACAGCAGTCGCTGCGTGGCGTAGAAGGGCATGTCCAGCGTGCGGGTACGGCCGTAGGCGTCGGTCACCACGATCCGCGCCATGCCCACGCCGTCGAGGCCGGGCACCGCGCTCAGCTGGAACGGTCCGGTCGGCAGTTCGCCGCCGTACTGGCGCAGGCCGTTGACGTACAGCTCGACGCTCGAGGGTACCGCCGCCTCGCCGAGGAAGGTCGGCAGCGGCGCGGTGATGCGGTAGGGCTGCAACGCGAAGTTGCGGCCGACCGTGATCCCGCCCATCCGCAGCGGGCGGGTCCAGTCGAGGAAACCGCTGTAGGTGTCACCCAGGGTGAGGTCGACGGCCGACGCCGGGAACGACCGCGTCCAGCGGGTGTCCAGGCGCACGCTGTCGCCCCGCCAGCCATGCGCACCGTCGGGGCGCGAGGCACGCAGCACCGCGACGTTGTCCAGCACGCCGTCGCCGACGCCGAACAGCCGCGTATCCAGGGTCGCGACCAGGTTGTCGCCGCCGCGCTGGCGGCTGGCGTCGAGGTCATAGTTCACCAGCAGCCCGGGCGGGCTGTCGCCGGGCACCGGCACGCTGTCCCCGGGGCGGTTCAGCACGGTCAGCGGCAGCGCCAGCTGCGCCAGCGGGACGTCGATCTCGAGCCGCTGCGTGGCCTCGTCGTAGCGCACCACCGCGCCGGGGATCTCGTCCAGCGCCCACGCGCGGTCGTTGTCGGCTTCGATGCGGAACCCCAGCAGCCGCAGCGTGCTCGCGCTCGCGAAGAAGCGCCGGTCGTGCAGCACGAACGCGGCCAGCACCGGCGTGCGCGAACGGTTGATGGTCACTTCCAGGTACAGCGGCACGCCGTCGACGTCCGGCGCGCTGCCCGCGATCAGTGCGGCTGCGCTGGCCGGCCACGCCGCCGTCGCGAACGCGACCGGCAGCAAGGCCTCACCGATCAGCCTCGTCCATTGGCAGTGTCTGCGCGACCGGTTCACCGTTGATCCTTGCCTGGAAGGCGCCGGAAGCCGGCGGGAGAGCGATCGCCGGCAGCGGCCAGTGGCGGACCTGCCCCGGCAGCACGTAGCCGGACAGACCGGGAGCGATGGCGTGGCGGCGTCCGTCGGGGGCGACGTATTGCAGATCCGCGATCTGGGCGTGCTGTCGGCCGGTGTTGTGCAGCTCCAGCACCGCGCGACCGCTGGCCTGCACGCGGCGTGCGTGCAGTTCAGGAGAGGGAGGCGGGCCGTCGGCTGGCAGCAGGAAGACCGGGATCACGTACTGCAGCATGAAGCGCAGACCGTGCCGGGCATCGTCGGGCGCGACCGGGTCCGGCAACTCGTCGACGATCAGCCGGTAAGCGGTTTCCTCGCCGACCGGTGGGGCGCCGGGCCGGATCACCCGCACCAGCTGGCGCTGTCCGGGCGACAGGCGCAGCATCGGCGGGCTGACGACGAGGTCGCGTGCCGGTTCCAGCTGGTCGACGCCGTCCTTCTGCCGCCAGCGGAACACCCGGACCTGGCCGTGCAAAGGTGTGCCGCCGGTGTTCTCCAGCGTCAGTCCGCCGGCGTTCTGCGAGGCCGGCACGACCACGGAGGTCGGCGAGACCTGCAGGCTGGCGCCGTGGGCGGCGGCCGCGAACATCGCGGCCGCCATTGCCGCTGCGGAAGCCGATCGCCATGCCCGTGTGCGCCGCGCATCCACGTCGGGGCGGCGTTGTCAGTAGATGATCGTGGCCGTCACCACGTCGGCGTAGCTGCCGGCCGGGAAGTTCGCGCTGGCCACCCGGCCGTACACCGGAATGTTCTGCACCGCGCCGTTGCCGGTGCCGGTGTAGTCATCGACGCCGGCCGTCGACCCCCAGACGTCGCCCGGGCCGCGCGCGACGTCCCGATAGAGCTGGTAGGGGACGAGGGTTGCGCCGCTGTTCATGGCGCGGGTGCTGACGCTGGCGCCGTTCAGGCCGTTGTCCAGGGTGATGGCGTACGGGGCCGAGGTCGTGCACTGCACGCTGAGCGCGCCAGCGGCATCGATGTTGGTGGCGGTGGAGGGCTGGGAGCCGAAGGCAACGTCGGTGGCGGCCGCGGCATCGACATTGCACACCGTGGTGATCGTGACCGTGACGTTGAACGTGGTGGTATCGGCGGCCAGGGCGGGGCCGGCGGACAGTGCGAACAGAGCGGAGGCGAAGATCGAAAGACGGCGAGCGTTCATTGCACGTTCTCCCTGTGGGCAGCACGGCATGTGATGCCGTGGGAATTCTCGTGCGCAAATGAATCCATTTGAAAGCGCTTTCCGATGAGTGGTTTCATCCATATATTCAGGCTATCGCGGGGTTTTTCGGATGGAAACGCCACCGGCTGCCGCGTCGATTGACGGCGTCTTTCATCGCGTCCGCCAGGCATCCTGCAATGCGTTCGCCCCCGTCTATCCGACGATGTCGGCACTGCTTGTTTTTCCGCATGGTTCGATGCGCATCCGACGGCGACGCTGATGCGGCGCGCGGGCTGGTGGGGGGAGGTACGCCACCGGTACCATTGACGGCGCGCATCGCCATCCGCCGATTCGGCCGTTGCCGGGAATGCGAGTCGTTCAGAAACGGTAGGAATCGGTGATAATGGCGGCATGGCCATGACCATCAAGACTCCCGAAGACATCGAACGCATGCGCGTCGCCGGCCGGCTGGCCGCCGAGGTGCTGCAGATCGTCGCCCCGCACGTGAAGCCGGGCGCGACCACCGCCGATCTGGACCGCGTCTGCCACGACCACATCGTCAACGTGCAGCAGGCGATTCCCGCTAATGTCGGCTACCGCGGCTTCCCCGCCACGGTCTGCACTTCCGTCAACAACGTGATCTGCCACGGCATTCCCGGGCCGACCAAGGTGCTGAAGGAAGGCGACATCATCAACATCGATGTCACCGTCATCAAGGACGGCTGGCACGGCGACACCAGCCGCATGTATTACGTCGGCACGCCCTCGGTGATGGCGAAGCGCCTGGTCGAGGTGACCCGCGAAGCGATGTTCCGCGGCATCCGCACCGTCAGGCCGGGCGCGACCCTCGGCGATATCGGCCGCGCGATCCAGACCTACGCCGAATCCGAGCGTTTCTCGGTGGTGCGCGAATATTGCGGCCATGGCATCGGCCGCATCTATCACGAAGACCCGCAGGTGCTGCACTACTACACGCCGCACAGCGACAGCATCGTGCTGAAGCCGGGCATGACCTTCACGATCGAGCCGATGATCAACGAAGGCAGCCGCCACACTCGGTTGATGCCCGATGGCTGGACCGTGGTGACCAAGGACCGCAAGCTTTCGGCGCAGTGGGAACACACCATCGCCGTCACCGAGACCGGCGTCGAGATCCTCACCCGCCTGCCCGGCGACGACAACGACCTCTGAGCCGATGAACGCCGCTGCCCAGCCCCCCGCGGACGGCAGTTCTCCTCCTTCCACGCCCGACGGCGACGCCGCCTGGGCGGCGGCCGCACGCGCCGCGCTGGCGCGCAGCGACGCGGCGCTTGCGGTGCGCTTCGATCGCGGCGAAGAGGTCGATGCGCTGGTCGCCGGCCGTGCCGGTGCGGTCGATGCCGCGATCCGCGAGGCCTGGGCGCGCTGCATTCCCGCGGACGCCGGACTCTCGTTGTTCGCGGTCGGCGGTTACGGCCGCGGTGAGCTGTTCCCGCAGTCCGACATCGATCTGCTGGTGCTGGGCGACGATGCCGCGCAGCAGGCGCATCGCGACGCGCTGGCGCGGTTTCTCGCCCTGCTGTGGGATGCAGGACTGCAGGCGAGCCAGGCGGTGCGTTCGCCGGTGCAGTGCACCGAAGCCGCCGCCGACCAGACCGTGTTGACCGCGTTGATGGAATGGCGCGGTCTGGTGGCCGACGACGCGGCACGGCAGGCGCTGCGCGCGGCGATCGCGCCGGACCGGGTGTGGCCGGCGCGCGCGTTCTTCCGGGTCAAGGTCGAAGAACAGCGCCAGCGCCATGCGCGCTTCGGCGACACCGCCGACAATCTCGAACCCAACCTCAAGGACGGGCCCGGCGGCCTGCGCGACATCCAGACCCTGCGCTGGATGGCGCAGCGGTTGCTGGGCAGCGGCAATCTCGAGTCGATGCTGACCTTCGGCCAGATCGGCGCGGTGGAATTCGACACGCTCGAGCGCGAGCGCAAGGCGCTGTCGCGGCTGCGGTTCGGCCTGCATCTGGTCGCCGGCCGTCGCGAGGAGCGGCTGCGCTTCGATTACCAGAAGCCGCTGGCCACGCGGCTCGGGCACACCGACGACGCCGACAGCCTCGCGGTCGAACAGATGATGCAGGGCTTCTATCGCAGCGCCGGACGTGTGCTGCGCATCAACGACCGTCTGTTGCAGCGGTTCGAGGAACAGCTCGAAGGCGCCGGTGAAACGCAGCCGCTGGATGAGCGTTTCGAATTGCGCCGCGGCTATGTCGCCGCGCGCGATCGCGCGTGGTTGCAGCAGGGCGCGGCCGAAGTCTTCGAACTGTTCGGCGTGTGGGCGGCGCACCCGGAAAGTCGTGGCCTGCATTCGATGACCGCATGGGCGCTGGCCGAGACCCTGCCGAAGATCCCGGCCTACGACGAGGCGACACCGGCGCTGCGCGAACGCTTCATGGCGCTGCTGCGCGGGCCGCAACCGGTGAAGGTGCTGGAGCGGATGGCGCGGCTGGGCGTGCTCGGGCGCTGGATTCCGGCGTTCGCGCAGGTCTCGGGGCGGATGCAGTTCGATCTGTTCCATGTCTATACCGTCGACCAGCACACGCTCGCGGTGCTGCGCAATCTCGCGATCTTCGCCGCCGGCAGCGGCGACGAGCGATTCTCGAACGCGCATACGGTGTGGCCATCGCTGCGCAAACCGGAACTGCTGCTGCTCGCCGGCCTGTTCCACGACATCGGCAAGGGCCGCGGCGGCGATCATTCCGAACTGGGCGCCGTCGACGCGCGCGAGTTCTGCGAAGCGCACGGTCTGTCCGAAGCCGATACCGCGCTGGTCGAATGGCTGGTGCGCAAGCATCTGCTGATGTCGGTAACCGCGCAGAAACAGGACATCACCGATCCGGAGGTGATCCATCGTTTCGCCACTGCGGTCGCCGATCGACAACGTCTCGATCACCTCTATCTGCTGACCTGCGCCGACATCGCCGGCACCTCGCCGAAGCTGTGGAACGCGTGGAAGGATCGGTTGCTGGCCGATCTGCACACGGCCACGCGCTTCGCGCTGCGCCGCGGGCTGGAGCATCCGGTGGCGGCCGACGAGCGCATCGCCGAGAACCAGGTGGCGGCCCGCGATCTGCTCGCGGGCGACGGTTTCACCGATGCCGACATCGATGCGCTGTTCGCGTGCATGCCCGACGAGAATTTCCTGCGCAGCCGGCCCGACCAGATCGCATGGCAGGCCGCAGCGCTGTACGGCGCCGAAAGCGCCGCCACCGTGGTCGGTGCGCGGCTGCTGCGCGGCGATGCCGGCGGTTACGAGGTGTTCGTGCGGACGCCCGACCGCGACGGTCTGTTCGCGGCGATCGTCATCACCCTCGACCGCCTGGGACTGGCGATCCAGCAGGCGCGCGCGCTGGACGGCCCCGGCGGCAGCATTTTCGACACCTTCCAGGTGTTGCCGAGCGATCCGCAGAACCCACCCGCGCCGGCGCAGATCGAGGTCGCGCTGCAGCGCGCGTTGGCCGGCGATCTCGACCGCCTGTTGCCGTCGCGGCGCACCCAGCCGCGGCATCTGAAGCATTTCCGCATCGCACCGCGGATCGGGCTGGAGCCTGCGGCCAACGGCCAGCGCACGCGGATGAGCCTGATCTGCACCGATCGCCCGGGCCTGCTCGCCGACGTGACCCACGTGTTGCGCCAGCAGCATGTGCGCGTCCACGACGCACGCATCGCCACCTTCGGCGAGCGCGCGGAAGATCTGTTCCTCATCGCCGACGCCGACGACCGCCCGCTGGACGACGCGCGCAGCGAGGCCCTGCGCGAAGCGCTGCGCGCCGCGCTCGACGCCGCGTCGCCGCCATGAATCCATCGACGCATCGATCCTCGACTCCGTATCGCCACTCCCCACGAAGAAGACGTCCCGCCGCATGAACACCGAGTCCACCACCGAACTGCAGTCCCTCATCGACAGCGCCTGGGAGCGCCGCGCGGAATTGACCGCGGATGAGATCGCCGACCGCGTGCGCCCCGCGGTCGATCGCGCCATCGCCGGGCTCGAATCCGGCGAATTCCGCGTGGCCGCGCCGAACGACGCCGGTGGCTGGACCGTCAACGAATGGCTGAAGAAGGCGGTGCTGCTGTTCTTTCGCACCCAGGACATGCAGCTGATCGACGCGCAGCCGGCGCCGTTCTGGGACAAGGTACCGGCGCGGTTCGAGGGCTACGACGAGGCGCGGTTCCGCAGCCTCGGCGTGCGCGTGGTGCCGGGGGCGATCGCGCGTCGCGGCGCGCACATCGCCCGCGACGTGGTGCTGATGCCGAGCTTCGTGAACATCGGCGCCTACGTGGGCGAGGGCACGATGGTCGACACCTGGGCCACGGTCGGCAGCTGCGCGCAGATCGGCAAGCATTGCCACCTCTCCGGCGGCGCCGGCATCGGCGGCGTGCTCGAACCGTTGCAGGCCTCGCCGACGATCATCGAGGACCACTGCTTCATCGGCGCGCGTTCGGAAGTGGTCGAGGGTTTCGTCGTCGGTCATCACAGCGTGATCGGCATGGGCGTGTTCCTGGGCCAGAGCACCCGCGTCTACAATCGCGCCACCGGCGAAATTTCCTACGGCTCGGTGCCGCCGGGCAGCGTTGTGGTCTCGGGCCAGTTGCCGGCCGCCGACGGTTCGCATTCGCTGTACTGCGCGGTGATCGTCAAGCAGGTCGACGAAAAGACGCGGAGCAAGACGTCGATCAACGACTTGCTCCGCGGGCTTGCGGACTGATGATCTGTAGAGCGGATCGAAGATCCGCCACTCCGCTGCCGGTTACGATGATACGAAGCCGACCCGTTGTCCTTTATGAGCTAATGCGCAATGGAAAGTGAAAAAGAGGGTCTGCCGATTGATGCGTTGCTCGGCTCTGTGAGGCTGGATCACAGTCTATGGTTCTCTTTCGGTGAAGAGCTTTCTGGTTTTTTGCGGAGAGTGTGGGATCCAAGCTATCCGCGAACGCTCTTTCAAGGCCCTGTCTTTCCTGAATGGTCCATCGGAATGACCGATGACTTTCGGAGGTCCGTGTCTGGTATCGACAGAAAGCTTCAGGGAAGGATTCTTGAGGCAGTTGCAAAAATATATGAATCTCCGATCTCCCCACATGGAGATACCGTTAAATCGCTTGGCGGCGATTTGGCGGGATTTTGGAGGTTCAGGATTGGCGATTTCCGGCTTGTCTATTGGCCTGATCTTGAGCACAAGAAGATCCTGCTCGTCGATTTTTCTTCTCGCGGGTCGGCATATGACTAGCAATGACATGTTGGCCTCGCCCTCAATTCCATCGCGGCGGAGCTTCGCTCCGCTCTACGGAAGAACAGCATCATGACCACGCTCTACGGTCTCAACAACTGCGACACCTGCAAGAAAGCCCGCAACTGGCTGAAGCGTTTCGAGATCGCGCACGACGTCGTCGATTATCGCGATCAGCGGCAGACGCCGGAGACGCTGGTCGTCTGGAAGGAGGCGCTCGGCGGCTGGGAGGCGATGATCAACAAATCGTCGACCACCTGGCGGCAGTTGCCGGACAACCGCAAAGCGCCGGGTTCCGACGCCGAGTGGAAGCTGTTGCTGAAGGAGTATCCGCAGCTGATCCGGCGGCCGGTCGTCGTGACCGACGACGGCGTCGTCAGCCAGGGCTTCAGCGACAACGGTTTCAAGAAACGCTTCGGAGTCGGCTGATGTCGGACGTATTCGATCTCACCTGCGATCTGGTCGCGCGCCGTTCGATCACCACCGAGGACGCGGGCTGCCAGGCGCTGGTCGCGGCGCGGCTCGAGCGCGCGTGTTTCCGCTGCGAGCATCTGCGCTTCGGCCAGACCGACAATCTCTGGGCCACGCATGCGGGCACCGGCGGCGAGGGCGGCCCCGTGCTGATGCTGCTGGGTCACACCGATGTGGTGCCGACGGGGCCGGTCGATCGGTGGGCCAGCGATCCTTTCGAGCCCACCGTCCGCGACGGTCATCTCTACGGTCGCGGCACGGCGGACATGAAGGCCAGCGTCGCCGCATTCGTGGTCGCGCTGGAACGTTTCGTCGCCGCGCATCCGGACCATGCCGGGACCGTCGGGCTGTTGTTGACCTCGGACGAAGAGGGCGATGCCATCGACGGCGTGCCGAAGGTCGCGAACGTCTTCCGCGAGCGCGGCCAGCGCATCGACTGGTGCATCACCGGCGAGCCTTCGTCGAAGGCCGCGCTCGGCGATCTGCTGCGGGTCGGTCGGCGCGGGACGCTGTCGGCGACCCTGACCGTGAAGGGCATCCAGGGCCATGTGGCCTATCCGGAGAAGGCGCGCAATCCGATCCATCAGGCGATGCCGGCGCTGGCGCAGCTCGCGGCGTGGCGCTGGGACGAGGGTTACGAGAATTTTCCGCCGACCAGTCTGCAGATCAGCAACATCCATGCGGGCACCGGCGCCAACAACGTGATTCCCGGTGAGCTGCAGGTGCTGTTCAATCTCCGCTACAACCCGACCTGGACCGCGGAACGTCTCGAAGCGCAGTGCGATGCGATCCTGCGCGGGCATGGCCTCGAGTATCAGATCCGCTGGCACCGCGGCGGCGAGCCGTTCTACACCCCGGAAGGTCCGCTGCGCGCGGCCGCGCGCGACGTGCTGACCGCGTTCGCCGGCGCGCCGCCGGAGGAGAACACCGCGGGCGGCACCTCGGACGCGCGTTTCATCGCGCCGCTCGGCGCGCAGTGCGTCGAGATCGGTCCGGTCAACGCCAGCATCCACAAGGTCGACGAGCATGTGTCGGTCGCCGATCTCGAACGGCTGCCCGATCTGTATTTCGCGATCATCCAGCGGATGCTCGTGCCGCGATGACGCTGTCGCGCGTCCTGGCGGCGCTGCTGTGGATGTCGTCGCTGGCGGCCTGCGGACATGCGACCGCCGATGCGACCCGCACCGAGCGCGTCGGCGCGCATCGGCTGGCGGTCGATGTCTACGAACCCGCGGACGTCGAAGAACGCACGGCGCGTCCCGCGGTGCTGATGATCCATGGCGGCGGCTGGGCCGCGGGCGATCGCGGCGAACTGCGTGATCTGGCGATGCTCGCCGCGCGCGAGGGCGTGGTCGCCTTCAGCATGGATTACCGGCTGACCTCGCAGGACGGTGTGCGATGGCCGATGCCGGCCGATGACGTCGCCGAGGTGCTGGCGTGGCTGCGTGCGCATGCCGGCGATCTCCGCATCGATCCGCGGCGGATCGCGCTGCTCGGTGGTTCCGCCGGCGGCCACCTCGCGGCATGGGCCGCGCGCGATCCCGATCCGGCGAAGCGCCCGGCACGATTGATCGTGCTGTGGGGGCCGTGGGACCTCGGGCCGTTGCCCGACGACGGGCCCGACTGGGTGCGGCCGACCGTGGCGAAGCTGCTCGATGGCCAGCCCGCCCGCGCCGCGTCGCCGCAGCATCACCTCGTCCGCGGCATGCCGCCGACGCTGATCGTGCACGGCAGCGCCGACGAGATCGTGCCGGTCGGGCAGTCGCGTCGCGCCTGCGCCGCGCTGCGCGCGCTCGGCAACGCCTGCACCCTGGTCGAACTGCCGGGGCAGGCGCATGCGCCCGAAGACCCGGTGCAGATCCAGCGCGCGCTGTCCGCCGTCCGCGAGGCGCTGGCGACGCTGTGAGACCGGCTCCTGCGGCGTGGCGGCGGGATGGCATCGATTTCGGTCGCCCGGGCTTGCAATCGTCGCGGGGCGCGGGTTAGGGTTGGGTCATGACCCGCCGTTCCTCCAATCGCAATCGCCCGAACAACCGCAACAATAATTGCGGAAACACCGTGCGCGCGAGGCGAAACGGCGACCAGGCATAAGCTCCAGCGATACCGCCCCAGTCCCCGAAACCCGCGCCGAAAGCGCGGGTTTCGCGCTTTCGGACCCCGGAAAACACAAACCCCCTCAGGAGTTCTCCCATGTGTTCGATTCTCGGTGTGTTCGATCTGCGTCCCGGTGCCGATCTCGGCCCGCTCCGACCGCTCGCGCTGTCGCTGTCCGCGCGACAACGGCATCGCGGCCCCGACTGGTCCGGCGTGCACGTCGAACCGCGCGCGCTGCTGGTGCATGAGCGTCTGGCCATCGTCGATCCCGCCGGCGGCGCGCAGCCGCTGCATTCGGAAGACGGTGATCTGACCCTGGCCGTGAACGGCGAGATCTACAACCATCGCGCGCTCGAAGGCGCGCTGCGCAAGCCGTACGCGTTCCAGACCGGTTCCGATTGCGAAGTGATCAACGCGCTCTACGCCGAGAGCAAAGCCCGCGACGCGGGCGACATCGGTGCTTGGCTCGATCGCCTCAACGGCATTTTCGCCTTCGTGCTGTGGGATCGCGCCGCCGGCCGCTTCATCATCGCCCGCGATCCCATCGGCGTGTGTCCGCTGTATTGGGGCCACGATGCCGACGGTCGCGTCTGGGTGGCGTCGGAAATGAAGGCGCTGGTGCGGGTCTGCGACGATGTCGCCCAGTTCCCGCCGGGTCACTGGTTCGACAGCGCCACCGGCGAGCTGCATCGTTACTACGAACGCGCCTGGCGCGATCACGACGCGACCGTCGGCGTACAGGTGTCGCCGCGCGAACTGCGCGAAGCCTTCGAGGCGGCCGTGCATCGGCAATTGATGAGCGACGTGCCTTACGGCGTGCTGCTGTCGGGCGGACTGGATTCCTCGCTGGTCGCGGCCTGCGCCGCGCGTTTCGCCCGCCGCCGCGTCGAGGACGGCGACCAGAGCGAGGCCTGGTGGCCGCGGCTGCATTCTTTCGCCATCGGTCTGAAAGGGTCGCCGGATCTGGCCGCCGCCGAAGTCGCGGCGAAGGCGCTGGGCACGGTGCACCACGGCTTCACCTATACCTTCGAGGAAGGGCTGGACGCGCTGCCGGAAGTGATCCGCCACGTCGAGACCTACGACGTGACCACGATCCGCGCGTCCACGCCGATGTTCCTGCTCGCGCGCCGGATCAAGGCGATGGGCGTGAAGATGGTGCTCTCGGGCGAGGGCAGCGACGAGGTCTTCGGCGGTTACCTGTATTTCCACAAGGCGCCGAACGCGCGCGAATTCCACGCCGAGACCATCCGCAAGCTCGATGCGCTGTACAACTACGATTGCCTGCGCGCGAACAAATCGATGATGGCCTGGGGCGTGGAGGCGCGGGTGCCGTTCCTCGATACCGAATTCCTGGATGTGGCGATGCGGATGGACGCCACCGCGAAGATGGCGGGCGTGCAGGCGGACGGCTCGCGCAGGATCGAGAAGGCGGTGCTGCGCGAGGCCTTCGAGGGCTATCTGCCCGAGGAGATCCTGTGGCGGCAGAAGGAACAGTTCAGCGACGGCGTCGGCTACGGTTGGATCGACGGGCTGAAGGCGCATGCCGAAGCGCATGTGAGCGACGCCGATTTCGCCGCGGCCGAGCAGCGCTTCCCGATCAACCCGCCGCAGACGAAGGAAGCGTATTTCTATCGCCGGATCTTCGACGAAGCGTTCCCCGGCGACGGCTGCGCGCACACGGTGCCGGGCGGCAAGTCGATCGCCTGTTCGTCGCCGGCCGCGATCGCCTGGGACGCGGCCTTCGCGAACGCCGCGGACCCGTCGGGTCGCGCGGTGGCGGGCGTGCATCAGGCGGCGCTGGCAAGCGCGTGATCCTCCCGTAGGAGGGCCTTCAGGCGTAGGAGGGCCTTCAGGCCCGAGCTTTTCGGCAACGGCAAAAAGCTCGGGCCTGAAGGCCCTCCTACAGCGCCTGCTATCGCGAAGGCGCGAGTTTCAGCGTGTACTTGGTCGCGCCCGGCAGGAACGGCGTCGACCGCCCCTGCACCCAGTCGTCGTGGCCCGCGCCCCAGAACGGCGACAGGAAATGTCCGCTCTGGCCGCCGGGCATGTGGGTGATGCCGTCGGCTTCGTGTCCGGGCGCGACCACCATGCGCTCGGAGGCGCCGAAATCCGGGCCGACCACGCGCGGCATGCCGCCATCGCCGGCGAGTCGATCCGGCGGCATGCACAGCAGGCGCTTGCCGACCAGCGGGATGGCTTTCGCCAGCGGATGGCAGATCGTGGCTGTGTTGCGCTCGCCCCAGGTGCGCGCGGACAGCGGGCCCTGCGCTTTCAGTTCGTCGCGGATGTCTTTCGCCGCATCTTCCAGCAGCGCGTCCCAGCTCGCGTACTTGCGCGACAGCAGATGCGCCGGACGTTGCTGCAGCAGCGGCCACACCACGCCCTCCAGTTGCTGGAACGGCGGCATCTCGAAGGACTCGCCCAGCGCCGCATGCGCGGGTGCGGTCAGGCCTTCGGCGACGCGCTCGTGCACCGCGAGCCGCCATGCGCGCACGATGCGATAGCTCACCGAATCCTGGCTGGCGCGGCCTTCCCAGCGTTTCGACGCCGCGGCCAGTTCGGTCAGCGCCGGCGTCTTCGCGCGCGCGGCGGTGTCGCGCAGCAGCGTGTGCCATTCGCCGAGGAACACGGCGCGGTCGTCGAGCTGCACCGCCAGCAGATCGCGCTCGGTGAAGCGCTCGCGCGCGAACAGATCGTTGCGGATCTGCCGTGCGCGGGCGCCGAAGGCGAAGCCGCCGTCGCCCACCTGGGCCAGCGCGGCGCCGTCCAGCGTTCGGTGGTTGGCGGTCCACAGCCGATGCGCGGCGGGATCGATCAGATTCGGCGAGCGGTCGGTGGCGACGGTCCAGGGCGCGCAGACCGCCGTCTGTTCGAGATCGGTCCGCGGTTCATCGGCATCGCAACCGGGTGCACGCTGCGCCAGCGGGCCAATCACCCGCCATGCGATGCGGCCGCTGGCGTCGCCGACGACGAGGTTCTGCGCCGGCACCGCGCTGCGGTCGGCCAGCGCCAGCACGTGGTCGAGATCGCGGGCGATCGGGAATTCGGTCAGGCCGAATCCGAGCGCGCCCTTCGCATGCGCGTTCCAGCGCAGCGCGAACAGGCGATCGCCCTCGCGGTGCAGCACCGGACCCCAGTCGGTTTCCTCGACCTCGAATTCCACCGGCGCGCCGCCGGCGACCGCGATCACTTCCGCATGCGACTTCGGTTTCACGCAGGCGGATGCGTCGGCAACCGCATCGCCCTTCGCGCCGCCGCAGGCGGTGTGGATGCGCCAGTCCGCGGTGTCGGCGTAGCTGTTGGTGAAGGCCCAGGCCACGTGAGTATTGCTGCCGACCACCATCGCCGGCAGGCCGGGCAGGGTGAACCCGGTGACGTCGACCTTGCCGCCCGTCGCGCGCGCGTCGGCATAGCGCAGGCGCGCGCGGAACCAGATGTTCGGCGCGCGCAGGCCGAGATGCATGTCGTTGGCGACGATCGCGCGTCCGTCGGCGGTGAGCGCGCCGCCGATCGCGAAGTTGTTGCTGCCCGGCACGATGTCGTCCGCGGCCACGCCGTGGCGTTCGCCGGGCGGGCCGGGCAGCTTGCGCAGATCGACTTCGTCCGCGGTGGGCAGCACCGCGTCGCCACGCGTCGCACCCATCAGCGGTGCGTCCCAGCGCGTGCCGTCGCGCGCGAGCAGCGCGTACAGCGCGGGCGGGAGATGCGGCTTGATCCGCCACATCGCCAGTTCGCGCGCATTGCTTGCGTCCTGCAGGTCGAAATACATCGCATAGCCGACCAGCGCAGCGTCTTCGAGCTTCCAGGGCTCCGGCGTCTGCCGCAGCAGCAGATACGGCCACGGCCGGGTGCGCAGCGCGGCGAGCCCGGCGTTCGCCCCGGCGGTATAGGCCTCCAGCTGCGGACGCTTGCCGTCGGCCATCGACGCGAGGTCCGCTTGCACGCGCGCGCGGATGCGGTGCACCCGCTGCTGTTTGTCCTTTTCGATCGCGATCGGGCCGAACAGCGCCGACAACTCGCCGGCGGCGACGCGACGCATCAGGTCCATTTCGAAATAGCGCTCCTGCGCGTGCACGTAGCCCAGCGCGCGCATCGCATCGGTCTCGTTGGCGGCGTCGATGGTGACGGTGCCGTTGGCGTCGCGCTGTACCGTGACCGGTGCGGAGAGGCCATCCAGCGCGAGTTCGCCGTCCAGGGGCGCGAGACTGCCGCGCAGCAGCCACCAACCGGCGCCCGCGCCCACGACAGCGACCAGCAGCAGGAACAGGGCGATGCGTTTGAGCCATTTCAGCATGCGGAACATCCTTGGTGTGCGGTCGATGCGCGGTCGCGACGCGGGTCGTGCGCCTGCGCGGAAGCGGGCCGTCGGCGAGAGCGCCGCGGTCGGGCGATCTTACCCGGTTGCGTGTGGCGGCGATGCGACGCCGGCGCGGTCGCGCGTGGCTGCCGTCAGCCGGCGGCGATCCGGCGCCGCGCCAGCCGGTATACGCAGGTGTCCAGCGCGGTGACCCCGTCCTCGACGAATCGCGGCTGGGTCGCGAGGATGTCGCGTCGTTCGAGCAATTCGACCGACCACTGCGGGCCGTAGCGTTCGCGCACTTCGGCTTCGGCGACCGCGAACGGCGGGCCGGCCTTTTCGTGCTGCGGATACTCGAGGGTGATCAACAGTCCGCGGCAGTCCGCGGGCAACCGCGGATGCAGTTCGGCGACATAGCGTTCGCGCAGTGCCGGCGGCAGCGCGATCAGCGCGGCGCGATCGAACACGGCGCTGCAGTCGGCGAGGATGGCCGCGTCGAGCGCGAACGCATCGCCGCAGATCAGTTCGATGGCGCCGGCGCGGTGGTGGATGCCGTAGCGCGTCTCGAAGATCTCGGGCTGCAGCGCGTGCTCGTCGAAGAACTGCGCCACCGCGAGCGGCGACAGCTCCACGCCGAGCACGCGATGGCCCTGCGCCGCGAACCAGAGCATGTCCAGCGACTTGCCCGCGAGCGGCACGAAGACCTTGCCGCCCGCCGGTGCGCCGACCGCGGGCCAGTGTTTCTGCAGCAGCGGCGTCGGTTCGGCCTGGTGGAAGCCGATCTCGTTGTCCTGCCAGCGCCGGCGCCAGAAGTCGGGATCCATCATTCCACTCCGAGCGCGTCGACCTTCTGCCAGCCGCGCGGCAGCAGACCGCCGCGGCTGCCGCGGGCGCCGATGTAGGGATCGAGCTCCTTGAACGACAGCGACATCGTGCGGGTGCCGGATTTCACCGTCAGCGTGCCGCCCGGCGGTACCACCGCCAGCGCGACCACGCGTTCGGTGCCGCGCTTGGCCTTCGGGATCTCGATGATCTTGTTGCCTTTGCCCTTGTCGAGTTCCGGCAGTTCCGCCAGCGGGAACGCCAGCAGATGACCGGCGCTGGTGACCGCCACGATCCGGTCGGTGTCGACATTGCCGGCCTGCACCGGCGTCAGCACGGTCGAGCCCGGCGTGAGCGAGAGCATCGCCTTGCCGGCCTTGTTGCGGCCGGTGAGGTTCTCGAAGCGGGTGACGAAACCGTAGCCGTGCGACGACGCCAGGACGAAGCGGTCGTCGTTGCCGCCGGTGGCCATGGTCTGGAACCCCGTGCCGGCCGGCGGCGAGAACCGCCCGGTCAGCGGCTCGCCGTTGCCGCGCGCCGAGGGCAGGGTATGCGCCAGCGACGAATAGCTGCGGCCGGTGCCGTCGAGGAACGCGACCTGCTGGGTGCTGCGGCCGCGCACCGCGCACAGCAGGCTGTCGCCGTCGCGATAGCTCAGCGCGGCGGCGTCGATGTCGTGGCCCTTGGCCGCGCGGATCCAGCCCTTCTCGCTCAGCACGATGGTCATCGGTTCGCTGGCGACCAGTTCGGTCTCGTCGATGGCCTGCGCGGCTTCGCGCGCGACCAGCGGCGACATCCGCGCATCGCCGAATTTCTTCGCGTCCGCCAGCAGTTCGTCCTTCAGCAGTTTCTTGAGCTTCGATTTGCTGTCGAGGATCGACATCAGTTTGTCGCGTTCGGCGGCGAGTTCGTCCTGCTCGCCGCGGATCTTCATTTCTTCCAGGCGCGCCAACTGTTTCAGCTTGGTGTCGAGGATGTAGTCGGCCTGGTCCTCGCTCAGGCCGAAGCGCGCGATCAGCGCGGGTTTCGGCTCGTCCTCTGTGCGGATGATGCGGATGACTTCATCGAGATTGAGGAACGCGACCAGCAGGCCTTCCAGCAGGTGCAACCTGCGCTCCACTTTTTCCAGGCGATGCTTCAGGCGCCGGGTCACGGTGTCGCTGCGGAACGCCAGCCACTCGCCGAGCAGCATTTTCAGGTTTTTGACCTGCGGGCGGCCGTCGAGGCCGATCACGTTCATGTTGACGCGATAGCTTTTTTCCAGGTCGGTGGTGACGAACAGATGCCCCATCAGCTGTTCGACATCGACGCGGTTGCTGCGCGGGATCAGCACGATCCGGGTCGGATTGGCGTGGTCGGATTCGTCGCGGATGTCTTCCAGCCACGGCAGCTTCTTCGCGCGCATCTGCTGCGCGATCTGCTCGATCACCTTGCTCGGGCTGACCTGGTAGGGCAGCGCGGTGATCACGATGTTCTGCTGTTCCCGCACGAAGGTGGCGCGGGCGCGCACGCTGCCGTGGCCGGTTTCGTACATCGCCTGCAGGTCGGCGACGGGGGTGATGATTTCCGCGGTTGTCGGGTAGTCCGGGCCGCGCACGTGTTCGCAGAGGTCGCGCACGGTCGCATCGGGATCGTCGAGCAGGCGCACGCAGGCGCTGACGATCTCGTTGAGGTTGTGCGGCGGCACGTCGGTGGCCATGCCCACCGCGATGCCGGTGGTGCCGTTGAGCAGCAGATGCGGCAACCGCGCGGGCAGCCAGGTCGGCTCTTCCAGGGTGCCGTCGAAGTTCGGGTCCCAGTCGACCGTGCCCTGGCCGAGTTCGCCGAGCAGCACTTCGGCGATCGGGGTCAGCTTGGATTCGGTATAACGCATCGCCGCGAACGATTTCGGGTCGTCGCTGGAGCCGAAGTTGCCCTGGCCGTCGATCAGCGGATAGCGGTAGGAAAACGGCTGCGCCATCAGCACCAGCGCTTCGTAGCAGGCGCTGTCGCCGTGAGGATGGTATTTGCCGATCACGTCGCCGACGGTGCGCGCCGATTTCTTCGGCTTGGCGCCCGCGTTGAGACCCAGCTCGCTCATCGCATAGACGATCCGCCGCTGCACCGGTTTCAGGCCGTCGCCGAGGAAGGGCAGGGCGCGGTCGAGGACCACGTACATCGAATAGTCGAGATAGGCGCGTTCGGCGTATTCGCGCAGCGGAATCTGTTCGAAACCGTGGAAAGCGGGGCGGAGCGTGTCGGCCATCGTGGCGTCCGTCGAAACGAAGCGCGAATCTTACCAGTTGGCCGCGAAACCATCGGCCACCCGCGTCGTATCGCCGATGGTCGCGCTCGCATCCGGCCCGGCGATGGAGTAATTTCCGGGCATGCCGACACGACCGACGCCCGCACCCGTCTCCGCCCCGCGCAGCGCCGCGGACGCGACGGAGCCGCGCGAATGACCGGCGCCGAGCGGGACCCGCGTCCGGACAAGCGCGGGCAGCGCAGCGCGAGCGCGGCCGAGACCGGGCCGACGATGGCCGATCTGGCCGCGATCGCCGGCGTTTCCGCGATCACGGTCTCGCGCGCGCTGCGCGACAGTCCGCTGGTGAATCCCGAGACCCGGGCGCGGATCCGCGAGATCGCGAACCGCCACGGTTACGCATTCAACATCAGCGCGCGGAATCTGCGCCTCCGCCGGAGCATGACGGTCGCAGTGGTGGTGGAGATGACGCCCAGTCCGGAGCGTCAGATGTCCGGCGCGTATCCGCTCGATCTGCTCGGCGGCATCACCCAGGAATTGACCTCGCACGGCTACAGCGTGCTGCTGACTTCGCTGCAGGCGGCGGCCACGCCCGCGGTGCAGGCGGCCGACGGCGTGATCCTGCTCGGCCAGGGCGCGCATGAGGATGCGATGCACGAAGTGCAATCCTGGGGCCGGCCGATGGTGGTCTGGGGCGCGGTGAGTCGCCACGAGTCGCAGGTGGTGGTCGGCAGCGACAACCGCGCCGGCGGCGCCCACGTGGCGGAGCGCTTCATCGCGCTCGGCCGTCGGCATCCGGCGTTCCTCGGCGATCCGGCCCACGGCGAATTCGCCGAGCGCCACGAAGGATTCGCCGAGGCGCTGGCGCGCGCGGGCATCGTGCCCACGATGGCGACCGTGCCGGCGTTCACGGTCGCCGCGGGCGCCGATGCGACGCGCGCGCTGCTGCGCGCGAACCCCAGGATCGATGCGGTGTTCGCGGCGAGCGATCTGGTCGCGATCGGTGCGATGCGGGCGCTCGGCGAACTCGGCCGGACGGTTCCCGGGGATGTCTCGGTGGCGGGCTTCGACGACACCCTGCTGGGCGCGACCTACGTCCCGGCGTTGACCTCGGTCCACCAGGATTTCGTGGAGGCGGGCGTCCTGCTCGCACGCAAGGTGCGCGCGCTGATCGACGGCGACGTCGCGCAGTCCGAGATGTTGCCCACCCGGCTGGTGGTGCGCGCGACCTGATCGATCGCGGTGATTCATTGCGGTGCCCCATCGAGGTGACCCATCGCGGGTCGCCCATCACGCACGCGGCTGTTGCGTCGCAGCAATTCCGGTGCTGTCCGGCGCCCCGAAAACGCGGCCGTCGCCGCCCCTCAACGCCATGAAAATCAGCGGTTTGCCGCCCGGGATGACCGGGACGGCGCTGTGCGCTCCCGTGCATTCGAAGATGGCTGTTATCGATATCTTGACATCGATAACATGCGGTGCCTAAGGTTGCGCCGCCCATCCGGGGCGAGTCGAAAAGTGCAGGACTGGCGTGAACGAGCCGCAGCGTGGGCAACCGACGATGGACGCAGACAGCAGCCCGGCCCCCGGCCCGATGGACAGCGTGTGGCGGATGCATCGCGCCGGTTTCGACCCGGCGCAGGCGGCGCTGGAAGAAACGCTGTTCGCGCTGTCCAACGGATCGCTGGGCGTCCGCGCCGGGTTCGAGGAGGCCGTCGGCCCGACCGACGGCACCTTCCTCGCCGGCGTCCATGCGCGTTCGCCGATCCATTACCACGAGCGGCTCGCCGGATTCGCGCGCAACAGCGACACCCGTGTCCCGGTGGCGGAAGGCAAGGGCATCGCGGTGTTCGTCGACGGCGAACGTCTCGTCGTCGACGCGGCCAGCGTCCTGGCGTGCGAACGCGAGCTGGATCTGCGCGGCGGCCGTCTGCGCCGCCGCATGCGCGTGCGCAGTGCGCGCGGCACCACGTTCGAGATCCGCGCCGAGCGGATCGTGCCGCTGGGGTGGCCGGACGTGCTCGCGATCCGCTTCGTGCTGCGTTCGATCGATCACGAGGGGAACGTGATGCTGCTGTCGTCGCTGGACACCGCGCGTCCCGCGCACTCGCAGGGCGACGATCCGCGCATCGGCGCCGGCAACGCCGAGCGCCTGCATTGCCTGGCGGCGCAGGTCGACGGCGACACCGGCTGGATCCATGAAGCGCGCCGCGACGGCGATCTCCACGTGATCGCCGCACAGCGGCATGCGCCGGGACCGGGCCTGCAGCCGGCAGGCGATGAATGCGGCGATGGCCGCGTCGCCCAGCGCTTCGCCGCGGAGATCCGGCCCGGCCGGGAAATCGTGCTGGAGAAGTTCGTCGCCTACGCCAGCGGTCCTCGCGTGGATGGCCTGCGCACGCGGACCGGAGATGCCTTGCAGCGCGCATGCGCCGAGGGCGTTCCCGGCATCGGTGCGATCCAGGCCGCGGCGATGGCGGCGTTCTGGATGGACGCCGATGTCGCCGTTCCGGGCGATCCGGCGGTTGAACGCGCGCTGCGCTTCAATCTCTTCCACATCTTCCAGTCGGCCGGCCGCAACGGCATCGACGGAACCGCCGCCAAGGGCATGACCGGCGAAGGCTACGAGGGGCACTGCTTCTGGGACACCGAGGCCTTCGTGCTGCCGGCGATGGTGCTGCTGGCGCCGGACGTCGCGCGGGCGATGCTGTCGTTCCGCCATCGCACGCTGGATGCGGCGCGCGCGCATGCGCGCGAAATGAATCATCCGCGCGGCGCGCTGTATCCCTGGCGCACGATCGCCGGCGACGAATGCTCGGCGCACTATCCCAGCGGGTCCGCGGCATACCACATCAACGCGGCGGTGGCTTACGCCATCGGCCTGTATCTCGATGCGACCGACGATGCCGGTTTCCTGCAGGACGCAGGCGCGGAAATGCTGTTCGAGACCGCGCGCATCTGGCCCCAGGCGGGTCATTTCAATCCGCGGCGCGGCGGTGCCTTCTGCATCCACGAGGTCACCGGCCCCGACGAATACACGACCCTGGTCGACAACAATCACTACACCAACCGCATGGCCCGGCAGCATCTGCGGCTGGCGGTCGCGGTGTGGCATCGGCTGCGTGCGGACGCGCCGGACGCGCTGTCGGCGCTGTCGGCGCGGATCGGACTGGACGATGGCGAAGTCGCGCTGTGGGCGCGCGCCGCCGAAGCGATGTACCTCGGCTACGATGAGCGCGCTGGCGTGTTCGCCCAGGACGACAGCTTTCTCGACAAGCCGCGCTGGCCGTTTGCGCCCAAGCCGGGCGGGCATCGGCCGCTGCTGCTGGATTACCACCCGCTCACGCTGTACCGGCATCAGATCTGCAAGCAGGCCGACGTGACGATGGCGCTGGTGCTGGCGGGCGACGATGTCGACGCCGCCTGCAAGAAGCGCTGCTTCGACTATTACGAAGCGGTCACCACCCACGACTCCACGCTGTCCGCGCCGGTGCACGCCATCCTCGCCGCGGAAGTGGGGCATGCCGACAAGGCGCTGGGATATTTCCTCGACAGCCTGCGCGTGGATCTCGACGATCTGCACGGCAACACCGCGCACGGCGCGCACATGGCGGCGATGGCGGGCAGTTGGCTGGCGCTGGCGCAGGGGTTCGCGGGGCTGCGCGTCCACGAGGGCACGCCCGGGTTCGCGCCGAGCCTGCCGCCCGGTTGGCCCGGCTACGGCCTTGGCCTGCGCTGGCGCGGGCGCCGTTTGCGGGTGGACGTGACCGGTGCCGGGGTCGTCTATCGCCTGCACGAAGGCGAACCGCTGACGATCCATCACGAGGGACAGCCGGTCGAACTGCGCTGCGATGCACCGGTGAGCCGTGCCTTGTCGAATCGCGGATCCGCCGCGCGCGCGTCGTTCCCGCGCCGCTGCGAGGCGCTGATCTTCGATCTCGACGGCGTGCTGACGGATACCGCGGAAACCCACTACCGCGCGTGGCGGCGGCTGGCGGACGAGATCGGCGTGCCGTTCGCGCGCGCCGACAACGAGCGGATGAAGGGCGTCGACCGGATGGCCTCGCTCGACATCCTGCTGGAACGCGCGTCGCGCGACTATCCGCCCGCGGAGCGCCTGGCGCTGGCGGCGCGCAAGAACGAATACTACGTGCAGGAAATCAGCGGCATCACGCCGGACCGCCTGTTCGACGGCGTCCATGCGCTGCTCGCGGACGCACGCCGACGCGGCCTGAAGCTGGCCGTCGCTTCGGCCAGCCGCAACGCCGCGCTGCTGCTGCGGAATCTCGGCATCGCCGACAAGTTCGATCATGTCGTCGATGCGGCGCAACTCTCCCGCGCCAAACCCGACCCTGAAATCTTCCTCGCCGCCGCACATGCCCTCGGTGTATCCCCCGCCGCGTGCATCGGCATCGAGGACTCGCTCGCGGGCATTGCCGCCATCCATGCGGCGGGGATGTCCGCGATCGGGGTCGGCGATGCCGGGGTCCTGTCTCCGGCGGATGCGGTGGTGTCCGACATCGCCCGTCTGCGTCTTTCCGATTTCGTCATTCCCTGAGGCACGCGGTCGCAGAAACCGCGGTCTTTCGGCACATCCACACACCCATTCCCAGGAGGGAACACCATGCGATACACGATTCCGATGCGCTATGCCCTGTCGTTGGCCATCGCCGCGGCACTGTCGCCGACGCTGGTCGCAGCGCAGGATGCGGGCGCCGCGCCGGCCGGTGCGGACGAGGCCGCGAACGAGAGCGCGAACGAACTCGACGCGATCGTCGTCAGCGGTACCGCGAAATTCCGCGGCCTGAGCAAGCGCGACGCGAGCTTTTCGATCACCACCGCGTCGCCCGAACAGATCCGGGAGGCCGCGCCCACCAGCACCGCCGATCTGCTGAAGATCGTGCCCGGCGTGTGGGCGGAATCCAGCGGAGGCGGCACCGGCGCGAACGTGTTCGTGCGCGGCATGCCGTCGGAGGGCGATGCCCCGTTCTTCACGCTGCAGCTCGACGGTTCGCCGATCTATCCGCCGCCGACGCTGTCGTTCCTGGAGAACACGACCCTGTTCCGCATCGACGACACCATCGAACGCGTCGAAGCGCTGCGCGGCGGCCCGAGCCCGGTGTATTCGAACGGCCAGCCGGGCGTCACCGTCAATTTCATCCAGCGCAAGGGCGGCGACGAACACGACGGCAGCGTGCGCGTGACCCTCGGCAGCGATGCGCTGCGGCGTCTCGACGTGTACGACGGCGGTCCGCTGGGTGGCGCCGACAGCGGCTGGTTCTACAGCGTCGGCGGCTTCTGGCGCGAGACCGACGGCGTGCGCGATCCCGGTTTCCCGGCGGAAAAGGGCGGCCAGCTCAGCGGAACCCTGACCCGGCGCTGGGACGACGGCGAGTTCACCGTCTACGCGCGCCACACCAACGACCGCAACGTGTTCTACACCGGCATCCCGCTGCTGTCCCGCAACGATGGCGACGATATCTCCGGTTATCCCGGCATCGATGCGACCAGCGGCACGCTGCTCGGCCCCGATTTCCGGCGCGTGACCCTGCCCACCGGCATCGCCGGGCAGACCATGAACCGCGATCTGGCGGACGGACGCGGCGTCGACATCACGGTGTTCGGTGCGGCCCTGGACTGGAACATCGGGCGCTGGACGATCAGCGACCGCTTCAACGTCCTCAGCGGCGAAGCGCCGACCAACGGCCTGTTCACCGGCGCCAATCCGGTGCGGCTGGCCGACTACATCTCGGATACCTACGGCACCACCGGCAGCGGACGCTTCGTCAATGGCGGCGCCGCGGTCGATCCGAACCAGCAGGTGCTGACCGCGGGCTGGTGGGTGGTCGACAAGGATCTGCGTTCGTTCACCAACGATCTGCGTTTCAGCATCGATTTCGACGAACGCAATGCGTTGACCTTCGGCCTGTACCATGCGCGCTATTCGTCCGAGGATCGCTGGTGGCTGGGCAACAACATGCTGCTGACCGCGGAGAACCATGCGCGTCGGGTCGACCTGACCCTGGCGGACGGCCGCATCGCCACCCGCGAAGGTTTCGTCGGCACCTCGTTCTACAACATCTTCGGCGACTACGACGGCCGCAACACCGCGATCTTCGTCACCGACGAATGGAAGGCCACCGATCGCCTCCGCCTGGACGCCGGCGTGCGTCACGAACGCCAGCGCGTGGACGGCACCGTCCGCGATCCGGTGTCGGTGGATCTGGACGGCGATCCGAACACGCTGTACGACAACAACACCTCGGTCTCGACCACGCCGCGCAGTATCGATCAGGACGACAGCGCCACGTCGTGGACGGTCGGCGCCAATTACAGCGTCAACGATGCGATGAGCGTGTTCGGCCGGGTGAATTCGGGCTTCAAGTTCCCGTCGTTCGACAACCTGCGCGATCGCGCCACGCAGACCCAGGAGATCGACCAGTACGAAGTCGGCCTCAAGGCGGCCGGCAGCACCTACGAGGTGTACGTCACCGCGTTCTACAACGATTTCGTCGGTCTGCCGTTCCAGGCGTTCGACCAGTCCGGCAACAACATCGTGGTGATCGGCGATTCGAAGGCGAAGGGCATCGAGTTCGAAGGTGCGGTGGGTCCGTTCGGTGGATTCGATCTGGCGTGGAACGCGACCTGGCTCCGGGCCGACTACGGCCGCTTCGGCACGTTCAGCGGCAACCAGGTGGTGCGTCAGCCGAAGTTCCGCCTGCGCCTGACGCCCAGCTACCTCTGGTCGACCGGTTGGGGCGACGTGAAGGCCTTCGCGACCTACACCCACGTGGGCGATCGCTACTCCGATCCGGCGAACGGGCAGGTCCTGCCGGCGTACGATACCTGGGACATCGGCGCCAGTGCGCACGTCGGCGATCACTGGGAGTTCACCCTCAGCGGCCGCAACGTCACCGACGAGATCGCGCTGACCGAAGGCAATGCACGCGTGATCGGAAACGCCACCAGCGGCGGCGTGTTCATGGGCCGGCCGATCGAAGGCGCGTCGTGGCAGGTCTCCGCCGCCTATCGTTGGTGATCCGCATGCGGCGCTTCCCGCGGGAAGCGCCGCTGTGGCGGCCGGATGCGTGCCGTATGCGCATCCGGCCGAGTGTCCCGATGCCGTCCTCGTGGAGCCAAGCATGACCCGTACGCGAATGATCCTGGCGATGATCCTGACTTACGGGATTTTCGCGATTCTGCTCAACAGCGTCGGTACGCTGATCCTGCAGAGCCAGGCCAGTCTGGGCGCCAGTCGCGCGGCCGCGAGCGTGCTCGATGCGTACAAGGATCTGCCGATCGCGATCGTGTCTTTCCTGGTCGCCTCGTGGCTGCCGCGCTTCGGATACCGCAGGGCGATGATGACGGGCCTGCTGCTGGTCGCGGTCGCCTGCGTGGGCATGCTGGCGATGAACACCTTCTGGATGGTGAAACTGCTGCTGGCCGCCACCGGTGTGGCGTTCGCGCTGGTGAAGGTGTCGGTGTATTCCAGCATCGGCCTGCTCACCGACGATCCGAAACGCCATGCCAGCCTCACCAGCACGATCGAAGGCTGGTTCATGGTCGGGGTGCTCGCGGGGCCGTGGCTGTTCGGCGCCTTCATCCAGCGGCAGCGCACGCCGGACGATCCGGTCTGGTTGCAGGCCTATGCCTGGCTCGCGCTCGCCTGCGTGGTCGCGATCGCACTGCTCGCCAGCGTGCGGCTGGACGAATCGCGCGCGCGCGACGAACAGGGTTCGCTCGGCGCGTTCGCCGACATGTTGCGCCTGGCGCTTCGACCGATGGTCGCGGTGTTCGTGATTTCCGCATTCCTTTACGTCCTGATCGAACAGAGCATCGGCACCTGGCTACCGACGTTCAATGCCGACATCCTGCATCTCTCGACGGCGACCAGCGTCGAGATGGCCAGCCTGTTCGCGGCGTTCACCGCGCTCGGTCGTCTGACCGCGGGGCAACTGCTGCGACGCGTGCCCTGGCATCTGCTGCTGTCGACCTGCGTGGTCGCCACCGCACTCGTCATGCTGATCGCCCTGCCGATGGCGGCAGGCGCACCCGCACCGGCCGGCGAAGGTTGGCGGCATGCGCCGCTCGCCGCGTTCGCGTTGCCCGTCACCGGGTTCTTCCTGGCGCCGATCTATCCGACCATCAATTCGGTGGTGCTCAGCGCGCTGCCGAAGGCGCGTCACGCCGCGATGACCGGCCTGATCGTGGTGTTTTCCGCGCTCGGCGGCACCACCGGATCGTTCGTGACCGGCCAGGTGTTCGCCGGCACCGGCGGACAGTCCGCTTTCCAGCTCACGCTGTTGCCGATGGCGTTGCTGCTGGCCGGCATCCTGTGGCTGAAAGCCCTCGGCGGATCGCGCGACGCCTGATTCCCCGGCCGCGGCGCATCGCCATGCATCGGGATCGCAAGTCACCGGGATCGCGTGTCCGCCTCCGGCGGATTTCCGCGTTTTGACCCGTGCTTCGAGCCGCGTGGGCGTTTTCGACCGACCACGCGCGTCGTCGAGGCCTGGATGCCGATCCAAGGGCGAGAACGTCGCCCGGCGGCCTTCATGGACGTGGGGCGTCGTCGGATCATGGCGGGAGGCGCAGGGGGCCGACCGTCGCTGTGCGGCGACGCGCCACCCGATCATCCATCTCCCGGAAAACACCAGCATGAAACAAGGAATCAGGACCAGACTCGCCCTGGCCAGTGCGCTGCTCGTCGGCGCCGCCGGCGGCGCCCAATCGGCCACGCTCGTCACCGACTGGAACGACCAGTCGCTGCAGGCCGTCCGCGCCACGCGGATGGCGCCCCCGATCTTCGCCCGCGCCAATGCGATCGTGAATACCGCGATGTACGACGCATGGGCGGCCTACGACAACAAGGCCAACGGCACCCAGCTCGGCGGCGAGCTGCGCCGCCCCGCCAGCGAGCGCACCGACGCCAATCGCCGCAAGGCGATGAGCTACGCCGCGTATCGCGCGCTGGTCGAATTGTTCCCGACCCGCAAGTCGCAGTTCGACGCCGAAATGGCGCGGCTGGGTTACAACCCGAACGACTTCACCGGCGATCTGTCCACGCCGCAGGGCGTGGGCAACGTGGCCGCGGCCGCGGTGATCCAGTTCCGCCGCGCCGATGGCTCGAACCAGCTCGGCGACATCAACGGCGGCGCGCCCTACAGCGACTACACCGGCTACGTGCCGATCAACACGCCGACCCGGATCATCGATCCCGCGCGCTGGCAGCCGCTGGCGGTGCCGAACGGCAGCGGCGGTTTCAACATCCAGACCTTCCTCACGCCGCACTGGGGCAACGTCAAGGGCTTCGGCCTCAGCCGCTACAACCAGTTCGCGGTGCCGCCACCGGCCAAACCGGGCAGCTTCGAATTCTGGCGCCAATCGGTCGAAGTCGTCGCCTACAGCGCGACGCTGAGCGATCGCACCAAGACCATCGCCGAATGGTGGGCCGACGGTCCGGGATCGGAAACGCCGCCGGGCACCTGGATCCTGTTCGCGAAGCAGGTGTCGGATCGCAAGGGACATACGCTGGCGCAGGACATCCGCATGCACTTCGCGCTGACCAATGCGATGTTCGACGCCGGCATCGCGGTGTGGGGCTACAAGCGCCAGTACGACTATGCGCGTCCGGTGACCACCATCCACCACCTCTTCAACAACCGGCCGATCCTGGCCTGGGGCGGCGAAGGGCAGGGCACGAAGTGGATCCAGGGGCAGAACTGGCGTCCGTACCAGGTCGCGACCTTCATCACGCCGCCGTTCTCCGAACACGTGTCGGGCCACAGCACCTTCAGTGCGTCGGGTGCGGAAGTGCTGAAGCTGTTCACCGGCAGCGACAGCTTCCCCAACTCGGTCGTGGTGCCGGCGGGCTTCTCGCTGGTCGAGCCCGGCGTGGTGCCGGCGCAGGATGTCACCTTGTCGTGGCCGACGTTCTCGGCCGCAGCCGACGAGGCCGGCATCTCGCGCCTCTACGGCGGCATCCACTTCCGCAACGGCGATCTCGAAGGCCGCAAACTCGGACGCAGGATCGGTGCGCAGGCGTATGCGTTGAGTCGCGCCTACATCAACGGCACCGCGGGCAACTGACCGTCGCGGGCCGCGCCGCTGCGCGGCCCGCGAGCGGAGATTCCGGACGCAAGAGCCGCCTCGTGCGGCTCTTGCGCGTTCGCGCCCTGCCGCCGACAGGTTTGCCTGAATAGGCGAAACGGTCGCCCGCGACCGGCGAAACAGCGACTTTCGCCACATAAACCGCGGGTCTTCAACCGCTTCCTGCAGTCGACCCTAAACTTTTTCTTCAATCGCGCGATATGCACTGGGTGGAGGCGGCACGAGGCATGCCGTATCCCCAGCGCCACCACGGCGACTCTCGTCTCCGGGAGTGCCTCGTGCCGCCTCCGCACCCGCCGATGGCGTTCATGTTCGTTGCAGCGCGCCATGCGCAGGTCGAGCGCATGCGTCGGCACGCATCGTGATGTGCGCGTCTGGCGCAAACGATGACCGCCGGATCGTGGACGCGCACGAAACCATTTTCAGTCATTGCGGGCTGCGCAGCGTCGCGCGTCGCGGGTGCGCATGACAAAACCCGCGCGACTCGCTCTATGATGAGCCCACCCTACCGAGGCTTCAGGATTCGCCATGAATTTCGATAATCTGGACAACGAGGAACTGTTGCGACTGTCGCTGGACGCGATCAATGGAGGTCGCGATTCGGAAGCGATCTCGATGCTCAAGCAGATGCTCGCGCGAGAGCCGGGACATCTCCACGCCACCTATCTCCTCGCCGCGCAGCATGCGCAGATCGGCCTGTTCGACCGTGCCGAATCCGGGTTCCGCACCGTCGTGGCGATGTCTCCCGATTTTTCCATCGCCCGTTTCCAGCTCGGCCAACTGCTGACGATGAAGGGCGCCGCCGACGATGCGCGCGATGTGCTTTCGCCGCTGTTTTCCGGCACCGATGCGTTGTCGGCGTATGCGCGCGGCATGTCCGCGCTCGCCGCGGGCGATGCGCAGACCGGCGTGCGCGAACTCGAACAGGGGCTCCTGCTTCCGCAGGAGATTCCCGCATTGACGAGCGACATGCAGCGTCTGCGCGACAATCTGCTGCAGAACGGCGCGGCGGAAGCATCGCCGGTGTCCGCGCCCGAAGCGCCGTCCGCGCCCGTCTATCTCGCGGGCTACGGCTACGGCCGTTCCGGCGACGCCGAGTGACGATCGATCGGCTCTCGTCGCTCTCCGCGCAGATCGCCGCGCTGCGCGCGGAGATGTCGCGCAAGAGCGGCGACACGCGGCGCAAGCGCGATGCGGACGATGTCGAGAACGCATCGATTCCGGCGCAGGAAGCGAGACGCGATCCCGACGAACTGCGCAGGCAGCTCGTCGAGATCGTGCGTGGCGCCGGCGTCGACGATGCCGATGCGCTCGAACAGGTGCGCGGACGTGTGGTGAAAGCAGTTCTGCTGTGGGAATTCGGCCAGGAGCTGCGCGAGCATGCGGAGTGGCAACCGATGGTGGAGACCATTGCGGGCGCATTGGCGGCCGACGATCGTTTTCGTAATGCTTTCAATCGGTTGATCGTTGATCTGCAGGCTTGACATGAGCAAAGTGTGACGTTGACAGCCTTCCGGAAGACGGCTAGCGTATGTCCCACGCGATGCGTCACAGCTTCACTGGAGTTCGGTCTTGATGACAGGGGATGTTCCTTCGCGTAGGAGCAAAAAGACCTGACAGGCTTTCATGGGGATGAAAGCCTCCGGGGTGACACCACACGGAGACACATCACCTGATGGCCACGCATCAAGGGCGGGCTGCGCGTTTACGGGAGTTTTTCGCGCAGGACCCACAAAACCAAGACATCGCCTGCGATCTTGCCGACGCGCTTTCCGCGTCCGGCGAGATCGAAGAAGCGAAGAAAATCCTCGAATCCTTCACCGAAACCGCAATGCCGTCGCCAGGCGTTCGCTTCCGGCTCGCGCGCTGTCAGCTCGCGACCGGCGCCTACGATGCCGCCGCTGCCGGTTACGCGTCCCTCATCGAAGCGGGCAACGACGCCGTCGCCGTCCGCCACGATCTCGCCTTCGCGCAGCTGTGCATGCGGGAACCGCAGGCGGCGATGGCGACGCTCGAATCCGCGCTCGCCGCATTCGGTCCATCGCCTGAACTGCTGATCCTGAAATCGCGCGTCAACGCGATGCTCGGCGACTACGCGCAGGCCGCGCTCGATGCCGATGGCGCGCTCGCGATGCGTCCGGACGATGCGCAGGCGATGGGCGTGAAATCGCTGGCGCTGCTGGACGACAGCCAGCTCGATGCCGCGGCGCAGGCCGCGCGCGACGCGCTCGAACGCGATCCACAACAGCACGAAGCGCTGCTGGTCGCATCGACCATCAGCCTGTGGCGACAGGATCTCGATCCTGCGCAGAACTTCTTCGAGCGCGCATTGGCGCGTCATCCCAATTCCGGACGGGCGCTGTCCGGTTACGGCCAGCTGCTGATGCTGCGCAACTATCTGCCGCAGGCGGGCGAAGTGCTCGAACATGCGGTGGTCGCGATGCCGGACCACATCGGCACCTGGCATGCGCTCGCCTGGAACCAGCTCCTTCGCGGCGATCGCGAGGGTGCGGAAGTCAGCTACCGGAAGGCCTACGACGTCGATCGCAATTTCGGCGACACCCATGGCGGGCTCGCGCTCGTCGCGGTGCTCCGTGGCGATCTCGACGAGGCCGAACTGTCGGTCAGGCGCGCGTTGCGTCTCGATCCCGATGCCGTGACCGCGCGCTACGCACAGGCGCTGCTCATGGAGGCGCGTGGGGACGCGGACGGTTCGGAAGCTGCGATCGCGAAACTCCTTCCGGATCACGGTGCGTTCGCCGCACTGCCGGTCCGCGAATTCGCCCAACGACTGAAGAGCACGCTCACAGCCGGTCCGCGCTGACGGGGGTTCCATGGATTCCGATCTCGCCATCCGTCTTCTGACGGACATGTTGCTGTCGGCCGCGAAAATGTCGGCCCCCATCCTGCTGGCCACGCTGGTGGTCGGTTTGATCATTTCGATCATCCAGGTTGCGACGCAGATCCAGGAAATGACCTTGACTTTCGTGCCCAAGCTCATCGTCGTGCTGGTGGTCTGCCTCGGTCTCGGCAGCTGGATGCTCTCGGTCGCCATGGAGCTGTCGACGCGCCTGTTCGAACTGGCGGGGACGCTCTGACCGTGGACCGCATCGAGGACTTCGCCGCGTTGCTGGTGCTGGCGTTCCTGCGCTACGTGCCTGCGGTGGTGCTGCCCGGTTTTTCGCCGCTGCGCTGGGCGCCGGCGCTGGTGCGCATCGTGTTCGCGATGGCGCTGGCATGGCTGACGGTGCTGGCGCTGCCCGACAGTGCGTTCTCTCTGGAAGCGCGCGGCGCCGCCGGCTGGATCACCGCAGCGCTGGGCGAACTCGCGATCGGCATGGTCTTCGGCCTGGTGGTGATGATTCCGCAGGCCGCGCTGCACACGTCCGGCTGGCTGATCGACATCCAGGCCGGCCTCGGCGCCGCGACGCTGTTCAATCCGGGCGGGCAGGGCGATCCGCAATCGCTGCTCGGCACCGCGCTGATGCTGCTCGGCACGGTGATGTTCTTCACCCTCGACATGCACCTGGAACTCTATCGCGGCCTCGTCGCCAGCACCCAGGTGCTGCCGATCGGCGGGCTCGGCATGCGCCCGAGCGCCGAAGGCTTTTTCGGCCTGATCGGCAGCAGTTTCCTGCTCGGATTGATGGTCGCGCTGCCGGTGCTGCTCGGCCTGTTCGCGATCGACGTCGGCGTCGCCTACGCCACGCGGTCGATGCCGCAGGCCAACGTGTTCTTCCTCGCGCTGCCGCTGAAGGTGCTGGCCGCGATCATGCTGCTGGTGGTGTCGCTGCGCTATGCGCCGGCGCTGATGCTGCGCCTCTACCAGGACGCGTTCTCGCGCGTCCCCGCGATGATGGGAGGCTGACCGTGTCGCAGGGCGATCAGGACAAGACCGAAGAGCCGACCCCGTTCCGCCTCGACGAAGCGCGCAAGCGCGGCGAGGTCGCGAAGAGCATCGAAGTCTCCGGCATCGTGGTGATGATCATCTTCGCGGCGATCGTCGGGCTCACCGGCGCGGGCGTGGCGCTGGCGCTGGCCAACGCGACCCGGCGGATGATCTCGGTCGCGGGCGACGTGAAATCGCTCGACGGCGCCTTCGTCGGCTGGATGTCCAACACCTACGCGCCGGTGTGGCAGGCGCTGACGCCGCTGCTGCTGGGCCTGCTGGTCGCGGCGGTGCTCGGCCATCTGCTGCAGACCGGGCCGATCTTCACCACCCATCCGTTGAAGCCGGACTTCAAGCGGATGAATCCGATGCAGACCCTCAAGCGCGTGTTCTCGATGCGCACGCTGTGGGAGCTGGGCAAGCTCACGGTCAAGTTCGTGCTGCTCGGCGCGATCTGCTGGGTGATGATCACCCGCGCGGCGGCGCTGGCCGAGGCGGTGGCGATGTCGCTGCCGCAGCGTGCCGGTTCGCTGCTGCACGGCGCTTTCGTCAAGGCTTCGATCTACACGCTGCTGGCGCTCGCGCTGGTGGCGGCGGTGGACATGCTGTTCACCCGCCGCGAGTTCATGAAGAAGATGCGCATGAGCCGCCGCGAGCTGAAGGACGAGATCAAGCGCCGCGACGGCGACCCGGCGGTGAAGTCCAAGCAGAAGCAGCAGTTGCGCGAACTGCTGAAGAAGACCCGCGCGCTGGCCAAGGTGCCGTCGGCCGACGTGATCGTCACCAATCCCACCCACGTCGCGGTCGCCCTGCGCTACCGGCCCGGCGAAACGCTGGCGCCGGTGATCCTGGCGAAGGGCGCGGGCGTGCTGAGCGCGCGCATCCGCGCGATCGCGGCGCGGCACCGGGTGCCGATCGTGCGTTCGCCGAAGCTGGCGCGGATGTTGTATCGGGAATGCGAGATCGACGGCATGGTGCCGGCCGATCAGTACGCGGCGCTCGCGCCGATCTATCGTGAAATCTGGGCGTCGAAGCGGGAGATGGGCGGATGAGACAGTTGTTCCTCCAGTTGTGGACCGGCAAGCGCGACATGCTGTTGATCGCGCTGGTCATCGGCGTGCTGGCGGTGCTGTTCGTGCCGATCCCGTCGCCGCTGCTCGATTTCCTGCTCGTGGCGAACATCAGCATGGCGCTGCTGATCCTGCTGGTGACGTTCTTCACCGAAACGCCGCTGAAGTTCTCGACCTTCCCGACCATCCTGCTGCTGGTCACGCTGTTCCGGCTGGCGCTCAACGTGTCCGCGACGCGCCTGATCCTGGAAGGCGCGGACGCCGGTCGGGTGATCAACGCGATCGGCGAATTCGTGGTCGGCGGCAACTACATCGTCGGCGCGGTGGTGTTCCTGATCCTGGTCGTCGTCCAGTACGTGGTGGTGACCAGCGGCGCCCAGCGCGTGGCCGAAGTCGCCGCGCGCTTCACCCTCGACAGCATGCCCGGCAAGCAGATGAGCATCGACGCCGACATGAACATGGGGCTGATCGACGAGCACGAAGCGCGTCGCCGCCGCGCGCTGATCGAGAAGGAGGCGAACTTCTACGGCGCGATGGACGGTGCGACCAAGTTCGTGAAGGGCGACGCCATCGCCGGCATCATCATCATCCTCGTCAACATCGTCGGCGGCCTCGCGATCGGCATCGCCCAGCTCGGCCTGCCCTGGGGCGAAGCGGTGCAGCGCTTCACCCTGCTGACCATCGGCGACGGCATCGTCACCCAGATTCCGTCGCTGGTGATCGCGGTCGCGACCGGCGTGATCATCACCCGCGCCGCCGCCGACGCCCAGCTCGGCGCCGAGATTCCGCGCCAGGTGCTGGCGAATCCGAAGGCATTGATCATCGTCGGCCTCGCGCTGTTCCTGGTGATGCTGCTGCCCGGCTTCCCGAAGGTCCCGGTGATCGTGGTGCTGTTCGCGCTTGGCGGGCTGGTCTGGATGAGCCTGCGCGCGGCGCGCACCGCCGAACAGGCCGAAGAGGATGCCGGCGAAACCACGCCCGCGCAGCAGAAGGCGGGCGACGAGATCCAGCAGTGGATGCGGATCGAGCCGCTGGAAGTGCGCTACGGCGCCGAACTGGCCTCGATGTTCGCCGGCGAGGACAGCGACTTCCAGCAGCGCGTCGCCACCCTGCGCAAACAGATCGCGCAGGATCTCGGCTTCCTGATGCCGAAGCTCAGCGCCGCCGCGCGCAGCGAACTGCCGGCGAACGGCTACGAGATCCATTTCCACGGCAATCGCGTCGGCGGCGGCGAGCTGATGCTCGACCATCTGCTGGCGATCAATCCCGGCGGCAGCCGGCAGAAACTGGAAGGCCCGGAGACCCGCGATCCGGCCTACGGCCTGCCCGCGCAGTGGATCGCCAAGACGCTGCGCCAGACCGCGCGCAGCGCGGGCTACACGATCGTCGATCCAGACACGGTGCTGATGACCCATCTCGGCGAAGTGGTGAAGCGCCAGTCCGCCGATCTGCTGACGCGTGCCAGCGTCGAGCGCATGCTGCAGCGCGTGCGCGAACAGCACGCCTCGCTGATCGACGAACTGGTGCCGGGCGTGATGAGCTATTCCGACATCCAGAAGGTGCTGCAGCTGCTGCTGCGCGAGCAGGTGAGCATCCGCAATCTCGAAGCGATCCTTGAAACCCTGGTCGACGCCGGCAAGACCGTGAAGGGCGCGGAAGATCTCGCCGAACGCGTGCGCGAACGCCTCGGCGCCGCGATCTGCCAGGGCCTGCGCGACAGCAACGGCGATCTGCAGGTGCTGACGCTGGCGCCGGAATTCGAGCGCGCGCTGCTCGTGAACGTGCGTCCGGGCGAACAGCGCGCGTCGCCGTTCAGCGAGATGTCGCAGCTCGACGCCTTCATGAAGAACATCACCCGCCAGGTCGAGGCGATGATGGGCCGCAATCTGCCGCCGGTGGTGCTGTGCCCGTCGCCGGTGCGCCGTTCGCTGCGCGGACTGCTGCATCGTTCGATGCCTTACGTCGCGGTGATCGGCATGAACGAGATCCCGACCAATCTCCCGGTGCGTTCGTTCGCCGCCATCCACGCCGCTGCCGCCTGAGGACCCCATGACCGATACCCTGCAAGCCATCGCCCGCAGCCTCAGCAACGACGTGCAGACGCTGTCGACGATCAGCCACAACGTCGCCAACATGCATACGCCCGGCTACCGCGGCGTGCGCGCGATTCCCGAATTCAACGTCTCCGGCGTCGATCCGCAGGCCGGCGCGGGAACCGCCGCGGAACTCCGCTCGGGAACGGGCCTGTCCACCGCGATCGACCAGCGCGACGGCGTGCTGGCGCAGACCGGCAACGATCTCGACATCGCGCTGCGCGGCCCCGGCTTCTTCGTGGTCGAGCGCGACGGCAGGCATCTGTTGTCGCGCGCCGGCGCGCTGCGCACCGACGCCGAGGGCCGCCTGGTCACCGCCAGCGGCGATGTCGCGGTCGGCTATTCGGGCGCGCTGCAGATGCCGGCCGGCAAGGTCCGCTTCGAACGCGACGGCCAGGTCTTCGTCGCCGATCAGGCGGTCGGCCAGCTGCAGATCGTCGCCGTCGCCGACGCCTCGCGCCTGCATCCGGTGGGCAACGGCGCCTACGCCTACGACGGCGATCTCGTCGAGTGGAAGGGCAGCGTGGTCCAGGGCGCGATCGAACGCGCCAACGTCGACGCCGCCGAAGAGACCGTGCGCCTGATGGAGACCACGCGCCACGCCGAATCGGTGCAGCGCGCGATCTCCATCTACGACAAGGCGATGGACACCGGCATCAACCAGATCGGCGGCAACTGATGGGAACCGGATTGCGCGCTGATCCTCGCGCAGTCCGCAAACCGCTTCAGAAAATAGCGATTCAACGCAAGGCAGGCTCCACAGACAAGCGATCCACCGACCGCCATTCCACCGCACCACCTCCGCAGTCACGACTTCCGTACAGGGACACCAGCATGATCGACGCACTCTACATCTCGGCCAGCGGCCTGCGCAGCGAGCAGAAACAGATCGACGTGATCTCCAACAACGTCGCCAACATGCATACGCCCGGATTCAAGCGCAGCCGGGTGAATTTCGTGGAAGTGGCCACCGCGGGCGTGTCCGCGGGCATCGGCGCTCCGGTCGATTCCAGCGGCAACGGCACCCGCATCCACTCGACCTCGACCATGTTCGCGGCCGGCAACCTGCGCGCCACCCAGAATCCGCTGGATCTCGCGATCGATGGCCACGGTTTCTTCGAATTCGAGGCCGAGAACGGCCAGCTCGTCTACAGCCGCGACGGCCAGTTCCGGATCGATGCCGAAGGCCAGCTCGTCAACGTCCAGGGCCTGCGCCTGTCGCGTCCGATCCAGATGCCCGCCGACGCCGAGAACGTGCGCATCGCGCCGAACGGGGAAATCACCGCGATCCTGTCGGGTTCGCCGGACCGCCAGGTGATCGGCCAGATCGAGTTGACCGCGTTCGCCGCGGAAGACGCGCTGGACGTGCTGGGCGACAACCGCTTCGGCGCCACCGACGCCGCCGGCGCGCCGTCCTATGGCCGTCCCGGCGAGGACGGTTTCGGCAGCGTGCAGCAGGGTTACGTCGAGCTGGCGAATGTCGAGATGGTCGAGGAAATGACCGCGCTCGTGCTCGCCCAGCGCGCTTATCAGCTCAACGCGCGCGTGCTGCAGGCGTCCGACCAGATCCTCGAAACCATCAACAACCTCCGCCGCTGATTCCGACGCCGATTCTCGCGCCCGACCGCATGTCCCGCCTCCTCGCCCTCGCCATGGCCGCCGCGCTCGCTTCGCCTTCTCCGGCGACGCAGACGCTGCCGGCCGCGGACATCCAGCGCGAAGTCGATCTCGCGCTGGCGCGGCGTCTGCGCGAGGCGGGCAGCAGCGCGCGGATCGTCGCGATCTCCGGCGTGCGCGATCAGTCGCTGCCTGCCGGTCGTGCGAAGGCCGAAGTCGGCGCGATCGCCGGGCGCTGGCCGCGCGCGCGCGCCGGCGTGCCGGTGCGGCTGACGGTCGATGGCCGCGCGGTGCGCACGGTGACGGCGTGGGTCGAAACGACCGATGTCCGTCGCGTGCTGACCTACGCCGACGCCGCCAACGCCAGGACCGCCGGCGACGCGCTGCGTCTCGCGGCGGAAGACGTGGACATGACATGTTGCGACGGATCCGCGGTCGCGGATGCCGACGCGCTGCGCGGCCAGCGCCTGCGTCGCGCCGTGCGCGCGGGCGCGCCGGTGTTGCCGTCCGATTTCGAACCGATGCCCGACGTGGCCGAGCGCCAGCAGGTGACGATCGAAGTCGTGCGCGGCCCGGTGCACCTCACCACGATCGGCACCGCGCTCGCGGACGGCCGCATCGGACAAACCATCGCGGTGCGTCCCGACGCATCGGACAGCGCGGTCGTCGCGCGAGTCATCGACAAAAAGAAGGTGAGTCTTGAAGAGTAGATTCCTGATGAACAGCCGCCACGACCGGCCTGCCTGGACGGTGGCCTCCGCCGTGTGCGTGGTGCTGCTCGCCGCCGCATCGCCTGCGGTCGCGGGCGAGGGCGACGGCCAACGCGAAAGCCTCATCGATCCGGGGCGTTATCGCGCCCTGGCCGCGGACCATCGCGCCTACCGCGTCGGCGACATCGTCACCATCCAGGTGCTGGAAGCCACGCGCGCGAAATCGCAGGCGGCCACCGAGGCCGGCAGCGAGCTCGATCTCGGCGTCGGCCTGAGTTCGCCGTCCACGACCTACGACGCCACCCTCGGCCTCAACGGCGGCAACGCGTCCGGCGCGCAGACCACGCGCGTCGGCGAACTGCGCACGCAGGTGTCGGCGCAGGTGATGGCGATCGAAGCCAACGGCAACCTGCGCATCGAAGGCGAGCAGTCGCTGATCGTCAACGGCGAGCGCCAGAAGATCCGGATCAGCGGTCTGGTGCGTCCCGAGGACATCAGCGCCGCCAATACGGTCTGGTCGAACCGCATCGCCAATGCCGACCTCGAACTGCTCGGCGTCGGCGTGGTCAGCGAATCGCAGCGCCAGAGCATCCTCTATCGCGTATTCAAATGGCTGAGGTTGATGTGATGCGTCCGTCCGCGCTGTTCTGCACCGTGCTGCTCCCCGCTTTCGCGCTCGCCGCGCTGCTCGCGTCGGCCGCCGCCGCGCCGGCCCTCGCCGCCGAGGTCAAGATCAAGGACATCGCCCGCATCGCCGGCGTGCGCGAGAACGCGCTCACCGGTTACGGCCTTGTGTTCGGCCTGTCCGGCTCCGGCGATTCCATCCGCAACCGCGCCACCGTGCAGTCGGTGGCGAACACGCTGCGCAATTTCGGCGTGAACGTCAGCGAAGCCGACATCGCCAGCCGCAACGTGGCCGCGGTAATCGTCACCGCGAAACTGCCGGCGTTCGCCGAGCCCGGCCAGGAGCTGGACGTGCAGGTCGCGTCTTCCGGCGACGCGCGCAGCCTCAACGGCGGCACGCTGATGCTGACGCCGCTGATGGGTCCCGACGGTCGGCTGTACGCGACCGCGCAGGGCGCGATCTCGGTCGGCGGCTATCAGTTCGAGGGCATCACCGCCTCGACCCAGAAGAACCATCCGACCGTCGGCTGGATTCCGTCCGGCGCCACCGTCGAACAGTCCTCGCCGCTGCGCGTGGCCGGCGACGGTCGTTCGCTCAGCGTGCTGCTGAACGAAGCCGATTTCACCAACGCCAACCGCATCGCCGCGTCGATCCGCAGCGCGCTGCCGGGCGTCGCGGTGCGCGCCGAGCATGCGGGCAAGGTCGTGGTCGATTACGGCCGCGTGCCCGACAGCGTGGTCGCCGAGATCGCGCGGCTGGAAAACCTCACCATCCAGCAGCAGCGCCGCGCGCGCGTGGTGGTCAACGAACGCACCGGCACGATCGTCGCCGGCGGCGACGTGCGTCTGGGCGCGGTCAGCATTTCGCACGGCAATCTCAACGTCGAGATCCGCACCGATTACACGGTGTCGCAGCCCGGCGGCCTGCTGGTGCGCCCCGGCAGCGGCGTGGCGTCGGTGGTGGTGCCGCGCACGACCCTGCGCACGGACGAAGCCGACGCGCCGCTGGTGAGCATTCCGGAAGGCGCGACCGTCGCCGATCTGGTGGCGTCGCTGCGCGCGGTGCGGCTGACGACCCGCGACGTGATCGCGGTCCTGCAATCGATCAAGGCCGCGGGCGCGCTCGACGGCGAACTGATGATCCAGTGATGACCGACTCCGCACGGCGCGCGCCGACGACGCGCGCTCAAGACAACGAACGTTCTGCAACGAGGGGAATGGAATGAGTGCCGAAAACACGATCGATGCCGTGCGTCTGGCCCTGGGCCTGCACGAAGCCCGCGCCCGGGTGGCGGGCATGAATGTCGCCCGCGCCGGCAAGCCCGACGCGACCGCGCTGAAGGTGGATTTCGCCGCGATCGAAGCCGCGCTGCGCGAAGTGGCGAAGACCGGCGACGAAGCCGCAGCGGCGCGCCTGATCGAGGCGGCCGCGCGCGAGTTGCAGGCCAGCCGTCCCGAAACAACGCACGACCCGATCCGGCTCGACGAACAGATGGGCCTCATCGCCACCGCCGGCGTCGAATACCAGGCACTCACCGAAGCGCTCAGCCGCCAGTTCGGGCTGATGCGCATCGCCATCGCCGGGAGGATCTGAACATGCCTGTCGATTCCGTGCTCGAAGCGTCGCGCAACGCCATGAATTACGAGCGTCTGCGCATGGACGCCGCCAGCCGCAACATCGCCGGCGCCAACGTGCCGGTGGCGCCGGGCCAGAGCGCGATGCGCTGGCGCGTGGACGGTGCGAATGCCGCCGACGCGGCCGATTTCGCCGATGCCGTCGGCGCTGCGCCGATGTCGGGTTCGCCGGTGCTGGGCGAGACCGAAGCCACGGTGCGCGAGGTCTACGACCCGGGCCATCCGATGGCCGGCACCGACGGCATGGTCCGCTATCCCGCTGTCGACATGGTCCAGGAAATGACCACGCTGATGACCGCGAGCCGCGGCTACGAAGCCAACGTCCGTTCGTTCAACTTCCTGCGCAACATGCTGCTGCGCGCCATCGAAATCGGAGCCAAGTGATGTCCATCGAAGCGATCTCTCCCACGGGCATCACGCCGTTCGCGGCCGATGTCGCCGCCGCCGACCGCGTCTCCGGCGCTCAGTTTTCTGGCATGCAGGCCTCCGGCGTGCAGGCGTCCGGCATGGACTTCGCATCGATGATCGGCGACGGCCTCAGCCGCGTCGACCAGAGCCTGCGCGCGGCCGACGGCCAGATCCGCAGTCTCGCCGCGGGCGAGAACATCCCGTTGCACGACGTGATGATCTCGATGGAACGCGCGCGCATGGACCTGATGCTGGTGGTCGAGGTCCGCAATCGCCTGGTGGAGGCCTACCAGGAACTGACCCGCATGCAGCTCTGATCTTCCACGCCGAATCCTCCGCGCCAACGCCCGCCATCTCCAATAGTCCATCTCCAGGGACGCCGAAATGAATCCCCTCAAGTTCTACAACGCCCTCGAACGCGGCGCCCGCATCGGCTTCGCGGTCGGCGCATTCGCCATCGTCCTGATCACCGCGGGCATGCTGTGGTGGCTGCTGTCGCCGCGCGAACAGCTGATGTTCGGCGGGCTGAAGGAAACCGATGCCGCGGAAATCGTCGAAGCGCTCGACGAGTGGAAGGTGCCGCACACCATCGTCGACGGTGGCACCGGCATCTCGGTACCGGAAGAAGTGATGTACGAAACCCGGATGCGGCTGGTCTCCGCCGGCATCCCGCGCGGCGGCAACGTCGGTTTCGAGCTGTTCGACGATTCCGACTTCGGCGTCACCGAATTCGCCCAGCGCGTGAACTACCAGCGCGCGCTGCAGGGCGAGATCGAACGCACCATCGCCGCGCTGCCGGCGGTCGAGTCCGCGCGCGTGCATCTCACGATCCGTCGCCCCGGCCTGTTCGTGGGCGAGCAGGAAACCTCGAAGGCCTCGGTCGCGGTCGGACTGCGCGCGGGCGAGACCTTGTCGCGCCAGCAGATCCGCGGCATCCGCAGCCTCGTCGCCGCCGCGGTGGAAGGGCTGAGCCTGCAGCAGGTGACCGTGCTCGACTCCACCGGCGCATTGCTCGCCGGCAGCGGTGGTTCGCCGTCCAGCGGGCAGGCGATGGAAGTGCAGGACGACAGTGAATCGCAGGTCGAACTGCGCATCCAGTCGCGCATCTCCGAGCTGCTCGGCCAGGTGCTGGAAGACGGCGAATACCGCGTCTCGGTCGATGTCGACCTGGATTTCGACGCGGTGCGCCAGGTCAACGAGCGGCCGCTCGGCAACGATGCCGTGATCGCGCGCAAGCGGGTCAATTCGCTGGCCGACGAACGCGACGACGCCGCGCGCAGCAGCAACGAGGACGTGGAGTATCTCCACGGCACGGTGCGCGAGGAGATCTCGCGCGCGCCTGGCAAGATCAAGCGCATGTCGGTCGCGGTGATCCTGCCGACCTCGCTCGGCGAGGGCGACGTGACCCGGATCGAATCGCTGATCGCGGCCGCGGCCGGCATCGACGAGATGCGCGGCGATCGCCTGGAAGTGTCGCGTCTCGGTCGCGGGGAAGGTTTCTCGGCGCGTCGCATCGAAATCGACGAGGCGGCGACCGCGGGCGAAAGCGCGCCGGTGCGGATCGGCTTCGACGTCGCCGCGTTGCCGGCGTTGCCCAAGATCCTGTTCTTCGTCGTGCTCGGCCTGCTGCTGGGCGTGATCGTCGCGTTCGCGATGCAGAAGAAGCCCGCGGCCCTGAGTCCGACCGAACGCGAAGCCGTGCTGGGCAAGATGCGCGCCTGGCTGGCCGAAGGGAACCTGGCCGAAGGCGGCTCGAACGAAGGGAGCCGGCCGCGGTGACGCCGACCACCACGACTTTGGGTCAGCGCAAGACCGCGCTGATGATGATGACGCTGCGCAAGAGCGACCGGCGCCAGTTGCTGTCGCGCATGCCGCGCGCGGCGGCCGATCCGCTGCGTAGGCTGATCGCGGAACTCGAGTCGATGCCGTGGCCGGTGGCCGACCTCGTCGATGAGTTGCTCGCCGAGGAAGTGCGCGGCCTGACCGCGCGCACCTCGCTCGAACTCGACCAGATCGTCGCGCTGTCGCGCCGGCTGCCGCCGGTGTGGTTCGCACGCGCGCTCGCGGCGTGGCCCGGCATCGATCGCAACTTCTGCGTGTCGCTGCTCGATCCGGCGGTGGCGCAGGAAGTGAAGCAGGAACTGGTGCGCATGGGCACGCTTTCGCCGAAGGTCGCCGATGCGATCAAGGCCGAAGTCGTGGCCCTGCTGTCGTCGCAGGAGGCCGCCTGATGTCCGGCACGCCGACGTCCGCCAAACCGGTCGCCGGACGGATCGAACGGGTCGATGCGGACGCGCGCATCGTCGGTCTGGGCGATCTGTTCAAGCCGCGCGAGCCGGTGGTGGCCGCCGAGCAGGCCCCGCCGCCGCCGGATCCGCGGGTGCTGCTGGAACAGGAGCGCGTACGCGTGCTCGACGCCGCGCGCAAGGACGGCCATGCCGCCGGCATGCGCGACGCCGAGAAGGAAATCGAAGCGCGCGCGACCGCTGCGGAGCGCGAGTGGCAGGCGAAATTCGAGAAGGAAACCGCGCGCCTGGCCGAGACCACGCGCCGGCTCGAAACCTTGATCGCGGCGTTGCCGGATGCGGTCGCCGAGGTCGAACGCCAGGTTGAAACATTGACCGTCGAAGCGACGTTCGCCGCGACCCTGCGGATCGTCGCCGAAGCGGCACGCGATGAGGCGATGGTGCTCGACTTCTGCCGCGAGGCGCTGGCCGAATACGCGCTGCGCCCGGTGCGCCTGCGCGTGCATCCCGGACTCGTAGCCGCGGTCGCGGCCACGCTCGCCAGCGACGACATCCGGGTCGAGGGCGACCCGCGCCTCGCGCACGGCCAGTGCCGGATCGAGAGCGAAAAAGGCCTTTACGACATCAGCCTCGCGCATCGTCTCGATGCGTTGAAGGATCAGTTGCTGGCGAGCCTCGACGACGGCGCCGCGACCGTCGCCAATGTCCGCGACGCCCGCGTCGCACGGGAGCCGCGCGCGTGAACCGTTTCCGGGACCGTCTTCTCGCCAATCTCCGCCAGTTGCCGGTCGGCCGCCAGCTCGGACGCATCGTGTCGTACAACGGCCTGGTGATCGAGGCGATCGGCCCGGAAGCGCGGCTCGGCGAGCTGTGCGAGATCGAATCCGAACACGAGCCCGGCACCTGCTACATGGCCGAAGTGGTCGGCTTCCGTCAGGAACGCACGCTGCTGATGCCCTACGCCCATCTGGCCGGCATTTCCACCGCCAGCATCATCCGCGCCACCGGCCGGCCGATGACCGTGCCGGTGGGCGATGCGCTGCTCGGCCGCGTCGTCGACGCCTTCAGTCGTTCGCTCGACGACGCCGGCCCGCTGCGCCTCGACGATGCCTATCCGCTGTATCGCGAACCGATCAACCCGATGGCGCGCGCGCCGATCGAACAGGTGCTCGAGACCGGCGTGCGCGCGATCGACGGCCTGCTCACGCTCGGCGTCGGCCAGCGCGTCGGCATCATGGCCGGCAGCGGCGTGGGCAAGAGCACGCTGCTCGGCATGCTCGCGCGGCAGGTGGTCGCCGATGTGACCGTGCTCGCGCTGGTCGGCGAACGCGGACGCGAAGTCGGCGACTTCATCGACAACGCGCTCGGCCCGGAGGGCCTGAAACGTTCGGTCGTGGTCGTGGCCACCTCCGACGAACCCGCGCTGGTGCGCGCGCACGCCGCGCACGCCGCGCATGCGATGGCCGAATATTTCCGCGACCAGGGCAAGTCGGTGCTGCTGATCGTCGACTCGATGACCCGCTTCGCGATGGCGCAGCGCGAGATCGGGCTCGCCATCGGCGAGCCGCCGACTTTCCGCGGCTACACGCCGTCGGTGTTCAGCAAACTGCCGACCCTGCTCGAACGCTGCGGCCGGCTGCGCAGCGGCGGCGCGATCTCCGGCGTCTACAGCGTGCTGGTGGAAGGCGACGACATGAACGAGCCGGTCACCGACCACATGCGCGCGATCCTCGACGGCCACATCGTGCTCGATCGCGATCTCGCGTCACGCGGGCATCATCCCTCGATCGACGTGCTGCGCAGCGCCAGCCGCCTGATGAACCATGTCGCCAGCGAACCCGAGCAGGCGGTCGCGCGCGACGTGAAGAAGCAGATGGCGGTGTATGCGGCCTCGCGCGACCTGATCGAACTCGGCGCGCACCAGCGCGGCGTCAACGCGGCGCTCGACACCGCCATCGACGCCAAGGCGCCGCTGGACAAGGTGCTGCAGCAGACGCCGAAGCAGTTCTCTCCGCGCGCCGAGAGCCTGCGCCAGTTCGCCGCGGCGCTGAACGTGCCGAAACCGGGAGGCGCCGGATGAGCGCGAAACAATCCACCGCGATCCGCACCCTCGTGCGCTGGCGCGCGTTCCAGGAAGCGCTGGCCGAACGCGAATGCCAGCAGGCGTCCGCGCGCGTGCTCGAAGCACGCGCCGCGGTCGACGAAGCGCAGTCGGTGGTCGACGCCATCCGGAGCCGTCGCGACGAACTGCTCGGCGCGCAGGCGCTGGATCTCGGGTGGCTGCGCGCGGTCGACGAATTCGAGCAGCGCGCCGCCGATGACGTGCGCGCACGCACCGACACGCTCGATGACGCCAATCGCGTTCGCGACGATGCGGTTTCGGAGCATCTGCAGGCGCGTTCGCGGAGCCGCGTCGCCGAGACCCGCTGCGAGCGCGTGGTCCTGCAGGAAAACGACCTCGAGGAAAAACGTCTGTTCGACCGGATGGCTTCGCTCATCGCGGTCGGTGCCCAGGAGAATCGCCATGATTGATCGCTTGCATCAGACCGCTTCGCCGCCGACGCCGCGTCCGGCGGCGCAGGAATCCCCGCCCGGCGTACCCTCGTTCCTGGAATGGGCGCTGTCGAATCCCGGTGCGGAGTCCGGCTCGCTGCCCGATGGCCGATCCGGTCCCGACGGACAGCACGGCGATCCGGGACAGGCCGTGCTCGCGACATCCTTGCCGCCGGGGATGCTCGACGCGTCGCTGTCGCCGGGCATGGTCGATCCCGCGCTGGCGCTGTTGCCGCGGGACCTGCCTGGCGATGCCGCGCATGCGAATCCGCCGATGCTGGCGCCGGGCGAAACCGCGCGGCCCGCGTCCGCGTTGCCTGCGCCATTCGCACCCGCGCCGGGCGAATCCGCATCGCATGATCTCGCGCCGGCCACGCCGACGCCGCCTGGTCTCGTTTCCGGCGATCCGGCCGTTGCCGTCGCTGCCGTGATCGATCCGCAGGATGCCGTGACGCAGATGCTGCAATGCCATGTCCGCGGGCCGAACGGCGAACGCGAAGTGGTGTCGCTGCCGTGGCGTCTCGCCGCCGGTGGCCGGCTCGATCAGAGTCTGCGCGCGCCCGGCATGGTCGCGCCCGGCGTGGTGCCGATCGCGACGCCCGGTGCGATGTCGTCGCCCGGGCATGGGGGCTTGCCGTATTTCGATGCGCAGGGTCGTCCGCAGAACGGAACCCTGCCGTCGGGCGCGGCCGTACCCGGCGACGCGGTGTTCGCGCCCGGCGTGGTGCGCATCACCGCGCGCGGCGTCGAGGCGCCCGGCGCGGCGACGATCGGTGCCGCTTCGACACCGGTGGTGTCGGAATGGCTGTCGCGCTGGATGAAGTGGATCGAACGCGACGGCCACGATCCGGTGGTGCTGTTGCGCGACTACCGCATGGACGGCGACGAGACCCGCCGCGTCGTCGACGGCCTGCGCGAATTCGCGCGCGAACACGGCGTTTCGCTGGAGCGCGTGGTGGTCAACGGCCACGAATTCTGGCGCAACCCCGCCAGCGATCCAGATTCCGACAGGACACGGGAGTAAGCGCATGCCGGTCGATGCCATCGGTGGCGTCCTGAACGCCCAGGACACCAACACCACCCAGAACAACACCATCAATCAGGAGGATTTCATCCGCCTGTTCCTGACCCAGCTGCAGTTCCAGGATCCGCTGGAACCGGTGGACAACCGCGAGTTCCTCGCCCAGCTCGCGCAGTTCACCTCGCTGGAGCAATCCCGCCAGACCAGCCAGAACACGACGGACCTGCTGTCGATGAACGCCACCACCCAGGCGGTGGGGCTGCTCAATCGCCAGGTGGAAGTCAGCGGACTGGCCACCGCGTTCACCGGCACGGTCACCGCCGTGCGATTCACCTCCGATGGCGCACAGCTCACCGTCGCCAACGGCACCGATGTCCGGACCTCGATCCGCCTGTCCCAAGTCACGCTCGTCAGACCCTGAACACCTTGAGGAGACACCCATGTTCCAAGCACTTTTCAACAGCCTTTCCGGTCTCTTCAGCTTTTCGAGGAGCCTGAACACGGTCAGCAACAACGTCGCCAACATGAATACGCCCGGTTTCCGCGGCAGCGATTCGTTCTTCTCGAACATCGGCGGCGGACGCGGTACCCGCATCTCGGGTGAAGGTCTGCGCACGCAGTCCGGCGACATCCGCCAGACCGGCAACGTCACCGATCTGGCGATCGAGGGCGACGGCTACTTCATCCTCACCGACCTCGCCGGCAATCTGCACTACACCCGCGCCGGCCAGTTCCGTTTCGACAACGACGGCTTTCTCGTCGACTCGGTCAACGGGTATCGCGTGATGGCCTACGACCAGACCGGCAACCTCGCGCCGATCGATCTGGACAACTACCGCTCGATCCCGGCCGTCGCCACCACCGACGTGCGCATCAGCGGCAACATCGCCGCGGTCGCCGCCGGCAGTCCGGTGCAGACCAGCACGGTCAACAACATCCGCGTGTTCGACGCGCAGGGCGGTTCGCACAATCTCACCGCCACCTTCACCAGCAATTCCGCGGTCACCCCGGGCAGCTTCCTGGTGCGCATCACCAACGATGCCGGCACCCAGATCGGCACCGGCGAAGTGCGCTTCGACGCCGGCGGCACGCTGGTGGCGGGCTTCAACACCGTCGCCATCGCGCTGCCGGTCGCGGGCGGCACCACCCAGGCGATCACGATGAACTTCGGCACGCCCGGCGCGCTCGACGGCATGACCTCGCTCAGCGGTCTGGCGAGCAACCTCACTTCGCGGGTGGTCGACGGCCACGGCGTGCTGGGCGCGACCGAAATCAAGTTCAACGAGCGCGGCGTTCTCCAGCTGATCTACTCGGCCTCCGAGCGTCGCGACGGCCCGCAGATCGCGCTGGCGACCTTCCCGAACGAAGCCTCGCTCAGCCTCGACGGCGGCCGCCTGATCTCGGGCGCCACCATTTCCGACGTCAACTACGGCCGTCCGACCCAGAGCGGCTTCGGCCGCATCGCTGGCGGCAGCCTGGAAATGTCGAACGTCGACCTGACCCAGGAGTTCGCCGACATGATCATCATCCAGCGCGGCTACCAGGCCAGCTCGCGCGTGATGAGCGTCAGCAATGAAATGCTCGAACAGCTCTACAACAGCACTCGGGGCGGCTGATGAGCGTCACGCCCTTCCGCTGGCAGAGCGCCTCGCGCATGGAAGCACTGCGCGCGCTGGCGCTGGAGCGCGCCGAGCGCTGGATCGGGCAGTGGGCCACCGCCGCCCAGCGGCCGACGATCGAGGTCGAACTGCTGACGGCGCAGCGCTCCGAGATCGCGGCCGCCGACGTGCGCTGGTACGCGCTCGCCGATGCCGGTGCGACGCTGAGCCTGCGCGTCGCCGGCGCGACCTTCGAGCATCTCGGCTGCAGGCTCGCCGGTCTCGCCGTCGCCGACACCTCCGGGCTGGCGGCGGGCATCGGCCTGCGCGCGCTGACCGATCTGGCCCGCGCGTGCTTTCCGGCGAATGCGCCGACCGCGCTGGCGCCGGTGTCCGGCGTGCCGGCCGCGGCCGACATCGGCGCGCGTTTCGGTGCCATCGGCATGCAGATCTCGGTCGGCACGATCCGTTTCGAACTGCACTTCGACTCGGCGCTGTGCGCGGCGCTGGTGCCGGTGCGGATGCCGCCGGGCGAGGCGCTGGTCGCGCGGCGCGACGCGGTGAAGACGATCGACGCCACCTTCGACGCGGTGCTCGATCTGGGCACCGCGCCGCTCGCCGATTCGTTGTCCTTCCAGCCCGGCGAAGTCATCAAGACCTCGATCCCGATCGGTGCGGGCCTGCGCCTCGTGGCCGGCGACGGCGGCGAGATCCTCCGCGGCACGCTGGTCGCGGAAGACGGCCATCGCGCGCTGAAAGTCGTGAAAACCCATCTCCAGAGGAATCCCCAGAAATGAAAACCAATCTCGCGAAAGACCCGGCCTTCGATGCCGACGCCGATGCCGCGTCGCGCACCGCCACGCTCAGCCGCGACATCGGCCTGATCGGTCATGTCCAGGTGGCGATGACCGCGCAGGTCGGCACGGTCACGATGTCGGTCGAGCGCCTGTTCTCGCTCGCGGCGGGCGACGTGGTCAAGATGAACGAACTGCTCGAAGCGCCGCTGACGCTGATGCTGGACGGCAAGCCGGTCGCGCGCGGCGAACTGCTGGCGGTCGACGATCACTTCGGCGTCCGCATCATCGAAGTGGCCTGATGCCGACGACCGCATCGGCGTCGCCGGCGACGGCGGCAGCGCCCGCCACCGCGACGCCGGCAACGATCCCGGCGACGGCGCCCGCACCGGTGCCGGCGCAGCCGCGCGCCGAGACCGCGCAGCAGGCGATTCCGTACCGCGACGAAGGCGGTGGTCTCGCCGCCGATGCCGGGGGCGCGGTGTTCGCCGCGATCCTGCTGCTGGCGCTGCTGGTGGTGGCGCTGCAGTTCGCGCGCAAACGTGGCCTGCTCGATCGCTGGATCGTCGCCGCGCCCGCACGCGCCGCCGGCCGTCCGCAGATGCAGGTCGAACAGGCGCTGCGCGTCGGCGCCAAGACGATGGTCTATCGCATCCGCGACGGCGAGCGCCGTTACCTGCTGGTCGAGTCGACCGCGCAGACCACCCTGGTTCCCGTGCCGGAGATCCAGGCGTCACACATTTCCGTCGAAGAGATCGAAAACGATGCTGCAGCGACACCCGACGACTCCATGCACGACGACCGCGCGCACGACCGCGCGCACGACGATGCCCGCTGACGCCGCACGGCCCGCGACCGCCGCGCGCACCGCGCTGCGTCGCCTGGCGATCGTGGCCCTGGCCTGCCTGGTCGGCGTCGCCGGTGCGGCCATCGCCGCCGACCCGGTCGATACCGTCGGCAATGTCCTGAAGCAGGACTATTCGCCGGTGCTGCGCAATTTCGTCGCGCTGTCGCTGCTGTCGCTGATCCCGGTGATGCTGATCGGCATGACCGCGTTCACCCGGATCGTGATCGTGCTGTCGCTGCTGCGCCACGCCCTCGGCCTGCCGCAGACGCCGCCGAACAGCGTCATCATCACCCTGTCGATCTGCCTGACGTATTTCACGATGGCGCCGGTGATCGACGAGGTGAACAAGGTCGCGATCGGCCCGTACATGGCCGAACAGATCGACACCCGCGAAGCGCTGGACCGCGGCTCGGTGCCGCTGCGCCAGTTCATGATCCGGCAGACGCGCGAATCCGACCTGCGCGCGGTGCTGGAAATGGCGCGCGCGCCCGCGCCGAAGACCATCGACGACATCGCCATGCGCCATCTGGCGCCGGCCTTCCTGCTCAGCGAGCTGAAGACCGCGTTCCAGATCGGCTTCGTCATCTTCCTGCCGTTCCTGATGATCGATCTGGTCGTCGGCGCGGTCCTGATGTCGCTGGGCATGATCATGGTGCCGCCGGCGACGATCAGCCTGCCGCTGAAGATATTGCTGTTCGTGCTGATCGACGGATGGGTCCTGGTGTCCAGGGCGCTGCTGAGCAGTTACTGGACCTGAGAGCCCGTTCATGATGTCGCAGGGGATCGAATCCGTCGCCGAAACGGAACTCTGGCAGCGATATCGCCGCAGTTCCGACATCGCGGCGCGCGATCATCTGTTCCATCTGTACATGCCCTGGGCGGCCGCGGTCGGCCGCAACGTCTATCGCCGCGTGTCCGTCTACAGCCTCGACTGCAACGATTTCGTCCAGAACGCGGAACTCGGCATGCTCGACGCGATGACCCGGTACGACCCGGAGCGCGGTGTCGATTTCCGTGCGTTCGCGAAGCCCCGGGTGCGCGGCGCGGTCTTCAACGGACTGCGCGCGCTGCTGCGCGAACGCGGCGTGACCAGCGACGACTCCCGCCATGCCGAGCGCCTGTCGCATTTCCACGGCAACGACGACGATCCCTTCGACGGCGTGGTCGAGGCGATCATCGGGCTGGGCATCGGCTACCTGCTGGATCACGCCGCGGTGGACCGCGGCGACGATGCCTATGCCTACGTCAAGCGCAGCCAGATCGATTCCCGCCTGACCGCGGCGGTGAGCCGGCTGCCGGAACGCCTGCGCCGGATCGTCGTCGCGCATTACTTCGAGCACATCCCGTTCACCGCGATCGCCGAGGACATGCAGCTCACGAAAGGGCGCGTGTCCCAGTTGCATCACGAAGCACTGACACGCCTGCGCCACGCCCTTCGCGAACTGCGCTGAGCGGGTTCGATCGTCGGCATCAATCGCCCCGACGGTCGTCGGAAGCGATGCTGAACGCAGGCAGGCGTCGATCGCATTTCCCTCTAAACCTTCGTCTCGCAAGCGGGATGAGTGACTCATGTTCGGGCGTACGACGCCCACCACCATCTTCAGATCAAAGGGTTCCCCATGGTTGCTGTCTTCACCGGTACCGGTCTCGGCACGTTCAATTCCTCCCTGACCCAGTTGGGAGGCGCGTCGGGCGGTGCCGGCGGTGTCGGCCAGAGCGGCGAACGCCAGTACGTCAACCTCGCGACCGGCAATCTGGTGCTGCAGGACATCGACGAGTCGATCCTGACCCGCGGGCTGCCGATCGGTTTCGTGCGGACCTACAACAGCCGCGGTCAGGTGACCGAGAGCGGCCGCCAGGTGCAGGTGGGGCAGGACGGCTGGCTCAACATTTTCGAGCGGCGCATCTCGAACCTGACCGGCACCCTCAATCAATCCGGCAGCACGGTGACGCGCACGCTCGCCGATGGCAGCGAAGTGGTGTTTTCCTGGGATGCCGGCCGGAACGCCTACGTCTCGATGGTCGGCGATGGCGCGCAGGATCTCATCCTGGCCGATGCGACCGGCACCACGTGGACCTGGTACGACGGTGCGACCATGGACCGCGAGGTCTACGACGCATCCGGCAGCAACGGCGGCCGGCTCGTGTCGATCGTCAAGGGCAGCAGCGGCGCCAGCTACAACCTGAATTACAACATCGATACCGGGCGCCTGTTCAGCGTCGTTTCCGGCCTTGACGCCACGGCCGACGGCCTGTTCTTCGCCTACGACGGCAGCGGTCGCCTGTCCGGCGTGATCACCCGGGAAAACGGCATCGTCCGCGGCCAGGTCTGGTACGCCTACGACATCGTGGGTCGCCTCGGTTCGGTGACCACCGATCTGACGCCAGGAGGTGGCGGCGTCGATCTCGATGTCGCGAACCGGGTCGCGACGATGTCGGCCCAGACGGGCGACGATGCGTGGAGCACGTCGTCCGTCGGCGCGAACGACGGCAAGCTGTTCCGGACGACCTATCAATACGTCTCCGAGTCGGCGGAGGATCTGCGCGTCGCTTCGGTGATGTACAGCGACGGTACGATGGTGAGCTTCGGCTACGACGAAGACGGCCGCGTGGTCCGCACGACGGTCGGCGACTTCAACGACAACGATGCCGACGGCGCCGGCCAGACCACGTTCTACACGTATGGCGACGAAACCACGGGGCCGAAATCCGTCACGGTCACGGATCCTGCCGATCGCGACTGGGTCTATCGTTTCGATGCCGCGACCCACGAGTTGATCGAGATCGTGTTGCCGCAGGTCGACGGCCTCTCCGATGTCACCACCTACAGCTACGACACCGCGGGCAATGTCGTGCAGATCAAGGTGCAGCGCGGCGCAACGCTGCTGTCGCAGGTCGATTCCGAGTTCAATACCGCGGGCAACCTGACCCGGCAGTGGGATCTGCTCGGCAATCGCATCGAACGGACCTATCTGGGGTATACCGGTCTCGTCACCTCGGAAACGCGATACTCCGCGGTCGATCCCGATGGCGCCGCAGCCGGGCAGAATCCGTCCGTCGCCACCGCGCTGACCACGCGCTATGTCTATCAGGGCGTGAAGCTGCGGTTCGTCGTGGATGCGGAAGGCGGTGTGACCGAATATCTCTACGGCGATGGCACCGCCGCGAAGGGCGGTGCCGCGGCTGCCGGCCAGGTCATCGCGATGCGCCGTTATGTCGGTCTCGCCTCCGAAGCGTCCTATTACCTCGGCAATCTCACGCCTGCGGATCAAATTTACGTCGGCCAGATGACGACCTGGGCGATGGGCAAGGAAGCGAAGACCGAACGCACCGACTACCTCTACGACGCGATGGGCCGCCTGCAGGAGACGCGCGCGTACGCGCAGGTCGCGCAGACCGCGGATTCCGGCGTCGCGGTCGGCGACGGCGTGCTGGATGCCGCGACC
>WYBC01000003.1 GCA_011526085.1 Lysobacter sp. | reverse complement strand
TCGAATGGTTCCCCGACACCATCAAGGGCGGCGCGCGCAAGAAGGTCATCGAAGGCCTCTTCACCCGCGCGATGATCATCGGCAGCAACGGCGACTGGATCGTCACCGACGCCGCCTACGAGGCGCTTGGCCGCCCGCGTCCCGACCAGACCGCCGCCACCGAAACGGCGACGCCGGCCGGCAAGAAGGCCGCACGCAAGGCCAAGGCCGCGCCGAAGACCGAAGGCTCCGGCGAAGGCGAACATGCAACGCCGCGCACCCGTGAGAACAGCAAGCAGGCGCAGGTGATCGCGATGCTCAAGCGGCCCGAGGGCGCCACCATCGCGCAGATCTGCGAAGCGACGAACTGGCAGGCGCATACGGTGCGCGGCACCTTCGCCGGGGCCTTCAAGAAGAAGCTCGGCCTGACCGTCACCTCCGACAGGGCCGAAGGCGGCGTGCGCGTGTACCGCATCGTCGACGACGCGCCGACGGCGTGATGTCGCAGCGCAACGCAGCCCAACGCAATGCCGTGCCGATGCGCGGCATTGCGCAGTGAAAATCGGCATGCGATGCGGCTCGCGAAAGAGCGGAAAAAACAAGTCGAAGAACGCGATCTTTCGCTTGGCTTCCATCGCGAACAGCGCGTTCATGTCCGCACACACACCACACGACAGACATCACAGCATGAACACGAACACGGACACCGCCCTCCCCGCCACCGAAAACGAAAGCTGGGGCTTCTGGGGCACGATGGGCGGCTACGCCAGCGTCGCGTGGCCGCTCGCCATGACCGCCATCGCCGAGGCCACCGGCGAATCGCTCGACGCGGTACGCGCCTTTCTCGACAGCAAGGCCGGACGGCACTTCGCCGATGAAGTCTGCGGCCATCAGTACCACGGTCAGGCGCTGCCCGATGCGATCACGAACACCGTCGCGGCATGGATGCGCATGACCATCAAGCGGCGCACCGCCATCGACTACGGCATCCCGCAGGGATTGCCTTACCTCACCGGCTTCGTGATTCACGCCGCGATCCACGACGAGACCGTCGAGCGCGGTTGACCGCGCCTCGACGATTGAACCCTTACCCACCACCACTGGAGTTTCCGATGTCCTCCTCGATCGATTTCTACCTCAAGCAACTCGCGCCGCTGGTCGGCGGCACCATCACCGCGCTTGCCCGCAGCGGTGCCAGCGACGATCCCCTCGACGAAGAACTCTATGGCTTCGTCGTCAAGTGTCGCGACGGCAAGGAACGCACGCTCATCCTGCTCAGCGATGACGAAGGCAACGGCCCCGGCAGCTTCACGTTCGCCGACGAGTAGCGGCACCGGGACCGGATCACATCCGGCCCTTTTTTGTTATCCGGCATCACCCTTCGCGCAGCGCGCGGAGGACTTCCGCCGCGAGGATCGGGACGATCGCATTGCCTGCGGCGCGCAATCGAGGAATGCGCGCGGGAATCCCATGAGCCAGAAGACGAATGCCGGATCGAGGGACCCGGCGCAGCTTGCCGTCGTAGCCGACGATCCACTCGACGTCGTCCCAAGCGCCGCGCTCAAGTCCATCGCGATCCCGCGCAGCAACGGTTCGTTCCCGCGCTTGCCGCTGCGCGAGGTCTGGCCGCCGCTCGCGCAGGCGCTGGTCGATGTCGGATACAGTCCCAGCGCGATCTGTCGGATCGCCACCAGCCCCGCTGAATTCCCCGCCCCGTTGTAGCCGTCCTTCGGCAGCGCCAGACTCGTCGGCGTTGGCCACAGCGCCAGCGTCTGCGCCGCCAGATCCGGCGAACGGTCGCGCTCGACTTCCCGGCGCGCGCCCTCCGGCGTGCGGATCGATTTGTCCGCCGACGCGGTCGGTGTCGCCCACAGTGCGCGCATCGTCGCGTACACCTGACGCGGCAACAGATCCGTTCGCGACGCGCCATCCTTCCTCGGCGCCAGCGACATCCCCGGCGAATCCTTGTAGTCGCGCGTCGTCGGAGTGAGCCACAAACCACAGTCGATCTCTTCGATGGGGTGCGTTGACGGCACAAGCCGGGACAATGATCGCCCGGCAGGCGTAACCGAGACCTTCCAGGTCAGCGAACACTCGATCGAGCCAATGCTGGCCAACCGCCGCCGCAACCTGTTCTCCCACCAGTACAGCGGGCCTTCGGGCACGGACGAGCCGAAACACGTCGGGCCATAGGTGCCGAGGATCGTCGGTCCCGCCACGCTTGCCCGCGACCGAGAACGGCTGGCACGGGCACGAGGCGCTCCACAGTTCGGCGTCGTCGGGCCAGCCGGCGAGCCGGGCGGCGTAGGCCCATCCGCCGACACCCGCGAACAGGTGGACCTGCCGGTGGCCCGCGAGATCGTTCGGGTCGAGGTCACGGATGTCGCGCCCGTCGACGCGCCCCGGCGCAATCAGGCCGGCGGCGATCTGGTGGTTGAGCCATGTGCAGAGGTAGGGTTCGATTTCGTTGTAGAAGGCCGGCGCGTGCGGTGCCGGGGTCATGCCAGGACATCCGCCGCATCGTCGAACGGCATGCTGTCGGCTTCGCGCACTGCGGATTCGCCGCTCCAGGTCTGCCAGCGGCGCACGATCACGTCGACGTACTTAGGATCGAGTTCCATCAGTCGCGCGCGCCGGCCGCTCTTGTGCGCGGCGATGAGCGTCGTGCCCGATCCGCCGAAGCTGTCGAGCACCACGTCGCCCGGCCGGCTGGAGTTGCGGATGCACCGCTCCACCAACTCCACCGGCTTCATCGTCGGATGCAGATCGTTGCGCTGCGGCTTCTTGATCTGCCACACGTCGCCCTGGTCGCGGTCGCCGCACCAGTGGCGCTGCGCGCCTTCCGGCCATCCGTAGAGGATCGGCTCGAACTGGCGCTGGTAGTCGGCACGTCCGAGCGTGAAGGTGTTCTTCGCCCAGATCACGAACGTCGACCAGTGACCGCCTGCGGCGCGGAACACGGCCTGCAGCGTGTCGAGCTCGCCCGAGGACATGGCGATGTAGATCGCGCCGCGACAATGCGCCACCACAGGCGTCAACGCGTCGAGCAGAAAGTCGTGGAAGGCCGCGCCGAGATTGTCGTTGAGGATCGGACGCTGCGTGCCGCGCAGCTTGTCCTTCGCGCTGTTGGCGTAGTCGACGTTGTAGGGCGGATCGATGAAGACCATGTCCGCCTGCGCACCGTCCAGCAGGCGCGCGTAACTCTGCGGGTCAGTGGCGTCCCCGCACAGCACGCGATGTTCGCCCAGCACCCACAGATCGCCGGGACGCGACACCACGGCGGCCGCCTCATCGGGCGCGTCGTCATCGTCGACCTCGCCGGCCTGGTCGGTCTCCTCGCCCGCCAGCAACTCGGCGAGTGCGTCCGGATCGAAACCGGTCAGATCCAGGTCAAAGCCGTCGGCCTGCAGCGCCTCCAACTCGGTGCGCAGCATCGCGTCGTCCCAGCCGGCGTTCTCGGCGATGCGGTTGTCCGCAAGCACCAGCGCGCGACGCTGGGTCGGCGAGAGGTGATCGAGCACGACCACCGGTACCGTCTCCAGCCCGAGCTTGCGCGCCGCCAACAGGCGACCATGACCCGCCACCAGCACGCCATCGGCACCGACGAGACACGGGTTCGTAAACCCGAACTCGACGATGCTGGCCGCGATCTGCGCAACCTGGTCGTCCGAGTGCGTGCGCGCGTTGCGCGCATAGGGCAACAGCCGCGCGAGCGGCCAGTGCTCGATCTTCTCCGCGACCCAGCTCATGCCGCCTCCGACGTGGCGCCGCGCCGTTCGGCCGCGACCGCATCAAACGGTTCCCCGGTCGCTTCGAGCATGATCTGCACGCCCGGCAATTGCTGACGGATGCGTTCGATGGCGACATCGACGTACTCCGCGGCGATCTCCACCGCACGGCAGACGCGCCCGGTGCGTTCGCAGGCGATCAGCGTGCTGCCGCTGCCGCCGAAGGGTTCGTACACCACCTCGCCCGCATCCGAGTACGCCTCGATCACGAACGTCGGCAGCGCGATCGGGAACACCGCTGGATGGTCGATGCCCCGGCCGAGCTTGCCCTTGTGGCGCATGACGCGAATAACAGAATCCGGAATCCGCATGGCCTGTGTCGGCTGGTGTTCGTGCGACCACGCCAGCGCGCCGCCATCCCGGCCACGCAGCGCGGTGGACGAGCCATCGGCGCGCAGGTGGATGTCCTGCCCGGCGAACTTGCACGGCACGGTCTTGTTCGCCTTGCGATTGTGTCGGTTGAAGTGGAAGACGAACTCGAAGCTGGGCGCGAGGCGTCCGCGCCAGTCGCCCGGCAGGCCCGGTCCCTGGTCCCAGACGTACCAGCCGAACCGCCGCCAGCCCTGCGCGCGCATCCACGCGGTCCAGTCATCCCAGTACGGCTGCACTTCGTTGTCGTCGTGGACGAGACCGAGGTTGACCAGCAACTGCGCGTCGTCGCGCAAGGCATCGTCGGCGGCAGCGAACACGCCACGCATCAGCACGTCCCAGTCGCCGATGCTGCTGGCGTAGTCGCGCTGCCGGGCGTAGGGCGGCGAGGTGATGCACAGATGCGCTGTCTCGCCGAGCATTAGCGCCGCGACCACGGCCGGATCGGCGGCGTCGCCGCAAATCAGGCGGTGCGGTCCGATGATCCAGACATCGCCCGCGCGGGACACCGGCGCCATCGTTGGTACGGGATCGTGGTCCTCGTCACCGTCTTCGTCGCTGTCCTCCGGCGCGTCGGCCCCTTCGTCGTTCGCCGCTTCCGCAGTACGCAATGCGTGTTCTGTATCGCCACCCACCGCGTCGCCGTCTTCCACCAGGTCGAGCAGGCGCTCGATCTCGCTGGCAGAGAAGCCGGTCAGATCCAGATCGAAGCCCGCGTCCGAGAGGTCCGCGAGTTCCAGCACCAGCAGCGCGTCGTCCCACCCCGCGTTGAGTGCGATGCGGTTGTCAGCGATGACCAGCGCGCGCTTCTGCCCCGCGTCCAGGTGCGCCAGTTCGATCACCGGCACTTCGGTCATGCCGAGCCGGCGTGCGGCGAGCAGCCGACCGTGGCCGGCGATCACGCCGTTGTCGCCATCGACCAGGATCGGCGAGGTCCACCCGAACTCCACGATGCTCGCGGCGATCTGCGC
>WYBC01000034.1 GCA_011526085.1 Lysobacter sp. | reverse complement strand
GCTCCGCGCCGATCTTCGTCAGCGCCGCCGTCAGCGTCGTCTTGCCGTGGTCCACGTGACCGATCGTCCCCACGTTCACGTGAGGCTTGGTGCGCTCGAACTTACCCTTGGCCATGATTGCTTCTCTTTGAACTCAACTGGGTTGACGATGGGGTGGTGCTCACGAAAGGAATCGAACCTTCGACCTCCTCCTTACCAAGGAGGTGCTCTACCGACTGAGCTACGTGAGCAACGATGTGGTGATACCGGATAACGCTACCGGATCTGGTGCCGCCGACCGGGTCGTTCAAGGCGCCGCATTGGAGCGGGAGACGGGAATCGAACCCGCACCATCAGCTTGGAAGGCTGAGGTTCTACCATTGAACTACTCCCGCATCGTGCGGAACTGACGCATCCAGCTTCGGCGCCACCCCTTTGCCGACCGGCGCGGAGATGGTGGAGGGAGGTGGATTCGAACCACCGAAGGCGTAAGCCAGCAGATTTACAGTCTGCCCCCGTTGGCCGCTTGGGTATCCCTCCGGCTGAACAACGTCCGGTAAAACAGTACACGGTGAAAACAGCCCGCAATTCTGACGGCACTCGGATTTGCTGTCAACGCTTGCGGATGCATTCCGGTGTCGTGCCCATGGATTCAGGGGGATGACGCGGCGGGCAGCGGCAACGGATCGCCGGCATAGATGGCGATGTGCGGTTCGCCGTCGGCGCCGATCCAGCCACGGAACATGCCTTCGGTGTTGAACGGCATGCCGATGCGGCCGTCGGCGCCCAGGACGATCGCGCCGCCGTCCCCGCCCATGCCCGGAATTTCGGTGTTGATGATCGCATGCCCCGCCTCGGCCGGCCCTTCGTTCAGGTAATGCATGCGGCTGCAGACCGCATGCGCGGCGGCGGCACGGATGTAGAACTCGCCCCAGCCGGTGCCCGAAAACGCGCACAGATCGTCCGCCCAGGTGCCGGCGCCGATGATCGGGGCGTCGCCGACCCGCCCGTAGCGTTTGTCGGTCATGCCGCCGGTGGAGGTGCCGGCGGCCAGCGCGCCGCGGGTATCGAGCGCCACCGCGCCGACCGTGCCGGTGAAACGGCGACCGGGGCGACCGTGGTCGATCGCCCCCTGCTCTTTCTCGCGCAACCGTCGCTGCAGTTGCTGCCAGCGCTTTTCGGTGCGGAACCAGGCCGGATCGACCAGCTCCACGCCCTGGATCTTGGCGAAGGCCTCGGCGCCGTCGCCAATCATCATCACGTGCTCGGACCGGTCCATGATCGCCCGCGCCAGCAGGATCGGATTCTTGACCCGATGGACGCCGGCCACGGCGCCGGCCTTGCGGGTGGCGCCGTCCATGATCGAGGCGTCGAGTTCGTTGCGGCCGTCATGAGTGAAGACCGCGCCGCGACCGGCGTTGAAGTGCGGGTCGTCCTCCAGCACGGCGATGGCGGCGACCACCGCGTCCACCGCCGGCTTGCCGGCCTTCAGTTCGGCGTGGCCGCGGCGCAGGGCCAAGACCAGCGCTGCACGAGCGTCGCGCTCGTCCTCCGGGGACATGTCGCGGCGCTCGACGCCGGCGCCGCCATGGATCGCCAGCAGCATCGGGGCGACTTCCTCCACCCGGCCGCCGGACACGCGGTAGGCGCGCTGGAAGACGGGCGCCTCCACCCGCCCCTCGGGCAGATGGACCACGGAACCGGCACCGATTCCGGTCACTTCCACCCGGCGCAGGGCGAGCGGTCTGCCGGCGACCTGGACCTCGGCGAAGCCGCCGCGGACCAGCCAGGCGCTGCCGGCCGGGTCGGTGGCGTAGATCCGTCCGCTGCCGTCGCCTTCCACCGCCAGCGCGGCGCTCTCGTCCACGCCCAGGCCGATCAGGCCACGCCGGGGCGAGCCGGTCATCGTTTCGGCCTTGGCGACGAAGGCGAACAGGCGGCCGAGACGGTCGCGTTCCTTGAAATGGGTGTCGGTGACGACGCCCTTCAGCCGCTCGATGTGCAGGAAATCCTGTTCGATGGTGACCGCGGGGCCGAGCGGATCGGCCAGCGCCTCGGGGCTGCGGATGCTGCCGTTGTCCATCGCGCCATAGAGGTATTCGCCCAGGATGGCGAGCCCTGCGCTGGTGCCGCCGATCGGCTTGCCGGCGCGGACGTGGGCGTCCAGCGCCGCCGCCACCGGCGTGCCTTTCCAGTAGCGGACATAGCGCGCCTGGTCGCCGCCGGCGATGAAGATGCCGTCGGCCCGGGCGAGGCTGGCGAGCATCTTCGGGTCGTCCGAGGAGCCGCGGCCCTTGAACACGAAGGTCTCGACCGACGCGATGCCGCCGACGTCGCGGTAGAACTCCTCGGCCACTTCGTTGGCCTGCGATGCGCGGAGCACCACCAGATGGCCGTTGCCGGCCTTCTTCAGGAACCAGCGCAGCGCATCGAAATTGCGGTCGCCGCCCCCCATCAGCAGCAGGCCGGGCTCGACCCGGCCGGGAGTGGGCGCGGCCGGGTCGCCGATCATGTACCGCCGGTAATCGCGGGCCGCCGCCGGCAGGGTGAACAGCACGAGCAGCAGCGCCGCGATCGACGCGAGCGCGAACGAGCGGAACCTGCGACGGACAACGGGGCGTTTCATGCGACCTCTCCTCACCTGGCGAACGGACGGCGTGCGGGCCACGCCCGGGACTGCGTTCGAACAGTAGACGAACGGGCGGGCATCTTCCCTCCGCACGAAGACCCGGCGACCACGGGCGCCGGCGATCCGCTATGGTTCGTGGATGCGCAGCCCGCTTGACGATTGGTTCGTCCGCGAGATCCTCGTCCACGAGGAGGCGTTGATGCGCCACCTGCGGCGCTGCTGGCCGCATCGCGACGAGATCCACGACCTGCGCCAGGAGGTCTACGTCCGGGTCTACGAGGCCGCGGCGAAGGCGCTGCCGGCGTCGCCGAAATCCTTCCTGTTCACCAGCGCCCGCAACCTGGTCACCGACCGGCTGCGGCGCGGCCGGGTGGTGTCGATCGAGACGATGGGTGATTTGGAGCCCTTGCACGTCTTGGTGGATGAGGTGTCTCCCGAACGCAGGTTCGGCGGGCGCCAGGCCCTGCGGCGGCTCGGCGAGGCGTTCGATCGCCTGCCCGAGCGCTGCCGGGAAGTGCTGTGGCTGCGCCGGGTCGAGGAATTGCCGCAGAAGGTGGTCGCATCGCGGCTGGGGATCAGCGAGAAAACCGTGGAAAAACATGTCGCCAATGGCATCCGCCTGATCGCCGACCACTTCTACGGCGGCGATGCGGGCACGCGCGTCGATCATGCCGGCGAAAGCGGACGCGATGCGGATCGCAGCGCGGGCCATGGGCAGGAGGATGGACATGAACGCGGACAGCAGCGGACGGATTGAGCAGACCGCCGCGACGTGGCTGGCGCAGCGCGAAGCCGGCGACTGGTCGGAGGCGGATACCGGCCGGCTGGACGCCTGGCTCGCGACGTCCGCCGCCCATCGCGTCGCCTTCCTGCGCCTGGAAGCCGCGTGGATGGAGAGCGGGCGGCTGAAAGCGCTGGCCGCCGGCCGCGCGACGTCGGGACCGCCGCCAAGGGCGGCATGGGCTGCGCGCGCCGCCGCCGGGCGCTCGCCGGACGAGACCGATTGGGTCGAACGGCCCGACACCCTGACCTTCTCCCCGCGCAGGCCGGCACCGCCGCCGCGCCGGTGGCTGCGGGCGGGGCTGGCCGCGACCGTCGTGATCTGCGGTGCACTGGCCGCGTGGAGCTGGCGCGACCTCGCCCGCGTCGACACCGCCAGCTATGCCAGCGACATCGGCCGCCTGCGTGATGTGCGGCTCACCGACGGCTCGCAGGCCACGCTGAGCAGCGGCAGCCGCATCGAGGTCGCGATGTCCCGCGGCCAGCGACGGATCAATCTGCGCAGCGGCGAGGCATTCTTCGATGCCGCCAAGGACCGCGCGCGGCCGTTCGTGGTCGCGGCCGATGCCCGCCGGGTGGTGGCGGTAGGCACCCGATTCTCGGTCCGCCGCGACGGCCCCGATCTGCGGGTGGTGGTCACCGAAGGACTGGTGCGGCTGGAGTCCGACCCGGTGCCGGGGCAACCGCCCACGCCGGTGACCCTGCTGCCGGCCGGCAGCACCGCCCTGGCCACCCGCAACGGCGTGCTGGTGCGTACCGGCACCGTCGCGGAGGCCGAACGCGCGCTCGATTGGCGTGGCGGCTATCTGCATTTCGAAGACACGCCGCTGGCCGAGGCCGCGGCCGAATTCAACCGCTACGGCGGGACGACGCTGGTGATGGGCGATGCGGAGGCCGCCGCCCTGCGCATCGGCGGCAATCTGCGCTGGTCGAACGTGGATGGTTTCGTACGCCTGCTCGAACAGGGCTTCGGGGTGCGCGCGGAGCGCCGAGGCGACCTGATCGTGCTGCACAGCCGCTGAGCCGGCCGGGCGAGTGGGGATTCGCCGGGTTCGCTCGTCTCGATGGTGTCGGGTGGCCCGCGCTTCGCGGGCCGGACGCACGAAGGGGAAACCAATGCTGAGACCGTTCCGTCTGTTGCTGTTGAGCGTGGCCTGCACCGTGGCACTGCAGGCGCAAGCCCAGGGGGCCACCGGCTCCACCACCGGCCCGATCTCGGTGCCTGCCGGCGAACTGCGCGCCGCCCTCGACACACTGGCACGACAGTCCGGCACGCAACTGGTCTACCGCTCCGATCAACTCAAGGGCCTGCGCACAGGCGGCGTCCAGGGCGCGCCTTCCGCCGACGCCGCGCTGGAAGGCCTGCTGCGCGGCAGCGGTTTTGTGTCGCGCCGCGACCCCGAGTCCGGCGCGGTGGTCATCGTGCGGCGCGACACGCCCCGGCGCGCGCCTGCCGCTCCCGCGCAGGAGGAAGCTTCCGGCGGCGCCGCGGAGCCACCGCCCGCAGCCGCGCCGCCCGAAGAACTCGAAAGCGTCGAGGTGACCGGTTCGCGCATCCCGCGGACCCAGATCGAAGGCCCTGCGCCGGTCACGGTGATTTCCGCCCGCGACATCGAGGCGGGCGGATTCACCACGGTGCCGGAGGTGCTGCGCTCGATCACCCAGAACAGCGGCGAGACCCAGAGCCAGCAGTCCGCCAGCGGTGCCGACTTTTCCCCCGGCGCGCAGCAGGTCGATCTGCGCGGCCTCGGCCCGAACCACACCCTGGTGCTGGTCAACGGCCGTCGCATCGCCGACTTCCCGATGCCGTTCAAGGGCCGCAGCAACTTCACCGACGTCTCCAACATCCCGCTGGGCATGGTCGAACGGGTCGAAGTGCTGACCGGCAGCGCCTCCGCGGTCTACGGCTCCGACGCCATCTCCGGCGTGATCAACTTCATCCTGAAGAAGCAGGCCGACGGCACCATCGTCGACGTGCGCTACGGCGACACCACGCGCGGCGGCGGCGAATCGGTGGACGTCAGCCTGACCTCGGGCATCCAGCGCGGCGATTTCAGCGCCGTGTTCGGCGCCGAGCTGCAGCACCAGCGCCCGCTGTGGGCCTATGAGCGCGACATCCAGGATTCGACGCTCGACGGCCCCACCTCGCGTTCGCGGATCGCGCGCCGCGCGTTCCTGCGCACCAACTGGTACGACGAATATCTCGACCCGGGCCAGGCGACCTGCGAGGGGCTGTCCAACCTCAACGGCGGCAGCACCGGCTACAGCGTCCGTCCCGGCTGGGGCATCGACGGCGACGACGGTTACTACTGCGGCAGCACCGAGTCGATCGGTTACGGCACCGTCATCAGCGAACGCAAGGGCATCAACGCCTACGGCTCGTTCAATTACAGCTTCGGCAACGGCATGTCGTGGTTCGCCGACGTGCAGCTCGGTTACCACAAGCTCGGCCTGTTCCGCGATGTGACCAGTTGGAGCTACCAGGCGCCCGACGGCAACGAGGACGGCTATTTCTTCAACCAGGCGACCGACCAGATCGAATACTGGCAGCGCCAGTTCAGCCCGGAGGAAATGGGCGGGCTGGATCGCGGCATGATCCGCAATACACAGAAGACCTTCAGCCTCGCCACCGGCGTCGCCGGCACCTTCGCCGACGACTGGGACTACGAAGCGACGCTCAGCCATTCGCAGTACCGGGCCACCATCGGCTGGCCGCAGATCGTGGCCGCGCGCGCCAACGCGCTCTTCCTCGGTCCGCAGCTCGGCGTCTACGACGACGGCGACGGCGGCCTGTTCCCGATCTTCAACGCCGACCCGTCGCGGCTCTACACCCCGCTGACCCGTCAGGAATACGATTCGATCGCCGCGCGCACCACCTACCAGCCGAAATCGCGCACCGACACCCTGTCGCTCACGGTCACCTATACCGAACTGTTCTCGATGCCGGCAGGCCCGGTCGGCTTCGCCGGCGTGGTCGAGTTCGGCAACCAGTCCTACGATCTCAACCCGGACCCGCTGGCGACCCAGTACTACTACTACAGCTGGAAGGATTCCGACGGCCACGGCAGCCGCAACCGCTGGGCCGCGGCCGGCGAAGTACGCATGCCGCTGCACGAAAGCGTGAACCTGAGCGTGGCCGGTCGTTACGACCAGTACCGCTATTCGGGCAACGAGGTCGGGAAGTTCACCTACAGCGCCGGTCTGGAATGGCGCCCGCTGGAATCGCTGCTGGTGCGCGGTTCCTACGGCACCGCGTTCCGCGCCGCCGACCTGCACTACCTCTACGCCGGTCTGGGCAACGACGAGACCTCGGGCATCGATTATTACAACTGCCTCAACGACGATCCCGGCGCCAGCGACTGCTCCGACTACGAAGAAGGCCTGATCCGCACCCGCGAAGGCAATCGCGATCTCGAACCCGAAACCAGCACCTCATGGACCATGGGCCTGGTGTGGTCGCCCACCGCCGATTTCGACCTGTCGCTGGACTACTTCGACATCCGCATGCGCGACCAGGTGCAGGACATGAGCGTCGCCGAGATCCTCCGCAACGAAGCCAGTTGCCGTCTGGGCGATCTCGACCCCGCATCGCCGACCTGCGTCGACGCCCTCGCCCGCATCACCCGCGTCAATGGCGACCTGTACGGCGTGTACGTCAATCCGATCAACGTCGCCCGCGAGAACACCAGCGGCGTCGATCTGAGCGCGCACTACCGGCTGGCGACGCGTTTCGGCGATTTCCGCTTCGGCGCGAACCACAGCTGGGTGCGCGAACACGACTACCAGCAGTACGACGGCGACCCGGTGGAAAACCAGTTCGCGGTGAACGGCGGCTTCGACATCCCGCGCACCAAGACCAGCGCCACCGTGGCCTGGAATCTCGACCGCTGGTCGGCGAGCCTGCACGGCCAGCGTCTGGGCAAGTTGCCGACCTCCGACTCCTACGATCAGGTCTACGATCCCGCGGACGGCGGCAGCCCGTGGATCGGCGCGACCTGGCGCTACAACCTCACCGCCGGCTACCGCTTCAGCGATGCGGTGCAGATGTCGGTGGCGGTCAACAATCTGTTCGACAAGATGCCGCCCGAAGACGCGACCTACACCGCCTATCCGTACTACGACACCGCGTGGTTCGATTCGGTCGGCCGCAGCGTGTACGTCAACCTGACCTGGAAATTCGGCGCCGGCACGCGCTGAACCTGCGACACCGCCTCCCCCACGGATGCGACAGGCCCTCCCGGCGACGGGAGGGCCTCTTTTTTGGCGCGTCACCAGGATCGGGCCAGTGCGCGCAGGCGTTTTCGCGGCAGCTCCCGCAAACGAAACGCCCCGCGCGAGGCGGGGCGTTTCGTTTGCGCCTGACGGTACGGATCAGACGTTGAAGCGGAAGTGCAGCACGTCGCCTTCCTGCACCCGGTATTCCTTGCCTTCCAGACGCAGGCGGCCGGCGTCGCGGGCGCCGGATTCGCCGCGGTACTTGATGTAGTCGTCGTAGCCGATGGTCTCGGCGCGGATGAAGCCCTTCTCGAAATCGGTGTGGATCACCGCGGCGGCCTGCGGCGCGGTCGAACCGGCCTTGACGGTCCAGGCGCGGACTTCCTTCACCCCGGCGGTGAAATAGGTCTGCAGGCCCAGCAGCTTGTAGGCGGCGCGGATGACGCGGTTCAGTCCGGGCTCGTCCAGGCCGAGATCGGCGAGGAAGGTGTCGCGGTCGGCGTCGTCGAGCTGGCTCAGCTCTTCCTCGATCGCGGCCGACACCGGCACCACTTCGGCGCCCTCGCCCGCCGCGCGGGCGCGCACGGCGTCGAGATGCGGGTTGTTCTCGAAGCCGTCCTCCAGCACGTTCGCGACGTACATCACCGGCTTCAGGGTGAGCAGGAACAGATCGCGCACCGCCGCCTTGTCGTCGTCGGACAGGCCCAGCGCGCGCGCCGGCTTGCCGCTGTCGAGACCGGCGCGGACCCGCGCCAACACCTCGACCCGCGCCTTGGCATCCTTGTCGCCGGTCTTGGCCGAACGCTCGGCGCGCTGCAGCGCCTTCTCGACCGATTCCAGATCGGCCAGCGCCAGTTCGGTGTCGATGGTCTCGATGTCGGCGATCGCATCGACCTTGTTGTTGACGTGGATGACGTCCGCATTCTCGAAGCAGCGGACCACGTGGGTGATCGCGTCCACTTCGCGGATGTGGGCGAGGAACTTGTTGCCCAGGCCTTCGCCGCTGGCCGCGCCGGCGACGAGACCCGCGATGTCGACGAACTCGACCGCGGTCGGAATGCATTTCTGCGGCTTGACGATTTCCGCCAGCGCGTTCAGGCGCGGATCCGGCACCGGCACGATGCCGACGTTCGGTTCGATGGTGCAGAACGGAAAGTTGGCCGCGGCGATGCCCGCCTTGGTCAAGGCGTTGAAGAGGGTCGATTTGCCGACGTTCGGCAGACCGACGATGCCGCATTTGATGCCCATGGCGATTCCTGGTTCCGGAGCGACTCGTAAAGTCAGACGTCGGCGGCCGATCCCGGAAGATATCCCGGAGAAAACCAGCCGCCGACGTCTGCCCTCACTTTGGAGTGTGCAGTTTCGTCATCGCGTCCATGTGGTTGCCCGACACCGCCAGCGGCAGCGCGGCCAGGGCGTCGTCGATGGCGCGCAGGATCATGGCCTCGTCGTCCTTGCCCGGGCGGCCCAGCACCCACGGCGTGACCTTGTCCTTGTGGCCCGGATGGCCGATCGCGACCCGCAACCGGTGGAATTTGCCGTGTCCGAGCAGCTTGATGATGTCGCGGAGCCCGTTCTGGCCGCCGTGGCCGCCATCGAACTTGAAGCGGGCGACGCCGGGCGGGAGATCCAGCTCGTCGTGGGCGACCAGCATCTCCTCCGGCTCGATCTTCCAGTAGCGCAGCGCGGCGGTCACCGACTTGCCGCTGAGATTCATGTAGGTCGCAGGCTTCAGCAACCAGACGCTCTGGCCGCCGATCTCGACCTTGGCGGTCTCGCCGAACAGTTTGCTCTCCAGCCCGAAACGCGCCCCGCACTGCTGCGCGAGGGCGTCCACAAACCAGAACCCGGCGTTGTGCCGGGTTCTGGCGTGTTCGGGACCGGGATTGCCCAGCCCGACGATGAGGCGCAGGCCTGCCATCGGTATCGGCCCGGTAGAGCGGCCTTCAGGCCATCGCCCCGCCCCCGGAGGAGACGGAGCGGACCTGAAATCCGCTCTACCGTCGAAGTAATCGTCGCGAGGCGACGATTACTTCTGGTCCTTCTTGGTGACCTTCGACGCCGGCACTTCGGTCGGCGCCGGAGCATCGGCCGCTTCGGCCTCTTCCTTGCCGTGCTTGGCGATGACCACCGCCAGATCGTGTTCCTTGCCCAGCTTGAGTTCCGGGATGGACACGCCGTTCGGCAGCTTGAGATCCGACAGGTGCACGATGTCGCCGACGGCGAGCTCGGACAGATCGACCTCGATGTATTCCGGCAGATCCTTCGGCAGACACTCGATCACCACTTCGTTCAGCTCGTGGGTCACGACCACTTCGGCGGACTTGCCGGCCGGCGACTTGTCTTCGTTGAGGAAGTGCAGCGGCACCGCGGTGCGCAGCGCTTCGTTCTCGTTCACGCGCTGGAAGTCCAGGTGCATGATCTGCTGCTTGAACGGATGGCGCTGCATGTCGCGCAGCAGCACCTTCTGCACGTCACCGCCGAGGCTGAGGTCGAGGATCGACGAGTAGAACCACTCGTGCTGGCTGGCCAGCCAGATGGCTTCATGGTCGATCTGGATGCTGACCGGCTTGAGTTCGCCACCGTAGACGATGGCGGGGATCTTGGCGGCATGGCGAAGGCGGCGGCTCGCACCCTTCCCTTCGTCCGTGCGGCGTTCGACCTTGATTTCGTGGGTTGTTGCCATTTCGATTGCTCACTTTTGCTTGCGATGAACCGCCTCGCGGCGGCAGTTCGACTTCTCCGCGACCAGAGAAGCCGTGTTGACGCCCGCGGAGGCGGACGCCGGAAAAGCAGTGGCGGCAGGATGCCCCGCCCGCGGTACAACGATGTCAGTCGACGTACAGCGAACTGACCGATTCGCCGAACGCGACCCGGCGGATCGTTTCGGCGAGCAGTTCGGCGACGCCGAGCTGGCGGATGCGGGAGCAGCCGCGGGCCGCTTCGGACAACGGGATGGTGTCGGTCACCACCAGTTCGTCCAGCTGCGACTTGTTCAGATTGTCGATCGCCGGTCCCGACAGCACCGGGTGGGTGCAGTAGGCGATCACCCGCTGCGCGCCCTGCGCCTTCAGCGCCGCCGCGGCGGCGCAGAGGGTCCCGGCGGTGTCGACGATGTCGTCGACCAGCACGCAGGTCTTGCCGGACACGTCGCCGATGATGTTCATCACCGTGGCGACGTTGGCGCGCGGGCGGCGCTTGTCGATGATCGCGAGGTCCGCATCGTCGAGGCGCTTGGCGATCGCGCGGGCGCGGACCACGCCGCCCACGTCCGGGGACACCACGATCAGGTTGTCGGTGCCGTAGGCGCGCCAGATGTCGGCGAGCAGCAGCGGCGACGAATACACGTTGTCGACCGGGATGTCGAAGAACCCCTGGATCTGGTCGGCGTGCAGATCGACCGTGAGCACGCCGTCGGCACCCGCGACGGTGAACATCTTCGCGGCCACCTTCGCCGTGATCGGCACGCGCGAGGAGCGCGGACGGCGATCCTGGCGGGCGTAGCCGAAATACGGCACCACCGCGGTGACGCTGGCGGCCGAAGCGCGCTTCAGCGCGTCGATGATCACCAGCAGCTCCATCAGGTTCTCGGCGCTCGGCGCGCAGGTCGGCTGCACGACGAACACTTCCTGGCGGCGCACGTTCTCTTCGATTTCGACCTGCACTTCGCCGTCGGAGAAGCGCGTGACCAGCGCCTTGCCGGGGCGTACGCCGAGCTCCTTGCAGACCGCCTCGGCCAGCGGGCGGTTGGCGTTGCCGGAGAAGATCAACAACTGACGATCGTCTTGCATGGTGGCTCCGCTTCGCTCTGACCGTGGCGGGAGGGTGGAACCCCGCGGGCGGGATTCCATCGGGTGTGGCAGGGGCGGAAGGATTCGAACCTACGAATGCCGGGATCAAAACCCGGTGCCTTAACCACTTGGCGACGCCCCTTCGTTGAAGCCGGCGATGCGGGCATCGTTCCATCGGGAACGCGGCCTTACCGTCGACTTCCGACGGCCCGCTCGCGCGGTCCGTCACTCCGTTCCGAGCGCATCCAGCAGCGGCGAGCGCGAGGCGCCTGCGGCGACCCATGCGGCGACGCCGGGAAGCCGTTGGGCCATCATCACGGACAGCGCACGCTCGGCGGATCCGCGATCGGCGAATTCGACGAAGCACACGCTGCCCGAACCGGTCAGACGCGGTGTGCCGACACTGCGCAAGCCCTCGAACACGACCTCGACGGCGGGTTCGCGGCGACGCAGGACCGGCTCGAACGCGTTGCCGAGCGCCTGCCCTTGCAGGAATGGGTCCGAAACGAAGTCGGATATTGTCGCGGCTGGGGCATTTCGCGTCAATTCAGGCGCTTGGAACAGGGCCGCGGTCGCGGCATGCACGCCCGGCGCGATCAGCAGATACCAGGCCGGCGGCAGGTCGAGCGGGGTCAGGCGTTCGCCCAGCCCCTCGGCCCAGGCATTCCGGCCGCGCACGAACACCGGCACGTCCGCGCCCAGACGCAGGCCGAGATCGGCCAGGGCATCGACGCCCAGTCCGCAGCCCCATAGCCAGTCCAGCACCCGGAGCACGGTCGCGGCGTCGCTGGAGCCACCGCCCAGGCCGCCGCCCGCGGGAATGCGTTTTTCGACGGCGATATCCGCTCCAAGCGCGACGTTGGCTGTCGTTTGCAGCAACTTCGCCGCCCGCACCGTCAGATCATCGGCCGCTTCGACGCCCGGGACGGAGGGGCCATGACGCAGGATCCGGCCGTCGTCGCGCACCCGCAGGCGCAGGGTGTCGCCCCAGTCCAGCAGACGGAAAACGGACTGCAGTTCGTGGTACCCGTCGGGGCGGCGACCGACGATGCGCAGGAACAGATTCAGCTTGGCCGGGGCCGGCCAGGAGGACCAACCGTCCGCAGACCGGTCGTCGTCGATCGGCGCCGCACTCATGGGTTGGCGAAGGCCCAGTCCTCGATCGCCAGCCGGACCCGGGCATCGCCGGCCTGGGCTTCGATCCTGGCCGGCAGATCCGGCTGCCCGGCTGGGCCGGGACGCCATTCGGGATAGCGCACGGTCCAGCCGGACTGACGCAGCTCCGCGACCCGGCCTTCGGCGTCGTATACCACCGACTCGACCGGGACACCGGCCGCCGGGGCGCCGCGCACCCAACTCCCGAGCTGCTGCAGCGGCACCCGCCAACCGGTGGTCTGCAGCAGCAGATCCTCGGCGGACGCGCCCTCGCGCGGGCCGCCGTCGAGACCTTCGATCCGGCCGGCCCGCGAGCGCAGATCGCCGCTGAGACGCCAGCTCTGCCGGGTGACCGGGGCGCTGAGCGCGATGCTGTAGCGGTCGGGCCCGGATTGCTCCCACTCGATCCGCCCGCTGCCGCCCTTGTCGCCCCTGCTGATCGCGGCGCGACCGGAAAACGACCAGGTCTCGTACAGCGACAGCCATTCGCCGCGGAGGCGCTGGCGCTCGGCCAAGGCTTCGGCCGACAGCGGGGGCGCGGTCCGGGTCGGCGCGGTCGTGGCGCAACCGGCGAGCGCGCCGACGGTCAACGCGAAAGCGAGCGCTCGCAGGATCATGCCGACGGCTTCGCGGGCAGCGGCGGCAGGACCACGCCGGTCTTTTCGATCGCGCGCTTCAGCGAGCGGTTCTCGGGATCGATCTTCCGCGATTCCTCGAAGAACCTGCGGGCCTCGTCCTTCTGCCCCAGCACCCACAGCACTTCGGCGACATGGGCGGCGATCTCCGCGTCCTTCTGCTTGGTATAGGCGCGGCGCAGCTCGGTCAGCGCTTCCTGGTTGCGACCGAGGCGATACAGCACCCAACCGTAGCTGTCGATGATCGCGGCGCTGTCCGGCTGCGCGGCGATGGCGCGCGAGATCAATTCCAGCGCTTCCTGATAACGCTCGGTGCGGTCGGCCAGGGTGTAACCCAGCGCGTTCAGCGCGTTCACGTCGTCGGCGTCGGTCGCGAGGATCGTGCGGAAGTCGGCCTCGGCGCGCGGAATGTCGTCGCGACGCTCCCACATCAGCGCGCGGGCGTAGAGCAGTTGCACGTCGTCCGGAAACGCGGCCAGGCCGCGGGCGAAGCTGTCCAGTTCCGCATCCAGCTTGCCGTCGTCCTTGTGCAGTTCGGCTTCGAGCAGATAGGCATCGCGCCGGGTTTCGTCCTCGGCGTCGGCGTCGGCCTGCAGTTCGCGCAGGCGGGCGAACGCTTCCTCGCCGCGCTTGAGCTTGTGCAGCACGGTCGCGCTGCGCAGCCGCGCCTGCCAGCGCTGCGGGCCGCCCGGGACGCTGGCGTACCACTCCAGGGCCTCGTCGTGGCGTTCGATGAATTCGGCGATCTGACCGAGCAGCAGCCGACGCTGCGGGTCCGGCGCGGCGGAATCGCGCTTCAGTTCGTCGTAGACCCGACCGACGCCGGGCTTGTCGTCGGCCTGGGCGAGATACGCCGCGCGCAGGGTGTAGCTGCGCTCGTTCTGCGGGCCACGCGCGATGACCTCGGCGGCGCGCACGTGATCGCCCAGTTCGCTGTATTCGCGGGCGACCGCATACACCAGTTCCGGCGAGCCCCGGGGCGATTCCAGCAGCGCGGCGAGCACCTTGCGGGCCTCGTCTTCCTTGCCGGCTTCGCGCAGCTGGCTGGCGCGCAGCAGCGCCACCGCGGGCTCGTCGGGAAATTTGGCGACGACCCGGGCGACGATCTGCTCCGAAAGGTCATTGCGCTGCAGTTGCTGCGAGAACTCGCCGAAGGCCAGCCAGGCGTTGAGTTCGTCGGGAATCGAATCGATGAGACGACCGAGCAGGCGGCCGGTGAGCTTGGGGTCGCCGGAACCTGCGTCCAGCGCCAGCAGGGCGTAACGCCAGCCGTCCTTGTCCGGCGCCTGGCCGCGCTCGCCGCGCATCAGGATCTGCAGCTCGCGGAAGGCCGCACGCTCGTCCTTGCGACGCAGTGCCAGGGTGGCCTCGGCATTGCGCATCGCCGGCGAGCGTTCGACGCTGGCGCGCCAGAGTTTCAGCGCGGCCGCCGCGCGGGCGTCGTCCTTGGCCAGCAGCGCGATGCGGGTGGCGCGCTCGGCCAGGACCGCATCGCCCGGAGCGGCGCGGGCCGCGTCGAGGTACCAGCGGGCGGCTTCGTCGAGCTTGCCGGCCTGCAGCGCGTATTCGCCGGCCATCGCCGGCGCCAGCGGGTCGCCCTCGGCTGGATCGGCGGCGAATGCCGCCACGCTCGCCAGCGCCAGCGCCAAGCCGAGGAACCGCGACGCCCGGCGTCCGCGCCGGGAAAGGGAGAACGGGGATGCGGGCATCGGCAAGGTTGGGCCGTAAACTATGCGGAATCGCCAGCTTACCCGAACCGCCTGAACGGACCCGTCCCGGTCGTCACGCCCGCATGTCGCATCTCATCGCCCTCGGCATCAACCACGAGACCGCGCCGGTCGCCCTGCGCGAACGGGTGGCGTTCTCCGAAGACGCCCTGCCGGCGACCCTGGCCGCGCTGCGCGGATTGCCGGGCGTCGAGGAAGTGGCGCTGCTGTCCACCTGCAATCGCACCGAGATCTACGCGCTGACCGGCGGCGACGGCGACGCGCTGGCCGACTGGCTGGCCGCGAACCCGCAGGACGGCGGCAGCGCGGGCGGCGGGCGGGCGCCGCTGGCCCTGCACGACTATCTCTACCAGCACCGCGATGACGCCGCCGTCCGCCATCTGTTCCGGGTCTCCACCGGCCTGGACTCGCTGGTGCTGGGCGAGCCGCAGATCCTCGGCCAGGTGAAGCAGGCCTGGGCCGCCGCGCGCACCGCAGGCACGCTGGGCAACCGCCTCGACCGCCTGTTCCAGCATGCCTTCGTCACCGCCAAGCGCGCGCGCACCGACACCCGCATCGGCGCGAATCCGGTCTCGGTGGCCTCGGCCGCGGTGCGCATGGCCGAAGACACCTTCGCCCGGCCGTCGGACAGCACCATCCTGTTGATCGGCGCCGGCGAAACCATCGAACTCACCGCACGGCATCTGGTGCAGGCGAAGGCGAAGCGGCTGCTGTTCGCCAACCGCACCCTCGCCCATGCGCAGGAACTGGCAAGCCGCTGCGGCGGCGTGGCGCTGCCGCTGACCGAACTGGAGCGCCACCTCGGCGAAGCCGACATCGTGTTTTCGGCGACCGCCGCGCGCGACCCGATCCTGCACCGCGCCCAGGTCGCCGCCGCGCTGAAACTGCGCCGGCACCGGCCGATGCTGCTGCTGGACCTGGCCGTGCCGCGCGACATCGCGGAGGACGTGGCGGAACTGGAGGACGTGTTCCTCTACACCGTCGACGACCTCGAACGGGTGATCGAAGACAACCGCCGCAGCCGCCGCGAAGCCGCGGACGCCGCCGAGGCGATCATCGAACTGCAGGTGTCGCGCTTCGTCGAAACGCTCAACGCCAGCGCCCACAACGGTTCGCTGAAACAGTTGCGCGCCCACGGCGAAGCCGCACGCGACGAATCGCTGGCCAAGGCCCAACAGATGCTGGCCGCCGGCCACGATCCGGCCGAGGTGCTGAACCAGCTCGCGCACACCCTCACCAACCGTCTGCTGCACGCCCCCACCGCGGCCCTGCGCGAAGCCGCGCTCAACGGCGATGTCGACATCGTCCGCGCGGCCGAAAAGCTCTTCCCGCACCACGTCGCCCACAGCCGGCTGGCCGATGCGGTCGACCGCGGACTGCATCCCGAACCCCACGCGCCCCGCGATGACGCCGACCCTGCGCCGCAAGCTTGAAGCGCTGGCCGAGCGCCGCGAGGAAATCGAACGCCTGCTCGCCGATCCGGCGACGGTGAACGATGCCGCCCGTTACCGGGCGTTGATGCGCGAATTCTCGCAGCTCGAACCCATCGCCACCGGGCTCGCCGCCGAACGCAGGGCGCGCGACGACCTGGCCGCCGCCGAAGCCATGCGCGGCGATCCCGAACTCGCCGAACTGGCGGAGGAAGAGATCGTGGCGGCGCAGGCGCGCCTGACCGAGCTCGACGACGCGCTGATGGCGCAACTGGTGCCGAAGGATGCGCGCGACGAGGGCGGCGTCTATCTCGAAGTGCGCGCCGGCACCGGCGGCGACGAGGCCGCGATCTTCGCCGGCGACCTGTTCCGCATGTATGCGCGCTATGCCGAACGCCAGGGCTGGAAGGTGGACGTGGAATCGGCCAGCCCCGGCGAACACGGCGGCTTCAAGGAAATCATCGCCCGCGTCGACGGCCGCGGCGCGTATTCGAAACTGAAGTTCGAATCCGGCACCCATCGCGTGCAGCGCGTGCCCGAGACCGAATCGCAGGGCCGCATCCACACCTCCGCCGCGACGGTCGCGATCATCGCCGAGGAGACCGGCGAGATCGACATCGAGATCAACCCGGCGGACCTGCGGGTCGACACGTTCCGCTCCAGTGGCGCCGGCGGTCAGCACGTCAACAAGACCGACTCGGCGATCCGCATCACCCACATCCCCAGCGGCGTGGTCGTCGAATCGCAGACCGAACGCAGCCAGCACGCCAACCGCGACAAGGCGATGAAGCGCCTGAAGGCGATGCTGCTCGAAGCCGAAACCAGCCGGCGCGAGGCCGCGCAGGCGCAGGAACGCAAGCTGCAGGTCGGCAGCGGCGACCGCAGCCAGCGCATCCGCACGTACAACTTCCCGCAGGGCCGGATCACCGACCATCGCGTCGAGGGCCTGACCCTCTACGACCTGCCGAACATCATGGAAGGCGGCATCGACGGCCTGATCGAGCGCCTCGCGCGCGAGCATCAGGCGGACGAACTCGCGCGGCTGACCGCCGCGTCCTGACCCGCACCACCGGAGCATCGCGACAGCACCGCCGCATGCGGCGAGACCATGCGCATCGCGCACGACGCGTCGTGCGTCATGCATCGCGCGAGGCCATTTTCGCCCCGAAAACGCATCGATTCCGTTGCCTGCGCGTTAAACCGACGACCGCACGTCGCCGGGCGCGCCAGCGTTCATCCGTGCGGCGATCCAATGTCGCCTCGTCACCACAGGAGCGCCGCCATGCAAGACCTCACCCTGCAATCGCCCGTCATCCAGGACCAGACCGCACAGTTCGAGACACTCCGCAAGCTCGTGGACGATCTGCAGATCGCGATGCTGACGACCGTTGCCGCCGACGGCACGGTGATTTCGCGGCCGGTGCAGACCCTCGACTTCGATGCCGATGGCGTGCTCTGGTTCGCGACCGCCGCGAGCAGCGACAAGGCCCAGGAAATCCGCCACAACCCGCACGTCGGCCTCGGCTATGCCGACCGCCGCGACAACAGCTACGTCTCGATCTCGGGCCCGGCACGGCTCGTCCGCGACCAGGCGCGCATCGACGCACTGTGGTCGCCGGCGATGTCGATCTTCTTTCCGCAGGGCAAGGACGATCCGGACCTGAGCCTGATCCGGGTGGAGATCGAGCGCGCGGAATACTGGAACGGGCCGGGCACCATCGTCGGCAAGATGCTCTATCTCGCCGCCGCGGCCATCACCGGCAATCCGGGCGTGATGAACGACAACGCGGTCATCGAGCCGAAAATGCCGGCGTGAGCGTCGGGGCGCGCCCGAGCCGGCGCAAGGCCGACAAGGCGGTAGAGCGGGCTTCAGCCCGCTGCTTGATGCCGTGAATGCAGCGGTCTGGCTTTCAACAGCCGAAAGGCTGGTCAGGCCGTTCTACCGATACGCGCGCAAGAACATCGCTACCGCCGCTTCGCCAGCGCGATCGCCGCGTAGTGCGCGAAATACCACGCCGCGCGCACGCGGCCGAGGCCTTCGACGTTGCGGTAAATGTTCCACTGCCAGCGCGCAGCGCGGGTCTTGTCGGCGGACAGCGAGCCGTCGCGGACGAGATACTCGGCCAGCGGCGCGTCCGTCGGCACGCGGCGGGCGATGCCGGCGCGACGCACCATCTGCAGCCAGAACACGTAGTCCTCGTGGCCGATGCGCTGGAAACGCGCGTCGCCGAGCGCACGGTCGTACAGGCCGGTGAGGTTGCCGATCCGGTTGCTCTTGAGCATGTCGGCGTACCCGACCTCGGCCGGCGGCCGCACCAACGACAGCGTGCGTCCGTCTTCGCCGAAGCGCCGATACGCGGTGTAACTGATCGCGCCGCCGGTCGCGTGCATGTGCGCCAGTTGCAGCGCGAGCTTGTCCGGCAGCCAACGGTCGTCGCTGTCGAGGAAGGCGATGTGGCTGCCGGTCGCGGCGTCGAGGCCGGTGTTGCGCGCGGCGGCGACGCCGCCGTTCCGGGGCATGCGGATCGGTACCAGCCGGGGTTCGCGCGCGGCGACCTCCTGCACGATCTCCCAGGTCGCATCCTTCGAACGGTCGTCGATCACCAGCAGTTCGACATCGGCATGGGTCTGCGCGAACACCGAATCCATCGATGCGCGCAGCGTGGCGGCGGCGTTGTACGCCGGCATGACGACGCTCACTTTCGCCGTCCCGGCGATGGCGCCGACTTTCGTCGACGCGTCGCTCACGCGCCGCGCATCCGGCGTCCGCCGACCCACGACGCTCGCGGCGCCGGCAGCAGGTAATCGCGATACCGGCCCGGATCGCCCTGCTCGCCGGCCTCGGCCGCCTTGATGATGTTGTAGGCCTCGCGCGCGGTAACGTAGTGCAGCACGTGGCGCACGCCGTCGTTGTAGCGGCTTTCGAGATAGCGGTGCATCGCGTCGACCGGCGCACCCAGCAGGGTGTCGATGTCGTGTTCCTGGGTGCCGTGGGTGTGGATCTTCACGAAGATCCAGTCCGGGCGGCCTTCGACATGCACGCCGGTCTTCACCCACAGATCGACGCGGGCCTCCGTCGGCGGACAGTTTTTGCGGATGTCCGCGTTCTCGATCCGCGGCATCACGCCCAGGCGGCGTTCGCGCCAGTTCAGGCCCAGCGGGCCCTGCACGATCATCAGATCGCCACGGGTGCCGCCGCCGACCTTCACCGGGTCGCCGTGGTCATGCGACTTCGGCGCGTTCGGGTCGTCGGTGGCGTAGTAGATGCGGTTGGCGGCCGCGGTCTGGGTGTCGCTCGGCGCCGAAGGCAGGGTGAAATCGGCGTAGCAGCCGAGCTCGCGCAGCAGGATCAGTTCGTTGTTCAGTCCGCACCAGCGGCCGTCGGCGCGCGAATTGTCCAGGCACCAGTTGCCGTGGATGAAGCCGAAGCGCAGTTGCCCGGTTTCGGGATCGCGCGGCAGCGCGCCGTGCTTCTCGTGCAGGGTCCTGCAGAAACGCCCGATCGACGCGCGGAAATTCGGCTCGGTGTCGTTGTCGTGGTGCAGATGCACCTCGATCTCGCCGAAGCCGTCGCCGCACAGCGCCGCGATCTTGTCGAGATGTTCCTCGGCGTATTCCTCTTCCGGATAGAAGAAGCTGTGTTGCGGCGGACGGCCGTCGGCGTCGCGGTGGCGACCGGCCATGTCGCGATATTCCGCGCACCAGCGGTCGACGCGGCGGCGCTGCGTCTCCAGGTCGGCCCCCTTCCACATCGGTTCGAAGTGATCGACGAAGCAGAACATGATGTGCACCGGCCGATCGGTCGGTGCCGGCGCGCGGCGGCGCAGATAGTCGCCCAGCCACAGATGCATGTTGCGCCTGCGCATGTCGCGCGCGACCACCACCGTGGCGGCGAGACCGAGCGCGAGCGCCGCAAGCACGACGACGAGCGGCGCGCTCATGGACGCCCCCGATGTCCGTGTCCGATCTTCATGGATTGTCCCCCGTGCATCCGATCATGTCCTCACAGTGCCCGCAGCGGTTCGAACGCGAAGCCTTCGCCCGCCCACGCCGGGAGCATCGTTTCCAGCAGGCGCCTGGACAGCCCGCTGTCGTCGTGCATCAGCAGGATCTCGCCCGCGCGCGGCGGATGGTTGCGCGCCGAGGCGATGAGTGCTTCGACGCTGCGCTGGCTGTAGTCGAGACTGTCGTAGGACCAATACGCGATCCGGCGGCCGCGACGGACGCAGTCGAGCACCATCGGCCGCGGCATCACCCCGCGCGGCGGACGGAAGTCGTGGCGCGACAGGCCGTCGAAACGCTGCAGCAACCGGTCGGTGCGTTCGATCTCGTCGCGCTGCGCGGCCAGATCCAGCCGATCGAACTGCGGATGGCTCCACGAATGATTGCCGATGGCATGGCCTTCGCGCACGATCCGCGCGACCACGTCCGGGTGCCGCTCGGCTTCGCGGCCGATCAGGAAGAAGGTGGCGCGCGCACCGTGCGCGGCGAGCAAATCGAGCAGCGCCGGGGTGTGCTCCGGATGCGGGCCGTCGTCGAAGGTCAGGTGCAGCACGCGGCCCCGGCGCACGCCGCGGGTGAGCACCCAGCGGTTCGGCAGCCAGCGCAGCACCTGCAGTTTCCTGGGGTGTGGATTCATGCGCTGCGTGTCCGGCGAAAGCGGGCGTCGCGCGAGGGTGCGACGACGCGGGGCGCGACAGGATACCTGCTCATGCGTCGCCCGCCTGCCCGCGATAGAGCGATTCGTAACGCGCCGCCATGGTGGCGATGGAGGCCTCGCGCAGCGCCCAGTCGCGGCCCGCGGCGCCCAGCGCGGCGGCGCGCGCGGGGTCGCGCAGCAGCGCGGCGAAGGCGTCGGCCATGGCATCGGCCCGCGACGGCGACACCAGCAGGCCATTGCGACCGTCGACCACGATTTCGCGATTGCCGCCAACGTCGGTGGCGACGATCGGCAGACCGCTGGCACAGGCTTCGAGCAGCGCCATCGAATAGCCTTCGCTCAGCGACGACAGCGCGAACACGTCGAAGCCCTGCAGCAGTTGGCGCACGTCGCTGCGATCGCCGAGGAAACGCACCGCGTCGGCGATGCCGAGCGATGCCGCCAGCGCTTCCAGCGCGGCGCGCAGCGCGCCGTCGCCGACCAGCGCCAGCGCGGTGTCCGGCCGTTCGGCGTGGAGCGTCGCGAACGCGCGCAGCAGGGTCGCCTGGTCCTTGACCGGATTGAGCCGGCCGACGCTGCCGACGATGCGCGTGCCGGGCGGCAGGTCCAGCACCCGGCGCAGCGACACGCGGCGATCCTCGCTGGCGGCGGAGAACGCATCGACGCGGATGCCGTTCGGCACCGCCAGCAGTCCGTGGCGCGGGCGCACGCCCTGCGCGGCGAACTTCGCGCGCGCGGCCTCGCATACGGCGGCGACCGCATCGGTGCGCGCCATGCTGCGGCGATAGAGCCATTCGCCGCGGCTGCGCGGGCGCGCCGCACCCATGCCATGACGGGTGTTGATCAGCCGCGCCGGACGCCGGCCGAGCGTCGCCGCGACCGCGTGGTAGTGCGCGGTGGCGTTGTGGGTGTGGATCACCGCCGACGGCAGTGCGCGCAGCTGCGCGCGCAGGCCGCGGATCGCGGCCGGATCGAATCCACCGCGCTTGCGGCAGGCGTGGACCGCGATGCCCTCCGCCTCGAGTTCGCCGGCGAGCGCGCCGGGCTCGAACAGGCAGACCACGCGGCAATGATGTCCCGCCGTCTGCTGGGCGCCGGCCAGATCGATCACCATGCGTTCGAGCCCGCCGCGTTCGAGATTCTCGACGACATGGACGATGTCGAGCGGCGCGGTGCGTGGCACGGAAGCGTTCATGCCGGCAGCTCGCAGAGGGTGACCCGGCGCTTGCCGCTGGCGGTGAGCGCGATCGCGTCCACGGTCTCGAAGTCGATGGCGACGCCGTCGCCGGCGAGCTTGCGGATGCCGTCGCGGATCAGCATGTGCACCGACGGGTCGTAGCCGGCATCCGGCACCAGCCGCACCAGCAGCGTGTCGAGCGTCTTCTGCACGACCTGGTACTGCTTCACACCGGTCACGGGCAGGAACACGTAGACGATGTATTCGCCCGGCAGCAAGCGACCGTCGCGCAGGCGCAGCGCGTCGAGCCTGCGGCCGTCCACTTTCGCCAGTTTCGGCAGGCCGCGACCGCAGCTGCAGTGCGCGTGCCCGGGCGTACCGAGATCGCCGTTGACGTAGCGCATGAGCGGCATGCCGTAATTGTGCAGATCGGTGACGATCAGGTCGCTCGGCGCGGTGGCCTGCGGCCCGGCGGCGAACTCGACGTGGAGATGATCGATGTTCATGTGCAGGCCGTCGCGGGCCTCGCACTCGGCCGCGATCAGCATGAATTCGCGGCAGCCGTAGGTGTCGTAGGCCGGCGCGCCGAACACCCGCTGCAGCAGTTCGCGCTGGTGCGGATGCAGGGCCTCGGCCGCGCCGAGGATGCGCTGCGGACGATGCGGCGTGCGGCCATTGCGCTCGATCCACTGCGCCAGTTCGACCAGCGGCCCGACGTAGGACACGATGGTCTCGGGCCGGAAGCGGTCGAGCGCATCGGCATACTCGGCCATCCGCCGCTCGTCCATGTCGAAGGCGTTGAGCATGCGCCGGTTGAACGCGGCGTGGTACAGCCGGTCCTTGAACAGCGCGACGCCGGCCGGCGCAGCCACCGGCGCGCCCCAGAGATAGGCGGTGCGCTGGCCGAGATGCGCGCCGGACCAGGCATAGCCGCGGAACATCACCGCGACCCGGCGCTCGTAGCTTTCGCGGGTGTAGCCGAAGCGCAGCGGCTCGCCGGTGGAGCCGCCGGTGGTCTTGAAGTACAGCTGGCCGCGATGCGCCGGCGCGATCATCGCATCGGCATGCGCGCGGATCTCGGGCTTGGTCAGCGGCGGCAGCTTCGCGTAGTCCTCGCGACTGCGGATGTCGGCCGCGCCGGACACCCCTGCCCGCCCCCAGAATGCCCGGTAGAAGGGCACCTGCGTCCAGCAGTGCGCGATCAGCGCCTGCAGCTTGCGCCACTGCAGCGCCTGCAGTTCGTCTGCGGAACGCCACTGGTCGCGCTCGTATTCGCGCAGATGGCGCAGGGTGTCGCGCCGGCGCAGTCCGGACTCGTAGGCCGGATACAGCACCTTGCGGAACAGCGATTCGTAGAGACCGCTCATGTCGCGCTCCCCGCGGTCGCGGGCGCGGCCACCGGCGCGCGCGCGTGGGCCCAGTCGAGCAGGCGCGCGCCCAGCCGCGGATGCCCGCGCAGCAGGCGCTGGTGCAACTGCTGCATGTGCGCGATGTCGTTGCGGGTCCAGCAGCCCAGCGCCAGGGTGATCGGCAGATACAGCGTCGCCAGCGCCGCGCCGACCAGCAGCTCGGCGAGCGCCGGCAGGTGGTGATGCACCAGCAGCAGCGGCGATGCCGCGAGCGCGCTCGCGAGCACGGTGCGCGCGAGCCGGCCCCAGTCCGGCGCGGTGCCGCATTCGCGGATCGCCAGCGTGGTGTACGCGATCACGTTCACCGCGGCCACCACCGCATAGGCGATCAGGGCGCCGCGCAGGCCGTCGATGTGGATCAGCCAGGCATCCAGCCCGAGCTTCAGCAGGCCGCAGACGATGATCAATGCGAGCACCGCGCGCTGGCGGTCGGCGCTGATCAGCAGGCTCGACGCGCCCTGCGCGGAGGTGATGAGCGCGGCGCCGGCGAGGCAGACCGCGAACACGGTCGAGGCCTCCTCGTACTGCGCGCCGTACAGCAGATCGATCAGCGGATCGGACAGCACCATGCCGAAAGCCACCAACGGCGCGGCGAGCAGCATCAGATAGGCGGTGGAGGCGGCGAAACGATGCCCGGCGACCTCGCGGCCCTGGCTGAGCGCGTTCGCCATCATCGGCAGCAGCAGCGCGCCGAACACGCCGGGCACCAGGGTCGCGGCGCCGCTGGCGAGCTGGTAACCGACCTTGAACTGACCGGCCGCGTGCGGATCGGCGTAGCCGTTGAGGAACAGCACTTCGACTTCGCTGGCGACGATGAAGCCGACGGTCACGATCAACGTGCTGTAGAGCATCTGTCGGCGCACCCGCGGCACCAGATCCGCCGGCAGCGCCGGCACGTCGTCGCCCGGCGGCAGCAGCGGCCGCAGCTGCGCCAGCGACATCGTGTAGAACATCACGCTGGAGAGCAGGAACACGCCGAGCAGCCATTCCACCGGCAGATCCAGCCACATCACCATCGCCACCAGCGCCAGGTTCAGCGGCGTCGAATACAGCGCGACCATCGCGTTGATCCGGAAATTCTCCAGTCCCTTGGCGACGCCGATGTTGAACATGTAGCCGGCGCGCAGGGCGATCGCGACCACCAGGAACGCGAACAGCATGCCGTGATGGAAGCTGGGCGCGACCCGATGACCGGCCAGCCACAGCGCGAGCGCGCCGAGCGCGAGCACCGCCAGCAGGAAGAGGCGCTGCGCGCGACGCAGGAAGGCCACCAGCGGGCGCACCAGTTCGTCGCGACCACCGCCGCGCAGTTCGGCCACGAACTTGATCGCGGCGCTGGCGGTGCCGGAGTTGGTCGCGGCCACGCCCATGCCCACCAGCAGGATCACCGCGCTGTACGCGCCGAAGCCCTCCGGGCCGAGATGGCGCGCGATCAGGATCGACGTGAGCATGCCGAGCACGAACTCGGTGTACATCGCCACCGAGGAGAACAGCGTATTGCGGAGCGTGCGCGCGCGGAGCGTCATTGCATCACCAGAAGGACCTTCACCATCACGTAGAGACCGATCGCGGCGCCGACGCCGACGATCGGCCACAGCAGCAGGTCGCTGGTCAGCGCGAACCGCGGCAGCCCCGGATCCTCCCGGCGCATGTCGGCGTAGTGCGCCACGACCAGCGCGGCGAGCAGATAGAGCACGACGACGTAGCTGCGACTGAGGAAGAACGCCGACGTGAAGAACCCGACCAGCGACAGCAACAGGGTCATCGCGATCGCCCGGCCTTCGGCGATGCCCGCTTCCAGCGCGTCGAGTTCGGCCAGCGCGGTCTCGGCGTCGCCGTCGGCCTCTGGCGCGCTGGTGCTTTCCCAGGCCAATTCGCCGAGCGGACGCGAACCGGCCCACATCATCCGGAAGCAGTAGATCACGAACGCGAGCCACAGCGTGAAACCGATGATGCCGGTCTCGGCCAGGACCAGCACGTAGGAGTTGTGCGCGGTGAGGTGGTGATAGTCGGAATACATGTCCGGGCCGACACCGAAGAGCGGATGACTCTGGAACATCTGCAGCCCTTCGTACCAGGAATCCACGCGTCCCTGGGCCGAAGCCTCCTCGACGTCGATCTCGTTGAAGCGCGACGGCAGCGCCAGCAGCACCCCGACCGCCATGCAGCCGAGCAGACCGGCGACGAACACGCCCCTGCGCTGCCAGATGTACACGCCCATCACCACCAGCAGCGCCAGCAGCGAACCGCGGGAGTCGGTGAGATACACGCCGTAGACCAGGATGCCCGCGACCGCCATCCAGAACAGCCGGCGCAGCCCCATCCAACCGCCGCGGCTGCCGAGGTACGCCGCCATCGGCACACAGGCGACGAACAGCATCCCGAGGTCGTTGGGGTCGTTGAAGATGCCGACGTACTGGATGCGCGTGCCCTGGGACAGCTCGACGCCGGTCCAGCCGATGCCGCTGCGCTGCTGGTCGATGCCGTGGATCGCCAGCACCGTCGCCGACAGCGCGAACACGGCCATCACCGTGAGGATGCGCGAACGCCGGTCCAGCCCGTTCGCGAACACCACGAACGCCAGCAGCACCGGCGCGAATTTCTCGAACTGCTCGAGCGCGCCGCCGATCCAGCCGTTGAACACGTGCGAGACCATCAGCACGAGGAAGAACGCGAGCAGCACCGGATATTGCGGGGCATCGAAGCGCTTGCGCGGCGACAGCATCCAGAAGCCGGCGGCCACGATCAGCATCAGCGGCTGCAGCGGCAGGCTGAAGCTCTCGACCAGTGCGGGATAATCCTGCGGCCGGATCAGCACCAACAGCAGGTAGAGGATCATCGCGACGAACATGGTGCGCTCAGCCCATCCGCGTGCGCGAGCGGTAGCAAAACAGCTCGGGCCACGCGAGCGCGGCCTCGAACCAGTCGGCGTCCATCTGCCGCTCCACCGGAATCCGCCGCAGTTCGTGGCGCGACTCCGGACGCAACCGCTCGGCACCGGCGCGATAACTGCAGCCCAGGCGATAGCCGCTGTCGCGCGCGGCGCTCATCACCGCCGCATCGTAGGCATCGCTGCCGCCCACCGGGTACGAGATCGCGATCGCCTCGGCGCCGACTTCGCGCTCGATGGCCCATTTCGACTCTTCCAGCTCGGCGCGCATGTCCACCTCGGGCAGCTTCGCCAGCATGCGGTGGCCGACGCCGTGCGAACCGATCTCCATGCCGCCTTCGCGCATTTCGCGCAATTGCGCCCAGGTCATCGGCCGGCAATCGGGATGGCCCGCATCGGCGGGCATCGCCCAATCCTGCTGCAGACGATCGATGAGCGCCTGCTGCGCGGCCGCGGACAGCACCTTGATCCGGTCGAGCATGCGCCCGGCGATCGCGCGGCGCCCCGCCAGGTCCGCGGGCAGCCGCCAGTCGATGTCGAGTTCGGGCGCGGCGAGGCGGTCGGCGCCGGTGGTGCACACCATGTGCACCAGCCAGTCGTAGGCGTAGGGATGACCGGAATCGATGTGCGCCGTGGACACGAAGAACATCGCCGAAAGGCCGGCTTCGCGCAGCAGCGGATAGGCGACGCGGTAATTGTCGTCGTAGCCGTCGTCGAAGGTGATCAGCACCGTGCGCTTCGGCAACGCGCGGCCGCGGTCCAGATACGCCAGCAGTTCGTCGAAACGCAGCACGGCGCAGTCGCGGCGGACGATCGCCAGTTGCGCCCGGAACGCCTCGGCGGACGCGCTGATCAGCTCGGGGTCGAAACGGAAGCCTTCGGGCTCCGCGGATTCCAGCACCCGGTGATAGGCGAGGATGCGGACATCGCGGCGCAGCGCGGCGCGCAGACGGGCGATCAGCGGCAGCGCGCCGGCACGGCGCAGCGCGCGCGCCAAGCGCGGCCGACGACCGCCCGACGGCTCGCCACCGTTCTCCGCCTGGATCTGCGCACCGCTCATCGAATCCCCCATGTCCACTCGCACAACGCATTTTCCGGCCCCATCCGGACGATGCCGCGCCGACTTGCATTCGCACGGCGAACGCGGTCCACTGCGCGCCTCGCGAAGGGCGCAGGGGGCGCTGGCGCGCATGGCCGTACAGAACGATTCCGCGGCACCCGACTTCACGGCGATGTATCGCGAGCTGGGGGTCGACGCGACCTGCTCGCTCGCCGATCTGCGGGCCGCGTGGCGACGCCGCGTGTCGAAACTGCATCCGGATCAGGGCGGGAGCGCAGAGGATACCGGACGCCTGCAGGAATTGAACCGACGCTACGACGCCGCGCTGGCCTTCCACGCGCGTTTCGGCCGCCTGCCCGGTGCGCCGGCCGCAGGAACGCTGGCGCCGGGATCGACCACCGCCACGTCGGCGGCGGCCCCGGATCGCAGTTGGCGACGGGCCGACGCCGACGACCATCACGGCCCGGAGAGCGCGGCCGGTTTCGGCGCCTTTGCGCGTTTTTCCGTCGCGGTGCCGCTGATCGCGGTGATCCTGATCGCCGTACTGCTGCTGGGCTGGCGGCTCGTCGATCGCCCCGCCACGCCGACGGATCAGCCGGGCGATGCGGCGGCGGTCGTCGCCGCGGGCCCGTCGACCGGTGCGCCCGCGACCGACGTCGTGGCAACCGTCGTTGCGAGCGCCGCGGACAGCACCATGGCGAAGACCGTCGCGGCCGGGCAGGACAAAGACACGGTGCGACACATTCTGGGGGAACCGCTCGACATGCATGCGCTGCGCTGGCACTACGGCCCGTCCTGGGTCGACTTCCGCTGCGACCGGGTCGCGGGCTGGTACAGCTCGCCGCTGCGCCCGCTGCGGACCGCCACGGCGCAGTTGGAAGCTCCGCCCGCCAACACCCGCTGCGACTGACCGGAGAGGGCATGTTCACGCGAGCGACCACACTGCTGCGCAAGGCGCGCCGACGCCTGTGGATGAAATACGCCCTGCGCGGCGTCGGCGGCAGCGACAACTTCGAACGTCTGGATCTGGCCTACACGGTCGAGGATCCCTGGAACATGGCGTCCGAACTGGAACGCGCGCGCTTCGAGGCCACCAACGCGGTGATCGAACGCGCCTTCGGCCGGGTCGGGTCGGTGCTGGAGCTGGGCTGCGGCGAAGGCCATCAGACCGAATATCTCGCCCGGATCAGCGATGCGCAGTACGGCGTCGACGTCAGCGCGCAGGCGGTCGAACGCGCACGCAGGCGCCTGCCGCAGGCGCAGTTCGAGGCCACCGACATCTTCGGCCAGCCCTGGGGCGATGCACGCCATCGCTTCGACCTGGTCACCGCCTGCGAAGTGCTCTACTACCTCAGCGAACCGGACAAGACCATCGCACGCATGCGCCATCTCGGCCGCAACGGTCTGGTCACCTTCTTCGCGCCGGCCTGCGGCCGCATCGGCCCGCATCTCGACGGCATTCCGGGCCTGCAGAAGGACTGGATTTACCACGGCGGCACCGCCTGGCTGATCGGATGGTGGCGCGATGACTGAGCCGTCGTCATCGTCGGCACTGCAGGGCTACGGCATCGTCTATTTCGGCAACGACTGGTACGCCGAAAACCGCACCAGCAGCCATCACGTCGCGGTGCGCCTGGCGCGGCGCACGCCCGTGCTGTACGTCGATTCGCCGGGCATGCGCGCACCGAACGCCTCCGGCCGCGACCTCAGGCGCGCGGTCCGCAAGCTGCTGGCCGCGTTCAAACGGCCGACCCGGGTCGCCGATGGCCTCTGGCACTGCACGGTGCCGCAGTTGCCGTTCCGGCGCCTGCCCGGCGTGGACGCCTTCAATCGCCTGTTCGGCCGCTGGGCGGTGCGCCGCGCACTGCGGCTGGCCGGCATCCGCAAACGCATCTCGTGGTTCGTGGTGCCGCATCCGGGCGTGCATGCCGGTCGTCTCGGCGAAGATCTCGTCGTCTACTACTGCATCGACGACTACGCCGCGCATCCGGGCGTGGACGCCGCGCTGATCGCGCAGCGCGACGACGCCCTCAGCCGCCGCGCCGACCTGCTGTGCGTGGCGCCGCCCGCGCTGCTCGACGCGAAGCGCGCGCTGAATCCGGACAACACCGTCTTTTCGCCGCACGGCGTCGATGTCGATCTGTTCGCGCAGGCGCAGGATCCGGCGACCGAAGTGCCGGCGCTGGCGCGCGACCTGCCGCGCCCGATCGTCGGTTACATCGGCTCGATCCACGCATGGATCGACGTGCCGCTGATCGAATGGCTGGCGCGGCAGCGGCCGCAGTGGAGTTTCCTGCTCGTCGGTCACGCGCACGTGCCGATCGACGGCCTGCGCGCATTGCCGAACGTGCATCTCGCCGGCTCGCAGCCCTACGCCTCGCTGCCGTCGTGGTCGAAGGCGTTCGACGCCGCGATCATTCCCTACCGCCTGAACCGCCAGGTCGCCAACGCCAATCCGCTCAAACTCAGGGAGTACCTCGCTGCCGGCAAGGCCGTGGTCAGCGTGCGCAATCCCGAGATCGAGAAGTTCGCGCAGTGGGTCCGGCTGGTGGACGATCGCGAAGGCTTTCTCGCGGCGCTCGACGCCGCCGTGATCGACCACGCGCCAGGCGCCGCCGAAGCGCGGATCGCCGCGGTCGCCGATCAGACCTGGGACGCGCGCGTCGACGCGGTGCTGGCCGAAGTCGCCGCACGGCTCCCTCCGAATTCCTCTCCTGCAGTCCGTTCATGACATCTCCCGCTCCCCGCACGCTCCGCATCGCCGTCGTCGGCGCCGGATACGTCGCCACCCACCACCTCGCCGCGCTGTCGCGGCTGGCGTTCGTCGAACTGGTCGGGCTGTGCGACAGCAATACCGCCGCCGCGGAAGCGCTGGCGAAACGCTTCAAGATACCGAAGATCGCGGCGACGCTCGCCGACCTCGCCGACGCCGCACCGGACGTCGTCTACGTGCTGACGCCACCGGCCTCGCACGCCGCGCTCGCGATCCAGGCGATGGACATGGGCTGCCACGTGCTGGTCGAAAAACCGATGGCCGACAGCGCCGCGGACTGCGAAGCGATGCTGGCGAAGGCGAAGGCCACCGGCCTGAAGCTCGGCGTCAATCACTCCGACCTGTTCGATCCGGTGCTGATGCGCGCGCTCGATGCCGCGAACAACGGCGACATCGGCGAGGTGCTTTCGGTCGACATCGTCCGCAACTCCGAATACCCGCCCTACGCCGGCGGCCCGCTGCCGGGCCAGGTGAAGCAGGGCTCGTATCCGTTCCGCGATCTCGGCGTGCACGGCTTCTACACCATCGAAGCCTTCCTCGGCCCGATCGCGCAGGCCGACGTGCGCTTCCAGTCGCGCGGCGGCGATCCGAATCTCGGCTTCGACGAATGGCAGGCGCAGGCGCAGACCGCGCGCGGCGTCGGCCGGCTGCTGCTGTCGTGGAACGCGCGGCCGATGGAGAACCGGCTGTTCGTGCGCGGCACCCGCGGCACGATCGAGGTCGACCGCTTCACCCAGGTCTGCCGCATCCATCGCACGCTGCCGGGACCGAAGTTCATCGGCATCCTGCTCAACGCGTTCTTCAGCGCGGCGAAGGACGTGTTCCGCATCCCGATGAACGTGCTGCGCTTCGCCACCGGCCGGCTGAAGCCGTCGCCGGGCATCCAGACCGGCGCGACCGCGTTCGCGAACGCGGTTTTCCACGACGAAACGCCGCCGTTCACCGGCCAGGACGGCCTGCGCATCGCGCGGTTGCTCGATCCGCTGTGCGTCGAACCCGACCGCCTGCGCCTGCAGCAGTTGGAGGCGCGCCATGTCGACCTGCCGCCGGCCGATGCGCTGGTCACCGGCGCCGCGGGCTTTCTCGGCCGCGCGCTGGTCGCCGCGCTGCGCGCGCAAGGCAAGACCGTGCGCGTGCTGGTGCGCCGGCCGGTCGCGGCGTTCCGCGACGACGACGGCATCCAGACCGTGGTCGGCGATCTCGGCGACCCGCGGATCGTGGATCACGCGGTGACCGGCGCCGGCATCGTCCATCACGTCGGCGCCGCGATGCGCGGTGGCCCGCGCGATTTCGAGGCCGGCACGGTCTGGGGCACGCGCAACGTGCTCGATGCCTGCCGGAAGCACGGCAACCCGCGGCTGGTCTACGTCAGTTCGATGAGCGTGTTCGACCATGCCGGTCGCCGCAACGGCGAAGTGCTGACCGAGGACTACCGCTTCGAACCGCATCCGCAGCTGCGCGGCGCCTACACCCAGACCAAGCTGACCGCCGAACAGATGGTCGCCGACGCGATCTCGCAGGAACGCCTGCCGGCGGTGATCCTGCGCCCGGGCCAGATCTTCGGCCCCGGCGCGGAACAGGTCACGCCCAACGGCACCATCGCGCTGGCCGGACGCTGGATCGCGATCGGCAGCGGCGCACAGGCGCTGCCGCTGGTCTATCGCGACGACGTGGTCGATGCGCTGCTGCTGGCCGCGGAATCGCCGCAGGCGCTGGGCCGCACGTTCAACCTGGTCGACACCGATTCGGTCGACCGCACCACCTACCTGCAGCGATGCAGGCGCAAGCTCGGCGCCTCGCTGAAAACCCTGTGGGTACCGCAGTGGGTGTTCATGTGCCTCGCGATCGGCGTCGAAATGCTGGGCAGGCTGCTGAAGCGCGACGTGCCGCTGACCCGCTACCGCGTGCGTTCGCTGCGGCCGCTGACGAACTTCGACACCACGGCCGCACGCGAGATCCTCGGCTGGACCCCGCGCATCGGCGTGCGCAGGGGCCTCGACATCACCTTCGGCGAACGCTGAGGCGGGAGGCGGCGCTCACGCCTTGCGCGCGAGCAGCCGCTGCCAGGGCGTGGCCCAGGCCAGGATCGGCGCCGCCCAGCCGAAACCGCGCAGGCGCGGATGGCGGCGCAGGCGTTCGGCGGCGAGCGACTCGACCGCGCAGCCCGGAAACATCCGGCGCAGCGCGGCAGGCGTGCTCGACCAGGGATAACCGCGGGTTCGGCGCCAGTCGCCGAGCGTTCGCCGCGAATGATATTCGCGCAACCGCAGCGGACTGGGCGTGGCCAGATAGACATGACCGCCGGGCCGGGTGACGCGGAGCATCTCCGCGATGAAGGCTTCGCGCGCCGTCGAAGTGCCGATGAATTCGAGCACCGACACGCAGGTCACCAGATCGAAATGGTCGTCGGGAAACGGCAGCGGCCGACCGGCCTCCACATGCAGGAAGCCCACGGAGACGCCATCGGCGGTACGTCCATCGACGACGCCATGGCCGGCGGCGCGCACCGCGGCCGCATCGATCGCATCGGCGCTGGCGTCGATGCCGACGATCTCGTCCGGGCGCAGATCGGACAGGGCCAGCGCGACCGTGGTACCGCCCGTGCCGCAACCGACATCGAGCACCCGCGGCGCCCGCGCGAGCCGGGCCGCGAGCGGTGCGCACAGGCTTTGCGCATGCATCGCGACGCGGGTCAGTTCGCGCTCGAGAAAACGCTCGGAGACGCGCCCCGCGAACCTGCCGTCGTAGCGGCCGTCGCCTTCGGAATCGTGGATATCGCGCGACGCCACGCCGCGACGGATCATGTCGATGAAGCGCGATCGATGGGGTTCCCGCATCCTGTCCTCGTGCACGGTGGTCGCAGCCACAGACCCGACGCATCCCGGGTCCGGGTCCTTCGGCCGCTCTCGCGACGTCCTTCCCGAGAGGCACGCATTCTAACCAGAGACGATGCCGGTATCGGCGTCGCGCTCAGCCAGCCACGGATCGTTCGCGCGCGCGCCAACCGTTCCGGAGCGCCCGCATCGCCGGGCGTTCGACGCCATGGGTCAGGGCCGTCGCCAGGGCAAGGGCCACCGCGATCGCCAGCGCCACCGCCGCGACGCCGGGAACACCGGCCGCTTCGAGACGATGGATCACGGCGAACCCGATGGTCTGGTGCAGCAGGTACAGCGAGTAGGAAATCATGCCGAGAAACGCGAACGGCGCCGCGCGCAGCCAGCGCAGGCGGCCGGCGATGAAGAGGGCGAAGATCGCGCAACAGACGACGCCGGCGACGAAATATTCCGGCGCGAAGCTGACCCCGATGGCGGCCAGCGCCAGCAGGATCAACGCGATATCGACGCGCGCATCGCCGGCCCCGGTATAGCGCTTGTAGAACAGGATGCCGATCGCGAAAAACGGGATGTGCCGCAGGATCATGGCCTCGCGCAGGGTGTACGAAAAATGTACATGGTTCTTCGCGGTCAGCGCGTAGGCCACGGTCATCGCGAGCCAGAACAGGATGATCCAGCGGATGCGTTTCAATTGTCCGAGCACGAACCAGAACAGCATCTGCGCGTAGAAGAACAGCTCGACCTGCAGCGTCCAGTACGAACCATCGAGATGATCGAACCCGAGGATTTCCTGCAGCATCGTCAGGTTGGCGAACAGATCGGCGCCGGCGATGCGCTGGCCCGGAAGACCGATGATGTAGACCACCGCGGCTGTGATCGCCATCGCCGTCCAGTACGCCGGAAACAGCCGCGAGAACCGCGACACCACGAAATCCATCGCGGTGCGGGTGCGCTCCAGGGTCATGAAGATCACGAATCCGCTGATCAGGAAAAACAGATGCACGCCGTAGTTGCCGGCGGGAAATCCGAAACCCAGCGGCGGCAGGTGGCCCTGTTCCTGCTGATAGAACGTGGTGTAATGGAACACGACCACGCCGAGTGCGGCCAATCCACGCAGGGCATCGAGTTCGCCCACGCGCGCGGAACCGCCGACGCTGCCGCCAGCGTTCGGGCCGGTGTCCCGCCAGGTCTCCGTCACGTTCGCCGCTGTCCTTGCCGCATCTGCCGTACTGCCCTGCTCCACGCATCCCCCGATGGCGCCGAATCCCGCATTATCAACGGATTCCGTGACCTGCGGAGGACAGTGCCACCGCCTCCCCGCCGCATCACCGCGAGTTCCGCATGCGCCTGCTGATCGTCACCTCCCAATTTCCGATTGCGGGCGAACCCAACCGCGGCCGGCCGATCCACCAGACCGTGTGCGCGCTGTCGGAACGCGCGGAGGTGCGGGTGCTGAGCCCGGTCGCCACCTATCCGCGCTGGGCCGCGCCGCGCAGCTATCTGTTCCGCGCGTCGGACCCGTCGCATGCCGTGCCCGGCTGCGACGTGCGCTATCTGGATTACCCGGCGCTGCCGCTGGTGAGCCGGCCCTTCAACGGCTGGCTCTGCGGTCGCGCGCTGCATGCGCCGCTGCGCGAATTCGCGCCCGACGTGGTGCTGTCGTACTGGCTCTATCCGGACGCCTTCGGCGCGATGCGCGCCGCGCGCCGCGCCGGGCTGCCGCTGGTGGTGGGCGCGCGCGGTTCCGATCTGCGCGTGCGCGATGCGGTGAGCAAACGCCTCACCCGCCCGGTGCTGCACGCGGCGCGGCGCATCCTCGTGGTCAGCGACGATCTCGGCCGGGTCGCCGCGCACGATTACGTCGCCGATCCCGCGCGCATCCGCGCGATTCCCAACGGCTGCGACGCCTCGATCTTCCATCCGCAGGACCGCGCCGAAGCCCGCGCCGCACTGGGTCTGGACGCGGACGCCGAATGGGTGATCTACGTCGGCCGGCTGGTGCCGGAGAAAGGCCTACGCGAACTGCTGGATGCCGCCGCGGCCCTGGCGTCGGAGCGGCCGCGATTGCGGATCGCGCTGGTCGGCGAAGGCCCGATGCGCGCCGAACTGGACAGCCGCATCGCCGCCGACCCCGCCCTGCGCGTGACGATGCCCGGCGCGCAGGGACCGCACGAGGTCGCGCGCTGGATGGCGGCCTCCGATCTGGTGACCCTGCCGAGTTATTCCGAAGGCCATCCGAACGTGCTGGTCGAAGCGCTGGCCTGCGGGCGTCCGGTGGTGGCGACGCCGGTCGGCGGCATTCCGGAAGTGGTCGACGCCGACTGCGGCCTGCTGGTGCCGGCGCGCGATCCGGCCGCGCTCGCCGACGGGCTGCGGCTGGCGCTGGACCGGCACTGGGACGAGGCCGCGCTGGCGCGACGCTTCTCCCGCGGCTGGGATGCGGTCGCAGCGGATACACTCCGCGCCTGCGAAGAAGCGCTGGCGGAACATCGCGCCGGCCCGCGCTGAGCGCATCTCCGGCGACGGGCACCGCCCGTGGCAGGATCGCGGCGGTTTTCGCGTTGAGGCGACAACGGCCCCGAATCCGGCGCCGGATTTTTCTGCAGTCAGGGGAACGAACACGTGTGTGGAATCGCGGGATTCAGTGGGCCCGACGTGCGCCCGGAAACGGCGCGCCCGCTGCTGCAGCGGATGATCCGCACCCTCGCCCACCGCGGCCCGGACGGCAACGGCTTCCACGCCGAGGACGGCATCGGCCTGGCCCATGCGCGGCTGTCGATCATCGATCTCGCCACCGGCGACCAGCCCATCCGCAATCCGCGCGGCACGGTCTGGACCGTGTTCAACGGCGAGATCTTCAACTACGTCGAGCTGCGGCGCGAACTGGAAGCCGAAGGTCGCGCGTTCTACACGCGATCCGACACCGAAGTGATCGTGCATCTCTACGACCGCGACGGCGATCGCTTCGTCGAACGCCTCAACGGCCAGTTCGCGATCGCGCTGTGGGACGGCGAACGCCGTCGCCTGGTGTTGGCCCGCGACCGCGCCGGCATCCGTCCGCTGTATCTCGCGCGCGAAGCCGGCCGGCTGTGGTTCGCGTCGGAACCCAAGGCCCTGCTCGCGGCGCTGCCGCAGTGCGCGACGCTCGATCCGCGCGGCCTCGCCGAGACCTTCTCCACCTGGTCGCCGATCGAACCGCATACCGTGTATCGCGGGATCGAAAGCCTGCCGCCCGGCCATCTGCTGACGATCGAACACGACGGCCGCGACACCCTGCGCCCGTACTGGGACTGGACCTTCCCCGATGCCGCCGACACCGCGCCGTCGCGCTTTCCGCTGAGCGTCGAAGCCGCGACCGCGGAGCTGCGCGCGCTGCTGATCGACGCGGTGCGGCTGCAACTGCGCGCGGACGTGCCGGTGGGCGCGTATCTGAGCGGCGGCCTCGATTCCTCGGGCATCGTCGCGATGATCCGCGGCTTCACCGACACCCCGGTGCGCACGTTCTCGGTCGCGTTCGAGGACGGCGAATTCGACGAGAGCGAACACCAGATGGCGATGGTGCGTCATCTCGGCACCGACCACACCACCCTGCGCTGCACGCGCCGCGATATCGGCGAAGCCTTCCCGCGCTTGATCCGACATACCGAAACGCCGGTGCTGCGCACCGCACCGGTGCCGCTGATGCTGCTGGCCGGCAGCGTGCGCGAGCACGGCTACAAGGTCGTGCTGACCGGCGAAGGCGCGGACGAGGTGTTCGGCGGCTACGACCTGTTCAAGGAAGCCAAGATCCGCCGCTTCTGGGCGCGGCAGCCGCGGTCGACGTTCCGCCCGCGGCTGCTCGAACGCCTCTACGGTTATCTACCGAACACCTCGTCGAAGTCCTCGCCGGTGCGCAACCCGGCGTTCGCGCAGACCTTCTTCGGCCAGGGCATGGAACACCTGCAGCGCCCGATCTTCGCCCACGTGCCGCGCTGGACCACCTCGCAGCGCGCGCTCGGCCTGCTGTCGGCCGACGTGCGCGCGGAGCTCGGCGCGTTCAACGCGCTCGACGCGTTCGAGGCCACGCTGCCGGCGAACATCCGCGACTGGAGCCCGCTCGCGCAGGATCAGTACGTCGAAGCCAAATCGCTGCTCGCCGGCTATCTTCTGTCGTCGCAGGGCGATCGGGTGGCGATGGCGAATTCGATCGAAGGCCGCGTCCCCTATCTCGACCATCGCGTGATCGAATTCGCGAACCGGCTGCCGCCGAGCTTCAAGATCCGCGGCATGACCGAGAAATTCCTGCTGCGCCGCGCCCTCGCCGATCTGCTGCCGGAGGACATCGTCAACCGCACCAAACAGCCGTACCGCGCGCCGGACAGCGCCAGCTTCTTCTTCGACGGCGAACCGCTGGACTACGTCGCCGAACTGATGAGCGAAGCCAGCCTGCGCGACGCCGGCTGGTTCGATGCCGCCGCCGTCGGCCGCCTGTTCGAGAAATGCCGCGCCGGTCGCGCCACCGGCTTCGCCGACAACCAGGCCTTCGTCGGCGCGCTCTCGACGATGCTGCTCGATCGCCAACTGCGCGACACCCGCGCCGCGGCCGCCACCGCCCGCGACTGACCCGAGACCGACACGGACCTCTCCGCACCATGCATTGGCGAATCAAAGGGCTCCTGCAGAAAACCCTGGGCGTGTTGCCCGGCGGCGACACCCTCCACTACCGCATGCAGCGCCGTTTCGGCGGCATGCGCGACCCGCGGCGCGAAATCGGGCTCAAGCTCGACGACTGGGAAGGCATGGTCAAGCAGTTGCGCGACGCCGGCCTGGAGATTCCCGGCGCACGGCTGATGGAGATCGGCAGCGGCTGGTATCCGACCCTGCCGCTGGCCTGCCATCTGGTCGGCGCCGCGCGCGTGCATACGGTCGATCTCAACCGCCTGCTCAAGCCGGACCTGATGCGGCTGTGCATCGAGGTGCTCGGCGAACAATTGCCGCGGCTCGCCGCGGTCTGCCGGGTCGATCCCGCGGAAGTCGAAGCGCGTTACGCGCGGCTGCGCGCCGCGTCCGCGGGCAGCGACGACCCCGCGACCATCAGCGACGGCGTGATCGAATATCGTGCGCCGGCCGACGCCGCCGATCCGGGCCTGCCGGACGGCTCGATCGACGCGATCTTCTCCAACAGCGTGCTCGAACACGTCCCGCCCGACGCCATCGACCGCATCCATCGCGCCGCATTGACGCTGCTGCGGCCCGGCGGCTGGGCCTTCCATTCGGTGAACTGCGGCGATCACTACGCCTACGCCGACCCGAAGGTGCACCAGCTGCACTACCTGCGTTTCACCGATCGGCAGTGGGCCTTCTGGAACAACGCCTTCCTCTACCAGAACCGCCTGCGCGCGCACCAGTTCGTCGACGCCGCCCGCGAGGCCGGCTTCGAGATCGTGCACGACACCTCGCACGCGCGTCCGCAGCGGCTGGCGCAGCTGAAAGCGATGAGCGTCGCCCCGGAATTCGCGCGATTCACGCCGGAACAGATGTGCATCACGACCGTGGATTTCATCGGCAAAAAGCCGCTTCCATAGGGTGCGCCTGCGGCGCACCGTCCCCGTCAACGCCCGCGGAAGCCAGGGTGCGCCGCGGCGCACCCTGTGCTCAAGGCGTTTCGGTCGCCGGCGGCAACCGCAACACCTTGCCGTTCGGATCGTCCACCAGCACGTAGATCGCGCCGTCCGGGCCTTCGCGCACGTCGCGGATGCGCTGATGGCGGTCGGTCAGCAGGCGCTCTTCGTGGACGATGCGGTCACCGTCGAGCTCCAGCCGGATCAGCGCGCTCTTCGCCAGCGCGCCGACGAACAGATTGCCCTTCCACGCCGGAAACGCCTTGCCGCTGTAGAACAGCATGCCGCTGACCGCGGGCGACACCGGCCAGACGTGATGCGGCGGCGTCATGCCTTCGGCGGCCCGGCCAACCGATCCCTTCACCGGCGATCCGCTGTAGTCGATGCCGTGGGTGACGATCGGCCAGCCGTAATTGCGGCCGGGCTCGGGAATATTGAGTTCGTCTCCGCCCATCGGCCCGTGCTCGCTGGTCCACAGCCTGCGCGTGACCGGATGCAGCGCCGCGCCCTGCATGTTGCGATGACCGTAGGACCAGATTTCCGGGCGCGCGCCCTCGCGACCGACGAAGGGATTGTCGTCCGGCACGCTGCCGTCGGGACGGATGCGCACCAGTTTTCCCTGCAGTTTGCCCAGATCCTGCGCGGCCTCCGCCACACGGTTCTCGCCCTGGGTGACGAACAGGAAACCGGCGTCGTCGAACACCAGCCGCGAACCGACGTGGGTACCGCTGGACAGTTTCGGCTCCTGACGATAGATCACTTCGACGTCGCGCAGCGCGTCGCCCTGTCCGGCATCGCCTTCGAGACGCCCGCGGGCGACCGCGGTGCCGGCCTTGTTGCCACGCAGATTCGGCTCGGCGAACGACACGTAGACCAGACGGTCCTGCGCGAACGTCGGCGACAGCACGACATCGAGCAGGCCGGCCTGTCCGTCGACGAAGATGTCCGGCAGGCCGGCGATCGGCGCCGACACCGCGCCGTCGGTGCCGATCCTGCGCAGCCGCCCGGGGCGTTCGGTCACCAGCATCGCGCCGTCGGGCAGGAACGCCAGCGACCAGGGATGTTCGAGCCCGGTCACCACCTCCACCACCTCGAATGCGGTCTTTTCCGAGGCCGACGGTTGCGGCACGGCATCCGCCACCGCCTGCGGCGGTTTCGCCGGCGCGGGCGGCGGCGCGCGGTCGCAGGCGCTCAGCGCCACCAGCATCAGCCACGGCAGCGCATGCGCGAGACCGCTGGAAAACACGGAAGCCTGCATCGGATGGCGGGTCGTGGACATGGGCGGCCGGCTATCGGGTCGGAGGGTGGGAGGCTATCCTACCCGCGGGTCGGCGAAACGGGGACGACATCCCTCAGGACAGCATCCGCCGCGCCGGGGGGGAACACCGGGACCCATTCCTTCGCATCCGCTCGCGCGCCATCGCATCGCCGTGGCCGTCGCCGGACCGTTATCGCGTTCAAAGCTACGACACGGGGACACAGCATGCAGCCGCGGCAACGAATCAAGCAGTACATCCTGAAGAACTTCCTTTTCTCGGACGACGAAAACGCCATCGGCGACCAGGATTCCCTGGTCCGCGGCGCGATCCTCGATTCGACCGGCATCTACGAACTCATCATGTTCATCGAGGAAGAGTTCAAGCTGTCGATCGCGGCCGAAGAAATGACGCCGGAGAATTTCGACACGCTCGAAACCATCGACGCGTTCATCGCGCGCAAACTGGCGGCCTGAACCAGCGCCATGTCGTCGGTTCCCGCCAGGGTCGCCGAAGTCGTCGAACGCCATCCGGAGCGCATCGCGATCGTCGCCGACGATCGCCGCATCCGTTACGACGAATTCTGGCGCGAATCCGTCTGCTTCGCGCGCGCGCTGCGGGCGCACGGCCTGCAGCCGGGCGAGCGCGTGGCGATCCTGCTGCCGAACCGGATCGAAGCGGCCGTGGCCTGCTACGGCTGCTGGCTGGCCGGCGGCATCGCCGTGCCGCTGAACGTGCAGGCGCGGGCGCGAGATTTCCAGGCCTGGCTGCGCCATGCCGATGCGCGCCACGTCGTGCACGAATACAGCCACAACGACGTGGTCGACGCCATCGCCGCGGTGGATGCGTCGAGCGGCCATCCGCCGATGCGGCGCTGGCCGGTCGGCGCGGATCGCCCGCTGTGCGCGCCGGGCGGCGACGATGCGCCCGAGGTCATCGTCGATGCCGGCGACATCGACGCGGACCGCGTGGCGATGATCCTCTACACCTCCGGCACCACCGGCGCGCCCAAGGGCGTCACCCTCACCCACGGCAATCTGCTCGCGAACGCCAGCGCGGTGATCGATTACCTGCGGCTGGACGCGGACGACAGCGTGCTGTCGATCCTCGCGTTCTATTACGCCTACGGCGCCTCGGTGCTGCACACGCATCTGCTGTCGGGCGCGTGCATCGTGCTGGCGCAGAACCTGCTGTTCCCGCACCTGCTGATGGACACCATCGTGCGCGAGCGCATCACCGGTTTCTCCGGCGTGCCCTCGACCTTCGCGCTGCTGCTGGAGCGGGTGAAACTGGGCGATTACGACCTCTCGTCGCTGCGCTATCTCACCCAGGCCGGCGGCCCGATGGGCCCGACGCTGACCCAGCGCCTGCGCGCGGCCCTGCCCGGCGCGCGCCTGTTCGTGATGTACGGGCAGACCGAAGCGACCTCGCGCCTGACGTGGCTGCCGCCGGAACGCCTCGACGAGAAACTCGGTTCGGTCGGCATTCCGGTCAACGGCGTGTCGCTGCGCATCGTGCGCGAGCACGGCGGCGATGCGGACACCGGCGAGGACGGCGAGGTCTGGGTGCGCGGCGCGAACGTGATGCGCGGCTACTGGAACAATCCCGAATCCAGCGCGGCCGTGCTGCGCGACGGCTGGCTGCGCACCGGCGACATCGGCCATCTCGACGGCGACGGTTATCTCTGGCTGGTCGGCCGCCGCAGCGACATGATCAAGACCGGCGCGCATCGCGTGCATCCGGTCGATGTCGAGGAAGTCATCGCCGAAGTGCCGGGCGTCGCCGAGGTGGCGGTGGTCGGCGTCGACGACGACGTGCTCGGCCAGGTGATCAAGGCCTTCGTGGTCGCGCCCGGCCTGCCGCCGCGCAGCGACAACATGATCAAGGCGCACTGCCGCGAACGGCTCGCCAGCTACAAGATTCCCCGCGACATCACGTTCGTCTCCGCGTTGCCGCGGACCGCCTCCGGCAAGGTCCGCCGCGCCGCACTCCTGGAACCCGATCCCATCCCATGAACGCCACCGCACACGCCCCGCTGGACTGGAACGTCCTCGATCTCGACTACGCGCTCGAAGCCGACCGCATCGCCGCGCGACTGCGCGAGATCACCGCGCGCCAGTTGCACCGCCGCGGCCTGGTGGTGGCGATCTCGGGCGGCATTGACAGCTCGGCCAGCGTCGCGCTGGCGGTGCGCGCGCTCGGCCCGGAGCGCGTGTTCGGCCTGATCCTGCCGGAACGCGATTCCTCCGACGACAGCGCAGCGCGCGCGAACATCCTCGCGCAGCATCTCGGCATCCGCACCGAGACCGTGGACATCGCGCCGGCGCTGGACGCCATCGGCTGCTATCGCGCGCGCGACGCCGCGGTGCACAACGCGCTGCCCGAATACGGCGACGGCTGGAAATTCAAGATCGTCATCGACGGCGGCATCCAGGGCCGCTTCAACCGCTTCCGGCTGATCGCCGAAGCGCCGGACGGCGGCCTGCACGACCGCGATCTCGCCCTGCACGATTACCTCACCATCGTCGCCGCGACCAATTTCAAGCAGCGCATCCGCAAGACCCTCGAATACTTCCACGCCGACCGCCTGAACTACGGCGTGGTCGGCACGCCCAACCGGCTGGAATACGACCAGGGGTTCTTCGTGAAGAACGGCGACGGCTCGGCCGACGTCAAACCGATCGCGCATCTGTACAAGTCGCAGGTCTACGGCATGGCGCGTCATCTCGGCCTGCCGGAGCGGGTCTGCGCCGCGGTGCCGACCACCGACACCTACAGCCTCAGCCAGGGGCAGGACGAGTTCTATTTCGCGCTGCCCTACCGGCAGATGGATCTCGCGGTGTTCGCGCTGAACCACGGCCACCCCGCCGCTGAACTCGCGCGCGTACTGGCGATCGACGAAGCGCAGGCCTCCGCGATCTACGACGACATCCGCAACAAGCGACGCACCACGCAATACCTGCATCTGCCGCCGGTGCTGGTGGCCGATGTGCCCGAGTTGCATGAGGGCAGGCTGCATGACGGCGCGGCGCACCGCGCCGGCTGATCGCGGCATGGCCGCACCGCAACCGCCGCAGTACCGCGTGCGCGACGGCGACACCGCCGTCGACCGCGACGCCGTGCTCGCGGTGTGGCGCGGCAATCTCGGCCAGGACGCGCGGATGGCCGCGAAATACGACTGGTTCTATCGCGATGCGCCCGCCGGCGCGCCGCTGCTGCAACTGCTGATGCACGCCGGCACCGCATCGCCCGTGGGCGTCTGCGCGGCCGGCCGTCGCCAGATGCTGCGCGACGGCGACACGCTGCGCGCGGGCCTGCTCGTGGATCTCGCGGTGACGCCCGAACACCGCACGCTCGGCCCGGCGCTGATCCTGCAGCAGGGGCTGTTCGCCGCCGGACAGCGCGAACTGGATCTGCTCTATGGATTCCCGAATCCCAAGGCCGCCCCGGTGTTCAAACGCATCGGCTACCGCCTGCTCGCCGAGATGGTGCGGCATGCGCGGGTCGTGCGCCATGCGCCCTACCTGCAGCGACGTTTCGCGAAACTGCCGGGCATCGTCGCAGTACCGCTGGGCGCGCTGATCGATCTGGGCCACCGCCTGCGCGATGCGTGGCGCCATCCGCGCGCGCGCCGGCTGCATGCGCGGTGGCAGGCACAGGCGCCGGACATCGACGCGCTGTGGCGGGCCTCGCCGAAACCCGCCGCGCTGACCGCGCTGCGCGACACCGCGCATCTACGCTGGCGCTTCGATGCGGCGCCCGCGGTCGATGGCATCGCCCCGTTCCGGCATCTGCTGCTGAGCGAGGCGGCGGTCGCGGTCGCATGGTTCGCCACCCGCGTCGACGGCCACACCTTGCACGTGCACGATTTCTGGTCGCGCGACGGCGCCGAACCGGCACCGGACACCGTGTGCGCGCTGCTGCGCGCCGCGCGCGCGCAGGGCCATGCGGCGGTGTCGATCGAACTGGCCACCTCGGATGCGCGGCTGCGGCCGTGGCGCGCACTGGGCTTCGAGCCGCGCAGTCGACGGCCGGTGTTCGGCCTGATCCGCGGCGCTTCGGACGCGCCCGCGGATCTGCATCTCACCTCGGCGGACGAGGACGAATAGCGACAGACGGACGCCGTCTCGCTGCTCCCGGATAATGTCTGGGACCAGCCCCTGTGGGAGCGACGCAAGTCGCGACGCTTTTCCAAAAATCTCGATCAGTCATTCGTCGCTTGAAAGCCCAAAGTGCGTCGCGACTTGCGTCGCTCCCACAGGGGCTTCGGCGGCATCGCTTCGAGGACAAATGACCTGCTTCTGGTAGAGCGGCCTTCAGGCCGCTGCTTTTCCTTCGTGAATTCCGAAAAAGAGCAGCGGCCTGGTCTTCAACAGCCGAATGGCTGGTCAGGCCGCCCTACCGGCTGGAAACGCGCCTCGTCACGCCAGCCGTCGGGTCTCGCGCCGGAACAGATACCAGGCCAAGCGTTCCGGATGGAAACGCCCCTGCGCATCGGCGACGGTATCGGTTTCGTAACCGGTGCGGCCGAGCAGCCACGACGGCCCGCCCGCGACCGGATTCAAGACCGGCACGCTGGTGAACAGCAGTTCGTAGCCGGTCTCTCTCGCGCGTACCGCGATCGCGTCGTCGTACGCACCGTGCGGAAACGACATCGTCGCGCAGGCGATCGAAGCGACACCTTCGGATGCGTCGAGAGAGCAGTCGAGCATGGCGGCCATGGCATCGCGCGCGCCGCCGAGTTCCTCGTCGGGATCGGCGGCGCGGGTGATGTGCAGATGACGCTTGCCGTGCAGGCCGAGTTCGACGCCGCCCGCGCGGAGCGCATGCAGATCGGCGATGTCGACCATGTGCCGCAGGCCATCGTCGAGCGCGGTCGCCAGCGGCTGCAGCCGCCGCGCGCGTTCGTCGGGCGTCATCGCCTCGAGCGCCGCGATCAGTCGACGGATCGCCGGCAGGCCTTCGCCCTGCGGCGTCTCGCCCACGGCGTCGGCCAGGGCCGTGACGTCCAGCGCACCGCGGCGCCACGCGCCGATGATCCGCTCCTGATAGAACGGCTGGCGCGCGCCCACCGCATCCGCGGCCACGAACATCACCGCCGGCAGGCCGGCATCGCGCAGCGCGGGCAATGCGTAGTCGACGTTGTCCAGCCAACCGTCGTCGAACGTGATCAGCAGCGACCGCGGCGGCAGCGCCCCGCCTTCGCGCCGCGCGCGCAACACCTGCGCCAGGCTCACGACGGTGTAATGCCGCGCGAAGAACGCGATCGAGCGCCGGAACAGGTCATCGGAAAGGGTGTAATCGGGATCGCAGGCCTTCCAGCGCGGATCGTCCGACCGCAGCGTGCGGTGGAACATCACCACCGTTAAACTGTCGGCATTGCGCAGCCGGTGGTACAGGCCCAGCGCACCGCAGGCATACAGGCATTTTCTGGCGAAGTTCTTGAGCATGGCGCGCGCGATCGAAGTTTCCGCCGGTGTTTCGGCGATTATACCGACCTGGAACCGGCGCGAGCTGGTGCAGCGCGCGATCGATTCCGCGCTGGCGCAGACCTATCCGGTCGACGAGATCGTGGTCGTCGACGACGGCTCCACCGACGGCACCGAAGCCGCCCTGCACGCGCGTTACGGCACGCTGATGGGGACGCGCATCGTCTATCTCCGCCAGGAGAACGCCGGCGTGTCCGCCGCGCGCAACGCCGGCATGGCGATCGCCCGCGGCCGCTATTTCGCCCTGCTCGACAGCGATGATCTCTGGCGCCCCGAAAAGACCGCGCGCCAGCTCGAATGGCTGGAGGCGCATCCGGATTTCGGCATGGTGCTGTGCGACGTGGTGCGGGTGGACGCCGACGGCAGACCCTACGATGTGTTCCGCCGCCGCGACGTGCTGATCGAGGACGGCTGGGTCCTGCGCTGGCTGTTGCTCAATCCGTCGCTGGTGCCGGCGTCGATCATGTTCCGCCGCGAAGTGTTCGAACGCTGCGGCGGTTTCGATGTCGCGCTGCGCACCGCGGAAGACATCGATTTCCACCTGCGCGTCGCGCGCAGCTGGAAGATCGGCGTGATCGAGGCGGAACTGGTGGAGGCGATGCGCGGCCACGACGGCCTGTCCGCCGAGGCCTCCACCTACGACGATTACGTCAAGGTGGTGGAGCGCGCCGTGGCCGCCGCCGGCGATTCGGTCGACGCCACGGCGAAGCGCGAAGCGCTCGCCATCACCTATGCGCGCAACGCGCGCGGCATGCTGATCCGCAAACGCTGGCGAGATGCCTGGCGGTTGTGGCGCGCATCCTTGCGCCAGGCGCCGGATGCGGCATCGCGCCGGCAGGCATGGGCGCTGCTGCCGTTCGCCGCGAAACGCTTTTCGGCCGCGCTGCTCGGCCGCGATTGAACATTCGCGCCGGGAATCGCGGCGAACTGCGCGTCAGCGCGCGCCGCGCCCGAACAGCACCACTTCGACCGTCTGCAGCATGATCATCAGGTCGAACACCAGACCGTGGTTCTTGACGTAGAACAGGTCGAATTTCAGCTTTTCGTTGGCGTCGCGCACGGAAGCGCCATAGGGATAGCGCAACTGCGCCCAACCGGTCAGGCCCGGCTTCACCGAATGGCGCACGTCGTAATAGCGGATCTCGCTGTTGAGCATCTCGACGAACTGCGGACGCTCCGGACGCGGGCCGACGAAACTCATCTCGCCGGTCAGCACCAGGAACAACTGCGGCAATTCGTCGAGGCGGGTCTTGCGGATGAACCTGCCGACGCGGGTGCTGCGGTCGTCGTCCTTGGTCGCCCAGCGCGCCACGCCGTCGCTTTCGGCGTCGACACGCATGCTGCGGAACTTGATCATCTCGAAATGGCGGCCGTGCTCGCCGACGCGCACCTGGCGATAGATCGCCGGGCCTTTCGATTCCAGTTTCACCGCCAGCGCGACCAGCAGCATCGCCGGCCACGCCATCGCCAGCAGCACGCCGGCGGCGATCAGATCAAAGAAGCGCTTGGTCAGCCGGCGCGGCGTGGAATAGTCGAAACCGCCGGAAAAGACCAGCCAGGACGGGTCGACGATGTTGAGCTGCACCATCCCGGCCTCGCGCTCGAAGAAGGTCGACAGATCGGTCACCAGCACGCCCTGCTGCACGCAGTTGAGCATCTGTTCCATCGGCATGCCGCCCCGGCGCTCGTCCGGGGCGATCACGATCTCGTCGATGTCGAGACGATCCGCGACCGCGCACAGCGTCTCGTCGGTGCGGATCAGCTGCGACTCGTCCACCACCACCGGTTGCTGGCCCGCGGGCACGAAGCCGAGGATGTTGAACGACTGGCGGTCGCTCCTGCGCCGCAATCGGGTGTTGATCAGGTTGGCGTTGTTGCCGGCGCCGTACACCAGCACCCGCTGCTTCAGCGATTGCGCCGCGGACAATTTCGATACCACGTAACGCACGCCCAGCACCGCGCCCGCGCCGACGGCCAGCGCGATCGCGAGCACGCCGCGACCGATGTAGGTCGCCGGCAGCGCGTAGTAGATGACCAGCAGGGTCACGCCGCCCAGGGCGAACGACAGCGCGATGCGCAGCAGCAGATCGATGCGGTTGTGACGAACGTAGGCCTGGTACAGACCGAAGGCGAGCATCGCCCCGGTGATGGAGAGCGCCACCAGCAGCGCACGCGGCGCGACGCCTTCGACGAAATGCTCCAGTCCGGCGGGGTCGGCGTGGAAACGCAGCCGCGCCGCGACCATGACCGACAGCATCAACACGCACAGTTCGGTGAACCACAGAGTGCGAATCGCAAGCTTCTTGCGACTGGATCGAACGGTCCTCACGTACTCCCCCTGTACTGCAATGCGGGCGCCCGAACCTGTCCCGGGCCAAACGACACCCTCCCGTTCCGCGCATGCGGCTGGGCGGTGCAGGCTGCTCGCACAGTCCCCCTGTGACGATGACGCCTCTTCAAGTCGGGTCGCACGGCATCCGTCCCCAGCCGCGTGTATCCGACCCGACGCATTATCCAACAACGTCACACTTCATAGAAACAGGACAGCACAAAAGCACGGCCATTGTTCTGCTGGCGACCCCAAAGCATCGACACCGACTCGATAACGGCGCCGAAAGACACTTTTTGTTTCATATATTCAACAACAGTGGCTGCAACGCCGAACGCCCGGACCGGATCCGGATCCGATTCGGATCGGGTTGCGCGAAACCGGCTCCCGCCGCGTGGCGTCGTCGCTTCAGCCGGCGACGGTACGGTCGCGTCCTTCGCGCTTGGCGCGGTACAGCGCGGCGTCGGCGCGCCTGAGCAGCGCCTCGACATCCTCGCCCGGGCCGGCACCGGCCAGCCCCAGACTGATGGTGACCCGCTCCCCCTGGGCGAAGCCTTCGAATCCGGCGCCGGACACGTCTTCCCGGAGGGTTTCCGCCAGCGCGAGGGCGCGTGCGTCGTCCGTGCCCGGCAGCACCACCAGGAATTCCTCGCCGCCCATGCGTCCGACCCGCGCGTCCTCCGGCAGGCCGCGAAGCACGATCCCGGCGATCGCGCGCAGCGCGCGGTCGCCGCCGTGATGGCCGTGCATGTCGTTGACGCGCTTGAAATGATCGACATCGAACGCGACGACGGTCAGCGGCGCGCCGGCGGCGCGCGCTTCACGCAGCGCGCGATCGAGGAAATCGAGGATTCCGCGGCGATTGGGCAGGCCGGTCAGCTCGTCGGTCATCGCCAGCCGCTTGAGGCGTCGCCCGCGGTTCACCTGCTGCAGCGCCATCGCCCCCAGCAGCGCCAGCAGCGCGGCGCCGAGCAGAATGGTCAACCGCTGCAGCGTGCGCATGTGCTCGGCATTGCGCAGCGCCTCGCCGCGGTGCGCGTTCTCGATCAGCAGCGCGCGGTTCTCCTGCTCCTTCTTCGCGGTGTCGAACTGCACGCGCAGCCGCGAGGTCTGCTCCTCGCGCGCGCGCCGGTCCAGCTGCGTCTGCGCCGCCCGATACGCCATCGAAGCCTCGTACGCCTGCCGCCACTCGCCGGACGCCGCATGCACCTCGGCCAGGGTTTCGTAGACCTTGGCGAGATAGCGGGGGTTGGCGTTGGCGCGGAAATGGCGCTCGGCGACACCCAGGTCCGCCGCCGCTTCGCGCTGGCGGCCCGCCGCGAGCAGTGCGCGCGCGCGCGTCAGGCGGCAGCGGGCGATGCTTTCGTCATCGCCGGATTCGACGAAACGGGCCATCGCGCGATCGATCCAGGGCAGCGCCTCGCCGGCCTTGCCCTGCTTCGTCAGCAGCGCGCCGATCGAGCGCTCGCTCTCGGCGACCGCGGCCCGGTTGTCCAGTCCGGTATCGATCTCCAGCGCGCGCCGGTATTCCGCCAGCGCCGCATCCAGTTCATTCTTCATTTCCAGCGCGGCGGCGATGTTGAAATGCGCCGTGGCCTCGCCGCGGCGGAAACCTGCGGCCTGGTCCTGCTTCAGCAATTGCCGGTAATACGTGATGGCCTTGTCGTACTCGCCGACGTTCTCGTCGCTGTAGACGTTGGCGATGGCGTTGAGCGAATAGCGCTGGCCGCTGCGCAGGCCGAGCTCGACGGTCAAGGCATGGGCCCGGTTGAGATCGGCGATGGCATCGTCGTATCGCCCGTGGTAGTGCCGGCTCTCGCCGCGCATCGCGAGCGCATCGGCCAACGCGGACTTGCTTTCGGCGCGCTCCGCGGCGTCGACCGCGGCTTCGTATTCCAGCGCGGCCTCGGCGGGCTTGCCGTGCAGATCCAGGGCATAGCCGCGGCAACTGTGGAAACCGGCGGCGGACTTGAAATCGCCGGCCTTGCGCGCGACACCCAATCCCCGGTCGGCTTCGGCCACGGCCGCGGGCGCGTCGACCAGCGCGAACGCGTCGCAGGCTTCGACCTCGGCTTCCCGCAGCAGGGCGAGATCGCCGGTGCGGCGGGCCAGCGCGCCGGCGCTGCGGGCGGTCGCGAGCGCGCGTTTCGGATCGATTTCGACCTCGGCTTCGACCCGGGCCAGCAGGGCGCGCACCTCGGCTTCCGAAGGCGGCTGCGCATGCGCCCACGCGGTCAGGCAGGTCGCGCACGCCAGCGCCCACGCCGCGGCGCGGCCGCGGTGGCGGTCACGAAAGCCGGGAGCGGGTGCGTCGCGCATCGTCCGGATCCGGGCCTATGCGCCGCGAACCGTGCGGGAAGTCCCGGCGTGGCCGGTCTCGTCGCGTGCGGCCGACGGCGCGATGCCGCGGTCGCAGGCAGCCAGTCGCCTGGCGCCAGTGATGGTGTCCATGGTTCCGCCCCCCTGCGGATGAGAGGTCACGACATGTTGCCCGCGATCGGGCACCGGCATGACGCAGCGCGGATTCTAGGTCCACAACGCGCCGAAAGATGGGCGGTCCATCGCGTTCCGTCCGCGGATTCAGGCATGACTCACCTCCTCACCCGAAACGACACCTCTCCTGCAGGCGGCATGTCGACGGCCTGCCTCTGCGCATGATGCGCCGGCCCCGCATCCGCGGGCGGGCCAATCACGGGGGAAGACGGATTTCCGACAGACGGTCGGCCATGGCGGGGTGGTCGACGGGAAGGTCAGCGACGCTGGAAGAACTCGATGGAGAAGCCCGCCGGGCGAGGAGCCCGTTCGAGGAACCGGCGGCGCGATCGCCGCCGGTCCGGTACCGCCGTCAGCGCAGCCACATCCTCGCGCTGCGCGCGGGCAGGCTGAAGGTGTAGTTGGCGCTGCCGATGTTGACCACGCTGCCCGAGCCGAGGGTGTCGGTGTAGTTGGCGTACCACCACAGGACGCTGTTGTTCATGTTGACCGAGGCGTTGACCGTGCTGCCGCACTTGTTGATGCCGACGATGCCCAGGCTGCCGCGACGGAAGATGATGTGGCAGCTGCCGTGCGAGAGCACCTGCATGTCGTTGCCCTGCACCGCGTTGTGGAAGCGGATCATGCCCTTGATGTCGTTGCGGTTCCAGGCGTTGACCCAGCGGTTGTCGCCGCTTTCGTTGTTGTCCGAATACACCATCGGCTTGCCGCCGTTGCGACCGAAGAGATAAGAGTACGCCAGGGTTTCGTCGGTCGGATCCATCAGCGCGTAGCGGAAGCCGCTGTTGTTCGGGATGTCGTGGGTCACGGTGAAGGTGACCGCGCGCGCCCCCTGCAAGGCCTGGCCGACGGCCAGCGGATCGACCAGCGCGCTCATGCTGCCGCCGATCGAGAACGCATTGCGCAGCTGGGTCTGCAGCGGGAAATCGTAGGCGGCGTGATTGGTGTTCTGCAGGTAGGGCTGCAGGAAGCGGTCGTATTCGATCTCGCCGGCGCCGGCGCCGGTGATGATCTCGCCGAAGACATACATGCCGTTCTTGATGTCGGTGGTGAGCACGCCGTTGATGTGGCTCATCGGCATGTGCTTCGCGGCATCGATGCGGAAGCCCTTCACGCCGATCGCCTTGAGCTGCCGCAGGTATTCCTGCTGCTGCGAAATCACGTAGCTGCTGTTCTTGAGATCCGGCAGGCCGACGTCGCCGCCACCGCCGCACAGCCGCCAGTTCTGCACCTGCCACACGTCGGTGTAGTTCGAGATGCAGCGCGCTTCGCCGAAATCGCTGGCGCTGAGGAAGTTGAAGCCGAGATTGCCGAACAGGCGGATGCCGTTGTAGTAGGTGGGATTGCCGTTGTAGAGATTGATGACGCTGGTGCCGGGATAGTTCAGATCCGGACGCTGTCCGGACTCGTTGGCCATGTGGTTCATCAGCACATCGGCATAGACGTGGACGCCGCGCGCGTTGAGCGCGCTGACCATGTTGCGGAACGTCGTGGTATCGCCCAGCGGATGATGGATGACGCGGTAATCCTGCGGCTGATAACGCGCCCACCATTGGCTGCCCGCGGATTTGTACGCCGGCGCCACCAGCACCGCCTTGTAGCCGGCGGCCTGGATCTCCGCGGCGCGCGCCTGCACGTCGGCGTAACGCCAGTTGAAAGCGTGGAGGATGGCGTCGGCCTGCGCATTGCCGGCCGCCGCGCCGGCGAGCAGCAACGCCGCGCACAGGCGCGAGATGCGATGCGACGCATGCGCCTTCCTGGCGGTCGATTCGCGTGCGGCATTGTTCGGAAGCACTTTGTTCGAAATGGCATGGTTCGGGGCGAGCATGTCGACTGGGGACGGCATGTGGGTTCTCCTGAAATGGTGGCGGAATCCCGCGTTGCGGGACGGACATTCCTTGCTCCCGCCGCATGCGATGCGCGCATGGGCGGGCGACGACTGCGAACCTTCGCCCGGCGTGCATGCCGGGCGAGTCGCGACATTGCGTACGCGACGGGATCGAATGCTAGAACGGCATCGCAATGCAGCACGCCAAGCTGCATACGTATTCAAATCCAGCGCTCGTCGACAGTCATCACGAATGCATCGATCGATGCGTTCCGATGCATGCAGGCGCACGCTTCGCGCATGCGCTTCGAGGTACGCGCGCGTCGGATCGAATCGGATCGAACCGATTCGTTTCGATCCGATTCGGGGAATCTTCAACGGGCGTGCGGAATCCTCATCCGTGCGCGCATGCATCCGCAGCGCATGCGCATGGCGCGGGACGCGCGCCGATCAGCGGGCGCGTCCGCGCGGCGTGCCCTTGCGGCACGCATCGGAACAGAACTTCACGTTCGCCCAGTCGCGCGCCCACTTTTTGCGCCATGCGAAGTCGCGCCCGCAGACCGGGCAACGCTTGGTCGGAAGATCGGCCTTGGCGGGCATCGGCGCGGACAGGCAGGACTCAGGCCTTGCGCAGGAAACAGACCTTCAGCACCAGGCCCTTGATCTTGTCGGAATGGCCTTCGATGTGTTCGGGATCGCCGTCGACCAGACGGATGTTCTTGATCACCGTGCCCTGTTTCAGCGGGATGGAAGATCCCTTCACCTTGAGGTCCTTGATGACGACCACGGTATCGCCGTCGGCGAGCGGATTGCCGTTGCTGTCGCGCACCGTCTGCGCGACCTCGGCACCGGCATCGGCGGCGATCGGCCACTCGTAGCCGCAGTCGGCGCAGACGTGATTGGCCCCGTCCTCATAGGTGTTGGTCAGGGTGCATTGCGGGCAGGACAGCGGGGCGTTCATCGCGGGATCCGTCGGGAAAGACCGCCATTATCGTGCCTCGGCGGCCCGCGCGCACGCGTTCAGTCGAGCGTGGGCCACGCCCGCGCGTCCAGCGTCTCCCGATAGCCGTGCCAGGCGGCATAGGCCAGCCATGGCATCAGCAGTCCCAGGCCGAGCAGCCCGGTGGCCAAACCAATCCCGGTGAGAATGACGATGATCGTCGCCCACAGCAGCATCACCGCCTTGTTGCGCAGCACCGCATGGATGCTGGACACGCCGGCGGTGATCATGTCCACGTCGCGGTCGGCGATCATCGGCAGCGAGAACGCGGCCACCGCGAAGGTCAGCGCCGCGAAGATCGAACCGACCGCCGAACCGATCGCGAGGAATTCCCACAGCGTGCGCGCATTGCTCTCGTCGATCGGGAAGAACGCGCCGACCATCATGCCCGCGCGCGACCACAGCAGCACGATCACGCCCTGGGCGAGGGCGAACACGCCGGCCTGCCCCACCACCCGGCGCGCGAGCACGAAGGAGTCGGACAGCGCCGGGCGGCGCCCGCGCTCCAGCGCGCGGCTGACGCAGTAGAGACCGACGCAGATCAGCGGCGCGACGAAGACGAAGCCGGACAGCAGGGTGGCGAGCAGCGCGAACCGCCCGAGCTTCCACGCCAGCAGCGAGATGCCGGCGCTGACCATCACGATGACGACGCCGAACAGCATCGACAGGCCCGGCGCCGCGCGCAGATCGCGCCAGCCCGCGCGCAGCCAGCGCAGCGGCGCGCCGGCGTCGAGGACGGCGCAGGGCACGACGAAAGGACGGCTCTCCCCGGGCGAGGGCTCCGGCGGCGATGAAGCGGGCGACGACGATCCGGCGGGCGACGACATGACACCTCCACGGTTGCGTTTCGATCAAGGCAAAGCATGGCCGGGCCCAGCATAGCCAAGCCCGGGCGTCGCGGGGCGCCGCCGCAGGACAAACGCCCGCCGGCGTGGCAGCATCGCGATGCCCCCCCGCACCGAACCGCCATGCCTGAATCCGACCGCCCCGCCGATCCGGACGCGCTTGCAGAAGCGGCCTACACCGCCTTCGACGACGGCGACCTGCTCGCCGCGCGCAGCGCTTTCGAGGCCCTGCTCGCGGCGGTGCCGGACGATCCGGGGTATCACTACATGCAGGGGCTGGTCTGCAAATATCTGCGCGACTGGGACGGATCGCTGCGCCACAACCTGCGTTCGCTGGCGCTGCGCGCCGCGGCCCGCGGGGTCGATGACGGGACGGAGGGCGAGACCGACGACGAAGCCTTGCGCTGGAACGCCGCGATCGCCGCCACCGCGCTCGGCGACTGGGCGGAAGCGCGCCGGCAGTGGGCCGCCTGCGGCATCGAGATTCCCGCGGGCGACGGCGCCATCCACGGCAACTTCGGCGTGCTCAGCCTGCGCCTGGATCCGTGGGATCGCGGCGAAACCCTGTTCGCGCGACGGATCGATCCGGTCCGCGCGCAGATCATCAACGTGCCGCTGCCCGACAGCGGTTACCGCTACGGCGACATCGTGCTGCACGACGGCGCCGCGACCGGCGAGCGTCGGTTCCATCAGAGCCGCGTGCCGGTGATGAACGCGCTGCAGCGCATGATCGTTTCGGAATATCCGACCTTCGCGGTCTTCGCGACCTGCCCGCGACGCGAGGATCTCGACGCGCTGGTCGCGATGCGCGTGCCCGGCATCGCCTTCATCGAGGACTGGACCGAGAGCATCCGGCACGTCTGCCTCCGCTGCAGTTACGGCGCGCCGCACCGGCATCGCGAAGACGACGACGCGAACGATGCCGCCGCGTGGCGCCCGGAACGCAATCTCGGCGTCGCCGCGCAAAGCAAACGCTCGGTGCTGCGCCTGATCGAACGCTGGAAGGAACAGGGCGCGGGGCGTCGCCTGGACGCGCTGGAAAGCCGCGACCACGAACCGACCGCACCGCCCGGACGCGGCGTGCAGTGGTGGCTCGCACCCGAGGATCGCGCCGACGCCGGCAGCGACATCCCGGAAGACACCATCGACGAAGACCGCGACGAAGCCGGCGACGACGAACTGCGATAACGGTCGCGATGTTGCGGCGCAGCTTGCCCCATCGGCCAATGTCCGCGCACGCAGGCGTGTGGCCCACTGCCGGCACCCATCGCAGGAGCCGTCGCCGATGTCCGCCGTCGCACACCTCGTCCGTTCCGTCCGTCGTTTCCGCGCATCCTTCGCCCTGCTCGCATCGCTCGCCGCGCTGTGCGCGTCGCCCGCGTTCGCGCAGACCGAAGTCACCGGCTTCGGCAGCAATCCCGGCAATCTGCGCATGTTCAAGTATGTGCCCAGCGGCTTGCCGGCGAGCGCGCCGATGGTGGTCGCGCTGCATGGCTGCGCGCAGAGCGCATCGAGCTACGACGCCGAAACCGGCTGGCAGTTGTTCGCCGATCGCTTCCGCTTCGCGCTGCTGCTGCCGCAGCAGCAGAGCGCGAACAACAGCAGCAGTTGCTTCAACTGGTTCGAGAACGCCGACATCAGCCGCGGACAGGGCGAAGCGCTGTCGATCAAGCAGATGGTCGACCGCATGATCGCCGACCACGGCATCGCGGGTTCGCGCGTGTACGTCACCGGCCTGTCCGCGGGCGGCGCGATGACCGCTGCGATGCTCGCGGCCTATCCCGACGTGTTCGCGGGCGGCGCGATCATCGCCGGCATTCCGTATCGCTGCGGCGTCGGCCAGAGCGCCGCCTTCAGCTGCATGAACCCGGGCAGCAATCTCACGCCCGCGCAGTGGGGCGACAAGGTCCGCGCGGCGAGCACGTGGTCCGGGCCGTGGCCGATCGTCTCGATCTGGCACGGCGAATCCGATTTCACCGTGCGCCCGATGAATCTCACCGAGAGCATGGAGCAGTGGACGAACGTCCACGGCATCGACCAGACCGCGGACGTCAGCGACACCATCGGCGGCTATCCGCACAAGGTGTATCGCGACGCAGCCGGCACCGCGCGCGTCGAGACCTACAGCATCACCGGCATGGGCCACGGCACGCCGGTGGACCCGGGCGCCGGCGCGACCCAGTGCGGCACCGCGGGCGCCTACATCCTCGACGTGAATCTCTGCTCCAGCTACTACATCGCGCGCTTCTTCGGCCTGGACAATCTCGACGGCGTGCCGCCCACCGCGACGATCACCGCCCCCGCCAACGGCAGCGCCGTCAGCGGCAGCGTGAACATCGCCGCGAACGCCAGCGACAACATCGGTATCGAGCGTGTGGAGTTCCTGCTCGACGGCGCGCTGCTCGGCAGTGACGCCACCTCGCCCTACGCTTTCGCCTGGAACAGCGCGACCGCGAGCAACGGCGCGCACGTGCTCACGGTGCGCGCGGTGGATCTCGCCGGCAATACCGGCACCTCGCCGCAGGTGAACGTGACCGTCAGCGGCGGCACCGGCGGTGGCGGCGGCTCGCCGGTCACCGTCACGTTCACGAACGAGGACGCCAACGACGGCTATGTGAAGGCCGGTGCCGGCGGCGTCTCGCCCGCGGTGGGCACGCTGGAATCCAGCCTCGGCCTGGCCATCGGCCGCGGCACCGACGGCAAATTCAACCGCGCGCTGCTGTCGTTCGACACGTCCTCGCTGCCCGATGCCGCCACCGTGCTCTCGGCCACGCTCACCGTGACCTATCGCAGCGCCTCCGGCGACCCGTGGAGCAATCCGGCCGGCAACACGCTGGTGATCGACGCGAACAACGGCTGCATCGGCGCCTGCACCATCGAAACCGGCGACTGGGCCGCGACCACGACGACCAGCGCGATCGCGCAATTGCTGCCGTTCACCGGCGGCACCCAGACCAGCACGCTGTTCGCCGCCCCGGGCCTGTCCGCGATCCACCGCAGCGGCCGTACCCAACTGCGACTGCGCTTCACCGGCAACCAGACCGCAACGAATTACCTCTGGATCGGCAACGCCGCCACGGCGACGCTGACGGTGACCTACCAGCCGTAACGACGCCAGACCATCACGCCACGGGGCGCGGATGCACGACGCATCCGCGCCTCATCGTTTGTCGGACGGTGAAGGTGCCGGCGCTGGCGCTGCGGGTGCTGGCGTTGCGGCTGGCGCGGCTGGCGCGGCTGCCGGCGGATCGGACAGATTCGCGCGCAGGAATCCGGCGATCGCGCCCCAGACGCGGGTCTTGTTCTCGTCTTCCTCGATCCCGTGCGCTTCGTCCGTCAGTTCGATCAGCGCGGGCGGGCGACCGGCGAGATTCAGCATCCGCACAAGACGCCGGGTGTGTTCGTAATCCACACGCAGATCCTCGCCACCGTGCACCAGCAGGATCGGCAGGGTCAGCTCGCGATACCGGTACAGCGGCGAGTACGCCATCATCTCGGCCATGTCGGTATTCGGGTTGCCGATCATCTTCTCCATCAGCGCGCGACCTTCGGCGCTGCGCGCGGTGTCGCTGGCGGTGAAGAACAGCGCCCGGTCGCTGATCCCCGCCATCGACACCACGCAGCGGAACCGGCCCGGCCAGCGGATCGCGGACACCATCGCCGAATAACCGCCGTAGCTCGCGCCGATCGCGCACATCCGGGTCTCGTCCAGCGGATAGCGCTCCAGCGCCAACGCCAGTGCGGCGTCGATGTCGTCCTCGATCGCACTGCCGTAGCTGCGCTCGCCGGCCTTGCGGAATGCGGTGCCGAAGCCCTCGGAACCGCGGAAGTTGACCTGCAGCACGGCATAGCCGAGCGAGGCGACGATCTGCACTTCGGGATCGAAATACAGAGCGTCGCGCACGCCGATCGGCCCGCCGTGCGGGAACAGCACCAGAGGCACCTTGCCCTTCGCGCCGCGCGGCATGGTCAGATAGGCCTCGATCTCGAAGCCATCCTTGCTTTTCGCGTGCAGGGTCGTCGCCGGCGCGAACGCGTGCGACGCCAGCCACGGCTTGGTCTCGCTGACCAGCGACGCGCGCGAGGTGTCGGCGTCGAAGAAATACACGTCGGTGGGTTTGTCGCTGCCGCTGACCGCGACCAGGAATTTCCGACCGGCCGGATTGCGCTGCAGGATCGTCACCGCCCTGCCCGGGAAGGCGGCGCCCAGCTTGCCGTACAACCTGGCATTAGTCTCCTCGAAGTAGTGGCTGACCAGCAGGCCGTTGTCGAGGTAGCTCGCGCCGATCAGCTCGCCCGAAGGCGCGAACAGCGGCGACGCGATGTCGCGACCCGGTTTCGCGTACACGGTGCGGGTGACCTTGCCGGTCGCCGGGTCCAGTTCGACCAGTTCGCGCTGGCCGCGGTCGCGCTCGGACAGGCCGTAGATCAGGTTGCCGTCGGCCGACAATCCTCTCGGATCGAAGTCGGCCTCCTCGTCGAGCACCATCACCTGGCGGTATTGCCCGTCGACGCCGTGGATCAGCACCCGCTCCCCGTCGTCGCCGTAGCCGATCGCCATGCGGATGCGGCCGACCGCGTCCGCGTAAAACGCCAGACCGTTGTCGATGCCGTGATTCAGGCGTGCGCTCGCGGCGAAATCGAAGCGGTCCAGCGCCTTCTGGCTGCGCACGTCGAGCCGGTGCACCACGACCCTGCGGCTGCCGGACTTGGAAGCCGAAGCGAACAGGATGTGCCCGGGCTGGTCCGCGAGCACCTTCACCAGCACGCCGACCCGCGGCACGATCACCTTGGCATAGCTGCGACCTTCGGGCTTGTCGACGACATGCGCCACGATCAGCGCATCCAGCTCATCGCTGCGGCCGATGCTCATGATCAGCGAACGGTCGTCGGCCCAGTCCAGCCGCGATACCGGCTTCGGCGATTCGTACAGCCGCACCAGCGAGCCCTTTTCGATGTCGACCAGATTGATCGCCCAGCGCCATCCGCCGTCTCCCTCGCCATCCTTCGAGGACTTCTTCTGGCTGCCCGGGACTTCGAACACCACCACTTCGGCGAACAGATCGCCGCGCGGATTCAGTTCGATCATCTGCAGGCGGCTGGGCCGCCAGAGTTCGTCGAGCGCGATCGGCAACGTGCCCGGCGGCGGCGGATCGAGCGTCCTGTCTTCGGCAGGACGGCCCTGCGCGATCGCCTCGCGATACATCGCCGGGAACGGGTCGGGATAGTGCCCGGTGTATTCGAGGCGCTGGCTGCGCGACAGCGCGGGATGTTCCTTCTCCAGCCAGTCGAGCGCCAGCAGCCCGCGATTGCTGACATGGACGACGGCGCTGAACCAGCTGGCCCTGCGGAACAGCAGATCGCCGGGATAGTTCAACACGCCGGGTTTCACCTCGAATCCGAACTCCGGATCCTTCGACAGCTTGAACTCGCCGATGTAGCCGACGCTGGTCCAGCGATAGCGGCCTGCCGGCAACACGTAGAGCTGCGAGCTGCGCCCGGGTTCGACCCCGCGCATGCTGCGCATGTCGAGGTTGACGCCCTGCCGCGAAATGCGCACCGAGCGCAGTTGCACATCGCTGTCCACCGCGATCAGCAACAGCCCCTCGTCGGCATCCAGTTTCGGCAGTTCGCCGGGATCGACCTCGCGGATGATCGCCTGCGCCGGCAGCGCGAAGCACAGCAGCAGACACGCGCACCATGCGACGACACCACGGCCGCCCCGAAGCGATGCGATCCGGGCGGAAGCGATCTGGACGGACATTCGGAGCATCGGTCTTCCCCCTGACGGCATTGCGCGCGTGCGCCCCCATGGGCACCGCGTGCAATGGCAAGCATAGCGGAAGCCACCGGGCGGCCGTCGCGACAAGCGCGGGCCGCTCGGCTATGCTCCGGCCTTCACCACAGCGCACCGGGGATGCGATGCGGACGAACACGATCCGGCCGGCACGACTGCTGGCGACGGCCCTGCTGGCATCCGCGCTCGCCGGCTGCGGCCCACGCGACGGCCCGCCCGACGCGGGCGATATCGAAGACGCACTGGGCGATTATTTCGAGCACCGCAACGAGCGCGGCGGCATCCGCATCGACCTCGGCTCCGCAGGATCGTTCCGCGAGATCCGCTTCGACATCCGCCTGCACCACGTCACCGTGCACGGCTGCAACGGGCAGCAGCGGGTCTACGTCTGCGACATCACCTACCTCGCCAGTTTCCCGCCGGTGAAGGACACCCCCGAATCGATCCGGACCCGGGCGACGCTGTTCGACGGCCCCGGCGGCTGGCGCGTGGTCGAATGACCCGCGCCGCACGCACCCTCCTTCCCTTCCTCGATGGCCTCCCCATGACCGCACGTTTCCGCCGCGCCGCACGCCTCGCCTGCCTGTCCGCCGCCCTGCTCGTCTCCGTCTTCGCGCTGCCGCCCGCGGCCTCCGCGCAGTCCAACGCGCTGCCGATGCCGCTGGAAAGCCGGGACCCGGCGAAACCGCTGAACGTGATCGCCGACCAGACCTGGACCGGCCCCGAGATCCAGGCGCAGGCCAAGGATTTCAGCCGGCTCGAGGTCGGCAGTTTCAAGTACGACGCCAGCCAGGGCCCGGTGACTCTGCTGATCGACTACGCCGCCACGTGGCCCGACCCGGAGAACAAGGGCGAAGCCATCATCGATGTCGGCATCGAATGCCCCGAAGCCCGCGACCCCTGCGCGATCCCGATCACCCTCGGCACCATCGGCATCCACACCGAATACATGGGCGAAAGCGTGGTCAACGTCGGCACCGCCCCGCAGGCCGCGTGGATCGGCCGCGAATCCCACGCCTACACCTTCCCGCAGGACACCTACGTCGAAGTGCGCCTGGCGCTGCAGGACCGCAGGAACCTCGACCCCAAAGCGATCCGCGCGCGCCTGTTCTACGGCGACCACGACCGCGACGCCCTGCCCGGCCAGAAGACCCGCTTCGGCGCCGTCATGAAAGTCGCGCTCGCCCTCAGCGTCCTGCTCGCCCTGCTCGTGTGGTGGATGCGGCGCGGCTGAGGCCTGCGGCCACCTTGCTCTTCTCCCTCTCCCCCCGGGAGAGGGACGGGTTGAGGGTACGGCCGCCAACGCTGTTTCCGGCGACTGCAGGCGCCTACCGAGGACAGCCACCGCCGTCATCCCGGCGAAGGTCGGGATCCCGCTTGGACAGCGCCGCTTGGGCCGTGGGTTGGCTGGTGGTTTAGACAGGTTGACGGTGATGGAGCATTGGGGCCAGATTGCTAAAGTGAATGAATTAAATAATCAACCACTGGACAATTGGCCCGAGTTTTCAAGAGCGAGTTCCTAGCACCCCGTAGCACTCTTCAAAACACTATTGCCGATCTAATCGACTTGGTGACTCAATCAAGTCTAGAGCAGCCAATAAAAATTGGCTCAAGAACTGGAATGCGTACCCCGAAAAAATTTTCGAAGCCATAATTTCAGAAAAATCATAACCGAATTTAGAAACAGCAATACGAAAAAATACAAAGAATTGCGATCATAAATTCAAATTCAAGGGAACGAAAATAAGATGTCAAAGCCGCATGTACTAATTATTGAAGTGCCGCCAAAACTTAAAGAATTGATATCCCGGGAGACTTCCCCCAACGGGAGCATAGAAATAGCAATTCGAGATTTTTCGATATGGCTTGCAGATAATAAAACTCCTTTGTTTTATGAATATACGGACCATGGAATATCTCACATTATTAATGTGCTGAGATCCGTAGAAAATTTAATTTCAAAAGAATCATGGAATTTAATTAACCCAGACGATGGAATCGCCATAATATCTGCGGTACTGCTCCATGATTGCGCAATGCATCTGTCAACAGACGGATTTTTTCTCTTTTGTTTAACGAAAATACAGAGGATCAGTCATCTCTATTTAAAGACGAAGATTCCTGGAAAGATTCATATATAAAATTTCAGCAAGAAGCCATTCGATGGGATTCAAGAAAATTGATATCGGTTTTCGGAGACGCCAATCCGATCGAGCCATTAGACGATAGCAGAATCCTCAGCGACCGCCAAAAATTGCTCGTGGGTGAATTTCTTAGAAGAAACCATGCCCGACTGGCGCATGAAATAGCGATAAACGGAGTTCCAGGCACTGAAAATTCAAAGAATTTTCATCCTTTCAGTACATTTCCTTTGACTCATAGAGATCTCTATGGATTTCTGGCGAGAAGCCACAACCTAAGCGTGCGAGATGCAGCTGACCGAATCCCTCGAATAAAAAGGCGCAGGTACTTGGATATACATGCGCCATACATAATGACACTCCTCCGAATCGCTGATTATATTCAGATAGATGCCGCGCGAGCGCCAACCCAAATTTTGCAGTTAAGAGGCTTAAGAAGCCCAATTTCCCGACAAGAATGGGCCAAACATCATGATGTACTTGAGTTACACCAGCTTGGCGACGATCCGGAAGCACTAAACGTAATCGCAAGCCCAAAGAACATTATCATATTTAGCGGACTTCGAGCGCTATTTAGAGACCTTCAACGCGAGCTTGACGAATCATGGGCTTTACTTGGAGAAGTTTATGGTCGTGTCCATGAATTAAATTCACTTGGACTAACCGTACGTAGATTAATTTCGAACCTAGACAACCCTTTAGTTTTTGAAAAAGAAAATTCCTTAAAATACGTACCAAAAGAGATACGATTGACAACGTCATCCGCAGAATTACTCCGCATATTAGTGGGCCCTCTTTATGGTAATCGGCCGACAATAGGAGTTCGAGAGCTTCTACAGAACTCCATAGACGCAACCCTAGAAATGCAAAATCAGCTCATCCGGAAAAATTCAGCCAATGATTATAATCCATCAGTTGAAGTAGAAGTCGACCTGTCCAATGAAAACGCAGCTTACGTCCGCGTCACGGATAATGGCGTTGGCATGACACTACAGACACTGAGTTCTTTTTTTCTAACTGCCGGGGCATCATTCCGAAGAAGTGCATGGTGGTCAAAGGAGTATATTGATAGCGAAGGACGAGCACAGGTTCGCCGCTCCGGAAGATTTGGTGTTGGAGCCTTGGCAGCTTTTTTGATTGGACCAAAAATTACGGTTACAACTCGACATTTTCTAGATGAGACCGGATCAGGATTAAGACTTTCATTTTCCTTAGACGACGACTTAATCGAGGTTAGTCGCATAGACTGCGGAATTGGGACAAGCGTAGAAGTAAAAATCAACGACCCACTTGTCACAAAACAGCTTCTCAATGCCAATAGATTTAGAAATGACGAGATACCTTTTTACGATTGGTATGTATATCCTGAGCCAAAAATAGTTTATCGGACACACATAGATGCAAAATGGTCAGAGCGGAACCCACCATGGGTCACTCCGCAACAACTCTTATCGCCAGACGGGATCTGGTCATACCTTGAATCTCAAGATTTTGAATCAATTTTTTGGACGTACGATAGAATTCCAGATACACAGCGATCAATCCATGGTTTTTTAATATGCAATGGAATTTTGATCAGACATAGCCTTCATGACGAGAACCTTCCTAAATTCGAAATTTCAACGAGAAAAAGTCCGTTCCGTGCCGCACACCCCCGCCTACTAGTGAATGACAGGGACGGCAGACTGCCCTTGAATGTCCAGAGAGACGGCCTCGCAGAAAGCGAGTATCCATTTCAGGATTCGATTACAAAATCTATTGCAGAACTATATGTTCGCGACATCCACCGGGCACTATGTATCGAGGCCACCCCCCTCAACATAAACGAAGCATTAAAAGGGGTTCGCTCAGTTATAAAAAAATACATTATGTCAAGCCATCACGTGGGCGGAGTTGCATCTATTGGCCTAACCCAAAAAGGCTGGATCCCAATGGAACCAACCCTTTTGGAGAAAAATCTTCCGAGTTGTTTCATCTTTGAAATGTATGAATCTATTTCATTTGATGGATTTCTAGCCAATCTCGACATTACTGCTGAACCCAACAGTATGCTTGTACCCATTGTTGTGGACAGCACCGGCGGAGGTATAGCTCTAACTTTCTTCCGCTCCCTCCTTGACAGTGACTATCTAGGGAGCAGCCCGGCCGCCATATTTGCGAGACGCATAGCTGGACTGCGAATTTTTGTATCAAGCGCAGTTAATGATAATATTTTTCGAAAAGGAGGGCTGCCGCAGTTTTTATTAAGAAGACTAAACAAAGTATTCGAGAATGACCGTTGGTTTGTTTACGAGTCCGACTCTCCTCATAAATCCGATAATTCAATAGAAGAAATCATAAAAATTGCTGATGATAGTAATGCTCGCGTTTTTGCTTATGCATATACCTCAGACGGCCAAAGCATGCTTGAAGAAACCCCATTCCAAAAAGCTTGGACGCATTTGGTTGTTGGAACATTCGTAACTTAATACCGTAAGGCGCATGCGTTTTTGCGGAATGCACAAGCAAATCGCCATGCACCACCCTTGAATCTCCGACATATTCGACGCACAACGGCGCATGAGGCCTTCGACTTATGCGCCCTACGGCTCTGCACGCCGCCCCTCATCCGGCCCCGTATCAAGTACGGGGCGGGCTCTTGCGCCACCTTCTCCCCGCAAGCGGGGAGAAGGAGAAAGCGCGAAAACTCACCTCACCCGATGCCCCGTCACGGCACCACCGTGCAGCATGGTTGCTGCGCGGGCACCGTGATCGGTGTCGGCAGCGGCAACTGGTTGAAGCTCTTGGCGATGAGGGTCACGCCGAAGGTGTTGCTGGCGATGGACAGATTCGTCGCCGGCGGGTTCCAGTCGACCGAGCACACGGTCTTGAGCGCGCTGACATCGCCGCGGTAGGTCAGCGCATGCAGCGGGTCGCCGTTCGCGAGCCAGTCGGTGGAGGTGGAGCCGGCGAAGTACGCACCGTTGTTGGCCGCGGACAGCGAGAACGCCTTCTCGGCCTGCGCGCCCTGCGTGCCGTAGCGCTTGCCGATCACCGGCAGGCCGGTCGGCAGCACGTAGGGCAGCAGCGTCTGTGGATGCGCGAGGTGGGTGAAGGCGTCCTGGCTCAGCGCGGTGGTGCCGTACGCGCCATTCACTTCACCCGCGATCATCATCACGCCCGCGGGCGCGCCGGCATACGTCGTCGGCAACGTGAGATCCGTGGCCCAGCCGATCTCGCGGTCGGCGGTGCTGCCCCAGTGCGTGTGCACGCGCAGCAGGCAGTTCGGCACGAAGCGCGCGAGATAGACCTGCGGCGCACCGCCGACGCTGGCGGCGGTTTCGCCCACGGCCAGCACTTCGGGCGTGCCGCCGGTGGTGCGCACGCCGACCACGTCGTGGAACAGCGCCGTGCCGATGCCGCGGGTGCGGGCGGTGCAGACGACCGCGCCGGTGTTGCCGTTGACCTGCATCAGCGCGGTCTCGGGGCCGATGCGGCCGACCGCGACCAGATCGCCGGTGAGGCTGGGCGCGACCGGCGCCAGTTCGGCGATGGCCTGCAGTTCGAAATCGCCGGCGATCGCGTTCTGGTAGTCGCGCGCCCAGATCAGCGCGCCGGTCGAACGCGTGCGCACGATCCGCGGGCGATACACGGCCGCGGTGGTGGCGGTCGCGGGCTTGAAGTATTTGCCGAGCGCGACCAGATCGCCGGCCTGGGTGGAGAACGCGGTGTCGCCCGAGGCGGTCTGCAGGATGTCGAAGGCGGTGTTGTAGTCGGTGGTGTCGCCGTAATAGAAACGCCACAGCGGCACGCCGTTGCAGCCGATCTTGGTGATGACGAACTGCGAGGTCGGCGCGGTGGTGCTGGTCGGGTCGAGGCTGCCGACCATCGCGAATCCGGTGCCGTCGCGGAATTCGACCACCTGCGCCGCCTGTTCGGGCCGGCCCGCGGTGTCGTACTGGAAGCGGAAGATCAGGCCCGACGACACGTTCAACCGTTCGGCGAGCATGTTGGTGTTCGCACCCGGGCTCGCGGTGCCGACGCTGATCGATCCGCCCGGCGACACGCAGGTGCGGACTTCCTTCGTGCCGCGGTGGACTTCGCGGGCGGTCGGCAGGCCGGAGGTCATCTCCCAGTTCGAGGCCATCGCGGCCACCGGAACCAATGCCGCCGGCATCAGCGACAGGCAGGCCAGCGTCAATGCCGTTCTTCTGTATGCGTTCATGGATCTCTTCCTTTCGATCGTGTTTCCGTGGAGGCGGCCACGGAACGCGCATCCCTGCACGAAGGCCCGGACGGGACCGCCATGTCCCGTGCGCGGCATCGATGTGTCTCGCAGAGTCTCGCGTAGGCGCTCCTTCCGTCGAACCGCCTGGGGAGTCGGCGACTCCGCCATCGGTTCCAACGCGCGGGCCCTGCGGCAACGGCCATGCCTGCAGCCATGCGCGACACGTCCCGTGACCGCGATCACGCCATCGACCGACCCGCGGTGGACGGGTTCAGCGGCGGGTCGGCGAGATGAACGGGGATGCGGAACCGCACACGGAATTTGGTGCCTTCGGCGCTTGTTGAAAACGATCCGATGGCAACGGTAGAGCCGCCGGAACGGTCACCGAAGCCCCTGTGGGAGCGACGCGAGTCGCGACGGATTGCAGAGAGTCCTTCCGCAGCCCGTCGCGACTCGCGTCG
>WYBC01000033.1 GCA_011526085.1 Lysobacter sp. | reverse complement strand
TGCCCGCGCCGGACTTCGGCGACGGCGGCGGTTCCACCGACGACGCGCCCCGCACCCCGCAGGAACAGACCCTCGCCGCGCTCTTCGCCGAAGTCCTCGGCATCGAACGCGTCGGCATCCACGGCAATTTCTTCGACCTCGGCGGGCACTCGCTGCTGGCGACGCGACTGCTGGGCCGCATCCGCAGCAGCTTCTCGGTCGACGTCACCATCCGCACGCTGTTCGAGGCGCCGACCGTGGCGCAGCTGGCCGAGTGCATCGCGCAGGCGCCGAAGGCCCGCGTCGTGGTCCGACCGATGCTGCAGAGAACACGACAACCCAGCTGACCGGTTCGATGTGCCGCGTCCGGGAGCCGCCCCGGACGATGCGATCGCCGACAAGGAACGAAAGAAGAGATGGAACACAGCAACGCCCGCACCGTTTACGACCAGACCATTCCGCTGTCCTTCGCCCAGCAGCGGATGTGGTTCACCTACCGGCTCGAAGGTCGTTCGCCGATCTACAACATGCCGTTCGCGCTGCGACTGGAGGGCGCGGTCGACGCGTCCGCCCTGCGCGCCGCCTTCGGCGACCTGGTCGCGCGTCACGAGAGCCTGCGGACGGTGATCGGCGACGACGGTGCCGGCGGCGAACAGCGCGTGTTGCCCGAAGCGTCGATCGAAGTCGTCTTCGAGACCCGCGACGCCGAAGAGGAAGGCCTGCACGACGTTCTGGTCGCCGAGAGCAGCTACGCGTTCGACCTCGAACGCGATCTGCCGATCCGCGCGACGCTGTACCGGCTGGCCGACACGACGCACGTGCTGCTGGTGGTGCTGCATCACATCGCCTGCGATGGCTGGTCGCTCGCGCCGCTGACGCGCGACCTGTTCGAGGCCTACCGGGCCCGCTGCGAGGGACATGCGCCGGAATTCGCGCCGCTGCCGGTGCAATACGCGGACTATGCGCTGTGGCAACGCGAAACCCTCGGCGACGAATCCGACCCCGACAGCCTGTCGGCGCATCTCGCCGGTTACTGGCGTCGACAGTTGGCCGACCTGCCGGAACGCATGAATCTGCCGGCGGATCGCGCCCATCCCGCGGTGTCCAGCCATCGCGGCGACGCGGTGTTCTTCACCATCGACAATCGCCTCTATCGCGGCATCCACGCGCTGGCCCGCAGCCATCAGGCGACGCCCTTCATCGTGCTGCACGCCGCGGTCGCCGCGCTGCTGCACGGTCACGGCGCGGGCGACGACATCGTGGTCGGCAGCCCGATCGCCGGACGCACCGACGACTCCCTGCACGAACTGGTCGGTTTCTTCGTCAACAACCTCGTGCTGCGCACCGACCTGTCCGGCAATCCGTCGTTCGAAACGGTGCTGCAGCGGGTGCGCGATACCGACCTGGCGGCGTTCGAGCATCAGGAGATGCCGTTCGAACGCCTGGTGGAAATCCTCAACCCGACGCGTTCGCTGTCCCACCAGCCGCTGTTCCAGACGACCATCGTGGTGCAGAACAACGCCGGGGCCGAGACCGACGGCATGCCCGGGCTGTCGATGCGCCCCGAATCGTTGAGCATGATCAACGCCAAGAACGATCTGTACTTCACCTTCCTCGAACAGATCGAGGACGGCGAGAGCGTGTTCTACGCGTCGATCGACTACGCCTGCGACCTGTTCGACCACGGCACCGTCGAGGCGCTCGCGAAGCGCTTCCAGCGCCTGCTCGCGACCGTGCTGGCCGATCCGGCGTGCAGGCTTCGCGACATCGCCATCGTCTCCGACGAAGAGCGTCGCCGCCTCACGGTGGAATGGAACGACACCGATCGCCCGTTGCCCGAGGGCGATTTCGTCGCGCTGTTCGAACGCTGGGTCGCGGAAACGCCGGAAGCCGAGGCGGTCGCGTTCGGCGAACGCACGTTGACCTACGCCGAACTGGACGCGCAGGCCAACCGGCTCGCGCATTACCTGCAGGAACTCGGCGTCGGCCCGGAGTCGCTGGTCGCCCTGTGCGTCGAGCGTTCCGAATGCTTCCCGATCGGCATGCTGGGCATCCTCAAGGCGGGCGCCGCCTACCTGCCGGTGGATCCCGACTATCCCGCCGAGCGCATCGCGTGGATGCTGAACGACGCGATGACCCCGGTGATCGTCAGCGAATCGCGCGTGCTCGACCGCCTGCCGTCGCACTGGGCGCAACTGGTGGAACTGGACACGGAAGCGGACACCATCGCCGAGTATCCCGACACCGCGCCGGAGCGCGACACCGCGATCGACCGGCTGGCCTACGCGATCTACACCTCGGGCTCGACCGGAACGCCGAAGGGCGTCGGCGTGAGCCACCGCGGCATCGGCAGCCTCGCCATCAGCCAGATCGAACGCTTCTCGGTGCGTCCGGGATCGCGGGTGCTGCAGTTCGCCTCGCCCAGCTTCGACGCGGCGTTCTGGGAATGCTGCATGGCGCTGCTGTCCGGCTCGTGCCTCGTGCTCGCCCATGCGGACGCGCTGGTGCCGGGCGACGCGCTGCTCGATACGCTGCGCCGGCATCGCGTCACCCACGCGACGCTGCCGCCTGCCGCGCTTCCGGTGATGATGCCGGACCACCTGCCCGACTGCGCGCAGCTGATCGTCGCCGGCGACAGCTGCGCACCGGCGCTGGTCGAGCGCTGGTCGTTCGGTCGCCGCATGTTCAACGCCTACGGGCCGACCGAAACGACCGTCTGCGCCACCATCGGCGATCCGCTGCATGGCGCGGTCGCGCCGCCGATCGGCCGGCCGATCGTCAACGCGCGCGTGTACGTGCTCGACGCCGCGCTGCGCCCGGCGCCGGTCGGCGTCGTCGGCGAGCTGTATCTCGCCGGCCGCGGGTTGGCGCGCGGCTACCTCAACCGCCCGGCGCTGACGTCCGAGCGCTTCGTCGCCGATCCGTTCGTGCCCGGCGAGCGCATGTACCGCAGCGGCGACCTGGCGCGCTGGCGCGTCGACGGCCAGCTCGATTTCCTCGGCCGCGTCGACCATCAGGTCAAGGTCCGCGGTTACCGCATCGAGCTCGGCGAGATCGACGCCGCGCTGGCGCGCCTGCCGGGCGTGGCGCAGTCCACCGTGCTGGCCCGCAGCGACGCCTCGGGCGAGAAGCAGATCGTCGGCTACGTGGTCGCGCACGCCGCCGCGGCGCTGGAGCCGAACGCCCTGCGCCATGCGCTGGCTGCCTCCCTGCCCGAGTACATGATCCCGACCGCCATCGTGATGCTGCACGAGATGCCGCTCACGTCGAACGGCAAGATCGACCGCAAGGCGCTGCCGGCCCCGGAGTTCCATCGCCTCGACAGCCGCGTGCCGCGCACGCCGCAGGAGACCGCGCTCGCGGCGCTGTTCGCCGAAGTGCTGGGACTCGACAGCGTCGGCATCGACGACAGCTTCTTCGACCTCGGTGGCCATTCGCTGCTGGGCACGCGACTGGTCGGCCGCATCCGCAGCACGATGGGCGTCGATCTCGCGATCCGGACGCTGTTCGAGCACCCGACCGTGGCCGCCCTGGTGCAGCAGTTGGGCAGCGCCGGCGAAGCCCGCCCGCAGTTGCGGCCGGCCGTGCGCCCCGAGCGGCTGCCGCTGTCGTACGCGCAGCAGCGCCTGTGGTTCATCCACCAGCTCGAAGGCTCGAACGGGACCTACAACATCCCGTTCGCGTTGCGGCTCGAAGGCCCGCTGGATGTCGATGCGCTGCGCACCGCGCTGCACGACCTGGTGATCCGGCACGAAAGCCTGCGCACCGTGTTCGCGGAGATCGACGGCGTCGCGGTGCAGCGCATCCTGCCGCCCGAGTCCGCCCATCCCGAACTCACCGTCGAACCGGTGGACGCGTCCGCGCTGGCCGATACGCTGTCCCGGCTCGCCGCCGGCGCGTTCGACCTCGAGCGCGCGCTGCCCATCCGCGGACATCTGCTGGCCCTGTCCGCCGAAACGCATGTCCTGCTGTTGCTGACCCATCACATCGCCAGCGACGGATGGTCGCTGGCGCCGCTTCTGGGCGACCTCGGCGAAGCCTACGCGTCGCGGGCCGCCGGTCGTTCGCCGGGAATGCCGCCGCTGTCGGTGCAATACGCCGACTACGCGCTCTGGCAGCGCGAACTGCTCGGCGACGAGCTCGATCCCGACAGCCGCTTCAACCAGCAGGCCGATTACTGGAAGCGGACCCTGGCCGGCATCCCCGAGCAGATCAACCTGCCCGTGGACCATCCGCGCCCCGCGGTCGCGAGCTACCGCGGCGATGCCGTGTCCTTCGAGATCGACGCGACGGTGCACCGGCGTCTCGTCGACATCGGCCGCGAACGCAACGCCACGCTGTTCATGACCCTGCATGCCGCGTTCGCGCTGCTGCTGGGCAAACTCGGCGCGGGCGACGACATCGTCGTGGGCACGCCGATCGCCGGCCGGACCGACGATGCCATGGAGCATCTGGTCGGGTTCTTCGTGAACACCCTCGTGCTGCGCACGGACCTGTCCGGTCAACCGGATTTCCTCGCCCTGCTCGATCGCGTGCGCGACACCGACCTGGCGGCCTACGCGCACCAGGACCTGCCCTTCGACCGTCTGGTCGAATTGCTGAACCCGGTCAGGTCGCTGAGCCACCAGCCGCTGTTCCAGGTCATGTTCGACCTGCAGAACGGCAGCGATGCCAGCCTCACGCTGCCCGGATTGCAGCTGCGCCACGAACCGATCGGCACATCCGTGGCGAAGTGCGACCTCAACCTGGTGTTCTTCGAACGCCGCACCCGCAGCGGCGAGCCCGACGGGCTGATGGCCTCGTTCGAGTTCGCGACCGAATTGTTCGACCCGCGCACGATCGAAGGCTTCGCCGCGCGGATGACGCGCGTGCTCGAAGCGGTCGCCGCGCAGCCGGACGCCGTCATCGCCGGCATCGATCTGCTCGACGCCGAAGAACGCGAACGGCAACTCCTGCGCTGGAACGACACCGCGCGGGCATTCGCCGCCGACCCGCTGCCCGTCCTGTTCTCGCGCCAGGTCTCGCGCACGCCGCATGCCCTCGCCCTGAGCCGCGGCGACGCATCGCTGAGCTACGCCGAGCTCGATGCCCGGGTCGAACGCCTGGCGCGACGGCTCGCGGCGGAAGGCGCGGGCCCCGAGCGCCTCGTCGCGATCGCCCTGCCGCGATCCTTCGACGCGATCGTCGCGGTGCTGGCGACGCTGCGCGCGGGTGCGGCCTACCTGCCGCTGGACCTCGCCTATCCGGCGGATCGCCTCGCCTTCATGCTGGAGGACGCCGAACCGGTGATGGTGCTCTCCGATCGCACCGACCACCCGTTCCTGCACGCCTGCGACCGCGTCCTGATCGCGACCCACGACGCGGCCGAAGACGCCTCGCCGGCGGCCGACGGGGCCGCGCGGTCGTGGCCGATGCCCGACCCGCGCCATCCGGCCTACGTCATCTACACCTCCGGCTCCACCGGGCGCCCGAAGGGCGTCGTGGTCAGCCACGCCAACCTCGCCGATTTCGTCGGCTGGGCCGTCGACCATTTCGGCGATCGCCTGGAACGGATGTGGCTGAGCACGTCGCTGTGCTTCGACGTGTCAGTGTTCGAACTGTTCTCGCCGCTGTGCATGGGCGGCGGCGTGCGGATCGTCGACGATCTGCTCGCGCTCGCGCAGGAGCCGGTGGAAGCCTTCTCCCGCAGCCTGATCAGCACCGTGCCGTCCGCGCTGGCCGCGCTGATCGATCAGGGCGTCTCCCTGCACGGCGTGCGCGACCTGGTGCTCGCGGGCGAAGCCTTCATGCCCGCCCTCGCCGAGCGGATCGCGCGCGACTGGCCGGCATGCCGGATCGCGAACCTCTATGGCCCGACCGAATCCACCGTGTACGTCACCGGCTGGGACGGCGACACCGATGTCGCCTCCTCGAACATCGGCCGCCCGCTCGCCAACGCGCAGGTCTACGTCCTCGACGGCGGCCTGCGTCCGGTGCCGGTCGGCGTCGCGGGCGAGCTCTACCTCGCCGGTCGCGGTCTCGCGCGCGGTTATCTGCGGCGTCCGGCGCTGACCGCGGAGCGTTTCGTCGCGAGTCCCTTCGCCTGCGGCGAACGCCTCTACCGCACCGGCGATCTGGTGCGCTGGACCGCGGATGGCCAGCTCGACTTCCTCGGCCGCGTCGACCATCAGGTCAAGGTTCGCGGCTTCCGCATCGAACTGGGCGAGATCGAAACCGCGATCGCGCGCCTGCCCGGCGTCGCGCGCAGCGTCGTGGTCGCGCGTCCCGACCACGCCGGTCACCTGCAGATCGTCGGCTATGCCGTCGCCGGGGACGGCATGGCGCTGGATCCGCAGGCGATGCGGCGCGCGCTCGGCACCGACCTGCCCGAATACATGGTGCCGGCCGCGATCCTGGTGCTGCCGACGCTGCCGACGACGCCGAACGGAAAGCTCGACCGCAAGGCCCTGCCCGCGCCGGACTTCGCCAGCGCGCATCGCCGCGCACCGCGGACGCCGCAGGAATCCACGCTCGTCGCGCTGTTCGCCGACGTGCTCGGGCTGGCCGAGGTCGGCATCGACGACAACTTCTTCGACATCGGCGGCCATTCGCTGCTCGCCACCCGGCTGGTCAGCCGGATCCGCGCCACGCTCGGGGTCGAGCTCGCGATCCGCACCCTGTTCGAACACCCCACGGTCGCGGGCCTCGCCGAACGCATCGGCGGCGACGGCGCCCGCCGCCCCGCGCTGCGTCCGCAGCCCCGCGACGGCGCGCTGCCGCTGTCGTTCGCGCAGCAGCGGCTGTGGTTCGTGCAGCAGCTCGAAGGTCCGAGCGGCGCCTACAACATCCCGCTCGCGCTGAAGCTGCAGGGCGCGCTCGACGTCGACGCGCTGCAGGCGGCGCTGCACGATCTCGTCGCCCGCCACGAAAGCCTGCGCACGCTGATCGACGTCGCTGCCGACGACGAAACGCCCTGCCAGCGCATCGTGCCGGCGGCGCAGGCGCCGGTGATCCTCGATCGCGCCCACGATGCCGGCTGGCACGATCCGGTGGCGCTCGCCGCGGCGATCGACGCGGCGGCGGCACGCGGTTTCGACCTGGCCCGGGAGCTGCCGATCCGCGCGCACCTGCTGCAGATCGCGGACCACGAACACGTGCTCGTGCTGGTGCTGCACCACATCGCCGGCGACGGCTGGTCGCTCGCGCCGCTGCTGCGCGACCTCGCGCAGGCCTATGCCGCGCGGTGCGAGGGCGGCGCCCCGGACTGGGCGCCGCTGCCGGTCCAGTACGCCGACTACGCGCGGTGGCAGCGCGAACTGCTGGGCGATGAAGCCGCCGACGACAGCCTGCTGTCCCGGCAGAAGGCCTACTGGATGCGCACGCTGGACGGCATTCCCGATCGCATCGATCTGCCGACCGACCGCCCGAGGCCGCCGGTGGCGACGCATGCCGGCGACGCGATCTACTTCGACATCGACGCCGAACTCCATGCCGCCCTGTTGGCGCTGGCGCGCGGGCGCAACGCCACGCTGTTCATGGTGCTGCACGCGGCCTTCGCGGTGCTGCTGCACAAACTGGGCGCGGGCGACGATGTCGTGATCGGCACGCCGATCGCCGGCCGCACCGACGACGCGCTCGACGATCTGGTCGGCTTTTTCGTCAACACCCTCGTCCTGCGCGCGGATCTGTCGGGCAATCCCGACATGGGCACCCTGATCGATCGCGTCCGCGCCGCCGACCTGGCCGCCTACGCGCACCAGGACCTGCCGTACGAACGTCTGGTCGACCTGCTGAATCCCACGCGTTCGCTCAGCCACCAGCCGCTGTTCCAGGTGATGCTGATGCTGCAGAACACCGGCGATGCGCGGACCGCGCTCGCGGACCTCGACGTGCAGCCGATGCCGGTGGGCAAGACGATGTCGAAGTTCGACCTGCGCATGGCGCTGGGCGAACAGCACGACGCTGCCGGCGCGCCCGCAGGCATCGCCGCCGAGCTCGAATTCAGCCGCGACCTGTTCGATGCGCACAGCGTGCGCACGCTGGCGTCGCGTTACGTGGACGTGCTGGAACGCATGGTCGCGGCGCCGGCAGCGCCGGTCTCCGCGCTGTGCCTGCTCGATGCGGACGAACGCGAAGACCTGCAGCGGACGTGGAACGAGACCGCGCGCGCGTGGCCGGCCGCCACCCTGCCGGCGCTGTTCGAGGCGCAGGTCGTGCGCACCCCGGATGCGCCCGCCCTGCTGCACGGCGACCGCACCCTGTCCTATGCCGAACTGAACCGCCAGGCGAACGCCATCGCCCACGGCCTGATCCGCGCGGGCATCGGCAGCGAGGACATCGTCGCGCTCTCGCTGCCGCGCAGCCCCGCGCTGGTCGCGTCGCTGCTGGGCATCCTCAAGGCTGGCGCGGTCTACCTGCCGATCGATCCGGAATATCCGCCGGCGCGCATCGCCGACACCCTGGCCGACGCCGCGCCCGTCGCCGCGATCGTCGACGCCGAATCGCGCGCGCGCCTGCTCGCGCAGGTGTCCACGCTCGATGCGTCCACGCTCTGGACCGTGGACGCGCTGGCGGGCATGGATGCCGGCAATCCGGACGACCACACCCGCGTGCGCCCCCTCGATGCCGGCAATGCGGCCTACGTGCTGTACACCTCGGGTTCGACCGGCAAACCGAAAGGCGTCTGCATCCAGCACCGCAGCGCCGCGGCGTACCTGCGCTTTCTCGCGCGCAACTACGGCATCGGCGAAGGCGACATCGCCCTCAACCTCACCTCGATCTCGTTCGACCCGTCGATCCGCGACCTGCTGTGCCCGCTGATCGGCGGCGGCGCGGTGGCCATCGTCGACCGCGACAGCGCGCGCGACCCGGCCGCGGCGCTGCGCGCGATGCAGGCGCACGGCGCGACCTGCGTGCTCAGCGTGACGCCGAGCCTGCTGCACGAAATCGTGCAGACGCAGGAACAACTCGCGCTGCCGCTGCGCCTGCGGCAGGTGCACACCTGCGGCGAGGCGCTGCCGGGCGAGCTGCTGCAACGCGCGCTGTCCGCGCTCGGCTGCGAGGTGCTCGCCAACCAGTACGGCCCGACCGAAACCACGATGACCTCGACGTGGAAGACGTTCCGTGCCGGCGAGCACCGCGGCGGACCGGTGCCGGTCGGCCGCCCGGTCGACAACGCCCGCCTGTACGTGCTCGATGCCGGTCTGCAACCGGTCGCGCCCGGCGTTCCGGGCGAACTGTACATCGGCGGTTACGGTCTGGCCCGCGGCTACCTCGGGCGGCCGGATCTCACCGCGGAACGCTTCGTCGCCGATCCCTTCGTGTCCGGCCAGCGCATGTACCGCACCGGCGACCGGGTGCGCCGGCTCGCCGACGGCGACCTGGATTTCCTGGGACGCGTCGACCACCAGGTCAAGATCCGCGGCGTCCGCGTCGAACCCGGCGAGACCGAAGCCGTCCTGGCCGCGCTGCCCGGCGTCGCGCGGGCCTGCGTGTTGGCCCGCGAGGATCGTCCCGGCGACCGTCGCCTGGTCGGCTACGTCGTCGCCGATGTAGGCGCGATGCTCGATCTGGACGGCCTGCGCGCGGCGCTGGCCGAACGCCTGCCCGAAGTGCAGGTCCCCGCGGCGCTGGTGTCGCTGGATGCATTGCCGCTGACGCCGAACGGCAAGATCGACCGCAAGGCGCTGCCCGCGCCGGACTACGCGCAGACGACATCGCGCGGGCCGCGCACGGAAGAGGAAATCCTGCTGTGCGCGCTGTTCGCGGACGTGCTCGGCGTGCCCGGCGTCGGCATCGACGACAACTTCTTCGCGCTCGGCGGGCACTCGCTGCTCGCGACGCGCCTCGTCGCGAGGATCCGTGCGGCGCTCGGCATCGAGCTGCCGATCCGCAGCGTGTTCGAATCGCCCACCGTCGCCGCGCTCGCGTCGCAGTTGCATCGCGCCACCCGCGTGCGCACGCCGGTCGTCGCCGGCGATCGCCCGCAGCGCCTGCCGCTCTCGCACGCGCAGCAGCGCCTGTGGTACATCCATCGCCTCGAAGGCGCGAACGGCACCTACAACATGCCGCTGGCCGTGCGGCTGCAGGGCGCGCTGGATACGGACGCGCTGCAGGCCGCGATCGACGATCTCGTCTCGCGCCATGAAATCCTGCGCACCTGCTACCCGGACATCGACGGCGTCGCGGTCCAGCACATCCTGCCGGTCGATGCCGCGCGCGTCGCGATCGAATCGCACGACGTCGCGGCCGACACGCTGCAGGCGCGACTGTCGACGCTGGCGGCGGAAGGCTTCGACCTCGACACCGCGCTGCCGATGCGCGCGCACCTGTTGCGCCTGTCGTCGCAAACGCACGTGCTGCTGCTCGTCCTGCACCATATCGCCGGCGATGGCTGGTCGATGGGGCCGCTGCTGCGCGATCTCGACCGCGCCTATGCCGCCCGCATCGCCGGCCACGCACCGCGATGGTCGCCCCTGCCGGTGCAGTACGCCGACTACGCGCTGTGGCAGCGCCGCCTGCTCGGCGCCGCCGACGATGCCGGCAGCGAACTCGCGCGCCAGGCGGCCTACTGGCGCGGCGCGCTGGCGGGCATCCCGGAGCAGATCGCGCTGCCGACCGACCGGCCGCGCCCGCCGGTGTCGTCGTATCGCGGCGATGTCGTGCGCTTCGAACTCGACGCCGACCTGCACGCGCGCCTGGTCGCCCTGTCGCGCGCGGGCAACGCGACGCTGTTCATGACCCTCCACGCCGCGCTGGCGCTGCTGCTGCACAAGCTCGGCGCGGGCGACGACATCGTGATCGGCACCCCGGTCGCCGGCCGCACGGACAGCGCGCTCGACGATCTCGTCGGCTGCTTCGTCAACACGCTCGTGCTGCGGACCGATCTGTCCGGCGCGCCCGCCTTCGACGCGCTGCTGCAGCGCGTCCGCGATGTCGACCTCGCCGCCTATGCGCATCAGGACCTGCCGTTCGAGCACCTGGTGGACATGCTCAAGCCCTCGCGCTCGCTCGGCCATCAGCCGCTGTTCCAGGTCATGCTGGTGCTGCAGAACAACCGCATGGACGAAGCGCGCCTGGGCGACCTGCCGCTGGTCGCGGAGTCGTTCGACAAGCAGGTGGCGAAATTCGACCTGCGCCTGAGCATGCTCGAAGTCGCGGACGCGGACGGCGCCCCGGGCGGCATGGTCGGCGAACTGGAATACAGCCTCGACCTGTTCTCCCCGGAGACCGCGCACGCGCTGGCTTCGCGGTTCCAGCGCCTGCTGTCGGACATCGTGGAGGCACCGCAGGTGCCGGTCGCCCGCTTCGAGATCGTGGCGCCCGGGGAAACATCGCGGATCCGCGATGTCTGGAACGCCACCGACCACGCGTTCGAGCGTTGCACGCTCGGCGCCGCGTTCGAACGCCAGGCCGCACGCACGCCCGACGCGCTGGCCCTGGTCTTCGAGCAGGAGCGGCTCGACTACGCCACGCTCAATGCGCGCGCCAACGGCCTCGCGCATCGGCTGATCGCCGCCGGCATCGGTCCGGAATCGATCGTGGCCATCGCGTTGCCGCGCTCGATCGAACTGATCGTCGCGCTGCTGGCGACCGTCAAGGCCGGCGCGGCCTACCTGCCGCTCGACCTCGACTATCCCGCGGACCGCCTGGCCTACATGCTCTCCCATGCCTCCGCCGCCTGCGTGCTCGGCTGCAGCGAAGCGATGGACGCGTTGCCCGACACCGGCACCACGCCGGTCTGGCATCTCGATGCCGTCGCAATCCCCGAGATGGCCGGCAACCCCTCCGACGCGGATCGCATGCGTCCGCTGCGGGCCGCGCATCCGGCCTACGTCATCTACACCTCCGGCTCGACCGGCAGGCCCAAGGGCGTCGTCGTCTCCCACGAGGCGATCGCCAATCGCCTGCAGTGGATGCAGGCGGCGTATCCGCTGGGCGCCGACGACCGCGTGCTGCAGAAGACGCCTTCCAGCTTCGACGTCTCGGTGTGGGAATTCTTCTGGCCGCTGCAGGTGGGCGCGGCGCTGGTCGTCGCGCGACCGAACGGGCACAAGGATCCGGCCTACCTCGCGTCGACGATCCGCGAGCACGGCGTCACCACCGTCCACTTCGTGCCGTCGATGCTGCAGGCCTTCGTGCAGGAGCCGTCGATCGAGGGATGCACGTCGCTGCGCCGCGTGATCTGCAGCGGCGAAGCGCTCCCGCGCGACACGCAGCGCGCGCTGCAGCAGCGCCTGCCGGTCGAGCTGCACAACCTGTACGGACCGACCGAAGCCGCCGTCGACGTCAGCGCGCATGCCTGCGCGCTGGACGACGCCGGCGTCTCGGTGCCGATCGGCGCGCCGATCTGGAACATCCGCCTGCACGTGCTGGACGCGGGCCTGCGCATGGTGCCGCCCGGCGTCGCCGGCGAGCTCTACATCGCGGGCATCGGCCTGGCGCGCGGCTACCTCGGCCGTCCGGGACTCACCGCGGAGCGTTTCGTCGCCGATCCCTTCGCCCCCGGCGAACGCATGTATCGCACCGGAGACCTCGCGCGCTGGCTGCCCGACGGCAGCATCGATTTCCTCGGTCGCGTCGACCACCAAGTCAAGATCCGCGGGTTGCGCATCGAACTGGGCGAGATCGAAGCCCGGATGGCCGAGCTGCCCGGCGTCGCAACAGCCTGTGCGGTCACGCGCAGCGACGATGGCGCCGCCAGGATCGTCGGGTACGTCGTGCCCGTGGCAGGCGCGGACATCGATCCCGCCAGGCTGCGCGACGCATTGTCCGCGACCCTGCCCGACTACATGGTGCCCGCGGCCATCCTCGTCCTCGATGCGCTCCCGCTGTCGCCCGCGGGCAAGCTTGATCGCAAGGCCTTGCCCGCACCGTCGTTCGCCGTCCGCGACGGGCGCCGCCCCGCGACGCCGCGCGAGCTGCTGCTCGCGGAGCTGTTCGCCGACGTGCTCGGCGTGCGCGACGTGGGCGCCGACGACAGTTTCTTCGACCTCGGCGGCGACAGCATCCGTTCGATCCAGCTCATCAACCTCGCGCGCAAGGCGGGCCTGGGCCTGACCCCGCGCGACGTGCTGCAGGAGAAGACGGTGGCGGCGCTCGCGCAGGCGGCCACGTCGGTCCTCCGCGACGACGACGACGACGGCAGCGGCCATTTCCCGCCGACCCCGATCATGCGCGATCTGTTCGCGCGCGGTGGCCGCGCGGCGAGGAACTTCCAGCACTTCATGGTGCATGCGCCGGTGGACCTCACCGCGGACGCGCTGGCCCGGATCGTGCAGGCCCTGCTCGACGGCCACGGCGCGCTGCGCATGCGCGTCCCGCCCGCGGAGGCGCACGACGCGGACGTCGAGGTGCTGCCGCCGGGCGCGATCGTCGCGGCGCAGGCCATCCGGCACTGCGACATCCGCGGCATGGACGCCCTGCAGCGCGGCGCGCTGCACCAGCAGGCCCTGCACATGGCCCAGACCCGGCTCGATCCGGAGCAGGCATCGCAGCTCCAGGTCGTCTGGTTCGACGATGGCGGCGCGGGCGAAGATCGCGTCCTGTTCTGTTTCCACCACATGGTCATGGACCCGGTGTCGTGGCGCGTGATCGAAGCGGAACTCGCGGATCTGCATGCCTCCGCGCTCGCCGGCGCCGATCCCGTGCTCGACACCGGCACGTCCTACCGGCGCTGGTCGCAGCACCTGCATGCCGCGGCGGTCGGCGAGGACGTCCGCGCCGAGTTGCCTTACTGGCAATCGGTGCTGGCGACGCCCGATCCCCTGCTCGGCCACCGGCCGCTGCGTCGTCGTCCGGACGATGGCGACACGGCGTACCGGCACCTCGATCTCGCCCTGCCGGCATCGGCGACCGCGGCGCTGCTCGCCGCCGCCCGCCGCAACGCGACGAGCGTGAACGATCTGCTGGTGGCGGCGTTCGCGGCGACGATTGCCGGCTGGCGCGGAGAACGCGGCGATGGCGGGTTCGCGGAGGTGAGATTCGACATGGAAGGACACGGCCGCGAATACGGCAGCGGTTTCGACCTGACCCGGACCGTGGGCTGGTTCACCAGCCTGTATCCGACGCGGATTTCGCTGGAAGCGATCGGGGATGGCCTCGAACACCCCTCGGCCGGCGATACCCTGCTGCACAGCGTCCGAGAACAGTTGAGCGCCATCCCGCGCAAGGGCTGGGCCTATCCGCTGCTCCGGCAGATCGACCCGGTGTCTTCGCGACTGCTCGCCGCCCACGAAGACTCGCAGATCATCTTCAACTATCTCGGCCGCGCCCAGGTCGGCGATCGCCGCGATTGGGCGCTCGCCCCCGAGGGCGCCGCGCTCGGCGCGCGCGACGCGTCGCTCGCATTGCCGTACACCCTGCAGACCATGGCGATCCTGCACGACGGCGACGACGAGACCGTGCTCACCGCGCGTTTCGTCGCCGCCGCCGAACTGATCGACGAAGACGATCTGCAGCGGCTGGGCGGCATCTGGACCCGCACCCTGATGCAACTCGCCGGCGAGGCCGATGCCACGGCCTCGGCACGGCAGGCGACACAGGCACTCCCCCGCAACACCCCAGCCGCGGAAGCGGCCCGCAGCGGAGGCCAGCGACTCGCGTCGCCGCTGGCCATCGATTGAACTCACAGACAGCCCCCAGAAGAAGACCATGGAGAGGAACCACATGAGCAGAACGCTGCTGATCGACAACTACGATTCCTTCACTTACAACCTTGCGGCATTGATCGCCGAAGTGACCGGCATGGAGCCGGTGATCGTGCGCAACGACGAAGCGACCTGGGACGAGTTGCGCGATCGCGGCTTCGACTGGATCGTGATCTCGCCGGGTCCCGGCCGCCCGCAGTGCAAGGGCGACCTCGGCGTCTCCGCGGACGTGCTCGAGCACGCCACGGTGCCGGTACTCGGCGTCTGCCTGGGCCACCAGGCGATCGCCCACTACTACGGCGCGAAGGTCGGGCTGGCCAACGAGCCGATCCATGGGCGGCTCGGCAAGATCGTGCACGAGGACCGCGACCTGTTCGCGGGCATCCCGAGCCCGTTCGAAGCCACGCGCTACCACTCGCTCGCGGTCACCGACCTGCCGCCCGAACTGGAAGCCACCGCCTGGTGCGACGACGGAACCCTGATGGGCCTGCGGCATGTCTCGCGGCCGATCTGGGGCGTGCAGTTCCATCCGGAATCGATCTGCACCGAATACGGCCACCGCATGATCCGCAACTTCTACGACATGAGCGCGCCGTTCGTGCAGGCGGCGCACCGTGCGCGTGGCAACGAAGCCGCGGGCATCCAGCGGGACTGGAGCGCGATGGCGCTGCACACGCTGCGTTGCGACGGCACCGTCGCGCCGCAGGATGCCTTCCAGGCGCTGTTCGCCGACCGCGCGCATGCCTTCTGGCTGGACAGCAGCCGTCCCAACCAGACCAATGCGCGCTTCTCGTATTTCGGCGACGCCTCCGGGCCGAACGCCGAGGTGCTGGAATACCGCTCGCAGAGCCGCGCGCTGCGCATCACCACCCGCGAGGGCGTGTTCGAACGCACCCAGGACATCTTCAGTTACCTGCAGATCGAACTCGGACTGCGTTCGAAGCCCGCGTCCGAGCAGTGCCCGTTCGATTTCAACGGCGGCTACGTCGGTTATTTCGGCTACGAGCTGAAGGGCGAACTGCAGGGCGAATACGCGCACCCCGTCGGCACCCACGACGCCTGCTGGATCTTCGCCGACCGCACCATCGTCCACGACCACGAGACCGGCGATTACTGGTTGCTCTGCCTCGACGACGTGGAAGGCCTCGGCGAAGAGAACCGGCGCTGGGTGGAACACGTGCGCGGCGTGCTCACCAGCGATCTGCCGCACGCGCACGAACTGTCGAAGACGCCCGTGCGAAGCCTGAGCAACCTGCGATGGCGTCACGCGCCGGAACGCTACCTGGAACTGATCCAACGCTCCAAGGATCTGATCCGCCAGGGCGAGACCTATGAAGTCTGCCTGACCAACGAGGTCTCCGCGGACATCGACGCGGACGCGCTGCAGGTCTACCAGAACCTCCGCCGCATCAACGCGGTGCCGTTCGGCGCGTTCCTGCGCTTCGACGACACGTCGGTGCTGTGCGCTTCGCCGGAGCTGTACCTCGACGTCGACCGCAAGGGGATGGTCGAATCCAAACCGATCAAGGGCACCGCGCCGCGCCATGCCGATCCGCAGGAAGACCGCGCGATCGCCGCGCGCCTCGCCAGCAGCGTCAAGGACCGCTCGGAAAACCTGATGATCGTCGACCTGTTGCGCAACGATCTGAACCGCTGCTGCGAAGTCGGCAGCGTCCACGTGCCGAACATCTTCCACATCGAATCGTTCTCGACCGTGCACCAGCTCGTCAGCACGATCCGCGGCAAGCTCAAATCGGATCGCGACGTGATCGACTGCGTGCGCGATTCCTTCCCGGGCGGTTCCATGACCGGGGCGCCGAAGGTCCGCACCATGCGCATCATCGACGAACTGGAAGCGGGCCCGCGCGGCGTGTATTCGGGCAGCATCGGCTATATCTCGCTCGACGGCAGCGCCCGCCTGAACATCGTCATCCGCACGATCGTGATCAAGGACGGCCGCGCCACGATCGGTGCGGGTGGCGCCATCGTCGCCCTGTCCGACGCCCAGGAGGAACTCGACGAAATCATGCTCAAGGCGCGGGCCCAGGTCCGCATCCTGGAGAGCCTGGCCAGCCACGTGGCCCCCAGCGACATCGTCTCGCCGGCGGCGGAACCCGCCCCGACACCGCAACTGGCGGTCGCGGTCTGACCGCGGATCGCAGCCGGTCGACGGCCACGACGCCATTCCACGAGGAAGAGAACATGAGTTTCGAACAACAGATCGCCGAAGCCCGCCAGCGCATCGACAGCATCGACCAGCAGTTGATGCAGTTGCTGGAGACGCGCTTCCGCTGCTGCCTGGCGGTCGGCGAGCTGAAGCGCCGTTACGACCGCCCGGTGATGCAGCCGTCGCGGGTCCAGGAAGTCACCGACCGCGCGGCCGCCGCGGGCGCGGCACGCGGCATGTCGCCGGAATTCGCCCGTCAGGTCTGGCAGCTGATCATCGATGAAGCATGCCGGATGGAACACGACCTCATGGAAGCCGAGCAGAAAGAGGCCACCCAGGCATGAGCCGGATGTCCGCCAGCGGCGCGATGCCTTCGGCCGAGATCTCCTCGAAAGAGATCTCTTCGAAAGAGATCGCGTCGGCCAAGATCACCTCGGCCGCGATCGTCGGCAGCGGCGCCGTCGGCGGGATGATCGCCGACGTCCTCGAGCGCAACGGCGTTCGCGTCGAACGCTTCGACCTGGTGGCGCGCGAGGGCGTGGTGGCCGGCGATGCCTGCGCGCCCGCGGGCGCGCTGCTCGCGGCGCTGGAATCCGTGGACGCGGTCGTGCTCGCGCTGCCGGAAGCGCCGTTGCTGCGGGCCCTGCCCGTCGTGGCGTCGCGGCTGCGCGCCGATGCGCTGCTGGTGGAAACCGCATCGGTCAAGCAGCCCTTCGAATCGCTGCTCGCCGATGCGATGGGCGCACGCGAAACGGTCGGCATCAATCCGATGTTCGCGCCTTCGGTCGGCATGCGGGGGCAGCCCATCGCGCTCGTGCGACGCAGGCCGACGTCCGTCGGCGATGCGTTTCTCGCGATGCTGGCGGCTGAGGACGCGCATCTGGTCGCGCTCGATGCCGCGGCGCACGACCGCATGGCCGCGGCGATGCAATCGCTCGTGCATGCGTCGATCCTCGCGTTCGGCGCCGCGCTGCAGGCCAGCGGCGAATCGATCGAGGACCTCCTGCGCATCGCGCCTCCGCCGTTCCGGGCCCTCACGGCCCTGGCGGCCCGCATCGTCGGCCAGAGCCGCGACACGTACTGGGACATCCAGTCGACCAATGCCGACGCGCAGCGCATGCGCGCGCTGCTCGCCGGGTCGCTCGCACGTCTCGACGCCGCCGTCGCGGAAGACCGGCGCGACGTTTTCGTCGAACTGCTCGACGGCATCGAACGCCACCAGGGCGGCGCCGGGGACGCGCTGCGGCACGCATGCGCGGCGATGTTCGCCGCGTTGCCGCCACGGCAGCCGCCGGACCCCTGAGCCCGGCCGCCCGCGCCATCCACTCCAATCCACACATCGCACTCGCACGTAGAAAGAGGATTTATGACGGACATGGTTTATCTGAAGGAACACACGAAGATCGAGCCGCTGAACGGGCGCTGGTACGCATGGAGCCACCTGGTCTCGCCGGTGCAGCATGCGTTCAATGTCGCCTTCCGGCACATGCCGAGCTTCCGTTCCTTCATTTCCAACGCATCGGTCCATGAAGCCGCGGCGAAGAATCCGAAGATGCTGGGAAGCGCCTTCATGGAACTGGGCAAGTCCGACATGCCGGCCGTGCAGAAGCTGATGGAGGACACCCTGGAACAGCACGGGCACCTGATCCGCTTCGCGGAGGACGTGGTCCAGCTCGACCGCAAGCTCGCCGCGGAAACCGGCCACAGCCTGGATCGCGTCTACGACGAACTCGCGCCGAGCCTGCAGGGGCTGGTCGAGCTCTCCTACGACACCAACAACCGCCACACCCTCCGCCTGATCGAGGAACTCGCCCGCCACGGCGCGCTGGACACGGTCGAGACGCAGGAAATCGCCTTCACGCACACGCGCGACGAAGACCGCAACTTCTTCCTCAACACGCCGCGCGTCGACAACGAGAAGCGGATGATCGTGAAGATCCCGCTGTCGGATCCGCGCATCGACCTGCTCGGCCGTGCGCGCATCGCGCCGGTCGATTTCGAGGAACTGGTCGCCGCCTTCGGCATCACCGACGCCGACCGCGAGCGCTTCCGCGGCTATTTCACCGACCGCGCGCCGGTGCGCAACGCGCCGGAATACGACGGCGACGGCGTCCGCGTGCGTTACTTCGGCCATGCCTGCGTGCTCGTGCAGACCCGCGACGTCTCGGTGATGATCGATCCCTTCCTCACCTGGGACGACGACTACGAAGACGAGAACCACCTCTGCTTCAACGATCTGCCGGACCGCATCGACTACGTCTTCCTGACCCACAACCACCAGGATCATTTCAGCCCCGAACTGCTGCTGCAGCTGCGCAGGCGCATCGGCAAGATCCTCGTGCCGCGCAACAACGTCAACAGCGTCGCGGATCCGTCGATCGCCCTCGCGCTGCGCATCCTCGGCTTCGACAACGTCGAGGCGATGGACTGGATGGAGACCATCCCGTTGCCGGACGGCGCGCTCACCGCGCTGCCGTTCTACGGCGAGCACGCGGACCTCAGCATCGCCAGCAAGCACGGCATGCACCTGCGCCTGAAGGACCGGAGCTTCCTGTTCCTGGCCGACTCCGACTGCAAGGATCGCAACCTCTATCGCCGCATCGTCGGCCTGCTCGGCAAGGTCGACACGTTGTTCATCGGCATGGAGTGCGACGGCGCGCCGCTGACCTGGCTCTACGGCACCTACCTCAGCAACCCGATCAATCGCCGCGACGACAACTCCCGGAAGCTCTCGGGGTCCGACGCCCACCGCGCGATGGCGATCGTCGAGGAAGTCGGATGCCGCGAGGTCTACATCTACGCCATGGGCCAGGAACCCTGGATGCGTTACGTGACCGGTCTCGAATACACCCCGAAGAGCAAGCAGATCGTCGAATCCGACAAGCTGTTGCGGCATTGCGACGAGCTGGGCCTGCGCGCGGAACGCCTGCGCGGCTGCCGCACGCTCCCGGGCTGAAACGCGCGACCGGCATGCGCGACATGCCGGTCGCCGAACGCGGGTCGCGTCGCGGCCCGCCCCACATCATGGAGAGAGACGTATGACCACGCTAGCCCCCGAGCCGACCGCAGACGGTCAAACCGGCGACGCCACGGAGTCCAGGCCGGGACAGGGCGCACTGCCGTTCCGCCGGATCGACCACATCGCCCTCGCGGTCGTCGATCTGGAAGAGGCGATCACGCTCTTCCGCGACACCCTCGGTTTCGAACTCAAGAAACGTCGCCACATCAGCGGCAAGCTCAGCGGAATGGTGTCAGCGGAAATGGAAGGCAACGGCATGCGTTTCGTGCTCTGCCAGGGGACCGAGCCCGAGTCCCAGGTCGCACAGCTGGTGCGCAACTTCGGTCCGGGCGTCGCGCACATCGCGCTCGAGGTCGAGGATGTCGAAGCGGCGGTCGATGGGCTGAAGAGCCGCGGCATGGGCTTCGACACCACGGTGATCCGCGGCCCCGGCCTGGAGCAGGCGTTCTCCAGCCGCTGCATGAATTCCGGCATGAGCTTCGAGATCATCCGTCGCGATGGCGAGGACGGCTTCCTCGATTCGAACGTGCAATCGCTGTTCGACCAGCTCGAACAGTCGGGCAAGTACTGACCGCACGACACCGGGAACGCAGACCATGGCATCCACTTCCGCCGCCGAAGTCATGAACTTCCTCAATGAAGTCGCCGGGCGCTATCCGCAGGCGATTTCGCTGGCCGCCGGCCGGCCGACCGATGTGCTGTTCGAGCGCCTCGGGACCGCCGACCTCGCGGAACGCATCGACCGCTACCTCGATGCCTCCGGGATGTCGATGGCGACCCTGCTGCAGTACGGCCGCACCGCCGGCGCGATCCATGCGCTGATGGCCCGGCAGTTGCGCATCGACGAGGGCGTGCCGGCCGTGCCGGAGCGCGTCGTCGTGACCGCCGGCTGCCAGGAAGCGATGAGCCTGTGCCTGTCGGCACTCTGCCGCACGTCGCAGGACGTGGCCCTGGTGTGCAATCCCACCTACATCGGCGCGACCGGCGCGGCCGCGGCGCTCGGGATCGCGGTGCATGGGCTCACCGCCGATGGCGACGGACTCCCGGCCGCCATCGATGAAGCCGTGGCCGGGCTCCGCCGCGAAGGGCGGCGCGCCGCCGCGCTCTACCTCATCCCGGATTTCGACAACCCGACGGGCCGCGTGCTCGACCGCGCGCAGCGCCTGGCCATTCTCGATGCCTGCGAACGTCACCGGATCGTCGTGCTCGAAGACAATCCCTACGGCATGTTCCGCTACGACGGCGACGCGGTCGCACCGATGGCGGCGCTCGATCGCGTGGGCTCGGTGATCTACCTGTCGACGTACTCGAAGACCCTCTGCCCCGCGGCGAGGGTCGGTTCCGCGGTGGTGCCGGAGACCCTGTTCGGCGATCGCGAGGCGGCGACCGCGCTGTTCGACGACCTGGTCCAGCGCAAGAGCTATCTGACCGTGAACACGGGCCAGATCGCGCAGGCCATCGTGGGCGGGCATCTGCTGCTGCACGACGGCAGCCTCCGTGGCTGGATCGAGCCCGCGCGCAGCGTCTACCGCACCAACCGCGACGCCCTGCTCGACCGGCTGGACATGCGCTTCGGCAGCGACCTGCGGATCTCGTGGAACCGGCCCGAAGGCGGCTTCTTCCTCACCGTGGACCTGCCGTTCGCGTTCGACGCCGCCGCGGTCGACGAATGCGTCAACGAGGAAGGCGTCATCGTCATGCCGATGGCGTTCTTCGCGCTCGACGCCTCGCAGGACCGCCGGATCCGTCTGGCGTTCAGCGCCGTGGGCCCGGAACGCATCGCGGCCGGCGTCGACGCGCTCGCGCGTTACCTCTCGCGTCGCATGGCGACGCAGGCGCACGCGCGCGAAACGCTCGCGGAACCGGCCTGAGTTCCACGATGGCGCGCCAGCCCCCGCTCAACGTCGAGGCGTACCGCCAGTTGGCCCGGCGGGCGTTGCCGCGCAGCGTGTTCGATTACCTCGAAGGCGGCGCGGGCGACGAGCGGGGCCTGCAGCACAACCGCGACGCGCTCAACGCGGTGCGCCTGCGTCCCCGGCGACTGCGGGATGTCGCTGTCCGCGACAGCGGCGTGCGCCTGTTCGATCGCACGCTGCCGGCGCCGCTGGCGATCGGGCCCACCGGCTTCAACGCGCTGTTCTGGCCGGAAGGCGACCTCGCGCTGGCCCGCGCCGCGGCCGCGCACGGGATCCCGTTCGTGCTTTCGACCGTGGCGAACACCGACATCGAAACCCTCGCGCGCGCCACGGACGGAGAATGGTGGTTCCAGCTCTACGCCCTGCACGACGAAATCAGCGAACAGCTGATGCGCCGCGCGCGTGAGGCCGGCTGCCGGACGCTGATGATCACGGTCGACGTACCGGTGAACGGCCTGCGCGAACGCGATCTCCGCAACGGCTTCCGCCTGCCGCTGCACTACACCCTGCCGATGGCGATCGACGGCCTGCGCCATCCGCGCTGGACGATGCGCTACCTGCGCCACGGCATGCCGGCATTGGCGAATTTCGAGGCGCTCGACGCCAGCGGCGACGCGGTCCGCACCGCGCTCGCCGAACGCCGGATGGACGCCGGCTTTTCCTGGGAATCGCTGACCCGCCTGCGGGCCGCATGGCCGCATCGCCTGCTCGTCAAGGGCATCCTCCATCCGGACGATGCGCTGCGCTGCGAGTCGCTCGGCGTCGACGGCGTGATCCTCTCCAACCACGGCGCGCGCCAGCTGGACGGCGCGATGTCGCCGATCGAGGCGCTGCCCGCCGCGAGAAGCGCCACCGCCCTGCCCCTGCTCGTCGACAGCGGTTTCCGCCGCGGCACCGACATCGTCAAGGCGATCGCGCTCGGCGCGAGCGCCGTGCTGCTCGGCCGCGCGACGCTGTACGGGCTTGCGGCAGCCGGCGAAACCGGCGTCCGCGACGTGCTCGCGATGTTGAAGCGCGAAATCGACTGCACGCTCGCGCAGATCGGCTGCGCCCGCATGTCAGAGCTGTCGCCCGACGTGCTCGCGCCCTCGCCGGCGTCGGGCGGGCATCCGGCGAACGCCGCGCCGACCGGGCTGCCGACCGTTGCCATGCGCACGCGCCACGCCGACGCCGTCGCGTCGAATGCCTTCCCATCGCCCGCGCCTGCCGAAAATCCAGGCACGACCCAGACGACACTCACGACAACGACCACGTGACGGACACTTTCATGGACAACCGCTATCTCACTCTTGCCCAGCCCGGGATCCAGGGGCTCGCCGCCTACGACCCCGGACACGACATCGCGGAACTGCGCCGTCGCTTCGGCGAAGACCGCATCGTGGAACTCGGCTCGAACGAGAATGCCCACGGCCCCAGCCCGCTCGCCCGGCAGGCGCTGGAGCGCGCGTTCGCCGGCATCCACCGCTATCCCGATCCGCTCGGAGGCGATCTCAAGCGCGCGATCGCCGCATCGATCGGGATCCCGCGCGAGCGCCTGCTGCTCGGCAACGGTTCGCACGAGCTGCTGATGCTGATCGGCCAGACCTTCGCGGGCCCCGGTCTCGACGTGGTGGCCTCGCAGTACGGATTCCTGGTCTACGCGCTCGCCGCGCAGTGCGCGGGCGCGCGCTATGTCGCGGTGCCCGCGCTGCCGATGTCCTCATCGATGCCGCGCGGCCATGATCTGGACGCGCTGCGCGCCGCCGTCGGCCCGCAGACCCGCCTGGTCTACCTGGCGAATCCGAACAATCCCACGGGGACCTGGTTCTCCACCGGCGCGCTCGACCGTTTCCTCTCCGGCCTGCCCGATCATGTGCTGGTGGTCGTCGACGAGGCCTACATCGAATATTCGACCGATCCGTCGCTGGTCTCGGCGGTGTCGCTGCTGGAGCGCCACGCGAACCTGATCGTGACCCGCACGTTCTCGAAGGCGCACGGACTCGCCGGGCTGCGCGTGGGCTATGCCTGCGCGCAGCCCGATCTCCTCCAGGTGCTCGAACGGCCCCGCGAGTCCTTCAACGTCAACATCCCCGGCCTGCTCGCCTGCGCGGCCGCCATCGGCGACGACGCGCACATCGCGCGCGTGCGCGAGGACAACCGCGCGGAACGCGAATGGCTCGCCGATCAACTGCGTGCGCGCGACCTGCGCAGCGGGCCGTCGCAGACCAACTTCCTGCTCGTCGATTTCGAGACGCCCGCGACGCCGATCGAGAGTCGCATGCTGGCCGAAGGCGTCGTGGTCCGGCCGATGCGCGGTTACGGGCTGCCGCACTGCGTGCGCATCACCGTCGGCGATCGCGGCGAAAACCTGCGGATGCTCGATGCGCTGGATCGGGCGATGAATCGGACAATCGAAGCGGTTTCGCTCGCCGACACGGCCTGATCCCGGGTTTCGCGGGCCGGGTGGCCCGTTGGCCGCGTGTCCGCTTGCGCGAACTCTGAGCGTTGCATTCATCAGGAATAGGCACACCGCCACAATTCCTGCGCAGCACTCAGGAGAATGCCATGTCGGAGCACTATCTGGCGGCCACCGCAACGGTCGGCCGAAACGACAACCGGTGCGATTGGCGGCCAAGGCCCAAACGCCCGCACTGCACCTGCATCCACACGGACAAGCCGCCCAAGCGGCCCGATCCGGCGATCTACAGCCAGCGCCAGCGGCTGTCCCTGGGCCTGTCCACCAGTTGGGAAAGTCCGGACATCCAGACCAACTGGTGGGACGACTGGCGATTCATGGACAGCATCCAGGTGCGGGTGCACAACGAGTCCAACGAGGCCAGCGCGGTCAACACCCTGGTCCAGGTCCGCTGGGCGCAGTACGGGATCGGCACGATCTTCAATCCGCTGGGCGATCAGGTGATCAGCCTCGGCTACGCGCCCGACGCCAGGGATCTGAGTTTCCCGATCAACGACGCGCTGCGCGCATTGGGCAACGATGTCTCGATCGAAGTCCGGATCAGCCATCCGCACGACAAGGTTGCCGACAACAATCTGGGCTATCAGGCCATCCATGGCGTGCGCACGTCGCAGGTCGGCAAGTCGCCGAGCAAGCAGTTCGCGGTCGTGAACGCGTCCGCCTCGACGGAAACCATCACCCTGATGGTGCTGGCCAACGACATCGGCGCGACGGTCACGCCGACCAGTCGCGTGTTCGCGCCGGGCGAACAGATCACCGCCACGCTGACCACGCTGGTGCCGGCCGCGATCGTCCCGCCGGCGGGCGATTTCATCCTCAAGGACGCCACCGTCGTCGGCTACGACAGCAGCGGCAGGCTGCTGGGCGGCGTCACCCTTCTGGTGAGGATCGACTCATGATGACCATGATCCGTGGACTCATCGCCGTCAGCAGGCCGTTCTCCATGCGGATGACGCCCTGCGAACTCAACGGCGCGCTGATCGGCGCCATCGCCGGCCTGTTCTTCGCGGTGGCCTGGATGGCCGGCAAGGAGGCGGACCCGTCCTACGTGCCCGTCGCTTTCCCGCTCTGGCTGCAGATGGCCCTGGTGCTGGCGATCTTCTGCTGGTTCGCGCTGTTCGCGCTGCTGTGCGGGCCGTTGCGCTACGCGCCATCGACCGTGGCCGGGCCCCTGCTCGTCAATGCGGTCGTCACCTGCGTGCTGACCGTCTACCTGTGCAACCTGGTCGGCAAACCGATGCTGTTCTTCGCCATCGGCATCGCGATCGGCTTCCTGGTGGGACGCCTGCTGTGCCGTTATTGCCGCGCACCGGGCAAAACCGCCCGAAGCAAGGAGGGCTGAGCCATGTCATTGACCAAACCGCCATGCGGCGCCGGCAGCGCCTCGACCGCGAGCACGTTCTCGGACCTCTGGGGCGTACTCATCTTCATCATCGGACTGGTCTCCGGCGCCATCGGCGTGATCACGAAACTGGCCGAAGTCATCGCGTTCCTGACCCAGATCTGGACCGTCCTCGGCATCGCCGCACCGGCGCTGTACTGGCTGGGCGCGATCGCGACCTTCGTGACCGTGCTGATCGTGATCACCGTGTTCTGGTACAAAAACTGCTTCGAAAAGCCCCGCGGCCTGGACACCTGCTCCGCCGGCGTGATCGAGGAGGCGTTCCCCTCCTTCGACGACTGGCACGAGTGGATGTTTCCGTTCGCGGCCAGCCATCCGCGCATCGATGTCGTCGTCAAGTGCAACTACTGGAACCTGGTCGACCAGGGCGGCGCCACCGTGGTCTGCAACGACGATCCCGAACGCTCGCCGATCCTGTCGGCGTTCTTCGACAGCGCCGAAGTCTGCGCGGCCGGCGGCGGCGCGCTGGTGGGCGCTGCGATCGGCGGCATCGGCGGCATCGTCGCCGGCGTCGCCATCGGCGCGGCCATCGGCTGCTCCGCGTCGGGCCCGTTCTATCTGCTGTGTCTGCTGGTGGTGCTGCTGATCGTCGCGATCGTGGTCGCGGTCGCGGCGCTGATCGGCGCCTTCATCGGCGGCATGATCGGCAAGGCGGCGGCGGGCGACGACGATCCGGTCGGCGATGCCGGACTGACGGTCGGCGATTACGTCACCACGCCCGGCAACCTGATCATCATGGGCGATCTCGACAATGCCCGCGCGTACTGGTTCGTGACCGATGGCGGACATACCGTGCACGGCCGTTCCACCGGATCGGCACCGTTCAGTCATCTCGACCCGGACGCGAACCTGACCGTGGATGCCTGCTGAAGCGGCGCAGCGATGATCGACCGGCGGGGCGTCCCGGAAAACACCTTTCCGGGGCGTCCCGCTCCACTCGGATCAACGGCATCGCCGGACCGCGTCGACGACGCGCCACCGACTCAGAAGTCGTAGCGATATCCGGCGTAATAGAACAGCGAGAGCAGATCCTGCGAACTGCTGGTCGCTTCGGTCCTGGTGCGCTCGAGGTTGAATTCGGCTTCGAAGCTCAGATGCTCCGTGCGCCGGTAAGCGAACCTGCCGACGGGCGACAGGCGCTCGGATGTCGACCCGGCCGCATTGTCCTGCCTGTAATACTTGATGCCCGGCTCGACCACCCACGCGTCCCCGAATTTCACGCGCGTGGACAGGCCGAGCAGCCATGCGTTGTAGGCGCGACTGGTCAGATAACTCGAATTGACAACGAACACATCGGACGGCGAAAAGATGCCGGTACCGATCAACTGCGCGCTGGTGGATTTGATGTCGCCCGTCGGTTCGCTCGCCGGCAGCGTCGCCGTCGCGATCGTTCCGCTGACGCTGGACAGACGATAGTCGGCCGACATCTGCCATTTCGGCGAGAGCGCCAGGGTGACGCCGATCGACGAAGAACGCGCGATCGGCGTCAGGCCGATCGCCTGCAGCCTGATCTGCTCCTGCGTCATCGTCTGCGACAGTTGCTGAAGCGTGGTTTCCGGCTGTCCGAGCAGCGCATTGGTCATCTGCAGGCTCGGGGAACGGCGGTAGTCGTAGAGGAAGTTCACGCTGAACTTCCTGCCCCAACCGAAGTTGCCCTGCACGGAAGCGATGTTGAGCTTCTTGAAGAACACGTCGTAATCGACGAGGCCGAACACGGACCGGTTGTCGGCGAAGTAACGGAACTCGCCGCCGACCGCACGCCTGTCCATGTCGTCGGACGCGTTCTGCTGGATCGCGAAGAAACCCAGACCGATCTTGTCCAACAGATGATCCGCATCCAGGGTGGCGCCGTAGAAACGCTTGTCGCCGCCGAGGCCCGGCTCGATCAGTTGTCCAACCTCCACGCCACCGCGGACCTTGTCCGTTCCCAGACCCATGCTGGCCACCGCGCCGTCGAAGCGCCCCAGCACGCCACCGCTGGTGGCGGTCTGTCGTCCGATCCTGGTCGCGAACCGGGTGGTCTCGTGCTTGAGATCGACGTACGCCGAAGACAACCGGTTGCGACTCGGCTGATCCTCGATGAAGCTGTGGCGGAAGGTATCGCGCAGGGTGAGGCGCGTATCCCAGGCACCGCGGCGATGCCGCAGGTTGTAGTTGACATCGGTCACCACCGACGACTGATCGGTGGAACTCAGCGACTGCGTATCGATCTGGGTCGCACCGCTGATCGGGTCGGTCGTGGTGAACTCGTCGCGGATCTTGGATTTGCCGCCATAGTAGTACTGCGAGAAGCCGCCCCACATCGTGGTGGTCGGTTTCCGCGCCTGCGGCTTCGACGCCGTCTCGGCCTGCTGCGTCTCGACGGCCGACACCACGGCAAGCCGCGCCTTGACGCGCGCCGCGCCGGGCCCTTCCGGGTAAAGCTTGAGGTACAACTCGTATTCCGCCTGCGCACGCCTGGCTTCGCCGAGACGTTCGCGGGCGAATCCGATCAATTCCTGGGCATCCTGCGAAAAGGCCCCGGGTGGCATGTTCAACAACCGGTTCAGTTCGGCGATCGCGGTTTCGTAATCTTCGTGCAGCACCGCATCGCGTGCCGTCTCGAGAATCTTCGCCTGCGCCTGATCGGACTCGGTGAGCGGCGTCGTCACCACCGTCGCCGGCGGCATCCCCGCGAGCGGTGCCCCACCCTGCCCCGTGCCCGCCGGCCGGGTCGCCGTGGCTGCCGGCCGTTTCATCGTGATCACGAAACTCTGTTCGTCGACTCCCGGTCCTGCCCGCAACCCCTGCACGGGAGACTTGAACGAGATTTCCAGGCGCTTTTCGGTCGGCTGATTCGCTTCGCTGAAATAACGCATCTGGAACGGAGGCGCGAGATCGGAGTCGTCCCACTTGCGGGACTCCTCGAACACCGACCTGCCGTCGTTGGTCTGGCCCGCGATCTCGAAATAGATCGTCACCAGGTCGTTGGTCGAGGAAACGACGGCGCGTTTGAATCTGACCTTCGCATTGAACAGTACCGTGACCTGGGTCGCGTCGGCATCACTCTGGACAACCGAGACATCTTCGAAGATCTGCGCCATCGCCGACGGCGAGAGGACGGCGATGGCGATCGCGGCGGACAGGCACGCGAGACGGATTCTGAACTGACGTTCGGTCATAGGGATGCAACTCTCCGCAGGAATCAATCGAAGCTGCCGTCGGTGGAACGGTGCTCGCCGGTTCTCGTTCGCCTGATCGTCGAGAAGGTCGCATCCGTGTACTCGTGACAGCTTCCGGAACAATCCTGCAGTTCCTGCACCGTGTAGAGGATCTTGGGAGAATCGACCTTCTTGTGCGCGTCGGCCTTGAAGTTGTTGGCGTGACAGCCGGCGCAGTTGGGACGGTACGACGCATATTTCCAGGCGATGATCTCGTTGTTCGTGGTGTGGCAGGACGTGCAGGACATGCCGGCCTGATGCACACGATAGCCGGCCGACGTATGCGAATAGGTCGTCGTCGGCAACCACGCGGTCGTGCGATGGCAGGCATCGCAGGACCGGGTCGTGACGAAATGGTTGGCCGGCTTGCCGGTCGCGCTCGTGCCGTTGTGGCAGGTCGCGCACGTCCCCGCGGTCACGTTGCTGTGACTGAAGGTCGCCGGCAGCCACGCGGTGGTGCGATGGCAGGCATCGCAGGACTGCGTCGTCGGCAAGTGGTTCGACGGCTTGCCGGTCGCGGTCGTGCCGTTGTGGCAGGTCGCGCAACTGCCCGCGGTCACGTTGCTGTGGTTGAACGTCGCCGGCAGCCATGCGCTCGTGCGATGGCAGGCATCGCAGGACTGCGTCGTCGGCAGGTGGTTCGACGGCTTGCCGGTCGCGGTCGTGCCGTTGTGACAGGTCGCGCAGCTGCCCGCGGTCACGTTGCTGTGGTTGAACGTCGCCGGCAGCCACGCGGTGGTGCGATGGCAGGCATCGCAGGACTGCGTCGTCGGCAGATGGTTCGACGGCTTGCCGGTCGCGGTCGTGCCGTTGTGACAGGTCGCGCAACTGCCCGCGGTCACGTTGCTGTGGTTGAACGTCGCCGGCAGCCATGCGCTCGTGCGATGACAGGCGTCGCAGGACTGCGTCGTCGGCAGATGATTCGACGGCTTGCCGGTCGCGG
>WYBC01000032.1 GCA_011526085.1 Lysobacter sp. | reverse complement strand
GCCCGCGTGCGGCATCGAAGCGCAGGGACGCGTCGTCGCGTTCGATGTCGGCGCAGGCCTGTCGCGCGGCGTCGGGGTCGAGATGGGCGAGGTCGACGAAGCGCCAGGGCAGTTCGACGCGACGGGGAATGATCTGGACCGGTTCGCGGGCGCCGCTCTGGACGAAGCTCGCGCGCAGGTGCGGGTGGCGTTGCAGCAGCGCGTTGCCGGCGGCGCGCAGCGCGTCGGGGGCCAGTGCGCCGTCGAGGTCGCACAGGGTCTGCACGAGGTAGGCGTCCGCGGCGCCTTCCTCGTAGAGCAGGTGGAACAACAGGCCTTCCTGCAGCGGCGACAGCGGCAGGGTTTCGTCGCCGTCGCGGGCATCGACCGCGTTCGCAATGGCGATCCCGGGCGTCTGCGCTGGATCGGCGGTGGCGCGTTCCGACGCGGCGGCCGCGACGAGCGCGAGCCCGGCGATGGTCGGGGACTGGAACACATCGCGCGGGCGCAGCGCGAGGCCGAGCCTGCGGGCGCGACTGACCAGCTGGATCGAGCGGATGCTGTCGCCGCCGAGGTCGAAGAAATTGTGGTCGATGCCGATGTCGCGGACGCCCAGCAGTTCTTCGAACAGCGTCGCGAGCGTGCGCTCGACGGGTGTCCGCGCCGGCCGGGAGTCGCCGGCCCGCAGCTCGGGGGCCGGCAGGGCCTTGCGGTCGATCTTGCCGTTCGCGTTCAACGGCAGCGTGTCCATCACGACCAGCGCGGCGGGCACCATGTAGTCCGGCAGGCGCTGCATCAGGGCGGTGCGGAGGGCATCGACCGTCGCCGCGGGATGTCCGTGATGTCCGACGTAGCCGACCAGCCGCTTGAGTCCCGGCGTGTCCTCGCGCACGACGACCACGCACTGCGCGACACCGTCGCAGGCGGCCAGTGCGGCTTCGACTTCGCCGAGTTCGATGCGGAAGCCGCGGATCTTGACCTGATGGTCGGCGCGCCCGAGGAAATCCAGGCGTCCGTCGAACGTCCAGCGCGCGAGGTCGCCGGTGCGGTACATGCGTTCGCCGCGGGCGAAGGGATCCGCCACGAAGCGCTCCGCGGTCAGGTCGGGACGACCGACGTAGCCGTCGGCGACGCCCGGGCCGGCGATGTACAGCTCGCCCGCGACGCCCGGCGGCAGCGGTTGCAGGGACGCGTCCAGCACGTAGGTGCGGGTGTTCGCGATCGGCCGGCCGATGCAGTAATGCGCATGCGACAGCGCCGCGTCGTCGACCGGATAGCAGGTGCTGATGATCGAGACTTCGGTGGGCCCGTACATCTCGACGACGCGCGCTTCGGGGAACGCCGTGCGCATGCGCCGCAGCAGTTCGGTCGAGACGGCCTCGCCGCCGACGAGCAGGGCGCGCATGTCGGGGTAATGATGCGCGGCGTCTTCGCCGAGGTGACCGAGCAGCGCATCCATCAGGCTCGGCACGGCATGCAGGAAGGTCGTGCCGCGGCTGCAGGCGACGAGCTGTGCCGGATCCTGGAGATCGCGCGGATCGATCAGCAGGCTCGTGCCACCCATGGCGAGCGGCAGCAGCAGTTCCACCAGCGAGATGTCGAAGGCGTGCGAAGCGAGGTTCGGGAACACGTCGCCGGCGCCGAAGCCGAGCGGTTCGACGAGCGCATCGAGGGTCACGACCAGTTGCCGATGGGAGACGGAGACGCCCTTGGGACGGCCGGTCGAACCCGAGGTGTAGATGACGTAGGCGGGATGCGCGGGCAGCAGCCGCGGCTGCGCTCCGGCGGCGAGGGTCTCGCCGATGTCGCCGATGTCGGCGTCGAGTCGCCATTGCGGCGCCGCCGACGGCAGCACGCCGGCGCTCGCCGCGTCGGTGAAGATGACCACCGGTCGCGCGCTTTCGACGATGTACGCGATGCGGTCGGCCGGATATTCCGGATCCAGCGGCACATAGGCCGCACCGCTCTTGAGGATGGCGATCAGCGCGACCAGCGTCGTCGGCGAACGCGACAGGCAGCTCGCGACCCGGTCGCCCGGGCCGATGCCGCGCGCGCGCAGGCGCCGCGCCAGCAGGTTCGCCTGCGCGTCGAGCGTCGCGTAATCGAGCCGGTGCTCGCCCATGCGCACGGCGATGGCCTGCGGGCGTTCGCGGGCGCGGCGTTCGAACCGTTCGACGAACGTGGTGTCCTCGAACGGACGCGCGGTCTCGTTCCACGCATGGCGGATGCGCGCGTCCTCTTCCGGCAGCAGGACGTCGATGCCGCGGATGCCGCGGCCCGCGTCGCGCGCGATCGAGGACAGGGTCCGCGACAGGCGCAGCGCGAGACGCTCCGCGGTCCCGCGATCGAACAGGTCGGTCGAGAATTCGAGCAGCCCTTCGATGCCCTGCGGTCGCTGCTCCGCATCCTGCTTCTCGGTCAGGCTCAGGCTCAGGTCGAACTTGGCGACACCGAAGCCGATTTCCGTGCCCAGCACTTCGAGGCCGTCGAGCTGCGCTTCCGCCTCGCGGGTGTTCTGCACGGCCAGCAACACCTGGAACAGCGGATGGTGGTCGAGCGAGCGGGTCGGATTGACGATGTCGACCAGTCGCTCGAACGGCAGGTCCTGGTGCGCGTAGGCCGCGAGGTCCGCGGTGCGGACTCGGTCGATCAGCGTCCTCACGTCGGGGTTGCCCGACAGGTCCGTGCGCAGCACCAGCGTGTTCACGAAGAAGCCGACCAGGTCGTCCAGCGCGTCGTCGGTGCGGCCGGCGATCGGGGTGCCGATCACCACGTCGTCGCCGGCGCCGAGCTTGTGCAGCAGCAGCGCGAACGCGGCGTGCAGGACCATGAACATGGTCGCGTTCTGCTCGCGCG
>WYBC01000031.1 GCA_011526085.1 Lysobacter sp. | reverse complement strand
CTAGCACTAGGCCTGCGCTCCAGCCCCCAGGAATGACTGGAACCGACTTGCGATAAATTATTGCGTCAGTTAAGCGCAGACTGATTGAAGCTGACCATAACTCAGTGCGGTGACCAGAACCGAGGGCACCTTCGTGGCGAATCTTGACGAGCAGAGTGAACAACGTTCCGACTGGCACTTCTTCAGCATTGTTAGTCCCGACGATGATTCCTCGGGCTTCAATGCGGTCTAGAAAAATATCCGGACTCTTCATATGAGGCCTAACTCTGTTAATACCCCCAATTGACGCATAACACTTTGCCGCATAGCAAGCGTAAAGGCCGCAACAGAAGATCGAGCAGACGACGCCCATCCAACAGAATCAAACAGATACCTTCACCGCAGATGCCCAATGATCAGTCGGTCATTTCTTGCACGGTAACCACGCCGCATAACACCGCACCCTTCCCAAAACCTGTCAGATCCAACAGGTTATGCCCGCTCTGCAATTACCACCGCATCTGCATGCCGGGCCCCTGCTTTCACCCCTCACCCCACCCTCCCCCGCGAAACCACCAACACCCCCGCCGCGACCAGCACCGTGCCAGCGACCTGCCACGCGCCCATCGGCTCGTGCAGGATCAGCAGGCTCAGCACGATCGTGGACACCGGACCGATCATGCCGATCTGGGCGGCGGGGCCGGAGCCGATGCGGCGGATGCCCATCATCGTGGCGAGCACGGGGAGCACGGTGCAGAGCGTGCCGTTGAGCAGCGAGAAGGCGTAGACCTCGCGCGCGACGCTTGCCAGCGGCATGGGGCGCAGGATCAGGTACTGGCCGATGCACAGCAGGCTGGCGACGATGCTGGCGTAGGCGGTGAGGCGGACCGCGCCGATGCGGCCGACGAGTTCGCCGCTGCCGTAGAGATAGGCGGCATACGAGAGCGCGCTGCAGAACACGAGCACGCTGCCGATGAGCGTGCCCTCGCCGTCCACGCGCAGGTCGTGGCCGAAGGCGAGCGCGACGCCGAGATAACTCACGCCCAGCGCGATCCACTGCAGCCGCGAGGGCCAGCGCCGCGCGAGCAGCACGCCGATCAGCAGCACCAGGGTGGGCGTGAGGTAGAGGATGATGCGTTCGAGCGTGGCCGAGATGTACGCCAAGCCGAGGAAGTCGAACAGGCTGGCGAGGTAGTAGCCGCAGGCGCCGAGCGCGAGGATGCGCCAGCGGTCGCCCGGCTGCAGCGGTGCGGCGCGACGCGCGGCCCACACGGCCATCGCAGCGAAGAACGGCAGCGCGACGACCATGCGCAGCGCCAGCAGGGTGACGGCGTCGACGCCGTGCCGGTAGCAGAGCTTGACGATGATGGCCTTGCCGGAGAACGCGACGGCGCCGCCGGCCACCAGCAGCACGCCGATGGCGTCCGGCCTCCGCGGCGCGCTCACGCGAGACAGGCGTCGAGCAGGGCGCGCAGCACCCGCTGCGTGTCCGCCGCACGCGCCTCGTCGTACTCGAAACTGTCTTCGTCCATGTAGATGCGCTGGCTGATCTCCAGCTGCACCGCATCGATCCCGTTCGCGGGGTCGCCGTAATGCCGGGTGATGTGGCCGCCCTTGAAGCGGCCGTTCGAAACCCAATCGCCGCCAGCCCGCGCCGCGAGCACCGCCTCCAGCCGCGCCTGCAGCGCCGGTGCGCAGCTCGCGCCGGCCGCGGTGCCGAGATTGAAGTCCGGCAGGCGTCCCTCGAACAGGAACGGGCATTCGCCGCGGATCGAATGGCCTTCCCACAGCCGCACGCGGCCATGTTCGGCGCGCAGCCGGTCGAGTTCCCCGCGCAGCGCATCGTGATACGGCCGCCACCAGATCCCGACGCGCGCGGCGATCTCTTCGGGCGTGGGCGCCTCGCCGGGCAGATACACCGGGTCGCCCGAGAACCGCACCAGCGGACACAGGCCGGTGGTGTTCTGCCCGGGATACAGCGAGACATCGTCCGGCGGCCGGTTCAGGTCGATCACGTAACGCGAATACGCCGGCACCAGGATCGAGGCGCCCAGCGCGCGCGCGAACGCGTACAGGCGCGAGACGTGCCAGTCGGTGTCGGGCGCGCGCCGCGCCTCGGGCGTCATCCGCGCGGCGAGCGCTTCGGGAATGGCGCTGCCGTCGTGCGGCAGGCTGATCAGGAGCGGCGCGGTGCCGCGATGCAGCCGGAACACGGGAAGCGTCGGAATCTCGGTCGTCATGTCGTTGCGTGTTCGTCGTGTGCAGGCATGCGTGGACGGGCGGTCCGGTGCATGCGATCGGGCGGAGAGGATGCGTGCGCGTCAGCGCATGAGCACCACTTCTTCCGCGCTGGTGGGATGGATGGCCACGGTGTCGCGCAGATCGTCGAGGGTGATGCCGCGCTTCAGCGCCACCGCGAAGCCCTGCAGGATCTCGTCCGCGCCTTCGCCCAGCAGATGGATGCCCACCACCCGCCGTTCCTCGCCGACGCAGACCAGCTTGAACAGACTGCGCTGCGGCGATTCCGCGAGCGCGTGCAGCATCGGCCGGAAACCGCTGCGATACGCATGCACCGCCGCATCGCCGTGACGGGCGCGCGCGTCCTCTTCGGTCAGGCCCACGCTGGCCAGCGGCGGATGCGAGAACACCACGGTGGGAATGTCGCTGCGGTCGAACCGCGCGGTGGCGCCGGCGAAACACCGGTCCATCAGCCGGCGGGCCGCGGCGATCGCCACCGGCGTCAGCGCCGGATCGGTGGTGACGTCGCCCACCGCGAAAACGCCCTCGACATTGGTCGCGTTGTCGGCATCGACGACGATGCGCCGCTTCGCGTCGAGCGCGACGCCGAGCGCTTCCAGCCCGAGATCGTCGGTATTCGCGCGCCGTCCGGTCGCGAACAGCACCGCATCGAAGGGCTCGCTCACGCCGCCGGCGATGTCGCTCAGGCGCAGCCCGGTTCCGTCGGCATCGCGCTCGATCGCGTCGAGACCGTAACCGAAGCGGAAATGCACGCCGGCCTGTCGATAGTCTTCGGTCAATTGCGCCGCGACTTCGGCATCGAATTCCGCGAGCAGGCGTTCGCCGCGCGCGAACAGTTCGACCCGGCTGCCCAGGGCCTGGAGCACGCCGGCGAGTTCGGCGGCGATGTAGCCCGCGCCGACGATCGCCACCCGCGGCGGCGGTGTGGTCCAGTGGAAAAAGTCGTCGGAGACGCAGCCGAGATCGGCGCCGGGCACATCGGGTCGCAGCGGCCGGCCTCCGGTGGCGATCAGCAGGCGTTCGCCGCGAAGATCGATGCCGTCGTCGCAGACCACGGTGCGCGCGTCGCGCAGCCGCACCCGCCGCGGCATGACCGCGATGCCCGCTTCGTCGAGACGCCGGCGATAACCGGCGTGGATGTTGTGGATGTAACGCTGGCGGTGGATGAGGAAGGTCGACCAGTCCAGCGTCGCCTGCGGCAGATCGAAGCCGAAGATGCGCGCCAGCTCGACTTTCGCGCCCACGTCCGCGGCCAGCCACATCGCCTTCTTCGGCACGCAACCGACGTTGACGCAGGTGCCGCCGAGGGCGTCGGGTTCGCACAGCGCGACGCGGGCGCCGTGCGCGGCCGCGCGGAACGCCGCGGCGAGACCGCCGGAGCCGCCGCCGATCACGATCAGGTCGTAGTCGCGGCCCGCGGTGCCGCTCATGCGACCACCGGCCCGCGCGGGAATCCGCGACGACGGGACGATCCCGGCCGGCCATGCGGCGCGCCGTCCGTCGCGAAGGAAGGCGGGAGGCCGCCGCGATGCGTGCTGTCGATGTCCATGCCGGCAGTCTACCGGCATGGATACGCCAGGATCAGGCCTTGACCCGGCAGGTATTCATGCCGAGCAGCGTGTACAGCGGGCACCAGCCCATCAGCGAGGTGAGCAGCGGCACGATGCCGATCAGGCCGAGGTACTTCATCGGCGCTTCCAGCAGGAACAGCAGGCTGAGCAGGCCGAGGCCCAGGACGATGCGGACGATCTTGTCCGCGGAACCGACGTTCTTCTGCATGGCGCTTTCTCCAGTGGTGTGCGGGGAACCGGAGGCAGGTTAGGCCCCGCACGCCACGGGCTCAGCGACTTTTGTCACCGGCCGGCCGGTCCGGGGGAACAGCCCCCTGGGCCAGCGCGCGCAGGCCGTCGGCATCGGCGATGCGCACCCCGGCGCGCGACAGCTCGACGAGGCCGTGTTCCGCCATCTGGCCGAGGGCGCGGGTCACCATCTCGCGCACGCTGCCAATCTCGTCGGCGATCCGCTGGTGGGTCATGGCCACGCTGTGGAAACCCGCCTCGCTGCGTTCGAACAGGAACTCGGCGATCCGCCGGTCGATGCGGTGGAACGCGAGCCGTTCGACCTGTTCCATCAGGTCCGACAGCCGGGCGGACAGCATCGCGAACAGGAAATGCCTGAAGGGCGGCGATTCCGCGATCATGCGATGGAACAGCTCGGGCGGCAGCAGGGCCACGCGCAGCGCGCCCTCGGCCACGCCTTCGGCGTTGTAGTCGGAGCCACCGAGCAGGCAGCTCGACGTGAGGATGCAGGTCTCGCCGCGACCGACGCGGTAGAGCACGATCTCGCGACCGTGCTCGGAGCGCTTGAACACCTTTACCGCGCCCTGCAGCACCAGCGGCAGCCCCCCGCAGTGCTGGCCTTCGCCGAAAATCGGGCTGCCGTCGCGGAACTCGTGCCAGCCGGCCGCCGCGGCCACCGCATCGCGCAGCGGCGTCGGCAGTTCGGCCAGCAGCGGATACGCCGCGACCAGCGCCGACGGCGCCTCCGCGTTCACGCGAACCGCTCCGGCCGATACGGCGCGGGATCGATCGCGGGCGCGCGGCCGTTCATCAGTTCGGCCAGGAGCTGCGCGCTGCCGGTGCTCATGCCCACGCCCATCATGCCGTGGCCGGTGTTCATCCACACCCGGCGCAGGCCGGGCGCGCGGCCGATCAGCGGCATGTCGTCACGGCTCATCGGCCGCCAGCCGTACCAGCGCTCGCGCACTTCCGGCCCCACCGGCGCATGCAGATATTCGCGCGCGCCGCGTTCCAGCGCGGCGAGCCTGCGCGCGTTGAGGGTCTCGTCGAAACCGGAGAATTCCATGGTGCTGCCGAGGCGGAAGCCGTCGTTCCAGGCGGTGACGCAGACCGACCGTTCGCGCAGCACCAGCGGACGCTTCGGCACCCGGTCGGGCGCGCGGTAGGTGATCGAATACCCCTTGCCGGGCTGGATGATCTTCTTCATCCACGGCAGACCCAGCGTATCGGCGGATTTCGCCGACCATGCGCCGAGCGTCAGCACCGCATTGCGCGCGCGCACTTCGCCGTGGGTGGTGTAGGCGATCACGCCTTCGCGGTCTTCGCGCAGGCCGTGCAGCGCGCAGTCTTCGACGATCAGGCCGCCGCGCTCGCGCACCGCGCGCGCGAGTTCGGCGAGATAGCGGTCGGGGCGCAGCGCCGCGTCGCCGGAGAAACGCAGCGCGCCGGCCACGCCCGCCAGCAGCGCCGGCTCCTGCGCTTCCATCGCCGCGCCGTCGATCAGTTCGACCGCGATGCCCAGTTCGCGCAGCAGCGGAATCTCACGCTGGCCGTGGGCGAACGCGCGCTTGTCGCGGAACACGTAGTCCTCGCCGGATTCGACGAATTCGCACTGCAGGCCGAAGCGTTCGACCCAGTCGGCGAGGCGGCGGCGCGAGTCGTCCAGCAGCGCATGCTTGCCGCGTGCACTGGCCTCCCAATCGCGGGTATTGCAGCGGCGGGCGAACCCGAGCAGCCAGCTCCAGAGCAGCGGATCGAACCGCGGCGGGATGTACAGCGGCGCGTCGGGCGTCAGGCTCCAGCGCAGCGCCTTCGCGAGCGTGCCCGGCGCCGCCAGCGGCGGCGCGTGGCTGGGCGTGATCGTGCCGCAGTTGCCGTGCGACGCCCCGCTGCCGATCGCCTTCGCTTCGATCACGTGCACGCCGCGCCCGGCTTCGAGCAGCGCCAGCGCGGTCGCCAGGCCGCTGACGCCGCCGCCTGCGATCAGGACATCATCGGTCGATGGCATCGGGACGGAATTTCGCGAGAGGGAATGGACGCCCATGTTAGCCGCATCGCCGGCTCACGCCTGCGCCATGCGTCGCATCGGCGACGGGCCGCAACGACAACGGCCCGCTTGCGCGGGCCGTTCGCGGGTCTCGACGGGCGGAACGCCGATCAGTGGTGATGACCGCCATCGCCGTGCACATGGCCGTGCTCGACCTCTTCGGCGCTGGCTTCGCGCACATCGACGATCTCGATGTCGAAATGCAGGTCCTTGCCGGCCATCGGATGGTTGAGGTCGACATCGACCACGCTCATGCCCACCTTCTCGATGGTGACCGCGCGCGGACCGAAGTTGGTCTGCAGCACGACCTGCATGCCCGGCATCAGGCGCTGTTCGCCGAAATGCTTCTTGGGAATGCGCTGGTTCAGGCCCTCGCGGCGCTCGCCGTAGGCTTCAGCGGCGGGCACGTCGACCGAGAAGGTCTCGCCGGCCTCGCGGCCTTCCATCGCCTTCTCCAGGCCCGGAATGATGTTGCCGTGCCCGATCAGGATCGCCAGCGGCTCGCCGCCATTGGAGCTTTCGGTGGCCGGCTGGCCGACTTCGCCGACGGTGTAGTGGAAACGGACAGCGCGGTCTTTCTCGATTTTCATGGTCTGGCTCGGGTGATCCGGAGGGGGTCTGGCCGCGGAACGCGGCAGGGGCCGGCTTGATCGCCGACCGACGATGCGGCCAAGATGGCCACGATGAAGGCCGCGCATTATCCGTGCTCCACCGCCCCGACGCCATCCGCCGGCCGCGCCGGGATCCGCATCCCCGCGCTCCTGATCGTACTGACGCTCGCCCTCACCGGCTGCGGTGGCCCGGAGACGGTGCGCCGCGATCCGCCGCCGGCCCGGCCGACCCGCGACTGGGGCAACACGCCGCCCGCGGATCCGGCGGCCGCCAACGCCATTCTGATGCGCGCGATCGGGCTGGTCGGCACGCCCTACCGCTACGGCGGCAACACTCCGGACAGCGGGTTCGACTGCAGCGGCCTGGTCAACTACGTCTTCCGCGACATGCTCGATCTGCGGCTGCCGCGCACCTCGCGGGATCTGGCCGCGATCCAGGGCCCGAAGATCGCGCCGAACCGGCTCGCCCCGGCCGATCTGGTGTTCTTCGGCCAGGGCGGCGAGATCACCCACGTCGGCATCTACGTCGGCGAAGGCCGCTTCGTCCACGCCCCGCGAACCGGCGGCACCGTCCGCCTGGACCGGCTCGACGGACCCTACTGGCGGGACCACTACACCGGGGCCAAGCGCGTGCTGGACTGACGTGCGCGGGGGTATGGATGTCCCGTTTCGCGACCTGAGTCACCTTTTCCGGGCCGGGTCTAACGAAATCTGAACCCCCTGCCGGCCGCCGTCGGGCACTATCCCTCCTCCTCTTGCAAAGTGAATGACGCGTGACGACCCCAGCCACTGGCTCCGGCCGCCCCTTCGCCATCCACCGCTCCCGCGGTTTCTCCTGTCTCATCGTCGCCGGCCTGCTGGCCGTGGGCAGTCTGCCCGCCATGGCGGCCGATGCCGGCGACCCGCTCGATCTCTCGCCGTCGCTGCTCGCGCCGCTCGCCGACCCCGCCCTGCAGAACCCGCTGGCGATCTCCGGCCGCAGCATGATCTTCGCCCGCGACATGCACGCGATCTTCAACGATGCCCCGGTCCCCGGCGAAACCGCCCAGGACATCGCCGAAACGCCGAAGGAAGGTCGCATCCGCACCATGCTCAAGCGCGCCCTGGCGCTGCTGGGCACGCCCTATCGCTGGGGCGGTACCAATCCGGAATCCGGTTTCGACTGCAGCGGTCTGGTCGGCTACGTCTTCCGCAACAGCCTCGGCATCGAGCTGCCGCGCATCTCCCGCGACATGGCCACCGTCGGCGAACTGATCCGCGACCGCGACGCTCTGGTCGAAGGCGATCTGGTGTTCTTCAGCCGCCGCGGCAAGCATGTCGACCACGTCGGCATCTACATCGGCAACGGCCAGTTCGTCCACGCCCCGCGCACCGGCAAGGACGTGGAAGTCGCCAACATCGCCACCGGCTACTGGAGCCAGAAGTTCCTGCAGGCCCGCCGGGTCGCCACCCAGTAAACCGACCGTTCCGGTCGCCCCGCAAAGGCCGCGCAAGCGGCCTTTCGCGTTTCTGGCGTTCCGTCGGCGCCGGTCTTGCGGGCCGCGCGCGGCCGGCCCATGCTTCGGCGAACGGAATCGACGTGGGGGCAACGACGATGTGGCGCACTGTTCTGGGCATCCTGCTGGGCATCGTCACGACGATGCTCGTCATCTCGCTGGTCGAGACCCTCGGCCACGCGATCTATCCGCCACCGGACGGGCTCGATCCCGGCAATCCCGAACACGTCGGCCACATCATCGCCCTGGCCCCGACCGGCGCGCTGGCCATGGTCGTGCTCGCCTGGTGCGTCGGCACCTTCATCGGCGCCTGGGTCGGCGCACGCATCGCCCGTCATCCCCGCGTCGCCGCCCTCGCCTCCGCGTTCGTGGTGATGTTCGGCGTGATCGCCATGATCAAGCTGGTGCCCGATCATCCGACCTGGATGGCGGTGCTCGGACTCTTGCTGCCGCTACCGCTGGCGTTGATCGCGGCGAAGCTGGCGCAGCGACGGGAGAAGACGTTGCCGAAGTGATGGTTCGGCAGGAAGCTTTCCAATCTCGATCATCGCGGTCATCACGAGCGAAGCGATGGACCTGATGTGCTGCGATCGACGGCGGGATTCCCGCTCGCGTCCGCACTGTGCAATCCGCCCGGGATGAAGTCCTGGCTGCAGCCCGCGGCGCCCCACAAAAAACCGGCGCGCCGGGACGCACGCATGGAAAACCCGCGAAAACGGTTCCCCCGGCGTACCGGGGGAACCGGGTCTCTCATTCGCCCTGGCCGTCGGCGGCCATCACGGCTTCGAGCAGCGCGTCGTGCTCCTGCACCATCGCGTCGAAGTTGTAGCGCTGACGCAATTCGGCCAGCCCGGCGCTGTAGACATCGACGGCCTGCGGAGAGAGTCCACTGACGCCGAGCGGGCCGTTGCCGCCGATCGGGCTGGCGATCATCATGCCTTGGAATCCCGGATGGCAGGCGCAATAACCGGTGCCGGGATTCGGATTGGGTTCGAATCCGGCCCGCAGGAAAATCTGCGCATTGGCATTGCAACTCGCCGGGTCGTAGCCCGAGGCCGTGTGGTAATCCCAAAGACCGGTACTGGAATTGAAGCGGCGCAAATGGGCAGTGCAGATGTAGACGCCGCCCTCGACGGGCGAAGGCGTCCTCGGGCCGGTGCGATCGAGCGTGAAGCCGCCCAGATTGCGGGCGTCGGCCTGCGGCACCGCGAACGCGGCGAGGACGGCGATGACGAAGGATGTCGCGAAGAAACGGATCATGGATTCACTCCTTTGAGTCGGGACATGCGCCAGGCACGGCCATCGCCACCCCTGGCGTGCGTGATCCGGCAGCCGCTGTCGTCGAAGCCTGTCCGCACGCAAGCGGGCGCTGCCGGCCTCGTCCAGATATCACCCGCCCGGGCGACGCGCACCTGTCGGATCGATCAGGATCGCCCGTGAGGCGGATGCACTCCGCCAGAAGTCACCGCAGATCCGACCACGCGGGAAGCCGGTGCGCCGGGGCGCACCCTATGTGGTTTCTTCGATGCCGACATTGCTAGACGCGCGCTCGTACACCTCGCGGTCGAGCAGGCCGGTTTCCTTCGCGACCAGCACCGGGACCAGCATCTGGCCCGTCACATTCGTCATGGTGCGCATCATGTCGAGCACGCGATCGATGGCGTAGAGATAACCGATGACTTCCAGCGGCAGGCCGGCGGCGCTGAGCACGACGGTCGCCATCACCACGGCGGTGCCGGGAACGCCCGCGGTGCCGAAGCTGCCGAGCACCGAGGCGATCAGCACGATCAGATACTGCTCCGGCGTCAGCGGCGTGCCGGTGTACTGGGCGATGAAGACCGCGCACAGCGCCGGATAGATCGCGCCGCAGCCGTCCATCTTGATGCTGGCGCCCAGCGGCACCGCGAACGCGGCGTAGTCCTTGTCGACGCCAAGATTGTGGACGACGCTGCGCAGCGACGACGGCAACGACGCGAAGCTGGACGAACTGACGAACGCGACCTGCATGCCGGGCGCGGCGCCGCGGAAGAACTTCAGCGGATTCAGGCCATGCGCCATCAGCAGACCGCTGTAGATCACGACGATATGGATCGCGCAGGCGACGTACAGCGCGAGCACGAAATTGCCCAGCGGCAGCAACTGCGCGAAGCCGTAATCGCCGACCAGCGCGGCGATCAGGCCGAAGGTGCCGATCGGCGTCATCTCCAGCACGAAACGCGTGAGCTGGATGGAGATCTCGCTGGCCTCGCCGGCGAACTTGCGCGCCAGCGCCACCTTGTCGCCCAGCTTCACCATCGCGAAGCCGACCAGCGCGGCGAAGAACAGCACCGGCAGCACCGAGCCCTTGCCCGCGGCCAGCACGGTCTCGCCGGCGGCGTTCTTCGTGGTGCCGATGCCGGTGAGTGCGTAGAACGGATTCGACGGCACCACGTTCAGCAGCACCTGCACCGGGTTCGGAATGTCCTTGGGCACATAGCCCGGATCGACCGACAGCGGGATCTGCAGCACGCCCGGCTGCAGGAGGGTGCCGACCGCGAGGCCCACCGCGACCGCGAACACCGCCGTGACCGCGAACCACAGGAAGGTGCGCCCGCCGAGCGCGGCCACGGATTTCTGCCCGTGCAGGGAAGCCACCGCGTTGATCACCGCGAAGAAGACCAGCGGCACCGCGATCATCTTGATCAGGGTGACGTAGAGATCGCCGAGCGGGCCGAACCAGGTCTTCGCCGCCGGACCCATCGCCCAGCCGGCCAGCGCGCCGAGCACGAAGCCGGCGAGCACGCGCTGCCAGAACGGAATGCGGAACCAGGCCTTGACGAGGGACATGCGGACTCCGGCGCGGGGCGCGGAACGGGGCGGAGGCCGCACGATAGCCGAGGGCGGCCCTCGGGGCGAGCGCACCGGCGACATCACCGCATTCCACGCCTGTCATGCCGGCCGGGCATAATCCCGGCTTTCCCCGTGCGATCCACTCCATGACCTGCCGCAACGCCCTGCTCGCCTTCGCCTGCACCCTCGCCACCGCGTCCTGCGTCTCGACACCAGTACCGCGCGCCGCCGACCAGGGCGCCGCCATCGCCGCCGTCGAGGTTCCGCGGATCCGGCATCCGGACGGCGAAACCCCGGCCTGGTGGTTCCGCGCCGGCGCCGCGCAGGCGGCGGAGCGCGGCGCGATGTCGGGACGCGCGAAGAACGTGATCCTGTTCGTGGGCGATGGCATGAGCCTGACCACGGTGGCCGCGGCGCGCATCCTCGACGGCCAGCGCAGGGGCGCGTCGGGCGAAGAGAACAGGCTGGGCTGGGAGACCTTCCCGCACACCGCGCTGAGCAAGACCTACAACACCGACAGCCAGACGCCGGATTCGGCGGGCACGATGTCGGCCATGGCCACCGGCGTGAAGACCCGCGCCGGCGTGCTGAGCATCGGCCAGGACGCCGAGCGCAACGACTGCGCGGGCGCGCTGCGTTCGCCGATGCTGTCGCTGTGGGAACTCGCGTCCGCCAGCGGTCTCGCCACCGGCGTGGTCACCACCACCCGCGTCACCCACGCCACCCCGGCCGCGACCTATACCCATGCGGCCAACCGCAACTGGGAAAACGACGCCGAGCTGCCCGAAGACGCCGCCGCGGCCGGCTGCGCCGATATTGCGCGGCAGTTCATCGAAACGCCCTACGGCCGCGGGCCGGACGTGCTGATGGGCGGCGGACGCGGCAACTTCTTCCCGACCGCCGAGCGCGATCCCGAATACGACGATCAGGTCGGCCTGCGTCTCGACGGCCGCGACCTCGTCGCGGAGTGGAAGCGGCGCCGGCCGGACGGCACCTACGTGTGGAACGCGCGCCAGTTGGCCGCCGCGCCGAAGACCGGCCCGCTGCTGGCGCTGTTCGAGCCCAGCCACATGCGCTACGAGCACGACCGCGCCGACGACAGGGGCGGCGAACCCTCGCTCGCGGAAATGACCCGCATCGCGATCGAACGCCTGCGCGACAACCCGCAGGGCTATGTGCTGCTGGTCGAGGGCGGCCGCATCGATCACGCCCATCATTCCGGCAACGCCTACCGCGCACTCACCGACACCATCGCCATGAGCGAGGCGGTGGCCACGGCCGCAGAGCTCACCTCGGCCGACGACACCCTGATCCTGGTCACCGCGGACCATGCGCATACGCTGACCTTCGCCGGTTATCCGGTGCGCGGCAATCCGATCCTGGGCAAGGTCAAGGGCAGCAGCGGCGAAGGCAACAACAGCAGCGGTTACGCCACCGACGCCACCGGCCTGCCCTACACCACGCTGGGGTACGCCAACGGCCCCGGCCATGTCGGCGCCACCGACGAACAGCCGGAAGGCCCCAAGCGGTTCCTGCACGAAGTCAGCGGCTATCGGCAGGCCGAGCACGGCCGGCCGGATCTCAACGCCGTCGACACCGAGCACCCGGACTACATGCAGGAGGCGACGGTCCCGCTGTCGAACGAAACCCACGGCGGCGACGATGTCGGCATCTGGGCGCGCGGCCCGGGCGCGCACGCGGTGCGCGGCAGCCTCGAACAGAACGCCATCTTCCACATCCTGCTGCAGTCGATGCCGGCCCTGCGCGCGCCGCTGTGCGCGACGAACCTCTGCAACGCCGACGGCGTGCCGGTGTCGTTGCCGTCGCCGGAAGGTTTCAAGTCGAAGTGACGCGACGGCCGAACGCGCGGCAAAAACGGCCTTTCGCGCGCGACAACGCCGGTAGAGCGGCGTGACCAGCCATTCGGCTGTTGAAGACCAGGCCGCTGCTTCGGTGGTAGAGCGGGCTTCAGCCCGCTCCGTTTCGTTTCGTTTCATCAAAAGCAGCGGGCTGAAGCCCGCTCCACCGTCGCACGGCCTGACGGTCTCCCGGTCAGAACGGCTTCGCGAGCACCAGATACACCACCGCGATCAGCGCGAACACCGGCAACTCGTTGATCCAGCGCAGCGCCTTCGCCGACGGCAGCGGCCGGCCGGCATCCACGCCCTTCAGCCAGCGTCCGCACACCACGAAATACGCGAGCATCAGCGCGACGAGCGTCAGCTTGGCGTGCATCCAGCCCGTGCCCGGAACGACCATCGTCGGGAACTCCGGGAACGCCCGATACCCCAGCCAGAGCACCAGCCCCAGGACCAGCGCGACGCCGAACATGTTGTGGCCGAAGCGGTACAGCCGTCGCCCCATCAGCACCAACCGCTCCCGCACCGCCGGGACGTCCCCGGCTTCGGCGATGTTCACCAGGATGCGCGGCAGGTAGAACACGGTGGCCATCCAGGCGATGACGAACACCAGATGGAAGGTCTTGATCCAGAAATAGGCCTGCATGACGTCGGGGAAGTTCGAACGCGAAGGGATCGGGACAGTAGCAGAAGGATGACGCCAGCGGCCCGCCGCCCCGACCGTCCCGGGGCGGAATGAGATTGACCTCTCATTCCGTCCCCGATGTCGTCTAAGTCTGTCAAGAATTTGCCCATGGACTGACCCGCAGCGTCAGTCGTTGCGACCATGCCCCCGGTCGCGGGACCGCTGCGGGCCGGCGACCGGCGCCCCTCCATGGCATTCGACCCGACATGCCCCTGCCCGGCGTCGAGAATAATCAACATGCAAACGTTGGCACGGAACCTGCTTTGGAATCGGTTACAAGCAGACTGGAGCCATAGATGTCCGCAGCCCTGAAGTCCCCCGTCACAGAACAAATGAAGGAGACCGTCGTCAGCATGCAGACGAGGATGGAATGCCAGAGTGCGCTGGCGTCCCTGTTGGAACGCACGCCTGCGATCCTTTTCGCATCGGTCGCGACGGTCGACGGGCGCAGCTATGCGCACGCGAACGCGACCACCCACGGCGCGAACGCGCAACGCTCCGCCGCGATCATGAGCTCGCTGATGGGGCTGATCGAATCCTTCAGCAAGGAAGCCCTGAACAGCCGGGCGCTCTACAACAGCATCGCCACCGAACACGGATCGATCGTGATGGTGCGCATCCCTTCCCGGGGCAAACTCCACGTGCTCTGCGTGTGCGCGGACGCCACCGAGAATCTCGCGATGACCATTCGCGCAGCGCTCGACACCTCGACGCTGCTGGCCGAAAAGATCGACACGGGACACTGATCCCCTCGGCGCCCGGAGGCGCCGGAACGAACTTGCCGCGTCGGTATCCCGGTGCGGCGGACAAGACCTCGCGCGAAACGTATCGCGGGAGCATTTTGCTACACCCTCGAAACAGATTCACCCAACCTCCAACCCAGGAAACATCATCATGGCCAAGATCTCCCTCGAACCCCTGCGCAGCCTCGACGGCTACATGGCGTCCGCTCTCGTCGACACCGAAAGCGGCATGCTGCTGGCCGGCGACGGCTCCGGCATCGACCTCGAAGTCGCCGCCGCCGGCAACGCCGAAGTCGTGCGCGCCAAGCGCAAGGTCGCCAACAGCCTCAAGCTCAACGACACCGTCGAAGACATCCTGATCAGCCTGACCAAGCAGTACCACGTGATCCGCCCGCTGGAATCGAACCAGAAGCTGTTCCTCTACGTGGTGCTGGACCGCTCGAAGTCGAACCTGGCCATGGCCCGTCATGAGCTGCGCACCTTCGAGAAGGGCGTCGATTTCTCGTGATGCGTCGCCCGCCGTTCGCGGCGGGCAACCGCAGCCGCGGTGAAAGGGGGCGTCGCTCCGACGCCCCCGCCCCATGTCCACCATCGCCATCATTCCGATCATGACCCGCGCCGACATCGCCACCGCCGCACTCAGCGAACAGGTCGAACAACGCATCCGCATCGCGATATCGCTGTTGCCGGCCTACCGCATCCGGGCACGGGCGCGCGCCTGGGACGGCACCCGCTGCACGCTGCTCGTGGCCGACCTCGCCGACGCCTACGGCAGGCGCGCGTTCGAGGTCGCGAAGAAACGCGGGATGCCCATGCTGTTGTTCAACGCCGACGCCGCCGATCTGTGCGCGGGTGTCGCGACCGCGAACGACGGCAGCCCGGCCCCGGTGCTGGCCCAGTCGCTGCGCGACCTGCTCGTGCAGGAAGTCGCCGAAGCCGCGCCGGAAACGATCATCGGCGGCGCGCAGCCCGCGCTGTGTCGCCTCGCCGAACCCGAATTCAGCGGTCGCGCCGTCGATGCGACGTACGCCGGCCGCATGCTCCGCATCCGACCCGAACAGGGCCGCGTCTACGCGCCCACCTTCAGCGACCTGCTGTCGGCGCGCGACAGTTTTTCCAGCGCCGACTGGACCCTCAGCCTCTCCGTCCAGAGCGACGACGGGCAGCAGGACGACGGCGCCAGCCGAAGCCTGGAGGCCTTCCTGCTGCAGTCCGCGTTCCAGGGACGCGACCATTTGCCGGCGTTTCCGCAAGGCCGCCATCGCCTGAAGGAATGGCCGGACGTCGGCTCGGCGCCCGAACTCATCGACGCGCTGCGGGTCGCCAGGACACTGCTGCGCGCGCCGGCCGACGCCGATGAACTTCGCAAGTGGTGCGGCATCGACGCGCGCGACGTCAACGCCTGCCTGTGGGCATACCGGGCCGCGAACCTGCTCGACACCCACGACAGCGACGAAGCGGACGCGCCTCCGGCACCGCCGCCGGTCGGCGCGTTCTCGGGCATGCTGGCCCGCCTCGCCAACCGCTTCGGCCTGGGCAGAACCTGAATCCGACAGACCTCGGCACATCATCAAGGACCCGCGCACCGGTCGCCCGGCCGCGCCGCAAACGCATTCACAGAGCGAGAACGCCGTGTCACTCGAAAGCGCAAAACTGGTATTCGCCGGCCCCGTCGGCGCAGGCAAGACGACGGCGATCCGTTCGTTGTCGGACTGCGAACCGGTCTCCACCGAAATGCCGTTGACCGACGGCGCGATGGGCGAGAAGACCACGACCACGGTCGCCCTCGATTTCTCGCCGGTGCTGCTCGAAGACGGCACGCCGCTGCACCTCTACGGGCTGCCGGGACAGGAGCATTTCGCGCACATGCGTTCGATCGTGCTGGAAGGCGCGGTGGGCGTGATCGTGGTCCTGCCCGGGGACAGCGAGCGCATCTCCGCCGAATGCGAACACTGGATCCGATCGATCCGCGGAATCGCGCCGGACGCGGGCCTGGTGATCGGCATCACCCGCACGGATCTGGGACACGCCTTCCGCATGGACACCGTGCGCCAGGCCGTGCGCCGCTGCGGCGCGCCGATCCCGGTCTTCACCTTCGACGCCCGCGACCGTGAGCAGACTTCGCATCTGGTCCGCGCGCTGCTGCTCTCGCTCGATTGAACGCCGGGTCGCACGAGATCGTCTCGGCGTTCGCGCAGGCCGGTCTGGGCCTGCACCGCACGCTGCGCGAAATGCTCGACGAAGATCCGGCGCATCGCACCGAGCGTCGCGGTTGCGGCTACACCCAGGCCACGCGTTTCCTGTCGACATTCGTCAACCGGCCGCGCGGCGCGCTCGATGCGCAGGAGACCGGCATCTTCGCCGACTGGTCGAAAGCGCGGACCGAAACGATCGCGCGACAGGCGTTCGACGCCGGCTGGCCGCAGGGCTGGCGTCGGCTGGACCGCTGTCCTGCCGACATCCTCGAACGACTCGTTCCCGAGTCGATGGCCGCTGCGCTCGCGCGTTTGCCGTCCGCACTCGCCGACATCGAAGCCTCGCTGCAGCGCGAGGAAAGCCGGCTGTTGATGGCGATGCTGCGGCAACTGCTGGTGCCCGAAACCCATGCCCGGCCGTCGCTGCGTGAAATGCGCGAAAAGCCCGAGATCGGCAGTTGCTCGCAGGCGGAGGAATTCTTCCTCGAAATCGCCCACGGCCGGATCCGTCGCGGCGGTCGCGTCAACATCGTCGTCGATGCGGACGGTGCGCCGCTGCTGGTCGAAAAAATGAATCTGGGCGAATCGCATTCGGCCATGGCGGTGGCGCCGGTCGCGATCTGCGACGTGGTGCTGCCGCCGGGTGCACTGTTCGCGCTGCGCTATTCCGAAGACACGCCGCCGCTGCGCGACCTCGGCTGCGGCCACGCGCTGCCCTGCGCCGCGATCGAAGAGGCGCGCTTCCTGCGCCTGACCACGCTGACGGTGTCGCCCGCCGTGCGCCGCCGCGCGTTCAGCGCGCAGTTCGAGGCCCAGCTCCGCGGCGACATGCTCTCGCCGGCCACCACCACCATCGAGCACCTGCAGCACTTCGCGCAGCAGCGGTTGGCGCGCGGCTGAGGCACGACGGCGATGCGCATTCCCGCCTTTTTCCATCCCGATTACGCGCCTGCGGACGTTCCCCTGCTGGCGCGACTGGAGACCACCGCCGCCAAGCTCGAACGCCTGCGCCTGGTGGACCTGATGCGGCCGGCGCCGTTCGATCCCGCGCGTCTCGCGGGGCTGCACGACGCGCACTATCTGCAGGCATTCCTGCACGGCGACGAGCCGATGGCGTCGCGCCAGGGCATCCGCTGGTCGCCGCAGGTGCGCGACGCCGCGCTGGCGATGTTGGGCGGCCAGCTCGCGGCGGCGGAGATGGCGCGGCGGACCGGCATCGCGATGAACGTGGCGCGCGGCTTCCATCACGCCCTGCCCGACGCGGGCAGCGGTTTCTGTCCGTTGAACGGATTGGCGCTGCTGGCGCATGCCGCTCCCGCCCAGCGGGTGATGGTGATCGACTGCGACGAGCACGGCGGCAACGGTACCGAGGAATTCGCCGCGCGGCTGCCGAATCTCTACAACGTCTCGATCTTCGGCACCCGCTTCGGCTGCCGCGGCGGCGAGCGCTCCTGGGCGATGCAGGTGCGCGCGCGCGAAGAGGGCTTCGGCCGCTATCGCGATGCGCTGCGCGAAGCCGAAGCGCTGATCGACGCGCATCGTCCGGACCTGCTGGTCTATCAGGCCGGCGCGGACTGCCACGAGAACGATCCCAAAAGCCAGGTCGGCCTGACCACCGCGCAGATGTTCGCCCGCGACCTCGAGGTCTTCCGGATGGCGCGCGACCGTGCGATCCCGATCGTGTTCGTCGTCGCCGGCGGTTATCAGGACGCGGATCGCGTCGCGCGTCTCAACGCCAATACGGTGCGTGCCGCGCGCAGGGTCTGGCAGCAGCGTTCGGGCGCCGACCATACTTGAGCCTTCCGGGCATCCGCCCCGCGAGAGCCGCATGAACGCAATCTCCGCACCGCCGTCCGACCGTCCGCAGCCGGTCCTGTTCCTCGGCCACGGTTCACCGATGAACGCGATCGAAGACAACGCCTGGTCGCGCGCCTGGCGCGCGCTCGGCGAACGCCTGCCGCGACCGCGCGCGATCCTGTGCGTGTCCGCGCACTGGGAGACCCCGGGGCCCTGGCTGACCGGCAGCGAGGCGCCGGACACGATCCACGATTTCGGCGGATTCCCGCAGGCGCTGTTCGACGTGCGCTGGCCGGCGCCGGGCGATCCGGCGCTGGCGCGGCGCGTGGTCGAACTGCTCGGCGACGCGTTCGCGGCGCGGATCGATCCCGGGCGCGGCCTCGATCACGGCGCCTGGGGCGTGCTGCGACCCATGTACCCGCAGGCCGATGTTCCGGTGGTGCAACTGGGCATCGATTCGCGCCGCCCCGGCGCGTGGCACGTCGCGCTGGCGCAGCGGCTGGCGCCCTTGCGCGACGAAGGCGTGCTGGTGGTGGCGAGCGGCGACATCGTCCACAACCTGCGACTCTTCGACTGGCGCGATCCATCGCCGTTGCCGTGGGCGTCGCGCTTCCGCGACCGCGTCAACGCGCTGATCCGCAGCGGAGACCTGGCCGCGCTCGCCGACTGGCCGACCCTCGGCGAAGACGCGCGGCTGTCCATCCCGACGCCGGAGCATTACATTCCCCTGCTCTATGCACTGGCGCTGGCCCGCGATGGCGATGCGCTGGCCTTCTTCAACGACGATGTCATCGGCTCGCTGTCGATGACCTCGCTGCGCATCGGCCACCCATGACCGCACCGGACAAGACCTACGACCGCCGCTATTTCGACACCTGGTATCGCAAGGCCGGTATCGGCGATGCGCAGCGGCTCGCGCGGAAGGTCGCGCTGGCGGTGGCCGCGGCCGAATACCATCTCGAACGGCCGCTGCGCAGCGTGCTGGACATCGGCTGCGGCGAAGGCGCGTGGCGCGCGCCGCTGCTGAAGCTGCGGCCGAAGGCGCGTTACCTCGGCTTCGACAGCAGCGAATACGCGATCCGCCGCTACGGCGCGCGCCGCGACCTGCACTTCGCGCGGTTCGGCGATTTCGCGCAACTGCGGCCGTGCGCACCGGTCGATCTGCTGATCTGCAGCGATGTGCTGCATTACCTGCCGACCCGCGAACTCACGCTCGGCCTGCCCGGTCTGGCCGAACTGTGCGCCGGCGTCGCGTTCCTCGAAGTGTTCGCGAAGGAAGACGAGACCGAAGGCGACAACGTCGGTTTCCATGCGCGGCCGGCGCGGTTCTACCGCCAGCGCTTCGCGGCCGCGGGTTTCCGCTTCGCGGGTTCGCACTGCTGGCTGTCCCCGGCGTTGGCCGGCGATGCCGCGGCGCTGGAGCTGGGCGCCTGACCTCCGGTGGAGCGGCCTTCAGGCCGCTGCTTTTTGCATCCGTTGTCGATCAGCAGCCTGAAGACCGCTCTACTGCGGGCCCGTGCGCGGTTTCGCGCGTGATGTCTTCGCCCGCTTTTTCGCCGGCTTGGCCAACGCAGCACGCTGCGCCGCTTCCAGCGCGCGCAACGCCCACGGGCGCATCGATTCGGGCGAATCCATCGCCTCTTCCGGCGGCGTCCAGTAGCTGACGGTGATCGGTTTCGCCTTTCCGGCATAGATGAACGGCGCGCCGCCGGCCGCGGCGAACGCGTCCCGGGTCAGGCCATCGGTCTTGAGATAGAGCGTCCCTTCGATCGCCAGGCCCACGATCCTCCCGTCGGCGTACAGGCCGGCGCCCCCGAACATCCGCCGCGCGGCGATCGGTCCCACCGGCGCCAGCAGTTCCATGAACCAGGCGATGTCTTCGTCTCGTGCGGCCATGCGACAAGCGTAGCGCAATCGCCGGACTGCGGCGGGCGGCGCATTCCCCGGCATCGGATCGGTTATGCTGCGGCGCACCATCCCGCCACCGGAACAGGGGTTCGCCGATGTTGCTTTACCAGATGCACGAGTTGGGTCGCGCCTGGATGGCGCCGATGACCTATTGGGCGGAAGCCAACGCGCGGATGTTTTCCGCGCCGGGCAGCTGGCTGTCGAACCTGCCGCACGCGCCGCGCATGGCCGCCGGCTACGAACTCCTCTACCGCATCGGCAAGGATTACGAAAAGCCGAAGTTCGGCATCCACAGCGTCACCAGCGACGGCCGCACCTATCCGGTGGTGGAGCGCGAAGTGCTGCGCACGCCGTTCTGCCGGCTGCTGCGTTTCAAGCGCTTCTCCGACGAGACCGACGGCGTCGCCGACCTCAAGAACGATCCGCCGGTGCTGGTGGTCGCGCCGTTGTCCGGCCATCACGCCACCCTGCTGCGCGACACCGTGCAGACCCTGCTGCGCGACCACAAGGTCTACATCACCGACTGGGTCGACGCGCGCATGGTATCGAAGGACGCAGGCGCCTTCACCCTCGACGATTATGTCGCCACCATCGAACAGTTCATCCGCCACATCGGCGCCGACGATCTGCACGTCATCAGCGTGTGCCAGCCGACCGTGCCGGTGCTGGCCGCGGTGTCGCTGATGGCGGCGCGCGGCGAACCGACGCCGCGTTCGCTGGTGATGATGGGCGGGCCGATCGACACCCGCGAATCGCCGACGGCGGTGAACAATCTGGCCACCGACAAACCGCTGTGGTGGTTCGAACAGAACCTCATCCACATCGTGCCGGCGAATTTCCCGGGCCGCGGCCGCCGCGTGTATCCGGGCTTCCTGCAGCACATGGGTTTCCTCGCGATGAATCCCGAGCGGCACGTCATGTCGCACTGGGATTTCTACCAGGACCTGGTGAAGGGCGATCTCGACGACGCCGACGCGCACCGTCGCTTCTACGACGAATACAACGCGGTGCTGGACATGCCGGCGGAGTACTACCTCGACACCGTGCGCGTGGTGTTCCAGGAACACCTGCTGCCGCGCGGCCTGTGGCACGTGGCCGGCGAGCGGGTGACGCCCGCGGCGATCCGCAGCACCGCACTGATGACCATCGAGGGCGAACTGGACGATATCGCCGGCCTCGGCCAGACCCGCGCGGCGCACAAGCTGTGCACCGGCATCCCCGAAAGCGACCGGGTGCATCTCACTGCCCAGGGCGCCGGCCATTACGGCATCTTCAGCGGCCGCCGCTGGCGCGATCAGGTCTACCCGCAGGTCCGCGATTTCATCGCCCACCACAATGCGGGCGGGTCGAAGACGGCCTCCGCCACGGTCACGCCCCTGCGCCGCAAAAATACGTGATCGATTTCGCAGTTCCGGATTGTAACCGGGGCTGCGTCATGAATTCGGGCTATACAGACGCGAGGGGATCGTGGATCCCCGTGTACGCCCCGAAGGGAGCCCGCCGGGATGACACCCGGACCGCTTCCCGCAAGAGATCGTGTGCCCCATGGACCGCAGACACACTTCGATGGCCGCCCTGATGATGCTCGCCACCATGACCAGTTGCCAAAGCGCCAACGCGCCGGACGCCGGCAAGCCGCCGACCGCCGCCAATGCCCCCGTCGCCGTACCCGACATCCGGCCCACCCCGAATCCCGCGCCGAAGCAGACCTACGTGCTGACGCTCCGGTTCGCCGGATTGCCCGCGGCGCTCGCCGAGATCGCCGCGACCGCGGATTTCGAAGTCGAGAACCGCGAGTGCGTGCCCTACGACTTCGCCCGCGCGGCCGGCGGCGTCCGCCTGCCGCCGCGGCACAGCGTGACGCTCGACCTGCGGAAGGTCGACGACACCACCTGGACCGCCGAACTGCACGAAGACGCGCTGAACGACGAGGACTATTACGGTCTCGGTGTCTGCCGCTGGGCGCTGAACACCGCCACCGTGCATTTCCACTCCGCGGCCACGCATTTCGTCGGCGGCATCGCCGCCGACCGCCTCGCCGCCGAGGCCGAAGTCACCGATCACTATCTGGTCCGCGACTTCGCGCAGAAACCCGCGCCGATGGACGTGGTGTTCGGCGAGGAATCGCCCGACTTCTACCAGAGCAGCGTCGGTCCGCAGTTCACCTTGACGATTTCCGCGCGCAGGGAGGCCCCATGACGATCACGAGCCGCGACTACGCCGCACTGAGCGAAGACTCCTACCGGCACCCGCAGTCGAATCCGAACTCGACGGTCACGATCGAGGGCGTGAACTACCGCGTCCTCGCGAACAGCGATCGCCCCAGCGGTTATCAGGGCACCATCTACCAGCGCGTCGACACCCACGAGATCGTCGTCGCGCACCGCGGCACCGAACCGGGCCGCGGCACCGGCGAACTGTTCCGCGACGCCGTGCGCACCGACGGCGGCATGGTGATCAACGGCGTCAACAACCAGACCCACGACGCGATGGACCTGACCCGCCGCGCGGTGGAAATCGCGCGCGCCGAGGCCGAGCGCACCGGTCGTCCCGCGCCCGAGGTCACCGTCACCGGACATTCGCTCGGCGGCACGCTGGCGCAGATCACCGCGCACGAATTCGGCCTGAAGGGCGAAACCTTCAACGCCTACGGCGCCGCGGGCCTGCGCCAGGGCGTGCCCGCCGGCGGCAACGACGTGATCAACCACGTCCGCGCCACCGACGTCGTCAGCGCGGCCAGCCCGCACTACGGCCAGACCCGCGTCTACGCCACGCCCGACGACATCGAGGCGCTGCGCGACGGCGGCTATCGCAACGACCGTTCGCGCTGGGACATCCGCAATCCGCTGGAAGTGGCCTGGGATCGCGGCGGCCCGGCGCACGCCATCGGTGCGTTCGTCCGCGCCGAAGGCGGCGGCCCGCTGATGACCCAGGACAACATCCAGCGCGCGCAGCAGTTCGATCCGATGATCGACAAGTTCCGCGACGACGTCGGCGGCATCCGCAGCGGCATCACCAACACCTCGATCGGCGTGCAGGACGGCGTGCAGCGCGTCCGCGACGGCTGGAACCGCCTGTTCTCGGAGAACAGCACCGGGCCTCAGCAGTCGCCGCTGATGAGCGACAACCCGATGCTGGCCCAGGCCTATCGCGAATTCGACCGCACCGGCCAGCAGCCGGACGCGCGCGTGGTCGCCGGCGTGGTCGCGGGCGCGCAGCAGCAGGGACTCACCGACATCAACCACCTCGCCGCCAGCAACGGCACGCTGTACGCGGTGCAGGGGCGCGCGCCGGACGATCCGGCCGCGCGCATCGCCAGCGTCAACGTCGATACCGCGATGCGGCAGCCGCTGGCCGCGAATTCGGAAGTCTCGGCGCAAGGCCAGACCCAGCTCGCGCAAGCGCCCCAGCAGGATCAGGAACAGACGCGCATGGCCATGCGCGCCTGAGCCCGGAAGCATCGGAACACGAAAAAGCCGGCGTCCAGCGCCGGCTTTTTCTTTGCCTGTCTTCCGGACCTGTCGCATCCGGAAGTCCGCGATCAGCGAAGACCCGCGATCAGCCGTACTGCGCGCTCTTCACCAGCAGGCGCTTGGCGAACTGACCGTGCATGTAGCCGATGCCGCGCGCCACGTGCAGGGTGCCGAACAGCATCAGGACGCCCAGCACCAACATCAGCGGCAGCGCCATGATTCCCAGCGACGAGAACAGCACGCCGTTCTCGATGGTGACGTACATCCAGTCGCCGGAACCCGCTCCCATCGTGGCGATGCCGAGCCACACCATGATCGGCGCGAGGATGAAGGACAGCGACAGCGACAGCAGGGTCACCGCGATCGTGAAATAGACGATGCCCAGCGGCAGCATCAGCAGCATGTACAGCAGCGAGCTCCAGTTGCGCGGGTCGGCGAACAGTTCGCCGATGCGGGCCATCAGCGGCTTGCCGCGGTTGCTGTACAGCGGGCGGCGCGGCATGCGCTCGCCCAGCATCACCTCGACGATGCGGCCCTCGAGCAGCGAGAGCATCCGTACCGAACCGAAGAACAGGATCGCGAACGGAATGCCGATGATCAGCACCGCGAGACCCAGCGACAGCGAGATGCCGGTGACCACCCAGGTGAAATAGAACACGCCGGTCGCCAGCGACAGCAGCATGTAGAACAGCGCCGCGTAGGTGCGCGGCTCGGCGACGACGCCGAAGAATTTGCCGAAGACCGAGCGCCTCGGGCGCGAGGGCGGCGTGCGCAGCGCGGTCTGCACCTTCACCTCGGTGTCGCGGTAGATGTCGGCGACCTCCTCCGGCGCACCGTAGCTCGACGCGACCCGGGCGATGACCTCGGCCTCGGTCTTGCCGGGGTTCTCGGCCAGTTCCGAACGCAGGTATTCCTCGGCGTCGTAGAGCGCGTCCTGGATCAGCGCCGGATCGGCGCCCGCCAGCGAACGCCGCAGGTGTTCGAGGTACTCGGGGATGTTGGTCGGCAGCGGCGGCTGCGCGGTGGTGTTCATGAGAAGCCCCCTTTCAGGACGGAGTCGACGGAATCTCGGGTGGCGCACCAGGCCTGGGTCCAGGCCTGGAGGATGTCGCGGCCGGTCGGCGTGATGCGGTAGTAACGGCGCGGCGGGCCGCTGATGGACGGTTCCACTTCGCTGGCCAGCAGACCGGCGGCTTCCAGATTGCGGAGCACCGGGTAGAGCGCGCTCTGCTTGCCGCTCAGCACGCCGTCGCCCTGGCGCTCCAGGGTCTTCGCGATCTGGTAGCCGTACATCGGCTCTTCTGCGGCCCCCAGCACGGCCAGCAGCGCCAGCGACACGGTCCCGGCGGAGAGCTCCTTCTGGAACTTCCGCAACAGGGCGTCGCTGGCATCGTCGTGGGTGGCGGACTGCGGGTTCATGGCGCTCCCCTGCGGTGGTGGGCTGCGGCAGGTCGACTTGAAACGACCTGCTGCATATCTTGAAGCTCACTCTATTCATAACTTTGACATAGTGGATGTGCCGGAGGTCATCCACGGGCGCCATCGCGGTCGCGACGCCGCGTCGCGCTGGCCCGGGTCGAAGTTCTCGGCCAGAATCGGCGGAACATCGAAAAGGAGATCCCGCCATGACGTCCCGCAACCGCCTGCCCCGCCCACGCACCCGGATGGCAGCGCCGCTGCTGGTCGCCGCGCTCCTCGCCGGCGCCCTCGCCGCCGGCGCGCAGACACCGTCGCCGGAGGCGAAGCCGCGCTCGATGCAGGAGATCCTCGATGGTTCGAAAGCGGGCGACTGGCGCAACCTCGACCCCATGCGCACGCTGTACATGGACCTGGACGCCGGCCGGGTGGTGATCGAACTGGCGCCGGAATTCGCGCCCGCGCACGTCGCCAACATCCGAGCGCTGGCCAAGGGCGGCTTCTGGAACGGGCTCAGCATCAACCGCTCGCAGGACAACTTCGTGGTGCAGTGGGGCGACCCGGCCGAGGAAGAGAAGGACCGCAAGCCGCTGCCGAAGGGCGCCAAGGCGAAGCTGCCGGCGGAATTCACCCGCAGCAACCGCAACATCCCGTTCACGCCCCTGCCCGACGCCGACGGCTGGGCGCGCCAGGTCGGTTTCAGCGACGGCTTCCCGATCGGTCTCGACACCTCCGACGGCACCGCCTGGCTGGCGCACTGCTACGGTGCGGTCGGCGCGGGTCGCGACGTCGCCGCCGATTCCAGCACCGGCGCCGAGCTCTACGTCGTCATCGGCCAGTCGCCGCGCCAGCTCGATCGCAACATCACCACCGTCGGCCGCGTCGTGCAGGGCATGGAGCTGCTGAGCGTGCTGCCGCGCGGCACCGGCCCGCTGGGCTTCTACGAGAAGCCCGAACAGCGGGTGACGATCCGTTCGATCCGCCTCGCCGCCGACCTCAAGCCGGCCGAACGCCTGAAGCTGCAGGTGCTGCGCACCGACACGCCGCTGTTCACCGAACTGGTCGAAGCGCGCCGCAACCGACGCGACGATTTCTACAAGCGTCCTGCCGGCCATATCGACCTGTGCAACGTGCCGCTGCCGGTGCGCACCGCGCCGGAACCCGCGCCCGCGGCGAAACCGAAACGCTGATCGACGCGACCGGCCGGTCGCGCTCTGCGGATCGAGTCCGGCGGGTCGAGCCCGGCGCATCGGGTAAGACCAATCGCCAATCGCCGGTCGCGCGGCATCGGCCTAGCATGGGCGCGATCTCCCGCCGGTCCACGCCATGCGCCTCGCCCTGCTCGCCGATCTGCACGCCAACCGCGAAGCGACCGGGGCGTGCCTGTCGAAACTGCGCAAACTCGGCTTCGACCGCGCCGTGCTGCTCGGCGACATCGTCGGTTACGGCGCCGACCCGGAATGGACGGTGGACGAAGCGCAGCGGCTCATCGACGACGGCGGCCTCGCGGTCTACGGCAATCACGACGAAGCGGTGCTGCGCGACGCGCAGGCGGATGCGCAATCGACGAAGCACGCGCACGCGCAGGCGGCGATCGACTGGACCCGCGGGCGGCTCTCCGCCGAGCAGCGCGCGTTCCTCGCCGCGCTGCCGGCGAGCATCGAGGACGAAGATCGGCTGTACGTCCACGCCAACGCCTGGGCGCCGCTGCAGTGGGGCTACATCAGCAATGCGCTGGCCGCGGCGCAGAGCATCGCCGCCACCCGCCAGCGGGTGACCTTCTGCGGGCACGTCCACGAGCCCGCGCTGTATCACTCGCAGCCCGAGGGCGGCGCCCGCCATTTCGCGCCGACGCCCGGCGTGGCGATGCCGCTGCTCGGCAGCCGGCGCTGGCTGGCCCTGCCCGGTTCGCTGGGGCAGCCGCGCGACGGCAATCCCGCCGCCTGCTGCGCGCTGTACGACACCGCGCGGGGTTCGCTGACGCTGCTGCGCGTGGCCTACAACCATCACGCCGCGGCGCGCAAGATCGTCGCCGCCGGCCTGCCCGAATCGCTCGCGAAACGTCTGGTGGAGGGTCGCTGACATGCCTGTACCGCTGACGCCCGGGCTGGTCATCGACGGGTTCGAACTGATCGCCCCGCTGCACGAAGGCGGCATGGCCACGCTGTGGCGGGTCACCCACCCCGATCACGCGATGCCGCTGCTGATGAAACTCGCGCGCATCGGCTACGGCGAAGCCGCCACCCAGATCGTCGGCTTCGAAGTGGAACGCATGATCCTGCCGCAGCTGCGCGGCCCGCACGTGCCGCGGTTCGTCGCCGCCGGCGATCATCACGATCAACCGTGGCTGGTGATGGAGCATCTGGCCGGCGACACGCTGCGACCGCTGCTCGACAGCGCGCCGTTGCCGCCGCAACAGGTCGCCGAACTCGGTGCGCTGGCCGCGACCGCGATCCACGCCCTGCACCAGCAGGAGGTGATCCATCTCGACATCAAACCCAGCAACCTGCTGCGCCGGCCGGACGGCAGCGTCGCGCTGATCGATTTCGGTCTCTCGCATCACGCGCACCTTCCCGACCTGCTCGACGAACAGTTCCGCGTACCGATCGGCACCGCGCCGTACATCGCGCCGGAGCAGGTGCTGGGCGTCCGCGACGAACCGCGCAGCGATCTGTTCGCGCTCGGGGTGACGCTGTACCACCTCGCCACCGGCGAACGGCCCTTCGGCAATCCCGGCAGTCCCGCCGGCCTGCGTCGCCGCCTGTATCGCGATCCGGTGCCGCCGCGCGCGCTGCGCCCGGAGATCCCGCGCTGGCTGCAGGAGGTGATCCTGCGCTGTCTCGAAGTCGATCCCGACGCGCGCCACGCCACCGCCGCGCAGCTCGCGCACGATCTGCAGCATCCCGAGCAGGTGCCGCTGACCGCGCGCGCCGACCGCAGCCATCGCGATGGCCGGGTGGCCGTGATCCAGCGCTGGTGGAAGAATTTCGGGCGCGAGCGCGAACCGCGCCGGGCGGTGACCGATCATCTCGACCAGGCGCCGCTGCTGATGGTCGCGGTCGACCTGAAACACGAGGACGCAGCGCTGTGCGCCGCGCTGCGCGGCACGCTGCAGCGGATCGTCTCGACCTTCCCGCATTCGCGCCTGGCCTGCATCACCGTGATGCGCACCGCGCGCATCGGCCTGGACAGCAATCTCGACAGCGAGGGGCGCAATCGCCACGTCAAACGCCTGATCGCGCTGCGCGACTGGGTCCGTCCGCTGGGACTGGACGAACACCGCATCACCGTGCACGTGCTCGAACACAGCGATCCCGCGCACGCGCTGCTCGACTACGCCCGCGACAACGGCGTCGATCATCTGATCATGGGCGCGCGCGGCGTCACCGGCGTGCGCCGGATTCTCGGCAGCGTGTCCGCGCGCGTGGTCGCGGAAGCGCCGTGCACGGTCACGGTGGTGCGTGCGCCCGCGGCGCACGGCGCCGACACCGACGACTCCCCGGAGCAGTAAGGCGGAACCGCCGAAGGCGATGACCCGCTCCGCTGTCGAAAGCCCGTCCGCAATGCGATACGCATCGCGGACGCGATCGTCAGCAGTTCTTCAACCGCCCCAGCGCGTATTGCCGATACGACGCGACCGATTCAAAACCCACGGATTCCATATAACCAAGACCATCGGCGTACTGGCCCGACAGATCGGTGTAATCGGCCGGGATCTCGGCGCAGATCGCGCCGTTCGGGCCGTTGAACGTTCCGTCCGGAAACCAGGGCGTGGCCACGCCCGACAACGGTTTGCCCAGAAACACATTCTCGACGCCGCTGTAGCCGCGCACCACCGGAATATCGACCATCGGCCCGGACGTGCCGACACGCGCCGGGAATGCATTCGGAAACAGCAGATCCAGCTTGCCCTGGATGAAGATCGCGTCCCAGCCGCCGTTGTTCGGCGTCAGGAAATAACCGTAAGACAGCGCGGGCGCATCGTTCATCGCGCCGAGCACGAACCCGGCGCCGGTGAACGCCTGGCCGTTGTCGAGATTGTGGAACTGCCACACCCAGCCGTTGCAGGGCGTCGCATCCTCCACGAACGGCACCGGATGCACCGCGCCGTCCGGGTTCTCCAGGCTGCTCATCATCAACTCGTGATCGATCCAGCCGGTCCCGGAGACGATGGTGTAGCAGGTGCCATCGATCGCGATGCTGCCGCTCACCTGCAACTGCGGCCAGCTGTAGTAGATGCCCGGCGTGGGTAGCGGCGTCAGCCCGGTACCGCCGGCGGTGACGCTCTCCGTCTTCGGCACGCCCTGCAGGAAAAACGCGGCGTCCACCTTCGTCGCGGCGTTCTGGGTCAGCACGATGTCGACGGTCATGTGGTCGCCGTCGTTCACCTTCACGGCGAGCGGCAACACGTCCAGCGAACCGCGCAGCGAATCGTCGCCGCAGACGAAGTACAGGCTGTCGGCGCCCGGCTGGCTGAAATCCGCCTGCCCACCCTTCGCCGGCCACTGCACGTTCGGGCGCCGGCGATGGATCGCGCGCCTGCCGGGTCCCATGTCGACGGTGACCGTCACCAGATTCGTCGCCACCGTGGCATCCAGCGCCGACCAGCCCGCCGCCTGCTGCGCCGCCGTGCCGATCGCGCGGATCTTCTCCATCGACAGCAGCAGCGACAGCCGTCCGGTCTCGCCTTCCGGCGTCATCACGTTCATGTGGCAACCGACCCAATACCACTCCAGGCCCATGTCGGCATGCATGTGGTGATCGTCCGGAAACGACAGCGCATACGACGCCGTCGGCGCCACGCTGCCCACGCTGCTGGCGCGGCCGAGCAGCGTGTTGATGGTCCACATGATCGCGCCGGGATCGGCGGCATCGTCGAGGCGGCCCGCCGCTTCGTAGATTTCGGCGAAATCCGGAATCTGCAGCGGCTGGTTCGTATCGGGGTCGTCGATGGCGTTGACCGCGGCCAGCACGTCCTTCAGATAGGCCTGCACCACGGGTGCGACCGGCGTTCCGTTGCCCATGTCTTCGTTCCTTGAGGTTGTCGATGACGCGATGGAACCATAGCACCGGCGGGCAGCCCGGCGCACCATCGTCGAAGGCCGGAGCCGCGAGCCGAAGACGGCGCGCCAGCGCATCGCGCGATCATCACCCGATGCGCTGAAGCGCACGCGCTTCGAGGGCGGGTTTCCGCGGCTGGCCACCGATGGCCGATCTATCTTTCCGGCATCACCATCCCGTCAAGCAGGACGGACGGCCTTCACGCCTCCACCTTCTTTTTCCGCCGCAGCCAGCGCCATGCGCGCCGCAGCAGCCAGATCGCGAGCGCGAGCACCACGGTCGATGAGGTCCGAACCACATTCGCGGCACTTGCTCGGCGGATCAATGATCTCGGCGCGAACGTGGTAATCGTGTTCCGCCTCCTCGACCCCTGTGACCCGGTAGACCGAAAGATTCAGAATGTTGACGGGCATCCCTAAGCGCCACCGTGCCAGCGCATCGTGTAAGTGCGCGAGATGTGCTGAATCATTCTCTGGTACTCAGCTTCCGCATCAATCCCGAGTGCGGTCGCCAATTCTGGCGGATTCACATTGTCGATCGCGAAGGGCGCAATCAGCAGGTAATCGAGCGCAGGAAGGTGGGTGTCTGAGCCCTGCCGAGTGGGCAGCGTACGAAACATCGCAACGGTCTTCGCGGGGTCCTCGGGCGTGTTCTTGCCGACGCAGGTATCGAACTGTGTCCACAACGTTTGATCCCCGGTCGATAGCCGCGGAAGAATGTCGCTCTTAAATGTCTTCGGGTGGAACCTCGAAACACAGTCGGGGATGTTCAAGACACGCTCGCAGACGCCGACTATGAGCGTGGCAACAACAATGGTCTTCGGGTTGGCTCTGTGCGCGGATAGTCGCTCCCGGTCAATGTCTTGGTATCGGGCGTTTCTGTTTCGATGCGCGGTAACAACCGACTTATTCTCAACCAGAAGCCTAACCTTCGTCAGGTCCGGCTTCCCCTTGTCATTTGGCGGGCCAGCGACCAAGTCGGCTGTTCGATCATCGGGGCCATGCGTGCGCTCCCAGATTCGAATCGCTCCAGTTTCGCAGTCGTTCGCGAATGCCACACATGCGGCCCGTAAGTCTGCAACGATGCGCCGCGAAACGATGTTGGAGTGCGTCTCTTTGCGATGGTTGTGGTAGCCGTTCGCCCTGATCGCGGCGAGAATCTCATCGAAAACGGACATCAGGCGGCCATCCTCATCGGGGCCTGCGCGAGGACATGAGCCGGAACCGGGAGACGCCGAAGCACTGAGCTCTGTAGTCGGAGAAATCCGTTGGCCGCACGCTGACAGTTCGCCTCAAGCCAGCGGCTCGCCTCGGGTCCGTTCAGCCATTCACAGAGCGCATCGAGTTGATCGCCCCGCTCTGGGACAATGTAGTAGACGCTGTGCAAAGGGATGACATCGCCCGTTCGATCGACCCAAAAGAACGGCTCCTTCGTGATGTCCTTGAAGAGGATCTTCGGTCGCAGAATGTCCGGCGGAAAATTGTCGTGGAAGGCGTACCACGGCTTTCGCTCCGCGCAGCTTCGGCGCTCCAGTGCCTCCTTGAGGCTGGGGCTGGCAAGGTGCCGCCCGAGAGCGCCCAGGTCGGCTCTTGGTAGAAGTTCGCCAGTGTCCCTGTAAGGGATGAGAATCGCACGGTGAGGCGTTGGAAAAGGCATTCCGGTCGCGAGATCGCGCCCAGCAACAGCAGGCTTCGCGAATGAACGAAGTTGCGCCGGCAGCTCGGCAATCGCGCGAACAAAAACGTCGTCTGCTCCAGTAGCGACCCCAGCACTGACGCGAACGCAAACATCCCCTAGCAAAGGATCGTCGTTTGCCGTTTGCTCGGCCATCAGGTACGGCCACCAGCTTTCGCCATCGCCTGGAAGCTGGGCGTGACGAGCCGTTCCGCAGCGAAGGCGAACGGCCGTAGGAGTCTGTTCATCCGTTTGTCGATCCAAGGTCGTAATCGCCGGATACGTGGTGAACCCGGGAAAAGCATCTTCTGGAGCGAGGTGGATGCTCGCGACGAATGTCCGTGCCGCCAACAGACGGCGAAGCTCCTTGGCCGAGGAGACGTAGAGAAACTTCTCGGGAGTGATGAAGACCAAGCGCCCGTTCGGCGCGAGCGCGTCGATGGAGCGCTCGAAGAAGAGCATGTAGAGGTCGAAGCGACCGCGAGCCGAGGTGAACCGCTTTCGGTAGCTGTCCCGCTGGACGTTGCCGCCAAGATTCGCAAGCGATACGTAAGGCGGGTTTCCGATGATGAAGCGATATGAGGTCGTCACCGGCGAGAGCAGATAGTTCGCCTGAACGATTCGGACCGCGGGGTAGTCAGCAAACCGTTTACGGGCCTTGGCCGCAAGGGACGGATTGAGCTCCACGCCCGTAATCCGAGGAGGGGCGACACCATTGGCTTCGCACCAGCGAAGCACGCCAGCAATGAAGGCGCCCCCGCCACAACCAGGATCCAAGAGTGAGTCGCCCGGCACTGGTTCGTTCGAAGCGAACAGCCGGGCAACCATGCTGTCTACAAGGTCATCAGGGGTGGGAACGTGGCCTTTCATTGGACCCTCCTCGGGGCTTGCCGATTCGAAAGCAGGCAGCCGAACTTTGCTCAATGACAGGCGCAAAACCTGCGACTGCTTGAAGCGCAGTGTGTGGATCCCAATGCGGCCCGTCAACCGCGCTTTACGAATTAGCCAACCAGCGAACAGGCAATCTTCCCGCACCGAACGCAATTAGAGCATTACGAATACCCAAAAAACAGGCCGCCCGGAGGCGGCCTGTCGATACAGCGATGACGCCGTCGCGTCCGGTCAGAATTCCTGACTGAACTTGACGCCGAAGGTGCGCGGCTGGCCAGCGGTCGAATAGACCTGTGCGGCGCAGACCTGCTCCGGGCACTGCACGTTGCGGCCGTACTGCGCGTTCTCGTCGAACAGGTTCTTGATGAAGAAATCCACCGACCAGTTGTCCTTGCGCAGGCCGAGGGCGAAGTCGGCGAGCGTGTAGGACGGCAGATCGCCGAGGATGTTGCGCTCGACGATGCGCAGGTCCGAGGTGCGACGGCCTTCGTGCACCACCGAACCCTGCCAGTAGGCTTCGAACGTGCCGATGTCGAAGGTGTAGCGCGCGGTCAGGTTGCCCTTGTAGTCGGCGGTGACCGGCAGGCGGGTGCCGTCCGGCGCCAGCGGCGCGGCGCAGACCGTTTCCGGATTGCCGCTGCCGTCGACTTCGCCGCAGTAGTTCTCGGTGAGTTCGGCGTCGTAGAAGCCCACGCCCGCGGACAGCCGCAGGTTGTAGCTCGCGGCCCAGTTCACGTCCATTTCCAGGCCCTGGATGCGCGCCTGGTTGGCGTTGCGGATTTCGGTGAGACCGTTCTGGCCGAGGATCGGGAACTGGAAGTCGTCCCACACCTGATGGAAGGCGGCGCCGTTGAAGGTCAGGCGATTGTCGAGCCAGGACGTCTTCCAGCCGAGTTCGTAATTGGTGAGGAACTCGGTGATGTACGGCGGCAGCGTACCGCGGCGGTTGATGCCGCCCGGACGGTAGCCTTCGGACCAGGTGAAGTACGCCAGCTTGCCCGGCGCGAACTTGTACGACAGGTTGAACTTGCCGAGGGTGTCCTTCTCCTGCACGTCCTTGTCGAACACCTTGCAGGGCGCGCCGTTGAACGACGGCCAGTTGGCCGGGTCGGCGCCGTACTGCACGATGCAGGCGGCCTCGCCGTAGCGGTTCTGCGGCAGCTGGCTGCCCTGCGAGGAGTAGCCGTTGGCGAAACCGAAGAAGCCCTTCAGCGCGTTGTCGGCGCGGAAGTGGCGGAAACCGACGGTCGCGGTCAGCTTGTCGGTGAAGTCGAAGGCCAGTTCGCCGAAGATCGCTTCGTCGTGGTCCTTGCGCTCCTGCTGCGTCAGCCAGATCGTGTCTTCCCAGCCGCGCACCGACAGCACGTCGGCGAGACCGTCGACGCGGTAGCGCTGCTCGATGTCGTGCGACTGGTCCATCCAGAACAGGCCGGCGACGAAGCGCAGGCGCTGGTCCTGCGGCGACGCGATGCGCAGTTCGTGGCTGGTCTTCTTGTAACCGTCGACGCCCTGGATGTACTGCGCCGGATTGATCAGGTCGCCGCTGTCGTCGTAGAAGTACGCGCCGTAGCCGAACAGGGTGTCGTACCAGAAGCCGTAGTCGCTGTAGTCGGTGTCGGTGTCGACATCGCGCTTGAGGTGGGCGAAGGCGTAGGTCAGATCGAAGTTGCCGATCTTGCCCTGCACGGTCAGCGCGGCCTGCGCCCAGCGGTCGTCCGAGGACTCGGGATAGGCGTGGCTGATCTTGCGTTCGCCGATGTTGGTGTCGTAGCCGAAGCTGCCGTTGGCCTTCTGGCGCTGGCCCATGATCGTGGGCGTGATCGTCCAGTTCTCGTTGAGGTCGAGCTTCAGCGCCAGGCGCGCGCCGACGGTGTCGACGTCGTTGTAGTTGTCCTCGACGCGATCGGCGTTGTTCTGGGTGATGCCGGAGGTCGGGAAGGTGCGTTCGCTGTAGACGTTGTCGATCCAGCCGGCGTCCTTCTTTTCCCAGCCGACGAGGCGGATCGCGGCGCGATCGGAGATCGGCACGTTGACGAAGCCTTCGACCACGTGGCCCCAGCCGCCGCCGTCGATGGCATTGGCTTCGACGCCGTAACCGGCCGAGAAGCCGGCGGTGTCGGGCTTGCGGGTGATCAGGCGCAGGGTGCCGGCTTCGGAGCTGGCGCCGTACAGCGTGCCCTGCGGGCCCGACAGCGCTTCGACGCGCTCGATGTCGTAGACGTGCAGGTCGAGCGCGCCCTGGATGGTCGTGATCGGCTGTTCGTCGAGATAGATGCCCACGCTCGGCAGCGGGCCGGAGTGGTTGCCGTCGCCGCCGCTGGCGACGCCGCGCATGTAGACCTGGCCGAAGCCGGGGCCGTTGGGCGAGATCGAGACGCTCGGCAGCATCTTGGCGTAGTCCTCGAAATCGTTGACCTGCAGCTCGTCGAGCTGCTGGGCGCCGATGACGTTGAGGCTGATCGGCACGTCCTGCGCGTTCTCGGTGCGCTTCTGCGCGGTGACGGTGATGGTTTCGAGCGAGGGACTCTCGTCCTTGGCTTCGCTCTGCTGGGCCATCGCCGCACCGGCGAAGGCCATGCTGCCGAAGGCGACGTAGATGGCCGCGGTCAGCGGCATCCTCGCCAGATTCGCCTTGCGGCGGGTTGCGGAACCACGTGTGTGACGCATTGGACTCTCCCCGGGTGGTAGGAACATCTCGATTGGACAGGACGGTTGGCGCTGGTCGATTGCAACAAATGGATCGGAAGGAATGGAACGAATCGCTGGGTGAAAACGCGTGGATGCGGCGGAACGATGGTCGGCGGGCGCTACGCCCTCAAGCGGCCTGCGCCCCCTCGACGGACGGAAACGCGGGCACCTCGGGATACGCCTGCAGCACCGCCCCAAGCGCGGATTCGAGCGGGCCGAGCCACGGCGCGTAGTGCCGCCACTGGTCCATGCCGTCGCGGTTGATCGGGCGGCGCACCTGTTCGGAGCTCGCGGTGCGCACCGGCCGGTCGTTCTCGAAGAAGCGCAGGCAGCGCTCCTCGAACGGCAGACCGCAGTAATCGAGCAGACGACGGACTTCGGCCTCGGTGTCTTCGACCATGCGCTCGTAGATCACGCGATGCACGCGGTCCGGCCGGCCGATGGCCGCGAACACCGCGTCGAAATGGGCCATCAGTTCGACGTAGTCGTGGTAATAGCGACCGATGTCGCCGAGGCGGTAGCTGAAGCTCTGGCCGCGGGCGAAGTGCTGCTTGAAACCGGAGAAACAGCAGGCCATCGGATGCCGGCGCGCGTCGATGATCTTCGCGTTCGGCAGCATCAGGTGGATCAGCCCCAGATGCAGGAAGTTGTTCGGCATCTTGTCGATGAACAGCGGCGCGTCGGTCTTGCGCTGCACCCGGGTGCGATCGAGGAACTGCCGGCCGAGTTCGGCGAAGGTCTCCGGCGGCAGTCCGGCCAGGACTTCGTGGTAATGCGTGGCGCCTTCGACGCCGCGGCGCAGGGCGCGGGTCATCGAGATGATTTCGGGCAGCTCCATCGTGCCTTCCACCGCGGAATGGCTCGACAGGATCTGTTCCAGCAGCGTGGAACCCGAGCGCGGCAGGCCGACGATGAAGATCGGGTCCGGCGCGGGATCGCCGCAGCCGGCGCGTTCGGCGAAGAATGCGGGCGTGTAGACCTGCTTCGACTGCGCGACGCGGGCGCTGGTGTCGCCGGCGCGGTACGGGACCAGCTCCACGCGGAGCCGGTTGCCTTCGGCGTAATGCGCGAACGACGCTTCGTATTCGGCGCGATCTTCCAGCGCCTTGCCGAGACTGAATTCGAAATGCAGGCGATGCTCGGCATCGAGATCGTCGCGCTCAAGCTGCGCGCGCATCGTCGCGATGTCGTCGTCGTCGAAGCGGATCGTCTTCAGATTGGCCAGGCTCCACCAGGCCTCGCCGAATTCCGGCTCCTCGCGCACGCAGTTGCGATAGGCCGCGATCGCATCGGCCTGTCGGCCTTCGGTCTTGAGCGCATGGCCATAGCTCATCCACAGCCGCGCGTTGTGCGGGTATTCGCGCACCAGGGCGTCGTACAGCGCGATGCCCTGCCCGTATTCGCCCAGACGGCACAGCACCGCGGCCTTGAGCGTGCGTGCGCCGGGATTGACCGGGTCTTCGTCGAGGATCCGATCGAGCTGCTCCAGCGCCTGCTGCGACTGCTGGTCGCGATGCAGCATCAGCGCGTAGTGCTGGCGCGCCTCGCGGAACCCGGGCGCCAGCTCGAGACAGCGCGCGAACAGGCGCAGCGCCTCCGGCGTGCGACCCACGCGCACCGCCAGTTCGCCGAGCATGCGGATCGCGACCACGTCGGTGGGGTGCTGCCTGAGCCAATCGCGCAGCAGGCGTTCGGCCTCGGGCAGACGATTCGCGTTGAGGTCGTCGGCCGCCTGCAGCAGGTGCGGGTCGCGTACCGAATTGCGGACATAGCCGGCGTAGGCGGCATCGGCGTCCTTCGGCCGGCCGACCGCGCGCTGCAGGTCGGCCAGCGCCAGCCAGACCTGCGGCAGGCCGGCATTGAGCGCGAGCGACTGCTGCAGGGCGACGATCGCTTCTTCGGCGCGGCCGGTCCGCGACAGCGCCAGGGCGTATTCGTAATGCACCCGCGGCATCTCCGACGCGGTGCGGGTCAGCGGGCCGAGCACCTCGATCGCGCGGTCGAAACGACCGCCGAGCCGGTGCGAGATGCCGAGGATCATCAGCGCGACCGGATGATCGCGCACCACCCGCAGCACTTCGACGGCCTGCTGGCCGGCCAGCTCCGGATCGCTGCCGAGCAGGCGGGAAGCGTGGTTCAGGGCGACATCGAGCGTGGCGGTGGCTTCGGACAAAACGGGTCTGCTTGGTAGGTTTCGGGCGACAGCAATCAGGCCCGCGTTCCTGGGGCCAAGCCGACAATCTACGCTGGCGGGCTTTCCGGCGTCCAGCGCCGCGGCCCGCCGGCGCGGCCCGTCCCCGGGCGGCCTGCGTTAGCATGCGGGCATGGCAGAACACCGCGACGACGAAGCCCCGATCCGGCCATACGACAAGCCCGCCGGCGGATGGGACGCACTGAAGGCCTCCTGGCAGGCGCTGCGCCGGCAGGATGCGGTATTGCGCGGCCCCGGCACCCTGCTGCGCACCAACCAGCCCACCGGCTTCGACTGCCCGGGCTGCGCCTGGCCGGACCGCAACCCGCACTCCACCTTCGAGTTCTGCGAGAACGGGGTGAAGGCGGTCGCCAACGAATCGACCGGCAAGCGGGTGACCGCCGCGTTCTTCGCCGAACATCCGGTGGCCTGGCTGGCGGAACAGACCGACGAATTCCTCGAAGCGCAGGGCCGGTTGACCGAGCCGATGGTCTACGACCCCGGCAGCGACCGCTACGTCCCGATCGGCTGGGACGCGGCCTTCGCGAAGATCGCCGCCGCGCTGAATGCCCTCGCCTCGCCGGACGAAGCGATCTTCTACACCTCCGGACGCACCTCGAACGAGGCCGCCTTCCTGTACCAGCTGTTCGTGCGCGCCTACGGCACCAACAACCTGCCCGACTGTTCGAACATGTGCCACGAGCCCTCGGGCGTGGCGATGACCGAACAGATCGGCAGCGGCAAGGGTTCGGTGACGCTCGACGATTTCGAACGCGCCGACGCGATCTTCGTGTTCGGCCAGAACCCCGGCACCAATCATCCGCGGATGCTCGGCGAACTGCGCCGCGCCGCGAAGCGCGGCTGCCGCATCGTGGTCTTCAATCCGCTGCGCGAACGCGGGCTGGAACGCTTCACCGATCCGCAGTCGCCGTCGGAAATGCTGGGCGGCGGTTCGACCGCGATCGCGTCGCATTATTTCCAGCCGAGGATCGGCGGCGATCTCGCGGTGGCGCTGGGCATGGCCAAGGTCGTGATCGAGCGCGCCGACGCCGAGTCCGAGCCGCACGCGACCGAAGGCGCGGCGCTGGATCGCGCCTTCATCGCCGCCAACACCCAGGGTTACGACGATTTCGCCGATCGGGTGCGGGAGACCGCCTGGGCGGACATCGAGCGCGAATCCGGCCTGTCGCGCGCGCAGATCGCGCAGGCCGCACAGGTCTATCTCGACAGCGGCGCGACCATCCTGTGCTGGGGCATGGGCATCACCCAGCACCGGCGCAGCGTCGCCACCCTGCAGACCTTCATCGGCCTGCTGCTGCTCCGCGGCAACATCGGCAAACCCGGCGCCGGGCCCTGCCCGGTGCGCGGCCACTCCAACGTGCAGGGCGACCGCACGATGGGCATCTACGAGAAACCCTCGTCAACGTTCCTCGATCGCCTCGGCGCCGAATTCGGTTTCGCGCCGCCGCGCGCCGACGGCTTCGACACCATCGCCGCGATCGAGGCGATGCGCGACGGCCACGGCAGGGTGTTCTTCGCGATGGGCGGCAATTTCGCCGCGGCCACGCCCGACACCGCGCTCACCCACGCCGCGCTGCGCAACTGCGCGCTGACCGTACAGGTCAGCACCAAGCTCAACCGCTCGCACGTGGTCCACGGGCGCGAGGCGCTGATCCTGCCCTGCCTCGGCCGCACCGAGATCGACCAGCAGGCCGGCGGGCTGCAGGCGGTGACGGTGGAGGATTCGATGAGCATGGTGCATCTGTCCTCGGGCATGAACGCGCCGGCGTCGCCCGCGCTGCTGTCGGAGCCGGCGATCGTCGCGCGGCTGGCGGCGGCGACCTTGCCGGACAGCGGCATCCCGTGGCTGTCGATGATCGAGGACTACGACCGCATCCGCGACCGCATCGCACGGGTGATCCCGGGCTTCGAGGACTTCAACGCGCGCGTCTGCCATCCCGGCGGATTCCATCTGCACCATCCCTGCCGCGAGCGGGTGTTCCCCACGCCCTCGGGCAAGGCGCGGTTCTTCGCGCATGCGCTGGTGGATCGCATCCCTCCTGCCGGTGAAACTGCAGGCGGTGCCGCAGGAGGGGCTTCGGCCCCGATTGACCCGGCCACGACGTCATCGGGGCCGAAGCCCCTCCTGCAGTTGATGACGGTGCGCTCGCACGATCAGTACAACACCACCGTCTACGGCAACGACGACCGCTATCGCGGCGTCCACGGGCTGCGTCGCGTCTGTTTCATCTCGCGCGCGGATCTCGACGCGCAGGGCCTCGCCGACGGCGAGCATGTCGATCTGGTGTCGGTGTGGCACGACGGCGAGCGCGTGGCGCCGGATTTCCGGCTGATCGCATACGACATTCCCGCGGGCTGCCTCGCCGCGTATTTCCCCGAAACCAACGCGCTGGTGCCGCTGGATCATCACGCCGAGCGCGCGCGCACGCCGTCGTCGAAATCGATTCCGGTGCGGCTGCGGCGACGCGACGACCGCGCATCCGCATGAGCGAGGATGCCGCCCTCGCCCTGCTCCGCCTGCTCGCGGAGGACGGCGACGTGTCGATGCCGCGCGCGGCGAAGCGGCTCGGCCTCGGCGCGAGCGAACTGCAGCGGCTGCTGGTCGCGCTGGGCGACGATCCGCGGTTCGACGGGCTGGATCTGGTCGAACGCCACGTCGAACCGCATGCCGGCGGCGCGCGCACGCGGCTGCGCCTGACCGCACGCGGACGCGCGCTGTGCGCCGGACGCCTGCCGGACGCGACGGGATGAGCAATGGCCTGTGCCTGCGCGAAGCGCTGCATGTCGCCGACGGCGCCGCCGCGCCGCGCGAGGAATGGGTGATCGAGGAAACCCCGGTCGCCCTGCTCTACAACGGCCTGTCGTTCGCGGTGATGATGGCGACGCCCGCGGACCTGGAGGATTTCGCGCTCGGCTTCGCGCTGTGCGAGGGCATCGTCGAGACGCCTGCGGAGTTCGCGCTGGTCGATCTCGTGCGCAGCGAACGCGGGATCGCGCTGCACGCGGCGATTCCGCAGGCGCGCTTCGACGTGCTGGACGCGCGGCAGCGCGGCCTCGAAGGCCGCAGCGGCTGCGGCCTGTGCGGCATCGCCAGCCTCGACGCCGCACTGCGTCCGGCGCGACCGGTCGGCGCCGGACCGCGTTGCGACGCCGCCGCCATCCACGCGGGCCTCGCCGCGCTGTCCGCGCAGCAGCCGCTCAACGCGCGCAGCGGCGGCGTGCACGCCGCCGGCTTCGTCGACGGCGATGCATTGCTGGTGCGCGAGGACGTGGGCCGGCACAACGCGGTCGACAAGCTCGTCGGTGCGATGCTGCGCGCCGCGCCCGCGATCGATCCGTCGAACGGGTTCCTCGCGATCACCTCGCGCGCCTCGTACGAGATCGTGCACAAGGCCGCGAACGCGGGCATCCGCATCGTCGCGGCGATGTCGGCCCCGACCGACCTGGCGATCCGCCACGCCGCGGCCGCTGGACTCACGCTCATCGCCTTCGCCCGCGATGGGCGGATGAACGTCTACAGCGGTCGCGAACGCATCGCGCTGTGAAAGGCAGCCGCGACCCCGACCCGATGCCGGCAGAGCGGGCTGACCAGCCATTCGGCTGTTGAAAACCAGCCCGCTGCTGATGCCGCGATATGCGTCAGCGGCCTGAAGGCCGCTCTACCAGCGCGATGCGCCACCGCGTTCCGGCGCAGATGCCTTCAGGGCAACGCCTTCAGCGCCGCCACCAGTCCCGGCCTCATCTTCGCCATGCCCGGGTCGTCGCCCAGATCCACCTGCAGATAGAGCATCTGCAGGACAGCGGCCAGATCGTGCCGGCGCGCCAGCCAGCCCGCGTCTTTCCATGCCAGCGCCGGATCGCCCAGGCGCGCGGACAATGCCGCGAACCATGCGGACCAGTCGGCCTCGTCGTGCAGATCGCGTTTGGCGATGAACAGCAGCGGCCGCGCCAAACGCTCGCTTTCGCCGAACACGTAGGCATGCCCGGCAGCGGGCACCGCCTGGATCGCGATGGCCTGCCGCAGGCGATCGAGCTGCGCGCGGTCCAGCGCCGGATTCAGGGCGAGCTGCATCGCCCAGTCCGCGCCGTGGGCGACGCCGTGGCGCCAGCCGACGTCCGCGTCGTAACCGCGATAGTCGCGCACCGATTCGAGATAACTCGCGGCACGCTCGACCATCGCGTCGCGCTCGTCCGGCCGCATCCACGGCGCGATGCGATCCGTCCGCGCCAGTTCCGACAGCGCCAGCGCCGCGAATGGCCGTGCGACGCCGTGGGGGTCGGGCGCGTCGAGCTGCGCGAACAAGCGCGCCCGCAGCGCGCGCAGCGTCTCCGGCGAAAAGACCTTCGCGCGCAGCCAGCGCTGCAGCCCTTCGTAGGCGATGCCGTCGCGCAGCGCCGGATCGGGCGACGCCAGGCAATCGATCAACGCGAAGGCCATGGCTTCGCGCGCCACGGCGTCCGCCATCTCGAAATCCGTGGTCTTCAGCGCGATCAGCGCGGCCGCATCGCGATCGGGCAGCGGACACGCCGCGGCCGCGGCCTGCGACGCGCACAGCGTCGCCGCCGCGAGCGCGGCGATGCGCAGCGTTCGCATCACAGGCTGGCGCCGTCGAAGGGCGTGATGCGGATCGCGGCCAGATCCACCTCCGGCAGGCAGCGCACGTTCACCGCGACGATCTTCGCGCCGCTGCGCGGATCGACGCCTTCGCTGAAGGGCGCGATGCCGCAGGTGAGGCAGAAGTGATGATCGATGTGATGCTTGTTGAAACCGTAGGTGGCGTAGTCGCCCTCGATGGTCTGCAGGCGCAGCGCGTCGCGCGGGAAGAACGCGAGCAGGCCGCCGCGCCGGCGACAGAGGGAACAATTGCAATCCACCGCTTCGGCGACCTCGCCCTCCAGTTCGAAGGCGATCCGACCGCAATGACAACTGCCGCGATGCAACATGAGCCGCTCCTGATCAGGATGTTGGAATGGGCAATGTAAACCCGGAGCATGGCAGATGCGCCGACGGGCCTTAGCGCCTATCCTTGGCGTTTTCGTTCAGCCGGACCTCCGACCATGCGCCTGACGCCGCTCGCCATCGCACTGCTCACCGCCACGCTCGCCGCCTGCACCGGCGGGGGCACCGGCACCGCTCCGGCGTCCGCCGACAAGGCCGCCGCGGCGACCGCTTCGGACGCCGCGCTCGACGCGAAGTTCGCCGACCTGAGCAAGCGCTGGCTCGACGGTTTCCTCGCCCTCAATCCGGTCGGCGCGACCCAGCAGGGCGATCACCGCTTCGACGCCGAACTCGACGACCTCAGCGCCGCCGGGCGCGCGAAATACGTGGACTTCGCGAAGAAGACGCTGGCCGAACTGGATGCCATCGACGCCTCGAAACTCTCGCGCGAGAACCAGATCGACGCGGCGATCCTGCGCAATCAGCTACAGTCCGACATCTGGGGCATGGACACGCTGCAGGCCTGGGCCTGGGACCCGCAGGTGTACAGCGGCCTCGCCGGCGGCGCGATCTACAACCTGATGGCGCGCGAATTCGCGCCGCTGCCCGAACGCCTGAAATCGGCGACCGCGCGCATGGAGAAACTGCCGTCGCTGTTCGCGCAGATGCGCGAGAACATCGATCCGGCGCGGGTGCCGAAGATCCACGCCGAAACCGTCGCCCGGCAGAACGCGGGCGTGATCTCGCTGGTCGAACAGTTCATCGTGCCCAACGCCGATCAGCTGCAGGGCGATGACCGCAAGCGTCTCGACGCCGCGGTGGAGGGCCTGCGCAAGGCGGTGGCCGAACATCAGCTGTGGCTCGACAAGACCCTGGTGCCGAACGCCAGGGGCGATTTCCGCATCGGCCAGCAGTTGTACGACGAGAAACTGAAGTTCGCGCTGATGTCCTCGCTGTCGCGCGCCGAGATCAAGCAGCGCGCCGAGGCCGAACTGGTGCGCGTGCGCGGCGAGATGTACCGGATCGCGCAGCAGGTGCTGAAGGACAAGCCCGGCGCGCCGCCGCTGCCCGACGGCGCGAACGACGACCAGCAGCAGAAGGCGATCGAAGCCGCGCTCGAACTGGCCTACGCCGACAAGCCCGCGCGCGACAAGGTGGTCGAGACCGCCAAGGCCACGCTGGCGCAGGCGACCGAATTCACGAAGGCGAAGGATCTGGTGACGGTGCCGGACGACCCGGTCGAGATCATCCTGATGCCGGAATTCCAGCGCGGCGTGGCCGTGGCCTACTGCGATTCGCCCGGCCCGCTCGACAAGGGCCTCAAGACCTACTACGCGATCTCGCCGATCCCGGACGACTGGACCGACGCGCAGACCGACTCGTTCCTGCGCGAATACAACACGCGCATGATCCACCTGCTGTCGATCCACGAGGCGATGCCGGGCCATTACCTCGAAGGCGCGTTCTCGGCGCGCTATCCGTCGACGCTGCGCGGCGTGCTGCGATCCGGCATGTTCGCCGAAGGCTGGGCGGTCTACACCGAGACGGTGATGATGGAAGCCGGCTATCTTGACAACGATCCGCTGTTCCACCTCATGCGCTACAAGTTCTACCTGCGCGCGGTGGCGAACGCGATCCTCGACCAGGGCGTGCACGTCGACGGCTGGAGCAAGGAACAGGCGATGGAACTGATGGTCAAGCGCACCTTCCAGCAGGAGCGCGAAGCCGAGGGCAAGTGGGTCCGCGCGCAGCTGGGCAGCGCGCAGTTGCCGACCTACTTCGTTGGCGTGCAGGAGCACTTCGACCTGCGCAAGGCGATGGAAGCGAAGCTGGGCAAGGACTTCAAGCTGAAGGCCTACCACGACCAGGTGCTGTCCTACGGCGCGCCGCCGGTGCGCTTCGTCCGCGCGATGATGCTGGACGAACCGATCCGCTGAGTCCCGCCCGGGCAGGGGCCGAACGAAGAGGGATCGATCGAAGAAGGACCGATCGAGCGGGGCCACCGGCCCCGCGGAGGCCGCTTGGCCCCCCGGGCGCGGGTCGCTATGCTTCCCGCGTCCGTCCGGGGCCGCGATTGCCGTTTTGACATGGAATGTTGGATCAGGGCCGGCCGCGCCGGCATCCGTCCGGGAGAGCACAGCGCGTGAGTATTTTCGATTCTGTCAAACGATGGCGCGACACCCTGCGCGGGCGCGACACGCCCGCCGTGCCGCAACCCGCGGCCATTCCGCTGCCGCCGCGTCCGCCGACCCCGACACCCGAAGAGCTCGACGCGCTGGCCGAAGCCGTCACGCCCGAGATGCTCGCCGAGGCCGCGGTCGCGCCGCCCGCGGTGGACGATGGCTATCTCGGGCCGGAACGTCGCGAAAAGCCGCGGCCGCTGGCGAAGCCCGGCACCCGCGTGCTGATCGTCGACGACTCCACCACGATCGTCGCAGTGCTTCGCAAGATGCTGCAGCAGAACGGCTACCAGACGCTCGAGGCCTACACCGCCGAGGAAGCGCTGGAACTGGTGCGCGACATCCCGCCCGACCTGATCTTCCTCGACATCGTGCTGCCGGGCATGGACGGTTTCGCCGCCCTGCGCGCCCTGCGCCGCGAACCGGCGACCAAGCAGGTGCCGATCATCATGATCAGCGGCAACGTCCAGGCCACCGAGCAGTTCTACGTGCAGCGCATCGGCGCCGACGATTTCATGAAGAAACCCTTCTCGCGGCCCGAGGTCTTCGCGCGGATCGAACGACTGCTGGACGAGGACGGCGTGCCGCGCCGGGTGGGCATGCAGACCGCGGCACCGCCCTGATCCGCCGAACCGGATCAGGAAATCCCCCTGTGGGAGCGACGCGAGTCGCGACGGGCTGCGGAAGATCTTTCCCCGGGCCGGTCGCGACTAGCATCGCTCCTGCATTGGTTTTTGACAGGCTCGTGTAGAGCGCATCAACGGCGCTGGCTCAACACCACGCTGCCCAGGATCAGCGCACCGGCGATCGCCATCGCGAGGGTCAGCGGTTCGTCCAGCAGCAGCCACGCCCAGCCCACGCCGAACAGCGGCACGAGATAGGTCGTGGTCGCGGCGCGCGGCGCGCCGATGCGCGCGATCAGCCGGTAGTACATGACGAAGGCGATGCCGGTGCAGATCACGCCCAGCGCCGCGACCGCCGCCCAGGATGTCGCCGACACCGCATGCGCCGGCCATTGCGCGATCGCGAACGGCGCGGTCATCAGCGCGGCGCAGGTCAGCGTCGCCGCCGCCACCGCGGTCGCCGGCAGGCCGGCCAAGTGGCGCTTCACCAGATTCGCGCCGATGCCGTAGAGAAAAGCCGCAGCGGTGCCCGCGGCCACCGGCAGGCCGATGCTGGCGCCGCCGACCTTGCCGCTGGCGAGCACGATCACGCCGGCGAAGCCCGCGACCAGCGCGATCACCCGGCGCGTGCCGATCTTCTCGCCGTAGAACAGGAAGGCGATCAGGGCGACGAACAGCACCGCCATCGAATTGGTGATCGCGCCGACGCCGGCGGGCGCGCGCTGCGCCGCCCAGGCGAACAGGGTGAAGGGAATCGCCGAATTCACCGCGCCGATGAGGGCCAGCCGCGGCCACAGCGCGGCGGAGAACGCGCGGCGCTCGCGCCACAGGAACGGCAGCAGGATCAGCGCGCCAAGCCCAAGCCGGATCGCGACCAGCGGCGTCGAGCCGAATTCCGGCGCGGCCACGCGCATGAACATGAAGGATGCGCCCCAGATCGCCCCGAGCAGGCCGAGTTCGAGCGGGGTGAGCCACGCCGGCGTGGCGCGCGCGCTCAGCAGGGGATCGGACACGGAAGCGTTCATCGGAATGCCTGATGGAAGAAGTGATCAGCCCTGCTGCACGTGCAGCTGGCCGGACAGCGCGGCGGGATCGCCGCCCGCGCCGAGATACGCGCCGACATCGAGGTTGAAGCCGAGCAGGCAGGTGCCGGTGTCGGTGCGCGGGCGATGACGACTGCCCGGCGCGAACACGACCTGGGTACCGGCGGGATGGCGGACATCGCCTTCGATCACTTCGCCGCTGAGCACGAAGTACGCCTCGCCGGTGTCGTGACGGTCGATCCGCGGCCATTCGCTGCCCGCGGCCATCTCCACCAGCCAGGCACGGGCCCCGGGCGGCGCCGGCAGGTCGCGGCGCAGGCAGCCCTCGCCGACCACGATCGCCTCGATGCCTCCGGCCGCGACCGCGACCGCCGCCGGGCGCTCGCCGACGATATCCGCAAGTCGATGCACTCCATCCATCCGGCCCATCCCGACCTCTGTCGATCACGACGCTGTTGTCTCGACGCCGATCATAGGGCGTGCACGAGGCCTGACAAGCGCGTACTTTGTCGCCCAGACGCAAATCAGATTTGAGGCTTGCCATGGCACTCAGACCCGACTGGCTGCCGGCGCTGTCCGCGTTCGAGGCCGCCGCCCGCCACCAGAATTTCGCCCACGCCGCCGAAGAGCTGCATCTGACCGCCAGCGCGGTCAGTCATCACGTGCGCAAACTCGAAAGCCGGCTCGGCGTGTCCCTGTTCCAGCGCCATGCGCGCGGGGTCGCCCTGACCGCGGAGGGCCGGCAACTCGCCGACGCGGCCGGCAGCGCGCTGGCCGATCTGGAGGCGACCCTGGGCGGCCTGCGCCACGGCCGCGACGAGCAGGATCGCGTCCGCATCACCACCCTGCACTCGCTGCTCAACACCTGGCTGTTGCCGCGGCTGCCGGCGTTCTCCGCGCGGCATCCGGAGGTCAGGCTCGCGATCGACACCGAAATCGCGCTGACCCGCTTCGACGACGGCGGCCCGGACATCGGCATCCGCCACGGCCCCGGCCACTGGCCCGGGCTCACCGCGCACCTGCTGATGGACGACGCGCTGTTCCCGATGGCCGCGCCCGCGATGGCGGCGCGCACGCGGACCGCGGCCGAGGTCGCCGCGCTCCCGCTCGTCGCCGACCTCGCCCGGCAGGGCTGGCACGACTGGTTCCGTGCCGCTGACGTGCACGGCGCGCGGCTCGACATCCGCCACACCTTCAGCGACAGCACCGATGCGCTGGAAGCCGCGGCGCAGGGACTCGGCGCGGTGCTCGCGCGCGCGCGGATCGCCGCGCCCTGGTTGGACAGCAGTCGGCTGCATCGGCTGCCCGGCCCCGCCCTGCCCACCCGCTGGCGCTACTACGTGGTGTATCCCGCGCACCGTCGCCTGCGCCCGGCGGCGCAGGCGTTCGTGGATTGGCTGCTGCTGGCGAGCGCGGAGGAACGCGATCCCGACCTGCACGCGCGCAGCGGCGATAATGCCCGGCCTTCCGCCCCGGAGCCGCGATGACCGCCACGCCCGCCACCCGCACCGCCTGGCTGCAGATCCATTTCTGCGTGCTGCTGTGGGGCTTCACCGCGATCCTTGGCAAGCTCATCACCCTGCCGGCGCTGCCGCTGGTGTGGTGGCGCATGCTGCTGGTCGCCGGGTTGCTCATGCTGCTGCCGCGCGTGTGGCGCGGACTGCGCGCGATGCCGGCGCGGCTGCGCTGGGCCTACGCCGGCGCCGGCGTGCTGGTGGCGCTGCACTGGCTCACGTTCTACGCCGCCATCAAGCTCTCGAACGCCTCGGTCGGCGCCACCTGCATGGCCCTGGCCACCGTGTTCACCGCGCTGGTCGAGCCGTGGATGACCGGCAAGCGACTGTCGAAGCGCGAAGTCGGGCTCGGCATCGCCGTGTTGCCGGGCGTCGCCCTGGTCGCGGGCGGCGTGCCCGACGGCATGCTCGTCGGCGTCGCGGTCGGCGCGGTGTCGGCGCTGCTGGTCGCGATCTTCGGCTCGCTCAACAAACGACTCGTGGAGCACGCCGACGCGCTGTCGGTCACGGCGCTGGAAATGGCCGCGGGCGTCGCCGCGATGACCCTGCTCGCTCCCCTGTCCGGGCTGCTGTCGCCCGCGGCCTTCGGCGGCGACCCGTTCCTGCTGCCGGACCTGCGCGACGGTCTGTATCTGCTCGGGCTGGCCATCGCCTGCACCCTGGTGCCGTTCGTGCTGTCGCTGATGGCGCTGCGCCACCTCAGCGCGTTCGGCGCGCAGCTCGCGATCAATCTGGAACCGGTCTACGCCATCGCCCTGGCGATGCTGTTGTTGGGCGAACAGCGCGAACTCACGCCGACCTTCTACCTCGGCGTCGCCATCATCCTCGGCACGGTGCTGATCTACCCGCTGGTGGTGCGGCCGCGGCGGATCGAGCATCCGGAAGCGCTGGCGCTGACCGAAGCCAAGGTGATCGGTGAAGCCGGCGAAGCGAGCGAAACCGACGCGCCCGGTCCGCGCTGACCCCGCGGCGCCGCTGTGGCAGTCTAGACGCCCCTTCGCCGCAGACCCGCGCCGGCCCGTCCCCCATGTACCTGGAGTACTACGGCCTCGAACAGGCGCCGTTCTCGATCACGCCCGACCCGCACTACGTGTTCCTCAGCGAACACCATCGGGACGCGCTGGCGCATCTGCTCTACGGCATCCAGCAGGGCGGCAGCGGCGGGTTCGTGCAGCTCACCGGCGAAGTGGGCACCGGCAAGACCACGCTGAGCCGGCTGCTGCTGAACCGGTTGCCCGAGAACACCCACGCCGCGCTGGTGCTGAACCCGCGGCTGGAGCCTGTGGAACTGCTGCAGACCATCTGCGAGGAATTGCGGTTGCCGGTGAACAAGGCCGCACCCGCGCCGCCGGCCGCACCGGCGTCGGGCAAACGCAAGGGCAAGGCCGCCGCACCCGCGGCCCCGCGCGCACCCGCGACACCGGGCGGCAAGGCGCTGTTCGACGCGCTCAGCGCGTATCTGCTCGCGGCCTATGCGAAGGGCGATCGCGTGGTGCTGATCGTCGACGAGGCGCAGAACCTGTCGACCGAAGCGCTGGAGCAGGTGCGCCTGCTCACCAATCTCGAAACCGAAACCCAGAAGCTGCTGCAGATCATCCTGATCGGCCAGCCGGAACTGCGCGACACCCTCGCGCGGCCGGAACTGCGCCAGCTCGCGCAACGGATCACCGCGCGCTATCACCTGCGCCCGCTCGACGAGGCCGCGACCGCCGCCTATCTGCGTCACCGGCTCAACACCGCCGGCGCGAAGCGCTTTCCGTTCTCGCAGGACGCGGTGCGGCGGCTGCACCGGCGCAGCGGCGGCGTGCCGCGGCTGATCAACGTCGTCGCCGAGCGCGCGCTGCTCGGCGGCTACGCGCACGATCTGTTGACGATCGACGCGAAGACGGTCGATCGCGCCGCCGACGAAGCGCTGGCGCCATCGTCCGCCGGCCAGCGCCGCGAACTGGCGAAGTTGTTCGTGATCGGCGGGCTGGCGGTCGCGGCGACGGTGCTCGCGGTGGTGGTCGCGCGTCCGGACGCGAACCGTCCCGCGTCGCCCGTCGCATCGACGCGCACCGGGACGGCATCGCTGCCGACCGCATCGCTTCCGGCCGCAGCGTCCGCGCCCGATGCCGACGCCCTGCTGCAGCGACTGCGCACGACGCCGCCGGCGTCGACGCGCGAATGGAGCGCGCTGGTCGCGGCCTGGAAAGCGCCAGCCGCGCTGCGCGCGGTGTCCCCCGATGCCTGCCCCGCCGCGCCCGCGCCCGGCTGGCGCTGCCTGCGCAGCCGCGCGCAGCTCGAACCTCTGCTGCGCATCGACCGCCCGGTGCTGCTGCGCCTGCGCGCGGAACCGCAGGCCGCGTGGGCGACCCTGCTCGGCGCCGATGCGCGTCGCGTGAGGCTGTCGCTCGACGGCGCGCCGCTCGAGATCGACCGGGTGGTGCTGGCCGGCGTGTGGAACGGCGAATACCTCGCGATCTGGCCCGCGCCGGCGATGCTGGAAACGCGCTTCGCCGCCAACGATGCCGATGCCCTCGCCTGGGTGCGTCGGCGGTTGCCCGCGGGCAGCGCGGTCGATCCCGCCGCCGCGCTGCGCGCATTCCAGGCCCGCGCCGGCCTGCGCGGCAGCGGCACGCTGGATGCCGACACCCTGTTCGCGCTGACCGCCGGCGAGCCTGGCCCGCATCTGTCCGCACGGACGGAGTGACCGATGTCCTTCATCCTCGACGCCCTGCGCAAATCCGAAGCCGCCCGCCGCCGCAGCGAAGCGCCCGATCTGTTCGCGACGATGCCACAGACCGCCGAACCCGAGCGCGCGCGACGCACGTGGCCGCTATGGGCCGCCGCCGGCATCGGCGTGCTGTCGCTGATCGCCGCGATCTGGCTGGTCGCGCAGCGGCCGGCAGTGCCGCCGTCGACGGCACCAGATACGACACGCGTCGACGCAGCGAAGGCACCGACCCTCGAAGCACCGCCGCCGCCCCCGGCCGCACCGATCGCCGCATCACCTGCCGCGGACAGCCCGCCCGTCGTCGAACGCCCGGGCACGCAGGCGCTACCGGTCACGACGCCCGCGCCTGTCGAAACCCCATCGGTGAACTCCCCGCCGGCAGCATCGCCGCCGATCGCAACGCCGCCGATCGCAACGCCGGCGATCGCGGCACCGCGCGAACGGCCGCCACCGCCGCCGGCCGCGACACCGCCGCTGCCGCCGCCCGCGAGCGACCAGCCGATCGCGCTCGCCGATCTCGACCCGGCCACGCGCAACCAGTTGCCGCCGCTGAAACTCAGCATGCATCTGTGGAACGACACGCCGTCGGGACGCTTCGTGATTCTCGACGGTCAACGCCTGAAGGAAGGCGACGTGCTCGGCGAGGTCGTGGTCGAACGCATCACCCGCGACGGCGCGGTGCTGGTCTGGCGCGGCGGGCGACTGAAGATCGCATTGCAATAGGCCTCACCCCTGAGGGAATCATCACGTTCATGGATGAAATCCCAGCACCTTGATTGCATATTCGGGCTTTCCGAATCCACATGAATCTTTCTTCGGCCGCCCGGAATCCACATCGGCAGACAAGCGACGGACAGCGGCCGCAAACGGAACGCATCCCGGCAAACCGCATCGTCCCGACGATCAATCCGGAACGACGCACCGGCCTCGGACCGGAGACCCCGCGGGCGGCGCACAGGATGTGCGCCATTTTTCGATGAGACAAGGACGTCTCATCGAAAAATCCCGGCGATATCGCCGATGGCAGGTTTGAATTGGACTTGAATGCTTTCTTTGGTGACTTTCTTTGCGCCAAAGAAAGTCACTCGCGCACCAGCGCGAAAAAGACTGCAGGCGTTACCGGAAAACCATGACCGACAGACAAGCGTTCCAGAAAAACAACAGTCAACCGGCATCGTCGCAGTCGTACATCCGCATCAGGTCCGGCAATGTCCGCCCGGGTTCGTCGCGGAAACGCGCGTCGAGGGCTTCGACCGCCTGGATGCGGTCGACGCGGAAATTGCGGAAATCCTCGCGCGATTCGCACCAGGCGGCGAGCGTCCACACCTGGCCCCAGTAGAAACAGCCCAGCGGGCGCACCGTGCGCACGCTGGTGTCGTCCTTGAGGTCGAGATACGTCAGCCGCAGCTTGATCCGCTGTTCGGTCGCCTGGCGCAGCCGCTGCAGACGCTCGCGGGTCTGCGGATCCGGACCGACCGACGGCGCGTACACGCTCAGGCTTTCGGCCGCCGCGCGCTCGGCGGCCGGCAGCACCGCGAGGATCTTCGCCAGCGCATCCTCGGCGCCCGCCGCCAGCGCGGGATCGATGCGCGGCTGCGCGATGCGCACGCAGGCCACCAGCGCCTGCGCTTCGCGCGCGTCGAACATCAGCGGCGGCAGATCGAAGCCGCGGCGCATGCGGTAGCCGACGCCGGCTTCGCCTTCGATCGGCACGCCCTGCGCCTGCAGCGCGGCGACGTCGCGATAGATCGAGCGCGGCGAGATTTCCAGGCGTTCGGCGAGAAACGCGGCCGTCGTCAGGCGACGGCCGCGGATGAGTTGCACGATCTGGAACAAACGGTCTGCGCGGCGCATGCGGGCGATCTCTTCGACGGACGTCGCCGCCACATCCTGCCATGTCAGGCCGGCGCGTGCAGACCGACGCGGTTGCCTTCGCTGTCGGCGATGTGGGCGAAGCAGCCCATGCCTTCCGGCAGTTCGGTGCGCGGCAGCGTCACCCTGCCGCCCGAGGCGTCCACCCGGGCGAGCACCGCATCCAGCGAAGAACCGGCATTGAGGTAGACGATCGCGCCTTCGGTGCCGGGCGTCGCGTGCGGCGCGGCGAACAGACAGCCGCCGACGCCGTACTGCTCGTAGGGGAAGATCGCGAGCGTGGTCTCCGGGCCCATCGCTTCGCGGCGCAAAGGCGTGGCGAACAGGGTTTCGTAGAAGCGCTGCGCGCGATCCAGGTCGGCGACCGGGATCTCGAACCAGTTCAGGGCATTGTGTCGTGCGTGTTGCATGCGATTTCCTCGATGCGGGTGACGGGAGAACGCATGCTGCGCGCCTGCCACTGACGGTGGATGTCAGCAGTGACCGATCCCGACGGTGCCGGATGTCAGCCGCGCGCGGCTTCGCGCGGATCCTGCGATGGTTCGCCCGTCGCGACAGGCGTTGCGCCGGCGACGATGGCGTCCGCCTCGCCGTGCGCGCCGCAGCGCTGGCAGGCGGCTTGGCCGCGCGCCTGCCAGATCGCATCCGCACCGCACGAGGCGCAATTCTTCTCCGCTTGCGGATGCGCGCCGCAGGCGTCGCAACAGCGCACGTGACGCGTGCGTTTCGCGTTCTTCGCGAACGCCGCCAGACAGATCGGACAGTGGCGGCCGCCGCGCCGCAGCTTCGACGGCGCGTCCCTGCGGTTGCGCGACATGTGGCGGACGAGCGTCGACGCGTCCGCCGCATCCGGGGCGTCCGGTCGCGTCATTCGCCCATGTAGCAACAGTTGAGCTTGTTGCCGTCGAGGTCGCGGAAATAGGCGGCGTAGAAACCGGGATAACGCTGGCCCGGCGCGCCCTCGTCGGTACCGCCCAGCTCGATCGCCCTGGCGTAGACGCGATCCACCTGTTCGCGGCTGGTCGCGCCCAGCGCCACCATCGTGCCGTTGCCGACGCTGGCCGGTTCCTTGTTGAACGGCCAGGTGATGGCGAGACCGGCGCCGTCCTTGGAGTTGCCCCAGGCGATGAAGTAGTCGGGTTCTTCCATGAAACGCTCGGCGCCGAGTTCGGCGAGCACCGCGTCGTAGAAGCCGGCGGCGCGGGCCAGGTCGTGGGTGCCGAGGGTGGTGTAAGCGATCATCGCAGGTCTCCGGAAAGGGGATCCGCAGTATCCGCGCGCCCTGCTGACAACCCTGTGTCAGCAGCCGCGGAACCGGCCCGCTATGCTACGCCACACCGGGCGGCCACCGCCGCCCTTCTTCCGTCGACGCGCCCATGCCGATCCTCCGTTTCGAACTCGACCGCGACCACGTCGAACTCAATCAACTGCTCAAGCTCACCGGAATCTGCGACAGCGGCGGCGCGGGCAAACACCTGGTCGCCAGCGGCGACGTGCGGGTGGACGGCATCGTCGAACTGCGCAAGACCTGCAAGATCCGCAGTGGACAACGCGTCGAGGTCGGCGATGTCGCGATCGAGGTCGTCGCCGGCTGACGCCGCTCAGGCCAGCGGCAGTTCGCGCTCGACCTGACAGAACAGATCATGGAGGGCCTGTACCGACTCGGCGCCCGGGTCGGTCGGACCGCTGCCCACGGTTTCCAGATACCGGCAGGCGGCATAGCCCTGCGCTTCGCGGTCGTAGCGCTCGATCCACGCGCGCCGCGCAGGCAGTCCGGCGTGCTCGGGGCGCCACGCCGCCGAATACGGCGCGCGCAGACGCGGCAGGCCCATGCGCCAGGGCTTCGGCGTGAGCCGCGCGCGGAAACAGTTCTGATTGAGGCACATCCGCGCGTACAGCGGATCGACGCCGAACGCATCGAAGCACGCGCGGACCGCGTCCTCGCGCGGATCGAAGCGGCGATGCAGCGCGAGCAGGCGCAGGCCGGCCGGCGTGCGGTAGACGCGCAGGCGCCAGTCGGGATGCGCGGCCACGAACCGGAGCACGCGGCGCAGCGCGACCTGCTCGCGGCCGCCGCGCAGCGCGACGACGACCTTGCGCAGCGTGCCCGGCAGCGGCACGCCGAGCAGCAGCGACGCGAAGAAGGCCACGATCAGCGACGCCATGACCTGCACGTGGAACACCGCGATCAACGCGGCAGCCACCGCCACGAACACGAGCGCCATCGCGGCCAGCACATGCCGCGGACGACTGTGCTCGGCGAAATCGATGTCCGCGAACAGTACGTCCGGCGTGTTCAGGCACAGCGCGCCGTAACCGGTGCGGGTGATCGCGCTGTCGCCGTGGCGGTCGACGATCTCCTCGCGGATCGGCACGCCCTCGGCGCCGTTGTAGGCGACCCGGCGTTCGCGGCGCGGCAGCGTTTCGCCCGACAGGACCCGCGCCATCGCTTCGCGCACGCGGGTTTCGGCATGCGCCTGCGCTTCGGCCTCGCCGACATCCGACCAGCCGAAGCGTCGCAACGTGACCGTGCGCCTGCGTTCTCGATGCTGCAGGCGGGCTTCGGCCCAATAGGTCGGGATGAGCATCGCGGATCTCCTGCGTGGGCGGTGTCGTCGTCGGGCGCGCTCAGTGCGTCGCGAGGTGGGTGCGCAGAAACGCCAGCACGCGATCGTAGTACTTGCGGCGGTTCTCCTCGCCGTAAATGCCGTGGGTCTCGTCGGTGAAGAACAGGGTGTCGACCGGCTTCCGCGCCTTTTCCATCGCCGCGACCATCGCCCGCGCATGTTCGAACGACACCCGGCCGTCGTGCTGCCCGTGCACCAGCAGCAGCGGCGCGCGGATCCGGTCGACATGCCGGACCGGGGATTGTTCGAACAGCGCCTTCTCGTCGTCGCCCACCGCTTCATCGAGATAGTGCCGGCCCCATTCCGTGCGATGCGTGTCGCCCCACTTGCGGGTGACGATCAGATTCGTCGCGCCCGCGGTCGAAATCGCGCAGCGGTAGAGCTCAGGCTCGCGGGCGACGCCCATCAGCGACGCGTAGCCGCCGAAACTCGTGCCCCACAGACAGACGCGGGTCCCGTCGACCCGACCGCTCGCGGTCGCCCAGCGCGTGGCGTCGACGATGTCGTCCATGATCTTCAGCCCCCACTGGCGATAGCCGGCGCGCTCGAACGCCTGGCCGAAACCGTCGGAACCGCGGTAGTTCACCCGCAGCACGGCATAGCCGTTGGCCGCCAGCAGTTGCGACTCTTCGTCGTAGGCCCATTCGTCGCGCACGCCGAACGGCCCGCCGTGCGGCATCACCACCAGCGGCGGCGGCGAAGCGGCGGCGAGCGGCAGGGTGAGATAGCCGTGCAGTTCGATGCCGTCGCGGGTCGTGAACACGATCGGCTCGTTGCGCGCCAGCGCTTCGGGATCGAGCCAGGGCTTCTCGCGGGCGACCAGGTCCATGCGCCGGGTGTCGCGGTCGAGCATGTAGAAACTGCCCGGATCGCGATCGCTCCAGACCTTGACCACGACATGCCTGCCGTCGCGCGAACCGTCGATGAAGGCGACCGCATCCTCGGGAAAGGCCGCCTCCATGCCGCGCAGCAGCTTCGCGTCCGGATCCGCGGGATCCCAGAAGCGCGCGCGCGGCACGCCGAGACCGTAGGCGGCGCCGATCGGCTGGCGGCCGTCGGCCGACCACACCACGAACGCGGGATCGAGTTTCGGATCGCTCATCGCGACCGTGCGTTCGCCGGTCGCGAGGGTGAGACGTTCGATCCGGTCCGGTCCGTCCTTGCGCTCGACCTGCATGAAGACCTGCGCATCGTCGCGCGAGACGCCGATCAGCGCGATCTCGATGCCGCTCTGCGACTCGTCGTTGAAGATCTCCCAGCCCTCGCCGCGGCGGATCCAGACGCGCTGGTTGCGATCGTCGTTCCACGCGGTCGCGAACAGCACGCGCCCGGCGTTGTCGGTGAAGAAATCCGCGCCGACCGCGGGCGCATCGGCGATCCGCGGACCGTTGACGCCGCCCTTGGTGTCGACTTTCTGGAGGTAGGTCAGGCAGCCCTTGTGCGTCGCCTTCGCGCAGCGCTCGATCAGCATGTGCTCGTCGTCGTCGACCAGGGTGTCGACGATCCACGCGGAGATGCCGCGCTTGCCGGTACCATCGACATTGATCGCGACCACGCGGGGGTCGGTGTAGTACTGCTGGAACATGTCGCCGCCCCAGCGCGTCTGGACGAACAGACGTTCGTCGCCGACCCACCAGACCCGGCTGATTTCGGACTTTTCTTCGGGATCGAGCACGCGGACGGGCTTGTTGGTCTCGCGGTCGATGATCGCAAGCAAGACCCGGTTCTGTTTGTTTTCCGGCTTGCGCACCGTGGCGGCGACGTAACGGCCGTTGGGCGAAATCTTCACCAGCCCGTGCAGGGAAGGACGGAGAACCTCTTCGGTCGTCGGCGGCTTCGCCGCCCAGGCCTGCGCACAGCACAGCGATACCGCCAACACGACACTCCGCATTCCCGCCCCCGACCTGCCATCCACGAACATGCGGACAGTCGATCAAATCCGCGGGAGGCTGACAAGCGTTTCGCGCGATCGACGGGCAGGCCGCGCGGCGGGAACGAACTCAGGCCCCGCTCGGCGGACCCTTGCGGTGCGGCTTCTTCGGCCCGGGCTTGAAGTCGTCCGGCTTGAAGCCGCCGGGCTTGGCGCCTTCTCCCTTGAAGCCGCCCGGTTTGAAGCCGCCGGGCTTGAACCCGCCGGGTTTGCCGCCGCCCGGCGCGAAGCCGCGCGGCTTGAAGCCCTGCGGCTTCGACCCGCCGCCGTCGTATTCGTCGAGCTTCTGCAGGCGCAGCGCCTGGCCGGCCACGCGCACCTTCTTGAGGTGCATCAGCAGCGGCTTGGGCATGCCCTCGGGCAGATCGAGGATCGAATGATCATCGTGGATGTCGATGCGGCCGATGTACTTGCTGTCGAGCCCGGCCTCGTTGGCGATGGCGCCGACGATGTTGCCCGGCTTGACGCTGTGCATGTGGCCGACCTCGATGCGATAGGTCTCCATGCCCGCTTCCGGCGGCTGGCGCGGGCCGACGTCCTTCTTGGGCCGCGGCGCGCGCTCGTCGCCCTCGCCGCGGGGCGCGCGTTCGCTCCGGTCCGGACGGTCGCCGCGCTCGGGGCGCGGTTCGCGCTGGGCGCGCTCGGCGTATTCGCGACGCTGCTGGAATTCCTGCGGCTCGCGCTTGCGCTCCGGCGCCAGCAGCAGCGGCGTGTCGCCCTGCAGCAGTTTCGCCAGCGCCGCCGCGATCTCGATCGCCGGCACGTTCTGTTCGCGTTCGTAGCGTTCGACCAGCTCGCGGTACAGGCCCATCTCGCCGCCGCTGTTCTCGTCCAGCGCCAGGGTGTCGGTGATGCGGGCGAGGAATTTCGTCACCCGCGCATCGTTCACGCTCTCGACCGTCGGCAACTGCATTTCCGCGATCGGCTGGCGCGTCGCGCGTTCGATCGCGCGCAGCATGCTCTTCTCGCGCGGGCTGACGAACAGGATCGCCTCGCCGCTGCGCCCGGCGCGGCCGGTGCGGCCGATGCGGTGGACGTAGCTCTCGGTGTCGTAGGGAATGTCGTAGTTCAGCACGTGGCTGATGCGCTCGACGTCGAGGCCGCGCGCGGCCACGTCGGTGGCGACGAGGATGTCGAGCTTGCCGTCCTTCAACTGCTGGATGGTCTTCTCGCGCTGCGCCTGCTGCACGTCGCCGTTGATCGCCGCGGCGGCGAGGCCGCGCGCCTGCAGTTTCTCGGCCAGTTCGTCGGTGGCCGATTTGGTGCGCGCGAAGATGATCATCGCGTCGTAGGGTTCGGCTTCGAGGATGCGGGTCAGCGCATCGAGCTTGTGCAGGCCGCTGACGAACCAGAACCGCTGGCGGATGTTGGTCGCGGTGGTGGTCTTGGCGGCGATGGTGACTTCGGCAGGATCGCGCAGGTAGGTCTGGGCGATGCGGCGGATCTGCGACGGCATGGTCGCGGAGAACAGCGCGACCTGGCGCTGCTCGGGCACTTTCTTCAGCACGGTTTCGACGTCGTCGATGAAGCCCATGCGCAGCATTTCGTCGGCTTCGTCCAGCACCAGCGCCTTGAGGTCGGACAGATCGAGGGTGCCGCGTTCGAGGTGGTCGATCACCCGGCCCGGGGTGCCGACGACGACGTGCACGCCGCGCTTCAGCGCCTGCAACTGCGGGTAATAGCTCTGGCCGCCGTAGATCGGCAGCACGTGGAAGCCGGGCAGCTTGTGCGCATAGCGCTGGAAGGCTTCGGCGACCTGGATCGCGAGTTCGCGGGTCGGCGCCAGCACCAGCACCTGCGGGGTGTGCTTGGACAGATCGAGGCGCGACAGCAGCGGCAGCGCGAAGGCGGCGGTCTTGCCGGTGCCGGTCTGCGCCTGCCCGAGCACGTCGCGGCCGGCCAGCAGCGCGGGAATGGTCGCGGCCTGGATCGGGGACGGCGTTTCGTAGCCGACCTCCTGGACTGCGGCCATGACCTGCTCGGACAGGCCGAGATCGGCGAAACGCAGAGAGGGAACTTCGGTCGACATTGCGGTACATCCACGGCTGACAGCCGGATATTGTGCGCCCTCGCGGTGGGGCAATGACTCAGGGCCGCGAAGGACGGCATCGACGGGCGCCGCGCCTCGGCCATGAAATTCATTGAAATCATGCATTTGCGCCGGAATTGCGGATCCGGACCGGCCGCATGCGGGCATGCGGGGACCGGCGCCGGGCGGAGGTTTCGGCGCCGAACCGCGCCGGCGATCCGCTCAGATCGCTTCCGATTCGACGATGCGCACGCCCGGCGCCGCCACCCGCGCGGCATCGAGCAGACAGCGCGCGATCCGCTCCGCGGGCGCCACCCGGTAACGCTTCGGCACCAGCGGTTCGAGCGCACGCAGGGCGACCATGCCGAGATGCTCCATCGGTCGCCGCCGCTCACGCTCGCCGCCGATGATCGACGGCCGCACGATCATCAGCGACGGATAGCCGAGCGCTTCGACGCCGCGCTCCGCCTCGCCCTTGCAGCGCAGATAGAACCCGCGCGCGCCGGCGTCGGCGCCCAGCGAGGAATTCAGCGCGAAGGCCCGCGCACCGGCATCGCGGGCGTTCGCGGCGACCGCGAGCACGTAGTCGACATCGACCCGTCGGAACGCCGCCTGCGAGCCGGCATCGCGGATCGTGGTGCCGAGCGCGCAGACGACGCCATCGACCGACCACCAGGGCGCCTGCGCGGGCAGGGCCTCGAAATCGACCACCGGGTTCTCGAGCTTGGCGTGTGCGGGCAGCGCCCGACGGGTGGGCGCAACGACACGCGACACGTGCGGATCCGCCAGCGCAAGGGCCAGCGCATGGCGGCCGACCAGACCCGTCGCACCGGCGATGAGGATCCGGCTCATGGCGGCGTCGGCTCGGTTTCGCGGTCCGCAGCCGCCGGCGTTTGGACCGATGACGCGGACGCCGTGGACGCATGCCGCGCCAGAGCGCCGCGCAGCGAGTCGAGCTTCACCGGCTTGGTCAGGTAATCGTCCATGCCCGCCTCCAGACAGCGTCGGCGGTCGTCGGCCATCGCATGCGCGGTCAGCGCGACGATCGACAGCCGCGGGCGACGTTCGGCGATCTCGATCTGGCGCCAACGACGGGTGGCGGCGTAGCCGTCGATGTCCGGCATCTGGCAGTCCATCAGCACCACGTCCCAGCGATCCTGCGCCATCCGCTCCAGCGCGCGCGCGCCGCTGCCCGCGCATTCCACCGTGCAGCCGTCGCGCTCGAGCATCAGTTTGACCAGCGATGCGTTCAGCGCGTTGTCCTCGACCACCAGCACACGCAGGCCGCCGATCGCGGACGCGGGCGTCGCGATCATGGCCGCCGGCGGCATGCCGGCATCGTCCGGCGACGCCGCGGACGACTCGGCTTCGGGCACGATGACCGCGAAGCGGCTGCCGACGCCCGGCTCGCTGTCCAGATCGATGCGTCCGCCCATCAGCGCGATGAGATCGCTGGAAATCTTCAGGCCGAGACCGGTGCCGGCATGCGCCCGGCTCACGGAATCGTCGCCCTGCTGGAATGCCGAGAAAATCCGCGTGCGCGCATGCCCGGGGATGCCCGGCCCGGTATCGACGACCGCGATCCGCAGCCTGCGCGGCGCGTCGTCGCCCGGCAGCAGGTCGACCTCGATCCGCACGCTGCCCGCGGCGGTGAACTTGATCGCGTTGCCGACCAGATTCACCAGCACCTGGCGCAGCCGCGCCTGGTCGGCGACGAAGCGTTCGGGCACGCCAGGCGCGCAGACGGCGTCCAGCACCAGCGATCTGGCGTCGGCTTCGGGCGCGAACATGTCGAGCACGCCGTCGACCAGCCGCCGCGGCGCGAATGGCGCGGGATGCAGCACGATCTTGCCGGCTTCGACCTGGGACAGGTCCAGCACATCGCTGATCAGCGCCAGCAGCGACTGCCCGGCGCGATGGATGCTGTGCGGCAGTTGCCGGTGCTGCGGCGCATCCGGCGCTTCGGCCAGCAGTTCGCTCATGCCGATGATCGCGTTCAGCGGCGTGCGCAGTTCGTGGCTCATGTTGGTGAGGAAGGTGGACTTGGCGCGATTGGCGGCATCGGCACGATCGAGCGCTTCGCCCAGGGTCCGCGTCATCGTCATCAGCGCGGTGCGCTGGGCGATGTTGTGCTGGATGGTGCGGCTGACGACGAACCCCTGGCGCAGCAGGAACGCGGCGAAGAAGCAGGCGGCCACGCCGGCGACGACGAAATCCTGTTGGCCCGACAGCAGGAAATACAGCGCGAAAGGCCCGATGTTGCACAGCACATAGGCGGTGTGCGCCGGCCACCAGGCGCCGAAACTGCTGGTCGCGGCTGCGGGCATGCTGATCAGCAGGAACGCGATCACGAAGTACAGTTCGCTGTGGCCCAGCGGAAACAACAGCGTGGCGGCCGCCCCCCACACGCCGCCGCACAGCGCGCCGAGCAGGATGCACCCCAGCGGCGTGCCGGAACGACTGTCGCCGTCCGCATCCGGCTGCCACTGCGCGGGCGACGCCAGCCAGATCCGCAACGCCGACGCCAGGCCCACTGCGATCGCCCATCCGCCCAGCAATTCCGGCGAATGCACGTCGCGCAGCGTCCACAGGAACAGCACGGCCACGGCGAGGGTCGCGAACGCACCGGCACGCCCCTGCGCGAGCACGAGTTGCCGGCATTCCTTCTGGATGCGTTCGCGCGTCGCCACGGATTCAGCGCTGGTCATGCTCCCCCCTCGTTCCGCGGCCCGCATTCCGCTGCGGCATCAGGCCATACGATACCGGCAGCCCACGCTCGCTGCGAGCGGCCACTCCCCCGCGAGGCGCGACGCGCCCCGGTTTCCGGCGGCGGGATCGACCTGCCCCGCCTTCCGCGGGCGGCATCTCCGTCCCTACGGCGCCTGAACGCGGCCGCGGATCGCGATGTCCTCTCGCCGCATGGCCCTCCGTTTGCTGGATTCGAGGCCGGCGCACCATCCCGCCGTCCGCTTCCATCCCTTCCTTCATCATTCGATTCGACAAGAGGTCATCCATGCTCAAGCGTCTGTCCGTTCTCATCGCCGCCTCGCTGCTCAGCACCTCCGCGTTCGCCGCGGACGGCTGGACCGGCTGGTATGTCGGCGCCAGCGCCGGTCACGCCAGCGCCGAATCCGACGCCCGCGTCGCGCTGGGTGGCGCCTGGTCCAGCGAATCGGCCGCGCTGCGCGACGAAGTCGTCGCGCAGATGTCCAACGACCTCGATCCGAGCGGCAGCGGCTACGGCCTGCAGTTCGGCTACAACCACGACTTCGGCGGCTTCGTGCTGGGCGCGGAACTCGATCACAGCTGGTTGAACGTCGACGAATCCGCCGTCGACGGCCCGCGCGCCACCACGGCCTTCCCCTCGCTGAGCTACACGACCGTCAATGCCGTCGAACTCAACGACCAGACCAGCCTGCGCGTGAAGCTCGGCTATGCCGCGGATCGTCACTTCGTCTACGCCACCGGCGGCTGGACGCAGGTGGACGTGGATGCGGCCGCCGGCATCACCAGCAACGGCGGCTACGCCAAGCTCGGCGGCTTCTCCGATCGCCTCGACGGCACCCAGTACGGCCTCGGCTACGAATTCGACTTCGGCAATCAGTGGTCGATCCGCGGCGAATACCTGCGGACGAATCTCGACGATTTCGACTACGACACCGTCTACCTGCCGGGCAGCACCTTCGTGAGCCCCGCCTACACCGAAACGGTGCGCCAGGATCTGGATTTCGACACCATCCGCGTCGGCGTGAATTACCGCTTCTGATCCCGCTGCCGATTCCCGCGCGCAACGCGCACTTCGGCGATGCCCCTCGGGCCCGGAATTCCGGGCCCGATCTCGTTGTGCGGCCCGAAACTCCGGGCCTGATGTCGTCTGCCGCCCGCGACATCGATCGCGTTCGACAGGTCGTCGATCGCACCCGAAACGAGACGGGCATCTCACCCGACGATCGCGCACGCACAGCGGATCGATTCTCATTCGCCGCAAACGACTGTTGCAGGGCAACAGACCGCTGCGTCGTCGCATGCCGCAAGGACCGCGGTGCGGCGCAGGCGACGCGCGGCGCGATTCGCATCCATCGCCTGCATTTCACGGGACGCGAAGGTACGGGCGTGCGCGCAGGCCGTGGACGACCACCATCGACACGACCTGGCGCGAGCGGCCATCGCGGCGGTGGCGCTTGCAAAATGCACGAATTCGCGGCACACACACTCTCCCCCAGCCCCGCCGCGCCCGCGGCTCACCCGGTCGACACGATGCGACCGCACCACCCCGACATGGAGAGATCATGACCGCTCGTCTGTTGTTGCCTGCCGCGCTTCTGCTCTGCCTCGCCGCTCCGATATCCGACACCGCCCGCGCCGCGACGCCCGACGCCGGCGCACCGTCCGCCGAAGACGAGCGCCCGGTCTTCGTGACCATCCAGTATCGCGATCGCGCGCAGCTGCAGTCGCTGGCGTCGCGCTTCCAGCACATGATCGTCGACCGCGCCCGGCGCACGGTCCGCACCGAAGCCACCGCCGCCGACATCGACGCGATCCGTCGCAGCGGCATGCGCGTCGATATCGACCAGGCATCGACCGACCGCATCCGCAGCGCCGAAGCCGCGATGAGCGGCGGCGGCTTCGGCACCCGCAGCATTTCCGGCTACGCCTGTTACCGGACCGTCGAAGAGACCTACGCCACCATCGATCAACTGGTCGCGAACAAGCCGGCGCTCGCCAGCGTGTCCAACATCGGCCCGACCTGGCTGAAGTCGCGCAACACCGGCGGCTACGACATGAAGGTGCTGCGGCTGACCAATTCGGCGACGAATGCGACCCGCCCGAACAAGCCGCCGATGGTGATGTTCGGTTCGATCCACGCCCGCGAATACACGCCGGCCGAACTGCTGACCCGCTTCGGCGAATGGCTGGTCAACGGCTACGGCAGCGATCCGGAAGCCACCTGGCTGATGGACAACTACACGTTCTATCTCGTGCTGCAGGCCAATCCCGACGGCCGCAAGAAAGCCGAAACCGGCCTGTCCTGGCGCAAGAACGTCGACAACAGCAACGGCAGCTGCAGCGCCAACAGCGTCGGCATCGATCTCAACCGCAACTTCCCCTTCCACTGGAACACCGTCGCCGGCGGCTCCAGCGGCAACGCCTGCGCCGAAACCTACCGCGGTCCGCTGGCGCAGTCCGAACCGGAAACCCAGAACCTGATGCGGCTGGTGGCCGGCACGCCGAACGCCAGCGGCGTGTACAGCGGCGGCCTGTTCCCCGATCGCCGCAGCGACAGCAACACCAGCGCCGCGCCCGACGACTACCAGGGCATGTTCCTCGACATCCACAGCTATTCGCAGCTGGTGCTGTGGTCGTGGGGCGACACCACCAGCCCGGCGCCGAACAGCGCCGCGCTGCGCACGCTCGGCCGGCGCATGGCCTACTTCAACGGCTACCGTCCGCAGCAGTCGAACGAACTCTACGGCACCGACGGCACCACCGACGACACCATGTACGGCCTGCTCGGCGTGCCCAGCTACACGATCGAACTCGGCGTGTCGTTCTTCGAATCCTGTTCGACCTTCACTTCGTCGACGCTGCCGAACAATCTCGCGTCGCTGAAGTACGCCGCGCGCAATCTCACCGCGCCCTATCGTTATCCCTCCGGCCCGGACACGGTGAGCGTGTCGACCTCCAGCGCGTCGGTGCCGGCCGGCACGCCGGTGACGATCTCCGCGATTCTCGACGACAGCCGGTTCAACCAGACCAACGGCACCGAAACCACGCAGGCGATCGCGTCGGCGAAGCTCTACCTCGACCTGCCGCCGTGGGAAGCGGGCGCGACCGGCATCGCGATGAGCGCGAGCGACGGCAGCTTCAACGCCACCCGCGAGACGGTCACCGCCAGCCTCGGCACCACCGGTCTGGCCGCGGGCCAGCACATCGTGTACGTGCAGGGCACCGATGCCGCAGGCAAGCCGGGCACGCCGAACGCGGTGCTGCTGACGATCACCGGCGGCGGCGGTGGCGGCAACGTCGCGCCGGTGGCGAACTTCAGCAGCACGGCTTCAGGGCTGACCGCCACGTTCACCGACACCTCCACCGACAGCGACGGCAGCATCGCCGCGCGCACATGGGATTTCGGCGACGGCACGATCTCGACCGCGACGAATCCGAGCAGGACCTACGCGGCGGCCGGCACCTACAACGTCAGCCTCACCGTCACCGACAATGGCGGCCTCACCAACACGAAGACGCAGTCGGTCACGGTGAGCGCCGGCGGCGCGCAGACCTACACCAACGGCACCGACGTCGCCATCGGCGACAACGCGACGGTGGAGAGCCCGATCACGGTGTCGGGCCGCAGCGGCAACGCGGGCGCGGCGACGCCGGTACTCGTCAACATCGTCCACACCTACAAGGGCGACCTGAAGGTGGATCTGATAGCGCCGGACGGCAGCGTGTACGTGCTGCACAACCGCAGCGGCGGCAGCGCCGACAACATCAACACGACCTACACCGTGAACCTGTCGACCGAAGCATTGAACGGCACCTGGAAGCTGCGGGTGAACGACAACGCCGCGGGCGATACCGGCCGCATCGACAGCTGGAGCATCACGTTCTGATTCGTCACCGGCCATGACGCGACACGAAAGACCCGGGCATGCCCGGGTCTTTTTTTTGCGCGCGGCACGAGCGCCGGCGCGCCATCCCGGAACCACGAATCCGGGCTCGGCGCAAGCCTTGACAGAAGCGGAACCAGTCGCCTGAAAATCCAGAAAACATCTGTTTTTCAAGAGATTTCATCGATCGCCCGGCGTCGCAGCCCGTGCGACCCCGATGCCGATAATGGATTGCACGCAAAGACGACAACGTCATCCTCGAACGCCCGCATGCGTGCCGGGCGACACCCATCGAAGATCGCCGGAAGGAGGACAGGATGTCTTCCTTCGCAGGGACGCACTTGCCTGGCCGGTGGACTCCACGGATGGAGACCGCCGGCCGGGGAAGACGGCGCAGCGCGCGACGGCGGACGCCGAAAAGCCGCAACAGAGTAGGCGAAAGAGCAGGCAAACCACCACAAGGAGCAACACATGCCCAATCTCGTGCAGGAACTCAACAGCCTCGATTTCAGCGTCTACATCGGCGGTCCGCTGCAGGCGGCCGTGGATGCGCAGCATGCCGCGTCGATGTCGCAGGTCAACTTCATCAAGGAAGTCGGCTTCGTGCCGAACGCGAACCCGGCGCTGCCGTCCGAACTGCGCTACGTGACGTTCAAGTACAAGAAGGACGTCCCGAACCCGCATTTCGGCAAGACCCCGGCACAGCTGACCGCCGAAGGTCTGCCCAGCGGGACCAACGTCGCCGACCAGTTCATTTCCGCCGAAGTCAACATCGAAGTGCCGTTCCTGACCATGCTGACGATCCCGGCGCTGCGCATCGACGAGGTCAACATCGACTTCAACGCCAAGCTCACCTCGGTGGAAACCACGAACGTCTCCAGCGAGTTCGCGGCCAGCGCCGAAATCAGCGGCCGTTTCTGGAAGGTCAACTTCAAGGCGTCGGCCTCGTACAAGCGCACGTCCAGCAGCACCAGCACCACGGAGCGCACCTACAACCTCGGCGTGCGCGTGCGCGCGGTCAACGACGAGATCCCGGCCGGCCTCGAGCGGATCCTGAACATGATGGAAGAAAGCATCGTCCGCCAGGAAGCGCCGGCGGCAGCGTAAGCCGTTGCGGTCGACGCGCGCGGCCCTCGCGACCGCGGCGTCGAACCGCTTCCGCATCGAAACGGGGCCGGCTCCGGCCGGCCCCACTTTTCCCATGACTTTTCCAGGACAGCGCACCATGCCCACCCTCAACGAATATCTCGGCGGCCTCGTCGCCAGCATCACCGACGCGCGCGTGATCGCCGACCTGCAGACCGTGCAGGTGGCCGAGCAATACGCGAAACACGATCTGCTCAAGCATTTTTCCGTGCCGCGCATGCGCATCGGCGACATCGAGCTCACCATTCCGGTGGCGATCGAAGGACTGAGCGAACGCAGCGGCTACCAGCTCGACCCCATCGGCAACGCCGAGTTCAAGCGCGTCTGCGCGCGCGAACTCTCGCGCTTCGTCGGCTACGTGGAACTGCCGCCGGTCGCGGCCCAGAAACTGCTCTCCGCGCTCGACGCGCACATCCCGAAACTCGTGGACGGCATCCGCGTCTCCGGCGACCGGATCAAGCCGATGCTGACCTTCGCGGGCGATATCGTCTCCGATCTGTTCGACATCGGCATCGAGGCGCGCCTGCACGAGGGCAAGTTCCCCGAAGGCTACGCGCAGGACGACATCACGAAGCGTTGCCACGAGCTCGGCCTCGGCCTGGTGACCGGCGTCGTCGACAAACCCGTGCTCGACCAGCTCGCCGTGATCGCCGAATCCCATCGCCTGCGCGAGCAGCGTCCCGAAGACATCATCCACATCCGGATGAAGATCGGCGAGGACGGCATGGAATGGCAGACCTCGGAACGCAGCGACGGCACCATCGAACGCAAGCTGATTCCGGAGTAAGCCGCCATGCTGAGATCGAAACTCCAGCTCGTCCGCCAGATGTCCGACCAGTTGCTGCGCGTGCCCATGCTGGTGCGGAGCTTCGAACGCAAATCGCCGACCGCGCTCGACGACCTGCTGCGCTGGATCGACGCATCGGAAACGCTGCTGTCGGGACACGGTCTGGTCGCGGCCGCCGATCTCGCCGGCCACAAGGCGCGCATCCTCGCGGCCGAATACGACGAACAGCGGCGCGGCACCCTGCGTCGCCGCCAGCAGGCCATCGCCATCGGCCTGATGCACGAACTGCAGCTGTCCGCGCAGGACGCGCTCCGCCCGCATGCGGCGAAAGTGCAGCAGGCGCGCGATCTCGCCCGGCAGTTGCTGCAGATCGTCGCCCAGAGCGGCGCCGTGCAATACGACCCGGCCAACGACATCGCGACGATGGTCGAACAGGTCTGGGCGCTGTGCATCGGCCACGAGCAGCTGAAACCGCTGGCCGCACAGTTGCGCGCACTGCTGTCGTCCGACGACATCCGGCTGCTGCTGGTCGAGGAAATCGAGCCGCTGGATTTCCCCATGCAGACGGCCAACCGCTGAGGACTGCGGCCTCCGTCGCCCGGATGCGGACGCATCCGGGCCGCGCGGCGGTCCGCGCCTTCCCCATCGCATCCCCAACGCACGGCGCACGCCCAGGAGGGGCCATGCCCGACCGCAACGATATCCTCTGGTTCAAACGGCAATTCGCGGCGCGCATCGCGTCCGCGGTCGAGGGCACGCCGCTGGGCGTCGATCTGGTCGTCGCCATCGCCTGCCAGGAAACGGGTTTCATCTGGTCGACCCTGCGTCGCAAGCGCATGCCGATCGCGCGCATTCTCGATCTGTGCGTCGGCGACACCATCGATGCGCGGCCCGACGGCAGCGGACGCCCGTTCCCCAAACACCGCGCCGATCTGCTGTCGCATCCGCAGGGCGCGGCGATGTTCGCGATCGCGCGCCAGGCGCTCGTCGACATGGCGGCGTACATTCCCGGTTACGAACGCTCGGCCGCGAATCCCGACAAGTTCTGCCGCGGTTACGGGCTGTTCCAGCGCGACCTGCAGCATTTCCGTACCGATCCGGATTATTTCCTCGGCCGCCGGTACGCGCGTTTCGACGACACCCTGGCGATGTGCGTCGACGAACTGAAGCGCGGCCTGTGCACGCTCGGCCTCGAACACCGCCGCAGCCTCGGCAACGAAGCGCTCGCGCATGTCGCCATCGTCTACAACACCGGCCGCTTCCGGCCCGAACGCGGGCTGCGCCAAGGCCATTTCGACGGCCAGCGCTATTACGGCGAATCCGTCTTCGCGTTCCTGCGACTGTCGAAGACCGTGTCGATCGACGAAGCCCTCGCGCCATCGCCGGCCGCACCGCCCGCCACCGGCCCGTTGTTTCGCGTCGAAACGCGCGGCAGCGCGCTGCGGCTGCGCAGCCGGCCGCGACGCAGCACGCCACCGGATGCGAACGTGATCGCGGACCTGCCCGACGGCCATCCGGTGCGTGCGGTCACCGGTCGTTCCGTGCGCGGTTTCATGGCGGTCGAAACGATGCTGTCCGGCACCTTGCTGCGCGGTTTCGCGGCGACCGCATTCCTGGTGCGCGACGAGCGCGTCGACGAGCACGCGCCCGACGCGTCGCCGTGATGCCTCAGTTCGTGATCGCCTGGCTCAATTCCGCCCAGCTCGGCGGCGCCGGCCAGTCCGCGGTCTGGTTGCCGGCCAGGATCCGCCGCAGATCGTGGCGATCGAGCTGCGGCGCCAGGGTCACGAGCAACTCCACGGTGTAGTCGCGGAGCACGCGCTCGCGCGGCAACACCGCCCAGGCGGTGCACTCCGGGATCGCATCCGGTGCGGGCAGCGCGACCAGATCGTTGTCCTGGATCGCGCTCACCGCCATTTCGGCGAGCAGGCCCACGCCGATCCCGGCGCGGACATAGGTCTTGATCAGATCGGCGTCGCGCGCGGTCATCGCCAGCTGCGGCTCCAGCCCGCGTCCGGCGAAGGCGCGGCGCAGCGAGGAGTCCGGACGGATCGAGGATTCGTAGCTCACCAGCGGATAGGCGGCGAGATCGGCCAGCGTCGGCCACGCGCCGCTCTGCGCCAGCGGGTGCGCGCGCGGCAACAGCACCACGCGACGCCAGCGGAACAGCGGGATGGCGATGCCGTCGGACGGCGCGGCGCCCGCGGTGCTGATCAGCGCGAGATCCGCCTCGCCGCGGGCGAGCTGGGTGAGGACGTCGCCGTCGGCGCTGGGCTGCAGATGGATGCTCAGCTGCGGATAGGCCTGATGCACCTGCGAAATCACCGGCGGCAGCACGAAACGGGCCTGGGTGTGGGTGGTGGCGATCAGCAGTTGGCCCTGGCCATCGCGGCGCTGGTTCGCGGCGAACGCGCGGATGTTCGCGGCCTCGCTCAGCAGCTTGCGCGCGTGCACGAGCACCTGGGTGCCGGCGGGGGTCAGGCCTTCCAGACTGCGCCCCTTGCGCACGAACAACAGGAAGCCGAGTTCGTCCTCCAACTGCTTGAGCTGCTTCGACAGCCCCGGCTGGGTGGCATGGACGTGCTCCGCCGCCGAAGTGATGTTGAAGCCGGCATCGGCGATCGCGACGAAGTAGCGGAGCTGGACCAGGGTCATGGCGAGGGTGTGCTCATGGCGGAGAGCGTGGCGGGATGCGGAGATTCGAGGCGTCCGGGCAATGCTCGAAAATCTCTTCATTCGGATCAAGCGATATGAATAGCAGATAACAATTGAGCATGAGTGCGACACCTTATTCCAAATAAGCATATAACCAAGCCCCGCGATCATTTCCTGCGTTTCCGTCCCGGAACTACGTTGGAACGCCCCTCCTCCCGGCGGATCGGCCATGCCCGAAGCCCAGTCCCACGCGAACACGCCGCGCCCGGCCGACCCGGCCCGTGAAACCGCGACGCGGACGGACGACGCCGGCACACCGCCCCTGTTCCCCGCCTTTCTCGACCTTCGCGGCCGCCCGGTCCTGGTGGTCGGCGGTGGCGCCGTGGCCCGGCGCAAGATCGCCGCGCTGCTGCCCACCGGCGCCCGGGTGCGGGTCGGCGCCCCCGAATTCGCGCCCGAAGTGACGGCCTGGGCCGCCGAAGGCCGGATCGAACTCCTCACCGGTCGCTTCGAACCGGCCTGGCTCGACGACGTCTGGCTGGCGATCGCCGCGACCGACGATCCGGACGCCAACCGCGCCGTGGCCACCGCCGCCGAAGCACGCCGGATCTGGGCGAACGTGGTCGACGACGCGCCGCTGTGCAGTTTCCAGGTGCCGGCGCGGATCGAGCGCGGCCCGCTGCAGATCGCCATCTCCAGTGGCGGCGGCGCGCCGATGCTGGCGAGGCACCTGCGCGAGAAACTCGAAACCGAGCTCGACGAATCGCTGGGCACCCTCGGCGACCTGCTGGTGCGGCATCGCCACCGCATCCGCATGCGCATCCCCGATACCGGCGTGCGCCGGCGATTCTTCGATGCGGTGCTGCGCAGCGATGTGCAGAGCCTGCTGCGTCGCGGCGACACCGCGGCCGGCGAACAGCGGCTGCTGGCCCTGCTGGAGTCATCCGCCGAGGTCACCCTGCGCGGGCGCGTGGCGCTGGTCGGCGCCGGTCCCGGCGATGCCGGCCTGCTGACGCTGCGCGGTCTGCGCCTGCTCAACGAGGCCGACGTGATCCTGCACGATCGACTGGTCAGCGCCGACGTGCTCGAACTCGCGCGCCGCGACGCCGAACGCATCGAAGTGGGCAAGGAAGCCGGCCACCATCACGTGCCGCAGGAAGGCATCCACGCGCTCATGCTGGAACACGCGCGTGCCGGCAGGCGCGTGGTGCGGCTGAAGGGCGGCGATGGCTTCATCTTCGGCCGCGGCGGCGAGGAACTCGAATTCCTGCGCGCGCACGACATCGATTTCGAAGTGGTGCCGGGCATCACCGCGGCGCTGGCCTGCGCCGCGTATGCCGGCATTCCGCTGACCCACCGCGATCACGCGCAGTCGGTGCGATTCGTCACCGCGCACGGCAAGCAGGAAGACGACGGCCTGGACTGGGCCGGATTCGCACGCGAAAAACAGACGCTCGCGTTCTACATGGGCGTGTCCGGACTGGAACGCGTGCGCGCACGCCTGCTGGCGCACGGCCGCGCCGCGTGCACGCCCTGCGCGCTGGTGGAGAACGGCTCCCGCGCCGGACAGCGCGTGGTCGTCGGCACGCTCGACGATCTGCCGGAATGCGCGCGCCGCCACGACATCCGCTCGCCCGCACTGCTGTTCGTCGGCGAGGTCGCCGCGCTGGCCGCGCGACTGCACTGGTTCGGCGACGCGCCGCTGGTCGCGGAAGCGCGCGCCGCCGACGCTGCGGACACCACCGCCGCGCTCGCGGAGGCCGCGTGACCACGCAGTCCATCTCCGTCTTCCGATGTCGATGAGCGTCGCGATCATCGAACGCCGTCCATTCCCCGAGATCCGCCAGACCACAGGAATCCGCTCATGGCTCTTTACGACAACATCCTCGACACCATCGGCGGCACGCCGATCGTCCGCCTGCAACGCATCGCGCCGAAGCATGTGACGCTGTACGCCAAGGTCGAAGCCTTCAATCCCGGCGGCTCGGTGAAGGACCGTCTCGCCATCGCCATCGTGCTCGACGCCGAGAAGAAGGGCCTGCTCAAGCCCGGCGACACCATCGTCGAGGCGACTTCCGGCAACACCGGCGTGGCGCTGGCGATGGTGGCCGCGGCGCGCGGCTACAAATTCGTCGCGGTGATGACCGAAACCTTCTCGGTCGAACGCCGCAAGCTGATGCGCGCCTACGGCGCCAAGGTCATCCTCACCCCCGCCGCCGAGCGCGGCAGCGGCATGGTGCGCAAGGCGCGGGAACTGTCCGAGAAGCACGGCTGGTTCCTCGCCAGCCAGTTCGAGAACGAGGCGAACCCCGCCTATCACCGCAGCACCACCGGCCCGGAAATCCTGCGCGATTTCGCCGGCAAGCGGCTCGATTACTTCGTCAGCGGCTGGGGCACCGGCGGCACCATCACCGGCGCTGGCGAAGTGCTGAAGCTGGCGCGCCCGGACATCCGCATCGTCAGCACCGAACCCGCCGGCGCCGCGCTGTTGTCCGGACAGGAGTGGAAGCCGCACAAGATCCAGGGCTGGACCCCGGACTTCCTGCCCGGCGTGCTCAATCGCACCATCGCCGACGAGATCATCCTGATCGACGATGTCGTCGCCCGCGACACCTCGCGACGGCTCGCCGCCGAGGAAGGGATCTTCGTCGGCATCTCGGCCGGCGCGACCGCCGCCGCCGCGCTGAAGGCCGCGGAATCCGCGCCGGAAGGTTCGGTGCTGCTGACGATGCTGCCCGACACCGGCGAACGCTATCTCTCCACCTTCCTGTTCGAAGGCGTGAACGAAGGCTCCGACGACGAGTGGCTGGCCTCGCTGGGCTGACGTTGCTGGGCTGACGTTGCCGGGCTGATCTTCCCCGGCTCATCTTGCCGGGCTGATGTCGATGCGCCGGATCCGAAACCCCCGCGCTGCGGTTCCGCGGCGCGGAGGTCTCGTGTCGGCTACGGCGACGACGCGACGCCCGCTTCGGCGCAGTGCTTCTGGGTTTCCTGCATCAACCCGGTGCAGCCGGAGTTGTTGCCCAGGCCATATCGCAGACAGGCGCTCGCGCTCCATTCGATCGTCTTCATGATCTCGGTCGACGGCGGCACCTTGTCGCAGAAGCCGTCCGCCTGGCGGCTGGTGTTGAGACAACCGCTCAACCACAGGCGCGCGCCGAGACCGGTGCCGAACGATCCGTCCTCCTTCAGGCGTGCGATCGCGGCGTCGACGCAGGCGCGCTCGTCCAGATCGCGGCCCGCCCGCTCGCCTTCGGCCAAGGCCTCGGTGCCCCGGCTCAGCCATGCGTCCTTGTTCGAGGACACGAAGCGCCAGGTCAGCACGGCCACGCCGGCCCCGAACAGAAGAAAGAGCAGGCATCCGGACAGCAACCACTTCATGCTTCGACGCATCGGAACTCCTCAAGGCGGACAGGCACGACGGAAATCGGAGAGGACGAAACCGCGCGGCGCATGCCGGTCGCGGCACGACCTCGCATCGGGAACGCCGGCATCAGCGCGCCGGCACGCAGCGCATTTCGGGCGCACCGTAACCCCAGACCACGGTCGCCTCGCCCTGGTGTTCCCACAGCCATTCGTTGCGACCGACGTATTTCGCGCCGCTGGCGACGGGCTCGACATACATCAGCGACAGGCTGTCGCCGCGTTCGGCGATGAGCGTCGCAGGTTCGGTCTCGAAATAGGTCGCGACCACTTCATTCGCAGGCTGTCCATCGCAGACATAGCGGACGGTGGCCACGACCGGCACCAGCCGGTAGCGGGCCTGCAGCTCCGCGATGCGGCGGACATAGGCATCGCGCACGCAGGCGGGCTTGTCCCCGCTCTTCCAGCAGTCGTTGCGGCCCTTGACCCAGCCGGACTGCTCCGCACGCAAGGTCGACGGGCGTTCCTTCGCGGCTTTCTTCGACGCCCGCGCGTAGACCTCGGCCAGCGTGCGATCCAACGCCGACAGCGCCGCATCGGCGCACACCATCGCCTCGATGCTGCCGGGCGCGACCCTGACGCAGGAATACGACGGCCCCCGTGCGGCGGGTGGAGATGCGGCGGATGCCGGCAGCGCGAATGCCGCCGCCAGGATCGTCATTGCCGGGGATACGTTGCGCATGTTGCCTCCATCGGCCGGATGCGGATGCGGAAGTCCGCCGCGCCGATCATCGCGCATCGGGCCACCCGGGCGACGCGCGGCGCGACATCACCCGACGACCGGCGCGCCAGCCCTGCGCCGGCGCCCGGGCTCAGGGGCCTGCGCCGGGGCCCGGGAAGTACGGCATGTTTCCGCCACCCCGCCGGCCGTTGCGCAAGTGGAAGGGAATCAGCCCCTTGCCCGGCGTGCCCGGCTCGAAGCGCAGGCCGCGAGCCCAGGCGAGCGCCGCCTTTTCGACGGCGCCGCTGCCGGTCCGCTCCAGCACGCGCGCCTGCTGCACCCGGCCCTCGCCGTCCCACTGCACTTCCACCGTCAGTTGCAGCGTCGCGAGGTTGGTCTCCTCCATCGCCCACTGCACCTTGCGCAGGGACGGATGCGAGACCAGCCCCGGAATGTGAGGCCTGGACGTGTCCACCGCCGCGGGGGCGGCGGCCTCGACCGGCGGCGAGGCGTCCTGCGCCTGCGCGATGGGCAGGCACAGCATCGATACCAGAACCACGATGAGCTGGATGTTCAAGATACGGACTTCCGAATGATCAGGCGTTCAAGGCAGCAGCGGTGCGGGATACGCACACGCTCGCGACGATGATACGACTGCGGTGCCGTCGACGGGCGATGCTCAGAACCCGCGTTGGCGATAGGCATCGAACAACGGAAACGACGCCGGCGGCACCATGCGCCTGGGGCTGCGCGCGAGCGGCCAGTGGTTGATGAACAGGATCTCCTTCGAGGCGGCGCCGTTCGCGAACGCCTGGGCCGCGGCCGCGTCGTTGAAAAAGGCCTCGCCCACGATCCACGGCAGCGCGCGGTACTTCGCCGGCAATGCCGACTGCTGCGCGAGCAGCGCGCTGAAGATCGCCGCATCGGTGTTGCCGTTGCTGCCGTCGCCGTAAACGTGCACGTCGATCGCGGTGGGCGTGCGGCTGCCATAGACGGATGCGATCTGGCCGTAGCGATGCTGCGCGGTCCAGGTGCTGTCGACGGCGATCGAGAAGCCGACGGTATCCATGGTGCCGAAGTCCGCGGCATAGCGGTTCCAGGTCGCACGCACATAATCGAAGTGGCAGGCGGGGCGTCCGGTCTGCGGAATGCCTTCGTTGCCCAGATCGATCATGTATTTCAGGCCGGAGGCGCGCGCGATCGCGCGCAGGTCGGCGATCACGCGATAGTTCTGGTCGGCCAGTTCCTGCCAGCGCTTGGGTTCGCTGAGCTCGCACGACCACGGATCGTTGCGCCACTGCGGAAACAGGCCGACGATCACGTGCTCGTATCCGATCTGTTGCGCGTAGTTGAGGAGCTTCGCGAGATTCGTCCTGCATGCGGCTTCGAGTCCGCCGGACGCGCCGCGTTTCGAAACGGGATCGGACGGCACGGGATCGGGCCCGCAGGCATAGTCGTTCGGCGGCGTTCCCATCCGCCCCTCGTCGAGGAACCACACCGGGATCCGCAGCGTGCGCGCGCCCGTCTCGTGCATCTCGATCAACTGGTTCATGACGGTCTCGCCGGGCACGAAATGCCCGAGCCCTTCCATCGCGGTATACGGCACCCACTGACCTTCGGTGCTCTGGGCGTAATCGATGTCGTAGTAGAAATAGTTCATGCCGCCCGCCAGCGCAGCCTTCTGCATGCGCTTGCCCCAAACCCGGGTGCGCGCCGTGGCGACGCCATTCACCCGCACCTCGAATTCCTGCCCGGGCCACTGCACGGCATAGGGCCAGTCCTGATCGCCGCTGGTGCCGTTCGCCGCCCACAGCCGGGCGTCGCCGGTCATCGGATCGACCACGTAGACCATCGCCTCCTTGCTGGACGATTGCCAGCGGATGTTGAGCGTGCACATCGTCTGCCCGGCCGGCAGCGCGCAGGTCGTGGCGACGATGCTGTCCTCCGCCATCGCCGCGTGCGGCGCGCTCGCCGCCAAGCCCGCGCAGAGCGCTGCCTTCCACAGGTGTTTCGCCAGTCGCATCACTTCGATTCCTCGTATCGGTTGCCGCAGACCATCGTCGGCGCCGTCGCTTCGTCGGGAAGGCGCAGCGGCCACGGCGGCACCGGCAGACGCGGCGCCATTCTGATCAGCGGATCGGGAGGGCGAAGAGGATCAATGCCGCGCGCGGCGGCAACGCATCAGGCCTCGGGCCAGACCCGGAACCAGCTCTCGTCGGCCAGCGCCAGCAGTTCGGCGTCTTCCGGCGTGTCGCCGTAGGCGTGGACCGCGTCGAAGCTCGACAGCGCGTACTGCTCGCGTACGCGCCGCGCCTTTTCCGCACCCACGCACTGCGCGCCGGCATACCGCCCGGTGAGCCTGCCGTCCAGGATTTCCAGCGACGAACAGATCAGCCCGAGTCCCTGCGCGCGACACCAGGGGGCGAGATAGACATCGTAGGCGCCGGAGACCACGACCACGGTGTCGCCGCGCGCCCGATGCCAGGCGATCCGCGCCATCGCCTCCGGACGCAGCACCGATGGCAGCGCCTCGCGCGCGAAGCGCTCGCCTGCTGCGCGGTAATCGGCGGCGGACATCCCGCGAAAACCGAACCGCGCGATCTTCCGGCGGATCGACACGCCCGACACCCAACCGAGCCGATAACCGATCACCCACGGCGCCAGCAGCCACGCCCACAGCCGCAGTCGCGACGGCGGCACCGCGAAACGCACGAACGCCGGCAGCATCTCGCGGTCGGTGATGGTGCCGTCGAAGTCGAAGAGCGCGAGATTCACTGCAGAACGGCGGGGTCGATGATCAACAGGAGAATTCACGGAAGCTGCCTGGGCAGCGTGCGATGCCGGGCATTTCCCGCGAATCGAATTCACGCATGCCGGAGGGGGGCCGCATAGCATGCGATCGCAACATCACCCGCGCCCATACACATCCTCGTAGCGAACGATGTCGTCTTCGCCGAGATAATCGCCGGACTGCACTTCGATCAGCTCCAGCATCCCGGTGCCGGGGTTTTCCAGCCGATGCTTGGCGCCGATGGGAATGTACGTGGACTGGTTCGCGACCAGCTCGAACACGTCGAGATTGCGGGTGACGCGGGCGATGCCGCTGACCACGATCCAGTGTTCGGCGCGGTGCGCGTGCGACTGCAGCGACAGCGATGCGCCGGGCTTGACCTTGATGCGCTTGACCTGGAAGCGCGCGCCCATGTCGACGGAATCGTAACTGCCCCAGGGGCGCTGCACTTCGCGATGCAGCGCGGCCTGCGAGCGCTGATCGGCCTTCAGCCGCGCGACGACCTGCTTCACGTCCTGCACCTTGTCCTTCGCGGCGACCAGCACGGCGTCGTCGGTTTCGACCACCACCAGATCGTCCACGCCGACCAGCGCCACCAGCCGCCGCGCGTAGGCGTAGCTGTTGCGGGTATCGATCGCGATCACGTCGCCGTGGTGCGCGTTGCCGTCGCCGTCCTGCTCGCTGACTTCCCACAGCGCCGACCACGAACCGACATCGTTCCAGCCGATGTCCACCGGCAGCACCATCGCGGCGTCGGTCTTCTCCATCACCGCGTAGTCGATGGATTCCGACGGCGACGCCGAGAAGGCGGCCTTGTCGAGACGCAGGAACTCGCCGTCGGGATCGAGGTGCTCGCATGCGGCGCGCGCGGCGTCGAGGATGTCGGGCCGGTATTTCGCGAGTTCGGCGAGAAAACGCGAGGCGCGGAACAGGAACATGCCGCTGTTCCAGAAATAGCCGCCTTCGTCGAGATAACGCTGCGCGGTGGCGGCGTCGGGCTTCTCGACGAAACGCAGCACGCGACGCAGGCCGTCGCCCGTGCCGGCCTGCGCCGCGTCCGCCTGGATGTAGCCGAAGCCGGTCTCCGGCGCCTGCGGCACGATGCCGAACGTCACCAGCGCACCGGCATCGGCGGCGGGCACCGCGGCGAGCACCGCCCTGCGGAAGGCCTCGGGATCGCGGACGACGTGGTCCGAGGGCAGCACCAGCAGCAGCGGATCGTCCTGCGCGTGCTGCGGATCGGCGCGCGCGATCAGCGCGGCGGCGGCGATGGCCGGCGCGGTGTTGCGGCCGACCGGCTCCAGCACGATCCGCGGCGTCGGCGCCCCGATCACCCGCAGTTGCTCGGCGACGAGAAAGCGATGCTCCTCGTTCGCCACCACCAGCGGCGCGCGCGTGGCGATGGCTTCGACCCGGCGCCAGGTGGCCTGCAGCATGGTGTCGTCGCCGGCCAGCGCCAGGAACTGCTTCGGATAGGCCTCGCGCGACAGCGGCCACAGCCGGGTTCCGGACCCGCCCGACAACAACACCGGCTGCAGTTCGATCATGGCGCGCTCCCGAAAACGTGGCCCGCAGTTTACCCTGTCGGCTTCGCCGAACCGCCGCCGTCCCGCATGCACACAGACCCCGCTTCAGCACACGATGCCCTCTCGACCGACGGCCGCGCCGCCGCCCGCGATGCCTGGGCCCGCACCGCGACCGGCGATGCCGGGCTGACGCTGGAACGCGCGTCGATGGACGCCGGCTTCCGCAGCTATTGGCGCGGCGGCAGCGCCGCCGATGCGTCCGTCGTGGGCAGCGTGATCGTGATGGACTCGCCGCCGGACAAGGAGGACGTGCGTCCGTGGCTGCGCATCCGCGCCCTGCTCGAAACCGGCGGCGTGCGCGTGCCGCGGGTGCTGGCCGAAGACGCCGATGCCGGCTTCCTGCTGCTGGAGGATCTCGGCCGCGACACCTACCTGCACGTCATCGACGCCGACAACGCCGACGCGCTGTTCGACGACGCTGTGACCCAGTTGCTGGCGCTGCAGCGGATCACGCCGCCGGCGGATGTGCCCGCCTACGACGAGGCGTTGCTGTCGCGCGAGCTGAAACTGTTCGACGAATGGTTCCTCGGCCGTCACCTCGGCGTCGCCCTGGACTGCGGCGATCTGGAAGCCCTGGAGCTGGTCTACCGCCGGCTGATCGATGCCGCGCTGGCGCAGCCGCAGGTGCTGGTGCACCGCGATTTCATGCCGCGCAATCTGATGCCCGCGGCCGGCGGTCCCGCGGTGCTGGATTTCCAGGACGCGGTGCGCGGCCCGATCGCCTACGACGCGCTGAGCCTGTTCAAGGACGCGTTCCTGAGCTGGCCGCAGGATCGCGTCGACGCCTGGCTGGATCGCTATCACGCCCGCGCGATGGCCGCCGGGCTGCCGGTGCCGCCACTCGCGCGCTTCCGTCGCGACGCCGACTGGATCGGCGTGCAGCGTCACCTCAAGGTCCTGGGCATCTTCGCCCGCCTGAACCATCGCGACGGCAAGCCCAAGTACATCGCCGACGCGCCGCGCTTCCTCGCCTACCTCGACGGCGTGGTGCCGAAGTACCCCGAGCTGGCGCCGCTGGGCGCGCTGCTCGACCGCCACGTCCGCCCCGCGCTGCCTGCCTGAACGCGACGACGTGCCGAACGGCACAGTCCCGACGCGGATCTCCATGGCACAGTGGCGGGGACGCTCACAGGGGGATGCGGCGCCATGAAAGCCTTGATTTTCGCCGCGGGCCTGGGCGAACGGATGCGGCCGCTTACCGACAGCACGCCGAAGCCGCTGCTGGCCGTGGGCGGCAAGCCGTTGATCGTGTGGCACCTCGAAAAACTCGCCGCCGCGGGCATCCGCGACGTGGTGATCAACACCAGTTGGCTCGCGCAGCGCTTCCCGGAAATGCTCGGCGACGGCTCGCGATTCGGCGTACGCATCGACTACACCTATGAAGGCCCGACCCCGCTGGAAACCGGCGGCGGCATGTGGCACGCGCTGCCGCTGCTGGGCCGCGAGCGCATCAGCGAGGAGCCCTTCCTCGCCATCAACGGCGACATCTGGACCGACCACGACTTCGCCGCATTGCCGCGCGAACCGGTCAGCGACGCGCATCTGGTCCTGGTCGACAACCCCGACCACAACGCACGCGGCGATTTCAGCCTGATGCGCGACGGACAGGTGTTGAGCGCGACGCCCGCCGCGGACGAGATCGTCGACGGCGACACCGGCACGCGGCTGACCTTCGCCGGCATCGGCGTGTATCGCCCGAATCTGTTCGACGACTGGCGGCGGATCATCGGCGACGCGCCGGGCGCGCGCGAAAAACCGCCGCGCTTCAAACTCGCCCCGCTGCTGCGCGCGGCGATGGGACGCGCCAGCGTGACCGGCGAACACCACCGGGGACGTTGGACGGACGTGGGGACGCCGGAGCGGTTGGCGGAACTGAATCGCAGTCTCGGCGGCTGAGGATTCGACGGCGATCGAATCTCAGGCGATTTTGAAGCACGCGCAGTCTGGAGCGCTCGCTGTCCGGAACACGATCAACCGCCGAGCACGCTCCGCAGGAACGGCACCGTCAGCCGGCGCTGCGCGGCCAGCGATTCGCGGTCGAGGCGATCGAGCAGACCGGTGAGGCTGACCAGATCGCGATCCACGCGCTTGAGCAGCCAGTCGATGGCGGCGTCTTCGAGCTGCAGCCCTCGGCGCAGCGCGCGCAGGCGCAGGACCTCGGCGCGGCCCGCGTCGTCGAGCGCTTCCAGCGCGATCCGCGCGCACTGCGACAGCCTCGATCGCAGATCCGGCAGCACGAGTTCGAGCGCATCGGGCGCGACCCGCGCGGCGTAGAGCAGCGAGCGGCCGGCGTCGCGGGCGCGGTTGTGGGCATCGAACAGGGCGATCTCGTCCTCGCGATCGCCGGCCACCGCTTCCAGGCCATCGAGGGCCAGCAGATCGGCATGTTCGAAGGCATCCAGCGCGTCGCGCAGGCGACCGGCGGCGGCGGCCAGCGGCAGATAGGCGGTGCGCCGACCCGCGGCCTCGGCGTCGGCGCAGGCCGCCAGCAGCAGATGGCTTTTGCCGGTCGCGGCGGGACCGGTGAGATACACGCAATCCGCGGCGTCGCCCTGCGCCAGCGCACGCAACTGCGCGAGCGCGCCGGCCGGCGCCGAAGCGAAGGTCTCGAACCGCTGGTCGGGCGGAAACCGCAGCGCCAGCGGCAACTGCACCGCGGCCGCGGCGGGTGTGCTCGCGTTCACGCCGGGTCCGTCGGCTCCGCCGGCTTGCCGGCATCGGCCGGGGCGGACTGGCGCCCGTGATGGACCTCGGCGATCTCGATCTTCGCCGTCGCCACGTCGTCGCCGAGATAGAAACGGCTGGCGGTGTATTGCGCGTGCACGTGACGGATCAGCACGTTCGCCACCGATGCCACCGGCAGCGCGAGCAGCATGCCGAGGAAACCGAACAGCGTGCCGCCGGTCATCACCGCGAACACCACCGTCACCGGGCTGAGGCCGACGCGGTCGCCCACCAGCTTCGGCGTCAGCACGTAGCTCTCCAGCACCTGGCCGAGGCCCCACACCGCGAGCACGCCGACCAGATGCTGCCAGTCGCCGAACTGCACCAGCGCGGCGATGACGCCGCCGACCAGCACCGTGGTCGGGCCGATGTAGGGAATGAAGGTGAGCAGGCCGGCGAGCACGCCGATCAGGATGCCGACTTCCAGGCCCACGCCCCACAGGCCGACGGCGTAGAACACGCCCATCGCCAGCATCACCAGGAACTGGCCGCGCAGGAAGCTGCCAAGCACGGCGTCGGATTCCTTCGCCAGCTGCGCCACGACCGCGGCGCGCGCGCGCGGCACCAGGCCGGCGACGCGCTCTACCAGCAGGCCCCAGTCGCGCAGGAAGAAGAACGTGAGGAAAGGAATCAGGACGATGTTGGCGAACCAGCCGAGGACCGTGAACCCGGACTGGGTGACCACGCCGAGCACCTGGGTGGCGATGCCGCTGGCGCCCTTCCAGTTGCGCTTGAGCATGTCGATCAGCGCGTCCTGGTCCAACCAGGCCACGATGTCCAGGCCGGTCTTCGCCTGCAGCCACGGCAGTCCGGTCTTCGCCAGCCAGTCCAGATAGTTCGGCACGCTGCTGACGAGCACGACGACCTGTTCCTGGATCACCGGCACGAGGATCAGCACCAGCACCACCACGGCCAGCACCATCAGCGTGAACACCAGCGCGACCGCGCCGTTGCGCGACATGCCGCGCTTCTGCAGCCGCGAGACCACCGGGTCGCCCAGCCACGCCAACAGCAGCGAAGCGGCGAACGGCGTCAGGACCGGCGTCAGCAGCCAGATCAGCGCGCCCACGCCCAGCAGCAGCAGCGCCCACTGCAAACGGCGGAAGAACAGCGCGATGTCCTCGACGGCCCCGGAGTTGTCGGGACCGCCGGATGGTTCGGGTCGGATGTCCATTTTCGGCCTCAGCGCATGTCGAACGTCGGCACGAGCGGCGTTTCGCCCTCGGCCGGGGGCGTCGTACCGTCCGGCGCCGCGGCGGCACTGCCGACCAGCACGCCGCGACCGTCGATCATCTTGCGGAACCCGGGCAGACCGCTGATCAGTTCCAGTTCCAGCAGCAGGCCATCGGGGCCGGCGTGCACCGGGCGCACCTTGCGCACGACCGAGATCTCCTGCAGGTGGGTCATCAGGCGGATGTAATCGTCGGCGCTGTCGATGCCGGTGATCAGCACGCGATAGTTGCCCGGTGCGCCGGCGCCACCGCCACGGCGGGCGTAGCGACGGATCAGCGCGTCCGCGCCGCCGTCGGCGCCGCCGGCCATCGCGGCGCGGGCGTCGGAATGCTCGGTCGACCATTTCGACAGCACGCGACCGGCGTCGACGAAAATCCAGTCGGCCTTCCAGCCGGTGCCCTTGCGGTAGAGCTTGCCGATGAGCTGCATCGGCGGGCTGTAGCGCGCCGAGGCGCGGGCGACGGCGCCGGTATCGCTGCGCCAGATCGCACCGACCGCGGCCTGTTCGGCGGCGTTGCCGGCCGGCAGGCCGAGTCGGTAGCCTCGCTCGATCGCCCGGTCGAGAACCGCGCGGGCGGCATTGCTCTGGCCCACGCCGACCAGACGCGGCCCCTTGCCATCGTCGATCGCCAGCCACAGCACCGGCTTGGGCCGCGGCTGCGGCCAGATCGGCAGACCCAGCGCACCGATGACGCTGTCGACCTTGGTCTGGTCGAAACGCACGACCAGCACGGTCTTGAAGGTCGGCGCGCCGGTCGCGGACACGCCCTGATCCTGGCGATAGTCGTAGCCGGCCACGTAATCCTTGGCGCGGCGCAGTTCCTGGCCGACGCCCGGGCGCCCGGTGGCGGTGCGGTCGCCGCTGATCTTGGCCATCACCTGCGCCAGCGCGCGGGCGAAGCCGTTGTTGCGCTCGGTGTCGGTCTGGCTGTTCACCGGGACCTCGGCCTCGTAGATGCCGCTGGCGGCCGCGCGGTCGCCCTCCACGCGCTGCGCGTGGGCCACGGGCAGCGCCAGCGCGAACGCCAGGCCCAAGCCCGCGCACAGGCCGAACGCCCGGCGCAATCCGCCCGACCACCGCATCCACGCTCCACTCGACTGCCGCATTTTCACGTCCCGGACATTGGCCATCGCCGGAAATGGTGCCACAACGGCCCTGCCCGGGTAAGCGAAAGCGCCCGCATCCGCCCGCGACCGGCCCGGGCGACCGCCGCGCCGGGCTACAATTCCGCCTTTCCGCGCCAGCAGCCCTTTGCCGTGACCCAGACTCCGCCCGACACCTCGCCCGCCGCCATGACCTACCGCGATGCAGGCGTCGACATCGACGCGGGCAACGAGGTCGTCGAGCGCATCAAACCGCTGGTGAAGCGCAGCTTCCGCCCCGAGGTGATGGGCGGCCTCGGCGGTTTCGGCGCGATGTTCGACCTCTCCGCCAAGTACCGCGAGCCGGTGCTGGTCTCGGGCACCGACGGCGTCGGGACCAAGCTCAAACTGGCGCAGCAGCTGAACTGCCACGACACCATCGGCATCGACCTGGTCGCGATGTGCGTCAACGACGTGCTGGTGCAGGGCGCCGAACCGCTGTTCTTCCTCGATTATTTCGCCACCGGCAAGCTCGACGTGGACACCACGGTCGCGGTGGTCGGCGGCATCGCCAGGGGCTGCGAACTCTCCGGCTGCGCGCTGATCGGCGGCGAAACCGCGGAAATGCCCGACATGTACCCCCCGGGCGAATACGACCTCGCCGGCTTCTGCGTCGCAGGCGTGGAGAAATCGAAGATCCTCGACGGCGCGAAGGTGCGCGCGGGCGACGCGCTGATCGGCATCGCGTCCAGCGGTCCGCATTCGAACGGTTATTCGCTGATCCGCAGGATCTACGATCGCGCCGGCCGACCCGCCGATCACGACCTCGGCGGCGTCAGGCTGGTCGATGCGCTGATGGCGCCGACCCGGCTGTACGTGAAGCCGATCCTCGAACTGCTGGCGGGCGCGCACGGCGGCGACATCCATGCGATGGCGCACATCACCGGCGGCGGCCTGACCGAGAACATCATCCGCGTGGTGCCCGACGGCCTCGGCCTGGACATCGATGCGTCCTCCTGGCCGCTGCCGCCGGTGTTCCAGTGGCTGCAGCAGGCCGGCAACGTGCCGCGCGAAGAGATGTGGCGCACCTTCAACTGCGGCATCGGCTTCGTGCTGATCGTGCCGCAGGCCGCGATCGCCTCCATCGGCACCGAACTCGACCGCCTCGCGTTGCCGCACTGGCGGATCGGCGACGTCGTCGCCGCCGGCGACGGCGAGCGCGTGCGGATCGGCTGAGTCGCGCAGTTGGCCGGCACCAAGCGCGCCGCCCTCCTCTTCGCAATCGCAGTCTTCGCGATCACCTGGATCGCGCCGCGCTGGCCGCTGGAACAGGCGCTGCACAGCTCGCTGACCGTGGTCGGCCTGATCTGGCTGGTCGTCCACGACCGCCGCTGGTCGATGCGCACGTTCGACTTCGCCGCGATCTGCCTGTTCATCGCCGTGCATTGCGTCGCGGCGCGCTGGCTGTATTCGAACGTGCCGTACGACCGCTGGATGGTCGAACTGTTCGACTGGTCGCCGCAGGCCGCCTTCGGCTGGGAACGCAATCACTTCGACCGCCTCATCCATCTGATGTTCGGCCTGTGTTTCGCTCCGGCATTGGCCGCGCACGCGCGCCAGCGCTGGTCGATCGGCACCGGGCAGGCGTTCGCGCTGGCGGTGCTCGCGATCATGGCCGCGAGTCTTGTCTACGAATGGCTGGAATGGGCGATCGCGCTGCTGCTCTCGCCCGAAGCCGCCGAGGCCTACAACGGCCAGCAGGGCGATCCCTGGGACGCGCACATGGACATGCTGCTGGCCACGCTGGGCGCTGGGCTATCATGGCCTTGGCTCGACCACCGCCCCTCCCGGAACGCAACGCCGCCATGAACGCGCCCATGCCCACTTCCGCACCGAGCGCCGACACCACCGCGCAGGATCTCGAACACCTGCGACTGCTGTCGATCTTCCATTACATCGTCGCCGGCATCACCGCGCTCTTCTCGCTGTTTCCGGTGATCCATCTGGTGATCGGGATCGCGATGGTCAGCGGAAAAATGGAAGCCAGCGACCCCAATGCCGCCATCGCCGGCTGGTTCTTCATCGGCTTCGCCGCGCTCTTCATCGGCCTGGGCCTGACCTTCGCCGGTTTCATCGCCTACGCCGGGCGTTGCCTGCGCCAGCGTCGCCGGCACACGCTGTGCCTGGTGGTCGCCGCGCTGGAGTGCATGATGATGCCCTTCGGCACCGTGCTCGGCGTGTTCACGCTGATCTCGCTGACCAAACCGCCGGTGAAAGCGCTGTTCGCGGACGCCTGACGTGGCGGCATTCGGCATCGCCGTGCTCGCATCCGGGGCCGGCACCAACCTGCAGGCGCTGATCGATGCGATCGCCGACGACGCGCTTCCGGCGAGGATCGTCGCGGTGTTCTCCGACAAGCCGAAATGCGCGGCGCTGCAGCGCGCGCGCGACGCCGGCATTCCCGCCGTCGCCCGCTCGCCGAAGGACTTCGCGAGCCGCGAGGCCTTCGACGCGGCGTTCTTCGCCGATGTCGACGCGGCCGGCGCGGACCTGATCGTCTGCGCCGGCTACATGCGACTGATCGCGGCGGCGGAAGTCGACGCGCGCCCGGGGCGCATGATCAACCTGCATCCATCGCTGCTGCCCGCGTTCAAGGGCCTGCATACCCATCGCCAGGCGCTGGACGCGGGCGCGCGCGAACATGGCGCCAGCGTGCACGCGGTCACCGCCGATCTCGACGGCGGCCCGGTGATCGCCCAGGGACGGGTGCCGGTGCTGGCCGGCGACGACGAGGCTGCGCTCGCCGCACGGGTCCGTGGGATCGAACATCCGCTGCTGGTCGAGACCGTCCGGCTGCTGGCGGAAGACCGGCTGCGGCTGCGCGACGGCGGCGTCTTCCTGAACGGCGCGCCGCTCGCCGCCCCGCTTCAGCTCGGAGCCAACCGGCGACTTGCATGATCCCGGCCGTCATGCGCCCATTCGCCGCCCTCGCCCTGCTCCTGGCCTGCCTCCCGCCTCCGGCCGGGGCGCAGGCGCCGTCGGCCACCTCCGTGGACAACGCACCGACACTGGCCGCACCCACGCCTGTCGTGCCGACGCTGGCGCCGTTCGTCGCCCGCTACGAAGCCCGTTATCACGCCAAGCCCGCCGGCGACGCCACCCTGCGACTGGTGCGCTTGCAGTCACCGCAATGGCGGGTGGACCTGGGTATCGAAGGCCGCAAGGGCATGGCCGGGGTGCTGGGTCTGAACGTGCAGCAGAGCACCCTCTTCGATGCGCTCGACGACCGCAGCTACCGCCCGCTGAGCCAGAGCACCGTGCGCAAGGGCCTGCTGCTGGGCCGCACATCCACCGGCGTCTACGATTGGCCCCATGCCAGCGCGCAGTGGCGCGGCGACCTCAAGCAACGTCATCGCGCACCGGTCGCGCTGCAGGCCGGCGACATGAGCGGCCTGCTGATCAATCTCGCGATCGTGCGCGACGCCCGTCCCGACGCGGTTCTGCGCTATCGTTTCGTCGAAGGCGGCCGGGTCCGAGAGCACGTCTACCAGGCCGCCGCCGCGCCGGAACCGGTCGCGGTGGGCGAACTGAGCTATTCGGCGCTGCGCGTGACGCGCACCAACGGCGGCAACGACGACACCATCGTGTGGGTCGCGGAAGGCGTCCCCACGCCGATCCGGATCCTCCAGCGCGAGGATGGCGAGGATGCCGTCGATCTGCGTCTCGTCGGATACGAATGATGCGCCACGCCCGCCCCGAGACCGGCAACCGCCGGCCCCACTTCGAAGGAACCCCCATGATCCCCGCCCGCCTCACGTCCACCGCCCGCGGCCTGCTGGTCGCCGCGACGCTCGCCGCCGCCGCGGTCGCGCTGCCGGCGCACGCGCTGGAGCCGTTCGCGGCCGACTACGAAGCCAGTTACATGGGTCTTTCGGCCAAGGGCCGCATGACCGTGGAGCCGCAGGGCGGCGACCAGTGGAAATACACGCTGAAGGTCAGCAATCAGGTCGCGCAGCTCACCCAGGTCACCGTGTTCGAAGACCGCAACGGCCAGTGGCGCCCGCTCAGCGGCAGCGACGCTTCGCTGCTGCTGATCAAGAAGATCCGCCGCAGCGCGGTGTACGACTGGGCCGCGGGCGTCGCGCGCTGGAGCGGCGACGTGAAACCCGAGCGCGCCGGCCCGGTGCCGCTGCAGGCGGGCGACGTCGACGGCCTGCTGCTGAATCTCGCCCTCGTCCGCGACACGCTCGCCGGCAAGCCGCTGCGCTATCGCATGGTCGACGAAGGCCGCGCCAAGCCGATGCAATTCACCATCGCAGGCAAGGAATCCATCACCATCGGCGGCAAGCCGCAGCAGGCGACCAAACTCGTCAGCAGCAACGGCAACAAACAAATGCTGGTCTGGGTGGTCGAAGGCCTCGCGCTGCCGGCGCGCATCCTGCAGCGCAAGGACGGCAAGGACGATATCGATCTGCGGATCGTGTCGATGCGTTGATCGCGATCGCGCGATCGAAGGAACGGGAAGACATCGTGCGGTGGAGCGGCCTGACCAGTCATTCGACTGTTGAAAACCAGGCCGCTGTTCTTCGCGAAAGGTGCAGCGGCCTGAATGCTCTCTACCGGCGGCGAATCAATCGATCCGCTTGATCTTCGCGCCCAGCGCCGACAGTTTGGCTTCGATGCGCTCGTAGCCGCGGTCGAGATGGTAGATGCGGTCGATGATGGTATCGCCGTCGGCGACGAGACCGGCGAGGATCAGCGACGCCGAGGCGCGGAGGTCGGTCGCCATCACCGGTGCGCCGCTGAGCTGCGGCTGGCCGCGGACGATCGCGGTGTGGCCTTCGATGCGGATGTCCGCGCCGAGCCGCTGCAGTTCCTGCACGTGCATGAAGCGGTTTTCGAAGATCGTTTCGGTGATGACTGCAACGCCGTCGGCGACGCAGTTGAGGGCCATGAACTGCGCCTGCATGTCGGTCGGAAAGCCGGGGTGCGGCGCCGTCGCGATGTTCACCGCCTTCGGCCGCTTGCCACGCATGTCGAGGGTGATGCTGTCGGCGTCGACGGAAATCTCGGCGCCGGCCTCGGTGAGTTTGTCGATCACCGCGTCGAGGGTTTCCGGACGCGCGGCGCGGGCGACGATGCGGCCGCCGGTCATCGCTGCGGCGACCAGGAAGGTGCCGGTCTCGATGCGGTCGGCGACCACGTCGTGGCTGCCGCCGTGCAGGCGCTCGACGCCGTGCACGGTGATGCGGTTGCTGCCGGCGCCTTCGATCTTCGCGCCCATCGCGATCAGGCAATCGGCGAGATCGACGATCTCGGGCTCCATCGCCGCGTTCTCGAGCACGCTGACGCCGTCGGCGAGCGCCGCCGCCATCAGCACGTTCTCGGTCGCGCCGACGCTGACCATGTCGAACACCACGCGGCCGCCCTTGAGGCGATCGGCCTTGGCCTTGATGAAGCCGTGTTCGACCGAGACTTCGGCGCCCAGCGCCTGCATGCCCTTGATGTGCTGGTCGACCGGACGCGAGCCGATGGCGCAGCCGCCCGGCAGCGACACTTCGGCGGCGCCGTAGCGCGCGAGCAGCGGGCCGAGCACCAGCACCGAGGCGCGCATGGTCTTCACCAGTTCGTACGGCGCGACGTGGCTGTTGACGCTGCGCGCATCGACACGCACGTGGCCGTTGTCGATGTCGTGCTCGACCTGCGCGCCGAGTTCGCGCAGCAGCTTGATCGTGGTCACCACGTCGTGCAGGTGCGGCACGTTGCCGATGTCCACCGGACCGTCGGCGAGCAGCGTCGCGCAGAGGATCGGCAGCACCGCGTTCTTCGCGCCGGAGATACGGACTTCGCCTTCGAGCGGCACGCCGCCGGTGACTACGATTTTCTGCATGGGGTCGTCGTGTGATCTGGAATGTTTCGGGAATGGGGGCGCATGCATGCGTCCCCGGAAAGCGACGGCCGGCGGCCGCCGCCGGCTTACATCCGGGCTTCTTCGGGGGTCAGCGTCTTCAGCGCCAGGGCGTGGATCGCACCGCCCATGAGGTCGCCGAGGGTGGCGTAGACCATCCGGTGGCGTGCCAGCGGGAGCTTGCCCTGGAAGGCCGCGCAGACCACCACGGCCTCGAAATGCACCCCGTCGTCGCCCTGGACGTGGGCCTGGGCGTCGGGAAGACCCTGTTCGATGAGCTGGCGGATGGTTTCGGGGGTCATGTCGGGGCCGTGTCGGAGGAGCGAAGGGGATTCCGGGGCGCGCCGGAGGCGGAACCTGGAACGCGCCGGGTTGCCGCATTCATCGCCGGTGCGGGCAAAGCTGAATGCGGGTGCGTAGAATTGGCCGACTAGCGTAACGGAAAGCCGCCGGCTCCCCAATGGCGAACGCCACTCTGCCCCACTCCAAGCCGGCCTCCGGCGACGTTCCGGACACCGCGCTGGCCGACAGCGGCCGGCGCGTCTTCGAGATCGAGCGCGAAGGCCTGGCCGCGGTCGCGGCACGGATCGACGGCCACTTCGCCGCCGCGTGCCGGACGATGCTGGCCTGCGCCGGACGCGTGGTCTGCATGGGCATGGGCAAGTCCGGCCACGTCGCGCGCAAGATCGCCGCCACCCTCGCCTCCACCGGAACTCCCGCCTTCTACGTTCATCCGGGCGAAGCCGGCCACGGCGATCTGGGCATGATCACCGACCGCGACGTGGTCCTGGCCCTGTCCTACTCGGGCGAATCCGACGAAATCCTCACCCTGCTCCCGGTGCTGAAGCGCCAGGGCAACCTGCTGATCGCGATGACCGGCCGGCCGCAGTCGACCATGGCGCGCGAGGCCGACCTGCACCTGGACGTGAGCGTGCCCGCCGAAGCCTGCCCGCTGGCCCTGGCGCCGACCGCCAGCACCACCGCCTCGCTGGCGATGGGCGATGCGCTCGCGGTGGCGCTGCTCGAAGCCCGCGGTTTCACTTCCGACGATTTCGCGCGCTCGCATCCGGCCGGCGCGCTCGGCCGGCGCCTGCTGCTGCACATCGCCGACGTGATGCATGCCGGCGACGACATCCCGCGGGTCGGCGCCGACGCCACGCTCGGCGACGCCCTGCTGGAAATGAGCCGCAAACGCCTGGGCATGACCGCCGTGGTCGATGACGACGGCCGGCTGCTCGGGCTCTACACCGACGGCGATCTGCGCCGTTCGCTGGCCGATCCCGCCACCGACGTGCGCGACACCCGCATCGACAAGCTCATGACCCGCACGCCGATCACCATCGACGCCGATGCGCTCGCGGCCGAGGCCGCGCAACTGATGGAAACCCACAAGATCAACGCGCTGCTGGTGATCGACGGCGAACGCCGCGTGGTCGGCGCGCTGAACATCCACGATCTGCTGCGAGCGCGGGTCGTCTGATGACGTCATCGGTCGAAACCGCCTCGCTGGGACAACGCGCCTCGCTCGACGACGATCTGCGCGTCCGCGCGGCGGGCATCCGTCTCGCCTGTTTCGACGTTGACGGCACCCTCACCGATGGCCGCCTGTTTCTCGACAGCGAAGGCCGCGAACTGAAGGCGTTCCACGTCCACGACGGCCAGGGGCTGGTGCTGCTGCGCGAGGCCGGCATCGAGGTCGCGCTGATCACCGCTCGCCGCAGCGCGGCCGCGATGCATCGCGCCAACGAACTGAAGGTGCGCGTGCACATCGGCGCGAAGGACAAGCTGGCCTGCGTGCGCGAACTCTGCGACGAACTGGGCATCGGTCTGGACGCCGTCAGCTTCATGGGCGACGACCTGCCGGATCTGGCGGCGATGCGCGCCGTGGGGCTGTCGATCGCGCCAGCGAACGCGCATGCGACCACCCGCGATGCCGCCCGCTGGCGGACCCGCGCCGACGCCGGCGCGGGCGCCGCGCGGGAGTTGTGCGACCTGCTGCTGATGGCGCAGGGCCGGATCGACGACCCGCTGTCGCCCGGATCGAGCGGAGAACGCGCATGAGCTGGCGCGGCATCGTCATCCTGCTGCTGATCGTCGGCGCCGCCGTGAGCGGCTGGGCGGTGTGGAAACACCGGCAACCGCCGCCGCGGTTGGCGGCCGCCAACGACCGCCCGGACTACGTGCTGCGCGACTTCGAGCTGATCGCGCTCAACACCGAGGGCAAGGAATCGTTCACCCTGCGCGCGCCGACGCTGGAACGCCGCCCGGGCGACGAGACGATGTCACTGACCACGCCGCTGTTCCTGGTGCCGAACGGCGACGGCAAGTACTGGGAAATCCGCTCGAAGACGGGCTGGGTCAGCGCCGACCAGAAAGAGATCCGCCTCAGCGGCGAGGTCAAGGCCAACAGCCCGCCCGACGACCTGCGGCCGATCACGATGAACACCGGCCGCCTGAGCGTGTTTCCGCGCCAGAACCGCGCCGCCACCGACGATGTCGTGACCATCGTCCAACCCGGCTCTATACTCCGTGGACGCGGTTTTGCGGTGTCCACGACCACGAAACGCTACGTGTTCCGCTCCGAGGTCCAATCCCGCTATGCGCCCAATCGCTGACACCACCGCCCGCCGCGCGCTGCCGCTCGCCGCCGCCGTCCTCGCGCTGGCGTTCGCCGGCATCGCCGTCGCGCGCGACGCGGACCGAAGCCAGCCGATGAACATCGAATCGGACCGCCAGGAAGGCACCCTCGACGGCAACAGCGTGAACGTCCTCACCGGGAACGTCACCATCACCCAGGGTTCGCTGGACATCCGCGCCAGCCGCGCCGACATCCACCAGCGCGGCGGCGACGTCGTCCGCGCGGTGCTGACCGGCAACCAGGCCGTGCTGAAGCAGCAGATGGACGACGGCTCGCCGATGACCGCCAGGGCCGACCGCATCGACTACGACATGACCGCCGACGTGATCGTGCTCACCGGCAATTACACGGTGACCACACCGCGCGGCAGCACCAGCGGCCAGCGCCTCACCTACAACCTGAAGAGCGGTCGCGTCGAGAGCGGCGGCGACAGCGGCCGGGTCCGGATGACCATCCAGCCCAAGGCCTCGCGCACCCCGCCCGCCGCGGAAAAACCCTGATGCTGGTCGCCGAAGGGCTGCGCAAGCGCTACAAGTCGCGCGAGGTCGTACGCGACTTCGGCCTGACCCTCAACGCCGGCGAAGTCGTCGGCCTGCTCGGCCCCAACGGCGCCGGCAAAACCACCTGTTTCTACATGATCGTCGGCCTGGTGCCGGCCGATGCCGGGCGCATCGTGCTCGACGGCCACGACATCACCGGCGAGCCGATGTACGCGCGGGCCAAGCGCGGCGTCGGTTACCTGCCGCAGGAACCCTCGGTCTTCCGCAAGCTGAGCGTCGCCGACAATCTGCGGCTGGTGCTGGAACTGCGCCGGGACCTGGACCACGACGGCCGCGAGCGCGAACTGGCGGCCCTGCTGGAAGAACTGCAGGTGGGCCACGTCGCCGAACAGCTCGGCGCCAGCCTTTCGGGCGGCGAGCGTCGTCGCGTCGAGATCGCGCGCGCGCTGGCCGCGAAGCCGCGGATGATCCTGCTGGACGAGCCCTTCGCCGGCGTCGATCCGATCTCGGTCGGCGAGATCCAGCGCATCGTCCGTCATCTGAAGAACCGCGGCATCGGCGTGCTGATCACCGATCACAACGTCCGCGAAACCCTCGGCATCTGCGATCGCGCCTACATCCTCAGCGAGGGCGCGGTGCTGGCCCAGGGCGCCCCCGAGGCGCTGCTGGCGAATCCCGAAGTGCGTCGCGTCTACCTCGGCGAATCCTTCCGGTTGTAACGCCGCCGTGGCCGGCGGGATGCGGTTGTTCGACCGTGGTCACGAAAATCGGCCGCCGTGGCGCATCGCGCCGGAACCATTCGCCGGGATACTTCAGCGGACGCCCCCGCACGCAAGGATCGGGCCAAGGGGGGTTCACGCGCCGCCCACAAGCTCTAACATACGGACATGAAGCCACGCCTGCAGACATCGCTGGGTCAACAGCTGGTCCTGACGCCGCAATTGCGCCAGGCGCTGCACCTGCTGCAGCTGTCGTCGCTGGAACTCGAGAACGAAATCACCATCGCCGTCGAAAGCAACCCGCTGCTCGACTGGGACGAATCCGTGGGCGAAGTGCCCGAGGGCATGCCCGAAGCGCCCGTGGCGCCGGAAGCCGCCGCACCGGAAGAAACCCCCGATCGCGAGCGCGGCGGCGAAGACGACGGCTGGGAACCGCCGGACAGCTGGAACACCGGCAGCAGCGGCAGCGGCGGCAGCGGCGACGAGGACGGCCTCGATCCGATGGATCGTCTGGTCCACGCCGAATCGCTGCACGACCATCTGTCCTGGCAGTTGCACCTCACCCGGCTCTCGCCGCGCGACCAGCGCATCGGCGCGGCGCTGATCGACGCCATCGACGACGACGGCTACCTGCGCGAAAGCCTGGAGAACATCGCCGACACCCTCCGCCCGGAAATCAACGTCGGCGCCACCGAAGTCGGCACCGTGCTGCACCAGATCCAGCGCTTCGACCCGCTGGGCGTGGGCGCCCGCGATCTGCGCGAGTGTCTGCAACTGCAGCTGGAAGCGCTGTCCGGGGACACGCCCGGCAAGACCGAGGCGCTGCGGATCGTGGGCGAGGCGCTGGAGCGGTTGCCGAAGCTGGGCGTGGACGGGCTGGCGGCCGAGCTGGGGCTGTCGGTGGAAATCGCGGCCGCCGGACTGCATCTGGTCCGCTCGCTGGACCCGAGACCGGGTTCGCAACTGGGCGGCATGAGCGCCGACACCTACATCACCCCGGACTGCGTCATCTGGCGCCACCAGGGGATGTGGCGCGCGGGCCTGGCCGGCAGCCACACCCGGCTGACCATCCATCGCGGCTACGAAGGCATGATCCAGCACGCCAACGGCAGCGATGCCGCCTATCTGCGCGGCCGCCTGCAGGAAGCGCGCTGGCTGCTGAAGCATCTCGAAGCGCGCGGAGAGACCCTGCTGAAGGTGGTGCGCTGCCTGATCCGCCAGCAATCGGGCTATCTCGAATTCGGCGAACAGGCGCTGCGCCCGCTCACGCTGCGCGAAGTCGCCGCGGAAGTCGGCCTGCACGAATCCACGGTCTCGCGCGCCATCGCGCGCAAATACGCGCTCACGCCGCGCGGCACGTTGCCGCTGCGCAGCTTCTTCGCGTCGGGCATCGGCACCGACGGCGGCGGCGAAGCCTCCAGCACCGCGATCCAGTCGATGATCAAGCGCCTCATCGACGCCGAGAACCCGCGCAAGCCGCTGTCGGACGCGAAACTGGCCGACACGCTGAAAGCCTCGGGCGTGCCGGTGGCGCGACGCACGGTCGCGAAATACCGGGAAGCGATGAACATTCCAGCCTCTCACGAACGCGTGCGCATGGCCTGAACGACGCCGTCGTCGGCCGCTGCGCCACGGCCGGCTATCGCACTTGCGTCCCCCGCGTGCTGGGGTAACCTGTCGACAGGGAGACGCTGCGGACGGCACCACCCTTGTGCGGAGGAGGAGTCGACCCGATGTCTTCGATCACGGAGCCGACGTCGAACGCGTCGGCACCGGCACCGCACCGCCGACGGGCCGGGCCCGACGGCGCGACGTGCGACCCAGGCCCGGCATTCAGAGGACACCGTCGATGCGTATCGAAACCCACGGCCACCAGCTCGAAGTCACGCCCGCCCTGCGCGATTACGTCGAAACCAAACTCGCTCGCCTCGGCCGGCATTTCGAACACCCGATGGACGTCGTCCGCGCCCAGCTCAGCATCAATCGACCCGATCACTGCGCCGAAGCCACCGTGCACATTTCCGGCCGCACCCTGCACGCCGACGCCGCCGGCCAGGACATGTACGCCGCCATCGACCTGCTCGCCGACAAACTCGATCGCCTGCTGCTGAAGCACAAGGAAAAAATGGTCGACCACCACCGCGGCGAAAGCCTCACCCGCGCCGAGGGCTGACCCTCACCCGCTTTCCGCCGGCCCGGCGACGCGCTGCGCAACGGCGCGTCGCCGCGGCCCGACACCTTCCTTCGCGACCCCTCCTTCATGAATGCCAGCATCAGCGCCCGCGACCTGTTCGATCAGCAAGAAGAACGTCTCGGACTGCGCTGGATCGCCGGCCAACGCGGCGAACACCGCGTGCTCGAAGCGGTGGAGACGGTGGCGCGCCGGCCGTCGCTGGCCGGCTATCTCAACATCATCTATCCGAACAAGGTCCAGATCCTCGGCACCGAGGAATTGGCGTGGCTGGACGCGCTCGACGCGCGACAGCGCTGGGAAACCATCGAGAAGATCATCCAGTTCCGCCCGCTGGCGATGGTGATCAGCAAGAGCCAGCCCTGCCCGGAAGATCTGCGCGCCGCCGCCGAGGAATCGGACACGCCGCTGTGGTGTTCGCCGCGGCGCGGCCACGAATTGTTCAATCATCTGCAATATCACCTCGCGCGCAAGCTCGCGCCGCGACTGACCGTGCACGGCGTGTTCATGGAGATCTATTCCATCGGCGTGCTGATCACCGGCGAATCCGGCGCCGGCAAGAGCGAGCTGGCGCTGGAGCTGGTCACCCGCGGCCATCGACTGGTCGCCGACGACGCGCCCGAATTCACCCAGATCGCGCCCGACGTGCTCGACGGCGCCTGCCCCGACCTGCTGCAGGACCTGCTGGAAGTGCGCGGTCTCGGCATCCTCAACGTGCGCCAGATGTTCGGCGACACGGCGGTGAAGCGGAACAAATATCTGCGGCTGATCGTGCATCTGAAAAAGCCGCGGGTCGAGCCGCAAACCTCGGGCATGGAACGGCTCATCGGCGACCTCGGCTCGCGCCGGCTGCTCGATCTCGACGTGCCGATGATCACCCTGCCGGTGATGGCCGGCCGCAACCTCGCGGTGCTGACCGAAGCCGCGGCGCGCGCGCACATCCTGCGGATCAAGGGCGTGGATCCGGCGGCCGCGTTCATGGCCCGCCATTCGCACTTCCTGGAGCGCGCGGAATGAGGCGCGCGGCATGAGCGCCGAGCGCGAGGGCGCCGCGCCCAGTCCGCGGCTGATCGTCGTCAGCGGCATGTCCGGCAGCGGCAAGTCGATCGCTCTGCACACCTTCGAAGACCTGGATTTCTACTGTGTCGACAATCTCCCCGCGGAGCTGCTGCCGGAGTTCGTGCGCGGCGCCATCGGCAAGAGCGATCTGCCGCCGAAACTCGCGGTCGGCATCGATGTGCGCAGCCGCAACACCGATCTGTCGAACCTGCCGACCCTGCTGTCGCAGGCGGGCGCGCTGGGCATGGATCCGAAGCTGGTGTTCTTCGACGCCAACGACGGCGTGCTGCTCAAGCGCTACGCGGAAACCCGCCGCCGGCATCCGCTCAGCCATCTCGGGCTGACGCTGAACGAAGCGATCGCGCTGGAACGGCGCATGCTCAAGCCGCTGCGGGCGATGGCGGACATCCTGATCGACACCAGCGACACCAACGTGCACCAGATGCGGCGTCGCGTGATCGCCGAACTGGACCTGACTTCGGAACGCCCGGTGTCGCTGCTGTTCGAATCCTTCGCCTATCGCCGCGGCGTGCCCAGCGACGCCGATTTCGTGTTCGATGCCCGCTGCCTGCCCAACCCGCACTGGGACGCGCGCCTGCGTCCGCTCTCGGGCCGCGACCGCGAAGTGCGCGAATACCTCGACGCGCAGCCGGAAGTGGGCGAATACGTCGCCCAGGTGTCGTCGTTCCTCGACACCTGGATGCCGCGCATCCAGGCCGACACCCGCAGTTACATCACCGTCGCCTTCGGCTGCACCGGCGGCAAGCACCGTTCGGTGTATCTGGCCGAAACCTTCGCCGCGCACGCCCGCGACCACGGCTGGCGCGAGGTCGCGACGTACCACCGCGAGCTGGAATAACGCGGCTCAGTCCGCGCGCAGCCGCCCGCGCAGCGCCGCCACCGCGGCCTTCCATGCGTCGAATTCGTCCGACTCGGCCCAGAGTTCCGCCAGCTCGGAATCCGCGGCGAGGATGCGGTCGATGGCCGCATGCGCCTTGCCCACCAGCGCCGGCGGCGGCGTCAGCCCCGCGGCCTCGACCCACGCATCCATCCGCTCGGTGTAACTGTTGCGCACGCCCCAATGTCCCTGCAACCGCGCGAGCGCTTCGGCCGCGGCCAGCGCTTCCTCGCCCTCGCCGGCGTCGAGATACGCGTCGCCGTTCTCCAGCACCGCGTCCAGCGTGCGTTCGATCACGCCGAGATCGCGCTGGCCTTCCAGCTCGTACGCCCAATCGCAGGCGGTGTCGTTGTCGAAAATGCCGGTGCCCCATGCGCCCATCGATGCGTCTCCCTGTTTGGATAGTCAGTATTTCAACGATAGATCGTCCGGACAGGCGATCTTCTTCAGCGATTGATCGGTGCCCAACGATATGCATTCGGACATCCATCGATCATTCTCGAGATTGCCCGTGAAAAGCACGATGTCGACAGAGCCATCGGCGCGCTGCCGTGATCCGTGCGGCGCATACTGCAAGGTTCGCAGCAGATCGACCCGCAGCCGCGTCGGCGAGAGCCGAGTGATCAGAAACAATTCCCCTTCGTTGCCGCCCAGATGGGCCAGGCCGGTCACCGCCACGATGCCGTAGGGCATGCGATGCAGTCCGACGACGTTCTTGTCGAGAAGGCGTGTCACCTCGCCGGAGGCGCTGCGGAACGACAGCCGCCCCCCCCACTCGCCGTCGTCGCGGCCCAACAATTCTCCGCCGAAAGCGGGAATCGAGATGTCGTAGCGTTCGACGGTAGGCGCACGCGGAATGCCGGGTGCGCGGGCCGGCTCGCTGCAGCCTCCCACACTGATCGTTGCCGCCAGCATCAGGGTCCGGGCAAACATGGATGTCAGGCGCCGACAGTCCGCCGCAACGACCAGAACGGAATCGTGCGGCGCAGGCGATAGCCCATGCGTTCGTACATCGTTTTCGCGCGCGTGTTGGCCTGACTCACGTGCAGGTACGGAATGCGGCCGGAGGCGAGGAGATCGTTGGTCAGCGTCGCGGTGATGCGTCTCGCGTAGCCCAGGCCGTTGAAGTCCGGATGGGTGCAGATCGCGCTGACTTCCTGGAAACGGCCGGTGCCGAGACGTTCGCCGGCCATCGCCGCGAGCCGGCCGTCGCGATGGATGCCGAAGTAGCGGCCCATCGACATCGTGCGTGCGCGGAAATAATGCGGATACACCAGCGCGGTCAGCGCGAGCACCGCCTCGCGATCCGCGTCGCCCAGCGGGACGACGTCCGGCCCAGCCGTCACCGGCAGCGGCGCGGTGCAGATCATCTGCGCGAGATCGCCGAGCCATTCGAGCGTCCAGCCTTCCGGTGCCTGCGGCGCCACGCCGAGCAGATAGACGCTTTCGCCCGGCGCGATCAGCGCGTCGAACGCATCCGCGACCGCGACCCCGGCATGCGCCACGCCGAGGAACGGCGCGCGATCGGCGGGATAGCGCGCGACCTCGCCCACGACCTGCGCGATGCCGGCGTGCCGGCTGCGCAGCGCGGACCAGAACGGATTGCGCAGATCGGCATCGTCGAGGCCGCCATCATCAAACTCGGGGTTGTCGGCATCCGCAGCGTGCATGGCCGAAGCATAACGGGAAATCCGCCGCGCACGAATCCCCGGAAAGCGTTCGATTGCCGGGATTGCAAGTGTTCGCGATGCCGATCGCGACACGGTTCAATCGCCGTCGCGCCGCAGCGACACCGCGATCTCCGCCGCGCCGAGGCGCACTTCGGTCTGGGCGAATTCCGGCACTTCGACCCGGATCGAAGGCACCGTCACATTCGCCAGCACCACGCGTCCGTCGCCATCGGTCGTCAACGTTTTCGGCGGCACGCCGCGCAGCGGCGACACCACCTGCACCGGCGCGAACGCCAGCGATCGCCCTGCCGCGGACAGGCGCAACGCGACCGTGCGACCGCCGGCGGTCGCGAGCCGCGTGCGCTGGCGCGCAGGGCCTTCGACCGCCTCCACCGCATCGCTGGCCGCCACCTGCCACGGCGACAGCAGTGCCGACACCCGCACCGTCCCCGGGCGATCCAGCGAGACCGCGATGCCGCCCGGCACCGGGTGGAAGACGTCCGCCTGCGATTCGCGCCAGACGCCACCCTCGCGGCGCTGCAGCACGAACACCGGAAAGGGATCGCCCGTGCGCGGACGGCGCGGAATCTCGAGACCCGGCGTCTCGACGATCAGCCAGCGCAGCGGCTGCAGTTCGACGGTCCTGTCGATCGCGCCGGAGACGACCGCGGCATCGCGCAGATCGAGCGGCAGCGCGATGCGCTCGGGCCAGGTCGGCAATGCTTCGATCAGAAAGGACGGCGATTTCGGCGCCGCGAACAGCACCTGCAGCGCCAGCGGTTCCAGCGGATCGATGCCATCGATGCGGACCACGCCGCGGGCATCGGGCCGCAGCGCGCGCTCGCCGCGCGGCGAGGCCCACAGCACCGTCGCTTCGCGCACCGGTGCGCCGCTGCCGCGCTCGATCAGGCGCAGGCGCAGCGTCGTCGCGAGCGCGGCGCCGAGTTCGGCGGCCTCGGCATCGAGATCGAGCGCGGCGTAACGTCCCGCGGACAGCGTCACCCGTCGACGTTCGGTCTCGACGCCATTCACCACCGCGATCACGTCGAGCGGACCGGGCGGCAACGGCGCGAATGCGGTTTCGGCGCGCACCGGCAGGGCGCGCTCGTCGTAGGCGTCGAGCAGGGCCGGCGCTTCGCGGCGCATCAGCGGCTGCCACGCGGCATCGTCGGCACCATCGACGCGACGGAACAACACCGCCGCGCCCGCGATGCCGCGCGGCGCGCGTACGCGCAGACCCGCGGCGACGCGCGCGCGGACTTCGGCCGGCGCGCTGTCGCGCGCGAACGCGGCCTCGTAGAAGCGCAGCCCATCGCCGGCGCGCGCCTGCAGCACGTAACGATCCGCCGCGGGCAAGGCGACCGGACCGACAACGACGATGCCGTCGGCGGCACGCGTCGCCGGTACATCGATCCAGCGCACGACCGTGGCGAGATCTTCGAGTCGCTCCGGGCCAGCGCCTTCGCGGCCGCCGCGGAGCCACGCCCGATAGGCCGCACGCGCGTCGGGCGTCACCACCGCCAACCCGATCCGCACCGAATCCGCGGCCGCGGACACGCCGGCGTCGGGCAACAGACGCGTCGCGAACGCGATGCCCTGCGTACCGTCATCGCGGCCGTCGCCGTGCATCGCGCCGTCGCGTGATCGATCCGGAGACGCGCGCTCCCGCGACTCCCGCCACCAGAGGCCGGAAACGATGAGGGCGCCCACCGCGAGGCAGGCGCCCAGCCACAGCGCGGAACGATGCCGGCCTGTCATCGTCGCGGACGATCCAACGGCATCAGTCGGTATCGGCGGTCGAATAGAACGAGATGTAGATCGGCGCGTGGTCCGACAGCCCGTTGCGGAACGCGCACATGTCGGCGATGTAATCGCGGCCCGAGGTCGAATACTCGGTCACGTAGTTGTTCTGCATCCAGAAATGGTCGTAACGGCTGGCGAATGCGCAGCTGGCGTTGATCGAGGTCAGCTCGTTGACGCGCCAGCTCACGGTCGGCGACACCGCGGTCAGGGTCGTCCACCACGGCGACGTGGCTTCGCGGTTGTGATCGCCCACCAGGATCACGTCCTGATCGCTGCTGCTGCCGTTCTGGATCGCGTTGAACACGGACGCGATCTGCTGGATCTCGGCCTGGCGCTCGGCGGTGGTGCCGAACACGGTATGCCAGTTGATGAAGGTGTAATCGGCGCCGGTCTGGATGTGGCGCACCTTCACGATCTGCGGCTCGCGCTCGAACTTGTCGCCGGTATCGGTCCACACCGTGGACGAGAGCAGTTGCACGCGGTCGGTGCGGAAAAACACCGCATAGCGTTCCTTGTAGCTGCTGCGGCCGATCGCCGCGGTGACGCGATAGTCCCAGGTGAAGCCGCTGACCGCGGTCAGGGCCGACGCGACGCTGGCCGCGGACTCGGCGTACATCACTTCCTGTCCGAAGACGAGGTCGACCCCGTTGGCGGCGCCGGCCGCGCTGCCGTTGTTGTTCCAGATCTGGCGGGCGTAGCCGTTCCAGTCCTGCTGGCCGCTCCAGCCGGCATGCAGCATGTTCCAGGACACCACGCGCAGATAGGCCTGCGCCGAGGCCTGGCCCGCGAACATCAGCAGACAGGCGACGCATATCGCGAGGATGGGGCGTTTCATGTTCTCTCCTTGAAGCGATCGATGGACGCGCAAGTATCCCGGCGCTATGTGTCCGTGCCATGTCGCTTCGAGCCCCCACCCGACGCTTCCGTGCCGCCAGCCTTCGCCGGGGCGCGCGGCATTATCGGCGCAAACCGGCGACATGCCTTGCCGCAGTGCGGCATGGCGATGGTCCGGGACGCGCACGTCTGCGATGATGGCCGGATGATCGCATCGCCCCCGGAACACACGTCCGACATCACGCCGGACCTCGCGGCAGACACCACGCCGGAGCCCGCGACGGCACCCGCCGCGGCCAGCCCGGCCTTCACCTCGCTGCCGCTGTCGCCCGCGCTGCTGCAGGGCGTCGACGCCCTCGGTTACGCCACGATGACGCCGATCCAGGCGCGCGCGCTGCCGGCGATGCTCGATGGCCGCGACGTGGTCGCCCAGGCGCCCACCGGCAGCGGCAAGACCGCGGCCTTCGGGCTGGGCCTGCTGCATCGGCTGGACGCCACGGCAGGCCGCACCCAGGCCCTGGTGCTGTGTCCCACGCGCGAACTCGCCGACCAGGTCGGCAAGCAGTTGCGCAAACTCGCCACCGGCATCGCCAACCTGAAGATCTCGATCCTCTGCGGCGGCATCCCGTTGGGCCCGCAACTGGCCTCGCTGACGCACGCACCGCATGTCGTCGTCGGCACCCCGGGCCGGATTCTCGAACTCGTGCAGCAACAGGCGCTGTCGCTGTCCGGCGTGCGCACCCTGGTGCTGGACGAAGCCGACCGCATGCTCGACATGGGCTTCGAGGACGCGATCCGCGACATCGTCAAACGCACGCCGAAGGACCGGCAGAGCCTGCTGTTCTCGGCCACGTTTCCCGAAGCGATCCGCGCGCTGGGCACCGCGATGCTGCGCGATGCGGTCGAAATCACCGTCGACGGCGGCGTCGAGCCGGAGACGATCGAACAACTGTTCTTCGAGATCGAACCCGCGCGGCGCGCACCGCTGCTGGCCGCGCTGCTGCTGCGCTATCGGCCGGAATCCTGCGTGGTCTTCTGCAACATGCGCAAGGACACCGAGGAAGTCGTCGGTTCGCTGGCGCACTACGGCTTCTCCGCGCTGGCGCTGCACGGCGACATGGAGCAGCGCGATCGCGACGAAGTGCTGGTGCGTTTTGCGAACCGCAGCTGCACGGTGCTGGTCGCCAGCGACGTCGCCGCGCGCGGGCTCGACGTCGAGGATCTCGGCGCGGTCGTGAACTACGAACTGCCCACCGATGCCGACACCTATCTGCACCGCATCGGCCGCACCGGTCGCGCCGGCCGCGCGGGACTCGCCCTCAGCCTGTGCACGCCGCGCGAACTGCCGCGTGCGGCCCTGATCGAAGCGCGCCACGGCAAACCGCTGCGCTGGGAACGGTTGCAGCCGCTGTCGGGCAAGCCCGCGAACGTGCCGGTCGCGGCGATGGCGACCCTGCGCATCGATGCCGGCCGCAGCGACAAACTGCGCCCGGGCGACATCGTCGGCGCGCTCACCGGCGATGCCGGCCTGAAGGCGGAGGCGGTCGGCAAGATCGATGTGTTCGCCACCCGCGCCTACGTCGCCATCGCCCGCGCCCAGGCCGAACACGCCCTCTCGCGCCTGCGCGCCGGCAAGATCAAGGGCCGCAAGTTCCGCGTGAACCGGTTGTAGCCGCACCGGTTCATCCAGCGGATCGCACGCTGTGATACGTTCGCCGCACGCATGGGCCCCGGCCCGACGCCGCCCCAGAACCAAAGGAGTTGGTCGTGTCCATTCCCCCCGATGGCACCCTCGCCCACGCGATCCGACGCTCGCCGACGCCGCCCGTCGGAGGCCTGCTTGGCCGCGCACTCCGCGCCATTCCGTTTTCCAGACCATCCCTGACAGTGCTGCTCGCGCTGTCCCTCACCGTTTCCCTATCGGCCTGCGCAATGCAAAACACTTCCGACTTCGATTCGAGCGCCTGGAAATCCCAGCGCGGCGCCTCCGCCAAGGACAACACGCGCGGCCGGATGGTCGCCCCCCTGGAGAAGGCCCTCCATGCGGGCATGTCGCGCGACGACGTGATCCGTCTTCTCGGCGAGCCCGACGCCACCGATGCCGACACCGCGACCGATGTCTACGAGCTCGGCGTCGCTGCCTACGGCATCGACGAAGAGTTCTACGAAATCCAGTACCAGGACGGGAAGCTCGCTTCCCATCGCTGGGCCCGTCGATAAGCCCCACGCCCTGAAGCACGGCTGCACAAGGAGCCTCCCATGGCAGATCCCCGGCCCGATCTGAACAACATCCGCACCCAGTACCAGGTCGCCAACGACCAGATGATCGATTACCACCCGCGCGCGTTCGGTGCGATCGACATCCCCTTCACCAGTTCGGTCCGCATGACGAAGACCGAAGGCGAACTGCTCGACCAGATGACCTTCGACCGCGGTCTCGTTGGCCTGAGCCGGATGAGCGACATCAAGGACCGCGCCTTCGCCGAAGGCGAGCGCCGTTTCCCCGACAATCCGCGGCCCGGGAACATTCCCGAAGGTCGCGAACGCGAATGGCAGGGCAACGACGGTCATCGCGACGCGTTCCGTCATGCCTACTGGAACGCGTTGATGACGAAGGAGTACGGCGAGAACTGGACGCGCGCGTTCGCGACCGCGCACGAGGGCGGGCCGAACAATCCCGCGAACCGCGAAGCGATGGATCTCTACAACAACGAGATCGGTCGCTCGATCGGCGCCGCCAATCGCAACGCCTCGCCGGAACAGCTCGCCAATCTCGTCGAGCAGGCCCTCAACCAGGGCAAGCTGGTCGTGGTCGACCGCAGCGGCAATCTCGAATGGAGCGATCGCGTGGTGCGCGGCCAGCACGGCCTCGCACCGTCCGGCCCGCTGGCACCGCAGATCAACACGCCGGGCGTCGTCTCCACCGACACCTCGGTCAGCCAGGCCGCACCGACGCCGACGCCCGGGCAGCCGGAAACGCGGCTGGCGAACGCTACCCCCAACGCAGCCGATCCCAACGTCGATCGCATGCGCCAGGACCCGATGTATGGCCAAGTGGTCACCGCGATGAACGCCAAGGGCCTCGAAGGTGATGCGCTGGCCGCGAATCTCTACGCCGCGGCCACGCGCGCCAACCTGACCGGGGTCACCAACATCGAAATCGGCAAGCCGGTGAACGATGCCAACGGCCAACCGGATCGCAACCTGTTCGTCTTCGACGGCCGCACCGACGTCCAGGGCCCCACCCACGCCCGCGTGAGCGAGAACGAAGCCCGCGCCACGCCGGTGCAGGTCGCGGCCAACAATGCGGTCGAGGCACAGGCCCCGCAGTTGGCCACGCCCGATCAGGAAACCCGCCGCGCGCCGACCATGACCGCCTGAGTCCCGTCGCCCGGATCTCGAACACGCCCGGCAGATGCCGGGCGTGTTCGTTTGTGCCGCCGGAAATTTATCGAGATCGGTCCCGCGGGCCTCCCTGCGCGAGCGGCATCCGGATCCGGAATGTCCACATGGACATTTTTCGATAGCGAAGAAATCGATTGCGGCGCGTTTCCACGCCGATGTTCACGCCATGGACGCGGTATCCACAGCGATCGCCGTCTCCATCCATCGGCACCCGCGAACGCGTCGGAGCATCGATGTGGCTTCGCAATGATTTGATTTCATTCGAATCGAATCATGGCAGGCCGATACCCCATCCCAGGCCTCGACCAATGCACGGGTCGAGGCGAAGTCGCTGCCGCCATGCTGCAATGCAAATTGACACCGGTGGCATTAATCCGTCGAATGAGCGCGTCGCCACGACACCCGGCCGAGGCAACGCCGGAGCGCCGTCGGACGCGGCTGCGGAACAGGGCCCACTCATCGGACAAGGACTCACATGAACATCAGTCGCAGATTGCCGGCCCGGGCGTTCACGCTCGCCGCCGCCTCGCTCTCGCTCGCGCTCGCCTTCAACACCGATGTCCACGCCCAGGCCATGGGCTATGCCGCAGGCGCCACCGGCGGCGGCAGCCGCGCGCCGGTCAACGTGAGCACCCCCGAACAGATGCGTACCGCGATCGCCGCCTACGGCGGCAGCGGCGGCCTGGTGCTCAACTACACCGGCACCTTCAACTTCGGCAGCATCACCGACGTCTGCGCGCAGTGGCAGAAGCCGGCGAACGTGGTCGAGATCAAGGACAAGAGCGACATCACGATCCTCGGCGCCAACGGCTCGTCCGCCAACTTCGGGATCTTCATCGTCGGCAACTCGCAGAACGTGATCGTGCGCAACATGACGATCGGGCTGCTGCCGGGCGGCGAAGGCGCCGACTCCATCACCGTCGAGGGCCGCGGCACCGGCCGCATCCCTTCGCGGATCTGGATCGATCACAACACCATCTTCGCCTCGCTCACCAGTTGCCCGGGCGCCGGCGACGCCAGTTTCGACGGCGGCATCGACATCAAACGCGGCGCCAATCGCATCACCGTGTCGTACAACCACATCTACAACTACCAGAAGGTCTCGCTCAACGGCCACAGCGACAGCGCGACCGAACACGGCGCCGCGCGTACCACGTATTACCGCAACCGCTTCGAGAACGTGCAGTCGCGCCTGCCACTGCAGCGCTTCGGCCTGAGCCACATGGCGAACAACTACTTCGGCAACGTGTCCACCTCCGGCATCAACGTGCGCATGGGCGGGGTGTCGCTGATCGAAGCGAACTACTTCGAGAACATCGCCAATCCGGTCACGTCCCGCGACAGTTCGCAGATCGGCTATTGGGACCTGCGCAGCAACTATGTCGGCGCCGGCATCACCTGGACCGCCGGCAGCAGCGGGACCGTCAACGCCACCAACTGGCAGACCACCCGCGCGTACCCGGAAGCCCTGCCCTACACCCTGGGCATCGCCGCGGCCGCGCAGGTGAAATGCCTCGTGTTCGCGACCGCGGGCGCGAAAACCAATCTGGCGACCACCGCGCCGCAGTGCACCGGCGGTGCCGCCTCGATCGACCTCACGGCCCGCGCCACCGGCACCGACATCGGACTGACCTGGACCACCGCGAACCTGACCACCGCCGCGCAGGAGGTGTATCGCGACACCGATGCCGACCCCAGCGGCCGCACCCGCATCGGCACCATCGGCGCCACCATCCGCAGCTTCAGCGACACCACCGCCGCCACCGGAACGACGTACTACTACTGGATCAAGAACACCACGAACGGAACCGTCACCAATTCCAACGCGGCTTCAGCGAGGCGTTGAGCCTTGATCGCACGACATCTTCGTCGCAGGGGCGATCCCCTGCGACGAGCGACAAGAGACCATCAGCGCTTCGGGCGCCCCGGAAAGAATCGGGGCGTCGTTTCCAGGTAATCGCGATACGCCTGGCTGCGCTGGCGAAGATCGGCTTCCAGCAGCGGCACGCCGGAGACGCGGGTCAACAGCCAGGTCATCAGCAGCGGCGAGAACACCGTCCATGCGCCGCCCATGCTGGCCGACGCGAGCCAGAGCCCCCACCAGAACGTGGCTTCGCCGAAATAGTTCGGATGCCGGCTGTAGCGCCACAGGCCGCGGTCCATGACCGTGTCCTGCCCGGTGCGCGTGGTCTTGGCCCGATCCTTTTTGAACCGCGCCATCTGCGCATCGGCCACGGTCTCGAACAGCGCGCCGAACGCGGCGATCGCGAAACCGGCGTAGGTCACTGCATTCGCGGGCTGCGCTTCGTTGAGGATCGGCGCCACCGGCAGCACAATCACCGCCGCCAGCACCGCCTGCAGGATGAAGACCAGATACAGGCTCTTGAACTCGAAATTCGGCTGGTTGCGCGCGCGGATGGCCTGATAGCGCCGATCCTCGCCGTTGCCGTGATTGCGTATCGTGATGTACGCCGACAACCGTACGCCCCACAGCACGACGAGCGCGATCAGCACGTACGACGCGACCGCATCGCTGCGCATCCGCCACGCGAACAGCGCGGTGAAGACGATGAAGAAGATCGACCACAGGCTGTCGACGATGCTCACGTCGCGCAGGCGGACGCTCAGCGCCCAGACCGCGACCGCCATCAGCAGCATCGCCGACCACGGCACCCAGGCTTCTGAAAAACCGGCGACATTCATCGGTTCACGCTCCGACTCTGCGGGCGATGGAGAACGACACGATCGACACCGATGCCGACAGCACCGTGCCCCAGGCCATGTCGACCACCGTCACCAGCACCGGCCAATCGCGGATCATGGCCAGGCTGGTCAGATCGAAGGTGGCGTAGGTGACGAATCCGAAGGCCCCGCCCGCGATCGCGGCATGGCGCAGCGAACGCTTTTCGAGCGCCGGCGCGATGACGAAATACACCAGACCACCGATGAAGATCAGATAGAACAGGATCGCCGCCGCCCAGTTCACGTCGGCCTTGAGCAGGCTGCCGATCTGATCGCGATAGAACCCGCGCGCGATCACGGCCAGCCACAGCATGTCGATGGCGAAGAACACCGGCAAGGTGATGCAGAAGCGCTTGAACCACATGAGACCTCCGGAAAACGCGTGGATCGGATCGCAGACTGGACCGGGGGGGGTGGACGGGTCAAGAACGTCCGGGGCCACCTACCGCAACCGGGTGGCCTGCGACACGATGGATACGGGGCAAGGCGGCGGATGGATGCAGGCGCGGACGACCCGCCGGGAAGCGCCCATCCGGACGTCCTCCGCATCGCGGGCTGTCGTCAGGGCCGATCCGTCACCCCTTGTCCGGCGAGACCGGCAGGTCTTCGAACAATCGGATCTGATCGATCTCGACGATATCGACGAATGTCCGGTACTGATGGCTTTCCGTCGCGTTCGATCCCGGCAGGATCTCGATCCTGACCCGACGGGCGATGCCGACCACGGTGACGTCCTTGCCCTCGAAGAACGCATCGGGCTCCATGCCATGCGCGGCCCTGAACGCTTCGAGCGCTTTCGGGACGAAGCGCAGGGTCAGACAGCGCGGGTCGCGATAGTCACCGATCGAATTCAGGTAAACCCGGTCGCCATCCCGACCGGTCGCCGCAACCGTCATCCGGAAGACTCCCGGCAGCATCCGCCCCGTCTCATCGTGACGTTTCGTCGCCAGCAGAATCGCTTCCCCGGGGGCATACATCCGCGCGCGGCCGGTGGCGCGCAGCGCGAACAGCGTGTCGTACAGCGCCCTGCCGCTGCAGGCTTCTTCGATCAATGCAGCGACATCCACGGCACCCTGCGCGCGCACCTCGCGCCACGTCGCCTCCGCACGCGCCGATTGTCCCGCACGCACTTCATCGGCCCATCGAAGATACAGCGCGATCGCGAGCGGCCTGTGCGCCAGACCGTAGTCCATGATCGCGATCGCGGCCTTCGCCTGCGCGATGGCATCGTCCCGGCGCCCGGGTCTGCACTGGAGAAACTGCGCGTAACTCCCGTACGACCAGGCGGCCGACGGCTTGATCGCGATCCGCTCACGGTGGAGTTTCTCCATCTCCGCTTCTTCGCCGGCCTGCGCGTGATAACGGATCAGGCAGGATCGGGCATAGACCTGGACCTCGATATCGTCAGGAGCGCGCCTGGCGCCTTCGCGGCAACGCCGGACGGCGTTGTTCCACTGTTTGTCTTCGAAGTCATGATCGGCCCAGCCGAACTGGATCCACGGATTGTCGGGCGCCAGCGCTTCCGCGCGCTGCAGGTCGGCGCGCGACTGCGCATCGCGTCCGGTCGAACGATAGATGCTGGCGCGCAGGACATGGGCGCGGGCGTTGTCCGGCGCTTTCGCGATCGCGGCATCGACATTGCGTTCGGCATGGACCAGAGCGTCCTGCCGGTAATCGTCTCCGCTGATATACCCACCGCGCATCAGGATCATCGCGCGCAGGCGATACGCGTCCGAAACCTCCGGATCGCGCGCCAGGACCGCATCGACCATCCGCTGCGCATCAGACAGCGCGTTGTCGCGCTCGGGCCAGGCTTCGATCAGACGCTCGGCCTCTTCGAGTTGCCGACGCTCATCTTCATCACCCGCCACATCCGCGGCCTGCACCGGCAACGCGCAGACGACGCACAAGAGCCAGAACGCCAGGCGCGAACCCGACGGCCGATTCGAGGAGAGGCAGGGCGTCATGCGGGCACTCGCGCGTCTGGATTCAGCGGCATGATAACCGCAGGATGCCCTCCGCACCGCACCCGGGAGGCCCACGCCTCCCGGGCACCATCTTCGATCTCGAACGGATTACTTCACCGCCGCCGCATTCTTCGCGATGGCCTTGTCGGCCGCGTCCAGGATCTGCTTCTGCAGCGCCGAATCGCCGACGCCGCTGGCGAGATCGCGGATCGCCAGCGCGATCAGCACCTGATTGGCCGGACGGCGTCCCCATTCGGGATCTTCCCAGTGACCGTTGAAGTAATTGGTGATCTGAAGAACGAAATCGAGACGCGACTTCACTTTGCGCAGGGCCATGACCACTCTCCATGTCGACGCCGGGCGCGATTGCCCGGACACACTGGTCAACGGGAGATGTTTCGAGACGCGGCCACGCCACTCGCCGTGGTCGTTCATGCTGCGGGATACGGCACCGGGCGCATGACGCGCTGTGCGTCGAAAGACTGCCATGTCAGGCGCACGATGCCGCACCGCATCCCTGCGATGCGTTGGCACAGCCGGTGTGCCGGGGTGCGCACTATCGCGCCATCGACGTACACGACAGTTCGAGCCATCGCGCCAGCAGCAGATCGGTATAGGCGTCCGCATCGATGACATACGCGCCCAACCCATACCCTTCATTGGCTTCGACCAGTGCGGTGCGTCCATCCGACAACACGCCGAAGTCGATGGCATAGGCGCATGGCGCACCAGCCGCGCGATAATCGGCGACGGCGCAGCGCACGACATCGAAGTCCAGCGCAACCGAGGGATCACCGGCGTATGGGTCCACCGAAACGATGGCGTCATGCAGCACATAGATACGATATTCGGAACGCCATACCACGACATCCGAACACCACACAATCTGGCGACGCGATGCAGCGCCGAGATAATACAGATCGTCCGTGCTGCGGAACACACGACCGGTGAACGACTTGAGGCGATCCGCGGGTTTCGCGAAAACAGCGGGCGCGCCTTCCCATACACCGAACTCGACATCCCGCAACGTGGCCCGCCAGGTGCGGCGGTACAGATATGCGTGCAGAGCCTCCGGATAATCGTCCGGTGGCGGAATCTCGATGCCCAACTGTCTGAGGGCTCCCTGCACGACGGGAATCGTGCCGACGACCAAGGTCTCGGCTGCCAGCGGCAACGCACGCCGCGCGATTTTTTTGGGCGTGAACAACTCGACATCGACCCCGCGATCCCGCAAAGACCGCGCGACCAGCGACGACTCGTGACAGAGGCGTCCATTGCCCTGCTCTTCGACGAAGGCCATCCGGATACGGGAAAGATCACTCATGACACCCACGTGGACTTCAAGATTTCATTTATCGAACCAGCGCAGCAACCGATCAGCGACATCCGGATGCCCGAGCAGGTCCAGATGGTGCATCCCGTAACCGATCCATTGCCGGCGCTTCGCGAAACCGATGGTGCGCTCGGGATCGGGGTGATGGCCGAGCGCGCTTTCGACCGGCACGAGGCCGTCGCCGATCCAGCGATCCTTGAGATCGCCGCGTCGGAGGCCCGTGGTCGCGGCGATGGCGTAGCAACGCACGCCGCGCGGCAACGGCGCGACGCGACGACGGCTGCGCGGCGGACGCGTGGCGCCGTGGCGCAGGTCGGTGATGCCGGCGCTGCGGAGTTTGCCCACGCGGGCCAGCGGCGATGCGAACGGCGTCGCGCCGAGGACGAGATCGATCCAGCGACCGCCGCGTTCCAGCGGCGCGCCGTGATGCGGCGAGCCCATGCAGACGAGATCGCGCAGCGATGCCAGCCAGGAATGGTCGGCGTCCACGGCGTACTGACAGGCGCTGCGCGCGAGCAGTCCACCCATGCTGTGGCCGATGATCGCGATCTCGTCGATCGGCGTCGGCCATTGCGTCCGCAGCGTTTCCAGCAGATCGGCGAAATCGCGCCCGTTCTCCGCGATCGGAAGCCCGGTGTTGTAGTGCAGGTACAGCGGCGTATAGCCCAGCGCATCGGCGAGCATCGCGCCGTGATCGTGGCCCTCGTACTCCCACTGCAGATCGTTCATGCACAGGCCATGCACGAGCACGAGCAGCCTGGGGCCGGCATCCGGGATGGCCCGCGACAGCGCCTCGCTGCGCAGCGCCAGCGGTCTGCCCGCATGGTGCAGGCGCATGGGAATGGCCAGGGGATTGGCGGTAGCCGCGAGATGATCGCCCAGCACACCGTTGAGCGCCGCGATCACCGCTTCGCGCTCCGAGGAGGTACGTTCGTGTTCGACGCCCCGCCGGGCGAGCACCGCATCGAGCCCGGCACCGGTCAATCCGGTCACGCCGCGGATGCTCCGATACACCAGCCCGGTGATACCGTTCGTCCGCGCCGGTGCCGCACCACGGAGACCCAGATCGGGACGCGCGATCGCGGCATGCATCGCCTCCACCAGATCGGTCATGCCCGTCGTCGCATCGACCCCGAGGCGCGCGACGCCGTGCAGGTCGGACAGTCGCAGCGTGCGAGGATCGATCATGCGATTCGTGTTCCTGAGGACGGCGGTGCCCGCAGTATGCATGAGCCACCCGACGACCCGGGCAAATTGGCATCTCTGCTGCAGGAACGCCTGAAGGCGCGACAGGTTCCCCGCGCCGAATCAAGCGGTTTCGGCACCGCCGGTGCCGGGTCGTTCCAGAACACGCGGGCGATGTGGTTGTCGGCTTCGGCCGAGCCGTCGCGGACGATGACCACGCCGCAGCGCCGGGAGAAGCCCATGCCGCCGCCGTGGTGCAGGCCGATTCGCGGTTGGGGATGCGACGCTGTCCCTGTCGAGAGATCGCGGTACGGCAGGCGACAGGCTAGACCTTGGCCATCTTCCATTTGCCGTGCGTGAACAGCCACAGCGTGAACAGGCCGACCGCGGTCTCGGAAACGAACACGCCCCAGAACACGCCCGACTGCTGCCAGCCGAGCTTGATCGCCAGGAAGTAGGACAGCGGGATCTGGATCAGCCAGAAGAACACCAGGTTGATCCTGGTCGGCGTCGCGGTGTCGCCGGCGCCGTTGAACGCCTGAACCGTCACCATCCACCAGCCGTAGACGAAGAACGAATACGACAGGATCCGCAGCCACTCGCCGCCGATGGCGATCACCGCCGGATCGTCGCTGAAGATCGCGATCAGTCGATCGTGGAACAGGAAGAACGCCACCGACACCGCGATCAGATAGGCCATGTTGTAACAGCCGATCCGCCACACCGACGCTTCGGCGCGACCGGGCTGCTGCGCGCCGAGGTTCTGGCCCACCAGCGTGGCGGCCGCGTTCGACATGCCCCAGGCCGGCATCATCACGAACATCATGATCCGGATCGCGATGGTCGCACCGGCGACCGCCTCACTACCGATGTTGGCGAGGATCCGCATCAGGAAAATCCACGAAGTCATCGCGATGATCATCTGGCCGATGCCACCGAGCGACGTACGCACGATGTTGAGCAGGATCGCGCTGTGCAGGGCCAACTGCGAAGAAAGCACATGGATGTGATGGCCGCCGCGGAACAGTATCCACAACTGCATCGCCACACCGGCGCCGCGGCCGATGTTGGTCGCGATCGCCGCGCCCTCGATGCCCATCGCCGGAATTGGACCCAAGCCGAAGATCAGGATCGGGTCCAGCGCGATGTTCAGGCCGTTCGCCACCCACAGCACGCGCATCGCGATGGCGGCATCGCCGGCGCCGCGATAGATCGCGTTGATCACGAACAGCAGCATGATCACGACGTTGCCGCCCAGCATCCACTGCATGTAGCCGTAGCCGTGCTGCAGCGTCCATGCATCGGCCCCCATCAACCGCAGCAGGTCCTGCGCCCAGACGATGCCGACCACCGCGAACGGCACCGAGACCAGCAGCGCGATCAGGATCGCCTGCACCGCGGTGACCGACGCCGCTTCGCGCTGGCCCTCGCCGACGCGACGCGCCACCACCGCGGTGACCGCCATCGCCAGGCCCATCGCGATCGCGTACAGCAGGAACAGGAAGGTTTCGGTCAGCCCGACCGTCGCCACCGCGGACGAACCCAGCTTGGCGACGAACCAGATGTCGACGACCGCGAACGTGGATTCCAGCACGAGTTCGAGCACCATCGGCACCGCGAGCAGGAACACCGCCCGACGCATCGGAATCCTGGTGTAGTCGGCGTTGGTGCCGCGGATCGCGTCGCGAAGCTCCGCCCAAAGCGAGGCCGAGGGCGAGGGGTCGAGCGCGGACTGCGGTTCAGTGGTCATCGGAGGTCCATCCGTTCATGGGTCGGTCGGGAACGCAAGGCTCGGGCGCATGGTACGGCAGGAGCCATCCGCCGTGATCCGGATTCCTGTCCGGCGGATCATCGCATTGAATGCAGCAATGGACTTCGCTTCCGCTCCGCGTCACCGATGCGGAGCCGGCGCGTGCTCCTGAAGACTGTCGCAGGACCGCTCTGCGCGAAGTCCTTGCCTGCCTTGGCGGGTTAATTGACTGAACGGGCGAACAGCCGATCGATGCGCGAAAGCGCAGTGCGCAGCTCACCCGCGTTTGCGCGGGCCGGATCCAGCGCAAGCACACGCTCCGCTGCGCGCCCGAGGCATTCGATCGCGACGCGATCATTGCCGGCAGGAGCGGCGGTCTCCGGCGCCCACGCATCGAGCAGCCACATGAAATCGTCGATCTCCGCTTCATACCGGTCGATGGCTTCGGCCGGCTCGCCCAGGCGTTCGTGGCAATCCGCGCAGGCCAGCATCGCGGGACCGACCATGTGGTGGTAATGCGCGCAGACCGCCAGCGTCGCCTTGCCCCACAACCAACTGGCGAGGAATTCCTTCCGCAACCAACCGGCGGCGCGGAAATGCAGGGTCAGCCGCTCGGTGAGATCGATCATGCGCCGCCCGGCGAACAAGACTGCGCCGTCGATCGGCGCCCGCGGATAGCCGTTGGCGCGATCCTTGATGTCGTTCAGGTGCGCGTCGACCGCAGCCAGCGTCTCGTAGACCGCATCGTGTTGCGCCTCCCGGGTCGCAGGGTCGGAAAAATCCGTGACCAGCATCGATTTGAGTCCGGCGATCAGGCGTTCGTCGGCTTGCATGACATCTCCAATCCGTACTCACGCTGGACGCACTCAACTCACCCTTGCGGATTAGCCAAACAATGTACCTGGGGTTGACCGACTGTGCCGTTGAGAGCCGCTTCGCGCTCTGCTGGCTGCATCACTGGTCATTCAATTTTTCCTCAATACGAGAAATCCGCTCATTGACATCACGCAGCTGAATCTTGTAGACCACCTGACCTAGGTCTTTGGGGATAACCGCTTCCAGTTCTTCTCCCGTAAAGATCCTGACGTCGTTTTTGTAGACAACAACCCTCACCGCTTTCTTGTCTATCGGTTTGATGGCCTGATGATAGAGAGTAGCCGCTCTGACGACGATATAACAAGCTGTAATCAGCGCTATCGCTACCGTCAACCGATCCGCCGACTCACTTCCCAACGCCACCCAACCAAGAAAGACAGCAACACCGGCCTCGACAAAAGCATAGGTCCTTGGCATTCGATCACGAAATCGATAAAGCACAAACCCGCTTGCGACAAGAGAAAGCGCGAACAGCAATCTCACCAAACCGTTATCAATGATGAATTGCCGCAGATCTGGCCAATAAACAACAGCAAAAGCAGGCAGTGGAACCAAAGCAAGAAAAACAAAGAATGCCATGACAAATGCACATGCGATCCCGCCAATGAAAGACCAGAAAACGATCATTTCCGTCAAGGTCGACTTCTGCGTATCACCCTTCTCATCGTCGTCTTAACTCATAACCACTCCAGAAATGCGTTCTTTGCATGCAGATAGTCTTCAGGCAGGCATCAGCCAATACGCCTTTAGACTATGCCTGCCTTATAGCATCGGCAGCTTCAACCCCTGCTCCTTCGCGCACGCCTTCGCGATGTCGTAACCGGCGTCGGCGTGGCGCATGACCCCGGTGCCCGGATCGTTCCACAACACCCGCGCGATACGCTTGTCCGCTTCGGCCGAACCGTCGCAGACGATCACCACGCCGCTGTGCTGGGAGAAGCCCATGCCGACGCCGCCGCCGTGGTGCAGGCTGACCCAGGTCGCGCCGCCGGCGACGTTCAACATCGCGTTGAGCAGCGGCCAGTCGCTGACCGCATCGCTGCCGTCCTGCATCGCTTCGGTTTCGCGGTTGGGCGAAGCGACGCTGCCGCTGTCGAGGTGATCGCGACCGATCACGATCGGCGCCTTGAGTTCGCCGTTGCGCACCATTTCGTTGAAGGCGAGGCCGAGCTTGTGGCGCAGGCCGAGGCCGACCCAGCAGATGCGCGCGGGCAGGCCCTGGAAACGGATGCGTTCCTTCGCCATGTCGAGCCAGCGATGCAGGTGCGCGTCGTCGGGGATGAGTTCCTTGACCTTGGCGTCGGTCTTCGCGATGTCTTCGGGATCGCCGCTGAGCGCGACCCAGCGGAACGGGCCGACGCCGCGGCAGAACAGCGGACGCACGTAGGCCGGGACGAAGCCGGGGAAATCGAAGGCATCCTTGCAGCCGACCTCGAACGCCATCTGCCGGATGTTGTTGCCGTAATCGAAGGTGGGGATGCCCATGTCCTCGAAATGCAGCATCGCCTCGACGTGGATGCGCATCGAGTGCTTGGCGGCTTCGACGACTTCCTCCGGCGCGGTCTTCTGCTTGTCGAACCATTGCTCCAGCGTCCAGCCCGCGGGCAGATAGCCGTGCAGCGGATCGTGGGCGGAGGTCTGGTCGGTCACCGCGTCCGGACGCACGCCGCGGCGAACGAGCTCGGGCAGGATCTCGGCGGCGTTGCCGAGCAGCGCGATCGATTTCGCTTCGCCGGCCGCGCAGTATGTCTCGATCCGCGCGAGGGCGTCGTCGAGATCAGTCGCCTGCTCGTCGACGTAACGCGTGCGCAGGCGCATGTCGATGCGCGACTGCTGGCATTCGATGTTCAGCGAACACGCGCCGGCCAGAGACGCGGCCAGCGGCTGCGCGCCGCCCATGCCGCCGAGGCCGGCGGTGAGGATCCACTTGCCGGTGAGGTCGCCGTTGTAATGCTGGCGCCCCATTTCGACGAAGGTTTCGTAGGTACCCTGCACGATGCCCTGGCTGCCGATGTAGATCCAGCTGCCGGCGGTCATCTGGCCGTACATCATCAGGCCCTTCTTATCCAGTTCGTGGAAGTGTTCCCACGTGGCCCAGTGCGGCACCAGATTGGAATTGGCGATCAGCACGCGCGGCGCGTCCGAATGCGTGGGGAAGACGCCGACCGGCTTGCCCGACTGGATCAGCAGGGTTTCGTGGTCTTCGAGGTTGCGCAGCGATTCCAGGATGGCGTCGTAGCAGGCCCAGTCGCGCGCGGCGCGGCCGATGCCGCCGTAGACCACCAGATCTTCCGGACGCTCCGCGACCTCGGCATCGAGGTTGTTCTGGATCATCCGGTACGCGGCTTCGGTCAGCCACGACTTGCAGGTCTTCTCCGCGCCGCGCGGGGCGCGGATCTTGCGGGACGGGTCGTGGCGGTTGGAACCGAACGGGATCGACGGAGTCATGGCGGATGTCCTTGCGCGCACGGCGCGGGTGGCGATGCGGAAATTATCGCGCCGCGTTTCCCGACCCCACCAGCGAAAGTGCCGGCTTCGATGCCCCGCCTCATCGCAAGTGCTTGATTCCGTAGCGTCCGGCCGCGGATTGTGTACGCTGTAGACATGACGCAGCCCGCCACCGCCGACCGCATCCTCCACGCCGCCCGCGTCGTGTTCGAACGCGAAGGCGCGACGGCCATGACCATGCGCCGCATCGCGCAGGAGGTCGGCATCACGCCGATGGCGATCTACCGCCACTTCCCCAACCGCGACGCCCTGCTGAAACGCATCTGCGACGACAGCTTCCAGGAGATCGCGCACCACTGGCACGCCCGCAACACCGGCCCCGACGTGATGACCCGCATCGTCGCGCTGCAGGAGATCTACCTCGACTACGCCCTCGCCTACCCGCATCTGTTCGACCACGCCTTCTCCGCCCGCCGCGACGACGCCCGCCGCTACCCCGACGACTTCCGCGCCCGCCGCTCGCCCACGCTCAACGAAGTCGCCGACGCGGTGGCCGACGCCCAAACCGCCGGCGCGCTGAAACAGGACGACCCCTGGGAAGTCGCGCTGACGCTGTGGGCCCACTCGCACGGCCTCATCGCGCTCTATCGCGCGGGGCGGTTCAGCTGCGATGCGAAGGAATTCCGCGCCCTGCATGCGCGGGCGTTGCGGCGATTACTGGAGGGCTTGGCGGTGGATGCTTCGTCGCCCAGGTAAGTCCCGTAGCCCGGGTAAGCGCAAAGCGCGCACCCGGGAGAACGATCTTCTGCTTTTCCGAAATTTGGCGTACGGCCTTCGAGACCGCGCTCTCGTAGGAGGGCCTTCAGGCCCGGCCTTAAACAGGCCACTTGCTTCGTCTCGAAGCCAACCTGATCATGTCGTTAAGCGCTTTTTTAGCCTTGTCAGATAGCGGCATACCTTCATTTATGTTGGCATTTTCCTCTGACCAAAAATTATGTCCTTGCGGCGTTTCTGACCAGATAACAAAGCCACTTAATTGATCCGTTTTTCCGATCAAAATGTCTTCTGCGCTTTCAAGTATAAAACTAGGCGGAAGCGAAAGCCCTACATAGGGATTAACTTTTTGATCTCCTAGTGCCTCCAAGCTAAATTCCAAAGCTCGATCAGCTAGTCGCCGATTAAGCGTTTCCAGCTCCTTTTCTAAATCCAGGATTCGATTCTCGGCTTTCTCTCGAAGATCTCGTTCTGTTTTTGTTTCTTCTAACGCCTTCTTGATTTCGCTCGCTTGGCTAATGATGGCAGCATCAAAGCCTTCGTTAGCACGCACCCATCCTACGGTTGGATTAACGTTGATTTCCTGAACAAGACCAACTGCGACCTTGTACTGCAGGTCGTGCGGCGTAGTCCAATATTTGCAATGTCGCATCTGAACCTTCTTCCGAAAGACATCCAACTTCTTTTTTGCATTCTTTTCGATTTCTGTTTTTCCGGCTGGTATGTCTGCTGGATTCTGGTGCAGGAATGCGAGAATAGGAATTCCCTTTTTAACGGCATAATCGAACTCGCGCTCCGTATAACTTATTCCACTGCTGTCAGTAGATCCGTAGGTGCCACCTAATATTAAGACGTAGTAGTCTGAATCGTCGATCACCCTTGTTATAAGTGCCCACGGGGTGGCATCAGAGGCCGGGAAAAGCTCCATCCCAGAGGGAAAGTGCCCGATGCTCAAAACAGCATCCACAACAGCCTGACGCTCGTCTTTGAGATCGCGAAAAGTCGAGCTTAAAAATATCTGATACCTTACCTTGGCCATATCGAATGGTTTCCTATCTGTCGCCTAACTACGACCACACCCCAAAACGGGGCACAGTACTGAGGCTGCCACAGGCCTATCAAAGGGTCAATCGCAAAAACCTTTCGAGAAAACAAGCTAACCAGAGCACCGCAAAGTCCCACGCGAGATGCACCGGCTTGATCTACGGCACCACTTCCCAACAAATCCAATGACGCACCACCTGTTTGAGATGACAGGATCACAACACTACCCGTCCTCGCGATCTCGAACACACCCTGCAAGCCCTCCACCCCCACCGCATCCCCCATCTCACCCGCTCCGATATCGGCGGGCCCAGGGCCCGCCCTACGAAACCATTCCGCTGATGGCAGCCATGTCCGAAAACGGCCAGTCACCCCCACCCCAGTGGTCTACGCTATCCCCATGACCACCACCCCCGACCACCACCCCGCCCTGCCGCCCCGCGAGGTCTGCCTGCGGGCGATGGCGGCGAAGGATCATCGGTTCGACGGGGTGTTCTTCATCGCGGTGCGCAGCACCGGGATCTATTGCCGGCCGGTGTGCCCCGCGCCGTCGCCGAAGCGGGAGAACATCGGCTTCCATCCCAATGCGGCGTCGGCGTCGGCGGCGGGGTATCGGCCGTGCCTGCGCTGCCGGCCGGAGCTGTCGCCGGAGGCCTTCGCGCAGGTGCGCGAGGACAGCGTGCGGCGGGCACTGGTGATGATCGCGGAAGGTGCGCTGCAGGACGAGCGCGTGGATGCGCTGGCGGCGCGCGTGGGCCTGAGCGCGCGGCAGCTGCAGCGGGTGTTCGTTGCCCAGGTGGGTGCGACGCCGCATGCGGTGCACGCGACGCGACGCCTGCTGCTGGCGAAACAGTTGCTCACCGAAACCGCGCTGCCGGTGACCGATGTCGCGCTCGCGGCGGGTTACAACAGCATCCGCCGTTTCAACGCGGCGTTCCGCGAGGGTTGTGGGATGGCGCCGAACGCGATCCGTCGATCGAAGTCGGCCGACGCGCTGCCGCTCGGCACGCTGCGGCTGCGGCTGGGGTATCGGCCGCCGCTGGATTTTCCGCTGCTGCTGGCGTTCATCGCGAAGCGCGCGATCCCGGGCATCGAGCTTGTCGGTGCTGATCGCTACGAACGCGCGATTCCGAATGCGGACGGCAGCGCCGGCTGGATCCGCGTGCGCGCGATCGACGACAAACCGGAACTGTCGCTGGAGATCGGCGGCGTCGCGCCGCAAACGATCCCCGATGTCGTGCGGCGCGTGCGCCGGATGTTCGATCTCGATGCCGATCCGCGCGCGATCCGCGCCACGCTGGCGCAGGATCCGCTGCTCGCGCGCGCGCTGGACCGCCATCCCGGCCTGCGCGTGCCCTGCGGCTGGGATGGTTTCGAACTCGCGGTGCGTGCGGTGCTGGGCCAGCAGATCAGCGTGGCCGGCGCGACCACGTTCGCGCGGCGCATCGTCGAGCGCTGGGGCACGCCGCTGCGGATGCCGGCCGATGCGCCGGACGGGCTGGATCGCGCGTTTCCTTCGCCCGACACGCTGCGCGACGCGACGCTGGAAGACATCGGCCTGCCGAAGGCGCGGGCGGCGACGATCCGCACGGTCTCCGCCGCGGTCGGCGAGGGCCGGCTGTCGTTCGCGGGCGGGCAGCGGCTGGAGGATTTCGTCGAACGCGCCGTCGCGTTGCCGGGCATCGGCCCGTGGACGGCGCAGTACATCGCGATGCGCGGCATGGCGATGCCCGATGCCTTCCCGGCCGGCGATCTGGTGCTGCAGCAGCGACTGGGCGTGGCGCTGGGCGCGACGCGGCTGAGCGAACGCGCGACCGAAGCGCGCTCGCAGGCGTGGCGGCCGTGGCGCGCGTACGCGGTGCTGCACCTGTGGCATCTTCCCGCGGACCTCGCCGTGAGCCCCATCGCCGTGAACGACGCCGCATGAGCATGCAGTACATGGACATCCTTTACATGGACACGCTCGACACGCCGATCGGCACGCTGGTGCTGGCCGCCGACGTCGAGGGCCTGCGCCACATCGAATTCCCGAGCAACCGGCATCCGGTGGATCGCGCGGGCTGGGTGCCCGGCGCGGAAGGCACGGCGGCGGAGATCCTCGCGCTCGCCGCACGGCAGCTGCGCGAATACTTCGAGGGCACGCGTCGCGATTTCGACCTGCCGCTGGCGCCGCGCGGCACCGAATTCCAATTGCGGGTCTGGAACGCGCTGGCGACGATTCCGTTCGGCGCGACCTGGAGCTACGGCGAACTCGCGCGCGCGATCCGCAAGCCTGATGCGATGCGTGCGGTGGGCGCGGCCAACGGCCGCAATCCGCTGCCGATCGTACTGCCCTGCCATCGCGTGATCGGCGCCGACGGCAACCTCACCGGCTTCGGCGGCGGCCTGCCGATCAAGGAAGCGCTGCTGCGACTCGAAGGCGCGTTGCCGGCGGGCGGCAGCGGCGATCTGTTCGGCTGAGGCATCGCATCGAGCGCGCATGCGCGCGCGCACGAAAAAGCCCGGCGCGAGGCCGGGCTTCGGGAACGGTGCGAATGCGCGTCAGCGGATCGAAGTATCGAGGCTGCGCAGGGCATCGGCGAGATTGATGTGGCCGCTGCGGTCGAGATCTTCGGCGGTGTAGACGCGACCCGCGGCGACGGCGCAGCCCTGCGGCTTGCGGTCTTTCTCGGCGCGTAGATTGCGGCTGGCGACGATGCGTGAACCGGTGCTGCGCAGGCAGGTGCGGGCCGGTTCCTCGGTCCGGGCCGGTACGGTCGCATCCGGAGTGGTCTCGGCCGCGGTGGTCTGCATGGTTTCGGTTTCGCCGGTGTCCTTGCTGACGGTGACGGTCTGGGCGGCGGCGATTCCGCAGGAAGCGGCGAGCAATGCGGCGAGCAGGAAGCGGGTCATGGTGGCGGCTCCGTTGTCCTCGGGATGAGTGGCACCTTACGCCGGGCCGGCGCGGCCTGCATGAACGCACCTGTCTGAAAGGGACGCCGCGTTCACTGCGGCGTCAGCCCGCCGGGCAGGCCTCGCGACGACCGGTGCGGAAGGCCTGGACCTGCTCCGGTGTGGCCGGCGCGCTGTCGCTGCCGTCGTCGAACAGCACCCGCCAGACCCCGTCGGGGTCGCGGTGCCAGACCGAGCGGTAACCGCCGAGCGAATACTTCGCCTCGGGGGTGCCGGGATTCTCGATCAGCAGCGACGGGCCTTCCGACCAGACGATGCCGTCGACGCCGCCGATCGTGGTCCGGACCGGATACCACTCGATGGTCACGTGCCTGCCTTCGATGATGCCGCCCCAGCGCGCGACGATGGCCTCGCGGCCGCGGGTCTGGCGCGCGCGGCCGGCGCCGAACACCGCGCCCGCCGCGACGTGATCGGCGAACGCGACGGGATCGTGATCGGCCACGGTGCGGGCGAAGCCCAGTTCGCGGGCCCAGACTTCGCACTCGGCCTGTGAATGCGCGGCGTTCGGCGTCTGCGGCGCCTGGGCCGATGCGGACATGCAGAAGACCGACGACACGGCGAAACACATCAGCGGGACAAGACGGGACATGGGGACTCCGGGACAGTGGTCGAAAGTCCGGGGACCTTCGAAACCGCGGCGACATCGACCGCGTTTATCATGGCCGGATGATGCCACGCCGCCTGCACACCGTCTTCCTGGCATGGATTGCCGTTCTTGTCCTCTCGCTGCCGATCGCCGCCTGCACCGGCGGCCCGACGGCGCGGCCCGCGCCCGTCGATGCCGGCCATCGCGTGGTGCTGGTCTCGATCGACGGTCTGCCCGCGTCGATGCTGGGCGACGGCACCCTGCCGACGCTGGACGCGATCGCCGCCGAAGGCGCGCGCGCCGCGTGGCTGAATTCCAGCTACCCGACGCTGACCTTCCCCAATCACTACACCCTCGTCACCGGCCTGCGCCCGGACCATCACGGCATCGTCCACAACAACATGCTGGACGAGCGGCTGGGTCGCTTCATCTCGAAGCAGGACGGCGCGAAGGACGGACGCTGGTGGGGCGGCGAACCGATCTGGGCGACGCTGCAGAAACAGGGCGGGATCGCGGCGACGATGTTCTGGCCGGGTTCGGAAGCACGGATCGCCGACGAGCGCCCGCGCCTGGTCCGCCCGTTCGACAAGACGGTGACGCCGGAGGCGCGGGTGGACCAGATCCTGCAGTGGCTGGACCTGCCGGCCGGCGAACGGCCGCAGTTGCTGACCCTGTATTTCGACCAGTACGACGTGACCGCGCACGAATACGGCGCGACCGCGCCGCAGTCGCTGGCCGCGCTGCGCGGCGTGGACGCGGCGCTGGCGAAACTGCGCGACGGGCTGCGCGCGCGCGGCATGGACGCGGGCACCGACCTGATCGTGCTGTCCGACCACGGCATGGCCGATGTGCCGCGCGACCATCTGCGGCTGCTCGACGACCGGCTGGACGCCTCCGCCTACACGCTGCGCGCGTGGGGCACGCTGGTCGGCATCGTGCCGAAACCCGGACGCGACGCGGAGGTCGAGCGCGCCTTCCTCGGTCGCCACGATGTCTACGCCTGCTGGCGCAAGGCCGAGCTGCCGAAGGCATGGCACTACGGCACGCATGCGCGGATTCCGCCGATCGTCTGTCAGGTCGATGCCGGCTGGCGCGTGCAGACCCGCGCCAACGCGCCGCAGTCGCAGCCGGTGAAGGGCGAGCACGGCTTCGCGCCGGAAGATCCGACCATGCGCGCGGTGTTCGCCGCGAGCGGCCCGTCGTTCAAACGCGGCGTGGTGCTGCCGGCGTTCGACAACGTCGACATCTATCCACTGCTCGCCCGCCTGCTGCGCATCCGACCGGCCCCGAACGACGGCAGCCTGACCTCCACCGAAGCGGCGCTGCGGTAAAGCGGCCTGACCAGCCATTCGGCTGTTGAAAACCGGGCCGCTGCCAGCGGCCTCAAGGCCGCTCTACCGGGTTTCTGTCGGCACGTTCACATCCCGCGGAACCGGTGCAGGAACGCCGCGCTCACCGGCAGGGCTTCGTCGTGACCGCGCAGGTGCAGCATCGATTTGCCGAGTTCGTCCCGGCGCAGGCGATCGATCGCTGACACCCGCACCAGCGTGCCGCGATGCACCTGCCAGAAGGCGTCGGGATCCAGTCCCGCCAGCAGTTCCTTGATCGGCGTACGGATGATCGCCTCGCCGTCGGCGGTGACCACGCGGACGTATTTGTCCTGCGCCTGGAAGAACAGCACGTCCTCGATGCCGATCATGCGCACGCTGTCGCCCACCGCCGCGCTGATCCAGCGGATCAGTCGCGCCCCCGCGGGGCGCAGCGCCGCTTCCAGCGCGTCGACCCGCGCGCCGTCATCGTCGTCGGCATCGCGAAGACGCGCGCGCAGGCGTTCGACCGCGCGCTGCAGGCGCTCCGGCTGCAGCGGCTTCAGCAGATAGTCGACCGCGCCGGTCTCGAACGCGCGCACCGCGTATTCGTCGTAGGCGGTGGTGAACACGACCAGCGACTTCGCCGCGACCGCGGCGCGCGCCACGTCCAAGCCGCTCACGCCGGGCATGCGGATGTCGAGGAAACACAGGTCCGGACGATGCGCGGCGATGGCCTCCATCGCGGCGATGCCGTCCTCGCATTCGGCGACGATCCGCAACTCCGGCCAGGTCTCCGCCAGCAGCGCGCGGAGCGCGCGGCGCAGCGGCGCTTCGTCCTCGGCGATGATCGCGGTGATTGCGGTGATCGCGCTCATCGTGCGTCTCCGGCCAGCGGAATGCGCAGCTCCGCGCAGGCGCCGTGCGGTGGGCGACTGCGCAACGCGAACTCCGCGCGATCGCCGTAATGCGCTTCCAGTTGTGCGCGCACGTTGGCGAGCCCGAGTCCGCCGCCGACACCGGGCTGCAGGCCGAGACCGTCGTCGATCACCCGCAGCCGCAGCGCGTCGCCGTCGCGTTCGGCGCTGAGCGTGATCGTGCCCGGTCCGGGTCGCGGTTCGATCCCGTGCTTGACCGCGTTTTCGACCAGACTGATCAGCAACAGCGGCGGGAACGGCAGCTCGCGCAGCGCGGGATCGATCTCTATCGCGTGCGACAACCGTCCGGCGGTGCGCAAGCGCATCAGTTCGAGATAGCTCGCGCACAGATCGAGCTGTTGGCCGAGCGTGGAATCCAGCAATGTGGCGTCGAGCATTGTGGAATCGAGCAGTGTGGAATCGGACGCGGCTCCGGCGTCGCGCAGCCGCGGAATGCTGGCGCGCAGATAATCCACCAGCGCGTCCAGGGTGGCCTCGGCCTGCGCGGGATCCTGGCGCACCAGCGCACGCACCGACGCGAGCGTGTTGAACAGGAAATGCGGTTCGACCTGCGCCTGCAGCACGCCGAGACGCAGTTCCGAGCGCACTTTCTCGGCCTGCAGCGTCGCGATCGCCGCGGCCTGCCGGCTGTCCTGCCAGCGCCCGAGCTCGCGGAAATACGCGCGCAGCGCGAGCCCGCCGCCGAGCGCGCCGTAAATCAGCACCGCGAACGCGACATTGACCGTGGCCACGATCGCCTTCACGAACGGCGAGAATTCCGGCGGCTTCACTTTCGCGGTGATCCCGTGCGTCTTCGCGACCGCCTGTTCGAGATAGCCGGACGCCCAGGTGTCGGCGAAATAGGCGACCACGATGCCGGCCAGCACCGCAAGCACCACGCCGATGCGCTCGCGCCGCAGCGGCCAGCCGCGGTGCCGCACCAGCGTGGCGAACAGCGGGCCGACGCAGGACATCAGGATGAAACCGCCGAAGAAATGCAGGCCGGACAGCAGGCCGAGGCGCATGTCCGACGCCATCATGCCCATCCCCCATCCGGTCAACAGCGCCCACGCGCCGATCGCGACGGCGAAGATCAGGCTGCGACCGCGCAGCCAGCGCCAGCCGAACACCGGATAACGCCGGTAACCGAGCCACGCGCCGCGCGCGACGACGACCTCGGCGGGCAGCGGCTGGTCCAGCGCGTACGGCGTGCGATCGGTGGCGGTGGACGATGGGATCATTGGCGCGTGCCCTGCAGGGTCTGGCCGCCCTGTTCGAGGGCGAGCGCGACGACTTTACCAGCCGCGTCGCGACGGAACCGGATCACGATGCCCGCGTCGGCGAACGCGAACACGTCCTTCGCCTTCGGCGCCAGCGGGAACGCGCCCTGCCCCGTGGCCTGCGCGGTCAGCGTGGCGCCCTCGGCGCGCACCGTCAGCGCGAAGCCCGGCATCAGCGGGTATTCGCCGGCATAGGCCTTGAGATCGTCGGCGGACAGCACCGGCGCCGGGCCGGCATCGGCTTCCGGCTTCAGCGGTTTGCCCAGCGGCACCCGGGCGTCGAGCAGGTGCAGGCCGAGACTGCCGAGACCGCCGACGCCATGCAGCGCGGTATCGGAGAGGATCACCACGCCGAAGGCCTTCTTCGGATCGAACGCGACGAACGACGAGAACCCGCCGGTGCCGCCCTCGTGCGCGAGGAAGCTGCGGCCGTTGAGCTGCGCGATCATCCAGTGCATCGCCATCGGAGTCTTCGCATCGTTCGGTATCGCGACATGGGTCAGCGCGAAGTCGCCGTCCAGCGGCTTCGGCGCGTTGCCGGCCTGCGCCTGCACGTAACGCACCATGTCGTCGAGGGTCGCGCGCACGCCACCGACGCCGGCGAGATCGGTCGGGAAATCCCAGGGCGACGTCGGCTTGCCGTCCGGCGTGTGCCCGGTCGCGACCGTCACGCCTTCGGGCCTGCGACCGATGTAGCTGCGGGTCATGCCCAGCGGCGCGAACAGGCGTTCGTCGATCAGGGTTTCGAAATCCTCGCCGGCGCGACGCGCCACCGCGTACGACAGCAGCATCGCGGCGAAATTGGAGTATTCGAACTGCGCACCGGGCGCGCGCGCCAGCGTCGTCTTCGACAGCGCATCGAGCAGATCGCCCCCGGTCAGGCGCGCATAGGGATTGGCCGGGTCCGCGTGCTGCATGCCCGCGGGAATCGCCGGCAGGCCGGACGTGTGGGTGACGATGTGGCGCAGCAGGATGGGCTTGCCCTCGAAGGTCGGCACCCGGGTGCCCTCGGGCAGATACGCCGACAGCGGATCGTCGAGCGAGGCCTTGCCCTCGCGGATCAGCCCGGCGAGCAGGGCCGCCATCATCGGCTTGCTGACCGAGCCGATCTCGAAGGCGGTCGCGGGGCCGATCCGGCGCGCGGAGCCGCCCATGTCTGCACCGCCGTCGGCGCAGACGTAGGCGCGGCTGACGCGGTCGCCGTCGATCACCGCCGTGGCGAAGCAGGCGCCGGTGCGGTCGCCGTGCAGACGTTGCCCGACCACCGCCTGCAGTTCGGCATCGGACATCGCGTGGGCGGCGCCGCTGAGCAGCAGCGCACCGGCGAAGACGAAGGAAGGACTGAGCAACATGGCCATGACGATCTCCACTGCGGAACGGGGTGGGCGGGATGGGACCAGCCTGCCCTGCCGCGTCGCGGCCTGCCGGGCCATGCGACAAACCCCCGGTTCCGGCGGATGAAACGGTGCCGCGGGCGGATCAGCCCGCCAGCAGCCCGCGCATCGCCGTCGCGTAGCGCGCGGTAATGGCTTCGCGGTCGCGGTGGCGACCGTCGGCGACGACCTCGCGACCGTTCACCGTCACCGTCCGCACCAGCGGCCGGTTGCCGCTGAAGATCCAGCGGTCGGCGATGTCCCCGGCGGTCGCGCCGACCAGCTGCGGCGCATCGCCGTCGAGCACGACCGCATCGCCCGCGGTCGTCGCCGAGGCGAATCCCGTCGAGGCTTCCGCGCTCGCCTGCACCCCACGCAGCAGCACGTCGCCGACGCTGGGCGTCGTTTCGGTGGCGACGATGTTGCGGCGTTTCGTGGCCAACCGCTGTCCGTATTCGAGCCAGCGCAGTTCTTCCACCGGCGAGACCGAGATGTGCGAATCCGAACCGATGCCCCAGGCGCCGCCGGCGTCGAGATGGTCGCGCAGCGGAAACAGGCCGTCGCCGAGATTGGCTTCGGTGGTCGGACAGATCGCCACCGTGGCGCCGCGGTCGGCGATGCCGACGATCTCGTCGACGTCCAGATGGGTCGCGTGGACCAGGGTCCAGCGCGCGTCGACCTCGGCGTGGTCGAGCAGCCAGCGCACCGGGCGGTCGCCGCGGATCGCGAGGCTGTCCTGCACTTCGCCGATCTGCTCGGCGATGTGGATGTGGATGCGCGCATCCCGCGGCAGCGCGGCCAGCGCCGTCGCCATCGCCTCGGGCGGCACCGCGCGCAGGCTGTGCAGGGCGCAGCCGACGCGCAGCGTGTCGTCCTGTTCGCGATGCAGGGTCTCGAACAGCCGCAGCCAGGCATCGACGGCATGTCCGAAGCGGCGCTGGCGGTCGTTGAGCGGTCGCCCGTCGAAACCGCCGGTCATGTACAGCACCGGCAGCAGGGTCAGGCGGATGCCGGTCTCGCGCGCCGCGGCGATCAGCGCCCGCGACATCGCCGCCGGATCGTCGTAGGGACGGCCGTCCGGCGCGTGATGCAGGTAGTGGAATTCGCACACCGTGGTGTAGCCGGCTTCGAGCATCTCCGCGTACAGCTGCGCGGCGACCGCGTGCAGCGCATCGGGATCGAACCGCGCGGCCATGCGGTACATGGTTTCGCGCCAGGTCCAGAACGAATCGGAGGGATGCGTCATCCGCTCCGCGAGGCCGGCCATCGCGCGCTGGAACGCGTGGGAATGCAGATTGGCGATGCCGGGCAGGACCCAGCGGCCGTCGACGGACGTGATCGGTGTGCGCATGCGCGCATTGTCGCAGATCGCCCCGGCGCCATTCCCCCGGACCGGCCGCTAAACTCTCTCCACTTCATCCGGCGATCCATCCATGGCCGCACTGGCGGGAATCAAGGTCCTCGAACTCTCGCGGGTGCTCGCCGGGCCATGGTGCGGCATGACCCTCGCCGACCTCGGCGCCGAGGTGATCAAGCTGGAACCGCTGGAAGGCGACGACACCCGCGGCTACGGCCCGCCCTTCCTCGGCAGCGGCGAAGACGGCCTGTCCGCCTACTTCGCCTGCTGCAACCGCGGCAAGCGCGCGATAGCCATGGACCTGCGCCATCCGCGGGCGCGGCCGCTGCTGGAAGCCCTGATCCGCGACGCCGACGTGCTGATCGAGAACTTCCGCAGCGGCGTCGCCGAATCGCTGGGTCTCGACTACCCCGCGCTGCGCGCGCTGAATCCGCGACTGATCCACTGCGCGATCTCCGGTTACGGCCGCAGCGGCCCCGGCGCGCAGCGACCGGGCTACGACTTCGCGGTGCAGGCGGAATCCGGGCTGATGTCGATCACCGGCCCCGCCGACGGCGCCGCGAGCAAGGTCGGCGTGGCCACGGTCGATCTCACCACCGGCCTCAACGCCACCATCGCCATTATCGCCGCGCTGCACCAACGGGCGCGCACCGGCGTGGGGCAATCGATCGAACTGAGCCTGTTCGATGTGCAGGTGCAGGCGCTGGCCAACGTCGCCGCCAGCGTGCTGTTCACCGGCAACGACGCGCGCCGCTACGGCAACGCGCACGCCAGCATCGTGCCCTACCAGACCTTCGACGCCGCCGATGGTGCCTTCGCGCTGGCCTGCGGCAGCGACGCGCTGTGGGCGCGGCTGTGCGCGCTGATCGGACGGCCCGAATGGCGCGACGATCCGCGCTGCGCCACCAACGCGGCGCGGGTCGAACATCGCGACTGGCTGATCCCGCAGATCGAGGCCTGCTTCGCCGTCGACACCGTCGCCGCGTGGCTGGCGCGGTTCGAGACCGCCGGCATTCCCGCCGCGCCGGTGAACACGGTGCGCGAGGCGGTGTTCGGCGAACTCGCGACCGCGCGCGGCCTGCGCATCGAGGCCGACGGCATTCCGATGATTGCCAGCCCGCTGCGGATGTCGGCCTCGCCGCCTGCCGAACCGCAGCGCCCGCCGCGTCTTGGCGAACACACCGATGCGATCTGCGCGGCGCTGGGGTTCGATGCCGCCACGCTGCGCACGGCGGGAGCCATCCGATGAGCGCGACCGCGAAAACCACGGCCTGGGACGGCCTTCTCCTCAATGCATCGCTCGCCACCCTCGACGGCGACGGTTACGGCGCGATCGAAGACGGCGCGCTGGGCTGGAAGGACGGCGTGCTGATCTTCGTCGGCCCGCGCGCGGCGCTGCCCGGCGATGCCGAAGCGCGCGCGCATGCGGTGATCGACGCCGGCGGCGGCTGGATCACGCCCGGCCTGATCGACTGCCACACCCATCTGGTGTTCGCCGGCGATCGCGCCCACGAATTCGAACAGCGCCTCGAAGGCGCGAGCTACGAGGACATCGCCCGCGCCGGCGGCGGCATCGTGTCGACCGTCCGCGCCGTGCGCGCGGCGGACGAAGACACGCTGCTGGCCGAATCGCTGCCGCGCGCGCGCGCGCTGCTGCGCGACGGCGCGACCACACTGGAAATCAAGTCCGGTTACGGCCTGGACTTCGACAACGAACGCAAGATGCTGCGCGTCGCGCGGCGCGTGGGCGAAGCGCTCGGCATCGACGTGCGCACGACCTATCTCGGCGCGCATGCGCTGCCACCGGAATTTTCCGGCCGCGCCGACGACTACATCGACGCCGTCGTCGACTGGCTGCCGCGGCTGCATGCCGAAGGTCTGGTCGATGCCGTCGATGCGTTCTGCGAGCGGATCGGCTTCACTCCGACGCAGACGCGGCGCGTGTTCGAGGCCGCGCGGGCGCTCGATCTGCCGGTGAAACTGCACGCCGACCAGCTCAGCGACCTCGGCGGCGCGGCACTGACCGCGGAATTCGGCGGACTGTCCGCGGACCATGTCGAATACACCGACGACGCGGCGGTGCGCGCGATGGCCGCCGCCGGCACCGTCGCGGTGCTGCTGCCGGGCGCCTTCCACTGCCTGCGCGAGACGCAGCGGCCGCCGATCGACGCCTTCCGCGCGCCCGGGGTGGCGAGGGCCATCGCCACCGACTGCAACCCCGGCACCGCGCCGCTGCTGT
>WYBC01000030.1 GCA_011526085.1 Lysobacter sp. | reverse complement strand
CGATCCGGACGCAGCTGCAGGGCGCGCTGCCGGAGTACATGGTGCCGGCGGCGTACGTGCAACTGGCATCGCTGCCGCTGACCCCCAACGGCAAGCTGGACCGTCAGGCCTTGCCCGCGCCGGCGGAAGATGCGTACGCACGCGACCACTACGTCCCGCCGCAAGGTCCGGTGGAAGAGGCGATCGCGACAGTGTGGTCGCAGGTGCTGCAGGTCGAACGGGTGGGACGGGACGACGACTTCTTCCGGCTCGGCGGACACTCGCTGCTGGCGATGACGCTGCAGGCGAGACTGGCCCACGCCGGTCACAGGCTGAATGTGTCGGACATCTACCGCACCCCGACCGTCGCCGGGCAGGCCGTTCGCTTGAAGCGCACGGCCGGTCACGAAGATCCCGTCCGGTCGATCGTGACGGTACAGGAATCGAGTCATCAGGGGCCGCCCCTTTTCCTGCTGCATGAGGTCTCCGGCACGGAAAGCTATTTCTCGGTGCTGGGCATGCAATTGGACGCGAATAGCGGTGTCTGCGGCATTCTCGGTGTCCCTTTGACACAGTCGCCCCTGGATACGATGGCGGCACTGGGTGCACGCGCAGCCGAGATCATCCAGCGCGTACAGCCGGAAGGATCTTGCCGGCTTGCGGGCTGGTGTTTCGGCGGTGAACTGGCCTACGCGACCGCAATCGTGCTGGCGCGAAGCGGGAGGCATGTCGAATACCTCGGCCTGATCGACGCTCAGGCGGGCAGACATCGCGCCGGCAGCGAGCATGTCACCCTCTGCCGACTTCTGATGCGGCACATCGAAATGATCGGGGGAGCCGTTGCATCGACAGACCTCAGGCACGATGCATTGGCCGAATTGCAGGCCTTGTCCGACTCCGGCGACTTCGAGGCCATGCTCGCTCGCGTCGCGACCCTCGAGCTGTACGGACATTCGCCTCTAGCCTTGCTTTCTCCTGAACAGGCGAAGTCGTTCTTCGAACGGGAGGCTGCGCACATCCGAGCCGAGCAAGATCATGCGCCAGAGTCCAGCGACATTCCTTTGCACCTCTACATCGCAAGGGAACGGTCAGCGACCGATCCCGGCGCAATGACCATGCATCGGATGGGCGCCTATCTGGGCTGGGACCGCATCGTCGCCCCCGATCGAATCACGGTGACGCACGTGCCGGGCGATCATCACAGCATGCTCCAGAAAGACGGTGCGCTTGCCGCCGCGATGAACCAGCACCTGCGCACACTGCGTGGCCGCCCATCATCGGGAAATTCTGCAGGAACATGACCTGTCGACAGGAGGCGAAGGCCCGCCATGGGCAGCAGGCTGGCGGGCTACCTGATCGAGCGTCGGCCGGTGAACGTGCGTCGGACGTGAACCGGACCGGCGCGTTTCTTTCGTCGCGGCCGATGGAACCGTCCCGATGGACGTCAGCCTTGCCGTCCCCGATGGGGCCGCCGACGTGGCCGGACGGGCAGGGTCACACGGGTGCCGGCCTTGTTTTTTTCCCGCATCGGCACCATTTCCATAAATTGCACAGCTCAAATCAAAAGGGACGTTCAGGTGCCAAGACCATGGCGGGTCGACACGATGTCCGGCTTTGACGCCCGTCCACGTCTCAGGATTGACCGCAGCAACGACGAGTCCGCCGGAGGGACTGGCGGTTTGTTCCATGAGCAGAATGCTGGGGAACTTTTTCGGGGTTTAGCACTCCAACCAGCCGACTGCTAAGATCGAGACCTATGAACCCGACCATCGCCCCCACCGCCATGATCCCGAACAGCCTGCCGGTCCCGGCCTTCAGCGGTTTGTCGCCGCTGGGTTCGCTGGAGGCCTATGTCGGCGCCGTCCACCAGATCCCGGTGCTCTCGGCCGAAGACGAACAGGCCCTCGCCCGCCGTTTCCTGCAGCAGAACGACCTCGACGCCGCCCGCGAGCTGGTGCTTTCGCACCTGCGCTTCGTGGTCCACGTCGCCCGCGGCTACAACGGCTACGGCCTGCAGCTGGCCGACCTGATCCAGGAAGGCAACATCGGCCTGATGAAGGCGGTGAAGCGCTTCGATCCCGAGATCGGCGTGCGCCTGGTGTCGTTCGCGGTGCACTGGATCCGCGCCGAGATGCACGAGTTCATCATCAAGAACTGGCGCATCGTGAAGGTCGCGACCACCAAGGCCCAGCGCAAACTGTTCTTCAACCTGCGCCGCAGCAAGACCCGCCTGGGCTGGCTCAACGCCGAGGAAGTGCGCGCCGTCGCCCAGGATCTGAACGTCTCCGAGCGCGAAGTGATGGAGATGGAGTCGCGCCTCTCCGGCCGCGACATCGGTTTCGACGCGCCGGACGACGCCGACGACGACCACGCGCCGCCCGCGCCGGTGGCCTATCTGATGGCCGAAGGCGAAGACCCGGCGCAGGCCTACGAAAGCGCCGACAGCGAAGCCGATCAGCTCGATCTGCTGCGCGAGGGCCTAGCCCGCCTCGACGCCCGCTCGCGCGACATCGTCAAGCGTCGCTGGCTGGACCCGGACAGCAAGGTCACCCTGCAGGAGCTGGCCGACGAGTACGGCGTCTCCGCCGAGCGCATCCGCCAGATCGAGGCGAACGCGCTGAAGAAGATGAAGGCGCTCTTCGCCGCGTAATCAAACCACCACCTCGATGCGACGCCGAACGGCCCGGGACACCGGGCCGTTCGCGTTTGCGCCGGTCCTGCGTGCCCGCGCCGCGATCCGCATGATCCTGTTTGGGCGCGTTCGCCGCTGAAGCAGACGCAGGGCGGGTTCGCCTCGCTCCCGAAACCGCCCTGCATCCCCCCGTCGCGCGCCGCGTTCGTCCCCAAGGACGCGGCGCGCGGCCTCCTTTTCCCGCATCGCTCCTCCCCTCCGCCGATGCCGGTAGCGCGTGAGGGCGGATGCGCCTAGGCTGTCGCGAACGAACTGCGGAGAACGCCATGGACGACCGGATGCGGATCGCGCTGCTGATCGACGCGGACAATGCGCCGGCGGCGAAGATCGACGTGGTGCTGGCGGAACTGGCCCGCCACGGCATCGCCAATGTGCGCCGTGCCTACGGCAACTGGAAAAGCCCGAACATGCAGAAGTGGGAGCAGGCGCTGCACCCGAACGCGATCCAGCCGATCCAGCAGTTCGCGCTGAGCACCGGCAAGAACGCGTCGGACATGGCGATGGTGGTGGATGCGATGGATCTGCTGCACAGCGGCCGCTTCGACGCCTTCGCCATCGTCTCCAGCGACGCCGATTTCACCCCGCTGGCGATGCGCCTGCGTGCGCAGAACATGCGCGTGTTCGGGTTCGGCGAGAAGAAGACGCCGGAACCGTTCGTCAACGCCTGCTCGACATTCCTCTATCTGGATGCGAGCGCGCAGACGGAACCACCGTCGCCCGGCGCCGCGCCGACACCGCCGGCGAAGCGCAAAACCGCCGCCGAACTTCGCAGCGACACGACCTTGGTCAATCTGCTGCGCGATGCGGTCGAAAGTACGCGGGACGACGACGACGGCTGGTCCACGCTTGCGGCAGTCGGCCACTTCATCGCCAATCGCGCGTCGTTCGACGCGCGCAACTACGGCTACGCCAAACTCAAGGGACTGATCAAGGAAATCGGACTGTTCGAAATGCGCGAAGAAGGAAAGCACGTCTCGATCCGGGCCAAGCCGAAGAAGGCCGCGAAAGCCGCGTCCGCGGCCAAACCGGGCTGAGCCATCGCAAGAACCGGATATCGCGATCGCGCACGGCGCGCGACGCTGTGCGCTCCCATCCACGGAGCGCATCCATGAGTTTCCAGATCCACGCACTGCCCGCGGAATCCTTCGCGCCGCTGTTCGCCCTGTCCGACGACGCGCTGCGCGGGCGCGGCATCCGTCGCGTGGTCGCCGACGGGCGTCCGGTGTATCCATGCCGCGTCAGTCTGCAGGACGCGACCGAAGGCGAAACGCTGCTGCTGTTGCCGCACGAACATCACGCCGTCGACACGCCGTACCGCGCATCCGGCCCGATCTACGTGCGCGAAGCCGCGACCCTGGCGCAGCCCGGCGTCGACGCCGTGCCCGCGCTGCTGCGCACGCGGCTGCTGTCGCTGCGCGCCTACGATGCGCGCGGCATGATGGCGTGGGCGGACGTGGTCGAAGGCGCCCGGGTCGAAGCCGGCATCGAGGCGTTGTTCGCGATCGAGCGCGTCGCCTATCTGCACATCCACTACGCGAAACCCGGCTGCTATGCCTGCCGGGTCGAGCGCGCCTGAGCCCGCCGTCGACGCGTGACCGCGGAAATTACCGCGAAGATCAGCGCGGATGTCCGTCGTCGCCGGTGTTCATCGTCTGGGTCAGGAACTTGATGAAGAAGCCCTCGACCGTACCGTCGTTGTGCTCGATCAGCACGCCGCCGTCCTGCCAGATGCCGCCGCTGTTGTACCAGCCGAGCTGCTGTCCGTAGTTCGGCGCGCCGGGCGTGGGCATCGGATCGCCCTGGTTCATGTGCACGTTGTGCATGCCGATGTTGCCCGGCTGCAACGGGTCGAAGGGTTCGCCGAACACGTACACGCGGCGGATGTCGATCAGCATCCCGTTGAGCGCATCCAGCACGCTGCCGCCGGCGTTCTGGGTGAACACCTTGTGTTCGCGGCCGCCCAGCGCCTTCAGCAGCCCGTAGAAGATCGACAGGCAGCCGATGGGGCCGACGATGAAGGGACTGCGCACGTAATCCAGCGCGCCGGATGCGGCATTGGGCGCCAGCGGATGGTAGCCGGGGTCGAGCGCGAGGATGCCGGCGATGGCCTCGCGCTTGATCGTGATGCGGATGTACTCGACGACGCCGTCGGGCGCCTTCACGTCCAGCGCGCAGCGCCATTCGACGAGGTTCTGCTGGTTCGGCAGCGGCGCGTTGAGGTACAGCAGGCCGTGGTAGAAATTGCCGTAATCCACCGGCGGATCGCGTTCGAATCGGTTGTAGGCGCCGACGAGCACGCCGTATTGGTCCAGTGGCATGGTCCTGTCTCCCTGGCGGCGGTGGCGCCGTCCTGCCAGGTACAACGCGGCGATCGCCGCGAGGCGGTCAGGCGTCGCGGTCGCCGCCGAGGATGATCCGCGCGCTGCGCTGGTAGCTCCAGTAGGCCTGCGCCCAATCGATCAGGACGACGAGCCGGTTGCGGAAGCCGATCAGGAAGAACACGTGCGCGGCCAGCCAGAACCACCAGGCGAGCAGGCCGGAGAATTTCAGTCTGTGCAGATCGACCACCGCGGCCATGCGGCCGATGGTGGCGAGGTTGCCGAAATCGCGATAGCGGAACGGCGGTGGCGTCGCACCGCGCAGGCGTGCGCGGATCGCGCCGCCGATGTAGCGACCCATCTGCTTCGCCGCGGGCGCGACGCCCGGCACCGGTTTGCCTGCGCACTGCACCGACGCGAGATCGCCGGCGACGAAGATCTCCGGATTCCCGGGCACGGTGAGATCGGGCTGCACGATCACGCGTCCGGCGCGATCCAGCGGCACGCCCAGATCGCGCGCCAGCGGCGAGGCGGCGACACCCGCGGCCCACAGCACGGTGCGCGCGTCGATCCGTTCTTCGCCGAGCTGCACGCCGCGGTCGTCGATCGCTTTCACCGGCATGCCGGTGCGCACCTCGACGCCGAGTGTCTCGAGCTGCCGTCGCGCCTTGTCCGACAGCGCTTCGGGAAAGCTCGACAGTACCCGCGGCCCGGCTTCCAGCAGCAGCACGCGGGCACGGCGCGGATCGGCGCGGCGGAATTCGCCATGCAGGGTGTGGCGCGCGATCTCGGCCAGCGTCCCCGCGAGTTCGACGCCGGTCGGTCCGCCACCGACGATGGCGAAGGTGAGCCACGCGGCGCGCGCGGCGGCATCGTCTTCGGCTTCAGCGCGTTCGAACGCGGTGAGGATGCGACGGCGGATCTCGAGCGCATCGTCCAGCGTCTTCAGCCCGGGCGCGTGCGGCGCCCATTCGTCGCGGCCGAAATACGCGTGGGTGGCGCCGCTGGCGAGCAGCAACTGGTCGTAGTCGAGACTGCGTCCGTCGGCGAGCCGCAGGCGTCTGGCGTCGGGTTCGATCTTCGCGACCTCGCCCAGCAGCACGGTCGCGTTTTTCTGCCGGCGCAGGATCTGGCGCAGCGGCGCGGCGATGTTCGGCGCCGACAGGCCGGCGGTGGCCACCTGATAGAGCAGCGGCTGGAACAGATGATGGTTGCCGCGATCCAGCAACGTGATCCGCACCGGCGCGCCGCGCAGCGCGCGTGCCGCCCACAGCCCACCGAACCCGCCACCCACGATCACCACATGAGGCATCGCCGACATCGTCTTCTTCCCGCCGCTGCGGCGCCATCGCCGCGCGCGCATTGTCGCCGATCCGTTGCGCGGGCGTCAGTACAGATCCACCGGATCCACATCCAGCGACCAGCGCGTCTTGCGCGCTTCGGGCAGTGCGTGGATCGACGGCAGCGCGGCGTCGAGCGCGGCATGCAGCGCGCGGCGCGTCGGTGCGGTCAGCAGCAGCTGCGCGCGATGCATGCCGGCGCGGCGCGGCATCGGCGCGGGGACGGGGCCGTCCAGCGCGAGTCCTTCCGGCGCGGCACCGCGCGGCGGGCGCGCGGCGGCATGCGGCTGCAGCGCCGCCTTCGCCGCGTGCAGGAACTGCATCGGCGTATCGATGTGCTGCGCTTCGGCGCGCAGCAGCGCGAGATGCGCGTACGGCGGAAATCCGGCGGCTTCGCGCAACGCGAGCTCGGTCTCGGCGAACGCGTGGTAACCGCCGTGGATCAGGGTCTGCAGCAGCGGATGATCGGGATGGTGGGTCTGCAGCAGCACCTCGCCGGCCTTCTCGGCGCGACCGGCGCGGCCGGCGACCTGGATGAGCAGTTGCGCGAGTTTCTCGCCGGCGCGGAAGTCGGCGGAGAACAGGCCTTCGTCGATGCCGACCACGGCGACGAGGGTGAGGTTCGGCAGGTCGTGGCCTTTCGCCAGCATCTGCGTGCCGACCAGGATGCCCGCGCGGTCGCCGAGTTCGGCGAAGCGTTTCTCCAGTGCGTCCTTGCGCCGGGTGCTGGCGCTGTCGATGCGCATCACCGGCACGTCGCCGAAGCGTTCGGCCAGCAGTTCCTCCAGGCGCTCGGTGCCCACGCCCTGCGGCTGCAGGGCGAGACCGGCGCAATCGGGGCAGGCCGGCGGCGGCGTCTGCCGTGCGCCGCAGTGATGGCACTGCAATCGCCGGCCGCCGCCATGCACTGTCATCGGCGAGGCGCGCAGCGGCGTGCTGCAGCGTTTGCACTGCGCGCTCCAGCCGCAGTCGTGGCACAGCAGCACCGGTGCGTAGCCGCGACGGTTCTTGAACACCAGCACCTGGCCGCCGGCATCCAGCGCGGCGCGGATGCCGCGCAGCAGCTCGGGCGACAGCCCGGCCTCGAGCGGACGCTTGCGCACATCCAGCACGCGCACCGCCGGCGCCCGGGCGTCGCCGGCACGGCGGCGAAGGCGCAGGTGACCATAGCGGCCGGCTTCGGCGTTGTGCAGGGTCTCCAGCGACGGCGTGGCGCTGCCCAGGATCACCGGCACGTCCAGCGCCTTGCCGCGCACCAGCGCGAAATCGCGGGCGTGATAGCGGATGCCGTCCTGCTGCTTGTAGCTGCCGTCGTGTTCCTCGTCGATCACGATCAATCCGGCGTCGGGCAGCGGCACGAACACCGCCGAGCGGGTGCCCACGATCACCCGCGCCTCGCCGCGACCGGCCGCGGCCCAGACCCGCGCGCGTTCGGGATCGGTCAGGCCCGAGTGCAGCGCGTGCACCGGCACCCCGAGACGGCGGCGGAAGCGGGTCAGCACCTGCGGGGTGAGGCCGATCTCCGGCACCAGCACCAGCGCCTGGCGGCCGCGGTCCAGGCAGTCGGCGATCGTCTGCAGATAGACCTCGGTCTTGCCGCTGCCGGTCACGCCGTCCAGCAGCCAGGCGGTGAACCCGGACCCGGCACGCAGCGCCTCCAACGCGGCGGCCTGCTCCTCGTTGGCGACCGGGCCGGGCTGCGGCACGGGCGCGGCCTGCGAAGCCGGCACCGCCACGCGTTCGGCCAGGCCGCGCTTGAGCAGTGCCCGCGCCGCGGGGCGCCAGTCGTCGAGCTGGGCGTCGAGCAGGTCTTCGTCGGCGAGGCCGGCGAGCAGGCGCTCGGCCAGCTCCCGCGGCCGGCCGCGCAGACGCTGCTGTCCGGCGACACCTTCGGGCGTGAGCCGCCAGGCCCAGGCGTGGGTGTCGGGCAGCGGTTCGCCGCGACGCAGCGCCGCCGGCAGGGCGGTGGAGAAGACCTCGCCGGGCGGGGCATGGGTGTAGCGCGCCAGCCAGCGCAGCGACTCCAGCAGTTCGCCCTGCAGCAACGGCTGCGCGTCCAGCACCGCCTCGGCGGTACGCAGATCGGCGGCGAAGGCGGGGTCGGGCACGCCGATCGCGGCGACCACGCCGACCAGACTGCGGCTGCCGAAGGGCACGCGCACCCGGCTGCCGACCTGCGCCGGCGGACCATCGGGCGACGGCAGGTAGTCGAACAGGCGCGGCAACGGCACCGGCAGGGCCACGCGCAGCACGGACTCGGGGTTGGACATGGACGGCAGTCTACCGATTCCGGACCCGCCGGCCGCGGGGTCCACTTGCATCGCATTGCTGCCGGATCGCACACGAGTCGGCCGCAAGTCACGGATCGACAAAGGAATTCGGCATTATCCACACAAGCTGTGGATAAGTTTGTGCATGAATCGGTGCGCGAAGGATTTTGTGCCGCAAATGCAGGGGTTCCGCGGCGTCTGGCGAAAAAAACGCCACCCCGTCTTGTCCCTTTAAAATCAATTGCTTATCCGTGAAACATAGCGCGCAGGCCGGCGAAGCGCCCGGGCAAAGTCCGCGCATTGCAGGAAAATGACCGCTGTGCACAACCCCCCGCGGACAACCGTCGGGCGGAAAGCCTTGCGGCGCCTTGGGGAGCCGGTTTCGTGATGGTTGTCAAGCCGGAAGCCGGGGCCGCGAGGCATCATCCCTGCCCTTCGTCAAGCCGTTGTTGCGCCGTCATGTCGTCCCAGCACACCCTCGATGCCGCCGCCGCGGCCACCGCCGCCATCGCCGGATTCCTCCGGGGGGTGGAGCGCAGGGCGGCGCTGCTGGCCGAACTGCAATGCGGCGAGGCCGAGCACGGCGACCGCGCGCTGACGGCGGTGATCGAACGCTTCACCGAGGACGCCCGCGATACCGCCCAGGACGACTGGCCGCTGCTGTTCTGGACCACCCTGCTGCAGAACCCGGCCCTCAACGCCGAACCGCTGGCGCCGTTCTGGCACGGCGACTTCGCGCCGCTGGCGCGACTGGATCCCGGCACCCGTGCGGTGCTGCTGCTGCGGGTGGTGGTGGGCCTGGACGACGTCCAGGCCGCGGCGGTGTTCGGCGTGGAGCCGGCCGAATACAAGCAGGCGCTGCAGCGTGCCCTGCCGCAGCGCGCCGACGGCTCGCTGGACGGCGAGGCCTGGCTGGCGATGAACGACGAAGCCCGTTACGTGATGAAGCACCTGGCGCCCGAACGGGTGGCGGCGATCGCCCGGCTGCGCGATGCCGCGATCGCCGCGACCGCGACCCCGCAGGCGCAGAAATCCGCGTCCCGCAGCCCCTTGCCGGTGGGCAAGCCGCGCTGGCTGGACAAGCTGCTGGGCAGCATCAGCGTGCGCTGAGAAGCGTCATCCCCGGTGCACCCGCCCTCAACGCGTCGCCCGCAGCACCCGCCGGCTGGCCTGGAAGCGGTCGCCGAAACGCGCCATGCCGTCGGCGCGCAGCCGTGGCGCATGGTCGCGGAGATAATCGTCCAGCGCCGCGCGGTCCTGCAGCGCGTACTGCACGGACAGACCGATGCGGCCGGCGCTCGGCGGCGGTTCCAGCACTTCGAACACCTTGGCGCCCTTGAAGCCCGGCAGCGCGAGGATCTCGGCGATGTGGTCGCGCAGCCAGACGCGGTATTCGTCGTGCGCGGCGGCATCGACTTCGATGTTGACTTCGTAGATCACGCGTTTCGCGGCCATGACGTTCCCTAACTGCTCAATCCGGCGATGACAGCGTAGAGCAGCGCACAGGTCAACAGCACCGTGTAGACGTTGCCGATGACCAGGAATTTCAGGATGGTGACCCACCAGCGCTGCGCGTACACCCGTCGCTGCATCGCCAGCAGATAGGCGGGCACGACGAAGAACAGCCCCATCGAAGCGATCCCCAGCCCCACCTTCGGCCAGATCCACGCCGCCGGCGCGAGCCCCGCCACACCGGTCAACGCGAACAGCAGCAACAGCGCGGCGAGCAGGAACGCGTGGCTGTAGAGCGCCACGACCAGATGCTCCAGGTAGCCGCGTCCCGAGCCGATGTACACGACCTTCAGGAACAGGGCGAACAGCGGCACCAGCAGGAACAGCGCGCCGGGCACCGCGCCCAGGAACAGGCGGATGAATTCGTCGGGGTTTTCGCGCATGACCTCGCTGTTGCGCATGAAACGGTCTCCGCGCTTCTTCATCCAGCGCGCGACCCATCCATCGTCGGCGGCGTCCTTGTCGGCCGCGGTCCTGGTGGCGGCCTCGGCCTTTTCCAGTTCGAGGTCGGCACGGGCCATCGCCACGTCGATTTCGGCTTCGGAGGCGCCGAGTTTCCGCATCCGGCTGCGTGCGCCATCGTCGATGCCGGACTGCACCGTGCCCGAGAGCGGAGTGAGCAGCCAGCCGCCGTCGGACTCGATCGCTTCGCGACGGAACTCGCCGAGCTGGCGGTTGCGGTCGGCGATGACGGCATCGATGGTGGTCAGGGCGCCTTTCGGCGCGGCGGCGGCCTCCGCCAGGGTGGCCGGCGCGGACGCTGAGGCGACCGTTCCGGCGTCGGCGCCCGTCCCGCCCTGCGATGTCCGCGGCGGACCCGCATCCCGTCCGACCGCCACCGGACCGTCGGTGGCGGTGAACACCGCGTCCTTGTCGATGTGCAGCGTGGCCTTGCCGACGAAGAACGTCAGCAGGCTCATGATCACGAACAGCCGCAATGGCGCGATGTAGCGCACGCGGTGACCGGCAAGATAGCCGGCGGCCACGCGTCCGGGCACGAACAGGTCGCGCACGGTGCGGAAGATCCGGCCGTCGAGGTGCCAGAACGACTCGAAGACTTCCTCGAGCGCATGGGCGAAGTTGTGCAGCGGGCTGTGGGCATGCTGACCGCAGACATGGCAGTAACTGCCCTGCAGCACGCTGCCGCAGTTCTCGCAGACGGAAAGCGCGGCGTGGGCTTGCGGTTCGGTCATGCGCTCCCCGGGCTGACGTGGATGGCGGACATGGATCGGATCCGCGGTGCCGTAAGATATCAGCCCTTGCGCCGGTCCCATGCCGGTGTCACCCGCCACCGGCGCAGCCATGTCCGACGCCCCCACACCGCGTTTTCGCGATGAGTTGCGCACCAGTGCGCGGCTGGCCGCGCCATTGATGGCCGGGCACGTCTCGACCGGTCTGATCGGGCTGGTGGACGCATTGATCGCCGGCCGCCATGGCACCGCCACCCTGGCGGCGGTGTCGGTGGGCACGGCGCTGTTCTGGCTGCCGCTGCTGATTCCGATGGGCACGCTGATCGCGGTGCCGGCCTCGGTCTCGCAACTCGACGGCGCCGACCGGCGCGAAGAGATCGGCCCGCTGTTCCGGCAGGCGCTGTGGCTGGCCCTGGGACTGGGGCTGGCGATGTTCGGCTTCCTCAGCCTGGCGCCGCTGGCGCTGGAAGCCCTGGGAATCGCCCCGGAGATCCGTGCCGGCACCGCGGCCTTCGTGCTGGGCATCCGCTGGGGCGTGCCGGCGCTGGCGCTCTACCTGTGCATGCGTTACCTGTGCGACGGCCTGCATTTCACCATGCCGACGATGCTGGTCGGCTTCGGCGGGCTGGTGTTGCTGGTGCCGATGGGCTGGGCGCTCACCTTCGGCCTGGGCGGGCTGCCCGCACTGGGCGCCGGCGGGCTGGGGCTGGCCTCGGCGCTGACGATGTGGGCGCAGGCGCTGACGCTGGCGCTTTATCTGGCCCGTGCCAGGCGTTTCCGCACCCTTCGGCTGTTCGACCGCTGCGAGCCGCCGCGCTGGCCGCCGATCCGCGGCCTGCTGGCGCTGGGCCTGCCGATCGGCTTCACCTGGCTGATGGAGGGCGGGCTGTTCGTCGCGACCGCGCTGGTGATCGGCCGCCTGGGCGCGGTGCCGGCCGCCGCGCACCAGATCGCGATCAACGTCGCCAGCCTCTGCTTCATGCTGCCGATGGCGCTGGCCGAGGCCACGACGGTGCGCGTGGGCCATGCCGTGGGGCGCGGCGACCGCGACGGCCTGCGCCGCGCCGCGTTCGCCGGCTTCGCGCTGGTCCTCGGCACGCAGTTGATCACCGGCATCACCCTGCTGCTGGGCAATCACGCCATCGCCGGGCTGTATTCCTCCGATGCCGCGGTCGTCGCGCTGGCATCCGGCCTGCTGCTGATGGCCGCCGCATTCCAGTTCCCGGACGGGATCCAAGTGCTGTCGGTCGGCGCCCTGCGCGGGCTGAAGGACACCCGGGTGCCGATGCTGCTGGCGGCGGTGGCCTACTGGGGCATCGGCATGCCGCTGGGTGCGGCGCTGGGGCTGGGCGTGGGCGACCTGATCCCGGCCGGCGGCCCCCGCGGCATGTGGGTGGGCCTGATCGCCGGGCTGACCGTCGCCGCGGTGCTGCTGGGGCTGCGCTTCTTGCGCCTGTCGCGACGCATCCCCATGCTGCCTGAAGCGAACCGCCGGCTTCACGCCGGCGGCGGACCCGACGGCACGGCGGACGACATCCACGACCCGTCCGCCTCCGGACACCGGCATCCCCCCTCAGACCATGCTTGACGTCGCCGTGACCGATGGCGGATGCCCGCAAGGCCGTCCGCCTGCAGACTGCGACCCGGAACACAGGAGATTTCCCTCATGAACGAACCGCGCCGTCGCGGCCCCATCGCCAGCATCCTGTTCGGCATCTGGGATGCGATGAATTTCACCCGCCGTCTGATCCTCAACATCGCCTTCTTCGGCCTGTTGCTGCTGATCCTCGCCGCCATCGGCGCGGGCAGCACGCAGCGCGTGCTTCCCGTGGAAAGCGGCAGCACCCTGGTGATCGCGCCCGAGGGCACGCTGGTCGAGCAGTATTCGATCGACCCCACCAGCCGCGCGCTGGCCGAAGCGCTCGGCGACGACCGCGCGAACGAAGTGCAGCTGCGCGACCTGCTGCAGGTCATCAACGCCGCGAAGACCGACAAGCGCATCGAACGCGTGCTGCTGCGCGTGGACGGCATGTCCTTCAGCGGCTACGCCTCGGCGCGCGAAGTCGCCGAAGCGCTGGCCTCGCTGCGCGCCTCGGGCAAGCAGATCGTCGCCTTCGGCGAGAGCTTCGACCAGTCGCAGTATCTGCTCGCCTCGCAGGCGAACGAGATCTATCTCGACCCGATGGGCGGCATGCTGCTGGAAGGCCTGAGCCGTTATCGCCAGTACTTCCGCGAAGGCCTGCAGGACAAGTTGCTGGTCGACATCCACCTGTTCAAGGTCGGCGAGTTCAAATCCGCCGCCGAGCCCTACGTGCTCGACGGTGCATCGCCGGAGGCGAAGGAAGCCGACCTGTTCTGGATGAACGACATCTGGCAGCGTTATCTCGGCGACATCGCCAAGGCCCGCAAGCTCGACGCCGCGAAGCTCGCGGCCGGCATCGAAACGCTGCCGGCCGACATCGCCGCGGTGCAGGGCGATCTCGCCAAGTACGCGCTGCAGCAGAAGTGGGTGGACGGCCTGAAGACGCAGGAAGAAGTCGAGAACCTGCTGATCGAACGCGGCACGCCGGACGAGAGCAGCGAAGGCGGTTTCCGCCAGGTGTCCTTCCGCAACTACCTCGCGCACCTCAAGGGCAGTCTCCCGGACATCGGCGGCGACGGTCATGTCGCGGTGGTGGTGGCCGAAGGCGAAATCAGCGGCGGCGAACAGCCCCCGGGCCGCGTCGGCGGCGAATCCACCGCCGAACTGCTGCGCGAAGCGCGCGACGACGACAGCGTGAAGGCGCTGGTGCTGCGCGTGGACTCGCCCGGCGGCGAAGTGTTCGCGTCCGAACAGATCCGCCGCGAGATCGTCGCGCTGAAGAAGGCCGGCAAGCCGGTGGTGGTGTCGATGGGCGACGTGGCGGCATCGGGCGGCTACTGGATCAGCATGAACGCCGACCGCATCTACGCGGATCCCTCGACCGTCACCGGCTCGATCGGCATCTTCGGCATGATCCCGACCTTCTCGCGCACGCTGGAGAAGATCGGCGTGCACACCGACGGCGTCGCCACCACGTCGATGGCCGGCGCGTTCGACGTCAGCCGCCCGCTCTCGCCGCAGGTCTCGCAGGTGATGCAGACGGTGATCGAGAAGGGTTATCGCGATTTCACCGGCAAGGTGTCCGAAGCGCGCAAGAAGCCGGTCGCCGATGTCGACGCCGTCGCCCGCGGCCGCGTGTGGTCCGGCGCGCAGGCGAAGGAACGTGGCCTGGTCGACGCCTTCGGCGGTCTGCAGACGGCGCTGAACGACGCCGCCAAGCGCGCCAAGCTCGGCGACAAGCCCGGCACCTACCGCGTGCGTTACGTCGAACGCGAAACCACGCCGTTCGAGCGCTGGTTCGGCGGCTTCGCCGGCACCCGCATCGGCCACGCGCTGCTCGGCAATTCGGATATCGCCCGCGGCATGCTGGCGAAGATCGTGCCGCAGGCCGAACGCGACCTGCACATCTTCGAACAGGCGCTGGAATCCAACGGCCGCCTGCAGGCCAAGACCGTCGCCTACTGCTTCTGCGGGTTCTGAACGAACGATCCGCGACGCAGGTTCCGAAACACGACGCCCGGCACTGCCGGGCGTCGTCGTTTTCCACGATCCGTTGCGACGCCTACTCCCCGGTCGCCGCGTTCAGGGCCGCGTCGCGCTTCGCTTCCGCGGCGGCGGTCGCGTCCTCGGCGGCTTTCGCCTTGTCGATGGGTTGCTGCATCGTCTGCCGCAACGCGGTGGGCGGCTGCGCCGCGGGCGCGGCCTGGGGTTCGGGAGGATCATCGTGATCGGGGATCTCCGGTTTGCCGCACCCGGCGAGAGCGACGCTGCACGACAACAGCACGAGGGCGGTGGTGGCATTCCTGCGGACGCTGCGGGACATGGGGCTCCTCCTGGACGGCGACGCGGCTATCCTACGCCCAACCCCGCAAGCCCGGTCACTGCCATGTCCCCCCAGCGCTGGCGCCTCGACGGACAACTCGCCCTGGTCACCGGCGGCAGCGCCGGCATCGGCCGGGCCATCGCCCGCGAGCTGCTGGGCTTCGGCGCGCGCGTGCTGATCGCCGCGCGCGACGGCAACGGTCTGGATGCGGTGCGGGTCGAACTGGAGGAGGAATTCCCGAACGGCGAAGTCCGCACCTGCGTCGCCGACGTGAGCGACGACGAACAGCGCCGGGAACTGCTGGACTGGGTCGAGGATCTCGACGACGGCCTCAACATCCTGGTCAACAACGCCGGCGGCAATCTCACCAAGGCCGCGAACGATTACAGCGAAGACGAGTGGCGCGGGATCTTCGAGGTCAACCTGTTCAGCGCGTTCGAACTCGCCCGCTACGCGTATCCGCTGCTGACGAAACATGCGGCCTCCGCGATCGTCAACGTCGGCAGCGTCTCCGGCATCACCCACGTGCGCAGCGGCGCGCCCTACGGCATGAGCAAGGCCGCGATGCACCAGATGACCCGCAATCTCGCGGTGGAGTGGGCCGAGGACGGCATCCGCGTGAACGCGGTGGCGCCGTGGTACATCCGCACCCGACGCACCTCAGGCAAGCTCGCCGATCCCGATTACCTCGACGACGTGCTGCTGCGCACGCCGATGGGCCGGATCGGCGAACCGGAGGAAGTCGCCGCCGCCGTCGCCTTCCTGTGCCTGCCCGCATCGAGCTACATCACCGGCGAATGCATCGCGGTGGACGGCGGGTTCCTGCGCTACGGGTTCTGACCGCTCGTTCATCGTCACGCGCCGCCCATCGGGATGCGGCGCCCGCGTCGCAGCGACCGCGACGCGTACGCGGCATGCTGCGGAGAGATGAAGGCCGGGACTGCGCACGGGACGCGCATCCGCATCACCGGCGTCGACCGCCTCATCGCGAAGCCCGCACAGGGGCGCGGGCCAGGACTGGCGCACCGCACGCGCGGTCGCCCTCAATCGACTCAAGGAGAGAACACCGATGCATCGAACCCGTCACCTCACTCCGCTCGCCGTCGCGACCGCGACCGCGATCGTTTTCGCGGCCGGCAGCGCCGCCGCCGCGGTGCGCACCGACCTGCAGCCGCAGGACATCGCGCGGATCGCGCAGCAGAACGCGTCCATCGCCAAGGCCGGCAACGTGGAGATGGTGCATGCCCGCCACGCGCGCGCGCTCGGCCTGGACGCCGACTCGCGCCTGTTCCTGCTGGACCGCAAGACCGACCTCGGCGTGCGCAATCACCGTTACCAGCAGACCTTCCGCGGCCTGCCGATCTTCGGCGAGCACGTGATCGTCAACGAGGACGAGAGCGGCAACCTGCGCACCCTGTTCGGCCGCAAGGTCGACGGGCTCGCATCGGAAATCCCGGCCGGTCGTCCGCGCCTGAACGCCGATCGCGCGCTGGGAATCGGCAAGAGCGCCGGCCTCGGTACGCGACAGGGCTTCATGCGCACCAGCGGCGAGAAGGCCGAACTGATGATCCACATCGACGACGCCGGCCGCGCGCGCAAGGCCTATGTCGTGTCCTACTTCGCCGATACCCTGCGCGGCGGTTCGCCGACGCGTCCGACCGTGATCGTCGATGCCGACACCGGTCGTGTCCTCCAGCAGTGGGACAACCTGCAGCACGCCCTCGTCGGCACCGGCCCCGGCGGCAACGCCAAGACCGGCCAGTACGAATACGGCACCACCTACGGCAAGATGGACGTGACCCAGTCGGGCACCACGTGCACGATGAACAACACCAACGTGAAGACCGTGAATCTCAACGGCGGCACGTCCGGCAGCACGGCGTTCTCGTACACCTGTCCGCGCAACACCGTGAAGACGATCAACGGCGCGTACTCGCCGTTGAACGATGCCCACTACTTCGGCAGCGTGATCTACAACATGTACAACGCCTACATCGGCAAGCCGCCGCTGACCTTCCAGCTGATGATGCGCGTGCACTACAGCACCAACTACGAGAACGCGTTCTGGAATGGTTCGTCCATGACCTTCGGCGACGGTTACACCCGCTTCTATCCGCTGGTCAGCCTGGACGTGGCCTCGCACGAGGTCTCGCACGGTTTCACCTCGCAGAACTCAAACCTGACCTATTCCGGCCAGTCGGGCGGCATCAACGAAGCGTATTCCGACATCGCCGGCGAAGCGGCCGAGTACTACATGAAGGGCAGCAACGACTTCCTCGTCGGCGCCGACATCTTCAAGGCGACCGGTGCGCTGCGTTACATGGCGAATCCGCCGCAGGACGGCAATTCGATCGGCCACGCGTCGAACTACGTCGCCGGCATGGACGTGCACTACTCGTCGGGCGTCTACAACAAGGCGTTCTATCTGCTGGCCACCAAGCCGGGCTGGAACACGCAGAAGGCGTTCAAGGTCTTCGCCCGCGCCAATGACCTGTACTGGACCGCGAGCACGAACTTCAACCAGGGCGCGTGCGGCGTGCAGACCGCAGCCACCGATCTGGCGTACACGGTGGCCGACGTGACCGCGGCGTTCACCTCGGTGGGCGTGAGCTGCAGCGGCGGTGGCGGTGGCGGCACGCCGCCGACGATCACCGGCTTCAGCTGCCCGAGTTCGGACAGCGGCGGCGGCCGCTACATCTGCTACGTCGATTACACCCCGACCACAGCCACCGCGACCTGGACCGGCAGCGGCGGCACGCGCACCGGCACGATGTACTCCGCCACCTGCTTCAGCGGCCAGCGCATCAGCGCCACCGTCACCGTCGCCGACAGCGGCGGTTCGGTCTCGCGCACGTCGACCTTCAACTGCCCGACCAATCCGATTCCTTGATTCGTCGCAAGCTTCGTCGCAAGCAAGGCGGACCCGTCGGAGAGCCTTCTCTCCGGCGGGTCCGCGCGCGTTGGCGCGCCATGTCGATGCGGGCGGCGCGTGCGGACATCGAATCCCCGGACCGGCTACGGTCAACCGATCGACACCGCGCGCGTTAGCGGCAGGCGGCCATGCCGCCAATGTCAATGCATTTCAAGGAGAAATACCCGATGCGTCAAACCCATTCTTTCAGTCTGCTCGCTGTCGCGGCCACCACGATTCTTGCCGCAGGCGCGGCCTCTGCCGCCATCCGCAGCGACCTGCATCAAACCGATCTCGCGCGCGTCAAGCGCAGCAATGTCGGCATCGCCGCTCCCGGCACAGCGGACATGGTCCATCGCCGTCACGCACGTGCGCTCGGCCTGGACGCCGACTCGCGCCTGTTCCTGCTGGATCGCAAGACCGACCTCGGCGTGCGCAACCACCGTTACCAGCAGACTTTCCGCGGCCTGCCGATCTTCGGTGAACATGTCATCGTCAACGAAGACGGCAGCGGCAACATCAGTACGCTGTTCGGCCGCAAGGTGGACGGTCTCGCATCGGAGATTCCGGCCGGTCGTCCGCGCCTGAACGCCAATCGCGCCCTCGCCGTCGGCAAGAGCGCCGGCCTCGGTACGCGACAGGGCTTCATGCGCACCAGCGGCGAGAAGGCCGAACTGATGATCCACATCGACGATGCCGGCCATGCGCGCAAGGCCTATGTCGTGTCCTACTTCGCCGACACCCTGCGCGGCGGTTCGCCGACGCGTCCGACCGTGATCGTCGACGCCGACACCGGTCGTGTCCTCCAGCAGTGGGACAACCTGCAGCACGCCCTGGTCGGCACCGGCCCCGGCGGCAACGCCAAGACCGGTCTGTACGAGTACGGCACCACCTACGGCAAGATGGATGTCACCCAATCGGGCACCACGTGCACGATGAACAACGCGAACGTGAAGACCGTGAATCTCAATCACGGCACCACGGGTTCGACCGCGTTCTCCTACACCTGCCCGCGCAACACGGTGAAAGCGATCAACGGCGCGTACTCGCCGCTGAATGATGCCCACTACTTCGGCAGCGTGATCTACAACATGTACAACGCCTACATCGGCAAGCCACCGCTGACCTTCCAGCTGATGATGCGCGTGCACTACGGCACGAACTACGAGAACGCCTTCTGGGACGGCTCGTCGATGACCTTCGGCGACGGCTACACCACGTTCTATCCGCTGGTCAGCCTCGACGTGGCTTCGCACGAGGTTTCCCACGGCTTTACGGCGCAGAACTCGAATCTGACCTACGCCAATCAGTCCGGCGGCATCAACGAAGCGTATTCGGACATCGCCGGTGAAGCGGCCGAGTACTACATGAAGGGCAGCAACGACTTCCTGGTCGGCGCGCAGATCTTCAAGGCGACCGGTGCGCTGCGCTACATGGCGAATCCGCCGCAGGACGGCAAGTCGATCGGCCACGCCTCGAACTATATCCACGGCATGGACGTGCATTATTCGTCGGGCGTGTACAACAAGGCGTTCTACACGCTGGCGACCAGGGCGGGCTGGAACACGCAGAAGGCGTTCAAGGTCTTCGCCCGCGCCAACGATCTGTACTGGACGCCCAGCACCGACTTCTACAGCGGCGTGTGCGGCGTGCAGACGGCGGCGTCGAATCTCGGATACACGGTGGCCGATGTCACTGCGGCGTTCACCGCGGTGGGTCTGACCTGCGGCAGCGCCCCCACCGGTCCGGCGCCGACGATCACCAGCTTCGTCTGCCCCGATTCCGGCATGAGCGGCGGCGGTACCTACTGGTGCCGGGTGGCGTACACCTCGGGCACGCCGGCGGTGATCCGTTGGCCGAACGGCTCCAGCGGAAGCACGTACAGCGGCCGGTGCACGACCGGCAGCCGCGTCGGCGTGACCGTCTCCGTTTCCAACATGTACGGCACGACCTCGCGGTCTTCCTCCTTCAACTGCCCGAGCGGGCAGATTCCGTAAGACGTCCGTGACACCGCGTCGCCCGCCGCAACGCTCATGCCGTTGCGGCGGGCGCGCCGATCGACCGGGAGACGCTGCGCGACGCGCGTCCATCCCGCAACGCACCGTCGACGGAGACGGCGATCCGTCCCGCCATCGACAGCGTGCCGGCGACGACCTGCCAGCTTCGACAGCTGCCGCGGGCATCGATGCGGGCATAGGATTCTCCGTGGCGCGCGATTCGGCGTATCGTAGCCATGCGGTCCCAAGCGGCCGCCATCCACACGCCACAGGGGTTCGTCCGACAGCAGATTCCGTACGGTTCAGTCCGTGCGTGCGCCGCTGCATTCGATCGCATCATTCCGATCGAGCCGTTCCGATCAGGCCGTTCCGACCAGACAAGGAGATTCGTCATGGTTCACCGTACGCATACCGTCCCGTTCGCCCACCGCTCGCTCGCGCTGGCGATGTTGGCCACCGCCAGCATCGCGGCACCCGCGTTCGCCGCCGACGGCACACCCGCCGAGCCACCGGCCAACCGCATCGTCGTCGACCCGGTCCTGGTGCCGATGCTGCGCGCACGCACGACCGGCCCGCGGCTGCTGCAGGCCGCACGCCTGGAGGAAGGGGCCGATCCCGACAAGGATCCGCTGCTGAACATCCGACTCACCGACGGCCGCATCTACAACCCCGCGACCCAGCGCTTCGATCGCGTGCGCCTGCGCAGCTACGTCGCCGAGGGCGCCGCGCCGAATCCGTTCACGCCGTTCGTCGCACCGACCCAGCGCGCCAATCCCGGCGACACCATCCGCGTGGGCCTGAACAACCAGCTGGAGCCGCAGCCCGGCTGCAAACCGCCACCGGGCGGGATCAATACGCCGCACTGCTTCAATTCGACCAACCTGCACTCGCATGGCCTCTGGGTCAGCCCGTCGGGCAACAGCGACAACGTGCTGATCACGATCAAACCCAAAGTGTCGTTCGAATACGAATACAACATTCCGGCGACGCATCCGGCGGGCACGTTCTGGTATCACCCGCATCTGCACGGCTCCACCGCGCTGCAGGTCGCCAGCGGCATGGCCGGCGCGCTGATCATCCATGGCGACCGCTCGCCGACGCCGACCCGCAACGGCGACATCGACACCCTGCTGCGCGACGAGGCCGGCACCGCGTACCGCGAACGCCTGGTGCTGTTCCAGCAGGTGCAATACGCCTGCCGCAACGACGTGGACCAGGTGAAGGTGAGGATGGCCAAGGGCGTCGATTCGAAAGGCAATCCGGTCGTGAACGTCGTCGACTGGGTGTGCGACGAGGGCGACACCGGCCAGATCGAAGGCTACACCGGCGTCGCCGTCAACACCGATGCCAGCGGCGGCGTGCCGGTCGGCACCACGCTGCCGAACTACAGCCTGTTCGGGCCATCCTCCTGGAAGGAATCGAACCGCTACACCAGCATCAACGGCCAGATCCTGCCGCGCTTCACCGACGCCGAAGCCGGTCGCGTCGAGCGCTGGCGCAACATCCATGCCGGCATCCGCGATTCGATCGCCCTGAAGTTCGTGCCGATGCGCAGGAACGCGGATCCGCAGACGCTGCTGCGACTCTCCGACCATCCGAAATGGATTTCGCAGAACTGCGTGGGTGACGCGCTGCCGCAGTTCGAGATCGCGAGCGACGGCCTCACCCACGCGCAGACGATCCGCAGGACGCAGACGATCCTGCAGCCCGGTTATCGCAGCGATCTGCTGATGGTGTTCCCGGCGGCCGGCGAGTACTGCGTCATCGACGACAGCATTCCGGCGTCGGGCTCCGTCTCCGGCGACGCCGAGAGCCGGCGCCTGCTGGGCACGGTGTCGGTGAATCCCGGTCTGCCGGTCGGCAACGACCCCGAAGCGTATCTGCGCGCAACGCTGAAGCGCTCGGCGGAGCGCTGGATGCCGGACGACGTGAAGGCGAAGGTGATCGCCGATCTCGACCGCGGCCTGCGGCTGGATGCGTTCGTGCCGCATGCCACCATCACCACCGTCGAGCTGACGCCGAATTCCGGACAGACCATGGAATTCAACATCGCCAACGGCAAGTTCATGGTGGATGGCCAGTCCTACGACCCGGCCACCGCGCGCGACCTGATCCTCGGCAACGTGGAGGAATGGACGCTCACCTCGGGACTGGGCAGCCATCCGTTCCACATCCACGTGAATCCGTTCCAGATCTCGCGGATCATCGACAACGCGACCGGCCGCGATGTCAGCGTCGCGGGCAGCGGCGTGCCCGATTACGACAACACGCAGGGCACCTGGAAGGACACGCTGTTCGTGAAATCGGGTTACACGCTGTACGTGCGCACGCGCTATCAGCGCTACATCGGCGAGTACGTGCTGCATTGCCACATCCTCGATCACGAGGATCAGGGCATGATGCAGAACGTCCGCGTGCTGTTGCCCGACGGTCAGGGCGGTTCGGTCGGCAACGGCCACCACTGACGCGCTCGACCGGGCGTCCGGCGGATACGGTGCGACTGCGCCGCATCCGCGACCCGGACGATACCGGTCTGCGGTTCCCGCGCATTCCTGCACGGCCGCGGCCGGCGGTATGCTGCTGTCCCCGGCAGCGCCGACCATGCACAGGAAGCAGGCAGATGGCGACCACCGCATCGAAACGCGCGGCGAAGAAAACGGCGAAGTCCGCCCCGAAACGTCCGTCGAAGCGCCCGTCCAAACCCGGGTCGACATCGACGGTCGGGAACGGCCCCGTGGTCCGCGGGCTCATCCTCGATCTCGGCGATCCGCTGTCCGCGACGGAACGCAGGAAGATCATCGCGCAGCTGCGCGCCGACGTGCCCGCGTTCGCGGCGTTGACGACGGCGAAGTCCATCGCCCGTCCGCTGGGCAAGGGTGCGAGCGACGTGCTGGTGGCGTTTCCCGAAGGCCAACGGGTCAGCGTGGCCGAGGCCTGGAACGCGGTGCATGCGCTGCGCCCGCATCCGCTGGTGGCCGACTGCGAACCGGCGGTGCGCATTCCCGCCACCGCGCCGGAACCGCAGGTGACGATGAAAAGTGCCAGCGGCGGCGGCGACCGCCATCTGCCGGGCTCGCTGCCGCGCGACTGGTCGCTGAAGGCGGTGGGCGCGGACCGCGCGCGCGCGCAGTTCGGCGTCACCGGCGCCGGCGTGCGCGTGGGCCATCCGGACACCGGCTACACCGCGCATCCGCAGATCGCGGGGCCGCGGCTGCGCATCGCCGATGGCTACGACTTCGTCGCCGATGCGGCCGATCCGCGCGACCCGATGACCGGCTCGCATCCCGGCCACGGCACCGCCACCGCCAGCGTGATCTTCAGCGGCGCGACGGATCTGCACGGCGTCGCGCCCGGCGCCGAAGTGGTGCCGCTGCGGGTATCGGATTCGGTGATCCATTTCGATTTCGCCAACGTCGCCGAAGCGCTGTATCGCGCGCGCGATCGCGGCTGCCATGTCGTGTCGATGAGCCTCGGCGGCCCCTGGGCCGGACGCGCGCTCGAACGCGCCGTCGACCGCGTGATCGCCGACGGCCTGATCCTGCTCGCCGCGGCCGGCAATCAATGGCCGTTCGTGGTCTATCCGGCGAAGCTCGACAGCGTGGTCGGCGTGGCCGCGAGCAACGCCGACACGAAACCCTGGCGCGGTTCGGCCTCGGGCGCGGCGGTGGACATCACCGCGCCCGGCGAATCGGTGTGGCGCGCCCATGCGCACAAGGTCTCGGGCGCGCTGCGGTTCGACACCGAACGCAGTTCCGGCACGTCCTACGCCACCGCCACCACCGCCGGCGTCTGCGCGCTGTGGCTGCAGCGCCACGGCGTGGCCGCGCTGCGCGCGCGCTACGGCGGACGCCTCGCCTCGGTGTTCATGGATCTGCTGAAGACGCATTGCCGCAAGGTGCCCGGCTGGAACACCGGGCGTTACGGCCCGGGTCTCGTCGATGCCGCGGCACTGCTGGCCGCGCCGCTGCCGGCGTTCGGCGGCGCGGTGATGCGCAGCGCATCGCGCGCGCCCAGCCGCAGCACCGCCGCTGCCGACTGGGCGCGGCTGCAGCCCTATCTGCCCGAGCTCACGCCGAAGCAATTGGCCACGGCGGCGACGAAGATGTTCGCCGCCGGCGAAACGACGCGCGGCGGCGTGCGCGCCGCGGCGGTGCGAGGCCCGGCGCCGCCGCCGAGCCTGATCGACGAAATCGAGTTCCACGTCGCCACCGATCCCGCGGTGCGCGCGGCCTTCCTCGCCGCGGGCGGCATGGCCGCGAAGCCGCGCGATGCCACCACGAAGCGCGCGGCGACGAAGGCGGCGGCGGCGCGCGCGCGGGCCGCGCCCGACCCGCGCGGTGTGCTGCGCGCGAAGGGCTCCATGGCGCTGCGCGAGGCATTGGCCGAACGGTGATCGATCTCCCGCTTCCGTCCCCGGGAGCGAATCGCGGCGCACGTGTTGCGGCAACGCAGCAAACACGGCGCGCGCGTCGAATTCGCCCAACGTTCACATCGCATTCCTAGACTCTGACCGGTGGATCACGCGGGCCGTCGCATGCGGCCACCGGCCAGGGATGGGCTGATCTCTTTCCTTGGCATCGCGCCCGATCCGCTGCGGCGAAGGAGGCACGTTCATCGTGCGCGCCGTACCGATGCGTCACTCATATCAATCACAAGGAAAGGAATGGACATGAAACGAATCAACCGACTGTCGGCCGCCATCGGCGCCTCGCTGTTCTGCGCAGCGGTCATGCCCGCGATGGCGGGCGAACTGCGCACCGCCGACCGGCCGATCGAAGGCCGCTACATCGTGGTGCTCAAGGACACCGCCGCGCGTCTCGCCAGCGAACGCGGCAGCGGCGCGACCGTCTCCGTCGCCGCGCGCGAGATCGCGGCGGCGCATCGCAGCAAGCTGGTGCGCAGCTACGATCATGCGTTGCGCGGCTTCGTGGTGGAGGCCGACGACGCGGCGCTCTCGCGCCTGCTGGCCGATCCGCGCGTGGCCTACGTCGAGGAAGACGGCGTCGCCACCATCAATCCGACGCAGAGCGGCGCGACCTGGGGCATCGATCGCGTCGACCAGCGCAATCTGCCGCTGAGCAGCACCTACACCTACAACACCACCGCGACCGGCGTTCACGCCTACATCGTCGACACCGGCGTGCTGACCGGCCATACCGAGTTCACCGGGCGCATGGGCAACGGTTTCCGCGCGATCGCCGACGACGGCCGCGGCACCAGCGACTGCAACGGACACGGGACGCACGTCGCCGGCACCGTCGGCGGCACCACCTGGGGCATCGCCAAGGGCGTCACCATCCATCCGGTGCGCGTCTTCGGCTGCGGCAACAGCGGCGCGTGGTCCGAGATCATCGCCGGCATCGACTGGGTCACCGCCAACCGGGTGCTGCCCGCGGTCGCCAACATGAGCCTCGGCGGCGGCGCCAACACCTCGGTCGACACCGCGGTCAACAACTTGATCAACAGCGGCGTCACGGTGGTGGTCGCGGCGGGCAACGGCAGCGGCGCCGACGCCTGCGGTTATTCGCCGGCCCGCGTCGCCAACGCGCTGACCATCGGCTCGACCGACAGCAACGACGCGCGTTCGTCGTTCTCGAACGTCGGCACGTGCCTCGACATGTTCGCGCCGGGCGGCGGCATCACCTCGGCCGGCATCGCCAACACCTCGGCCAGCGCCGTGCTCAGCGGCACCTCGATGGCATCGCCGCACGTCGCTGGCGCGGCCGCCCTGCATCTGGCGAACAGTCCGTCGGCGACGCCCGCGCAGGTCGCCACCGCGCTGATCAACGCCTCGACGCCGAATGTCGTGACCAACCCGGGCACCGGTTCGCCCAACCGCCTGCTGTACACGCTCGGCGGCGGCGGTGGCGGCGGCACGCCGCCGACCATCACCAGCTTCGTCTGCCCCGATTACGGCAACAGCGGCGGCGGCATGTACTGGTGCGAAGTGAGCTACAGCTCGGCGACCCCGGCGACGATCCGCTGGCCGAATGGCTCCGGCAACACCTACTACATGGGGCGTTGCACGGCCGGCTCGCGCCCCACGGTGACGGTGACGGTCACCAACGCCTACGGCTCGGTGTCGCGCAGCAGCACCTTCAGCTGTCCGACCGGTCCGATTCCGTAATCGGCTTGGTCCACGAGAGGGACGAGCGATTTCGTTCGGATCGTTCGACCGGCACCGGGGGCGTTTCGACGCTCCCGGTGCTTCGCAGGCCGGTTCAACCCGCGCAGGTACTGTCGCGATACACCCGGGTGGCGCGGTCGAATTCGGCCTTGCGGTCGTCGTTGCGGCTGCCGCCGAACTTCCAGCGGAATTCCGCCTCGTCCATGCGTTTCTTCCACGCCGCGCACAACTGCTCGGCGGGCACCGGGATGCAGGCGTCGCGGCGCATTTCGCAGGCCTGTCCGGCGGCGAGCGTGGACGAACCGTCGATGCCGACGGTTTCCAGCGGCACGCAGGCCGCGGGCGGCGTTTCGGTGTCGCCGAGATAGTCGCGGTCGTCCCAGGTGCGGCACTGGAACAGCGGTGGCGGCGGTCCGCGCTTCGTGGGCGGTGCAGAAGGTACGGGCGGCGGCACCGCTGCGGCAGCGGCGGCAGGCTTGGGCGCAGCCGGTCTGGGCGGCGGCGCGGCGACCTGCGGCGCGGGCAGGGTCGGCAGTGCGCCGACCTTGCGGATGGTCTGGGTGCTGCCCTGCGGACACGGCACATCGTTCTGCAGGGTGACGGCACCGGCCGCATCGACGCAGCGGTAGATCGTCATGCCGTCCTGCGCGACGACGACCGCCGACGGCCACGCGGCCAGCAGAAGCAGCATCGGAACGCATGATCGAAGACGGCTCATCTCAGCGGCAATCCTGGTTCAGGCGGGCCTCGATGCTGCGCTCCTCGCGCCCCAGCGCGGCGCGCTCCGACGGCTGGGCGATGACGAAGCGTCGCCGCAGTTCGTCGCGGCGATCGCGCACCCGCGCGCAGACTTCGCCCGGCGGCAGCGGAAAGCAGGCGTCGCGAATCCAAGTGGTCGCGCCGTAAGCGGCGGCGGTCGGCACCACGACCGAGCCGAGGCTACCGCTGCTGTAATTGCCGCTGACGCGTCCGTTCTCCACCTGGAAATCGATCCGGCCCGGTTCGCCGGTGGGCACGCGCGCGAACAGAGGCGCACCCAACGTCCAGGCGGGGACCTGCCTGGGATTGCCTTCCGCGCTTTCGCTGAAATAGCGGGCGTTGTCGGGCGTCACGCATTCGTAGAGCGGCCGCGGCGCGTTGATCACGATCACCTGCGGTGGCGGCGATGCGGCCGCGACCACGTTCTGCGACGGCAGCGGCGACGGCGCGCGCGGCGGCGCGTCCTTCGGACGCACCATGCTGCGGGTTTCCTGGCGTTCGCCCTTCGCGCAGGGCGAGTCGCGCAGGGTCAGACGGCCTTTGCCGTCGGTGCAGCGGTAGATCACGACATCGTCCGCGGCATGCACGGTCCGTGGACCGCCCAGGGCGGTCGCGATCAGCAGGCAGCAGAGGGCGGCGACGGGACGCATGGACGCATCATGCGCCGTCGGCGCTGGGCGGAAAAGAGGCGCCGGCATGATGTTCGCACCGGTTCAGCGACCCCATCGGCCGCAATCATCAGACCCGCTGCAACCACAGACTGCCCGCCTGCCACGGCTGGCCGGCGTGGTCGCCGAAAGCGGCACGGGCGTCATCGGCGAGGCGGGTCAGCGCGTAGTGCGCCGCGAACACCACGCGCCAGCGCGGATTCGCCGCGAGCATGGCCTGCAGCGCGTACTGCTCGTTCCAGCCGCGGTTCTCATCGATCGCCCATGTCGGCGGGTAGTCGTCGGGCAGGAAGACATCGTGGAAGTGCACGCGCACGCCGGGACGCAGCGTCGGCAGCACGCGCGTGAGCAGATGGACGAGATCGCTGCCGGTCTTCAGCACGTGCGAGGAATCGACGAACAGCACGTCGCCGGCCTCAAGCTCGGCGAACACGGCCGACGGCGTGTCCTGCACGCGCTCCACGCGCAGGGACTGCAGACCGTCGAGGCCGTGCAGGAAATCGCGCGGGTAGGGCTCGATCGCGGTCAGCCGCATCGCGCCGCCGAGCCAGCGCCGGTTGACGTCGGCGGCGAGCAGGGTGGAAAAGCCGCTGCCGACCTCGACCATCCGCGCCGGGCGCCAATGCCGTAGCAGCGCGAACAGGATGCGTGCGTCGACCTCGCCGAACTGGCCGTTGTCGAGATGGAAACCGCGCGGGTCGGCGGCAGCGCAGCGGGGGTAATCGAACTCGGCGAGCAGCGACGGAAAGAGGTCGCGCAGACATCGGCGCTGGCCGTCGTCGTCGAACTCGATGCCGGGCGCGTCCGCCGTCGACGGCCACAGCCGCGGCGCGTCCGCGGCCAGCGCGTCGGGATCGGTCACCGGCGAATAGAAATGCCCGGGCGGCTGCGGCAGCCAGCGCGCCAGCGCGCGCAGGGCCCGCTGGTGCCGACGACGCCGGAGCCAGTCCGCAAGCGACATGCCGACCTCAACCGGCGCGGACGTGCAGCGCCGGGATCAGAACGGCGCCTCGTCCTTCGCCTTCTTGATCACCCGCTTCACGCCGACGTTGGGACCGGCGTTGGTGGTGAGCAGCGATTTCGCAGGCTCGGGATGGTCGTACAGCGGCACGCGCTTGGCGGGCGCCTTGCCTGTCGTCTTGCCTGTCGACTTTCCGGGCGTCTTCTTCGCCGCGCTCTTGGTGGCGCTCTTGGTGGTGGCCTTCTTGGCCGCCTTCTTCGCCGGTCCGGCCTTGGTCGCGGTCTTCTTCGCGACCTTGGGCTTGGCCTCGGCGGCCTTCTTCGCGGGCGCGGCCTTTTTCGCCGCCGCCTTCTTCGCGCCGAAACCCTTGCGCGCGGGCTTGCCGGTCTCTTCCAGCAGCTGCGTCACCTCTTCCAGCGTCAGCGATGCCGGCTCGCGATCCTTCGGGATCTTGCCGTTGAGCTTGCCGTCACTGATGTACGGGCCGAAACGACCGTTGAGCACCTGGATATCGCTGTCGGGGAACGCCTTGATGATCCGGTTGCGCGCGATCTCTTCCTTCTCCTCGATCAGGAACACCGCGCGGGCGAGATCGATCGTGTACGGGTCGTCTTCCTTCTTCAGCGAGGCGTAGACGCTGCCGCGCTTGGCGAACGGGCCGAAACGGCCGATGCCGACGCTCACCTCTTCGCCGCCGCTCTCGCCGAGCTTGCGCGGCAGGCGGAACAGTTCGAGCGCATCCGCCAGGGTGATCGTGTGCATCGACTGGCCGGGACGCAGCGAGGCGAACTCAAGCTTCTCGTCGGTGTCCTTGTCGCCGATCTGCGCGTACGGCCCGTAACGGCCGAGGCGCACGCTGACCGGCTTGCCGGATTTCGGATCGTTGCCCAGTTCGCGCGCGCCGGTGGCTTCGGAGCGGTCGACGGATTCGGTCTTCTCGCTGACCAGTTCCTTGAACGGGCCCCAGAACTTCTCCATCAACGGCACCCACTCCTCTTCGCCGCGGGACACGGCATCGAGGTCGTCCTCCATCTTCGCGGTGAAGTCGTAGTCGACGTAACGGGTGAAGTGTCCGCTGAGGAATTTGCTGACCGCGCGGCCGACGTCGCTGGGGCGGAAGCTGCGGCCCTCCATCTCGACGTACTTGCGGAACAGCAGGGTCTGGATGATCGACGAATACGTCGACGGCCGGCCGATGCCGTATTCCTCCAGCGTCTTCACCAGCGCCGCTTCGGTGAAGCGCGGCGGCGGCTGGGTGAAATGCTGGTCGGTGTGGATGCGGTCGAGCGGAATGCGGTCGCCGGGCTTCATCGCCGGCAGCTTGCGGCCTTCGTCGTCGTCGTCGTTCTTCTGGTCCTTGCCTTCCTCGTAGACGGCGAGGAAGCCGGGATCGACCACCGTCGTGCCGCTGGCGCGGAAGCTGTGCTCGCCGCCGGCGGCGAGATCCACCGACACCGTGTTCAGCGTGGCCGGCACCATCTGCGACGCGACGGCGCGCTTCCAGATCAGCTCGTACAGGCGGCGCTCGTCGTCGCTGAGATAGCGCGACACCTGCGACGGCGTGCGCAGCGCCGACGTCGGGCGCACGGCTTCGTGCGCTTCCTGGGCGTTCTTGGATTTGGTCTGGTAGACGTTGGGTTTGTCCGGCAGCGCCTTCGTGCCGAAGTCGCGCGCGATCACGTCGCGCAGCTCGCTCAGCGCCTCGGCCGACAGGCTGACCGAGTCGGTACGCATGTAGCTGATCAGGCCGACGGTGCCTTCCTCGCCGATGCTCACGCCTTCGTACAGCTTCTGCGCGACCTGCATGGTGCGCTTGGTGGTGAAGCCGAGCTTGCGCGAGGCTTCCTGCTGCAGGGTGGAGGTGGTGAAGGGCGGCGACGGCCGGCGCTTGCGCTCCTTGCTGGCCACGTCGGTGACCTGCAGCACGCCGTTGGCCGCGGTCGCGATCCGCTTGCGCGCGCTTTCCGCGGTGTCGCCGTCGGTGACCGTGAACTGCTCGAACTTCCTGCCGTCGAGTTTCGTCAGCTTGGCGGTGAAGGCCTGCGACGGATGCGCGCACTCGGCTTCGATGGTCCAGTATTCGCGGGCGATGAAGGCTTCGATCTCCTCCTCGCGCTCGACGATCATGCGCAGCGCCGGCGACTGCACGCGGCCGGCGGACAGGCCGCGCTGCACCTTGCGCCACAGCACCGGCGACAGGTTGAAGCCGACCAGATAGTCCAGCGCGCGGCGCGCCTGCTGGGCGTCGACCAGATCGCTGGCGATGGCGCGCGGCTTCGCCATCGCTTCCTTGATCGCCCGCGGCGTGATTTCGGTGAACACCACCCGCTCCAGGGTGCGGTCCTTGAGCAGACCGCGTTCCTTCAGGATCTCGGCGATGTGCCAGCTGATCGCCTCGCCTTCGCGGTCCGGGTCGGTCGCGAGGTAGAGATGGTCGGCGGCCTTGGCGGCCTTGGCGATGGCGTCGACGTGCTTCTCGTTCTTGTCGATCAGCTCGTAGCGCATGGCGAAACCGCGCTCGGGATCGACCGCACCCTCCTTGGGGACCAGGTCGCGGACGTGGCCGTAGGAGGCCAGGACCTGGAAGTCCTTGCCGAGGTACTTGTTGATCGTCTTGGCCTTGGCGGGCGATTCGACGATGAGGAGGTTCTTGGCCATTGCGAGCGGGGGATCCGGAAAGGCCGCGACCGACGGGCGGAGGCGGCAACCGCCGGCCGCCACGGGGCGTTCCCGGGGCGTCCGACCAGATGGCGACGCCCGGGGGAAGCCCGGGCGTCGGTCAGTTCTCTTTTTTTAGTGGTGTCACGTCCGGCCTGCCCGTGTCAAGCGGACAGTTCGGACAGGGCGGCCCGACGGGCCCGCGGCAGCGTCGGGCGGACGCCCTGTTCAGCTTCGACCCGGGCCGCGGACCGGGTCCGTCGAGCGCCCGTTCAGCGGATGCCGCCGGCCAGCATCGCGCCCACGGTCGCGAACAGCGCGATCAGGCCGAACATGGCCAAGCCCGCCAGCACCAGGATGACGACGGTGACCGTGCCCAGCTCCTCGCGCTGCCATTCGGGGTGGTCGGTATAGGCCCATTTGTCGACCACGAGGGTGTCGCAGACCATGTCGTGCAGGGCCTGCTTGCGCTCCGTGAAGGCCGCCATCAGGTATCCGATCATCAGGATCAGGCTGCTGAGGATGGTCGCGAACAGGCGGCCGAAGGCGCGCCAGAAGCTCACCCGCTCGCCGTCGGCGCGGACCAGCTTGATCCCCACCGCCATCTTGCCGAGCGTGGCCTGATGGCCCGAGGAGTGCATCCAGGCGAAGTAGAGGGCCGGAATCGTGAACGAGATCAGGTAGATCAGCCCCAGGAAGGCCACACCCAGGCCGCTGGCGAACGGGTCGTTCGACGTGGCCGACGCGCCCATGCCGATCCCGGCGACGATCCCGACCGGGATCATCAGTGCGTAGGTGAGCGCGGTGACCACGAAGTAGTCGATGAAATAGGCCGCCACGCGTTTCCAGAAGCCGGCATAGACCACATGGCCGCCGGCGATCACCGCCGCGCTCGTGTCCACCCGGGCCTGCGGCGGCGCGTAGGGCGACGGCTCGGCGATGGCATACGGGCGGTAGGCGCCATCGTCCGGCGCGGCTTCCGCGGCCTTCACCAGCGCCTCGGCGCGCGGGTCGTCCGGCATGCCGCCGACGACCACTTCGCGGATCATGTCCCGCCACGGCTTCCATTCGGACATGCCTTCGCGCCAGACCAGGGTGTCCGGCGGCAGTTGGCCCTTGGTGTGCATCGCGGCCAGATCGCCGGGCGTCACCGGGCCATGTTGTTGACGCTGTGCGTCGCTGTAGTACCACTCGGTCATGGGTTCGGGTCCATAGCAGGTTGTGGAAAAACGCGCTTCGTGCGCGCTTTCCGGGTCGTGGGCCCGGTGCGGCCGGGCCCTGCCCGACGCGGCGATCGCCCGCGCGCTCGCTGCGTCGTCGCAGCCCTCCCTGGCTGCGCTGACAGGCGGTGTTTTCGGTCGCCTGTCAGGGCGTCGTATCGGTGGATCGGCATTGCATCGGGCGGTATCGGTCGTCCAGCGTCCCTTCGAGGCAGCTCCAGCCGTCGTCGCCCGAGCGGAACACGAGCGTTTTGCCGTCGACGGGTGCGGCGATGTTCTGGAAACGCAGTTCGAACGCGCAGTCGCCGTTGTCCGCGGCGCCGGCGCTGAGCCGCATGTGGCTGCCCTTGGCCGCGCCCTCCTCGCCGCCGAGCTCGAAGACCGCGCTGCGGCCGTAACCGATCTCGAGGTTGCCCGGGCAGTTGCCGGAGCGCGCGCGCTCCTCATCGACCCGGGGCTGCAGCGTCCGTGCGACCTGGAACGCTTCCTGGGTGCGCGAGCGCACCAGATAGTCCTGATACGCGGGCACCGCGATCGCGGCGAGGATGCCGATGACGAAGATGCCGACCACCCCGGCCACCGCCGCGATGATCGCGGCGATGGCGCAGCCGGACATGCCCTGCTTCGGCGGCCGCGGCGGCAGGGGCGCATCGCTGCGATGGGCGAAGGCATCGACGATCTGTTCGCTGCGCTGCAATCCAGGCGGAAGCGGTGGCGGTGCGGACATGCGGACTCCCGCTCAGGCGCCGCAGCGCGGCGGCGCGAAACCGGCGGGCAGATCGATGTTGCGGCAGTAGACGGTGACGTCGTCGCCGGTGATGGTCACGTCGTATTGCACGGTCTTGTCGATCACTTCCGGGCCGAGGCCGTTGAAGCGGACAGCGTAGGCGCAGACGCCGCTGATCGGGCGCACCTGATCGATGCCGAACCAGCCGTCTTCCTCGCTGCCCTGATAGCGCGGGTACTTCACCATCATCCGTTCGAATTCGAGGGTGTCAGGGCAGGTATTGCCGTAGGCGGCATAGAACTCGCGCATCGATAAGGTGATCAGATCGCGCGCCAGCGCGTCGGTCTTTTCCATGCGCCCGGCGTCGTACACGTCGTTGCGCATCGTGGAATTGGCCGGGTCGGTCTGTCCGCTCTGCGCCGCCCTGGCGCGCTTCACGTAATCGCTGTACGCGGGCAGCGCGATCGCGGCGAGGATACCGATCAGGAACAGGCCGATGATGCCGACGACGATCACCGCGATGATGCAGCCGGTGCGATTGGACGGCGGCGGTTCCACCGGCGCGCTGGGCCGCGCGGCATGCGATGCGGTGGCCGCGGCGGGCCGCATCGGCGGTGGCGGCGGCGGCCGCGACATGTCGGGCTGCACGCCGGTCAGCCCCAGCTCCTCGATCAGGCGCTCCAGCGGCTGCCACTCGCGCAGACCGTCGTGCCACGCGAGGGTGTCGCGCGCGATTTTCCGCTCGCGATAACACGCGCGCATCTCGTCCGCGGTGAGCGGTCCGACCCTGCCCTGGCCGGGTGCGTGGTAATACCAGTCGGTCATGCCTTCCCCATCGTCTGTCGCGGCATCTGTTGTGTCACGGCGGACGCGTCCGCGCCCGGTAAGACGCGCGTCGCGCGCGTCAGTGCACCAGCTCGCCGTCGTCCTCGAACATCTGCGTTTCCATCCAGGCGTACGCGGCTTCGGAGCCCGGCTGGTTGAACAGCACCATCAACACCACCCACTTGAGGTCGTCGAGGTCCAGTTCGTCCTGGTCCAGCGCCATGGCGCGATCCAGCACCAGCTCACGCTGGTTGGCGTCGAGGATGCCGTGCTGTTCGAGGAACATCAGGAACCCGCGACATTCGACGTCGAGCTTGTCCAGCTCGGGCCCGAAGAACACGCGGGTGGGGCCGTCGGCGCGCGGCGCCGCGGCGGCCGAGACGACGCCGGGCCGGCGCTCGGCGAGGCCGTCCAGCCAGTCGAAGGCCTTGTGGATTTCGGCCGGACTGAAACCGGCCTGCAGCAGGCTGTTCTGCAGGGAGTCGCGGTCGCGGGCGAGATCCGCGTCGTTGGCGATGTAGTGCTCGAAGAGGTAGAGCAGCACATCGAGAATGCTTTCTTTCATGTCCCCTGACTTGCGCACGTCGGCGCACTGGAAAGGATGGAGGCGAATGCGCTTCGACCCGCGCCGGGAACGCTGGCGTCGATGCAGGCGGGCTTCTAACGCCGGCTGTATCGACCGTGTTCGACCGCGACCCGCCCCTGCAACTCCATGCTCAGCAGCATGGAGGACAGGGCCGCAGCCGTCAATCCGGTGCGCTCGGCCAGTTGATCCATAGTGCTGGGGTCGTGGCCGAGGGCGCGCCACAAGCGGTGGTGGGCGGGATCGTCCGGCATGGCCGCTGACGGGGCCGTTGTGCCGTCCTTGTCGACCTGCCCGGCGGCGCCCAGACGGCGCCGCAGTTCGCCGCGCAGGGCGCCGGCCCAGGCGCCCAGCGCCGCGATCACCTCGTCGGCGGACTCCACCAGCGCCGCGCCGTCGCGGATCAGCCGGTGGCAGCCGCGGGCCATCGGGTTGTGGATCGACCCGGGGACCGCGAACACCTCGCGCCCGGCGTCGGCGGCCAGGCGGGCGGTGATCAGCGCCCCGGACCGGCCAGCGGCCTCGATGACCAGGGTGCCGAGGCTCAGCCCCGCGAGGATCCGGTTGCGGCTGGGAAAATGCTCGCGCCGCGCCGCCGTGCCCGGGGGATGTTCGCTGACCACGGCGCCTTCGGTGGCGATCCGCGCCATCAGCCCCGCATGCTCCTGCGGGTAGGGCACGTCGGGGCCGGTGCCGAGGACCGCGATCGTGATCCCGCCGGCCTCCAGGGCGGCCTCGTGGGCCACGCGATCGACGCCCGCGGCCAGCCCGCTGCCCACCGCGAATCCCGCGGCCGCCAGCGCCCGCGAGAAGGCCCGGGCGTTGTCGCGCCCGCCGGCCGTGGGTCCGCGGCTGCCGACCACCGCCACCGCGGGATGCCAGAGCAGGCCGGGGTCGCCGGCCACGAACAGCGCCAGCGGCGGGCTGCCCGCCCGACGCAGCAACGGCGGATAGTCGGGATCGTGCCAGCCGATCAGGTGATGCCCGGGCTGCCGCAGCCAGTCGCGGCAACGGGCCAGCAGGGCGGGATCGAGCGCGGCCGGATCGCCGTCCAGCGCGCGGACCTGCGCGGCGTCTAGGCCAGCCTCGCGCCAGCGGCCGCGGGGCAGGGCGCGCACCGCCGCGGGCGTGCCGTGGGCGTCGAGCAGCGCGCGCCTCGGGGCGACGGAACCGCCCGGCAGCAGCAGGGCCAGCAGGGCTTCGGTGTCGGCATCGGCCGGCGTATCGGGAAACATGTCCATGCCGCCATGCTGGCGCGCAAACGACGACGGCGCCCGCGGGCGCCGTCGCATCGTGGTGTCGGAAAATTCCGAACCGGACGATCTTCGCGTTACCTCACATCCGTTACTTCGCGTCGGGGTGCTTCAGGCGATAACCGACGCGGCTGGGCTTCACGCCCTCCATCACCAGGCCGTAGCTGACCTTGTCGAAGGTGCGGAAGATCATCACGTGGCCGGCGTATTCGTCCGGCAGTTGCACGCGACGGCCTTTCGGCACGGTTTCTTCGCCGCGCCAGTAGCCTTCCTGCACGCGGTCCATGGCATTGCTGCCCTGGCGCCAGATCGACAGCACGGTGCCGTTGTCGACGCCGTCCTGCGCGCCGACCGACAGCGCGACCACATCCAGCGGACCGCCGCTGGTCAGCGAGTTGGCCACGGCCAGCACGCGGGCCTTGTTCTCGTCCAGCGGCTGCTTGGGCGCATGCGGGAAGAACTGCAGGTCGTAGGGCTGGGCGTCGACCGGGATGAGGCGGTCGCCGACCCGGACTTCGACATTGCGCTGGTCGAGACGCAGGGTGGTGACCTCGACGTCGCCTTCCATCAGCTTGGTGACGGTGCCGGCGTTGACCTTGTACAGCTCGTGACCCAGTTCCTCGCGACCGACATCGGCGCCGGCGGTATCGCTCCATGCAGTGCCGAAGCCCGGCACGAGGCCGCCGCGGAAGTCGTAATGGTTGCGGGAGAGCATGTCGCAGCACTCGCGCTTGCCGATGCGCACGTAGCGGGTGGTCGGGCGGACGATCGCGTAACGCTGGCCGACCTGGGCGCCCTCCAGGCCGCGCGCGTAGGCCTGATGGCCGACGACGCCGCGGGTGATGTCTTCTTCCAGGCCCACCACGTAGGGCAGGTCCTTGAAGCTGTCGACCACGCGCAGATCGCGCAGGTAGGGCTCGATCTGCGAAAGCGGAATCGCGTTGATCGGCGCATCGGTCCGCGGGCCCGGCTTCACGCCGACGCGGTCGAGGTAGGCGAGGCTGATCACGTCGCCCGGATAGATCAGATGCGGATTCGCGATCTGCGGGTTGGCCTGCCAGATTTCCGGCCACAGCCACGGCCGCTTCAGGAAGCGCCCCGCGATGTCCCACAAGGTGTCGCCACGCTTCACCACGTAGGTGTCGGGATGATCGCCACGGAACTCCTCCTGGGCGACCGCGTAGGTGCCCACGGTGAGGAGGGCAACGGCGCCGATCACCTTGAAACGGTGAGAAACGCGCTTAAGGATGCTGGCCATCTACTTGCTCCCCTTGGGATTTTCCCCAACACAACGGCCGCACTATAGCCCACAAAACCGGGCTCTTGGCAAGTCGGAAGGCGGTACAATGGGACGCAATCGGGCCTTTCGCCCTCCCCCGGCGCCGCAAACATGACGCTCCTCTCAATTCTTGAATTCCCCGATCCCCGTCTTCGGACCAAAGCCGTGGCCGTGGATCCGGCCGGAATCGCCGATCCGGCGTTCCAGACCCGGCTCGACGACATGTTCCAGACCATGTACGAGGCGCCGGGCATCGGCCTGGCCGCCAGCCAGGTGGACGACCACCGCCGTTTCATGGTGATCGACATCAGCGAGGAGAAGAACGAGCCGCGGGTGTTCATCAACCCGGAGATCGTCGAGGCCGACGGCCATCAGGTGTACCAGGAGGGCTGCCTCTCGGTCCCCGGGATCTTCGCCGACGTCACCCGCGCCAACCGGATCACGGTGAAGGCGTACGGCCGCGACGGCCAACCGTTCCAGATCGAGGCCGACGGCCTGCTGGCGATCTGCATCCAGCACGAAATGGATCACCTCGACGGCAAGCTCTTCGTCGATTACCTGTCGCCGCTCAAGCGCGACATGGTGCGCAAGAAGCTGGAGAAGGCGCGGCGCAACAGCGCTGCGTGACCTCGCGCCGCCGGTAGAGCGGCCTTCAGGCCGCTGATTCCGCCGCGCTTCGAAGCGGCCTGAAGGCCGCTCTACCTTTCGTTTCAATTTGAAAGTCGCTGGATTTCCGCATGCGCGCGAATGACGGCCACTTCCCCGCCTTCACGAGCGCGTCGAACATGTCCCTCCGCATCGTCTTCGCCGGCACCCCGGCCTTCGCCGTTCCCTGTCTGCGCGCCGCGGCGCGCCATGGCGAGGTCGTGGCGGTCTACACCCAGCCGGATCGCCCTGCCGGCCGCGGGCGCGCGCTCACGCCGTCGCCGGTGAAGCTGGAAGCGCTGCAGCGCGGGATCGAAGTGCTGCAGCCGGAAACGCTGAAGGCGCAGGTCTCGCGCGATGCGCTGCGCGCGCTCGAACCCGATCTGATGATCGTGGTCGCCTACGGCCTGATCCTGCCGCAGAAGATCCTCGACATCCCGACCCACGGCTGCTGGAACGTGCACGCCTCGCTGCTGCCGCGCTGGCGCGGCGCGGCGCCGATCCAGCGCGCGATCGAAGCCGGCGACCGCGAGACCGGCGTGTGCCTGATGCGGATGGAGAAGGGCCTCGACACCGGCCCGGTGCTGCTGTCGCAATCGCTCGCGATCGGCGCGCAGGAGACCGGCGGCCAGTTGCACGATCGCCTGTCGGAACTCGGCGCGCAGGTGCTGGCCGATGGCCTGGGCCTGCTGCGTGCGGGCATCGTGCCGGTGGCGCGACCGCAGCCGGACGACGGCGTGACCTATGCGCACAAGCTCGACAAGCACGAGGCGAAGCTCGACTGGTCGCAGCCCGCGACCGCGCTGGCGAACAAGGTCCGTGCGTTCAACCCGTGGCCGGTGGCGGAAGCGGAACTCGCCGGCGAGCGCGTGCGCATCCATGGCGCCATCGCGATCGACACCCCACTAAACACCACGCGCGACCGGGCGCCGGGAACGGTGCTGTCCGCGGGCCGCGACGGCATCGACATCGCCTGCGGCGACGGCGCGCTGCGCATCCGTTCGCTGCAGCGCGAGGGCGGCAGGATCATCACCGCCGCCGACTACATCAACGCGCGTCGCGACCTCGTGCCGCCCGCCGCATGAACGCACCCTCGATGCGCACGCCGTTGATGCAGGCGATCCGCGAGCTGGACGTCGTCCGCGTGACATCGCTGGACGGCATGCGCTGCGGCCTCGAAGACCGTTACGCGCGCGCGCCGGAGATCGGCGACATCGCGACCGTGGTGATGGCGCTGCGGGCGCCGAAACATCCCGACGGCTATCTCTGCGAATGCGTCGCCGCGGACGGCACGACACGCTGGCTCGCGACCTTCCCGCGCGAAGCGCTCGCGCCCATCGAGGCGACGCCATGAACGCGCCGGCTTCCGGTACCGCCTCGCGCCTCGCCGCCGCGCGCGTGCTCGATGCGGTGCTGCATCGCGGCCGTTCGCTGAAAGGCGAATTCGCCAACGCCTTGCCGAAGCTCGCCGACCCGCGCGACCGCGCGCTGGTGGAGGCGATCTGCTTCGCCGCGCTGCGCGGACGCGCGCGCTATGCCGCGGCGCTCGATGGCTGGATGGCGAAACCGCTGGGGCAGCGCGACGCTCCGCTGCGCGCGCTGCTGTACGCCGGCTTCGCGCAGATCGACGCGCTGCGGTTGCCGGCGCATGCCGCGGTGGACGCCACCGTGGAAGCGGCGCGCGCGCTCGGTCGCACCCACCAGGCCGGCATGGTCAACGCGCTGCTGCGGCGCGCGCTGCGCGAAGGCCTGCCCGCCGCCGACCCGGCGCAGGCCTGGCCGGCATGGCTGCTCGACGAGGTGCGGCGCGATTGGCCGGCGCAGGCCGATGCGCTGCTCGCCGCGAGCGCCACCGCGGCGCCGCTGTGGCTGCGGGTGAACCGGCAGACCGCGACGCGCGACGCGGCGCTGCGGGATCTGCAGGCGGCCGGCATCGCCGCGACCGCGCATGCGGTCCTGCCCGAGGCGCTGCGGATCGAGGATTCGATGGCGGTCGCCGATCTGCCCGGCTTCGACGCGGGCCGGCTCTCGGTGCAGGACGGTTCCGCGCAGGCGGTGGCGGATGCGCTCGCGCCCGCGCCGGGTGCGCGCGTGCTCGATGCCTGCGCCGCGCCCGGCGGCAAGGCCGCGCATCTGCTGGAACGCGATCCGTCGCTGCGGCTGACCGCGCTGGACGTCGACCCGCGCCGCCTGCGCCGCACCGCCGAAACCCTCAAACGCGTCGGCGTGGACGCGACGGTCGTGCTGAAGACCGTCGATGCGACCAATCTCGCCGCGTGGTGGGACGGCACGCCGTTCGACGCGGTCCTGATCGACGCGCCCTGCTCCGCGACCGGCATCGTCCGGCGGCAGCCGGACATCCTGCTGCACCGGCAACCGGCCGACATCGACGCGCTGGTCTCGACCCAGGCCTGGCTGCTGGATGCGCTGTGGCCGGTGGTCGCGCCCGGCGGCGTGCTGGTCTACGCGACCTGTTCGATCCTGGCCCGCGAGAACGCGGGGCAGATCGACGCCTTCCTCGCGCGCACCGCGGACGCCGCGGCCGAACCGCTCGACGACCGTTTCGGTCATCCCGCGGGCGCCGGCCGGCAGCGATTGCCGGGCGAGGACGGCATGGACGGGTTCTTCTACGCGCGGCTGCGGAAAGCCTGATGCGGTCTGCAGACGCGGTGGATCGCGGAACGTCCCGACGCGCCTGCCGGCGCTCCTACAAAAACGCATGACACGCCCTAAGATGCCCGCATGCTGAAGACACGCGCCTCACGAGAATTCTGGTTGCTCGCCATCGTCGCCCTGCTGGTGCTGGGCTCGGGGCTGGGCCTTCGCGATCCCTGGCCGTCGGACGAGCCGCGGTTCACCCTCGTCGCCAAGCAGATGGTCGAAAGCGGCGACTGGCTGTTCCCGCATCGCGGCACCGAGCTGTACTCGGACAAGCCGCCGATGCTGATGTGGTTCGAGGCCGCGTTCTACACCGTGTTCCGCGACTGGCGCATCGCGTTCCTGCTGCCGTCGCTGCTCGCCGCGCTGGGCACGCTGTGGTGCGTGTACGACCTCGGCCGCCGGCTGTGGACGCGGCGCGTGGGCCTGTACGCCGCGTGGGCGCTGCTGTTCGCGCTGCAGTTCACCTACCAGAGCAAGAAGGCGCAGATCGATCCGCTGGTGACGTTCTTCATCACCCTGGCGAACTACGGCCTGTTGCGGCATCTGCTGTGCGGGCCGAACTGGAAACTGTGGACGCTGGGCTGGTTCGCGGCCGGCATCGGCACGATCACCAAGGGCGTCGGCGGACTGGCGCTGCTGATGATCCTGCCCGCGGTGATCGCCTCCTTCATGCAATGGCCGCGGGTGCGCGTGCATGCGCGCGACTGGCGCTTCCTGGTGGGGCCGCTGGCGTTCGTCTTCGCCGCGGCGCTGTGGCTGGTGCCGATGGTGACCGCCGCGCTGAGCCAGGACAATCCCGAATACAGGGCGTATCTCGACGACATCCTGTTCCGCCAGACCGCGGGCCGCTACGCGAAATCGTGGGACCACGCGCAACCGCCGTGGTACCACTTCGTGGTGATGGCCACCGCCTGGCTGCCGACCGCGTTCGCGCTGTGGTGGGCGTTTCCGGCTTGGCGCACGCGGCTGCGGCGGCGCGATGCGCGTTATCTGCTGCCGCTGGCGTGGTGGGCGCTGATCATCGTGTTCTTCTCGATTCCCAGCGGTAAACGCGACGTCTACATCATGCCGGCGCTGCCGATGATGTGCCTCGCGCTGGGCCCGCTGCTGCCGGGCATCGTGCGCCGGCTGTGGGCGAAACGCCTGGGCTTCGCGTTCGCGCTGGCGCTGGGCACGCCGCTGCTGATCGCCGGCGTGTGGATGTGGTTCGGCACGCCGAAGTTCGAAACGAAAGTGATGGCCGATCGCGGATTCACCGACGAAGGCCACGCCGCGTTCGCGATGCTGATGGCGATGGGCGCATGGGCCATCGCCTGCGCGGGCTGGCACCGCGTGCGCAACGGCGTCGTCGGGCTGCTGTGGGCACTGGGCGGCGTGTGGGTGCTCTACGGCGTGGTCGCGTATCCGCTGCTGAATCCTTCCAGCTCCGCGCGCGGGCTGATGGAATCGGCGGGCGCGCGCATCGGCCCCGACGCCGAACTCGGTCTGGTCGCATGGAAGGAGCAGAACCTGCTGATGGCCGATCGTCCGGCCGCGACCTTCGGCTTCAAGACCGTGTGGCCAGAACAATTGTCGCAGGCGATGCGCTGGCAGGCGGAAGCGCCGCGGCGCCGCTGGCTGCTGGTGCAGGAGCCGGCGTTGTCGCAGTGCGTGGACCGATCGAAGGCGATCTTCGCGGGCGTCTCCAATCGCCGCCGCTGGTGGCTGGTGCCCGCCGCCGCTGCCGATGCCTCGTGCATCCCGCACGGCGTGCAGGGCCAGAACGAGGCCGATGGTCAGGAGGACTGAAGTCCGCCATCATCGACGGTCGAAAGGGGTGCGCCGGGCGGGGGCCGGGCCATCGACATGAAGCTTCGCTATTGCAAACTCGCCACCGGCAACTTCGGCGACGACGTCAACGTCGTGCTGTGGCCCGAACTGTTTCCCGATCTGGAGACGCGTCATCCCGACGCGCATCTGTACGGCGTCGGCACCCTGCTCGGCGGCTCGCGCCCGGAAGGGCCGAAGTACGTGCTCGGCTCCGGCTGCGGCTATCGCGGCCGGCCGGCGCTGGACGACAGTTGGCACGTGTACTGGGTGCGCGGCCCGCGCACCGCGGAACGCTGCGGCGTGGATCCGGCGCTCGGGCTGGGCGACGGCGCGGTGCTGTGGTCGGGTCTGCGCCGGACCTGCGCGCCCGTGCCCGGGCGCGTCGGCCTGGTGCCGCATCACAAGAGCTACGACGGCGCCGACTGGGATGCGATCGCGCGCGATGCCGGGCTGGTGCCGATCGACCCGCGACAGTCGCCCGAGGCGGTGACCGCGGCGCTGGCCGGCTGCGAGCGCGTGCTCACCGAATCGCTGCATGGCGCGATCTTCGCCGACGCGCTGGGCATTCCGTGGCGCGCGGTCGTGCTGGCGCGACGGTTCAACGATTTCAAATGGCGGGACTGGCTGGACACGCTCGGGCTGACGCTCGACGCGGCCGAAGTGCACGTCGAACTGCAGCGCGCGCTGCCGCAGACCAAGGCGCTGGGCAACCGGATGGCCCGCGCCACCGGCTTCGGCGGCCGCGAGGCCCGCAACCATCTGCGGCCGGTGCGCGCGGCGACCGCCGCCGACATCGCCCGGGCGACGGGAGAACTGCGGGCATTCGCCGCGGATGCGGACCGCTTCGTGGTCAGCGACCCGCTGCGCCGCGCGGCACAGCGGTCGGCGATGCGCGAACGCTGCGCGCGGTTCGCGCAGGACTGCGGGCTGACGTTCGCGGGGTGAGTCGACGCACCGCCTATTCGGATTCGAGCGCTTCCCAGCGCGCGTAGGCCTGCTCCAGTTCCGCCTGCGCCGCCGACAGCGCGGCATTGTGCGCGGCGACCGCGGCGTGATCGCGCTGGAAGAACGCGGGCTCGTGCATCGCCGCGGTCATCGCCGCGATCCGCGTCTCCAGCTCCTCGATCGTCTGCGGCAGCAGTTCGAGTTCGCGCTGCTCCTTGTAGCTGCGCTTGCGCTTCGGCGCGGCCGCGGCGGGTGCCGCTGCCTGGGTCGCGGTTGCGGCTTTCGACGCGGCAGCGGTAGCGGACTTGGCCGATTCGCCCGACGCCGGGCGCTGGCGCAGCCAATCGCTGTAACCGCCGACGTATTCCTCGATCCGTCCGGCATCCGCATCCGGCCGGCCGCTGTCGGGCATGACAATCGTCGAGGTGACCACGCTGTCGAGGAAATCGCGGTCGTGGCTCACCAGCAGCAGCGTACCCGGATATTCGCCCAGCAGCTCTTCCAGCAGCTCCAGGGTTTCGACATCGAGATCGTTGGTCGGTTCGTCCATCACCAGCAGGTTGGACGGCTGCGCGAACAGCTTCGCCAGCAGCAGGCGGTTGCGCTCGCCGCCGGAGAGCCGGGTGATCGGCGCGCGCGCGCGTTCCGGCGTGAACAGGAAATCCTGCAGATAGCCGATGGCGTGCTTCTGGCGGCCGTTGATGTCGACGAAATCCTTGCCTTCGGCGACGTTCTCGATCGCGTTCCAGTCCTCGCGCAGGGTCGAGCGGTACTGGTCGAAATACGCGACCTGCAGCTGGGTGCCGATCTTCACTTCGCCCGACTGCGGCGCCAGATCGCCGAGCAGCAGCTTCAGCAGCGTGGTCTTGCCGCTGCCGTTGGCGCCGATCAGGCCGATGCGGTCGCCGCGCAGGATCGTGGCCGAGAAATCCTTCACCAGCGTGCGCGCGCCGAACGCGAACGACACGTCCTTCGCTTCGATCACCTTCTTGCCCGAGGCCGCGGCCTGCGCCGCTTCCATGCGCACGTTGCCGGACAGCTCGCGGCGCTGCGCGCGCTCGTCGCGCATCGCCTTCAGCCGGCGCACGCGGCCTTCGTCGCGGGTGCGGCGGGCCTTGATACCCTGGCGGATCCACACTTCCTCCTGCGCCAGCAGCTTGTCGAAGCGCGCGTTCTCCTGCGCCTCGGCGTTGAGCCGCTCCTCGCGGCGGCGCAGATAGTTGTTCCAGTCGCCGGGCCAGCTGGTGAGCTGGCCGCGATCGATCTCCACGATCCGCGTCGCCAGCGCGCGCAGGAAGCGGCGGTCGTGGGTGACGAACACCAGCGCGCCCGGCCAGGCTTTCAGGAAACCTTCGAGCCAGTCGATCGCGGCGATGTCGAGATGGTTGGTCGGCTCGTCCAGCAGCAGCAGGTCCGGCGCCGACACCAGCGCGCGCGCCAGCAGCACGCGGCGCTTCATGCCGCCGGACAAGCGCCCGAAGTCGGCATCGCCGTCCAGGTCCAGCCGCGCCAGGGTTTCGGTCACGCGCTGGTCCACCGACCAGCCGCCGGCGTCCTCGATCCTCGACTGCACGACCGCGAGGCGATCGGTGTCGATCTCGTCGGCATGGATGAGGTGGTGATAGTCGGCCAGCAGCGCACCGAGCGCGCCGAGCCCGGCCGCGACCACGTCGAACACGGTGCCGCTGGCGTCCGCCGGCACTTCCTGTTCGAGCCGGGCGATGCGCACGCCGCCTTCGATGCGGATGTCGCCGTCGTCGGGCTTGTGCTCGCCGGCCAGCAGGCGCAGCAGGGTGGATTTGCCGGCGCCGTTGCGGCCGATCAGGGCGATGCGTTCGCCGGGTTCGATGGCGAGGTCCACGCCGTCGAGCAGCAGCGGTCCGCCGACGCCGAAGTCGACGTCATTCAAGGTCAGAAGAGGCATGGCGACAGTGTAGCCGGCCGCGGGCGCGCCCGGTTCGCCCGGCTCAATGCGCCCGCGTCGCCACCGCCGCGTCCGCGCGGGTTCGCGGGACCGGCGCGAGCGTGGGCATCAGCTCGGCGTAGACCGCTTCGGTGGCGGCGATGAATGTCGCGAGGCCGAATTCGCGTTCGGCCTTGCGCCGGGCGGCGGCGCCCATCGCCGGCAGGCGGTCCTGGGCGTCGAGCATCCGCAGCACCGCGGCGGCGATGGCGTCGCGATCGCGCACCGGCACCACGAATCCGTCGACGCCCTCGTCGATGTTCTCGGGCAGGCCCGCGTAATCGCTGACCAGCACCGGCTTGCCCATCGCCATCATTTCGCGACAGGCGAAGGAAATCGTCTCGACCGCGTGCGAGAGCACGAAGCCGGCGTCGATCGCGGCGATCGCCGGACGCACGTCGTCCAGCAGGCCGGTAAAATGCACGCGGTCCTGCAGGCCGAGCGCTTCGATGCGCTGGAGCTGATCCGGCGACGGCGGTCGGCCGCACAGCAGCACCGCGACCTGCGCGCGTCGTTCCGGCGGCAACGCGGCGATGGCGTCGAGCAGATCCATCCAGCCCTTGTGCTCGGCGGTGCCGGCATTGCTGCCGAGCAGCAGCCGCGCATCGCCGAGACAGCGACGGCGCAGAGCGTCGCGCTCGTCGTCGCGGGACGACGGCCAGGGCGCGAAGCGGGCCACGTCCACGCCGTTGCGCACGGTGCGCAGCCGGCAGCGCGCGTAGGGCGTGGCTTCCAGCATGCGCCGGGTGGATTCGCTGACCGCGATCACCGCGTCGGTGCGCCGCGCGCGCCAGCGATGGGTCAAGCCCTGCGCGGCCTTGGAATTGTGCTTGGTGAACACGATCTTCGGCACGTGCGGCAGGCGCGCGCTCGCCGACAGCACCATGCGGTGATCGGTGGAGCCGTTGACGTGGACGATGTCGAAGTCGTGCCGGCGCAGATACTCGCGCAGTTGCCGGCGCGCGCGCGCCGCCGCCGCCAGCTGCGACAGCCCGTTCGGAAACGGCTGCGCCAGCGTGCGCACGCCCGCAAGCGTCGATGCTTCGCGATACAGGCGGCTGGTCGGCGGCGCCGCCAGATGCACGTCGTGCGCGGCGGCCGCCAGTCCGCGGGCCAGCGCCAGCAGATAGGTGGTGTGGCCGCCGCCGTCGCCTTCATGGAAGTTCGTGAGCAGCACCTTCATGTCGCGCGTCCTCAGTCCTTGGAGCGTTTCGGGGATTTCAGGCGATGGGTCAGGATGCTCAACGCGCGCTCCGTGCGCTTGAACACGCTGCCCCGGGTCCGCAGCGCCAACCCCGCGTAGCGGCGGATTTCCCGCCAGTCGGGGTCGGGCTTGGTCTTGAACTCGTGTTTCACCAGCTCGATGGCCTCGGGCACGACGCCGGCGATGCGCGCGTACTCGGCCACCAGTCCGCGCGAACGCATGCGGTTGAGATAGGTCTCGGTCGGACCGCGATTGGACCACCAGCCGTTCTTGCCGTGGATGCGATAGCCGACGGTGCCGGTGGGCAGGAAATACTTGCGCCCCGCGAACACGCTGGTGCCGTAGACCAGGCAGTTGTCCGCCGACAGTCGCCAGGTCTTCGCGGCATGCGCCGGCAGGTCGAGGCAGCGCTCGGCCATCGTGCGACGCAGCGAGATGGCGGACGTCGGCGCGCCGTACCAGTGCACCAGTTCGCAGGTCGCGATCGCGGTGTAGCCCAGGTCCATTTCGCGATCGGCGAAGGCGATCGTGCGCGATTCGTTGCCGAACAGCACGATGTCGTTGAACACGAAATCGATGTCGCGGCGGCGGTCGTAGATCGCGCCGATCTTCTCCAGGTGCGCCGGCTCCCAGCGATCGTCGGCATCGAGGAAACAGATCACGTCGGCGTCGGTGGCGGCGAGGCCGCGCTGGAACGCGACCAGTTGGCCGCCGTTCTCGCAGAACAGCAGGGTCACCCGCGCATCGTCGCCATAGCGTTCGCGCAGCAGATCCTGCGAACCGTCCTTCGAACCGTCGTCGACCACCACGATCTGCTTCGGCGGCCGCGTCTGCGCCAACGCGCTGTCGACGGCTTCGATCACGAAATCGCGGTAGTTGTAGCAGGTGACGACGACCGCGAAGGTGGTGGTCGCGTCGCTCATGCCGCGGCCCCGTCCAGGGTGCGGCGGAAGTAGGCGATGGTTTCCTTCAGCCCGTCCTCCAGCGCGACCTTCGGCTGCCAGTCGAGCACGGATTTCGCCAGCGCGATGTCGGGCTGGCGCTGTTTCGGATCGTCCGAAGGCAGCGGCCGGAACACCAGCTTCGACCGGCCGCCGACCAGCGCCAGCACCTTCTCGGCGAGTTCGATCATGGTGAACTCGCCGGGATTGCCGATGTTGATCGGGCCGGTGAAACCGGCCTCGGTGCCCATCATCCGCACGAACGCCTCGATCAGGTCGTCGACGTAGCAAAAGCTGCGGGTCTGCCGGCCGTCGCCGTAGATGGTGATGTCCTCGCCGCGCAGCGCCTGCACGATGAAGTTGCTGACCACGCGGCCGTCGTTCGGATGCATCCGCGGGCCGTAGGTGTTGAAGATGCGCACGACCTTGATGTCGAGGTTGTGCTGGCGGTGGTAATCGAAGAACAGGGTCTCGGCGCAGCGCTTGCCTTCGTCGTAGCAGCTGCGGATGCCGATCGGGTTCACCCGGCCCCAGTAGCCCTCGGGCTGCGGATGCACTTCGGGGTCGCCGTAGACCTCGCTGGTGGAGGCCTGCAGGATCCGCGCCTTCAGCCGCTTGGCCAGGCCCAGCATGTTGATCGCGCCGTGCACGCTGGTCTTGGTCGTCTGCACCGGATCGTGCTGGTAGTGCACCGGCGAGGCCGGGCAGGCGAGGTTGTAGATCTGGTCGACCTCGACGTACAGCGGAAAGGTCACGTCATGCCGCATCAGTTCGAAATACGGATGCTCCAGGCGATGGGCGATGTTGCGCTTGCTGCCGGTGAAGAAATTGTCGACGCAGAGGACATCGTGTCCGTCGTCGAGCAGACGGTCGCACAGATGCGAGCCGAGGAAACCGGCGCCGCCGGTCACGAGAATGCGCGCCATCGGGGGATAGGGCCTTGGGTGATGCACGACGGTCGCGGGGGCGGCAGGCGCGCTGGCATGGGGGAAGAACAGGTGCGCCTATTCTCGGCGATGGCCCGGGGACCTGAACAGCACACGGAAGACCCCGGAACGGGTGTCGAACGCCCAAAACCGGCAATGCACCGGCGTACGGAACCCCCATCGTTCAGCTGGCGGCAAGGCTGACGCGTCCGCGCGGGTTCAGGAACTGCAGGACAGCATCGAGCATCCGGCGCGGTCCCGCGCCCAGTCCGGGCGCCTGGCCGAGAACCGTTCGCATCCGGGCTGGTCGTCGTAGGGGCGACGCAACACGTCGAGGAGCTCGGCGATGCCGCTCGGGTCGCCGGCCTCGGCGCGGTCGATCACCTGCTGCGCGAGATAGTTGCGCAACACGTATTTCGGATTGGCCAGACGCATGCGCGCGCGGCGTTCCGCGGCCGGCAGCGGGTCGTCGCGCAGGCGGGCCGCATGCCGCTGCAGCCAATCGACCAGGTGCGGCGCGTGGGCGTCGCGTTTCGCCGGGTCGTAGAACGCATCCGCGAACGGCGCCAGCGCCGGTACCTCTGCATCGGTGTCGACGTCGGCAACGACCTCCTCCAACGCGCGGAACCACAGGGTCATGTCGACTTCGGCCGCATGCATCAACGCATGCAGGTCGCGGACCCGCGCGACATCGTCGTCGCGGCATTCGGCCAGGCCGAGCTTGCGCGCGATGTTGTCGCGGTCCGCGGTGGTGTAGGCCGTGCCGAAGGCGTCGATGCCCGCCTGCAGCGCGTCCGCGCCGTCGAACAGCGGCGACAGCGCCTGCGCGAAGCGCACGAGATTCCAGCGCGCGACCGCGGGCTGCCAACCGAAGCGATAGCGGCGGCCGCCGGCATCGGTGGTGTTCGGCGTCCAGTCGGGGTCGTAATCGTCGATCCAGCCGTAGGGGCCGTAGTCGATGGTGAGGCCGAGAATCGACAGGTTGTCGGTGTTCATCACGCCATGCACGAATCCGACCCGCATCCATTCGGCCATCAGCCGCGCGGTGCGCGTACACACCTCGCCGAACCAGTCGGCGTACAGCGCTTCGCCGCTGCCGGACAGATGCGGAAAATCGCGGCGGATCGCGAAATCGACCAGCCGCCGCAGCAGATCCGTCTCGCCGCGCGAGGCCGGCAACTCGAAATGGCCGAGGCGCAGGAACGACGGCGCGACCCGGCACACCACCGCGCCGGGTTCCGGCTTCGGATGGCCGTCGTAGAACATGTCGCGGACCACGGCTTCGCCGGTGGCCACCAGCGACAGCGCGCGCGTGGTCGGCACGCCGAGGTGATACATCGCCTCGCTGCACAGGAATTCGCGGATCGACGAGCGCAGCACCGCGCGGCCGTCGGCGCTGCGCGAGTACGGCGTCGGGCCCGCGCCCTTGAGCTGCAGCTCCCGGCGCGCGCCGGTGGCGTTCACGGTTTCGCCGAGCGAGATCGCGCGGCCGTCGCCCAGCTGCCCGGCCCAGTGCCCGAACTGATGGCCGCCGTAATTGGTCGCGAACGGATCCATGCCCGGCAGCAGGGCGTTGCCGGCGAAGACCTCGGCGAAGCGCGCGCTGGCCGCGTCCGCTTCGTCCAGGCCGAGTTCGGCGAGCATCTCGCGCGAGACCGCCAGCGTGCGCGGGGCCGCGACCGGCGTGGGCCTCACCCGCGACCACAGCGCGCCGCGCACCTCGCGACGACGCGGGCCGGTTTCGTCGTCGCCGGGCAGTGCGGCGAGGAAGGCGTTGTCGAAGGTCAGGGCGTCGAGGGTCATGGGGGCGTGCCGCGGTATGCGTTCGTGAATTCGGAGGATGTGGACATGCGTGCTGCGTGCGATGCATCGAAGGTGAAGATCCGCGTTGCGCGGCGAATCGAAGCGTGAATCAGGGCGCGCGAGGATGACGGCAAAAAGCGCAGAGTGGCACGGCCTGATGCGCGACCCGCATCGTTCACTCCACCCGCTGCCCGCGCTCCAGCATCCACAGCATGATCGTTTTCTGGCGCACGTAGTTGGCGCGGACGTAGGCGTAGACCAGGCCATGCCAACCGTCGAGGAAGCCGAGACGGAACACGTAGCCGCGCCAGAACCGCCACGCCGGCGACAGGATCAGCTTGCCCAGCGATGCGCGCTTGCCGCGCGCGAATTCGTGTTCGGCCATCATCCGCGCGTAGCGCTCGGTCTTCTGCAGTTGCTGCATCAGCGAACGGTACGGGTAGTGGATCAGATCGCCGGCGAGCGTCTTCACCGCACCATCGACGCTGGCGGCCTCGTGGATCTCGCGGTCGCCGCGCCAGCCGCCGCGACGGCGGTCGAACAGGCGCAGCACGCGATCGGGATAGGCGTTGCCGCGGCGCAGGAACTTGCCGAAGTATTCGCTCAACCGCGCGAACCGGTAGCCGTCGGCGCCGGCGAACCCGGCGTCGCGCGCGGCGAGGATCGACACCCGCAGTTCCGGGCTCACGCGCTCGTCGGCATCGAGGCAGATCACCCAGTCGTGGGTCGCGCGATCGACCGCGAACTGCTTCTGGCTGCGGAAGCCGTCGAAGGGCCGCATCAGCACCCGCGCGCCGGCGGCGGCCGCGATCTCGCGGGTGTCGTCGGTGGAGCCCGAGTCCACCACCACGATCTCCGCGCAGAAATCCAGCGAGGCGAGGCAGTCGCCGATGCGGTCGGCCTCGTTGAACGTGATAATGCAGGCCGTGATCGGGAGTGCCGTGGGCGGAGACGTATTGATGGCGGAGTACCTGTTGTTCGCGACCGAGCGTTATGCGCTGCCCATCCTGCAGCCGCTGGCCGATGCGCTGCGGGCGGCGGGACACGGCGTGCATGCCTGGTTCGCCGACGGCGCCGCGGGCGCGCGCCTGCCGGAACCCGTGCGCATGATAAGCCTGCGCGAGGCGGTGGCGCTGCGACCGCGGGCGGTGTTCAGCGCCGCGAACTGGGTGCCGACCTTCCTCACCGGCCCGAAGGTGCAGCTGTTCCACGGTTTCAACGTCGAGAAGCGCGAGGACGCCCGCGGCCATTTCCGGGTGCGGGGACTGTTCGATCTGTACTGCACCCAGGGGCCCGCGACCACCGCGCCGTTCCGCGACCTCGCCGCGCGGCAGCCGCATTTCGCGGTGGTCGAAACCGGCTGGCCGAAGCTCGATCCGCTGTTCCGGGACGACGGCGGCGCGGCGGCGACATTGCGCGCACCGGCGAACGGTCGCCCGACGGTGCTCTTCGCCTCCACCTTCACCGAACGCCTGAGCGCCGCGCCGCATCTGTTCGATGCGATCGCCACCGAGGTCGCGCGCGGCGACCGTTACTGGCTGCTGACCCTGCATCCGAAATGCGCGCCCGCGTTGTTCGACCGCTATCGCGCGCTCGCCGGGCCGAACGCGGCCTTCGTCGAAACCGAACAGCTGATGGCCGCGCAGCGCGCCGCCGACGTGCTGGTGGCCGACACCACCTCGGTGGTCTCGGAATTCGTGGTCCAGCACAAACCGGTGATCACGCTGCGAAACCGCGCGCCGAAACCGCACATGCTCGACTTCGGCGATCCCGCGCAGTTGCCTGCGATGCTCGCGCGCGCGTTCGCGCCGGACGCCGCGCTGCGCGGGGCGATCGTCGCCTACGCCGACGCCATCCATCCGTACCGCGACGGCCGTTCCTCCGAACGCGTGCTGGCCGCGACCGAAGATCTCATGGCCGGCAAGCTCGGACGGCTGCGCGGAAAACCGCTGGACGGCCGCCTGCGCGCGCTGCAGATCCGCGCGAAGCTGGGGTATTGGGGATTGGGCTGAGTCGCGCACCGCACCCACGACAGTGGTGCGCTGTGCCCTGCCTCTGCGGGAGCGACGGCTGTTTGTAGGAGCGACGCAAGTCGCGACAGGCTGCGGGAAGAGTTCCTTGATCTGTCGCGACTTGCGTCGCTCCTACAAAGGCTTCGATCGCGGCCCAGCGCGACCGGCGATATCGCAATGTCGGGCCAGGGCCCGACCTACCACCGCAACGCACTGCGCGCGATCTCGCGGCCCAGGGCTTCATGCAGCGCGCGCGCCTCGGCCTCGGGCAGGAAACGCAGGCGCAGCGGCTGCGCCAGGGCGTTGCCGCCGGCGGTGTCGAGCAGCAGATGGGCCATGCCGAGCCTGCGATCGAGCGGCGACTGGCCCAGACGGATCGCCTGCAGTTTGCCGATCTCGGCGAACCGCCATTCGCGCGTCCACCAGCCGCCGCGGGCGGCGATCGTGAGGCCGTCGACGGCGTAACCGGCATGGCGCGCGTTCTGCCAGGCGATGTAGGCGATCCACGGCACCCACAGGGCGACGAAGATCAGGCCGAGCGCACCGAACTCGAACAGCGCGATCGCACCGAGTGCGGCGGCCAGCAGCAGCTGCGGCACGAACAGCCGCCAGAACGCCAAGCGATGCAACGGATGCCAGACCTGCGGCGGCCACTGCAGCTGCGGCGCGAGATGGCGGATCAGGGCATCGCAACGTTCGGGCGTGGCGACCGGCGCGACCTCGCGCAGCGAGCGCGGCTGGCTGTGCGAACCGTTGTCGAGCACCGCCGTGCCCACTTCCAGCGTGCGCCGGCCGAACCAGCGGTGCAGCATGCCTTCGCGCAGCGTCCACGACTGGATGCGACGGCGCGGCGTGCTGGTGCGGATGCGGGTGAGCAGGCCCCGTTCGAGCGTGAGCCGGCGACCATGCTCCTCCAGCCGGAAGCCGCTGTACTGCAGGACGGCGATCAGGACCGAGAACAGCCGGATCATCACGATGAACGCCAGCAGCATGAGCAGCACCGCGGCCGCCTCATGGCCGCGACCGTAGCTGTCGACCACGCCGAACATGCCGAAGGCCACGAGTTCGAGCACGCGCTCCACCAGGTCCGGACTGATCTGCGACAACGCCGCGAACGCACCGCCGACCACGATCATGCCGCGGTTGGAGATCAGGCCCACGCGGACGACTTCCGCGGTGGGCAGCGTATGCAGCACCTCGCCGGTGTCCGCCGCCGCTTCGGATGCCGCGACCGCGGCGGAGGTGCCGCGGCGGCGGCGCACCAGCGCTTCCAGCGCCAGCGCATCGTCGAGCTTCAGCACGCGCATCTCCGCTTCCGGCTTGATGCCGCCGGCGGATTCCAGCCGCACCTCGGCCACGCCGAAAATCCGGTGCAGCAGGGTCTGGTGCAGGCCGACGTTGTGGATGCGCGCGAACGGGATCTGGCGCAGGCTGCGCTGCAGCAGGCCGCTGCGGATCTGCAGGCTGTCCTCGCCGATGCGGAAACGGTAGGTGTAGAACTGCCAGATCGAGATCGCGCCGAGGATGCAGATCGCGACCAGCGACCACAGGTCGTTGCGGTCGCCGCGCCCGAACAGGAACAGGGCGAGGATCGGCACGATGAACTGCTTCAGCTGCTGGATCAGCACGAACAGCCACGACATCGGATGCAGCCGGCGCTCGGGCTGCGCCTCGGACGGCAGCTCGATCGGCGCGTCGTCGACGGACTCAGGCGTGGTCATCGTCGGCCTGTCGGTCGATCTGGCGGCTGAAGTGGTCGCGCAGGCGCTCGGCGTCGGCGTCGTCCAGCCCGGAAATGCTCACCGCGCTCAGCCGCGTACCCGCGGTGTGCAACACCAGCGAAGCCAGATTGTGCGCGCGCTCCAGCGGCCCGCGCTTGAGGTCGAGATGCTGCACCCGCGAACTGGGCACGCGCGTTTCCCATTGCCACAGCCGGCCGCGACGCACCGCGAAGCCGTCCTCGTCGAGGATCCAGAAGGTGTAGCGGTAGCGCTTGTGCGCGACCCACAGCGCGACGACGAAGGTCGCGACCCACATCGCCGCGATCGCCATCCAGCCCCATTCGCGCCGCGCCAGCACATCGTCGAGGATCATGGTCGCCATCGTCGCCGGCATCGCCGCGACCAGCAGCGACACGTACAGGAACACCCGGTACGCGCGTTTCGGCAACGGCTGCCATCCGCGCGGCCCGTCCCAGCCGGCATCGGCACGGGCGTCGGGATCGCGCTGCGGCGCGGCTTCGGCACCCGCGCCCGCAGGCGGCATGTCCGCGGGCACGGCATCGGGAAGCGCGGGGGGACTGTCGTGAAACGGCTGGGTCATGCACGGCCTTCCAGGTCGCGGTACGGGTTGAAGTACGGATTCATCGACGGATGCAGGGTGTAGCGCTTGTAGGTCCACTGGTACTGCGCCGGATCGCGGCGGGCGATACGCTCCACCGCCGCGTTCAGCGCCGCGGTCGCGACCATCGTATCGCCCGAAGCGATCTCCGCGGGCGCCGGCTCGATCCGCAGCGCGAACGCGAGGTCGCCGATGCGCTCGCAGTACGCGAACAGCACCGCGGCGCCGCTGCGCTCCGCGAGCCGCGGCAGCAGGGTCATCGTGTAGGCCGGACGGCCGAAGAAGTCGGCGAACTCGCCGTCGCCCTTCTTCGGCTGCTGGTCCGGCAGGATCCCGGTCACGCCGCCGTCGCGGAGGCGCTTGAACAACTGGCGGATGCCCGCGGCCTCGGCGCGGATCTGGACGACCCGATCGGCCCCATCGGCGCGCACCCGGCGCAGGAAGGCCTCGCCCAGGGCCGAATCCGGCGGCCGGTACAGGATCGCCAGCTCGGTGTGCGCCGCCAGCCACTGGTTCAACAGCTCCCAGTTGCCGTAATGCGGCGCGGCCACGATCACGCCCTTGCCGGCGGCGATGGCCGCATCGAACAGCTCCACGCCCTGCGCCTCGCGGATCATCCGCAGGTTTTCCGCATGCGGCCGGGTCCACAGCCGCAGCGTCTCCAGGGTCTGCCGCGCGGTGGTGCGCAGGATCGCGCGCTGCAGGGCCTCGCGTTCGGCCGCAGGCATGTCCGGATAGGCCAGTTCGAGATTGCGCCCGGCCACCCGGCTCTCGCGCCCGCCGCTGCGCCGCCACAGCCAGGCGATGGCGTCGGCCAGCGCGCGCAGCAGGGGCCACGGCAGGCGGCCGATGGCGCTGGCGACGAGATACAACAGGCGGGCGAAGGCGTCAGTCATCGCCGAAGTCTACGGGAGGCGGCGCGCCACTCGTGTCCGCACACCCGGTCAACGTCTACGATTGCGGGCCCACACCGCCCGCGAACCGCCATGCTCGCCCTGATCCAGCGCGTCACCGAAGCCCGCGTCATCGTCGATGGCGAGACCGTGGGCGCCATCGGCCCGGGGCTGCTGGCCCTCGTCGGCGTGGAGCCCGGCGACGGCCCGGCGCAGATCGCGAAGCTGGGCGACCGCCTCCTGCGCTACCGGGTGTTCTCCGATGCCGACGGCAAGATGAACCTCTCCCTGACCGACACCGGTGGCGGCCTGCTGCTGGTCAGCCAGTTCACCCTCGCCGCCGACACCCGTTCCGGCCTGCGCCCGAGCTTCAGCACCGCCGCACCACCCGCGGAAGCGGAGCGCATCTTCGCCGAAATGGTTGATTACTGCCGCGAAAAACACACGGCATCGGTCGAAACCGGTCGTTTCGGCGCGAACATGCAGGTCGCTCTGGTCAACGACGGGCCGGTCACCTTCCTGCTCCGGGCCTGAATCCGGGTCCGCGACGGGGTCATATTCCCCGGCAGCGCTTGAATCGCCATCCGCCGCACACCACATCGGGTCCTGCCGACCTCCCCTGTCCGACGCGTACCCGCTGCCGACCGGACTTCGATTCAGGTTCGATGGACGTTCGAGGCGAGTTCGAAGGGATTTCGAACGGGTTCCGACCCGATCCCGCGCCGATGCCTCCCGTTCCGGCGCCCAGCCCGACCCCCGGGCTGTTATAATTACGGGTTCACTTTTCCCACGGTGGCGTGCCCATGGCCAACGAACGTCCGGCTCCCCAGTCCGACATCAAACAGCTCATCAGCAAGGGCCTGGAGCAGGGCTATCTGACCTATGCCGAGGTCAACGATCACCTGCCCGACGACCTTGTCGATCCGGAGCAGATCGAAGACATCATCGGCATGATCAACGGCATGGGCATCGAGGTGCACGAAGTCGCGCCCGATGTCGACACCCTGATCCTCGCCGACGGCAACACCGGCGGCCGCGAAGTCGACGACACCGCCGCCGAAGAAGCGGCGGCCACGCTGACCGCGCTCGACGGCGAAGGCGGCCGCACCACCGATCCCGTGCGCATGTACATGCGCGAGATGGGCACGGTCGAACTGCTGACGCGCGAAGGCGAAATCGCCATCGCCAAGCGGATCGAGGAAGGCCTCACCCAGATGATGTCCGCGCTGGCCAGCTTCCCGTGGTCGGTGCAGTTGCTGCTCGAAGAGTACGACCTGCACAAGGCCGGCAAGAAGCGCCTCGCCGACATCGTCGCCGGCTTCAACGACGTCGAAGAACCGGTCGAAGAGATCCCGGTCGCCGAAATCGCAGACGGCGAAGTCGAGATCGACGAAGAGGAAGAAGACGACGGCGCCGCCGAGGAAGCCGCGCCCACCGGCCCGGATCCGGCCGAAGTCGCGCGCCGCATGGAAGTGCTGGCCGCCGGCTACGCCCACTTCCAGAAGGCCTACGCCAAGCATGGCGCCGGCAACAAGGCGCTGGCCAAGCTCCGCGAGGAGATGGCCGAGCAGTTCATGACCCTGAAGCTTCCCCTGCCGCTGACCGACACCCTCGTGCGCAAGCTGCGCGACGTGCTCGGCCAGATCAAGGAACACGAACGTCGCATCCTCGACCTCTCCACCCGCATCGCCAGGATGCCGCGCAAGGACTTCATCCGCGCGTGGGAAGGCAACCAGACCAACCTCGGTTGGGTCGACGAGATGCTCAAGCGCAAGCAGAAGTGGTCCTCGGGCCTGCGCGACGTGAAGGAACAGATCATCGCCGAACAGGAAGCGACCATCGCCATCGAGCAGGCGCTGTACCTGGAACTGGCGGACATCAAGGAAATCAGCCGCGCGATGGCCTACGGCGAAGCCAAGGCCCGCAAGGCGAAGAAGGAAATGGTCGAGGCCAACCTGCGCCTGGTGATCTCCATCGCCAAGAAGTACACCAACCGCGGCCTGCAGTTCCTCGATCTCATCCAGGAAGGCAACATCGGCCTGATGAAGGCCGTGGACAAGTTCGAATACCGCCGCGGCTACAAGTTCTCGACCTACGCCACGTGGTGGATCCGCCAGGCCATCACCCGCTCGATCGCCGATCAGGCGCGCACCATCCGCATCCCGGTGCACATGATCGAAACGATCAACAAGCTCAACCGCATTTCCCGGCAGATGCTGCAGCAGTACGGCCGCGAAGCGACCCCGGAAGAGCTGGCGAAGGAAATGGACATGCCGGAGGACAAGATCCGGAAGGTCCTGAAGATCGCCAAGGAACCGATCTCGATGGAAACGCCGATCGGCGACGACGAGGACAGCCACCTCGGCGACTTCATCGAGGACACCAACGTCGAGTCCCCGATCGAGAACACCACCAACATCAACCTGCAGGAAACCGTGCGCGAAGTCCTCGCCGGCCTGACCCCGCGGGAAGCCAAGGTGCTGCGCATGCGCTTCGGCATCGACATGAACACGGATCACACGCTGGAAGAAGTCGGCAAGCAGTTCGACGTCACCCGCGAGCGCATCCGCCAGATCGAAGCCAAGGCCCTGCGCAAACTGCGCCATCCCAGCCGCAGCGAACAACTGCGCAGCTTCCTCGACATCGACTGACGCCATGCCGCCACCGGTCGCGGCGATCGAAACGATCCCACCGCGATCCCACGGAGCCCGCCGCAAGGCGGGCTCCGCATTTGTGCGCCCGCAATATCCAAGCTTTTTGCAGGAGCGCCGGAAGGCGCGACTCCTTGCCGGACGTTCCCGCACCGGCCAGACGCAGATCGGAACCCAGCCTTCCACCGGGCTTTGCTAACATCTCCAACGCACGGGCCTATAGCTCAACGGTTAGAGCAGGGGACTCATAATCCCTTGGTTCCAGGTTCGAATCCTGGTGGGCCCACCACATCGTCGAACCAGTGCATCCCAAACCGTCCCGGACACACACAAGAAGCCCGCATAACGCGGGCTTTTCTGTCTCTTGGAGTCCTAGGGGGTGCCCTTGCATCCCTGCAAAGAGTGAGTAAGGCTGTGAGTACAGGCGCCCCACCCTGCGGTGCGTACTCACAACCGGCTTACTCACATGCTGACCGATACCAAGCTCCGCACGTTGAAGGCGAAAGCGACGCTCTACCGTGTCGCAGATACCAATGGTCTGTGCATCGAAGTGCGCACCAACGGTGCGCGCGTGTGGCGCTATCGCTATCGCTACGCAGGCAAGGCCAGCATGGTCGGCTTGGGCGAATACCCGGCCGTGTCCCTCGCCGAAGCGCGCGCCGAACGCGACCGATTGCGCATGCTGGTGAAAGGCGGGGCAAACCCCGCGCACGTCGCGCGCGTCGAACGTGCGGCGAAGCTGGAGCATGCCGAGACCACATTCGCAGCGGTTGCGGCCGAATGGTTGGCGAAGCGGGCGAAGGAAGGGCTAAGCGTGGGGTCGGTGAAGCGTGAGCGTCGATTGGTCGAAAAGGATCTTGCGAGCATCGGCAGCTTGCCAGTGGCCGACGTGACTGCACCGGCCCTGCTGTCTGCCCTGCGCAAGATCGAACAGCGCGGCGTGATCGAAACCGCCCACCGCGCCCGCGCGCTCGCCGGCCAAGTCTTCCGCTATGCCATCGCCACCGGCCGCGCCCAGCGCAACCCGGCGGCCGATCTGGTGGGCGCGCTCGAACAGCCGCGCGTCCGGCACTTCGCCAGCGTCACGGAACCCGCGCGGGTGGGCGAACTGCTGCGCACGATCCGCAGCTATCGGGGCAGCCCGGTGACGGTCGCCGCCCTGAATCTGGCGCCGCTGGTGTTCGCCCGTCCGGGCGAACTGCGGACGGCGCGCTGGGCCGATATCGACCTCGACGCCGCCGAATGGCGCTACACCGCCACCAAGACCGGCACCCCGCATATCGTCCCGCTGTCCTCGCAAGCCGTCGCGATCCTGCGCGACCTGCATCCGCTCACCGGGCGCGGCGAGTACGTCTTTCCCGGCGTTCGCAGCCCGCGACGTCCGATGAGCGAGAACACGATCAATGCCGCCCTGCGATACATGGGCATCGATCGCGACACCATGACCGGCCACGGCTTCCGCGCGATGGCGCGCACGATTCTGGACGAAGTGCTGGGCTTCCGGCCGGACTACATCGAACACCAACTCGCGCACGCCGTCCGCGACCCGAACGGCCGCGCCTACAACCGCACCGCCCACCTGCCCGAACGCCGCAAGATGATGCAGGCATGGGCGGACTATCTGGACCAGTTACGCGAAGGGGGCAACGTCGTGCCCCTGCGACAAGCATCCGGCGCACGCCGGTGACCAGCGGACGGCCGGGGTGCTGTCACACCCCGGCCGCCCTCACCACAACCGTTCAGCGAGGAACGATCATGGCTAAACGCACTCTAGCAGCCCCCAGCAAGCGCCACAGCGCGCGCCGTACCGCTTCGGGGCCTCGCCCCCGCCCGCGTGCCGAGACGGCCCCTGTCGCGTTCCGCGTGATCCCTGCAGAGGGTCGGCACCTGTTGGCCGTGGCCGAGGGGATCGATTGCGCCACCGCCTGCCGGGAAGCGGCAGACTTGGAAGACGCCGTTCGGCGTCTGTTGGGCGGATCGATCGAAAACGGCACCGATGGCAGCACGGCCTATCTATGCGAATTTGCGCTGGAGACGGCACGCGCGTTGCGCGCAGCGTCTGGCAGAGACACGTAACGGGTCAAGTCTTCCGGCGTCCCGCAGCCGCTTGTAGGCTCGAAACTCGCCCGACCGCAGCATGCATCCGCTGCGGCCGGTGCGGGAATCCCCCAAGCCAACGGAGCCGCGAAGATGGGAATACGCCCTGACTTTACCCCAGGACAGCTACGCGAGCTGAAGAAGCGCGGCGTATGCGATGAGCAAATTTCAGAGCTGCGAAAGGCTCTGCTGACAGTGCGTCAAGTTTTCGTCAAGCAGCCCAAGAACGGCGAGACACGCGATGTGCTGGCAGATGTTGAATCATTGTCCGCCGCCCTGCTTACAAAGCTGACCTCAATTGCTTGCACGATTGATCTGGAACATGCCAAAGCCGGTGCATTGATCGAAACCTCTTACTGGAAACAAAGACCGCGTGACAAAGGTCACACGGCAATGATTCATCTCGTTCCTCGCCTGCGGGCATTACAAGAGGCTGCACAATACGGGCTCGCTCAAATTCCTGCCGGACAGCCTATTCGTCAACGCTCGGCCGATCCTGCGCCGATCGAAAAAATACACAATGCATTGGTCTACGGCTGGTTTCTGGCTCACTCGGATGGCCCTAGCTATGGCAGAGGGACACGCTGCGAAGAATCAGAGTCCGCCGCAGCTATCGAGATGCAAGACCAACCTCAGCGCCCGGAATACCCGAAGGACTTGCAGCCAAGTACGTCACCCGGATGCGGCTTTTGGACGGTTGTGGGTATTTGCTACGCGGCGGTAGGCTGGAATAAGGACCCTGACAGGGCAATCAAGAAATACGTAGGCAAATTCAAAAGCCGCCGTGCTGCGCGCGTGAAAGAGACAATCAGCTTGCTTGCTCGTCTGCCCACGAAATCTTAGAAATATCAATCTCTTGGACAGAACGTGTCGAACTTTCTGAGGTTCTGTCCTAGAACCTCATTCCTCTGAAAAATAGGCTCGTCCGCGAAGTCCGGGAAGCTCCCGGGCAACGTAGGAAAAGCCCATGACGACCCCCACCCAACAACCCACGACCGGCCTCACGCTCGAACGCCTGCCCGCCGTCAAAGCGCGCACGGGAATGTCACGCTCCGAAATCTATCGCCGCATCGCACTCGGGGACTTCCCGCGCCCGATCAAACTCGGGACCAGAGCGAGCGCGTGGAACTCGGCAGAGATCGACGCATGGATTGCGAACCGAATCGCCGCGCGAGATCAAGGGGCGAGCCGATGAACGTCGCCACCACGCCCCCGCGTCTGCTGCGACGCGATGCGCGCGCCATGCTGGAATCCGCCGCATTCTCGGCGGACCTTGCACGTCTACAGCTCCAACGTATCGCCGAATCCACCCACGCCCCTGACGCCGCGGATATCGAAGCGGCTGACGCTTTGGATCGTGCGATCGTTGCGATCGATTCCGCCAAGCGCCTATTGACGGAGTAACGCCATGACCCGCAAAAGAGAGAACCTCGACGCATGCCTGCGTCGGGGTTCCGTGGATGCCGTTTCGCCTCAATTGCTCCACGTCCTCAAAAGTACAGCCGAACGCTGGAGCCGGCACGGCTGCCGCATGCCGGTGAACTGCCGCCACCGCATTCACGACCTTGCGGAGTACAGACCATGAACGCCGTGCGCACGACGCCGGAGCCGCTACGCCGCCCTTCCGCGGCGCCCGCGGCCTACCCCCTCGACGCGCTCGGCGAATGTCTGGGCGCCGCTGCTGAACGCTTGCGCGCGGTCCTGCAATGCCCGGCGGCGCTATGCGGTCAATCGCTGCTGTCGGCGGCCAGTCTCGCGGCGCAATCGCAGGCCGATGTCGAGATCGACGGCCGCCGTGAACCGCTGAGTCTGTGGCATGTGACCGTCGCCGAGTCGGGCGAGCGAAAGAGCGCGGCGGATCAATGGGCGCTGCGCGCGCATCGCGACCATGAACGCGATGCGGCCGACGAATACCGACAGGCGCAGACGGCTTTCGAGATCGCAGCGGGCGCCCACAAGGCTGCGATGCGCAAGGCCGAAAGCAAGGCCGACGCCACTGCGATCCGCGAAGCGATGGCGAACGCGGGCGCGGCGCCCGAACCGCCGCTGTCGCCCCTGCTGCTGTTGAGCGAACCGACGCTGGAAGGTCTGCAAAAGCTCTACCAGACCGGGCGGCCTAGCCTCGGGCTGTTCAACGACGACGCGGGCGACTTCCTCGGCGGTCACGCGATGAATCGCGACAACCGCACCAAGTCCGCCGCCGGATTCTCGCGGTTGTGGGATAGCGGCGAGTTCTCGCGGGTGCGGTCGGGCGATGGCGCGGCCAAGTACTTTGGCCGCCGGCTGGCGCTGCACGTCATGATGCAGCCGATCATTGCCGAACGTGTGCTCTCGGACGACTTGCTGACGGGGCAAGGTTTCCTTGCGCGCTGTCTGCTGTCGTGGCCGCAGTCCACCATCGGCAGCCGGCGCTATGTGGAAGCCGACCTGTCGATCGATCCCGCGATGGTGGCCTATTGGGAGCGCATGCGCGCGCTGCTGCGGATGCCGCCACCGCTGCGCGCTGATACTCGCAACGAACTGGACCCGCGCACCTTGACGATATGCCCCGACGCGAAACAGTGCTGGATCGCAATCGCCGACGCGATCGAACGCGACATGGCCAGCGAATATGCCGAGGTGAAAGCCTGGGCGAGCAAGGCCGGCGCGCAAGTGCTCCGGATCGCGGGCGTGCTGACGCTGGTCGAGAACGGCGAGCCGCAGACGATCGCGATCGATACGATCGAGCGGGCGGCTCGTCTGGCGCAGTACCACTTGGCCGAAGCGGCGCGCATCGTCGGCACGGCCCGCATTCCGACGCACCTGCGCAATGCCGAACTGTTGCTGGAGTGGTGCCGAGCAAAGGGGAAAACGCTTTTGTACTCCGCGGACGTACTGCGTAACGGCCCGGGTCCGATCCGCGACGCCGACACCTTCCGGACGGCTGCCGACACGCTCGCGGCGCATGGCTGGGCGGAACCAATCGAAGGCGGTGCCGTCGCGGACGGAAGGCGCCGCGCCCATGTCTGGCGCGTCGTGAGCGAGGACGGCGCATGATCGGCCATACAGTCCAGACCTCGCACGCTGCGAATCCTGCGAATGTTGCGAATCGCGGGACGCGCTCGCGTCGATATTCGCAAGATTCGCGGAATTCGCAAGCCAACAGGCCACGCGCTGCTGCGAGTGATTCGCACGATTCGCAGCATTCGCAGACCACTGGCTGTCGATACAGGCATCGGAAGGCCGGGCGGGCGATCCCGCGACCGCGGGGAGGCTGACCCATGCCCGGCCGCCATCCCAACGCCAACGCGAACCAACGCGCCCGCCGCGCGCGTCGGCCGCGGATCGACTACTACCCCAGTCCCGAGGCTTTGGCGGCGATCGAAGCCCGGCGCAGCCGCTACTACCCCGCCAACAACTACAGCGGCATTCTGGATTCGATCATCGTCGAATGGTGGCAGGCCCAGAATCCAAAACAGGCGGAAACAGATGCGCCCGCAGCGGTGCGGCAGGCGCCGGACGCTGCCAATCGACCCGCGCACACGCGAACGACTCCGGATCGCCTGCCGCTGGCGCGACCGGAAATAATGCGCGCATCGCGCGCATGCACGCCCGCGCGAACGACTCCGGTCACGGAGACCGCCACGCCGGCCAGCGTCGCCCAAGTACGCGCGCGGCTGGTTCTGAAGCCCCAACGGAACACCGGTACGGTGCGCGTCATCTGCGGGGCAAGGCGACGGCGCGACGGCCTGCCCTGCGAAGCCCTGAGCGTGCCGGGCAAGCGGCGATGCAGGTGGCACGGGGGATGCAGTACCGGGCCACGGACGGATGAAGGGCGGGCGCGTGCGATAGCGAATCTACGACAGTATCAGTCACACTCATCATCCGCATCACTGACTGCCGATTCATAGTTTTCTGCCGCATATCTGACTTCGCGGGCATACCGGCCACAGTCATCTCCGAAGTCGCGCCTTTTCGCGCAGCGAGCCAGTTCGTTAGCAGCGTCTTCGAGTTGGCTGGATGCATCGCATGCGGCCTTACAAGCGCCTTGTAGTCGAGAGCAAGAGTTTGCGAGCAAGCCGTGAATTAGCATGAAGTGCTGCTGTTCCTCTGGAGTTAGTGACTTTATGCTTCGGCTCCCGCTCATAACTTCGGTGTAAAGCTGAAATGGGTCTGTGTTAGCTTTGCTCGGCTCTTTGCTAAGTACAGACCCGCAAGAGAGAAAAAGCAACAGAACTAGAATTCGCATATAGCCCTCCCAGCCTAGTGGCGTCTTTTGAGTCTATCTGTTGTCGGATTTTCTCTGAAAAATCCGCGGTATCCACTCAAGGGCTGCGCCGATGAAGGTGGCAATTGTCAAGGCTTTGCCTACAGTCCACCACTCAAAGTCATCGCCAAAGAATGCAACAACGAGTCCCGCGATAACTCCGAAAGTAGCAGTGCCCCAAACTGCATTTCGAGAGCCCCAGTGAAGCAAGAGAATGACAACAGCAACGCCAAAAAGTATTTGCCAAATCATAATTCGTCTCCTGAGTTGGTCGCCCCGTGGCTCTCACTATTTGCAGATTTCCAAAGGGTTCGACTTGTTCTGACAAGCTTGCTAATTCCTGCTCGGCGCTGGTCACCACTTATCATGGCGAGCACCTGACGAAGGTCAGTCGCTACCTCGTCCTTCCCCTCAATGGCGTAAGACGGATCTGTTTCGAGCTGACGGCTTAAGACCATCAGCTCCCCTTTGGCCTCGCCAAAGTACTCGAACGCTATGCACTCTAAGATGCTGCAGATTCCTTCCAGCACCTTGTAAACCGGAGCCATTGTTTCCCCCTGAAGCGTTCGGATCGTCCGTGCGCCCGGACAGGCGATGCGCCAGCGTAGCGCAGTCATCGGGGCGAACGAAAATCCGAATCGCCCCCGGCCTGCCGGACGCCGCTGCGACGGCTTCGGCCCAGCCGGGCGCGGTCGCGCGGGGTAGTCTCTCCGACCCGCGGCGAGGCGGCGCGCGCAGCCCGGGGAGCCGTGCCCGGGAATCCGGAGCGGGCCGCCCTGCCGTCGGCACTCGTCGCCTATGCTGCGGACGCGCGCTCCGCGATCGACCGTCCGCGCATATCGCGGCCCCGCGGTGCCGGTTGGGTACACCGGGCGCGTCCCGTCGCTGCGATCCGACGAACGGCGATCCGCCGCAGCGACACCCGGGCGGCGAGTGCCGCCAAGCGAGCGAAAAAGTGAGTACGTTTGCGAGTACGTTTTTCTAAAGTAGTCGCAAATAGACTTTCGATTCAGGCACTTATCGCAAGTGTTCGGTTGATGGTGGGCCCAGATCGTCGCCGATCCGATGCTTGCTCGAAAAACCGCAAGTCGTTCGCATGGACCGGACGATCGGAGTCGACGCACCCGCCGTCGCTCAACCCTCCAGCTCCTCCAGCGCCGCCACCAGCCGCTGGACGTCTCCCGCATAAAATCCTGCCGCGTTGATGGTGTTGATTTCCACGATGCGCGGGCCTTCCGGGGTGTCGCACACATCGATGACGAACGCGCGGTGCGGTTGCCAGTCCGCCACGGCCTGCAGGACGAAATGATCCATGCGTTCGTCGACATCGCTGGCATAAACGACGCGGCGCCCCAGCTTGTACAGCGACTTCGTGACGATCTTCCCGCCCACGATCCAGAACCGGTATTCAGCGTGGATGGTCTTGGGCGTGCACACCTGCACCCGAGTCGTGGGCGACAGACTGGTGCCGTCGTCCTCGTCGAGATCGCACACGCGCCGTCGCCACGCTTCGAATTCTTCCGGGTCGAACACGCGTCCGGCGAAATACTTCGAGTCGTCGATGGGACGCAGGAACGTCGGATGTTCGAGCTGCACCTCCTCGAACCCCAGAACGCGGGAATCCGCATTGAGCATGCGCTCGCCCCACGCCGCTTTCTGGGCGAGGAAGTCCTGGTCGAACAGGTCGTAGACGCCAGGATCCCAGCGGTATTTTCTGGCGGAGTGGCGCATGGAATAAGAACCGAAGCACACGGCCTTGGCCGCCTGCAGCACGGGAAGGGGTTCGAGCTCGCCCACGAACGGAACGACCCGATGCACGCTGTAAGGCAGGCCGAACTGCTCCAGCGTCGCCACCAGACGCGACCACTCGGCTTCCTGGAACAGATTGGTTTGCAGTATCCAGTGCATGCGGGCCCCCGAAGGCGGCCAGTCTATCCGACGGGCCGTGGCACGGTGCACCCGCGCAGCGACTACCGGAACGCCTCCGCCAACCGCTTTTCCAGGTAATCGAAATAGCCGTCGATATAGACGCTGGCGCCGTTTTCGTCGAGCAGGAACGGGTTCATCAGGGTGTGGCGCAGGATGACGATGCGGTCGCGTTCGTCGTCGGCGTCGTCGAGAGCGTCCGGGGGCAGATGCAGGGCTGCGAGCACGCGGGCGGTGTCGGCGGCGCCCATGGTGTCGCGCTTGAGCGTGGTGATCGATCCGAAGTGTTCGCCGAGCTGCAGCGGGCGGTCGTGGTCGGCGCTGAGTGCGCGGTGCAGTTGGCGCATGAAGCGGTTCATCGTCGCGAGATCGTGGTTGCCGCGCGGGTTCATCGCGAGGCAGACGAGGTTGCTGTCCGGCGCGAACGGAATCAGCGCATGCGCCAGCGGTGCGATGCGCGCGACGAACGCCTCGGCCGCAGCGATGAACGCTTCGGTGTTGCGGATGCTCTGCGCGGGCAGGCGTCCGAAATGGCTGTAGTCCAGCGGCAGCACGCGATGGGTGACGTACACCGCAGCGGCGTTGGCGCCGGGCTTCGAGCCTTCGGGAATGTAGCGGCCCAGTTGGCGATGGCGGGTGAAGAAATCGTCGCCGCTGGCCTGGTCGAACACATAGTCGGCGCCTTCCGACAGCAATGCGATCGCGCGCTGGTCGCGGCACAGGAACGCGCCGGCGCCATAGGGAATGTAGCCGAGCTTGTGCGGGTCTATGGTGATGGAATCCATCCGCGACATCGCGCCCACCGCCGCGTGCACGGCGGTACTCGGGAAGCGGGCGAACTCGGCGCCGACCGCATCGGCGCTGCGCAATCCGCCGTTGGTGTCGCGGAACAGGGTCGCGAGATAACCGCCCCAGGCGGCGTCGAGATGCAGGGCCATGCCGAGCCCGTCGCGATGCATGCGATCGCGCAGATCGGCGAGTCCGTCGATCGGATCGATGGTGCCGAATTCGGTGCTGCCGAGCACGCCGACGGTCATCAACACCGGTTGCCGATCGCGCAGGCAGGCATGCAACGCCTCTTCCAGCGCATCGAGGTCCAACCGCATCGCCTTGCCCGGGATCAGCTGCAGCTGATCGCGCCCCAGGCCGAGCATCTTCATGCCCTTGCTCCACGAGTAGTGCGCGGTGGCGGGGGCGAACACCCGCGGCACCGACAGCGCGGCGTGCTTCGCGAAGAACCCGGCGATGCCGAGGGATTCGATCCGCGCCGCTTCGACCCGCCGCGACCAGGGCGTGCGTTCGGCCGCAGGCAATGACGCCAGCCACGCGCACCACTGCGCGAACAGCGCGGTCGACGCGCTCGGCAGCAGATTGAACGCGGCCCAGTCATCGTCGGGAATACCCGGCAGCGGCACGCCGGCAGCGCGCAGCGCGACCGGGAACGCCTTCAGCGACAGAGCCAGCCGCAACCCCTGCAGGTTCGCGAGCGTGCCACCGGAGGTGAGATGGCCGAACGCGCAGTCCTCGTGCGCGGGATCGGCCGCGTAACCGACCATCGCCGCCAGTTGCAGGCCGACCTTGAGTTCGAGATCGATCGTCACCGGCGCGGCGTCGGCGCTGACGTTGTTCGGGTTGTAGGGCAGCGCCAGCATCTGCGCGGTCAACCCGGGCAACAACAGGTCGCTGACCATGTGGCCGATGTAGCGCGGGCTGTGGAACGGCACGCTGCGCTTCAGCGCGGCCGACAGGCTGTGCAGTTCGCGCCGCAGCCGCGATTCGAAATCGATGTAATCGGCGCGCCGGTTGGCGCCGGTGGGAATCGCCGGGGCGTCTTCCGGATGCAGATTGCGCCGCCAGTAGACGTGATCGCGGAGGAAGCCGACCACCAGCGATTCCAGCAGATCGTCGTTCTCCGCGTATGGGCCGAGGAAGCAGGGATGGAGGGACGGATCGCCGCTCATGTCAGGCGCATCCTTCGAGGCTGTCCAGCGCCAGCGTCACCATCCGCGCGAGGCCCTGTTCACGCTCGGCCGCGGGCATGTGTTCGCCGCGTTCGAGGTGATCGCTGACCGTCAGCAGCGACAGGCACTGCACGCCTTCGCGCATGCCAAGGCCGTACAGGCCCGAGGATTCCATGTCGATGCCGACGATGCGGTGACGACGCAGGCGCGCGACGAGTTCGGGATCGCCGTCGTAGAAGCAGTCGGTGCTGAACACATGGGCGACGCGCACCGATACCTGCCGGCGCGCGGCGGTATCGACCACAGCCTTCAGCAGCGCGAAATCGGCGCAGGCGGCGAGGTCGTGATCGCCGAAGTGCAGGCGATTGAAGCGCGAATCGCTGCTGGCCGATTGCGCGAGCAGCAGGTCGCCGAGTGCGACGTCGCCGACGCCGCCGCAGGTGCCGATGCGCACGATCCGGCGCACGCCGTAGACGCGCGCCAGTTCGGTGGCGTAGATCGCACTGGAGGGAATGCCCATGCCGCTGCCCATCACCGACACGCGCCGGCCGCGCCAGTGACCGGTGTAGCCGAGCATGTTGCGGCGCGCATTGAACTCGACCGCGTCGTCGAGGAACGTGTGGGCGATATGACGCGCGCGCAGCGGGTCGCCGGGAAACAGGACGGTGTCGGCGATGGCGCCGGGCGCGGCATCGATATGCGGTGTGCTCATGGGCGTGCAGGAAGGTCGGCGGTGTCGGTGAGAAAGCAGCGTCCCGCCGCCAGCGGCGGCAGACGCAGATGGGTGGCGATGCCCTGGCCGATGTCGGCGAAACTCTCGCGACGGCCGACGCAGCGCGCGCGCTGCGTCGGACCCCAGGCCAGCAGCGGCACGGTTTCGCGGGTGTGGTCGCTGCCGTGCCAGGTCGGGTCGCAGCCGTGGTCGGCGCTTATCGCGAGCAGATCGTCCGGTCGCAGTGCGGCGAGCAGCGCGGGCAATCGCGTGTCGAAGGCTTCCAGCGCCGCGGCATAGCCGAGCGCATCGCGACGATGGCCGTAGACGCTGTCGAAGTCGACGAAGTTGACGGCGATCAGCGCGCCGTCGCCGGCCTGCGCGAGCGCATCGAGCGTGGCGTCGAACAGCGCGTCGTGACCGTGGGCCGGCACCGTCCGCGCGATGCCGCGGTGCGCGAAGATGTCGCCGATCTTGCCGACCGACACGGTCTCGCTGCCCGCGGCCTGCACCGCATCGAACAGCGTCGGTGCCGGCGGCGGCAGCGCGTAATCGCGGCGATGTCCGGTGCGCGTGAAGCCGGTCTCCGCGCTGCCGACGAACGGGCGCGCGATGACCCGGCCGATGTCGTACGGGGCCAGCAACCGGCGCGCGACGACGCACAGGTCGTACAGGCGCTGCAGGCCGAACGCGTCTTCGTGCGCCGCGATCTGCAGCACCGAATCGGCGGACGTGTAGACGATGGGTTTGCCGCTGGCGATGTGTTCGGCACCGAGCCGCACGAGAATCTCGGTGCCGGAGACATGGCAATCGCCGAGCACGCCGGGCAGTCCGGCTTCATCGATCAGCGCGCGCAACAGTTCGGGCGGGAAGCTGCGCTCGCGATCGGGAAACAGTCCGAACGGCCGCTGCAGCACGACGCCCGCGGTTTCCCAGTGGCCGGACGGGGTGTCCTTGCCGCAGGCGCGCTCGACGGCGTAGCCCCAGCAGCCTTCCGGGCGCGGCAGATCGCTGAAGCCGGCGGCGGCGCGACCGCGCGCGAACGCATGCGCCTGCGGCAGGCCGAGACGCGTGAGCGTCGGCAGTCGCAGCGGGCCGCGCGGCGCTTCGGCGCAGGCCGCGGCGATGTGGCCGAAGGTGTCGGCGCCGGCATCGCCGTAGGCGGCGGCGTCCGGGGCGGCGCCCAGGCCCAGCGAATCCATCACCACCCACACGGCGCGACGCATGTTCAGCGCTCCGCGAGTACGGCGAGCATCGCGTCGAACAATCCGCTGGCGCCGATCCGGAACCGCGCGGGCGTCACCCAGGCGTCGCCGAGCCGTTCGGCGGCGAGATCGATGTAGGTCCTCGCCGCATCGAGCGTGCGGATGCCGCCCGCGGCCTTGAAGCCGCAGCGTCCGCCGGCCGCGGCGATCTCGTCGAGCATGATCGCGGCCGCGTCGGGTGTCGCGTTCACCGTGACCTTGCCGGTGGAGGTCTTGAGGAAATCGACGCCGGCTTCCAGACCGATCCGGCAGGCCTCGCGGATGCGTGCGGGCGTCCGCAGCTCGCCGCTTTCGATGATCAGCTTCAGCAGCACGCCGTCGCCGCAGGCGGCCCGGCATGCTTCGACGCCGCGCTGCGCCGACCGCGCATCGCCGTCGAGCAACGCGCGGTACGCCAGCACCATGTCGATCTCGTCGGCGCCGGCGGCGATCGCGCGCCGGGTTTCGCGTTCGACCCGCGCGGGATCGCTGCCGCCATCCGGGAAATTCACCACCGTCGCGACCTTCACCGCGGTGCCGCGCAGCGTCTCGCGCACGGTGGTGACGTGCTCGGGATACACGCACAGCGCGGCCGGGGCCACCGGCGACTGCAGCGCACGCGCGCACAAGGCACGGATCGTTTCGGGCGCGTCGTCCTCGCCCAGGCTGGTCAGATCGAGCAGCGGCAGCAACCGCGCGGCGAGCGTGGCGGGCGAATGCGGAGTGGCGGACACGGCGACGGCCTCGGTGGCGGTGAGCGGAAGCGGCAAGCCTAGAGACCGCGCACCGCCGCCGCCTTGACCTGCCGCAAACCGGCGACGGAAAGCCGCGGCCGGCGAATTTACGCGATGTTTACGCCGGCGGGCCCGCCGCCGCATAGCGACTTTGCGGGCGACGGTTCGAGAATTTCGCACTGCAAAGACGCCACCCCGGCGCTCGATCGCATCCCGCATTCCGAGGACACCCCGATGCCACCCTGGCTGATCGCAACCTGCGCGCTCTGCATCGCGCTGGCGGCCGCGTACCTGCTGTACGTGATCCTGAACCCCGAGAAATTCTGAGGCCCGCCATGATCGAATTCGTATTGGTGATGGCGCTGGCCATCGCGCTGGGCTGGCCGCTGGGGCAGTACATGTCGCGGGTGATGCGCGGCGATCCCGCCCCCGGCGACCACCTGTTCCTGCCGCTGGAGCGCGTCGTGTACCGGCTGCTCGGCGCGAGCGCGCAGGGCGGCATGACCTGGCGCGGCTACGCCATCCACTTCCTGCTGGCGAACCTCGTGCTCGGACTCGTCGTCTGGGGCCTGTTCATGGCCCAGGGCGCGCTGCCGCTGAATCCGGACCGGGTCCCGGGCATGACCTGGGATTTGGCGCTGCACACCATGGTGTCGTTCCTCACCAACACCAACCAGCAGCATTATTCCGGCCAGGCGCAGCTGTCGTATCTGTCGCAGATGGTCGGCATCGTCGGCCTGCAGGTGATCACGCCGATGTTCGGCCTGGCGGTGCTGGTCGCGACCCTGCGCGGGCTGTTCGGCGGACGTGAAGCGCTGCAGTCGAACGGCGACATCCGCGAGGGCGTCGACCGCGATGTCGGCAACCTCTGGGTCGACGTCACCCGCGGCGCGCTGCGCATCCTGCTGCCGCTGTGCCTGGTGTGGTCGCTGCTGCTGGCCTCGCAGGGCGTGCCGTCCACGCTCGCGCGCGGCGCCGACGTGACCCCCATCGACGCCAGCGCCGGCATGGCGACGCAGCACATCCCGGTGGGCCCGGTCGCACCGATGGTCGCGGTGAAGCAGCTCGGCACCAACGGCGGGGGCTGGTACGGCCCGAACAGCACGGTCGCGCTGGAAAATCCGACGCCGTTCTCGAACCTGCTGCAGACGCTGGCGATCCTCCTGATCCCGGTCGCCATCGCCTGCATGGTCGGCCCGTTCACCGGCCGCCGGCGCTTCGGCACGTTCGTGTTCGCGACGATGCTGGGCATGTCGCTGCTGTCGACCGGCGCGGCGATGCTCGCGGAGCATGCGCTCCCGGCGCGGGCAACCGTCGCGTCGATGGAAGGCAAGGAAGTGCGCAACGGCGTCGACGCTTCGGCGCTGTGGGGCGCGTTGACCACGCAGACCTCCAACGGTTCGGTGAACGCCATGCACGACTCGATGGCGCCGCTCACCGGCGGCGTCGAGATCGCGAACATGCTGGTGAACGCGATCTGGGGCGGCATCGGCTGCGGTGCGCTGCAGTTCATCGTCTACCTGCTGCTGGCGGTGTTCCTCGCCGGGCTGATGACCGGGCGCACGCCGGAGTTGTTCGGGCGCAAGATCGAAGCGCCGGAAGTGCGCCTGCTCGCGCTGCTGATACTGCTGCAGCCGCTGGCCCTGCTCGGCTTCACCGCGGCGACGCTGGCGATGCCCGCGCTCACCGGCAACTCCAATCCGGGCTTCCACGGTATTTCGCAGGTCTTCTACGAATACGCCTCGGCGTTCGCGAACAACGGTTCCGGCTTCGAAGGGCTGGGCGACAACACCGTGTGGTGGAACACCACCGCATCGCTGGTGCTGGCGCTCGGCCGCTTCCCGGCGCTGCTGGTACCGCTGGCGATCGCCGGCCTGCTGGCGAAGAAGCGCGTCGCGCCCGAAGGCGCCGGCACGCTGCGCGTGGAGACGCCGACCTTCGCCCTCACCCTAGTCTCGATCGTCGTGATCCTGACCATCCTGCAATTCATGCCTGCGCTGGTGCTCGGCCCGATCGCCGATCACCTGCAGCTCCTGTCGCGCTGAGGTTCCCATGCAACCCACCACCGCATCCGGTGCGCAACGGCGCGCCAGCATCGCCGGCCTCGACCGCGCCGCCCTGCGCGCCGCCTGCATCGACGCCGTGCGCAAACTCTCGCCCGTGCACGCCGTGCGCAGCCCGGTCATGGCGATCGTGCTGCTCGGCACGCTGCTCGCGCTGCTGATCACGCTCGCCGGCCATGCGCCGCCCGGCTTCGGTCTAGCGATCGCCGCGATCCTGCTGATCACGGTGCTGTTCGGCAATTTCGCCGAGGCCGTCGCCGAAGCCCGCGGCCGCGGCCAGGCGGCATCGCTGCGCGCTGCGCGCCGGGATCTGGTCGCACGTCGCCTCGACGAGGACGGCCATGAAACCCGCGTGCCCGCCACGCAGCTGCGCAAAGGCGACACCGTCATCGTGTCCGCGGGCGAACTCGTTCCCGCCGACGGCGAGATCGTGAAAGGCCTGGCGACGGTGAACGAAGCCGCGGTCACCGGCGAATCCGCGCCGGTGCTGCGCGAGGCCGGCACCGACCGCAGCAGCGTGATCGGCGGCACCAAGGTGTTGTCGGACGAAATCGTGATCGCGGTGAGCGCCGAACCCGGCGGCAGCTTCCTCGATCGCATGATCGCGCTGGTGGAAGGCGCCAACCGGCAGAAGACCCCGAACGAGATCGCGCTGACGATGCTGCTGGCGGCGATGACGCTCACCTTCCTGATCGTCGTCGCCTCGCTGCCCTTCATCGCCGGTTTCGTCGGCGCCACGCTCGATCCGCTGCTGCTGATCGCGCTGCTGGTGTGCCTGATTCCGACTACCATCGGCGGCCTGCTGCCGGCGATCGGCATCGCCGGCATGAACCGCGCGCTGTCGGCGAACGTGCTGGCGAAATCCGGCAAGGCGGTGGAGATCGCGGGCGACGTGGACGTGCTGCTGCTCGACAAGACCGGCACGATCACCCACGGCGACCGCCAGGCGACGCGGTTCTACGCGTTGAGCGGGATTTCCGCCGAACAGCTGCGCGATGCGGCGATGCTGGCGTCGCTGGCGGACCCGACGCCCGAAGGCAAGTCGGTGGTGAAGCTGGCGCTCGCGCAGGGCGCGACCCTCGTCGATCCCGAACACGCGCGCTACGTGCAGTTCAGCGCGCAGACGCGGATGTCCGGCGTGGATCTGCCGGCCGGCGAAGGCACGCTCGCGCGCAGCATCCGCAAGGGCGCAGGCGACGCCATCGCGCGCCACGTGGACGCGCTCGGCGGCAGCGTGCCGGTGGAACTCGGCGCGCGGGTCGAACAGATCGCCCGCAGCGGCGCCACCCCGCTGGTGGTCGCCGAGAGCGCGTACGTGCTCGGCGTGATCGAACTGTCGGACGTGGTGAAGCACGGCGTGAAGGAACGCTTCGCGCGGCTGCGCGAGATGGGCGTGCGCACGGTGATGATCACCGGCGACAACCCGCTGACCGCCGCCGCCATCGCAGCCGAGGCCGGTGTCGACGATTACATCGCCGAAGCGCGGCCCGAAGACAAGCTGGCGCGCATCCGTGAGGAACAGGCCGCAGGACGGCTGGTGGCGATGGTCGGCGACGGCACCAACGATGCCCCGGCGCTGGCGCAGGCCGACGTGGGCCTGGCGATGAATTCGGGCACCCAGGCCGCGAAGGAAGCCGGCAACATGGTCGATCTCGACAGCGATCCGGCGAAACTGCTGGCGGTGGTCGAGGTCGGCAAGCAGCAGTTGATCACCCGCGGCGCGCTGACCACATTCTCGCTGGCGAACGATGTCTCGAAGTACTTCGCGATCCTGCCGGCGATGTTCGCCGCGGCCATCCCGCAGATGGCGGCGCTGAACGTGATGCAGCTGTCGAGCCCGCGCAGCGCGGTGCTGTCGGCGCTGATCTTCAACGCGCTGATCATTCCCGCACTGATCCCGCTGGCGCTGAAGGGCGTGCGCTTCCGCCCGGCATCCGCGGTGTCGCTGCTGCGCCGGAACATGCTGCTGTACGGCGTCGGCGGCATGCTGCTGCCGTTCGTCGCGATCAAGCTGATCGATCTGATCCTCTCCGCATTCGGAGGCTGACATGCACACCTCTTCACACGCCGCTTCCCACACCGCTTCGCACGCCCTGATCGCCCGCGGCGCCTGGCGCCCGGCGCTGGTCATGGCCGCGATCGCGCTGGCCGGTTTCGGTTTCCTGTATTCGGCGAGCGTCGCGTCATTGGGTGGACTGTTGTTCCCGCAGCAGTCCACCGGCAGCCTGATCGTTCGCGACGGCAGACCCGTCGCCTCGCGCTGGGTCGCCCAGCCCTTCGCCGACGCGCGCTATTTCCGCTCGCGTCCGTCGGCGGCGAACTATGACCCGATGGCGGCGGCCGGCAGCAATCAGGCGTTGACCAATCCCGAACTCATGGAAACCGTCGACGCCGCCGTCGCGGCCATCGCCGCGCGCGAAGGCGTCGCACGGGCCGATGTCCCGCCGGATCTCGCGACGCGCTCCGGCAGCGGCCTGGATCCGCACCTTTCGCCGGACGCGGCACGGGTACAGATCGCGCGGGTCGCGAAGGCCCGCGGCGTGCCCGAGCGCGCGGTCGCGGTGCTGGTGGACCGCGCCACCGAGGCGCCGCAATTCGGTGTCCTCGGCCAGCCGCGGGTGAACGTGGTGGCGCTGAACCTGGCGCTGGATGCGCTGCCGTGACGACCGCGCGACAATGGCGACATGAACGACGACGCCATGACTGACGCCCGCAGCGCGACGCAGCGTCGGCAGCAGGCCGACGCCCTGATCGGCGAACTCAAGCGCCAGCGCGGCGGGCACCTGACCGTGTTCCTCGGCGCGGCGCCCGGCGTCGGCAAGACCTTCGCGATGCTGTCGCGCGCGCGCGAACTGAAACAGCGCGGCATCGACGTGGTGGTGGGGCTGGTGGAGACGCACGGCCGCGCCGACACCGCGGCGATGCTGGAAGGGCTCGACGTGCTGCCGCGCCGGACCACGACCTATCGCGAGCGCACGCTCGACGAGCTCGACCTCGACGCGCTGCTGGCGCGCCGCCCGCAGGTGGCGCTGGTCGACGAGCTGGCGCACCGCAACGCGCCCGGCAGCCGCCACGAGCGACGCTGGCAGGACGTGATGGAACTGCTGGACGCGGGCATCGACGTCCACACCACGATCAACATCCAGCACCTGGAAAGCCTCAACGACGTGGTCCACCGGATCACCGGCGTGCGCGTCAACGAGACCGTGCCCGATTCGGTGTTCGACCGGCTGCGCGACATCGTGCTGGTGGACCTGCCGCCGGACGAGCTGATCGAACGCCTGCGCCAGGGCAAGGTCTACCTGCCCGATCACGCGACGCAGGCGCTGCAGTCGTTCTTCGTGCCCGGCAATCTCGCGGCGCTGCGCGAACTGGCGATGCAGACCGCGGCGGACCGGGTCGACAGCGATCTGCGCGAGGTCCGCACCGCGCATGGCGAGCGCGCCTTGAACCTGCGCCGGCAGGTGCTGGTGGCGATCGACGGCCGCGGCCAGTCGGAGTATCTGGTCCGGATCGCGCGCCGGATCGCGGAACGGCGCGACGCGCCATGGGCCGTAGTCAGCGTGCAGACCGGAGCATCCACTGCGGACGTGCAGCAGGAAATCGAGCGCGCGTTCGCGCTGGCGCGCCGGCTCGGCGGCGGCGCGGAACTGCTGCACGGCTCCGGCGTGGTCGATGCGCTGCTCGACCATGCGTCGCGGATCGGCGCCTCGTCGATCATCGTCGGCCGCACCCGCGAACGGCCGCTCGCGCGCATGCTCAATCGCACCATCACCCAACAGTTGCTTCAACGCGGCGCGCACTACGAGCTGACCATCGTCAGTCCACCCGAGGCGCGGGCGCAGGCGCGACGTTCGTTCGCCGACACCCGCGACACCCTGCGCGCCGGCGATCTCGGTTTCGCGGTGCTGTGTTCGGCACTGGCGATCGTCGCGGCCGGCGTCGCGGAGCGCTGGCTCGGCCTCGGCGATCTGTCGATGATCTTCATCGTCGCGGTGCTGGTGGTCGCGACGCGCACCCGAATGGCCGCCGCGATCCTGGCGGCGGTGCTGTGTTTCCTCGCCTACAACTTCTTCTTCATCGCGCCGCGCTTCACGTTCTACATCAGCGCGCAGAAAGGCGTGACCACGGTGCTGCTGTTCCTGGGCGCGGCGCTGCTGGCCGGGCGTCTGGCGGCGAAGCTGCGGGCGCAGGTGCTCGCGCTGCGCGCCGCGAACGCGCACGCGACCGCGCTGCAGGCGCTCGGCCGTGATCTCGCCAGCGCCGCCGATCCGCAGCAGGTCGCGCAGGCCGCGCGCGTGGCCCTGCGCCGCGCGCTGGACGCGGATGTCGTGGTCCATCTCGGCACCGGGCCGCTGACGCCCGACGCCGCCACCGGCATCGACCAGAAGGCCAGCGCCGCCGCGGACTGGGTGCTGCGCCACGGCCAGCCCGCCGGACGCTACACCGACACGCTGTCGAGCGTGGACTGGTGGTGCCTGCCGCTGCTCGGCAACGCGCGCACGCTGGGCCTGGTCGGGTTGCGCTTCGTGCCCGGCATGGTCCGGCTGACCGCCGAACAGCGTCGGCTGGCCGAAGCGATGATCGACGACATCGCCCAGGCGATGCTGCGCACGCGGCTGGTGTCCGATCTGGAGGACGCGCGCGTCGCCGGCGAGACCGAGCGACTGCGTTCCGCGCTGCTGTCGTCGGTCTCGCACGACCTGCGCTCGCCGCTGGCGTCGATCATCGGCGCCGCGTCGAGCCTGGAGCATTACGGCGAACGCATGGACGGCAAGGACCGCGCCGACCTGCTCGACACGATCCGGATCGAAGGCGAACGTCTCGACCGCTACATCCAGAATCTGCTGGACATGACCCGCTTGGGTCATGGCGGGCTGTCGTTGAATCGCGACTGGATCGGCGTGGACGAACTGATCGGCTCGGCGGTCGGCCGCCTGCGCCGCTATCAGCCGCGGGCGATCTGCGAATCGCGGATCGCCGACGATCTGGCGCCGCTGTGGGTGCATCCGGCGCTGGTCGAACAGGCGCTGTTCAACGTGATCGAGAACGCGGCGAAATTCTCGCCGCCGGACAGCCCGGTGACGATCGAAGCCGGCGACGATGCGCAGGGCGCGCTGCGCATCGACGTGACCGACAGCGGCCCGGGCATTCCGGAAGACGAACGCAGGCGGATCTTCGACATGTTCTACAGCGTCGAGCGCGGCGACCGCGGGCGCGAGGGCACCGGCCTGGGGCTGACGATCTGCCAGGGCATGATCGGCGCCCACGGCGGCAGCGTCGAAGCCCTGCCCGGCGCGCATGGCCGCGGAACCACCATCCGCATTACCCTGCCGAGACTGCAACCGCCGCCCGCCCCCGCATGACCGCCTCCGCATGAGCCCGCTCCCCGCCCGCATCCTGATCGTCGACGACGAGCCGCAGATCCGGAAATTCCTCGAGATCAGCCTGCGTGCGCAGGGCTATGTCGTGGTCCAGGCGGAGACCGGTGAAGCGGGGCTCGCCGCGCTGGCGACGCAGGGCGCGGATCTGGTGATCCTCGACATCGGTCTGCCCGATCGCGACGGCCATGCGGTGCTGCGCGAGTTGCGGCAGTGGTCGCACGTGCCGGTGATCATGCTCACCGTGCGCGCCGATGAACGCGAGAAGGTCGCCGCGCTCGATGGCGGCGCGAACGATTACGTCACCAAGCCCTTCGGCATCCAGGAACTGATGGCACGCATCCGCGCGCTGCTGCGCATGGGCGCCGCGGGCATCGAGCACGACGCGCCGGTGTACGCGCTGGACGGGCTGGTCGTGGATCTCGCACGCCGCGAAGTGCAGGCCGACGGTCGCGATGTCGCCCTGACGCGCAAGGAATTCACGCTGCTCGCGCTGCTCGCGCGCAACGCGGGCCGGGTGGTGACCCAGCCGCAACTGCTGCGCGAAGTGTGGGGGCCGACCCATGAGGACGACACCCACTACCTGCGGATCCTCGTCGCGAAACTGCGGCACAAGCTCGGCGACGATGCCGCCGCGCCGCGCTGGATCGTCACCGAACCGGGCGTCGGCCTGCGCCTGCGCGACGCGCGCGCCTGAGCGGTCGGCTCAGGACGCGACCGTCACCCGCCAGCCGCCCGCGGTTTCGGCCCAGTCGATCTCGACCGGCAGGAACTTCTCGATCAGGCGCGCATTGCTCTGCAGGTGATCGCTGATCGCGGCGACCACGAACGCGCCCGAACCGGCGAGCGCCATCGGCAGCAGCAACTGGTCGGAGAGATGCTCGCCGACGCAGGCGCTGCCGCGCACATAGGCCTTCGCTTCGTCGGCGAGCCGGTCGGCCACCTTTTCCGCGGACAGCCCGCGCTCGCCGTGACCGGTGAAGGTCTCGGCATGCTGCGCATGCCGCACCCGCACCAGCAGCGCGTTGCCCGGGCCCAGCGACGGACGCACCTCGCGCAGATGCAGCGCATTCGACTGCAGGTGCAGGCGCTTGGCCACCGCCTGCAGTTCACGCTCGCCGATGCCCGACGCGAGACCGGACACCATCGCGACCGCGTCGATGGACTGCAGCGCGCCACGCTCGATGAACTCGGCATGCCGCAACACCGGCGCTGGTGCGACGGTGGCATGCAGGATGCCGCCACCGGCCGGGAAGAAGCCCGGGCGTTCGAGCACGATCCCGGCGTCGATGCCGAACTTCGCCAGCGACGGCAGATAGGTGTCGGCGATGAAATCCGCGCTCGGCGCGAGCGGATTGTGGGTGCCGCCTTCCAGGCGCAGGCGCGACGGCGCATCGCAGCGCCACAGCGGCGGCAGCACGGTCTGCAGCACCAGCGTCGCCGAACCGGCGCTGCCGGTGGCGAAGCGATAATCGCCGGGCACGACGACGCCGGGCTCGAAACGCAGCGTCGTCGCGCCGAGTTCCGCACCTTCGACGTAGGCATTGCCGATCGTCGCGGCGGCGTTCACCGCGGTCAGATGCTGGCGCATCAGCCCGGGCTTCGAACGCTTCGCCCGGATCTTCTGCATGGTGAAACCCGTGCCGGTGCACAGGGCGAGGCTCAGCGCGGTGCGCAGCAACTGCCCGCCGCCGGCCGAGCCGTCGATTTCGATCATGTCCATGTTTTGCTTCTTGCTGTCTATTAAAAGTCGCGGATTACCGTATTTTCCCAGATCGATTTCGAAATTTATTGCGCTCTGAACTCAGCAATCCAGCGTCGAACGTTTCTCACTGCGTCGTCCGGGTCATCCGGATCACAGCCAATCTCGAAAATCCTCTGTGTACCCCCGTTTCCGAACGACAGGACAATCTTGCCGTAACCGATTCGTGCCGATGCCCATTCGAAATGGTAGCCCGCTTCCTCCAGTGGAGAAAAATCGAGCTGGGAAACGAGGCGCTCGGCACGTCTCTGTGCTGATTCCCATTGCGTCGAAGATGTTGCTTCTGCGATGGCATGCATGTACTGAATTCGATCAAAGACATGCGATCTTCCATGTCGATCCCGCCAGATAACGCTGTCGCTGGCCAACTCAACTCGCATACGCTCATCGTCGCAACCGATGGCCCCACAGCCGCAGCGACCAATCAACAGCTCGCCACCTTCCATCAACGATCGCTGACCGAAAAACGCGGGCGGATCGATGCCGATCCGATTTGATCCGGCCCCACCGATCAAGCAACGCCCATCAAGCATGACGAGGACCTGGTCATCATTCGTTTCCACGGAAGACGCGAATTCGAATGAGATCGTATAGATACTCGCCTTGTTCATCGAGACCACGGTCATTCAACCCTTGACGCACACGACCTGACGCAGGGTGTGCACGATCTCGACGAGATCCTGTTGCGCCGCCATCACCGCGTCGATGGACTTGTACGCCGCGGGCGACTCGTCGACCACGTCGGCATCCTTGCGGCATTCGACGTGGGCGGTCGCGGCGATGTGATCGTCCAGGCTGATCAGCTTCTTCGCCTGGGTACGGCTCATCACCCGGCCGGCGCCGTGGCTGCAGCTGCAGAAGCTGTCCTCGTTGCCGAGCCCGCGCACGATGAAGCTCTTCGCACCCATGCTGCCCGGAATGATCCCAAGCTCGCCCTTGCGCGCGCTCACGGCGCCCTTGCGGGTGACGTGCACGTTCTTGCCGAAGTGGTGCTCCATCTGCACGTAGTTGTGGTGGCAGTTCACCGCTTCGGCCTGGGCCTCGAACGGCTTCGGAATCGCCTTGCGCACCGCCTCCACCACGTGCCGCATCATGATCTCGCGGTTCATGCGCGCGTAGCGCTGCGCCCAATTCACCGCGAAGACGTAGTCGGCATAGTGCGCGCTGCCTTCCGGAAGATACGCGAGATCCTGGTCCGGCAGATTGATCATCCAGCGGCGCATTTCCTGCTTGGCCAGTTCGATGAAATGGCTGCCGATGGCGTTACCGACGCCGCGCGAACCGGAGTGCAGCATGAACCAGACGCGCTGGTCCTCGTCGAGGCAGATCTCGATGAAGTGGTTGCCGGTGCCGAGGGTCCCGAGGTGCTTGAGGTTGTTGGTGTTCTTCAACCGCGGATGGCGCTCGCAGATCTTCTCGAAATCGGCGACCAGCTGCGACCAGCCCTCGATCGCGAGCGCCGGCGCGCTGTCCCAGGCGCCCTTGTCGCGTCCGCCGCGTGCGGGGCTGCGGCCGTGCGGCACGGCGCGCTCGATGGCGCTGCGGATGTCGGCGAGATTGTCGGGCAGATCGCTCGCGGTCAACGTGGTGCGCGCCGCGATCATGCCGCAGCCGATATCCACGCCCACCGCCGCCGGGACGATGGCGCCGATGGTCGGCACCACCGATCCCACGGTCGCGCCCTTGCCGAGATGCACGTCGGGCATCACCGCGATCCAGCGATGGATGAAAGGCAGCTTCGCGATGTTCTGCAACTGCTTGCGTGCCTCGTCCTCCAGCGGCACCCCGCGGGTCCACAGCTTGATCGGCGCGGCGCCGGCTTCCTGGATGACATCGTAGTGGTGGGTGGTCATGTCGCATTCTCGCATGTGTGAAAAGATCGCCGGCCGCGACGAGAGGGATGGAACGTTTCTCCGAGCTCTACCGGCCCAGGCAGCACCTCGCGCACGACGACATCGAGGCCGCGCCTGCGGCTGACGACGATGAATCGGCGCGAAGGGCGATGAGCTGTCAGGCTTCCTCGATACAGCGCACCGAGGATGGGCGGATGAACGCCTTCTTCCCGGAATCCAGCAGGATCACGAGCATCGACCCCCAATCTCCGAGTGGAGACGGCGCCAACTTCGGATCGGTGGCGCCCAGGATCCGGACGTCCATGAACCTGCGCCCGTCGGACAGGAACAAATGGTGCCTGCGATCCGTCACGATCGCTTCCTCGAGGTGGGGAAGCATTTTTTCGCGCGCTTCGCGAAGCCGTTTCTCGCTCTTCTTCGAAGAGACGATGGCATACACGATCAGCAGCAGGAATCCACCGACGATGATCGCCCAGATTTCGGACATGTGACCGCTCCCGTTGCATTGCATTGCATTGCATTGCATGACGATGATTCCTGTGAAAGAAGACTGCCGATGACCGCGACAAGAAGTGAGGGAACGTCCCGCTCTATCCGACTGAGCTACCGTCTTTCGACGGGCGGGACTCGAACCCGCGACCTGGAGATTAAGAGTCTGTAGTTCCCAAAGCATTCGCGATCATCGACAGCGATGAAACGACGGGTGGCTGCGACAAGAAGACGCCGGACTTGCCGGAATCGAACCGGCTGCAACCGAATGTAGTCCGACGGGCATTCGCAACCGCCAAAAAAATCTCCCCCGGCCCGGCCGGCCCCATTGCCGGCCGGGCATTGCAACTCACACGTCGATGCCGGCGATCCTGTCGACCCAGCGCTGCGCGCCGGCGCCTTCCGCCGCGAAATTCGCGAGCAGATCGAACACCGCATCGCTGAAGCCGCCAACGTGGATCACGTCCGCACGCTCCACCGTCTGGCTGGTGGCGTACGGCTGCAGATCGATGCACACCAGCTTCGCCTGCGGACAACGCAACCGGATCTGCGCCCACTGGCGCATGGTTTCGGTCGCGCCTTCGCCGCGGGTGTCGCGCCAGCTTTCGTTGTCGGACACCAGCACCAGCAGATCGACCTTCGCCTTTTCACGGTTCAACTGCGCCAGCGGCGCGCTGACGTTGGTGCCGCCACCACACAGCTGCGCCAGCAGCCGCGCCTGGGTCATCACGCTGTCGCGCGGGTTCAGACGCACGTCGCGCACGGCGGTGTCGAACGGCATCACGCGGGCCAACGGGCTGTTGCGCTGCACGCAGGCCGCGATCAGCGCCGCCACGTCCACGCAGCGGGTCCTGGTGGTCGCACCCTTGCGGACGCCGGTGACCGGCGAGGCCATCGACCCCGACACGTCCACCGCCACCACCACGTCGCCCTGCAGCGCCGGCACGTTGCGGGTCGCGATTTCCATCGCGTCCTGCAGCGCCTCGCCGATCTCGCGCGGCAGACCTTCGGTGGCCTGATACGCGGTCAACAGCTGATACGGAAACACGCGGGCACGGCGGATGGCATCGGCATCGGTCAGCTTCGCCACCACCTCGTAGAGCGCGGCCTTGTCCTCGAACACGCCGTTGCGGGCGAAGGTGTTGAGGTTCTGGCGCAGGCTCTGCCACGAGGCACGGCGGGCCAGCGTCGCCCACTGCGCGCGATCCAGCGCCAGCGAGGTGAAGTACTGGAACGGCAGGTCGGGCAGCTCGGCGTTGGCCGGGTCGCGCTTGAACGCCTCGTAGGCGCGCACCGTCTCCGGCAGTTGCGCCGGATCGTGCGGCTTGCCGAGGATCCAGGCGTACAGCGCCTCGCGCCCGGCATCCGCCGGCTTCGGGTGCACCATCCGGATCACGTCGGCGAGCGACGGCGCATTGCCGATCGCGGCGCTCAACAGCTGCTTCTCGGACGCGCGATCCAGCCACTCGCGCACCAGACGCTTCGGCAGCGACCCCAGCGACTTTCGACCGACGCGGCCGCTGCGCAGGATCTGCACGACGTTGCGCAGCAGGCGGCCGTTGTCCACGACCTGCGGGAACGCGGCGGCGAACAGCGCGCGATCGCGCACCGACAGGCTGGCCAGCAGCAGCGCCGGCATGTCCTTCATCGCGCCGATGCGGCGGGCATGGATCGCGGTCTGCGCGACGAATCGCGGCTCGACCCCGGCGCACAACGCCAGTACGCGGTCCAACTGCTCGGCATCGCTCGCGTAGAAGGTGCTGTTGAGGCAACCGGTGGCCGCGTACAGCGCCAGCGCGGCGCGCGGGCTGCGGGCATGGGCGAGTCCGCCGGCCTCGTTGCGGGCGGTGGCCGCCGGCAGGGCGCGGCGGCTGGAAGCGAAGAGGGAGAGGTTGGCCATGGTGTCGTCCTGTCGGGAATGCCCGTTCCGGTTTGCCCCATGCATTGCAATCGCCGTGCCAACCTCATCCGAATTGAATCAATCCATTGTTTTCAAAGGTATTTATTCGGATTTCATGGATTTCCGCCCGCGTCGCTGTGCGGTATTTCATATATATTTGGATCGTTTCTTATCGGATTCGATCATGCGCAGGCGTCAGGTCATCTTCGGCATGCTCGGCACCCAGCTGGATGCCGGCGGCGGTCCCGGGCGGTGGGAAAAATGGCGGCCCACGGTCTCGCTGGGCCAGCACGAGGACTTCCTCGTGGACCAGTTGGAACTGCTGGTGGACGAGCGCCGCTACGGCAAGCTCGCGCGGATCGTGCAGGACGACTTCGCGCAGATCTCGCCCGACACCGCGGTGCGCCGGCACGACACCTACCTCGCCGACCCGTGGGATTTCGAGGGCGTGTACGCGACGCTGCACGATTTCCTGCGCGGCTACGAGTTCCGCCCGGAGGACGAGGACTACTACATCCACATCACCACCGGCAGCCATGTCGCGCAGATCTGCTGGTTCCTGCTCGCGGAGAGCCGCCATTTTCCGGGCCGCCTGCTGCAGACCTCGCCACCGCGCAAGCAGGGCGGCGGCGATCCCGGCAGCTTCGCGATCATCGATCTGGATCTCTCGCGCTACGACCGCATCGCGCAGCGTTTCGCGCAGCAGCGGCTGGAAGACCGCGATCTGCTGAAAAGCGGCATCGCCACCCGCAACGCCGCGTTCAACCGGATGATCGAACAGATCGAAACCGTGGCCACGCGTTCGAAGGCGCCGATGCTGCTGATGGGCCCGACCGGCGCGGGCAAGAGCCAACTGGCGAAGCGCGTGTTCGAGCTGAAGAAACTCAAGCATCAATTGCCGGGACGTTTCGTCGAAGTGAACTGCGCCACGCTGCGCGGCGACGGCGCGATGAGCGCGCTGTTCGGCCACGTGAAAGGCGCCTACACCGGCGCCGGCAGCGATCGCGCCGGACTGCTGCGCTCCGCGGATCGCGGGCTGTTGTTCCTCGACGAGATCGGCGAACTCGGCCTGGACGAGCAGGCGCTGCTGCTGCGCGCGCTGGAAGAGAAGCGCTTCCCGCCGGTGGGCGGCGACAAGGACGTGGAGAGCGATTTCCAGCTGATCGCCGGCACCAACCGCGATCTGCAGGACGCGGTGGCACGCGGACGCTTCCGCGACGACCTGCTGGCACGGTTGAATCTGTGGACCTATCGCCTGCCGGGCCTGGCCGAACGCCCGGAAGACATCGAACCCAACCTCGATTTCGAACTCGAACGCTGGTCGCGCGAACAAGGGCAGCGCGTGGCCTTCAACCGCGAAGCGCGGACGCGCTATCTGCGCTTCGCCACCAGCGCCGATGCGCGATGGCGCGGCAATTTCCGCGACCTCGGCGCCTCGGTGATGCGGATGGCGACGCTGGCCGATGCCGGGCGCATCCAGGTGGCGCTGGTGGACGAGGAAATCGCGCGGCTGCGTGCGCTGTGGCGCACCCACGACGGCGGAACGCTGCTGGACGCGCTGCTCGGCGACGAGGCGGCGTCGCTCGATCGCTTCGATCGGGTGCAGCTCGAAGATGCGGTGCGCGTCTGCGCGCGGGCGAAATCGCTGTCGGAAGCGGGGCGCATGCTGTTCGCCGCCTCCCGCGCGCGTCGCAGCAGCACCAACGACGCCGACCGGCTGCGCAAGTATCTGGCGCGGTTCGGTCTGGACTGGGAGCGCGTGCGGGACGTCGATCCCGCGGGTTGACGCCTGTGATGCGCTTTCACGTGCCGCGCGAAGCGGCGATAGTCAGGCGCGTCGCTGCTTGCCGTCGCCGGACGATTCGGCGCCGTGGGCGAGCCGCAAAAGTTCGGCCACGTTCAAGATTTCGACACGACGCCCGGTCACGTCGATGACGCCGTCGTCCTGCAGCCGGGTGAAGCCGCGGCTCACGGTTTCCAGCGCGAGGCCGAGGAAGCGCGCGATGTCCTCGCGGCTCATGGGCAACTGGAACAAGCGGTCGGACTGGCCGACGTTGCGATAGCGCTCGCCGAGGCTGTGCAGGAACAGGGCGATGCGTTCGTTGGCCTGGCGACGGACCAGGATGCCGAGATGGTCCTGATCGCGATCCACGCTCTGGCCGATCACGCGGAACAACTGCTGCTGCAGGCTTGGGACCTGCGCCGCGACCTCGGACAACTGGTCGTAGGGCACTTCGCAGACCGTGGCCGCGGTGAGGGCCACGCCTTCGCAGCGATGCTGGCCGCTGCCGAGCGCATCCAGACCGATCAGTTCGCCCGGCAGATGGAAGCCGAGCACCTGCTCTTCGCCGTCCTCGCTGATGCTGACCGACTTGAAGGCGCCGTCGCGGGCGATGAAGACCGCGGCCAGCGGATCGCCGAGGCGGAACAGGCGCTCGCCGCGGGCCACCGGCCGGCGGCGCTGCACGATCTGGTCCAGACGCTGCAGTTCGTCCGAGCCGATCCCGCCCGGCAGGCAGAGCTGGCGGACGGAGCAGTAGGTGCAACCGCGGCGCAGTTGGATCAGATCGAGGACGGAGGAATCGCTCATGGCGCGCCTAGTGTGCCACGGGCCGGCGCGAAGCCGAACCCGACTTCCGTACTAAAGATCGCCACCGGGAGACCGGCGACGCCCGCCTCCGGACCGATCCGGCGGCTTTCGCGGTGCCCGGGCTCGAATCCGGGCCGTCACAACCCTTATACTGCCCGGATTGTGCGGCCTCAACCGGCCGTCCCGCCATCGCGGCGGTTCCATCATGCTCTGTTCCCGGGTGAGTTCGTGCGCAATTACGATCTGGACTTTCTGAAGCGCTTTTCGATGGTCATCGCCTTCCTCATGGCGGTGACGCTGGGCCTGATCCTGTTCGCGGCCTACCTCCACCATGAGCTGCCGGAGCAGGCGAATCCGGTCGAGGTGAAGCGCACCGAAGCCCGCATCGCGCCGACCGGCCAGGTCTACGCCGGCGCCAGCGGCGAAGCCGCCAAGGCCGCCGCCGACGAAGCCGCCAAGGCCGCCGCCGCATCGCAGGTCGCCTATGGCGGTACCCTCGACGGCTCGGTGATCTACGGCAATCTGTGCGCGGGCTGCCACAACTCGGGCGCCGGCGGCGCGCCGAAGCTCGACGCCGCAGGCATCGGCGCCCGCGCCGGCCAGGGCAAGGACACGCTGTACAAGCATGCGATCGAAGGCTTCACCGGCAGCGCCGGCGTGATGCCCGCCAAGGGCGGCAACCCGGCCCTGACCGACGATCAGGTCAAGGCCACGGTCGACTGGATGCTCGAACAAGTCTGATCAGGTCCCGGCGCCGCAGCGTCAGCGCCGCAGCACGTCCGCAACGCCGCCTCCGGGCGGCGTTGTCCTTTCCGTCACAGGGGCCACCCATGCGCCGACCCGTCCCGTTCCGATTCCTGCCGCTGCTGTGTCTGATCTGGGCCGCCACCGGCGCCGCACAGGACACCCTCCGCATCGGCGATGTGCAGGGCGCCGGCGAACGCAGCCCGCGCGTCGGCGAGACGGTGACGGTGCAGGGCATCGTCACCGCCGCGGTCGATGGCGGCCGGCGCGGCTGGTATCTGCAGGACGGCGGCGATGGCGACGCGGCGACTTCCGATGCCGTCTTCATCGAGGCCGAGGGCGCATCCGGACCGCCGATCGCGGTCGGTCAATCGCTCCGCATCCGCGGCACCGTCGCCGAACTCGACGCCGGGCGCGGCACGCTGACCGCCCTGCAGAGGGTATCGCCCGCCCCGCTGACAGCCGCCCTCGACATGCCGCGCGCGATCCGGATCGCGACCGCGCCGAACGACTGGGAACGCCTTGAGGGCATGCGCGTGCGGATCGCCGCGCCGCTGACCGTCGCCGGGACCCATCGCCTGGAAAAACAGGGCGAATTGATCGTCAATTTCGGCGAACGGCTGCGTACGCCCAGCGACGCCGTGGCCCCGGGCGAGGCCGCCCGGGCCTTCGCGGCCGACAATGCCCGGCGCACCCTGCGGGTGGACGACGGCAGCACCGCGGAACGCCCGGAAACGGTGTGGTTCCTGCCGAAAGACACCGATCTTCGCAGCGGCAGCCGGGTTGTGCGGCTGGAAGGCGTGATCGATCAGCGCGGGGGCGGCTACCTGCTGATGCCGACCACACCCCCGAAATTCCGGCCCGCGCGGGCACCGAAGCCACCGAAGGTCGGCGGCGACGTGCGCATCGCCAGCTTCAATCTGGAGAACTTCTTCAACGGCGACGGCCGCGGCGGCGGGTTCCCGACCCCTCGCGGTGCGCGCACCCAGGCCGAACTGGACACCCAGCTCGGCCGGCTGGTCGCGACGATCCGCGGCCTGGATCCGGACATCGCCGCGCTGATGGAGCTGGAGAACGACGGATTCGGCCCGGAATCCGCGGTTACGCAGCTGGTCGACGCCCTGAACCGGGCCGGCGACGGCGACTGGCGGTTCATCGCCAGCGAAGCCCCCGCCGGCGGCGACCAGATCCGGGTCGGTATGATCTATCGCGCTTCCCGTGCGCAGCCCGTCGGCGCCGCCGCCGCGCTGGCCGATGATCTCTTCGGCAGCCGCAGCCGCCCGCCGCTGGCGCAGAGCTTCCGCGCCGGCGACGGCCCGGTGTTCACGGTGGTGGCCAATCACTTCAAGTCGAAAGGCTGCGGCGGCGCGACCGGCGCCGAGGCCGACCAGAAGGATGGCCAGAGCTGCTGGAACCCCACCCGCACCGAATCCGCGCGACGCCTCGACGCCTGGCTGCGGACCGATCCGACGCGCAGCGGCAGCGATCTGATGATGATCGTCGGCGATCTGAATGCCTACACCATGGAAGACCCGGTACGCGCGCTGGTCGCGGCCGGCTGGCGCGACGCCTTCGAAGGCGCCCATGGCGAAACCCCGTACAGCTACGTCTACGATGCCCAGACCGGACGCCTGGACCACGCGCTGCTCAGCCCGGGGCTGGCCGCACGGCTCGTCGGCGCGGCGGAATGGCACAGCAACGCCGACGAACCCGACAACCGCGGCTATCAGACGCGCCCCGGCGACCGCGGCCCCTGGCGCAGCTCGGACCACGATCCGCTGGTGGTCGGTCTGCGCCTGCGCCGGCCCTGAGCGCCCCGGCGGCTATCATCCCCACATGACCTCGCCCGCCTTCCCCGCCGTTGCGACCGTGTTGACCCTGCCGGGACCGGCGGGTGCGCTCGAGGTCGCGGTCGATCCGCCCGAAGCCGACGTCGCCGCCGTGCCGGTGGTGGCGGTGCTGTGCCACCCGCTGCCCACCGAAGGCGGCAGCATGCACAACAAGGTGGTGACGATGGCCGCGCGCAGCCTGCGCGAGCTCGGCGTCGCCACCGTCCGCTTCAATTTCCGCGGTGTCGGCAGGTCCGAAGGCGCGTTCGACCACGGCGAGGGCGAACTCGACGATCTGCGCGCGGTGGCCGCCTGGGTGCGCGCCGCGCGCCCGGACGCCGCACTGTGGCTCGCCGGCTTCAGCTTCGGCGCCTACGTCAGCCTGCGCGCCGCGATGGAACTGCGGCCGGCGATGCTGGTGTCGATCGCGCCGCCGGCCGGACGCTGGGAGTTCGAACGCATCGCCACGCCGACGATGCCGTGGCTGGTGATCCAGGGCGAGGAAGACGAGATCGTCGACCCGCAGGCGGTGTACGACTGGCTGCAGCGCATCGGCGCGCAGGCCGAGATCGTGCGGATGCCCGAGACCAGCCACTTCTTCCATCGCAAACTCATGGATCTGCGCGGCGCGATCAAGCACGGCGTGCAGCGGCACCTGCCGGAGACCGGCACCGCATCATGAGCGACGCCGCGGCGCCATCCGCGCGCTACGCAGAAGGCGTGGCCCGCGGCGACTGGAACGACGACCCCGCGCAACACGGCGCGCTGCGCGAACTCGACCGCCTGCATGCGATCCTGTCCGCACCGCAGCCGCGCAAGGGCCTGCTCGACGCGCTGTTCGGCAAACCGGTAACGCCTTCGCCGAACGGCCTGTATCTGTGGGGCGGCGTCGGCCGTGGCAAGACCTTCCTGATCGACCTGTTCCATTCCGGGCTGCCGATCCGCGAGAAGCGGCGCACCCATTTCCATCGCTTCATGCGCGAAGTGCACGAACGCCTGCGCGCGCATGCCGGCGAGCGCGATCCGCTGGCGGCGATCGCGCGCGAGTGGCGCACCTCGCTGCGGGTGCTGGTGCTCGACGAATTCTTCGTCAGCGACATCGGCGACGCGATGCTGCTGGGCCGGTTGCTGGAACGCCTGTTCGAAGAAGGCATCATCCTCGTCACCAGTTCGAACGCGGCGCCTTCCGACCTCTACAGGGACGGTCTGCAGCGCGCGCGCTTCCTGCCGGCGATCGCGCTGATCGAACGCCACTGCAACGTGGTCCATCTCGATTCGCCGAACGACTACCGGCTGCGCGCGTTGACCCGCTCGCCCGTCTACCGCGCGCCGCTCGACGCCGACAGCGACGTCTGGCTGGAATCGCGCTGGCACGAACTGCACGGCGACGACGGCCACCGCGATGCGGGCATCGACATCGACGGCCGCCGCATCGCGGTGCGCGCGCGCACCAAGGGCATGGCGTGGTTCGATTTCGGCGAACTGTGCGAAGGTCCGCGCGGCAGCGCCGACTACATCGAGATCGCCACCGAATTCCACACCGTGCTGCTCGGCGGCATCCCCGCGTTCGACGCGCAGAACGACGACGCCGCGCGTCGCTTCGTCACGCTGATCGACGAACTGTACGATCGCCGCGTCAATCTCGTGTGCAGCGCGGATGCCGCACCGCACGCGCTGTATCGCGGCGAGCGCCTGGCCGCCGCGTTCGAACGCACCGCATCGCGCCTGATCGAAATGCAGAGCGCGGAATATCTGGCGCTGGAACACCTCGGCTGAACGGAATCGATTGGCCGCATCGATGGTGCGACGCAGCACAATCGTTCCTTGCGCCCGCTGCCGGCGATGTGCTAACTGTGTTCGCGCTCGGCGCATCACTCGTCATGGAATGAACGAATCTCCGCCAAGGACATCGCGACTTCCCGACACGACCCGTCCGCCTAGAGCCGGCCCTTGCGCCGCCTGGCGTGCCATCAGGATGGCAAGAGTGCCGTTCGACCAACGCACTTCAATCGAACCAAGGAGAGTTTCATGAAGAAGATTTCGGTCGTGAAAGTCCAGAAGCTGAAGACCACCGCGGTCGCGATGTATCCGATCTGCCGCTGCTTCCCGGATTTCCCGGGCTGCCCGGTCATCGATCGCTGATAGCGTTCCACCCGCGACCCGCGCTGCATCGAACGGAACCCGTCCGGCGCAACGCAAACGGGCCGCCGAGCCGCCGCGCATGCGGCGGTTCGTTTCAGCGCGGCAGAATGGAACCCTTCGGTTGAACCTGCACACCGCGCGCGCGCCAACGCGCGGCGTGCGCATGTCGGATCGAGGACACGTCTCAGGAAAGGCCCCATGCTCGGCGACAAGGACGAAACCTATTTCGTGATTCCTCTTTCCGTGCAGAAGGAAGGCGAAAGCTACTACATCGGCAACGCGGAACTCGACGAGTTCTACCAGTTCCCGGAAGAAGGACTGAACATCATCCGGATGCTGCAGGGCGGGGCATCGGTCGCGACGATCGAGACGACGCTGGCGCAGACGTCCGAAGAGTCGATCGACGTCCGCGAATTCATCGATACGCTGCTGGAGATCGGGTTCATCCATCCCGAAGCCGAACGGCACAGATTCCAGGAATCCGTCGAAGCCGTACGCAACACCGACAAGCGCCTGGTCTTCCGCGCGAATCCGCGCATCGCCAGGATGGTGTTCTCCTGGCCATCGCTGGCGCTCTATCTCGGCATCGTCGGCTATGCGGCGTATTCGGCCATCCAGGACCCGCAGCTGCGGTTGAATCTCGAAGCGTTCTATCTCGAACGCAATCTCACGCTCACTCTCGTCGTGTTGCTGCTCATGTACGCATTCACCGCGTCGCTGCACGAACTCGGGCACATGCTGGCGGCGGCGCGACAGGGCGTGGATTCGCGCCTCGGCTTCAGCAACCGGCTGTGGGACATCGTGGCGGAAGCGGACATGACCGGATTGCTCGCGCTGCCGCGGGAGAAACGCTATCTGCCGATGGCCGCGGGCATGCTGGTGGACGTTTTCAGCATCGCGGCCATCACCCTGATCCTCAAGTGGCTGTTCGCCAATTCCCCGAACGGATTCGCGATCCAGCTGCTGCAGGCGCTGGCCCTGCAGATCACCATCTCGATCACGTGGCAGTTCAACATCTTCCTGCGGACCGACGTGTACTACCTCATCTGCAATTATTTCGGTTACGCCGATCTCAACGCGCAGGCCTATCACTTCTACCAGAACCAGCTGCACGCCTTCTCCTTCGGCCTGCTCGGCAAGCGGACCGAGCCCCTCAAGCCGCAGCAGGTGATCATCGCGAGGACCTTCTTCGCGATCTGGCTGCTCGGCCGAATCGCGTCGATCGGATTCCTCGTGCTGATCCTGATTCCGACGCTCTACCGCTATTTCGAACGCGCGGTGGAGACTTACCACAACCCCTACATGCCAGCCAGCGCGGCGATCGACATCGCGATCTTCGCCACCATCTCCACCGCCATCCTGCTGGCGGGTCTGTACATGTGGATCAAACCCGCCATCAGCGCGAAGCGCACGTAAAGGACGTCCCATGCGCCAGGATCACGATGCCGTCGCGCCGCACACCGCGGCGACGCTGTTCCGACTGTCCCAGCCGGGAATGCCCGGCGCCGTGCATGCGCCGATGCCGACGGTCGGATCGCAGTCCCGCATATTCCATGTCCACGCCGATTTCAGTCGCGGCGGCGCGTGGAGCGGTGCGCGCGACCTGGTCGAAGCGGCCTTTCTCGACCTGGAGGCGCGCGGCGAGCATGCGTTGATCGCGAAGCACAATTACGAGCTCAATCGCGTGCTGCCGACGCACCGCCAGCGGATTCCGCTGAAGTACGCCAACCTGACCGACCTCGCGGGAGGTACGGAACGGACCCGCAACTATCCGCTGGATCGCGCCTATCGGCTCGTCCACGGCCTGGTCGGCATGATCGTGGCGTGGAAACGCCTGGTCGCGCCGGAGCAATCGTGGCTGGTCGTGGTCGAAGGCTTCGGCGAGACCCAGCATCTGGGCCGTCGGTTCTTCGCCGAACTCGCGCGACGCGGCGCACCCGGCATCGGCGTGCTCGTCGATGCGGATACGCAAACGCAGGCACAGGCGACATCCGCGGCACGCCTGGGATTCGACGACAGCGGACTGACGCTCGAAGCCCTGGGCCTGTCACCGCTGCCGCCGCCACGGCCCGATGCGGACGAGCTCGCGGCGATCCACGACGCCCTGCGCGCGAACCGGATCTCGAACTGGGAGGACCATTATCCCACCCTGCTCGCGCACTACCGGCGCACCGGGGACACGATCGAAGCCGCGCGCGTGGCGCTGCGCGCGCTGTGCATCAACAACCATTACGGCTATTACCACGAATCCTCGAGTTTCATCGACAGCGTGTTGCCGCATTTCGATGCGCTGATGGGCGACGATCAGATCAACCGCTGGGACTATATCGGCAATTTCTATACCGGACTGGCGACCACCGGCCGCGAGGAGGAAGCGCTGCGGATCGTGCTGGAACGCGCGGAGCCGCACATCGTGCTGTCCGAATACCGCGCCAAGATGCACTACCTGCTGTCGATGACCTATCTGCGCTATCTCAAGACGCCGGATCTGCCGCGCGCGGAACATCATATCCTCGCGGCGATGGACGCCATCGACGCGGCGGAGGACGAGGCCAAGCGCGAGGACTACGTCTTCCTCAAGGTCTTCATCGGCAATGGTCTGGCGTTCCTCCGGGTGCGCCAGGGCAGACACGAGGAGGCGCTGTCGCTCTGTCAGTCCGGTTACGACCTGTTGACGCGCGAGCTGGGAGAGGAGCGCCACATGCTCCATCGCTCGGTGCTGCAATACAACACGGCGCAGGTCTACGCCATGCTCGGTCGCGGCGACGAGGCGATGGACTATTACCACAAGGCCATCGAGATGGACCCGCACTATTCGGAGTACTACAACGAGATCGGCAACATCCTCCAGCGCGGCGAACGCTTCGAGGAGGCGGCGCGGATGTACGACATGGCCGTCGAATACAGCGCGCCCTATCCCGAAGTGCATTTCAACAAGGGCATGTGCGCGCTGAATCTCGGCATGACGGATGAGGCCATCGCGTGTTTCGACGCGAGCCTGGAGCTGAACCCGCTTCAGCCGGACGTGCATGCGCTGCGCGCCGAGTTGCGCGAAGAAGCGGGCGACCGCGAAGGCGCGCTGCGCGACTACGACAATGCCATCGCGCTGGCGCCCGACCTGCTGCCCGCGCGCGTCAATCGCGCGGTGCTGCATTTCGAAGCGGGTCGCCACGATCTCGCGCTGGCCGACATGGATCGGGTGATCGCATTGGATCCGGCCGAGGCCAGCCATTACCTCAATCGCGCCGAGATCCACAAGGCGATGGCGCAGCGCGAGCTCTACCAGCGCGATCTCGCCGCCGCGGAAGCCTGCGAAGCGGCGGCGTAGACACCGCCGCCGGGAAGGCTATCGCGCCGTCAGCCGGATGCCGCGCAACTGCGGCTGGCCATCGACGACATCGGTCCACACCACGTGCGCGGCGTCGCCGCGCAGCGCGAGCCGCGGGAATCCGGTGCCGCGGCCGCTGCCCTGCACGTCGGCGAGCCGGGTGCGCTGCAGTTCCGTCGCGAGGTCGGGCGAATAACGCGTCAACCACAGCGACTGCTTGCCTGCGTCCTCGCGCATCCAGACCAGCCACACCTGCCGCGCGTCGCTCGCGACCGCGACCCGGCCCTGCACTTCCGCGCCACGATCCACCGTGAGCGGGGCGCCGAAACTCGCGCCGCCATCGGTCGAACGCGCCAGCTTGACCGTCGGCGTATCGTCCGGCGCGGTGTACCAGGCCACCACGGCGGTATCGCCGTTCGCCGCCACCGACGGGCCGTTGACCGGGCAGGCCGGCATGGTCCAGTCGTCGGCGTGCACGCGCACGGGCTTCGACCAGGCCTCGCCGTCGAAGCGGGTGGCATACATGTCGCGGATTTCCTTGTCGCTGCGGTCGCGATAGACCAGCAGCGCGCCATCTCCGATCGCGGCGGCGTCGGTCTGGCAGCAATCGCAGGCGCTGGCATCGATTTCGGCGGCCGCGGACGGGCGCAGCGCCGCGTCGAACACCGCCGCGCGCACGGTCATCGCGCCGCCGCGGCTCTCGCCGTGAGACGCATTGCCGTGTTCGCCGGCCTTGTCGCCGTGGCCGTCGTGATCGCCGCCACCGGTGTTGCGACCGTCCAGCCAGGCCACGCCGAGGGCATCGTCGCCCTGCGGCCAGAATGCGACGAAGCCGTGCTCGGTGGTGGTGTCGTCGTCGTGGACCTTGCGCGGGGCGCTCCAGTTCATGCCGTGATCGAGCGACCGCACCAGCATGACATCGTAGGCGTAGGGCGCGTCCGCGGATTTCTGCAGCCAGTGCGCCCACAGCGCGCGATCGGCCGTGGCCGCGATGTGCGGCGTGTCGGCCCAGTTCACGAACATCGAGTTGCCGACCGCGATGGTGCGCGCGGTGGCCCAGCGGCCGTCGGGATAGGACTCGGCGAACTGGAACGCCGGCCTGCGCCCGGGCTGGGTGTTGATCCAGCTGAGCAGCAGGCGGCCATCCGGCGCCACGACCAGGTCGGGCTGCGCCGAACCGGGCATCGCCGGCAGCGGCCAGGCCTCGATGGTCAGATCGCCCGCGACCAGCGGCTTGGGCGGTGGAACCTCCTCGCCGCAACCAGCGAGGGCGGCGAGGACCAGGACGAGAGCGGGGCGGAGACGTGTGCGCATGCGCCAAGCGTACGCCATCCGCCGCGGGCGCATCATCCGCCTGCGGCGGGCAATGCCGCGAGGAACGCTTCGACGGCCGCATCCGAATCCAGCACCACCGTCCGCTTGCCCATGGCCGCGGCCTCGGCGAATCGGGCGAGCACCGCCGGACGATGGCGCCAGCGGTAGAGCGCGATCCACCCCAGGAACCGCGGGTCGATGGTCTCCGGACACCCCGGCGCCATGTCGGGACGCGAGACGCCGCGGTGGGTCCAGCGCCGCCGCAGGATCCGCCACAGGCAGACGTGCGGCGGCATGTCCATCAGGATCGCGGTGTCGCAGGCATCGAGGCGCAGCGCGAGCGTGCCGCCGTAGTTGCCGTCCATCACCCAGCGCTCGCCCTGCGTCAGGCGCTCGACCGTTTGTCGCCAGGCGTCCTTCGGTGGCGCCACCCAACCCGGGCGCCAGTAGCGGGCATCGAGATGGATCAACGGCAGATCCAGCCGCGACGCGATGCGTCGGGCCAGGGTCGATTTGCCGCCGCCGCCGGGCCCCACGATCAGGATGCGGCGCATCGTGATCTCGCCCGGAAACCGCGGAAACGAAGCGCGAAACGCCTCACGGTTCGCGTTTTTCGTCCCGCGCATGCGGGTGTGGTCGCTCGCATTTTGACTCGGCTCAAGACGTCGCGACGGCGCGATGGAGAGAGTACGCCACCACCACGACCCATACGCTGGAATCGCTCATGAAAGCACTCGTCTGGACACCGGAACTCGACACCGGCATCGCCGTGATCGACCGGCAACACGAACGGATCGTCGATCTGATCAATGCGCTCGGCGCGGCCGGCCACGATCAGGACGCGATCGCCGACGCGATCGGCGAGCTCGTCGATTACACGATGTCGCACTTCGCGTTCGAAGAAGAGCTGATGGAAGAAGCCGGCTATCAGTTCTGCGCCGCGCACAAACGCGTGCACGACATGTTCACGCGGCGCGTGAACGAGTACAAGCTGCGCTTCGATGCCGGCGAGGATGTGGCCGATGAGCTGCGCTCGATGCTGTCGCGCTGGCTGTTCAACCACATCCGCAGCGACGACAAGGCGTATTCCGAACAGGTGAAGCGTTACCTCGACCATTTCAGCCGCAATCATCAGAGCGGCGGCTGGATGCAGCGCACCCTGCATCGCCTGTTCGGCTGAGCCCGCGACGGCCTCAGGCCGCCGCACCGCGCCGTTTGGTGAGATGCACCAGCAGCAGCGAGATCGCCGCCGGCGTCATGCCCGGGATGCGCTGCGCCTGGCCGACGGTTTCGGGCCGCACGCGGGCGAGCTTCTGCTGCACCTCGTTCGACAACCCGCGCACCAGGGCGTAATCGAAGTCGGCGGGAATCGCGGTGTGTTCGTGGCGCTGCTGGCGCGCGATCTCCTCGCGCTGGCGGGCGAGATAGCCCGAATACTTGGCCTCGATCTCGACCTGCTCGGCGACATCGGCGTCGTCGACGCCCGGGCCCAGCAGCGGCACGGTCATCAACCGCGCGTAATCGAGTTCCGGCCGGCGCAGCAGATCGAGCGCGTGCGTCTCGCGGCTCAGGTCGATGCCCAGCGTCGCCACCGCTTCGCGACCGAGCGCGTTGTTCGGCGCCGCCCACACCGCACCGAGCCGCGCGGTCTCGGCCGCGACCGCATCGCGCTTGCGCGAGAAGCGCGCCCAGCGCGCGTCGTCGACCAGGCCCAGGGTGCGGCCGGTCCCGGTGAGCCGCAGATCGGCGTTGTCTTCGCGCAGCTGCAGCCGGTATTCGGCGCGACTGGTGAACATGCGATACGGCTCGGTGGTGCCGTGGGTGATCAGATCGTCGATCAGCACGCCGATGTAGGCCTCGTCGCGCCGCGGCGACCATGCCGCCAGCCCACGCACGTGGCGCGCCGCGTTGAGGCCGGCGATCAGGCCCTGCGCCGCCGCTTCCTCGTAGCCGGTGGTGCCGTTGATCTGGCCGGCGAAGAACAGGCCCTCGACGAGCTTGGTCTCCAGCGAGGTCTTCAGCCCGCGCGGATCGAAGAAGTCGTATTCGATGGCATAGCCGGCGCGGGTGATGTGCGCCTGCTCGAAACCGCGGATGCTGCGCACGAGATCGAACTGCACGTCGAACGGCAGCGAGGTGGAGATGCCGTTCGGATAGATCTCGAACACGTCCAGGCCTTCGGGCTCGACGAAGATCTGATGACTGGCCTTCTCCGCGAAACGCACCACCTTGTCTTCGATCGACGGACAGTAACGCGGGCCGATACCTTCGATCTGGCCACTGTACAGCGGCGAGCGGTGCAGCGCGTTGCGGATGATCTCGTGGGTGCGCTCGCTGGTATGCGTGATCCAGCACGGCACCTGCGGCGGATGATCGGCGGCGCTGCCCATGAACGAGAACACCGGCCGCGGATCGTCGCCGGGCTGCGCTTCCATCCGCGAATAGTCGAGACTGCGGCCGTCGATGCGCGGCGGCGTGCCGGTCTTCAGGCGGTCGATGGCGAACGGGCGCTCGCGCAGGCGCACGGCCAGCGTGGCCGCCGGCGGATCGCCCATGCGCCCGGCGGCGTACTGGGTCTCGCCGATGTGGATCTTGCCGGCGAGGAAGGTGCCGGCGGTCAGCACCACCGCACCGGCACGGAAGCGCAGGCCGGTGTTGGTGACGGCGCCGCGGACCGCATCGCCTTCCAGGATGAGGTCGTCGACGGCGGACTGGAACACGGTCAGGTTCGGCGCGGTCTCCACCGCGCGGCGGATGAAACTGCGATACCGCGAACGGTCGGCCTGGCAGCGCGTCGCACGCACCGCCGGTCCCTTCGACGCGTTCAGGCGGCGCCACTGGATGCCGGCCGCATCCGCGGCGCGGGCCATGATCCCGCCGAGCGCATCGATCTCCTTGACCAGATGGCCCTTGCCGATGCCGCCGATCGCCGGGTTGCAGCTCATCGCGCCCACGGTCTCGATGTTGTGGGTCAACAGTAGCGTGCGCGCGCCGGCGCGCGCCGACGCGAGCGCGGCCTCGGTCCCGGCGTGGCCGCCACCGATCACGATCACGTCGAAGGTGTAGAAGTCGTTCATGCAGAAATTTTTGTCGGTTGTCGCGATGCGGCCGCGCGTCTGATCGAAGTGTATCGCCGTCGGCCCGTTTTGCAGGTGCGCGACCAAAGTTGGCACGCAACCTGCTTATACCAATTGGCACTCAGTGCGGCAGGCGCGAAAGCGCTGGCCGGGGTGGAACAGGGCTGGCCACGTGCGCGCTGAGGGAGCCAGGGGCCGAATGTCGGGGGACATTCGGCCCCTTTTTTTGCCCGCGATCCGGTCCATCGGGACCGGCCCGCGTCGCGGCCGTTGCCGTCGTCCGAAACGAAAACGGCGCATGCACCGTTGAGGTCGCATGCGCCGCTGAGTTAGGTGCCGACGCCCGACGGGGAGCGGAACAGGGGGGATCCGGATTTCCCCGCCGGGGTCGGCGATTCTTACCGTGGTACGTCGTATTCCGACGCAACCGGTCATTCGTCGTTAGCTTGCGACCAATTCGGTCTCTTGGCAAGCGCTTTCAGGGCGTCGTATCGCGACGGGATTCTCGTTCCCGCGGTCCGATCCGACCGCCGGGCGGTGGCGAGGGCCGCGGCGATTCCATCTGCGGGCGCGGCGGCGGATTGCTCGCACCCGGCGACGGCGAAGGCACCCGCCGCGGCGGCTGCGAAACCGACACCGGCGTCCTCGGTTTGCTGCCGCCCACCACCACGCCCGGCGGCGGCGGTTCGGGCGTCCTGGGACGCCGCGCGATATCGTCCATGTAACGCCACGGGCCGCCTTCGCGGTCGTGGTCGCGATCGCGGAAATTCCCGCCACCACCACCGCCACCCGACGGGTTGCCGCCCGGAGGATTCACGATCACGCCCGGCGGCGGACCCGGCGGCGGCGGCTGATGCCCGTACGGCGGCCGGGGATGACGGCGCGGGTGCCAGTAATGCGGCGGGTAATAGAGATAGGGCGCGTAGCCGTAGCCATACCCGATGCTGCCGTACCAGCCGCCCGGATAGCCGTAGCCTATGGTGCTGTAGGGCTGACCATAGGCGTCGTAGTACTCGATCTCGGAGTCGGAATAGTAGTAATCGCCGCCGTCGCCATCGCGATAGGCGTAGGTACTGACGCAACCGGTCAGAATCAGCGCGGAGAGTGTCGCAAGCAGACCAAGACGGAACATGGTGGACCCCTGTGGAATGTCGCCGACGGATCGGTCCGTCGCAGTGTCGAGCATCCGCCCGATCGATTGAACCCGTCCTTAAGCGAAGCCCTCCCGGACGGGTTCGCGGGCGCCCGGTCGCGCTGGCCTCGCCTGCTACGATTGCGGCATGACCGCCGCCGCGCCGACGCCCGATCCCCAGCCGCACGGCGACGCATCGCCCGGCCCCGTGCTGCCCGGCCCCATGCTGCCCGCCTTCGCCGATGTGCTGGCCGCCGCCGCGCGGATCGCCCCGCACGCCAAGCGGACGCCGGTGCTGCGCTCGCGGTCGCTGGACGAACTCGCCGGGTGCGAGCTCCATTTCAAGTGCGAGAACCTGCAGCGGGTGGGCGCGTTCAAGTTCCGCGGCGCCTGCAACGCGATCTTCGCCCTCGACGCCACCACCGCGGCCCGCGGCATCCTCACCCAGAGCTCGGGCAACCACGGCGCGGCCGTCGCCCTCGCCAGCCGCCTGCGCGGCGTCCCGGCGACCGTGGTGGTCCCGGAGGGCGCACCGGCGGTGAAGCTGGCGGGCATCGCCGGCTACGGCGCGCGCATCGTGCGCTGCGCGCCGACCATGGCCGCCCGCGAGGCCGCGGCCGCGGCGCTGCGGGCCGAGAGCGGCGCCCATCTCGTCCACCCCTTCGACGACGCCGACGTCATCGCCGGCCAGGGCACGGTGGCGCTGGAGCTGCTGCGCAGCGAACCCGCGCTCGACGCCCTGCTCGCGCCGGTCGGCGGCGGCGGCCTGCTGTCGGGCTGCTCGCTCGCCGCGAAGACCCTGCGCCCGCAGATCGAGGTGATCGGCGCGGAACCGGCCGGCGCCGCCGACGCCATCGCCTCGCTGCGCGAAGGCCGCTGCATCACCAACATGACCGCGCGCACCGTCTGCGACGGCCTGCGCGGACACCTCGCGCCGCGGACGCTGGCGCTGCTGCAGCGGCATGTCGACGACCTCGCGGCCATCGACGACGCCGCGACCGTGGCCGCGATGCGGCTGCTCTGGGAACGCCTGAAACTGGTGGTCGAACCCTCCGGCGCGATCGCCTTCGCGGCGGTGCTGCAGCATCGCGAACGCTTCGCCGGGCGACGCGTCGGCATCGTGCTCTCGGGCGGCAACGTCGATCTCGACGCCCTGCCGTGGCAGGCGATGGCGTGAGCCGCGGCGCGCTGCCGCCGTTGATCCAGCGCGCCGACGGCCGTCGGCGACGGCGGCGCGGGCCGTTCCGCTGGCTGCGCAGGCTGCTGCTGCTCGCATTGCTGTGGATCGTCGGCGTGGCCGCCTACATCGTCCACGTCGGCGGGCGCGACGACGCTGCAGGCGACGATGTCCGCGCCGACGCCATCATCGTGCTGGGCGCGGCCGCCTACGACGCGCGGCCGTCGCCGGTGTTCGAGGAGCGGCTGCGCCACGGCATCGCGCTGTACAAGCGCGACATCGCACCGACCCTGATCTTCACCGGCGGTTTCGGCGGCGCCGGCGCGCGCTTCGCGGAATCGCAGGTCGGCCGTCGCTATGCCTTGAGCCAGGGCGTGCCCGACCGGGCGATCCTGATCGAAACCGTATCCCGCAACACCCGCGACAACCTCGGCCAGGCCGCCGCGCTGATGCGCAGCCGCAAACTCACCCGCGCCGTCGTGGTCAGCGACCCGCTGCACCTGTCGCGCGCGCTGCGCATCTGCGCGGAGATCGGCATCGACTGCCTGGGCTCGGCCACACCCACCAGCCGCTACCGCAGCTTCGACACCCGCTGGCGCTTCCTCGCCGCCGAGGTGTATTTCTTCCACCGCGACCTGCTCGCAGAAGTGTCCGCCGGCCTGTCGCGCCGCCTCCAGGGAGATTCGCCATGATCATCGACGGCACCCGCGCTCACGATCGCGCCACCACCCTCGTGCTCGACTACTACGCCGCCTTCAACCGCAGCGACTGGAACGCGATGCTGGCGTTGCTCACCGACGACGTGGCCCACGACCTCAACCAGGGCGCGCGCGAAACCGGCCGCGACGCCTTCGCCGCCTTTCTGGCGCGGATGGACCGCAGTTATCGCGAACAGTTGCGCGACATCGTGGTGATGGCCTGCCCGGATGGCGCGCGCGCCGCGGCCGAATACGTCGTGCATGGCGAATATCTCGTCGCGGACGAAGGCCTGCCGCCCGCGCGCGGACAGAAATACGTACTCCCCGGCGGCGCGTTCTTCGAACTGCGCGACGGCAGGATCGCGCGCGTCACGAATTACTACAACCTGCAGGACTGGATCGCGCAGGTGGGTTGAAGCAGCAGCCTGCTCGATTCCCCATCCGCTGCGATTTTCCACCCAGATCGCACGAGAAACGTTCGATCCCCGAGGGCGTAGCCCGGGTAAGCGCAAGGCGCGCACCCGGGATAACGATCGCCGTACTGTCTGAATTCCCGGGTGCGACCTGCAGCCTTACAGGCTACTTGCTAGAACACGCTTTTTATTATGGAGTTGACCCCAGCAATAAGCTCGTCGACCTGTTCTACAGTTGGCTCAGTGCTTTTTTGATGGCTGCAGATGTTACGAATGTCCGCGAGCAACTGGACTTTGCGCCAAGTGGGCACGTCATAAACGCCCGCCTGCTTGAGTGGATCGTTCAGATCGGAAATGGTGGGACTCTTCTTGGTTGGAGCGACACCACGGTTCTCCGCAACACGCTGCAGATGGCGCTCTAGAACGACCCCCGCGAGTGCGCCTGCGGCTCTAAGGCTAACCTTTTTGAGTTGAGTTGCGGCGGAAAGCTCCGAGTCTTGGATCTCTGCGAAAAGATGCCCTGTAACGTCTTGTAGGACGCTGTCAATGCGGCTCGACAAAGAACTGATGATCTGCGTTTGATTAAGAAAACGAATCGCCGTTAGGTTGTTTACGTCCCAGAGCGGCTTGTCATAGTGGTTTGTGCGAGCGCCGATGGCCTTGATGTAATCCTGAATGACGTAGTTTCCGGCATCCGTAATTTTGCGCTTCGGATCAATTAGATAGTAGGAAACGAACTCGTGGAGACGTTCTGGAGCTAAAGATTGGACGAGCTTATAGGCGCGTGAGTACCAATGCTGATAAGTCGTTCCAAACTCGATAGTGTCCTTACAATCCTGTAGAAGTTTCAGCAACTCTTCTTGAGCGGCCAACAGGCTCTTGAACTCTTTTTTTATTGCTTCTGCAGCGTCCATGTACTCTCCTGCACAGCTAACGCCTGAATTAAGCCGCCCCCAAACGTGGTGGCGGACGCGTGCTAGCGTAGCGCAGGCACGTGGCCGACGCCACGATGCGCGGTTAGGTTGAATGAATTGTTACGCATCTAGTCTAGAGATTTCAGTTGACAGGTTGTTGCACGTATCGCCTTACTTCATCGATCATGGATTGTACGTCGGCGCTTGTGAAATCATTGCCTTTGCCGTGTGCTGCACTATTTCTTATTCCTGCTAGTGCCGTAATCTTCTTTTGAACAATCATATTGTGTACGCCAGCTTTGGCAAGATCCACGTTCATCTTGTCCATTTTTCCGATTGGAATGTTGTGAGCCAAACAAAGGCTTCTAAGTCTCGACTCTAGAACTATTCCTGAAATTACTGCAGCAGCAGAAATATAGCCGGAACTTAGCAATTCTGCCGCTTGCTCTAATTCATCATCAAAAACTTCTGCTTCGATTAATGATCTGATTGATTTTACATATCCGCCTTCAAAGTCTTCCTTTGCAGCCAAGAAAACCGCCATAAGCCTCCTGAGCACTGAAAAATTGTTGTCACTAAATGTAAATTTCTGAGCCTTTTCAAAAGCCTTGAAATGCTGAGAATCTTCTCCACATGAATTTGCGATTAGGTTTTTAGCCTTGACACTCCAGTTAAGGACAAAATCTGCGTCGACAGACCGTTGATTTTGCGCAGCGCCAGCAACATGCAGTCCGAATGACAGAGCCATAGATGGCGCTAGCTGATCTTCAAGCTCTTTAAATCGTTTTGAAAAAATCTTTGACATCCTTGTTGCTTCCTATGGCTGCCTAATTACGATTAAACCCCAAACCGGGGCATAACGCGGAGGCTGCCACGGACGATTCCGGGCAGTCAATCGCGGATATTCCGCAGCATCGGTGGATACCTGGCTGTCTCCGATAGCCAGTTTCGGCGTTCGTGCTGACGACAGGCAAGCCGACGCGATCCGCCGGCCTGTTTCCCACACCGAAAACCGCCGCGATTCACGGTGCAGTTGCCGACTCCAACGCCCGCACCGCATCGCGCGCCCGGGCGATGCGGCGATGCTTGTCGAGATCGTTGTACCACTCCCAGATCGCGGCTTCGGCGGTTCCGCAGCGGATGCGCAGCGATGCGGTGCTTTCGTCGGGCACCGCGATGCGCTTGGGCACGCGCTGCTGCCAGATCTTCAATTCGATCAACAGGCCGACCAGGGCGCGATGTCGCGCGGGATCCACGCGTGCGTCGACGCGCTGCGGCGGCTGCCCGGGCTCCGCCTGGACGCGGGTGTAGCGGCCATCGACTTCGAGCGTCAGTGTCGTGCCGCCCCACAGTCCGTGCATGTCGCTGTAGGTCACCGCGGGCAAGGGCGCGCCGGTCTTCGCCGATGCCTTGAGGCAGGCCGGCAGCGAAGGCGGTTTCGCCGCGGCGGCGCTGGCGGCCATCAGCATGAAGATGAAGAGAAATGCGAAACGCTGTGCGGAGAATCGGGGCATGACGGGTCTCCGTGTGATTGTGCAGCGCCTGTCGCGAGCATAGCCAACGCCGTCGGCGATCAACAAGCGGGGCCGTCCGCGGGACGCGTCTTCGCCTCGACCCTCAGCCGGCGCGGCCCAGCGTCGCCATCAGCAGCGCACCGCCGCACGCCAGCGATACGATGCCGATCAGGGTCAGAAATGGCAGCGCGGCCGGGACGGCACGCTGCGCGAAACGGCGATGCCATCGCCACGGGACCAGCAGCAGCAAGCCCGTGGTGACGACGAGGACGACGCCGATGCCGACGAAGGCCGCGGGAAAATTCGTGCGCGGCGCGTACCGCAGAAAGGCCCAGCCGGCCAGCAGGCGCAACACCATTTCCAGGATATGCGTGGCCGGCGATGTCGCGAACCCGGTCAGGAAACGCGCGGCGCGGGCAGGCGCGAAAAGACAGGCCAAACCAAGCCAGACGAGATAGGTCGCGACCGCGGCCAGAACGACGACGGCGAACGGATCGATCAACGTCGCCGCACCGGAATCCCGCTGGCCGGAAAGCGGGCGATGTCCTCGCCGCCTTCGCGGATCGGTACGCCGTGTTCGGGCGCCCAGGCGAGGGCGGTGATGATTTCCCACGTGGCCGGGAGGCGGCCGTTGTCGCGCAGCGGTTCGTAGGCGTTCGCGGCGGCGGCGAAGCGGGCCTTGCCGGTGAGGGTGTGGCGGCGCGCGCGCAATGCGTTGGTGGCGCCGATCGCGCGCAGTTCGCGCATCAGCGCCGGCAGATCGTCGTAGCGGGTGACCAGTTCGTCGCGATCGAGCACCGGATTGCGGAAGCCGCTGGCGATGAGCGCGTCGCCGAACTGCGCGATGGACGCGAACGGGCTGACGTGCGGCACCGCGTCGGCGGTGGCGAAGGCGCCGCGCAGTTCGTACAGCGTGTCGGGGCCGAAGGTCGAGACGACAAGCATGCCGCCCGGCTTCAGCACGCGACGGAACCCCGCGAACACCGCGGGCAGATCCTCGATCCACTGCAGGCACAGGTTCGAGAACAGCAGATCGACGCTGTGCTCGGCCAGCGGCAGCGCGCGGGCGTCTGCGCAGACGCGGTCGGGCGCGCGCGCGAGGCGCTGACGGAGCGCATCGAGCAGGCCGGCGGGCGCGTCGACATGCGCGCGCAGCATCGGCAGGGCGAGATCGAGCGACAGCACCCGCGCCTTCGGCCAGCGCGCGCGCATCGCCCGCGACGCACCGCCGGGACCGCAGCCCAGATCGACGACGACGGCCGGCGCCTGCGCGTCGGCGGCGCGGCCTTCGGCGTAGTAGTCCAGCGATTCCAGCAGTCGTGCTTCGACTTCGTGCTGCAGCTTCGCGGCATCGGCGTAACTCGACGACGCGCGCGAGAACGCACGGCGCACGTGGCGCCGGTCGAACAACGCCGCGTCGGCGGGAGCGTTCACGCGTCGCCGCCGGTCGCGGCGAGGAAGTCGACGAGGAACTCGGCGAGATGCCCGACGACCTCATCGACATGGGTCAGGAACGGCGCGTGCCCGGCGTGTTCGATCTGCGCGAAGGTCGCAGGCGCGTGGCCCGCGCGTTCGACGATCTCCGCGGCCTCGCGCATCGCGCGCGGATCGACCAGACGGTCGCGGCGACCGGCGATCCACAGGCTCGGGACGCGCAGCTGCGGCAGCAGCGGACGCTGGTCCGCGGTTTCGAGGATCTGCAGGCCGTCGACGAGCACCCGCGCCGCGGGCTCGCCGCGGGCGAACAGCTCGGCGCGCAGCGCGCGGATCTCGTCCTTCGCGTGGTCCGAACCGAAGGCTTCGAGCGCGACGAAGCGATCGAGGGTGGCGCGATAATCGTCGCCCAGCCCCTTGGCGAAGTCGCGGAAGATCTCGGCGGACACACCGTAGCGCCAGTCGGGGCCGCGCACGAAACACGGGCTGCTGCACAACGCGACCAGCGCCGGCACGCGTTCGGGCGCATGCACCGCGGCATGCAGCGCGAACATGCCGCCCAGCGACCAGCCGATCCACGGCGCCACCGGCAACTGCGCGTGCAGCGCGTCGCAGACGGCATCGAAGGCCAGCGGCGTGGCGTCGTCGCGGCTCAGGCCATGCCCGGGCAGGTCGACGAGATGCAGGGTGTAACGATCGCGCAGGCGTTCGACCAGCGGCGCGAACACGCCGCCGTGCATCGCCCAGCCGTGGATCAGGACCAGCGGCGGGCCTTCGCCGCTGATCGTGGTGTGCAGGCGCGCGCTCATCGTTGCGGTTCGGTGTTCCGTGCGGCGAGGATCATCGGTTCGAGCGCGCGCCACTGCGCGTCGATGTCGCGCGCGAACCAGCGGCTCATGCGGCGACGCCAGCGCGGCTGGCGGCCGACCGCTTCGATCCGTTCGATCAGCCAGGCCTCGTCGAAACCGGCCCATTCGCCGGCGACCGACATGAGATTGGCATGGAGCGCCGGGTGCACGTCGTCCATCAAGATGTCGCGCAGTTCGGCCGGCAAATACGGCGATGCGGCGAGCGTCTCCGCGATCGCATCGTGGAAGACCGACACGTCGGTATCCAGATACAACTCCGACAGCGCGATCCAGACCGGAATGCGCGCGTCGCGATCGTCTCGCGAAACCGCCATCGGCATCACGCCACCGCGGCTCCAGCCGCGCCGAAGCCCATCTCGACCGCGTCGCGGGCCCAGCTCAGGGCATCGATCAGCGCGTCGACTTCGGCCTGGGTGTGCAGCGACGACAGGGTGATGCGCAGCCGCGCCTTGCCGTCGGGGACCGTGGGCGGACGGATCGCCGGCACCCAGAAGCCCTGCGCTTCGAGCGCGGTGGCGAGCGCGGTGGCGCGCTTCTCGTCGCCGCACATCAGCGGCTGGATCGGACCGGTCGACGGCAACAGCGGCAGATCGCGGAACATCGCGGTCTGACGGAAATGCGCGATCAGGCCCTGCAGTTTTTCCCGGCGCCAGTGATCGCGGCGCGCGAGCTTCACCGCCGCCAGCGTGGCCGCGGCCTGCGCCGACGGCAGCGCGGTGGTGTAGATGTACGGACGCGCGGTTTCGGCGAGATGACCGATGATCTCCTCGCTGCCGAGCACGACCGCGCCGTAACCGCCGAGGGCCTTGCCCAGCGTGGCGAGCTGCAGCACACCGGCGGCCTCGAGCCCGGCCTCGGCCACGCAGCCGCGGCCATCGGGGCCGACGACGCCCACGCCGTGCGCATCGTCGACGTAGATCAACGCCTGCTGCACGCGCGCGACCAGCGACAGTTCGCGCAGCGGCGCGACATCGCCGTCCATGCTGAACACGCCGTCGGTGACGATCATCGCCGCACCGTCGGGCACGGTGCGCAGCTGGCGCAGCGCGCCTTCGGGATCGGCGTGCGGATAGCGGCGGAGTTTGCAGCCGGCCAGCCGCGCGGCGTCGATCAGGCTGGCGTGGTTGAGCCGGTCCTGCACGCAGACGTCGTCTTCGCCGAGCAGCGATTGCAGCACCGCGAGATTGGCGAGGTAACCGCTGCCGAACAGCAGCGCGCGAGGCGCGCCGATCCAGTCGGCCAGTTCCTTCTCCAGCGCGTCGTGATTGGCGTGATGGCCGCTGACCAGGTGCGAGGCGCCGCTGCCGACGCCATCGCGCGAGGCGCTGGCCTGCAGCGCGTCGACCACGCCGAAATGCTGCGACAGGCCGAGATAATCGTTGCCGGCGAAATTGGTCAGCCAGCGGCCGTCGACCTCGCAGCGCACGCCGTCGCGTCGCGTCACCGTGCGTCGCTGGCGCACGCGGCCCTGGATCGTGCGTTGCACGCGGGCGGCGAGGATGCGTTCGGTGAGGCGCGGGCGGGTCATGGCAGGTGCTCGATCAGGCGGCTCGGGTGCAGGGCGGACCATCGCCACCGTCGCCGCCGGCGAGAGCGGTGTCGACGATGTCGGCATGGAAGGTGTTCGCGGTTTCCACCACCGGCATCGGCCGCAGGCCCAGGCGCGCGAACAGCGCGAGGTCGCGCTCGGTGTCGGGGTTGCCGGTGGTCAGCAGTTTTTCGCCGTAGAAGATCGAATTGGCGCCGGCGAGGAAACACAGCGCCTGCAGTTCGTCGGACATGGTCTCGCGGCCGGCGGACAGCCGCACCATCGATTTCGGCATCATGATCCGGGCCACCGCGATCGTGCGCACGAACTCGAACGGATCCAGTTCGGCGGTGCCGTGCAGCGGCGTGCCTTCGACCTGCACGAGGCGGTTGATTGGCACCGAATCCGGATGTGCCGGCAGATTGGCCAGGATCTGCAGCAGGCCGGCGCGCTGCGAGCGCGACTCGCCCATGCCGACGATGCCGCCGCAGCAGGTCTTCATGCCGGCGTCGCGGACATGGCCGAGGGTGTCGAGGCGGTCCTGGAATTCGCGGGTCTGGACGATCTCGCCGTAGAACTCCGGCGCGGTGTCCAGATTGTGGTTGTAGTAGTCGAGGCCGGCGGCCTTCAGCGCCGTGGCCTGTTCGCCGCTGAGCATGCCGAGGGTGGCGCAGGTTTCGAGCCCCAGCGCCTTCACCTCGCGGATCATCTCGGCGACCTTCGGGATGTCGCGGTCCTTCGGCGAGCGCCAGGCGGCGCCCATGCAGAAGCGGGAGGCGCCTGCGGCCTTGGCCTGCTTCGCCTTCTCCACCACCGCAACGGTATCCATGAGCTTGGTCGCGTCGACGCCGGTGTGATAGCGCTGGGCCTGCGGGCAATAAGCGCAGTCCTCGGGGCAGCCGCCGGTCTTCACCGACAGCAGGGTGCTGACCTGGACCTCGGCCGGGTCGAAATGCGCCCGATGCACCTCGCCCGCCTGCTGCAGCAGCACCGGGAAAGGCAGCGCGAACAGCGCTTCCACTTCGGCGCGTTGCCAGTCGTGACGCAGGGGGCTGAAAGCGCTGACAGCAGGCATCGGGGTTTCCTGACGGACACGTCCTTGAGGGACAGGCAGTCTGGAAAGCATGTTCAGCCCTGTCAACCTCGATCTGTCCTCGGTCCTGAGCAGGCTCGTCCTGCGCCGGCTGGCCGCCCTCCCGGGGCGGCTGTGGCCAGCGCACTGCCTGGGCTGCGCAGCGACCATCGCCCCCGGTGGGCGGGACCTCTGCCCGGCCTGCACCCGCGACCTGCCCTGGAACCGCTGCGCCTGCCTGCGCTGCGGCCTGCCCTTGCCCATGCTCCAGCCCGTCGAGGCCTGCGGCCGCTGCCGGCGCCGGCCGCCGCCGTTGACCGAGACCCATGCGGTCTTCCGCTACGAAGCGCCGCTGGACCGCCTGCTGCCGCGGCTGAAGTTCCACGACGATCTGGCCGCCGGGCGGCTCTGCGCCGACCTGATGGCCGAAGCCCTGGCCGGGGCCGCACGGCCGGAGGCGGTGATCCCCCTGCCGCTGCATCGCCGCCGGCTGCGCGTCCGCGGCTTCGATCAGACCCTGGAACTGGCGCGGCCGCTGGCCCGCGCCCTGGCTCTGCCGCTGCGCGACGACCTGCTGGCGCGCGTCCGCGAGACCGCCCCGCAGTCGCGGCTCGATGCCGTGGCCCGGCGGCGCAACCTCAAGGGCGCGTTCGCGGTGCGCCCGGGCATCGCCCTGCCGGCGCACGTGGCGCTGATCGACGACGTGATGACCACAGGGGCCACCCTGCATGCCGCGGCCGACGCACTGCTGCGGGCGGGCGTCGCGCGGGTGGATGCGTGGGTGTGCGCGCGGGTGGCGTGAGCCGTCGTGCGACGACTAGCGATGTCGTGGTGGTGTACGCGCATGCGACCGCCGCCCGCGCGACCACGACATCGGCGACGTGGCTGCGGGCCTCACCACTCGAACAGTTTGAAATACACCGGCGACACGCCCTTCTCTTCATCGAGGCGGCCGTCGCCGTTGCGGTCGTACAGGTAATAGGCCGGACCGCGCGCCGGCTGCACCTTCACCATCCGCAACTGGCCGGCGACGCGGTACTCGGTGATCTCGTCGCCGTTGTCCATCACCCGGGTCGCGGGCACGGCATCGGGCGGGACATCCATGGCGGCGTTGCCGCCGCCGGTGCTGGCGCAGCCGCCCAGTGCGAATGCCAGCGACAGCACGAACGGAAGTGAACGGCGCATGGCGATCTCCGGCGGATGGGGGAATCGCATCATACGTCCGCCGGCGTGAACCGTCCGCGCCGACGCGCGCACCGCATTCCGCACGGTTCGGCGGCGGCGGGTCGGGGGTAGAATCCACGGATGACACGACTCGTACTGATCGACGGTTCCTCCTACCTCTACCGCGCCTTCCACGCGCTGCCGCCGCTGAGCAACGCCAAGGGCGAACCCACCGGCGCGCTGTTCGGCATCGTCAACATGCTGCGCGCGCACATCAAGGAGCAGCCCGAGTACATCGCGTTCGTGGTCGACGCTTCCGGCCCGACCTTCCGCGACGACCTCGACCCGCAGTACAAGGCCAACCGCCCGCCGATGCCCGACGATCTGCGCGCGCAGATCGAGCCGATGATGGCGATCGTGCAGGCGCTGGGCCTGCCGATCCTGCGCGTGCCCGGCGTGGAAGCCGACGACGTGATCGGCACGCTCGCCGTGCAGGGCGCCGCCGAGGGCATGACCGTCACCATCTCCACCGGCGACAAGGATTTCGCGCAGCTGGTCCGGCCCGGCGTGACCCTGGTCAACACCATGAGCGGCAGCCGCCTCGACGGCGACCCCGCGGTGATCGAGAAGTTCGGCGTGCGCGCCGACCAGATCGTCGACCTGCTGTCGCTGATGGGCGACACCGTCGACAACATCCCGGGCGTGGAGAAATGCGGCCCGAAGACCGCCGCGAAATGGCTCAACGAATACGGCACCCTGGACAACGTCATCGCCAACGCCGATGCGATCAAGGGCAAGATCGGCGACAACCTGCGCGCGGCGCTGCCGAGGCTGCCGCTGAACCGCCAGCTGGCGACGATCAAGACCGATGTCGAACTCGAGGGCGGCCCGGCCACGCTGGCGCTGCGCGAGCGCCATGTCGAGGACCTGCGCCGGCTCTACGCGCGCTACGGCTTCAACCAGGCGCTGAAGGAACTCGGCGGCGCCGGCGACGAAGCCGCGGCCGGCGCGAACGACGCCAGCCTGCGCAACACCGCCGCCGGCTATGCCCGCGCCGCGCAACCGTCGGACGAAGCGCCGGATCCGTCGCTGTCGGTGAAGGGCGACTACGAGACCGTGCAGACCCGCGAACGCCTGAACGCCTGGATCGCGATGCTCGACGCCGCGGAGGAATTCGCGTTCGACACCGAGACCGACGCGCTCGACGCGATGCAGGCGAATCTGGTCGGCCTGAGTTTCTCCACCGCGCCCGGCAACGGCTGCTACATCCCGGTCGGCCACACCTATCCCGGCGCGCCGGCGCAGCTCGACCTGCGCGAGACCCTCGACGCGCTGCGTCCGCTGCTGGAAAGTCCGAAGCATCGCAAACTGGGCCAGCACGGCAAGTACGACCTGCACGTGCTGCGCCGCCACGGCATCGACGTCGACGGCTACGCCGACGACACCATGCTGGAAAGCTTCGTCTGGAACTCCAGCGCCACCCGCCACGACATGGATTCGCTGGCCAGACGCTACCTCGGCTACGACACCATCAAGTTCGAGGACGTGGCCGGCAAGGGCGCGAAACAGATTCCGTTTTCGGAAGTCGCGATCGACGACGCGACCCGCTACGCCGCCGAGGACGCCGACATCACCCTGCGCCTGCATCGCGTGCTGTCGGCGAAGCTCGCGGAGATTCCCGATCTCGAACGGGTCTATCGCACCATCGAAGTGCCGCTGGTGCCGGTGCTGGCGCGGATGGAAGCCAACGGCATCCTGATCGACGCCGAGGAACTGCGCCGGCAGAGCGCGGATCTGTCGCGCCGCATGCTCGCCGCGCAGCAGAAGGCGACCGAACTCGCCGGCCGCACGTTCAATCTCGATTCGCCCAAGCAGTTGCAGGCGCTGCTGTTCGACGAACTCAAGCTGCCGGCGCTGGTGAAGACGCCCACCGGCCAGCCGTCGACGAACGAGGAAGCGCTGGAGGCCATCGCCGACCAGCACGAACTGCCGCGGATCATCCTCGAATATCGCGGCCTCGCGAAACTGCGCAGCACCTACACCGACAAGCTGCCGGACATGATCAACCGCGACACCGGCCGGGTGCACACCAGCTATCACCAGGCCGGCGCCGCCACCGGCCGTCTCTCGTCCAACGATCCGAACCTGCAGAACATTCCGATCCGCACCGACGATGGCCGCCGCATCCGCAAGGCCTTCATCGCGCCGCCGGGCCGCAAGCTGGTCGCCTGCGACTATTCGCAGATCGAGCTGCGGATCATGGCCCACCTGTCCGAGGATCCGGCCCTGGTCCGCGCGTTCGCATCCGGCGCCGACATCCACCGCGCCACCGCGGCGGAAGTGTTCGGCAAACCGCTGGAAGAGGTGAGCGGCAACGAACGCCGCGCCGCCAAGGCGATCAACTTCGGCCTGATGTACGGCATGAGCGCCTTCGGCCTCGCGAAGCAGCTCGACATCGGTCGCGGTGAAGCGCAGGACTACATCGCGCTCTACTTCAACCGCTATCCCGGCGTGCGCGACTTCATGGATCGCACCCGCAAGGAGGCGCACGAGCAGGGCTATGTCGAAACCGTGTTCGGGCGCCGGCTGTACCTGGACAACATCAACGCCCGCAACCAGGGCCTGCGCGCCGGCGCCGAGCGTGCCGCGATCAACGCACCGATGCAGGGCACCGCCGCCGACATCATCAAGCGCGCGATGATCGAGATCGACCGCTGGATCGCCGGCCACGCCGACGCAGCGAAGATGTTGCTGCAGGTGCACGACGAACTGGTGTTCGAGTGCGACGCCGGTTTCGTCGACACCCTGATCGCGGAAGCGACCCGGCGGATGAGCGCCGCGGCGGACCTGCGGGTTCCGCTGGTGATCGACAGCGGGGTCGGCGACAACTGGGACGAGGCCCACTGAAGGCTGCCGTGCTTCGGGCGCGTCGCGCGCGGCGACGCGTTGGCGGCCGCGCCGATCATCGTCGCGATCCGATGTCCGCCGGTCGAACCTGTTACTTTCGACAGGGTCCAACCTGCTCATTCCGACAGGTTTTTCAGGGATTTCCTGCGAAACTGAACGGAAATTGCACGAGGCATGAATCCGTCCTGAATTCACCCGTCTGCATATCGGAATCTTTACGAACTCGGCGTGGCGATCGTGGTCAACTACTCGCGACAGATGCAACGTCTGTCGTCGACCCCCCTCTCCCCTAGGGTGGTCCCCGGAACGAACGACTCTCCCCAAGTCACGTTCCAAGCCCCGCCGGTTCCCCCGCCTGCGGGGCTTTTTATTGCCTGCGATTTATGCCGCGATCCGGCAGGCGCGATTCGATGCGCAGGCGTCGAACAGCGCGCTTCCCATTGCCCCGACGCGGCGCGAGACTGGCCGCCTCGTCGTGGGGAGTGCTTCCGATGTCCGATCTGTTCCGGTTGTCCGCGCCCTGGTGGGAATTCGTCCTGCGCGCTGCCGTGATCTATCTGCTGGTGATGCTGCTGGTGCGCCTCTCCGGCAAACGCGCGGTCGGCCAGTTCACGCCGTTCGACCTGGTCCTGCTGATTCTGCTCGGCAACGCGGTGCAGAACGGATTGAACGGCGGCGACAACTCGCTGGCAGGCGCCGGCATTCTCGCGGTCTGCCTGATCGCGCTGAACTACGGCGTCGCTTTCGTCGCCGCGCGCAGCCCCGGCGCACGCAAGCTGATCGAAGGCGAGCCGGTGATTCTGGCGCGCGACGGCAAGGTGTTCCGGCAGGTGCTGCGGCGAGAACTGGTGAGCAACGCCGATTTCCTCGAAGCCATGCGCGAGACCGGATGCAGCGAGATCGAGCACATCCGGGTGGCGACGCTGGAAACCAACGGGCGGATCAGCATCCTCCTGGCGGACGAAGAATCGTCCACCCGGTAGAACGGACTTCTGTCCGCTGATTTTCCTATCGCCAATGGCATTTGGAACCACGGATTCATTGCCATCACCCGCAGGCGCGGCTTCGATATCGTCGCACTTTGGGTTCGCCCTGGGCCGGCCTGAAGGCCCTCCTACGAAAGCAGGCCTCCTACGGAACCTCACCCAACCAATCGCGCGGCCGCAGATACTCCATCAGCCGCGCTTCGTCGCTGCCGGCCTCCGGCGCGTAGCCGTATTCCCAGCGCACCAGCGGCGGCAGGCTCATCAGGATCGATTCGGTGCGGCCGCCGGATTGCAGGCCGAACAGGGTGCCGCGGTCGAACACCAGATTGAACTCCACGTAGCGACCGCGGCGGTACAGCTGGAACTGGCGCTCGCGCTCGCCGTAGGGCGTGTCCCTGCGCCGTTCGACGATCGGCAGATAGGCATCGAGGAAGCCGTCGCCGACCGCGCGCTGATAGGCGAAGTCGCGCTCGAAATCCTGGTGCAGGTCGTCGAAGAACAGGCCGCCGACGCCGCGGGTCTCGCCGCGATGCTTCAGAAAGAAGTAGTCGTCGCACCATTCCTTGTGCAGGGCATAGCGCGCCTCGCCACCGAACGGTTCGCACAGGTCGCGCGCGACCCGATGCCAATGATGCACGTCCTCGTCGAACGGATAGAACGGGGTCAGATCGAACCCGCCGCCGAACCACCACGCAACCGTTTCGCCGTCGCGGATCGCGCGGAAATGACGCACGTTCGCATGCGTGGTCGGCAGATACGGATTGCGCGGATGGAACACCAGCGACACGCCGACCGCACGCCACGAGGCGCCGGCCAGCTCCGGTCGCGCCGCGGTCGCCGACGGCGGCAGTTTCGTGCCCGAGACGTCCGAGAACCCGATCCCCGCCTGTTCGAACACCGCGCCGTCACGCAGCACCCGCGTGCGTCCGCCGCCGCCCTCGGCGCGTTCCCAGCGGTCTTCCCTGAAGGTCGCGGCGCCGTCCGCGCCCTCGATCGCGGCGCAGATGCGGTCCTGCAGGCCGGTGAGATAGTCGCGGACGCGGAGGAAATCGTCTTGCAGAGCAGCGGGATCGGTGGTGTCGGTCATGTGGGTCACTCGTGTCGTAGCGGTGTCGACGGCGGTCTCCATGATCGCCGGGAACATCGCCTTCCGCGTACGCGGGGGAAGGCGGAAAGCATCAGCCCATCACGCCGGCTGCAGATTCGCATACGCCAGCACCAGCCACTTGCTGCCTTCGTTTTCGAAATTCACCTGCACGCGCGCGTGCGCGCCGCTGCCTTCGATGTCGGTGACGATGCCGCTGCCGAACTTGGCGTGGCTGACGTTCTGGCCGAGGCGCAGGCCGGGCGATTCCTGCAGCGACGCGTGGCCGCGGTTCTGCTGCCAGACGTCGCGGCGCGCGTTCGGGTTGTACATCGGCCGCGCGACCTGGATCTTCGGCCGGACTTCGTGGATCAGCGTCGACGGGATCTCGCGCAGGAACCGCGACGGCAGGCCGTACATGTCCTGGCCGTGCAGGCGCCGCGCCTCGGCATAGGTGATCACCAGCTTCTGCCGCGCGCGGGTGATGCCGACGTAGGCGAGGCGGCGCTCTTCCTCCAACCGTCCGGCCTCGTCGATCGACTTGTTGTTCGGGAACAGGCCTTCTTCCAGACCGACGAGGAACACCAGCGGGAATTCGAGGCCCTTGGCGCTGTGCAGGGTCATCAGCTGCACGCCGTCCTCGCCGGCTTCGGTCTGGCCTTCGCCGGCTTCCAGCGCGGCGTAGGCGAGGAACGCGACCAGCTCGCTGAGTGCCGCGGTCTCCTCGTCGTCGCCCTTCACGAAACGCGAGGCCACCGACACCAGTTCGTCGAGGTTGTCGGTGCGCGAATCCAGCGAGCCCTTCGACAGCGCGGCGTAATGCTCGCGCAGACCGGAACGCGCCAGCGCATGGTCGATCTTGTCCTTCAGCGGCAGATCGACGGATTCCGCGCCGATGGCGTCGATCAGCGCCTCGAACGCGGCCAGCGCGTTGCGCGCGCGACCGGGCAGGGCGTCGCCGCGCGCGACCTGGGCCGCGGACTTCCACAGCGATTGGCCGTGGTGCCGCGCATGTCGGCGCACTTCGTCGAGCGTGCGCTCGCCGATGCCGCGGGTCGGGGTGTTGACCGCGCGCTCGAACGCCGCGTCGTCGTCGCGATTGGCGATCAGGCGCAGATAGGCCAGGGTGTCCTTGATTTCGGCGCGCTCGAAGAAGCGCATGCCGCCGTAGACGCGGAACGGGATCTGTTCGCCGAGCAGGGTCTCTTCGAACGCGCGCGACTGCGCGTTGCTGCGGTAGAGGATCGCGGTCTCGCCGTGGCTGCCGCCGTCGCGCACCCATTGGCGGATGCGCTCGATCACGAACCGCGCCTCGTCGATCTCGTTGTACGCCGAGTACAGATCGATCGGCTCGCCCTCGCCGCTGTCGGTCCACAGCTGTTTGCCGAGCCGCGACGGGTTGTGTTCGATCACCGCGTTGGCGGCGCTGAGGATGTTGGCGGTCGAGCGGTAGTTCTGTTCGAGGCGGATGGTCCGGGCGCCGGGGAAATCGCGCAGGAAGCGCTGCACGTTCTCGACCTTCGCGCCGCGCCAGCCGTAGATCGCCTGGTCGTCGTCGCCGACGGTGAAGACCTGGCCTTCGTCGCCGGCGAGCAGGCGGATGAACGCGTACTGCAGGCTGTTGGTGTCCTGGAACTCGTCGATCAGCAATTGCCGGAAACGGTGGCGGTAGTGCTGCAGCAGCGGCGGATGGTCGCGCAGCAGCTCGTGCGCGCGCAACAGAATTTCGGCGAAATCGACCAGCCCGGACTGCTCGCAGCGCTCCTGGTACAGGGTGTAGGCGCGCAGCATCACGCTGCCCCACTCGTCCTTCTCGGGTTGGATGTGCTGCGGCCGGCGACCTTCGTCCTTCTGCGCGTTGATCCACCACGCGATCTGCCGCGGCGGGAACCGCGCCTCGTCCAGCTCCAGCGCCTGCACCACGCGCTTCACCAGCCGCAGCTGGTCGTCGCTGTCGAGGATCTGGAAGGCTTCCGGCAGCTTCGCGTCCTGCCAGTGCAGGCGCAGCAGCCGGTGGGCGAGGCCGTGGAAGGTGCCGATCCACATGCCGCGACTGCCGCCGGGCAGCAGCGATTCGGCGCGATGGCGCATTTCGCCCGCGGCCTTGTTGGTGAAGGTCACCGCGAAGATGCCGTGCATCGGCACGCCGTGCACCTCGTGCAGCCAGGCGATGCGATGGGTCAGTACGCGGGTCTTGCCGGAACCGGCGCCGGCGAGCACGAGCAGGTGGCCGGGTTCGGCACTGACCGCGTCGCGCTGCGCGGTGTTCAGGCCGTCGAGCAGGTGGGAGACATCCATCCCGCCATTCTAGGCCATCAAGAGACTCCTGCCCGAGAGCTTTGAGGTCTCAGGAATCTCTCCATGCGCTATTGAGGCTTAGTGTCCTGCCTGCAGATATTCTGAGCAGGCTCCCAAGTTAAGGCGGCCCGCAATTGCCTCCCTTGGAGATGCGGGACGAGGCACGACACCCCACTCACTTCTTTGCACGATCTGCTTTGCCGCCCTCACTTAACGAAGGCATGGCTTCAACTTTATAGGGCATGCCTGCTTTATCAACGAGGCGCGGCTTTACACCTTGCAAGCGTCCATTCTTGAAAATGTAGTCAAGACTCACGTAGCCAGCATGCTCCCCTTTTACGGTGTATAGCTTGTTGGTTACGGTGACTACTCCTGTACCTCCGCGAGGAGGTGCAGGCACGCTGGGATGGTCCTCAGCAAGGCTCAGGAGAGGGGACAGGGCAATGATCGCGCACAAAAAAAGCGCATTTATGGATTGAATTTTCATATGCCTCGATCACTCCACACTGCCTTGATCTAGGCTTATGTATTCCACCGTCACATTAACCAAAAGACCATTGACATAGTAGTATCGAATTACCGCTATGCCAGAAAGGCTTCCACGGCCGTCATAAATCGAAGCTTGGGCCGTGATCACACCAGAACCACTGGGCGGTGGTGGCGGAATGGTCCCTGATGTCGTGGCTGACAGCCATTGCGAATGGTCATCATCGAAACCGAGAGCATCGACACTACTAACCAGTTTTGGCCTTGTAATGGTGGCATCTTTCGGCAGCGCGATTTCTCTTATAAATGTTGTGCTGCTTTTCGCCGGATCGATGAAGTAAAGGATTACAGATTTCTTGGTCCTATAGGCTGAAACGCATGGTGCGTCGCAGAAAGACTCGAAGCCGGAATCCCACATAAGCGTCTGGCGGTCTTTTGCGACTGCCGACCCAGGCAACAATAAATTGAATGAAAGCCCGACGACTGCGGCCTTGAAGGCAATCTTTCTCACATCCATGTAATCCCCCGTCCAGTTGAAGCCCTTATATTCAGGGCTCATCTTTGAAGCTCTGCGAAGTCTATCAGCGCGTATACGAAGGCTACAAGCAACCTCGCACCCTCATCAACCCGGCGCCCATGAAGAAATTATTTCTTCAAATTCAATCACTTAAGATATTCTAGTGTTGTGGGCGACCAGAAGTGGAATGGCCCGCATTAGCCGTGGCCGATGACATCAACCTATCGGTATAGGCAATACCTATCGCCGAAAGTATGAAAAGCCCGTGGATGATCGATTGCCACATCACACCATCCGCTGTCACGGTGGTGCACAAATTTCCGAAGGCATCTTCGGTTCCGCAAAGAGGTACACCAAGTGTTCCGGCGGCGATAAAGGTTTTCAGCAGATGGATCGAGGAAATGCCGATGATCGCCATCGCCAGCTTCACCTTGAGCACGCTGGCGTTGACGTGGCTGAGCCATTCCGGCTGATCCGGATGATCTTTCAGATTCAGGCGCGAGACAAAGGTCTCGTAACCGCCCACGATCACCATCACCAGCAGGTTGGAGATCATCACCACGTCGATCAGGCCGAGCACGATCAGCATGATGCCCTGTTCGGTGAGATTGTTGGCATCGTGAATCAGATGCCACAGTTCCTTCAGGAACAGGAACACGTACACGCCCTGGGCCACGATCAGGCCGAGATACAGCGGCAACTGCAGCCAACGCGACGCGAAGATCAGACGGGGCAGGGGGTTCAGCGAAGGGGTCGACATGATCTGCGCTCTGTGGCGGGCGGAAAAGCCGGCATAGCGTAGCGGCGGGCGGCAGGCGCGCCAAGCCGCATCGGGACACTGCATTTCGCGGCCGCGACCAACCGCCGTGCGCGGCGCCGTAGACTGGCGATCTTCCCCCGCGACGGACGCCGCCCCCATGATCGATCTGCACTACTGGCCCACGCCCAACGGCCACAAGATCACCCTGCTGCTGGAAGAACTGGTCGATGCCGGCGCGCCGCTGGCCTACGAGATCAAGCCGGTGAACATCGGCGCCGGCGAGCAGTTCCAGCCCGATTTCCTCGCGATCGCGCCGAACAACCGGATGCCCGCGATCGTGGACCACGCGCCCGCCTACGGCGGCGCGCCGGTGAGCGTGTTCGAATCCGGCGCGATCCTGCTGTATCTGGCCGAGAAATCCGGCCGCTTCCTGCCGCAGGACCCGCGCGGCCGCATCGCCACCCTCGAATGGCTGTTCTGGCAGATGGCCGGCCTCGGCCCGATGACCGGGCAGTACGGCCACTTCAACGTCTACGCGCCGGAGAAGCTGGCGTACGCGATCGACCGTTACACCCGCGAGGCCCACCGCCTGCTCGGCGTGCTCGACCGCCGTCTCGCCGGCCGCGCCTTCATCGTCGGCGACGATTACACCATCGCCGACATGGCCTGTTATCCGTGGATCGATCCGTACAAGACCGCGCCGATCGATCTGGAGCCGTATCCCGAAGTGCGGCGCTGGCGCGACGCGATCCGCGACCGCCCGGCGACCGCGCGCGCCTATGCCTGGACCAAGCGCATCCATCCCGAGGCCGGACAGCCGCTGAGCGACGAGGCGCGGAAGGCGTTGTTCGGGCGTTGAGCCGCTTCGGCACGGTAGATTCGCCCCGGTAGAGCGGCCTTCAGGCCGCTCATCTCGCACAGGCAGCTCACGATCAGCGGCCTGGTTTTCAACAGTCGAATGACTGGTCAGGCCGCTCTACCGCGATCGCGGTGCGCGGAAGGCCGCCGTGCCGGCGATATCGGCATCCGGCGGTTGCGGCTAAGCTTCCGCTCTGCCGCAGCTCCGAGCCCACTCATGCGCCTCTCCGCCGCCCTGCTCTGTCTCATGCTCGCCACGCCCCCGCTCTCCATGTCCGTCGACGCGTCCACGCCACCGCCACCGCAGGGCCTGACCCTCGACGCCATCACCGGCGACGCCCCGCTGTCGGGGCCGACGCTGCTGAAGCCGCAGATCGCGCCCGACGGTTCGCGGGTGACCTTCCTGCGCGGCAAGGACAGCGATCGCAACCGCCTGGATCTGTGGGCCTTCGAGGTCGCCACCGGAAAGACCGCGCTGCTGGTCGATTCGGCCGACGTGCTGCCGGGCGAAGAAGTGCTGAGCGACGAGGAGAAGGCGCGGCGCGAACGCCAGCGCACCGCCGCGCTGTCGGGCATCGTCGATTATCAGTGGTCGCCGGACGGGAAGTCGCTGCTGTTCCCGCTGGGCGGCGAGCTGTATCTCTACGATCTGTCGAAATCCGGCAGGACCGCGGTCCGCAAGCTCACCACCGGCGCCGGCTTCGCCACCGACCCGAAGGTCTCGCCGAAGGGCGGCTTCGTGAGCTTCATCCGCGGCCGCAACCTGTGGGTGATCGAGGTCGCGACCGGCGATGAAATCCAGCTCACCGCCGACGGCAGCGAGATCGTCGGCAACGGCGTCGCCGAGTTCGTCGCCGACGAGGAAATGGGCCGCCATACCGGTTACTGGTGGGCGCCGGACGATTCCGCGATCGCGTTCGCGCGCATCGACGAAAGCGCGGTGCCGGTGCAGAAGCGCTACGAGGTCTATCCCGATCGCACCGAGGTCGTCGAGCAGCGCTATCCGGCCGCGGGCGACACCAACGTCGCGATCCGGCTGGCGACGATCGCGCCGAAGCGCGGCGCCACGCCACAGTGGGTCGACCTCGGAAACAATGCCGACATCTATCTCGCCCGCGTCGATTGGCGCGATCCGCGACGGCTCACCTTCCAGCGCCAGTCGCGCGACCAGCGCCGGCTGGAACTGATCGAGGTCGAACTCGCCTCCGGGAAACAGCGCACGCTGATCGTCGAAACCGCGAAGACCTGGGTGCCGCTGCACGACGCGTTGCGCTTCCTCGAGGACGGCCGGTTCCTGTGGAGCAGCGAGCGCAGCGGCTTCGAGCATCTGTATCTGGCCAGCGAAGACGGCCGGCAGTTGAAACCGCTGACCCGCGGCGACTGGCCGGTGGACGCGCTGCTCGCGGTCGACGAAGCGAAGGGACTGGTGTACTTCAGCGCCGGCCGCACCGCCGACGGCGAGGCCGACGCGCGGCAGTCGCAGCTGCACGTCGTGCCGCTGGCCGGCGGCAGGATCCGCACGCTGTCGACCGAGCGCGGCATGCACGCCGCCAGCTTCGCGAAGAACGCCAGCGTCTACGTCGACAGCTGGTCGAACGCCGGCACGCCGCCGCAGATCGCGCTGCACCGCGCCGACGGTACATTCGTGGCGAATCTGATCGACAACGATCCGGCGAAACCCGACCACCCGTACGCGAAGTACATGACCACGCACCGGCCGGTGGAATTCGGCACGCTGACCGCGGCCGACGGCAGGACGCCGCTGCATTACAGCCTGATCAAGCCGCCGGGCTTCGATCCGGCCAAACGTTATCCGGTGCTGGTCTACGTCTATGGCGGCCCCGCGGCGCAGACGGTCACCGACAGCTGGCCCGGCCGCGGCGATCATTTCTTCAACCAGTACATGGCGCAGCAGGGCTATGTGGTGTTCTCGCTGGACAATCGCGGCACGCCGCGGCGCGGTGCGGCGTTCGGCGGCGCGCTGTACGCGAAGCAGGGCACGGTGGAAGTGGCCGACCAGCAGGCCGGCGTGGCCTGGCTGCGCGCGCAGCCGTGGGTCGACGGCGAACGCATCGGCGTGCACGGCTGGTCGAACGGCGGCTACATGACCCTGATGCTGCTGGCGAAGGCCGCCGACGACTACGCCTGCGGCGTGGCCGGCGCACCGGTCACCGACTGGGCGCTGTACGACACCCACTACACCGAGCGCTACATGGACCTGCCGGCCGCGAACGTCGGCGGCTACCGCGAGGCCAGCGTCTTCACCCACATCGACGGCATCCGCCCGGACGCGCTGCTGCTGATCCACGGCATGGCCGACGACAACGTGCTGTTCGGCAATTCGACCAAGCTGATGAGTCTGTTGCAGAAGCGCGCGGTGCCGTTCGAACTGATGACCTATCCCGGCGCCAAGCACGGCCTGCGCGGCAAGGATGCGCTGCATCGCTATCGGCTGACGCAGACCTATCTGGATCGTTGCCTGAAGCGCTGATCGGCACGGGCGCGGACCGCGCAACCGCGGCCGCGCCAACCCCACCGCGCGCGGCGGCGCGTTGTTGCGGTCGTCTCCGCCCGGAACCGTCGCGATGCGCCTGAAGCCCCTGCTGTTGTCCGCCGTCCTCGCCGCGCTGCTGCCGGCGGCACCCGCGTTCGCCGATACGCCGACCGCCGAACAGGCCCGGGCCTTCCTGCTCAGCCTGCTGGTGAAGTCGCCCTACCGGCTGCCGCCCGCGGCGCTGAACGGCGAAATCCGCTATCGGCTGCGGTTCGACAACGGGCGGCAGTGGCGCATTCCCGACACCGGCGAGCAGCGCGTGACCGCGTCCGGCGACGATCTCACGCTCGCGGTCTGTACCGCCTGCGGCGACGAAGCCGCGCCGTCGGCGGACGACCTGCAGCGCTATCTGCGCGCCAATGCCTGGGTGCGCAGCGACCACCGCGAGGTCCGCGCGTTCGCGCGCAGCCACGGCCGCGGGCTGTCGGTGCATACCCGGATGAAGACGCTGACCGCGGCGGTGCGCGCGCACATGACCGGGCCGATCGATTTCCGTCACTACCACGACGCCGCGACCGCGCTGCGGAACCGCGGCGGCGACTGCACCGAATTCGCGGTGCTGCTGGCCGCCGGCGCGCGCGCGCTCGGCATTCCGGCGCGGATCGCGCACGGCCTGGCCTACTCCGGACGGATGAGCGGGCAGCCGCACGTGTTCAGTCCGCACGCCTGGGTGCAGGTGTGGGACGGCCAGCGCTGGGTCAGTTACGACGCGGCCCTGGGCGCGTTCGGCGCGGGCCACATCGCCCTGATCGTCGGCGACGGCGATCCGGACGCGTTGCGCGGACTCAACCGCGCGATGCGCGATCTGCGCGTGGTGGACGCCGCCGGCATCCGCCCTGCGGTCGCGCGGACCGACTGAGCGTCGACGGTTCGGAACATCGCGACGCCGGCATCGTTGGGCGATGCCGGCGTCGTCGATCGTTGCTGAAGTTCAGCGCGGAGATTCAGCGTCCGTCGCCGGTGGCCGCGTCCGTCACCATCGGCAGTTCCGGCACGGCGGTCTCGACATCGACCCACTCGACGGCGGTCGGATCGGACACGCCGCCCATGATCAGGACGTCATCGTCCAGCACCGCCGCTTCCTGCACGGGCAACACCGGCACGCTGGTGTCGGCCGGCAGGCGCGCGTCCTGCGGATCGTTCACCGCACCGATCACCAGCACTTCGTCGAGATCGCGCGGCTCGCCGCGCTGGATGCGGCTGCCGGTGCGCGGCGCGGTGTCCCCGCGTACCGGCAACGGCGGCACGCTGGCGTCTTCGGGCAGGCGCGCATCCTGCGGATCGTTCACCGCACCGATCACCAGCACTTCGTCGAGATCGCGCGGCTCGGTGCGCTGGATGCGGCTGCCGGTGGTCGGCGCGGCGCGTTCCGTCTGCGCATCGGTGCCCGGCGACGACGGGTCGGCGGCGTAGGCGGAGGCGGTGATCAGCGTGGCCGCGATGGCGGCGCCGATCCGGCCCACCCGTCGTGGCGCCCAAGAGGCCGGCGCCCGATAGGACACGCACAGCGGGCCGGTCGCGGCGGCGAACAGCGCGCGACGCGCATCGCCGTCGAGGGTGTCGAGGCGGTGCACCTCGCGATCGCAACGGCCGCAGTGGCCGTCGATGGTGCGCTGTTCGTCGGCGGCGAGCGGGCAGGGGGTATCGATGCGTGGAACGATGGACATGGGCGACTCCTCGGTTCTGTTTTTCGGTGCTGTCTTCGGACGCCGTTGTCCGGAGCGGTCGTCCGGAACGGTGCACGCGGCCACCGGTTGTGCGGCCGCTCATGTGCCTGAACGCCGCAGGCGGCGCAACGGGGTTGATCGTGACCCCGATTCCAGAGGGAGCGCTCCGCGGCATCGGGCCGCGGCGCGTCTCAGCGCCTGCGCCGGCCGGGCGGCAGAGTGAACGCCGTGACCTTCGACGGTGGGCGCGTTCGCCGTCGAAGCGTAGCGTTCGTCCACCTCCGTTGAGATGTCCCCGATGAAACCGTTCGCCCTCGCTTTCGCAATCGCCTGTGCGCTCGCCGTGCCGCTGTCCGTGCATGCGGCGCCGACCGCCCCCCAACCCTCGACGAAAACAAATGCAGCGCGTCAGGCGCCGGCCTGGGTCGCCGCCAGCAATGCCCATGCCCGGATCCTGCTCGACGCGCAGCTGCGCTTCCAGCCGGAATCCGCCACCTTCTTCGGCGTGCCCGGCTACGACGACAAGGTCGCCGACCTCGGCCCCGACAACGGCGCGCGTTTCCGCAAGGCCATCGGCGACGCGCGCGCGGCGCTGCAGGAAAAGCTGCAGCTGGAACGCGACCCCAATGTCCGCCAGGACCTCGAAATCATGATCGGTGCGGCCGACGACGCGATCGAAGCCAGCGCGGTGGGCGAACGCCTGCAGTTGCCCTGGACCGATGCGCCGCAACTCGTGTTCTCCGGCCTTCGCGGACTGCTGTCCGACCAGACACCGCCCGAACGCCGCAAACAAGCGCTCGACCGCCTCAACGCCTACATCGGCAACAGCGACGGCAAGCGCGGCGGTGACTCGATCTTCGCGCAGGCGCGCAAGCGCTACGAAGAACGCACCGCCGATACCGCATTGCTGCGCCCCACCAGACTCGAGGTCGAGCAGGCGCTGACCAATGCCGAGACCTACGCCAAGGGCATCCGCAAACTGTTCGCGCAGTACAAGGTCGCCGGCAGCGACGCGGCGCTGAAGACGCTCGACGCGCAGATCGCCGAATACGCCGCATGGGTGCGCGCCGACGTGCTGCCCACCGCGCGCACCGACACCCGCCTGCCGGCCGAACTCTACGCGCTGCAGCTGAAGCAGGTGGGCATCGACATCCCGCCGCAGCTGTTGATCCAGCGCGCGCGCCTGGCGTTCATGGAAACCCGCGCGGCGATGGACCGGCTGGCGCCGCTGGTGGCGAAGGAAAAAGGCATCGAGGCCACCGACTACCGCGGCGTGATCCGCGCGCTGAAGCGCGACACCATTCCCAACGATCGCCTGGAAGCGCGCTATCGCACCGTGATCGATGCGATCGACCCGATCATCCGGCGCGAGCGCATCGTCGACGTGCCGAACCGGCCGATGGTGATGCGCCTCGGCACCGAAGCTGAAAGCGCGGCGCAGCCGGCGCCGCACTTCCTGCCGGCGCCGCTGGTGGGCAACACCGGCCAGCAGGGCCAGTTCGTGCTGCCGATCAGCAATCCCGCGACCGGCGACGCGCACGAGGCCTACGACGACTTCAACTTCCCGGCGGTGGCGTGGACGCTGTCGGCGCACGAAGGCCGTCCCGGCCACGAACTGCAGTTCACCGCGATGGTCGAACGCGGCGTGTCGCTGGCGCGCACGCTGTTCGCCTTCAACTCGGTGAATGTCGAAGGCTGGGCGCTGTACGCCGAAGCGGAAATGATTCCCCACGAACCGCTCGACGGCCAGTTGATCGCGCTGCAGTTCCGGCTGATGCGCGCCGCGCGCGCGATGCTCGACCCGATGCTCAACCTCGGCATGATCGACCGCGCGCGCGCCGAGAAGGTGCTGATCGAGGACGTGGGCCTGTCCAGACCGATGGCGCGCCAGGAACTCGATCGCTACACCTTCAACGCGCCCGGCCAGGCCGGCAGCTATTTCTACGGCTACACCCGCATCCTCGAACTGCGCGCGGAAACCGAACTGGCGCTGGGCGACAGGTTCGATCGCCTCGCCTTCAACAACTTCCTGCTCGACCAGGGCCTGCTGCCGCCGGATCAGCTGGCGAAAGCGGTGCGCGAACAGTTCGTGCCGGCGCAGTCGGCGAAGCGCTGAGCAGGACCAAGGAGGCACGTGGTATGGGGCGCGCGCAACGATGCGCGCCGCGGCGCGCTCAGGTCACGCGTTCCAGCATCCGGCGGTGGCGGATCAAGCGCGCCCAACGCGTGCCAAGATCGATCCAGCAGACGTAGGCAGCTTCGCCGGCGAGGCGGAAGACGGTGGTCGGCGTGAACCGCAATGCGGGCTCGGCGGCGCACAGTTCCCAGTCGAAGCCGAGCTGGCGCGCGAACAGCGCGCAGCGGGCGAGGTGATAGCGGTTGCTGAGCAGGACGACCGGACCACCGTGCGCGGCATCGGCGAGCAGCGTGCGCGCGTTGCGCAGGTTCTGCAGGGTGTCGCGCGACGTCTTCTCCAGCCGCAGCGGCGCATCGTCGGCGACGCCTTCGGCCAGCAGCGCGGCGCGGGCGACATCGGCTTCCGCCGGATGGCCGGGCGCGCTGCCGCCGAGCAGCACGATGACCCGCGGCGGGCGCGTGCGCCACACTTCGGCGGCGCGGCCGATGCGTGCGGCGAAATCGGCGTCGAGGCGTCCACCCGGCGCATGCTTGCCGAACAGCAGCAGGGTTTCGCCGCGGGCGGGTGCGATCGGCGCCCGTCGCGCGGTGCGCACGACATGCGCGAAATAGCCCAGATACACCAGGCCGGCGCTGAGCACGCAGACCGCGCCGGCCACCACGCCGGCATGCAGCACGTCACGATCGAGGAACAGGCGGCGGCGGTGGTCGAGACGGGTCACGCGGCCCGTCCTCTGTCGTCGGGCGGAGATGCGGCGGGGCGGGGGTGGAGAAACCCGCGCCCCGCCCGGAACAGGCTCAGTCGAGCGCGGAAAGCTGCAGATTGGTGCCCATGTCCTTGGCGATGTTGCTCACCCAGCCCAGATAGTTCGGGTGGATGTAGGTCTTGCCGTTGCGGACCTTGTAGTCGAGGTTCTTGCTGTCGACGTAGGCGATGCGGATGGTCTGCGCATCCCAGGTCACGCGGACGATGGCGACATGGTCGCGCAGATACAGGGTGGTATCGATTTCGCCCGGACGCTCGGCGGTGATCGTCCAGCCGCGGCCGATCAGTGCGCGCTTGATGTCCTTCACCACCTGCTCCGGGGTCAGTCCCGCCGGGATCGACACCGGTGCCGGATCGGCCAGCGGCGCCTGCCGGGCCTGGACGGTGCCACTGAAGGCGAACAGCGAGAAGACGGACAACAGCATGACGAGAACGCGCACGAGGAACCCCCTGGAAGTGATGGTGACGCCGGAAACTGAACGAGCGCCGGCAGTCGCGGCGGCAGTATAAGCCAGGGCCGAAACCGTCGATCGCGCCGGGCGACGTGCGGTGGCGCGGCCGCGGCGGCATCTTGCCGAACGCACGATCGCGACGCGCGCGCATGGACGGATTCGCCGTGAAACAGCGGGCCCGACTATAATCCGGTCCCTTCCGAAACCGGGCGACGCGGTGCCTTCCGCAGCGATCTCTCCTCCTCCGATGGCACCGCTGGCGATCCGCGCCTACACCGCCACCACCGCGCTGGGCCACGGCCGCGACGCCCAGGCCGAAGCGCTCCGCGCCGGCCGCAGCGGCCTGCGTCGCAACGATTTCGGCGAAGGCGCCGCCGCGCACGCGCGGCTGGAGACCTGGATCGGCCGCGTCGACGGCATCGAGGACGTGACGCTGCCGGCCGACCTCGCCCATCTGGACTGCCGCAACAACCGCCTCGCCTGGCTGGCGCTGCAGCAGGACGGGATCCTCGACGGCCTCGCCGCACTGCGCGCGCGCCACGGCGCCGATCGCATCGCGATCGTGCTGGGCACCTCCACGTCCAGCATCGGCGCCAGCGAAGAGGCCTACACCCGGCTCGAACGCGACGGAGCCGGCGCCCCGGTATTTCCTGCCGATCTGCGCCGGCCGCTGCTGCACACGCCGCATTCGCTCGGCCATTTCGTGCAGCGCGCGACCGGCCTGCGCGGGCCCTGCGTGACCGTCGCCACCGCCTGCTCCTCCAGCGCGAAGGTGTTCGCGCAGGCCGCGCGGCTGATCGCGGCGGGCGTGGTCGATGCGGCGCTGGTCGGCGGGGTCGATACGCTGTGCGGCAGCGTGCTGTTCGGCTTCAACGCGCTGGGGCTGGTGTCGCAGCATCCCTGCCTGCCCTTCGATGCGCGCCGCGACGGTCTTTCGCTCGGCGAAGCCGGCGGCTACGCGTTGCTGGAACGTCTCGACGGCATCGACGACCCCGCGCCGCGCTTCTGCGGCTACGGCGAAAGCAGCGATGCCCACCACATGTCGACGCCGCATCCCGAAGGTCTCGGCGCGCGCATGGCGATGGCCGAGGCGATCGCGCGCGCCGGCATCGCGCCCGACGATGTCGGCTATCTGAATCTGCACGGCACCGCCACGCCCGCGAACGACACCGTCGAAGCGCTGGCGGTGCGCGGCCTGTTCGGCAGAGACCTGCATGCCAGTTCCACCAAGGGCTGGGTCGGGCACACGCTCGGCGCCGCCGGCATCGTCGAATCGGTGTTCGCGCTGCTCGCGCTGGAGCGCGGTTTCCTGCCCGGCATGCTCGGCAACGACGCCTCCGGCGCGCCGCAGCGCGATCCGGCCTGCGGTCCGCAGATCCGCTTCGATGCCGCCCAGCGCGAGATCCGCCATGCGATGAACAACTCCTTCGGCTTCGGCGGCAACAACGCCTCGCTGGTGTTCGCGCGCGGCGCGCAGGGACATCGCTGACATGACCGCACTCGTCGCCACCATCGAAAGCGTCGGTTACTGGAACAACGGCCTGCCGTCGTGGGCCGACGCCTGCGCCTTCGTCGCCGACGGCGCCTTGCCCGACAACGCCGCGACGAAACCGTCGCCGCAGCTGCTGCCGCCGAACGAACGCCGGCGCGCGCCGGAGTCGGTCGCAGTCGCGCTGGACGTGGCGCTGGCGGCCTGCAGCGCGGCGGGCCGCGACCCGGCGACGCTGCCGTCGGTGTTCACCTCGACCCACGGCGACCTGTCGATCACCGACTACATGTGCGCGACGCTCGCCGACGATCCGCGCGCGATCTCGCCGACGAAGTTCCACAACTCGGTGCACAACGCCGCCGCCGGCTACTGGACCATCGGCGCGCACTGCATGCAGGCGGCGACCGCGATCAGCGCCTACGACGCCAGCTTCGCCGAAGGCCTGCTCGAAGCGCTGATGCAGCTCGATGCCGGCGCCGAGGCGGTGCTGCTGGTCGGTTACGACACCGGCTCGGTCGGGCCGCTGTTGTCGGTGCACGACGCCGGCGGCCTGCTCGGCGGGGCGCTGCTGCTGTCGCGCGACGGCACGCGCGACAGAAAGCGGGGCCCGCGCATCCGCGCGACGCTGGGCGACGGCGCGGCCGATGCGCCCGGCGCGCTGGGCCGCCATGCCGGCAACAATCCGATGACGCCGATGCTGCCGCTGTTCGATGCGCTGGCGTCGGGCGCGACGCGGGCGACGCTCAACGCCGGTCCCGGACGCGCGATGACGGTGGAGATCTTCCATGACTGACGCCAGGACGCCCGTGCTCGATCGCCACAACGTCGCCGTGGTCATTCCGGCGCTGAACGAAGCGCTGCGCATCCGCGAAGTGGTCGAAGGCGCGCTGCGCGAATGCGACCACGTGATCGTGATCGACGACGGCTCCGACGACGACACCGTCGCGAAGATCGCCGACCTGCCGGTGACGCTGCTGCGCCATCCGCAGCGCATGGGCAAGGGCGCGAGCCTGCGCGACGGGTTCCGCGAAGCCGAGCGCTTGGGCATGGCCGCGGTCACGACCATGGACGGCGATGGCCAGCACGCGGCCGCCGACATCCCGCGGCTGATCGCCGCCGCCAACCGTCATCCCGGCAACGTGATCATCGGCGCGCGCCTGCGCAAGCGCGCGTCGCAGCCGATCTACCGCCGCATCGGCAACGATTTCGGCGACTGGGGCATCGCCTGGGGCTGCGGCTATCGCGTGCGCGACACCCAGAGCGGCCAGCGCCTGTATCCGGCGTCGGTGTTCACCCTGCGCGACGTGGCCGGCGAAGGCTTCGTGTACGAAGCGCAGCTGCTGATCTCGGCCGCGCGCCGCGCCGGCGCGGGCGTGGTCGGCGTGCCGATCGAAACCCGCTACCAGGCCGCCGACGCGCCGCAGCAGTTCCGCAAAAGCCATTTCCGCCTGTTCCGCGATCTCTACGCGATCACCTCGCACGTCGTCGCGCAGGTCTGGTCGTATGGGCACGTGGTCCGCGAATACCGCCGCGCGCGCGCGCATCCGCCGGTGATCGACGATCCCACGGGCGAATTCGCGGGCAGCGCCTCCGCCGGCGACCCGCACACCGGGAGCGCGAAACGATGACCGCGAACGATCCGATCCCCGACACCCGCCATCACGATGTCGTCGTCCTCGGCGGCGGTCTCGCCGGGCTCACGCTGGCGATCCAGCTCAAGCGCCGGGACCCCGCGATCGACATCGCGGTGCTCGAACGGCGCACGCATCCGGTGCCGGAAGCGGCGTTCAAGGTCGGCGAATCCACGGTCGAGATCGGCGCGCACTATTTCGCCAACGTGCTCGGCCTGCGCGAACATCTCGAGACCGAACACATCCGCAAGTTCGGTTTCCGCTTCTTCTTCAGCGACGGCCGCCGCGACATCGACCGCTGCACCGAACTGGGCGTGAGCCGGATCCTGCCGACGCCGTCGTGGCAGATCGATCGCGGCCGCTTCGAGAACTTCCTCGGCGAGGAAGCGCGCCGGCTCGGCGTGCGCTTCCACGACGGCGCGACCGTGCGCGGCCTCGCGATGGCCTCCGGCGACGATGCGCCTCACGCGATCACCTGGGAGCATCGCGGCGACACCGTCTCCGCGACCGCGCGCTGGGTCGTCGACGCCAGCGGCCGCGCCGGCCTGCTGAAACGCAAGTTCGATCTCGCCGCGCCCGAACGCCACGACGCCAATGCGGTGTGGTGGCGGGTCGACGGCGTCATCGACCCGAAGGACTGGTCCGACGACAGCGACTGGCTGTCGCGCTGCACGCCGCCGGATCGCTGGCGCTCGACCAACCACATGTGCGGCCCGGGCTACTGGTTCTGGCTGATCCCGCTGTCGTCGGGCGCGCATTCGCTGGGCATCGTCTGCGACGCAGTCATGCACCCGCTGGAAACGATGAACACCCACGACAAGGCGATGGCCTGGCTGCGCGAACACCAGCCGCGGGTCGCCGACGCCCTCGACCGGCCCGAACACGGCCTGCAGGATTTCCTGTTCCTGCGCCATTTCTCGCACGGCTGCAAACAGGTGTTCAGCGGCGACCGCTGGGCGCTGACCGGCGAGGCCGGCGTGTTCCTCGATCCGTTCTATTCGCCGGGCAGCGACTACATCGGCATCGCCAACACGCTGATCTGCGATCTGATCGCGAAGGATCGCGACGGCCACGCCTTCGCGCCCTACGCCGAGATCTACCAGCAGCTGTATTTCGGGTTCTTCGAGAACACGATGACCCTGTACCGCGACCAGTATCCGCTGTTCGGCGACGCCCAGGTGATGCCGGTGAAGGTGATCTGGGACTACACCTACTACTGGGCGCTGCTGGCGCCGCTGTTCTGCGGCGACAAGCTCACCGAGATCACGCTGCTGGGCCGCCTGCGTCCGCAGTTCGAGCGCGGGCGCGCGCTGAATCTCGCGATGCAGGCGCTGCTGCGCGCCTGGGGCGAGGCCAACCGCGCGGCCGGAACGCCCGACAGCGCATCGCTCGACGGCCGCCTGCTCGATCAGTTCGACATCGACTGGTTCCACGAGATGAACCGCGCGCTGCACGACACGCTGGACAATCCCGCGTTCGCGCAACGCATCCGCGACAACGTCGCGCGGATGGACGCGTTGGCCGCCGAAACCCTGCAGCGCGCCCGCGCCGCGCATCCGCGGATCGACGATTGCGGCCTCGACGCGCTGCTCGGCGCGACGCCGCCGGACGTCTCGCTCGCGTCGATCTGGTACGCGGCGGCCTGAGAAGACTCGCGCAGACTGGGCTGCGTACAATTCAGCCTGCACGACTCTAAACCCGAACGGCACAAGGGCCGCAATTGCGGCCCTTGTGCCGTTCGGGGCCTGCGACGGCGCGCTTGCGTCTTGTCTTCTTCGGCATGGCCCGATGCGTCCATGACGATGCACATCGACATGCTTGCCCCGTCTGCGTGAACGGACGGAGGACCGGTCAGCTCATCCCGCCGTCGACGCCGATCACCTGGCCGTTGATGTATCCCGCGCCGTCGCCGCACAGGAAGCCGACAAGGGCCGCGACTTCCTCCGGCGTGCCTGCGCGCGCGGCGGGCACCATCTGCCTGATCTGCTCGGGCGGGAACGCCTCCTTCGCCATGCTGCCGGCGATCACGCCGGGCGCCACGACATTGGCGGTGATGCCGCGACTGGCCATTTCCCGCGCCAGCGATTTGGTGGCGCCGTGCAGCGCGGCCTTGGCCGCGGCGTAGTTGGTCTGGCCACGATTGCCGATGACGCCGGCCACCGACGAGATGCTGACGATCCGGCCCCAGCGTGTGCGCGCCATCGGCAGCAGCAGCGGCTGGGTGACGTGGAAGAACCCGTGCAGCGACACGTCGATCACGCGCGTCCACTGTTCCGGACGCATGCCGGCCATCGGCGCGTCGTCGTGGATGCCGGCGTTGTTGACCACGATCTGGATCGGGCCAGCTTCGAGCAGCGCGTCGAGCGCCGCGCGCGTGGCCTCGCCGTCGGACACGTCGAAGGCCACCGCCTCGGCGGAACCGCCCGCGGCGAGGATCTCGTCGCGCACCGCTTCGGCGCGCGCGAGGTTGCCGTTGGCATGGACGATGACGTGCGCGCCGTCGGCCGCGAGCCGCCGGCAGATCGCGCCACCGAGATCGCCGCTGCCGCCGGTGACGAGGGCGCGGCGGGGAGTGTTGTTCGACATGGTCATTTCTTCTGCGGTCTCCAGGTGCTGTCATCCCGAGCAAAGCGAGGGACCTGCTTTCGCAGGTTGCCGAATGCGTTCAACAACAGGTCCCTCACTGCGTTCGGGATGACAATCGATATTTCAGCGACATGCGAGGCTCATCCCTGCAACATCACCGCCGCCCGCCCTTCCGCGAGCAATGCGCCGGCGTGGACGATACGGAACGCGTACTGCTGCGTCGCCGGACTCTCGGCCAGCAGCTCGGCTTCGCAGTCGAGCATGCCGGGCAGATCGTCGATGCGCGCGACGTGCAGGGTCACGTCGCGCAGCGCGACCAGGAAACCGACCTTCGGCGCGCCGCCGGCCGCGGCGCCGCGCAGGCCGCCGTGCACGGCCATCGCCTGCGCGCCGTATTCGCACAGATGCACCGCGCGCAGGCGGTCGTCGCTGCGCAGCGGATGCGCGGGATCGCGATGGCCGTCGCTGCGCAGGCGGATGCGGCGATCGTCCCAGTCGACGACCGCATCCCACAGGCACATCGCACCCTTGTGCGGGATCATCGCTTCGATGGCGTGACGTTCGATCATTCCGCCGCCCCCGTAGGAGGGCCTTCAGGCCCGATCTCTTGCGGAATCGCACCCAAAGGTCCGCCCAGGGAAGAGCTCGGGCCTGAAGGTCCTCCTACGACAGCCGCGGGATGCCGCGCGATCAGCAGCGCCAGCACGAAATTGCCGATCACGCCGAGCGTGACCGTGAGGCCGATCGCGCGCAGCACCGGGATGCTGGACAAGGCCAGCAGGAAGAACACCAGCAGGGTCATCAGGCTGCACACGATCAGCGCGTGCAGGGTCCGCAGCTGGTCTTCGTAATCGTCGCCGGCATGTTCGAAGAACAGCGCGTAATCGAGGCCGAGGCCGGCGGCGAGGATCAGCGCGACCAGATGGAACAGGGTCAGTTCGACGCCGGACCCGCGCAGCACCGCGAGGATCAGCAGCGTGGTCAGCGCCATCGGCAGCAGCACCCGCAGCGCGCGGCGCGGCGCGCGCAGGGCCAGCCACACCGTCGCCGCCAGCAGCAGCGCGGCGATGCCGAGCGCGAACAGCACGCGCTCGCGATAGGCCACGACCAGCGATTCCGACGCGGTCTTGAGATCCATCAGCGCGACGCCCTCGCGACCGCCGACCGCGGCGGCGACCCGCGAGGGATCGTCGAGGCCGGTCATCGACACCAGCGCGACCGCGTGGTCGTCGTTCTCGATCAGCAGACCGCCGACACGGGTGGCCAGCGGCGTGCCCGCGAGATCGCGCGGCGCCAGCGGCTGCGCGGTGCGCGCGGTCTCGACATCGGCGAGGAAAGCCTCGAAGACATCGGCGCGGAACGGCGTGGCCGCGACCGCGGCGTCGAGCGCGGCGCGCAGCGCGTCCGGCTTCGGCAAGGCGGCCTGGCGCGCGCGCTGGGTCGCGGCGCTGGGCAACACGTTCGCGGGACTGTCGTAACCGGCGAGCGCGCCCTGCGCCACCAGCGCGTCCAGCGGCGCCTTCAGCGCTTCGGCGCGACGCAGCGCGGTCTCGGCATCGGGTCCGCGCACCGCCAGCAGCCAGCGCACGTCGGGCGCGCCGAGTTCGTCGCGCAGATGGGCATCGCGGGCCAGCGCGTCGGCCGGCACCGGCGTGAGTTTCGACAGATCGTTCTGCCAGAACGGTCCCGGCGCGAAGCGCAGCGCCGCCAGCGCGAAGACGGCGAGCAGCGCGAGTTGCCAGCCACGCGGACGCGGCACGCGCGCGACCGCGGACCACAGCCGCGCCAGCCGCGTCGATGCGGCCGGATCGCGCGGCGCCGGATCGATCAGCGCCGGCAACAGCAGGCGCGTGGTCAGCGCGGCGACGCCGAGCCCGACGATGGTGAACACCGCGAGCTGCTGCAGACCGTCGACGCCGGAGAACAGGAAGGTGACGTAGGCGATGCAGGTCGAGGCGACGCCGGTCGCGAGCGTCGGCCAGATCGCGCGCGCGTTCGCCCATGGCGAGACGCCGGCGCGCTGATGGCTGAAGAGATGGATCGGATAATCCTGGACCACGCCGATCAGGGTGAAGCCGAAGGCGACGGTGATGCCGTGCACGCCATCGGCGAACACGAACGCGACCGCGCCGAGACCGGCGAGGCCCGCGCTGGCCAGCGGCAGCACGCCGAACAGCGGCGTGCGCCAGCTGCGGTACGCGATCAGCAGCAGCAGGATCAGGCCGATGCTGTCGACCATTCCTATCCAGCTCGCCTCGCGCTGGGTGCGCCCGCCGATCTCGACCGAAAACGCGCCCGGGCCGGTGAGCGTCATCGTCGCCGCGGTGTCGCCGCGCACGGCGGCGAAGGCGGCTTCGATCGCGGCGACCGCGGCCTGTTGGCCGGTGGGATCGAAGCCCGCGGACTTCGTTTCGATCGCGAGCAGCGCTTCCCTGCCGGCTTTGTCGAACCACACGCCGTGCAGCCGCTGCGGCGCGGTCGCCGGCTGCATGGATTCGGCGATGCGCAGGGTTTCCAGGGTCGGGTCGGCCGGCAGCAGCGGTTCGATCAGCGCCGCCGCCGGCGAGCCGAGATCCTGCACGCGCGCATCGAGTTCGTCGCGCAGGAACGTTTCGTCGTAGCGCTGCGCATCGAGCGTGGGCGAAAGCAGATAACGATACGGACGCAGGCGCTCGGGGATCGCGGCGAGCGCATCCTCGCCGCCGTTCGCGACCAGGCTGAAGCGCGCATCCGCCGCCAGCGTCGCCGCGATCGCCTGCGACTGCGCGGCGAGCGTTTCGGCATCGGCGCCGCCGAGCGACATCAGCAACAGCCGCGAGCCCGGGCCTTCGCCGAGTTCGTCGAGCAGGAGTTTCTGCGCGGGGGTTTGCGCGGAGGGCATGAACTTGCGCAGATCGCCGCTGACCTGCAGACGCTGCGAGATCGCGTAGCCGGCGATGGCGAGGATCGCCAGCCAGACCAGCGCGAGCGCGGTGCGGCGGAAGGCGGTCATGCGTTCCTGCCCCAACTCTCCCTCGCATGTCGGGGAGGGAGACAGGGTTGCCGTGCGAGCGTGATACGGCGGAAGGCGATCATGTCCATCCCCGCATCATCGAGAGATGTCATCCCGAATCCTTGCGAAGCAAGGTGAGGGACCTGCTGTTGCCGAAACCGGACAGCAAAAACGCGTCCCTCGCCTCCGGCTCGGGATGACAACCGCGGGGATCGGTCTCCGATCACTTCACACCATTCCGGCACAACCGCTCGAAACCCGCGCCGTCGGTCGTGGGCGTCACCGCCTGCGCGGCGCTGGCCAGCAGCGTGCGCTGCAGCTCGCCCTTGGCCGGGCGCGTTTCGATGCAGCGCAGTTCGGCGCCCTGGCCGTACAGCACGATGTCGCGCACGCGCGCGGCCAGCGCCTTGTCCTTCGGCACCAGGGTCAGGGTCCAGCGCTCGCGGCTGCCGCGCGCGGCGACGGTGTAGGTGCGCTCGATGCCGGCGCGGTCGCCGGCGAGCAGCGCGCCGAAGCTGGTCTGCAGCCCCGCGAGTTCCGGCACGCGCGACAGCGCGAACCGGCGCGGGGTCTTGCCGTCGCGGGCGATCACCGCTTCGCCGGCGCGCAGCGTGGTGGTTTCGCGATACGGGCTGCGCACTTCGCGCACGAGGGTGGCGGCATCGGGACGGCGGTATTCGCCGGCCAACCGCAGCGGCGCCTTCAGCAGCGCCGAACCGCGCACTTCGACGAAGGCGGTGCGCATCGGCGCGGGCCGCGCCAGCGCCTGCAGCACCCAGCCGGCATCGACGGACTGCGCCGCGGCGACCGACGCCATCGCGCTCAGCAGCAGCGCGAGGGCGATGTTACGCGGCGCGGTCTTGCGAAGCACGATCTTTCGGAGCGGAGTCGGCATGCGCGCGCGGCTCCTCGGCCGCCCAGAAATCGTAGAAGTTGAACCAGTTGTACGGCGCGCTGCGGGCCACCGCCTCCAGCCGCGCGGCATAGCGGTGGATCAGCGCCGGAATCGCCTGCGCGCGCTGCGCGCGCGGAATCACGATGTCGTCGCTGAAGTTCTCGAAGATCAGATCGTAGCGGTTGCCGCCGCGATACAGGCCGAAGCCCAGGGTCACCGGCGCCTTCAGCGCCGCGGCGATCAGCCAGGGCGCGGTCGGGAACGGCGCATCGTGGCCGAAGAACGGCGCCATTTCGGTCTGGCCGCCGGGATGCGCGCGATCGATCAGCAGCGCGACCAGCGCGCCCTCGGCGATCGCGTTCTGGATCGCCAGCATCAGCCCGGGGCCGTCCTGGCCGCCGTCGATCACCGTGGCGGCGACCTCCGGATTGAGCGCGTCGAGCAACTGGGTCAGCGCCGCGTTGTGGGCTTTGTCGAGGACCACGCGGATGGTGTATTCCGGCCGCTGCCGCGCCAGCACGCGCAGCACTTCGAAGCTGCCCAGGTGCGAGCCGTACAACAGCATGCCGCGGCCCTGGTCGAGGTGCGCGTGCAGGTCGTCGAGGCCGCGCACGGTGACGTCGAAACGCCGCGCCACGTCGATGCGGCCGTCGCCGAGCAGGAACACCCGGTCGAGGATGGTCGCGGCGAAGGTGTAGACGTGTTTCGCCGCGTCCCACAGCGTCGCCGGACGGCCCAGCGCGCGGCCGAGCCAGGTGCGCGACGCCGCGCGCTCGGGGCCGCGACGGATCAGGAAATACAGGGTGATCGGATACAGCAGCAGGCGCGCGATGCGGCGCCCGCCATAGCGGCCGATGTTGCGGATCAGCCACAGGGCGAACCAGCCGCCGCCCTCGGGCCGTTGCTTCCACGACGTGCTCATGCCGCCTGCACCTCGCCGCTGGCGATGGCGACATCGCCGCGCAGCACCCGGAATTTCCAGCGCGACGGAGCATCCGTCGCGTCGATGGCGATCGGTTCGATGTCGATCCGTGCGGTCTCGCCCGGCAACAGCGGCTGCAGGAACTTCGCCTGCGGCAGCCGCAGCGCGCCGATGCCGCCGTGCGCGGCCTCGATCGCCGCGATCACCCGGTCCAGCACCACCACGCCGGGCACGATCGGCCGGCCCGGGAAATGGCCCGGCAGGCTCGGATGATCGTGCGCGATCATGAATTCATCGGAGGTCGGCATGTTCAGCGCTCCGCCGGTGGATCGATCAGCAGCGAGACCACCGCCGCATGGGCGCCGTGCGCCAGCGCCTGGCGCCCGGCGCCGGCGGTGGACTGCGGCGTGCCGAACCGCACCGCGATCCGGCCCGGACGCACGCGGAACAGGCCGCTCGGCGGGAGCACCGCGCCGGCGCCGGTGATCGCGACCGGCAGCACGTCGACGCCGGCGTCGATGGCGGCCTGGAACGGGCCGCCCTTGAACGCGGCCACGCGGCCGTCGCGGCTGCGCGTGCCTTCGGGAAACACGCAGAGGCTGTTGCCGTCGCGCAGCATCGTCGCGGCATCGCGCAGCATCCGCGGCCCGGCGCGGCGGTTGTCGCGATCGATGAAGAGCATGCCGGTAGATTTCGCGTAACGGCCCACGAACGGCACCCGGGTCATCTCGCGCTTCAGCAGGAATCGCAGCGGCACCGGCACCGCGCGGAACAGCGCGCAGATGTCGATCACCGATTGATGGTTGGCCACGATCAGATACGGCCTGGACCAGTCGATGGCGTCGGCGCCTTCCACCGTGAAGCGCACGCCCGCGCCGTACAGCAGCCCCGGCGCCCACACCCGGGACGCCATCCGCAGCGGCAGCGTCGGCCCGCGCGCGACCCGCAGCGCCAGCGCGATCGGAATCAGCCCGGCGGTCCACAGCAGGGTGAAAGCGAGCTGCGGCAGGTTCCAGACCGACCACAGCGCCCGCAGCCACGCGGGCTCGGACCGCGGCACACGCTGCAGCACCGGATCCGCGCGGGGTGCGCCGTGATGGATCACGCCATCCTGGATCATGCCGTCCTGAACCATGTCGTCCCGGACCATGTCGTTGTGGATCATGTGTTCGTGGGTCACGCGGCGCGCCTCAACGGAAGAAATCGCGCCAGAACGCCGGCCCCAGCGCGGCCATGCGTCGCGCGAAGTCGAAGACGTTGCCGTAGGGCCGCACCGGGAACACCCGTTTGCGGACGAGATACTCGGCGACCGAGAAACCGATCAGCAGGCCGTAGTTGCCCACGTTCGCGATCAGCGACGCCCTGGCCTCGGTGATCGGCCACGGCGAATCGACACCCAGCCGCGGCAGGATGCCGCCGGGCACGGCGACCAGCGCCAGCACCAGATTCAGCACGGTCAGCGCCGCCAGCAGTCCGGCCCAGGTGGCGGTGAGGCCGCGGGTGTAGCCGCGGTGGCGCGGCGACAGGCCCTCCGGCGTGGTCCCGTACAGCGCCGCGACCACCTTCGTGATCAGCGGCACCCGGCCGGCACGCAGGCTGCGCGCGAAACACCAGCCGAAGATCGCGGTGAACAGCGGCGGCACCAGCAGCAGCGGCAGCAGCGCCAGCGGCGTGCGCGACAGCGCGGCCAGCCCGGCCGCGACGACGCCCAGCGCCAGCCACGCCCAGAGCCGCGGCTTGACCAGGGGTTCGATGAGCACCAGCAGGACCAGGTCCGCCAGCGCCAATACCGCCAGCAGCGGCGACTGCAGCGCGCCCGCGTAATGCGCCAGCGCGACGTAGGCCGGCAGCAGCAGCAACCGCAGCCAGGCGATCACACCGTCCGGTGCTGTTCGACATGGGCCGACAACGCCCGCAGCGAGCCGAAGATGCGACGGTTGTCGTCGTTGTCCGAACGCAGCTGGAAACCGTATTTCTTGCTGATGGCCAGCGCCAGTTCGAGCGCGTCGATCGAATCCAGGCCCAGGCCGGCACCGAACAGCGGCGCCTCCGGGTCGATCTCCGCGGCGGAGATGCCGTCGAGATTCAGACTCTCGACCAGCAGTTCCGCGAGTTCGCGTTCGGGAGGGCTCAGCTCAGGCATGACAAGGATCCAGTTTCGGCAGTAATTGAGGACAAAGAACGGAGAAGGCATCGGAAAGCCGCCGGTCGGGCGCCGCACCGCGGCGCCGTTCCGACGGCCGGGAGGGCGGACCACGCGTTCGATGCCGGGCCGTCGATCAACACGCTCTATCGCGGGGGAATGCGTACCGGAGCCTGTTTCGCCGCCCGGTCGGGACGGCGGCGGCACGCCACGCGGTATGATGCCAGCCTCGCATTGCAACAAGAAGAGCATGACTGTCCCTCTCGGCGCGGACACCGGGGATCGCGAGCGCCCCGCATCGGCGCCCACCCCTCTGGACTGCGACGTCCTGATCATCGGCGGCGGCCCGTCCGGCAGCACCGCCGCGATCGTGCTGGCCCGCCTCGGCCGGCGGGTGCTGCTGCTGGAAAAAGACCATCACCCGCGCTTCCACATCGGCGAATCGCTGTTGCCGATGAACCTGCCGATCCTCGAACGCCTGGGCGTGCTGGCGGCGGTCGAAGCCATCGGCGTGCGCAAGATCGGCGCCGATTTCCCCCGGCCCTCCGCCGACGGCACGACCCACGTGTTCAGGTTCGATCGGGCCCTGACCCCGGGCTGCACCCACGCCTTCCAGGTCCGGCGCGACGAATTCGACGCCCTGCTGTTCCGGGCGGCGCGCGACGCTGGCGCGGACGCCCGCGAGGGGATCACGGTCGCGGCGGTCGATTTCGGCCCCGACGGCCGCCCGGCCGGGGCCCGCGCATGCGGCGACGACGGCACCGAATATGCGATCTCGCTGCGCCATCTCATCGACGCCAGCGGCCGCGACACCTTCCTGGGCAACCGGCTCAAGCTCAAGCGCCGCAACCCGAAACACCAGTCCGCGGCCCTGTTCAGCCATTTCCGCGGCGTCGAACGCCGGCCCGGCGAGGACGCCGGCAACATCACCATCGAACGCTTCGCCCACGGCTGGGTCTGGATGATCCCGCTGCGCGACGACCTGATGAGCATCGGCGCGGTGTGTTCGCCCGAATACCTGAAGCGGCGCAGCGGCGACCGCGAAGGCTTCCTGCTGGAAACGCTGCGGAACATTCCCACGGTGTGGACGCGGATGGCCGGCGCCGAGCGCGCGGCGCCGGTGCACGCCACCGGCAACTATTCCTACGTCTCGACCCGGATGTGCGGGCCGGGCTGGACCACGGTCGGCGACGCCTACGTCTTCATCGACCCGATCTTCTCCTCCGGCGTGTATCTCGCCATGCACAGCGCCGAGCGCGCGGCGCACACGGTCGACGCCATCCTGCGCCAACCCGCGCGCGAGCCGGCGCTGCAGCGCGCGATGGCGCGCGGCTTCGACCGCGGCCTGAAGGAGTTTTCCTGGTTCATCTACCGCTTCACCACGCCGGTGATGCGGCACCTGTTCGCCAACCCGCGGAACGTGCTCCAGGTCGAACAGGCGGTCATCTCGATGCTCGCCGGCGACGTGTTCGACAACCCGGCGGTGATCCGCCGCCTGCGCCTGTTCCGGTGCATCTACTTCGTCACCGCCGTCTCGATGGCGCCGCAGGCGCTGCGCGAATGGCGGCGACGGCGACGCGAGCGACGCACCGCATTCCGTGGCGATACCCTGCAGCCCGACTCCTGATGGAAGCCACCATGCCCTATCCCGCCGCCCTGTCGATCGACTATCTGCAGGCGGACTCGCCGCAGTCGCTGCTCGGCAGCGACACCCTCGCCGTGTTCGGCTTCGGCAACGACGCGCCGCACTGCGACGACCCGCGCTATCTGCGGGTGCCGCTGCAGCCGTACGGCATCGCGCCGTTCGAACACTGGCGCTGCACCGGCCCCGTCGACCATGGCCGCGAAGGCACGTCCGAGCGGGGCGAGATCCGCTGGGCCAGCGACGGCCAGCTGACCTTCGGCGTCATCGAAGTCGACGAACCGCCCGGCGAGCATCCGGACCACAGCGACGTCGGCGACGCCGCCGAACGCGCCTACGCACAACTGATCGGCTTCGTCTCCGGCAGCCGCACCCCGCACCTGCTGCGGGTCTGGAACTATCTCGACGCCATCACCCTGGGCGACGGCGACGCCGAGCGCTACCGCCGCTTCTGCGTCGGCCGCGCCCGCGGCATGGGCCGCTTCGAAACCTTCGAGCTGCCCGCGGCCACCGCCATCGGCCGCTGCGACGGCCGGCGCACGCTGCAGGTGTACTGGCTCTCGGCCAGCCGCCGCGGCATTCCGGTGGAGAACCCGCGCCAGGTCAGCGCCTACCGCTATCCCCGCCAGTACGGCCCGCAGTCGCCCAGCTTCGCCCGCGCCATGCTGCCGCCGGCGGGCAGCACCCTGCCGCTGCTGCTGTCCGGCACCGCCAGCGTGGTCGGCCACGCCTCGCAGCACATCGGCGAACTGCAGGCGCAGATCGGCGAGACCTTCGCCAACTTCGACGCGCTGCTGGCCGAAGCGCGCCGCCACCAGCCGTCGCTGCCGGCCGGCTTCGGCAGCGGCACCCGGCTGAAGGTGTACGTGCGCGACGTCGAAGACCTGCCGGTGGTGGCGCAGGCGCTCGACGCCCGCTTCGGCAACAGCGTGCCGCGGCTGCTGCTGCACGCCGCGATCTGCCGGCGCGAGCTGGCGGTGGAGATCGACGGCGTCCATGCCTGAACGCCTGCGCTCCGGCGCTTGATTCCGGCGGCGGCGCATCCATCTACGCTCCTGCCGGCCGCGCATCCGCGGCCCTTCCCGAGGGGGAACGTCACGATGGGTCTGATCAGTCTGCTCTGGGGCATCGTCGCGATGCTCCTGATGTTCATCGGCCTGATTCCGCTGCTGGGCTGGCTCAACTGGTTCTGGATTCCCTTCGCCGGCGTCGGCGCCCTGATCGCCGCGCTCGGCGTGCTGTTCAGCGCGAGCGGCAAGAACGGCCGCGCCAAGGCCGGCCTGGTGCTCAACGGCATCGTCATCGCCGTCGCGCTGGTGCGCCTGAGCTTGGGGGGCGGGATCATCTGACCTGCAGCACAAGCGGGGATGCGACGAATGCCGCAGCTTATCCACGATCCGCGCACTGACATCACCCCTGAGTTCCTGCGGACGGTTCACGGTTGGATCGCGGAATACGGGACGATTCTGGTGATTTCGAAGCGCCTGTACTGCATGGCTGATATCGACTACGCGCTGATCTCGAGCGAACGCGACTTCGATCGTCTCGTCGAACTGTGTTCCGACGGCACGAAAGTGATCGCCTTCCGGGGACGACCCGTTCCGATCGCAGGCGTGGTGGACGATGCTTTCATCGATCTTGCCGTGGACGCACTCTCGTCGGAGGACGAGTACATCCTGATCGAACAGCCGCCGAAGCATTCCGACGACCACCGTTGCAAGGGCGAAACCGACTACACGTCGAGTCTACGCGTATCGCTCGAGGAGCGTATGGGTGAAACAGTCACGATCCTCGCCTGCCCGCACAGGTGGCACATCAAATCGGACAAGGTCACCTTCGCATGCAAGGGTGGCATCGACGGCCCTCGTTAACTGACGGTTTCGATCGTTTCTGCATCACCGGCAGAATGGCAACGGCGGGCTGAAAGCCCGCCCTACGCCCGCGACAACTTTCTCGCCTCCACCAGCGCACGCGTATGCGCATGCTGCGGCGCACCGAGCACGTCGGCGGTGTCGCCGATCTCGACGACCCGCCCGGATTCCAGCACTGCGATGCGTTCGGCGACCGCCGCAGCCGCGGCGAGATCGTGGGTGACGAACAGCAGCGCCAGACCGCGTTCGCGCTTCAGCGTCGCCAGCAGCGCGAGGATCTCGCGGCGGTGGTGCGCGTCGAGCGCCGACACCGCCTCGTCGCAGACCAGCAGGTCGGGATCGCAGGCAAGCGCGCGCGCGATCGCGATGCGCTGGCGCTGGCCGCCGGAAAACTGGTGCGGCCAGCGCGCGGCCATCTCCGGATCGAGTCCGACCGCCAGCAGCAATTCGCCGGCTTTCGCCGCGCGCGCGGCCGCATCGCCGGGACCGTGGATGCGCAGCGGTTCGGTGACGATGTCGCCGACCCGCATGCGCGGATCGAGCGACGCGTAGGGATCCTGGAACACCACGCCGATGCGCCTGCGCATCGCCCGCAGCGCACGGCCGGACAGCGCGGTCAGTTCGACCTCGTCCAACCACACCCGTCCCTGCGCACCGCGCAGCAGGCGCAGCAGCGCGCGCCCGAGCGTGCTCTTGCCGCTGCCGCTCTCGCCGAGCAGCGCGAGACCTTCGCCGCGATGCAGTGCGATGTCGACGCCGTCGAGCGCGGGCGTCGCCGAACGGAGGTAGCGCATCGTCAGTCCTTCGCCGCGCAGCAGAGGCCTGTCTCCCGTAGGAGGGCCTTCAGGCCCGAGCTTTTCCCGCAATGCCGCCGCTTCGATCATCGGGCCTGAAGGCCCTCCTACGGGCAACCCATCCGCCTCGATCAACTCGCGCGTGTACGCATGCTGCGGATGCGCGAACACGGCGCGGGTCGCGCCGCGTTCGACGACGTCGCCGCGACACAGCACCAGCACGTCCTCGGCGTAGGCGCCGACGAGCGGCAAATCGTGGCTGATCAACATCAGTCCCAGCCCGTCCTCGCGACGCAGCGCGTCGAGCAGATCGAGCACCTCGCGCGCGATCCGCGCGTCGAGCGCCGAGGTCGGTTCGTCGGCGATGAGATAGCGCGGCGCGCTGCACAGCGCCAGCGCGATCGCGATGCGCTGGCGCTGGCCGCCGGAGAACTGGTGCGGGAAACGCCGGAGCGCGGCATCGGGATCGGGCAGACGCACCCGCGACAGCAACGCACGCGCTTCCGTGCCGGGTCGAGCGTGAGCGCGCAGGGTTTCGCGCAGCTGCGCGCCGATCGTGCGCAGCGGATGCAGCGCGGCCAGCGGGTCCTGCGGCACCCAGCCCAGCACGCGACCGCGCAGCGCCGCGTGCGTGCGCGAACCGAAGACGATGTCGGCGCCGTCGTGCATCAACGCGCCGCGCGCATGCAGGCTCGGCGGCAGCAGCCCGAGCAGCGACAGCGCGGTGAGGCTCTTGCCGCTGCCGCTTTCGCCGACCACGCCGAGGCACCGCCCCGGCGCGAGCGCGAGATCGAGCGGGCCGAGCAGCCGGCGCGCGCCGGCATGCACGTCGAGCTGGCGCAGCGCGAGCGTCATGCCGCGGCCGACTCCGGCGCACGCCGCATGTCGCCGCGCACGTCCAGCCAGTCGCGCAGGCTGTCGCCGAGAAACTGGAACGCCGCCAGCGTCGCCACCAGGAAGCCCGCCGGAAACAGCAGCGTCCATGGCGCGCTGTCGAGTTCCTGCACGCCTTCGGACAACAGCGTGCCCCAGCTGGCCGACGGTTCGTCCACGCTCAGGCCGAGGAAGCCGAGGAAACTCTCGACCAGGATCGCCTGCGGCAGGATCAGGCCGAGATACACGAACGCCAGCGGCAGCAGGTTCGGCAATGCGTGCCAGCGCAGGCGCTGCGGAAAACTCGCGCCCATCGCGGTGGCCGCGAGCATGAACGGCGTCTCGCGCAGGCGCGCGGCCTCGGCGCGCATCACCCGCGCCAGATCGATCCAGACATAGCCGCCGATCGCCACGAGCAGCAGCCACAGCGAACGCTCGAACAGCGTCAGCAGCAGGATCACGATCAGCAGGAAAGGCAGGGCGCTGGCCATGTCGAGCACGCGCAGCATCAGCCGCTCGATCCGGCCGCCGGCCAGGCCGGCGCTGGCGCCGAAGCCCAGGCCGACGATCAGCGCGACGAGGCTGGCGAGCAGCCCGATCGTCAGCGACAGGCGCCCGCCGGCGAGCGTGCGCGCCAGCACGTCGCGGCCGATGGCGTCGGTGCCGAACCAGTGCCCGGCGGTACCCGGCGCGACCGACAGCGCGTCCCAGTCGGGACGATGCGGATCGAAGCCGATGCACAGCGGCCCGAGCCAGCACAGCAGCGCCAGCCCGCCGAGGAACAGCAGGCAGGCGCGGGCCATCGGCGGCAGGGTTCGCAGCAATCGCATCGGTCGATTGTAGAGCCTGCACCGCGGCGGATCGGACCGGATGCGGCGCGGGTCGCGGCCGGTCGGCCTTGCGTCCGATCAAACCGGACGCACGCCGTCGCGCGTATCATCCCGCCATGACCTTTCCCTACACCCGCCTCCGCCGCATGCGCCGCAGCGAGTTCTCGCGCCGCCTCATGCGCGAACACGTGCTGACCGCGAACGATCTCATCTATCCGGTCTTCGTCCACGAACTGCCCGGCCGCGCGCCGGTGGGCTCGATGCCCGGCATCGAACGCCTGTCCATCGACGAACTGCTGAAGGTCGCCGAAGAGGCCAGCGCGCTGCGCGTGCCGGCGCTGGCGCTGTTCGCGGTGACCGCGCCGGAAGCCAAATCGCTCGACGGCGTGGCCGCCTGGGACGACGAGGGCCTGATGCAGCGCGCGGTGCGCGCGCTCAAGCAGCGGTTCCCGGAGCTGGGCGTGATCACCGACGTCGCCCTGGACCCCTACACCTCGCACGGCCAGGACGGGTTGATCGACGACAGCGGCTACGTGGTCAACGACGAAACCGTCGAGGCGCTGATGCAGCAGGCGCTGTCGCACGCGCGCGCCGGCGCCGATGTCGTCGCTCCCAGCGACATGATGGACGGCCGCATCGGCGCGATCCGCGAGGCGCTGGAGGCCGCGGGCCACATCCACACCCGCATCCTCAGCTACGCCGCGAAATACGCCAGCAGTTTCTACGGCCCGTTCCGCGACGCGGTGGGCTCGGCCGGTGCGCTCGGCAAGGGCAACAAGTACAGCTACCAGATGGACCCGGCGAATTCCGACGAAGCCCTGCGCGAGGTCGCGCTGGATCTCGACGAAGGCGCCGACATGATCATGGTCAAGCCGGGCCTGCCCTACCTCGACATCGTGCGCCGGGTGAAGGACGAATTCGGCGTGCCGACCTTCGCCTATCAGGTCAGCGGCGAGTACGCGATGCTGAAGGCCGCCGCGCGCAACGGCTGGCTGGACGAACGCGCCTGCGCGCTGGAGGCGCTGGTGGCGTTCAAGCGTGCCGGCTGCGACGGCATCCTGACCTATTTCGCGCTGGATGCGGCGCGCTGGCTGCGCGACGCGCACGACTGAGGAATCGCCGATGAAACGTTACGCCGTCTTCGGACACCCCGTCCTGCACTCGCTCTCGCCGAAGATCCACCGGACTTTCGGCCAGCAGAGCGGCATCGAGCTCGACTACGTCGCGATCGAATGCGCCCCCGGCGATTTCGCGGCGGCGCTCTCGTCGTTCGCGAAGAGCGGCGGGCAGGGCGCGAACGTGACCCTGCCGCACAAGCAGCGCGCGGCCGAGCTGTGCAACCTGCTGAGCAACCGCGCCAGGCGCGCGGGCGCGGTGAACACGCTGATCCGCCACGACAACGGCTGGCTGGGCGACAACACCGACGGCGTCGGCCTGGTGCGCGATCTCACCGGCCGCCAGGGACTGGACCTGCGCGGCCGGCGCACGCTGCTGCTCGGCGCGGGCGGCGCGGCCCGCGGCGTGGCCCCGGCGCTGCTGGAAGCGGGCGTGGGCGATGTGTTCGTGGTCAATCGCGACAGCACGAAGGCCGACGCGCTGATCGACCAGCTCGGCGAGCCCGGGCGCATGCATGCGCGCTATTTCGACGATCTCGGCACGCTCGGCGAATTCGACCTGATCCTCAACGCCACGTCGGCCACGCGCCACGGCACGCTGCCGACCCTGCCGATGTCGCTGGTCGGCCCGCGCACCGCGGCCGTGGACCTGAGCTACGGCGAAGCCGCGATCCCGTTCCTCGCCTGGGCGCGCGCAGCGCATGCGCACACGACCGTCGACGGCCTCGGCATGCTGGTGGAACAGGCCGCGGAGAGCTTCTTCCTCTGGCACGGCGTCCGCCCGGACACCGACCCGATCCACGTCGAACTGCAGGCGCGGCATGCCGCGCTGATCACCGCCGACTGATCTGCGGATCCATCCAACTTCGAACTCCGGGAGTGCGTGCATGCAGTGGCTGACCCTGTTGTCGTTCGCGATCCCCGAACTGCTGGCGCTGGGCGTGGCGTTCGCGTTGCTGGCGAGCAACGCGCGTACCGGCGTGGGCCGTCGTCTGGGCATGATCGGCATCGCGGTGATGCTCGTCGCCTCGCTGGCCGGCCTCGCGCTGAACGTGGCGCAGTCGTTCGCGTTGCAGACTGCCGGTGGCGACGTCCATCGCATGCTGAGCGTGCTGACCTCGCTGCGCGTGCTGCTGAACGTCCTGTCCCTGGCCGGCCTGCTGACCGTGGTCTGGGGCCTGTGCCGCGCCACGCGCGAAACGCCCGCGCCCTGAGTCCGTCGCGCGCTTCCTTCCCTCTCTTCCGGTACGCCCCATGTCGCGTTCGCTCGCCTGTCTCGCCTTCCTGCTGCTGCCCGCGTTCGCACAGGCCGCGCAGCCGCTGCCGCTCCGCAACGGACTCAACCGGGTCGATTTCACCGGCGACGGCAAGCCCGATCTGGTGACGATCGCCCGTCGCGAGAATTACAACGCCCACGGTTTCGACGTGGTGACGTTCCAGGCCGACGATGGCGCACTGCTGCAGGTGCCGCTGTTCGACGGCGACGACGAGACCCAGTTCGCGACCATCCGTGGCGGCGCCGACTGCGTGCTGCACGATCTGCGTCTCGTGCCCGGCGGGGCCGGCGAACCGGCGACGCTGATCCGCGCCGACCGCGCGCTCGGCGAAAGCTACGCCGACGCCGCCGACGTGACCTTCACCTGGTACGCGCTGCGCCGCAATGCCGACGGCGAGGTCGGCCGCCCGACCTGGTGGTTCGAACGCGTGCGCACCACGAACGCGAAGCGGCCCTACTGCGATGTCGGCGACGCCTTCCGCGAAGAACTGGGGTTCACGCCGCCCGCCGCGGCCGTCGAAACGAACGCATCCCGCGACCACTGACACCGACCCGCACCGGAGCATCCGCATGCGTACCGCGCTCTGCCTGCTCGCCCTGTCGCTCGCGTTCACGGGCGGCTGTTCGCAACCCGCACCGGACCTGTCCGCGCACGGCGACCCCGCGTCGCGCCTGATCGGACACTGGGCCACGGACGCGAACGATCAACTGTTCTACGGCCCCATCGATGCCGCCTCCGGCCAGGGGCCGTACACGCTGATCCATCCCGACGGCAAGGTGTTCCGCCATGCCTATCGCATCCGCGCCACCGACCCGACGCGGCAGGCCATCCAGGCGACCTACGTGTTCGCCGACGGCGACACCGCGCAGGTCGCGTTCGCGCTGTCCGCCGACGGCAGGACGCTGACCTCGACCCAGGAGATCACCGGCATGCAGATCGATTCCGACGCCACGCGCGTGGACGATCGCACCGCGCCCTGATCGCACCGGCGCGGCATCGCGCCAGCATCACGCCATGCGCAGCCTCAGGGCCGCAGCAACGCCGCCACCGCCGGATCGAGCGCGGCCAGGAACGCTTCGACATCGCGGGTGTAGTCGCTGTCCATGCCCAGATCGTTGTTGATCGCCCCGTGGCTCATCGGCTGCGGCAGCGCCTCCGCGCGCAGGCCCAGGCCGCGGCTCTTCTCGACGTAGGCGCTGGCCTGTCCGCAGGGGTCGTCCTTGCGCGTGGTCGAACACACGCCCAGCCACGGCGCGGCGGTGCGATCGAGGCGGTGGTAGGGCGAGGCCGCGATCCACTGCGCCTCGCGCTCGCCGAAGGCCTCGCGGTAGCGCTGCTTCAGGAACGGATAGACGTTCGGCATCTGCGTCACCACATCGATCGCGCCCGCATCCAGCGATACCGTGCCGAGCAACGGACGCACGCCGTGCGCGCGCCGCAGTTCGGCATCGGCGTTCACCAGCGACACCAGATGCGCCCCCGCGGAATGTCCCATCAGGATGACCCTGGCCGGATCGCCGCCCCATTCGGCGGCATGCGCCTGCACGAACGCGGCGGCCTTCGCGATCTCGCCGCCCTGCGCCCGCGCATCGGCGCCGTCGTTGACCATCGGATAATTCGCCGAGACGAACACGAATCCCCGCGACACCCAGCGCGCGACCTTGTTCGCGGTGACCCCGGCCATGGCCTTGTCGCCCACGCACCAGCCGCCGCCATGCACCATCACGATGACCGGCGCACCGCCAGGCCTTCCACCTGGCATGGCCGACTTCGGCAGGAACACGTCCATCCGTTCGCGCGGCGCCGGCCCGTAGGCCACGTCGGCGCGATCGGGCGCGGGGCCCGCATCGCGCCCCTGCGAACGCTGCGCCATCCGGTCGACGCGCTTCGCCCAGTCGGCGCAGCTCATCGCACCACCGAATTCGGCCATGCCATCGCCGCCGCCCTGCGCTGCGCGCGCGCGCAGACGCTCGCGCAGCGGACCGGCATGCAGGTCGGTCGACAATCCGGCGGCGAGGGTCACCAGCGTGAACGCAGAAACGAAGACGGCGGCTTTCATGACGGACACTCCGGAGCGCGATTCGACGATGCGCCCAGCCTAGCGCGGGCCGATGCGCGACACGTGTCGAAATGTGTCCGGGCCGGTGCATGGACACACCGGTTCACGGATCGGCGCTCAGCGCAGGCCGCGCACCTTCGCGGCCAGCCACGGCGCGCACAACAGGCACAGCAGACCGAAGCCCATCCAGCCGCCGCGGGCCGGATCGTAATCGGACGCGATCCGCGCGGGCGGATACCCCAACGCGAGGCCGAGCCCGATTTCGAAGGCGACGATCAGCACGACCCACACCGCGCCGATCGCGAACTGCTGGCGCGGGCGGCGTGCATCGATCCAGCGGATGCACAGCCAGGCGATCGCGAGGATGAGGCCGGACCCGACGATCACGCCGATCTGTCGCGCCGGCAGGTCGCCGATCGCCGGCGCCAGGAACGCCTGCCGCAGGGCGCCATGCACCGACTCGACGACCACGATGCCCAGCCAGACCCGCAGCGCGCGCGACCAGCGGATGCGGTGCGACGCCGCGTCGAACGACGTGCGCGATGAAGAATCCCGCGTGGGCATCGACACGTTCCTGACGTCCTGCGCGCTACCCGCCGACCGCCTTCTTCAGCAGCGCGACGATCCTGGCCTCGTCGGCGGCGGACAGCGCCTTCAACGCGAACGCGGTCGGCCAGAGGTCGCCGTCGTCCAGCATCGCCTGATCGCTGAAGCCGAACGTCGCATACCGCGTGTTGAATTTCCGCGCGCTCTGGAAGAAACAGACGACCTTGCCGTCCCGGGCGTAGGCGGGCATGCCGTACCAGGTCTTCGGCATCAGCATCGGCGCGCTGGCGGTGATGAGGTCGTGCAGGCGCCGGGCCATGGCGCGTTCCGGCGCCGGCATCTCGCCGATCTTCGCGAGCAGCTCCCGTTCGCCCGCCGCACGGTCCTTGCCGGCGCGCGCTTCGGCCTTCATTTCCTGCGCGCGGGCCTTCATCGCCGCCTTTTCCTCGGCGGTGAACGTCGTGTCGGTGGTCTTCGCGGACCCGCGCACGGTCTTCTTCGCGGTCGGGGACATGGGCAATCCTCCATTCGCCGGGTGGCGGGGAGATGATGCCATCGTTGCCCCGCCGCGGCGCGCGCACCGGCGGCGAGGCCGGGGATCAGTCTTCCAGCCCGCCCATCTGCGCGACGATCTCCATGAACACCCACACGTTGCCGATGGCGTAGGTCTCCGGCGCCTCGCTGCCGCCGAGGAACGGATACGGCTCGGGAATGTAGATCGCGTCGTCGCCCGGCACGCCCAGCCGCCGCTGGATGGCGGCGACATGGTCCGCACGCAGCACGTACAGCGCGAAGCCCGGCTCCTGCAGCACATCGCGCTCGAAGGCGTCGACCGACGCGTGGCTGCCGTAGGACTTCGCCGCCCACTGGAACGGATGCAGCACGATGTAATCCTGCGTCGCCGGATCGCGCAGGAAGAAATGCCCGAGCAGCGAATGGCCGACGATCTCCGGATAGTCCGGGAAACCCTTGGCCCAGCGACCGATCGCCTCGGAAGAACATGGCGGAATCAGCCGGTAGAGGGCGATATCCGGCGGTGTCGGATCGTCGCTGCGGCGCGTGGCGGATTCGGCGGATTTGCCGGTCAGGAGTTTCTTGAGCCAGTGCATGGGTGCTCCACGAGGGTTCGTCGCGCCTTCCGGCGCGCCTGCAGGAAAATCTTTCCGTCGATGGCGTACCCGATGAGGTGGCCCGCGCCGCCGTCAGAGCAACCCGCTGCGCTTGATCGACAGATACTGCTCCACCAGCGCCGCGGGGAGCTGTTCGCAGGTCACGTCGAGCACGGTGACGCGGTGGTTGCGCAGCAGATCGTGGGCGGCGGCGCGCTGGGCGATGTAGCGCGCGGCGGCGGCGGCGCGGACGGCGCTGCGCACGTCGTCGACGCGCTGGTCGAGCGCTTCGTCGAGATCGCGTTCGCGCAGGCTGGCGACGACCACGAGGTGGCGGCGCTGCAGCAGGCGCACGGCGCCAAGCACGTCCTCGATGTCTTCGTCGCGCAGGTTGGTGACCAGCATCACCAGCGCGCGGCGGCGCTGGCGCAGCGCGAGCTCGGTGGAGGCGGCGAGATAGTCAGTGGCGACCGGTACCGGCTGCAGGTCGTAGCTGGCACGCAGCAGGGTGTCGATCGCGGCCATGCCGCGCTGCGGCGCGACCCAGCGCTGTTCGCCGCCGGCGGTGAACAGGCCGACGGCGTCGCCACGCTTGAGCGCGATGTACGAGACCACCAGCGTGGCGTCGAGCGCGCGGTCGAAGTGCGACAGCCCGCCTTCGTGCGCGAGCATGCGCCGGCCGGTGTCGACGACCATCAGCAGTTGTTGATTCTTTTCGTCCTGGTATTCGCGCGAGATGAGCTTGCGCGCGCGCGCCGTCGCCTTCCAGTCGATCTGGCGCATGCTGTCGCCGACGCGATACTCGCGCATCTGGTGGAAGTCGGTGCCTTCGCCGCGGCGGCGCTTGATGTGCGCGCCCACCAGCCGCGAAGCCTGTTCGGCGCTGAACAGCGCGAAGCCCGCGAGCGGCGCGAAATTCGGGAACACGCGCACCTGCTGCGGCGCGCCGACGATCCGCGACTGCCGCCACAGGCGCAGCGGCGACGACAGCCGCAGCTGCGTGCCTTCGAAGCGGAAGTTGCCGCGCACCGACGGGCGCAGGCGATAGCGCAGGGTGGCGACGCTGTCGGCGGCGAGCACGATCGTGCGCGGCAGGTCGGGAATCGTGCGGTCGGTGAGGTCCCAGTCGCCGGGATGCAGGTCGTGGACCACCACCCGCTGGCGACGGCCGTAGTGTTCGATCCGCAGTTCGACATCGCGCTCGACGCCGATCGGCCAGGCTTCCGGCAGGCTGCGCGCGACCTCGGGCGTGGGCGCGACGCGCAGCCGCCACAGATCGAACAGCGCGAGCGCGACCAGCCCCGCGAGCGCGATCAGCCAGGCGCTCGCCGGCAGCAGGCGCACGTGCACGGCGAGGCCGAGCGCGGCCCAGGCCACGCAGGCCCACACGAAGCCCGGCGCCGGGCGCGGCCAGGCGCGCACGACGCGCACGGTCGCAGGCGCGGCGGCCTTCGGCTGCACCGGCGGCGGTTTCGCGGTGGCGACGGGCGCACTCACTGCCGCGGCGCTTCGACCTTGGCGAGCAGCGCGTCCAGCACCTGGTCGGGCGTCTGGCCTTCGATCTGCATTTCCGGCGACAGCGCGATGCGGTGGCGCAGCGCCGGCTTGGCGATGCTGCGGATATCGTCGGGGGTGACGAAGTCGCGGCCGGCCAGCACCGCCTGCGCGCGCGCGGCGCGGACCAGCGCGAGGCTGCCGCGCGGGCCGGCGCCCAGCGCGATGCCCGGCCACTTGCGGGTGGCGGAGACGATGCGCACGGCGTAGTCGATCACCGCCGCATCCACCGTGACCAGGCCGGTGCCGAGCTGCATCGCGACGATGTCCTCGGCGCTGAGCACGCTGTTCACCTGGGACAGATCGAAATGCGCGGCGGCGCGGCCGCTGCTGACCGCGGTGACCATGCTCACTTCGTCGGCGTGCGAGGGATAGTCGATCAGCACCTTCAGCAGGAAACGGTCGAGCTGCGCCTCGGGCAACGGATAGGTGCCTTCCTGCTCCACCGGATTCTGCGTGGCCAGGGTCATGAACGGCGCCGGCAGCGGGTGGCTGCTGCCTTCGATGGTGACCTGCTGTTCCTGCATGGCTTCGAGCAGCGCGGACTGGGTCTTGGCCGGCGCGCGATTGATTTCGTCGGCGAGCAGCAGGTTGGTGAAGATCGGGCCGCGGCGGATCGCGAAGCGTTCGGTCTTGGGGTCGTAGACCGCGTGACCGCTGACGTCGCTGGGCATCAGGTCGGGCGTGAACTGCACGCGGCCGTAGCCGCAGCCCAGCGCCTGGCCCAGCGCGCGCACCAGCAGGGTCTTGCCGAGACCGGGCACGCCTTCGATGAGCACGTGGCCGCCGGCGAGCAGCACGATCAGGATCTGGTCGAGCACGTCGTCCTGGCCGATGAAGGCCTTGGCGACTTCGTCGCGCACGGCGGCGGCGCGGGCCACCAGGGCCTCGCCGACGATCGGCTGCGGCAGGGCCACGGTTGCGGTGGCGTCGGCGGAATGCGTGGTCATAGTCGGGTTCTCAGTTGCAGAAGTCTGGCGATGCGGAGCACGAAATCCTTGGCGTCGCCCGGGCGCGGATAGCGCAGGGCGGCTTCGACATCGAGGGTGGACAGGCCGGTGCGCCGGGCGATGGCGTCGATCTGCGCCGGGCCTTCGAGCGCCGCGGCGTAGGGGTCGCGCTGGCGCAGGCGACGGAGGAAGGCGTCGTGGACCGCGGCGTACAGCACGCCGCCGCGGCCGTAGCGGTAGAGGTGATCGCCGCTGGCCTGGACGTGTTCGAGCAGCGAACGGCGGTCCGGCGGCGCGGCGGGACGCAGCGGGCCCAGGCGTTCGCCGCGCATCCACAGCCACAGCAGCAGCGCGAGCAGCGACGGCACGATCGCGCGCCAGCCGTAGTGCCACACCAGATCCCACAGCGACGGCATGTTGGCGCTGTAGATCAGATGGAAGGTGCCGCCATCGGCCCAGTTCGGCTGGAACAGTTGGCGCGCGAGCGCGGCGTGCTGGGCCTCTTCGAGCTTGTCGTCCCGCAGGAAGTCGAGGTCCGCGATCACGTCGACCGTGCCTGCGCCGTGGATCACGCGGGCGTAGGCGTATTCGGCGGCCTCGTCGTCGCCCCAGGTCGCGGCGACTTCGGCGTCTTCGTCGTGGAAGTAGAACCGGCGGCCATTGCAGAATTCGATGTGGTGCTCGAGCTTCGCCACCTGCAGGCCCTGGCAGACCGGATCGGCATCCATGGCGACGATGCCCAGTTCGTTCAGCAGCGACACGTCCTCGCCGCCGAGCGTGGAGCCCGGCGGCGGCGTGCGCACGATCAGATGGCCGCCGCCGTCGACCCAGGCGAGCAGGCCGTCGACTTCCGGGATCGACAGCGTGCGCGGGTCGCCCAGCATCAGCACGGTGTCCGCGGGCTTCAGCGGGTGATCGGGCAGGTCCAGGCGCTGGCGCGCATCGACCTTGCGCCCGGATGCGGTGAGGGCGAGCTTCAGCGGGTAAAGCGGGTTGTACGCCGCTTCGCCGCGGGGCGGCAGATCGATGGTGTCGGTCACGCGCTCGTAGGTGCGCAGCCACCACCAGACGAAGAGCGCGACGAGTCCCGCGCCCAGCAGCGCGAGCAGGATCGTGCGGATGGCGGCGGTGCGGTTCATGCGGCCCACCGGAAGCGCTGCGCCAGCGTCCGCACCAGCGTTTCGAAATCCCCGGCGTCGGGCAGGCGCTGTCCGTACGCGGCGTATTGCCACACCCGGACGACGCGCTGGAACGCCTCGCGGTCTTCGGCCTCGGGCAGGCGCCGCGACAGGCGCAGGCAGTCGGCCTCGGTGGCGCCCGGCGGCGGATGTGCGTCGATCCGCGCGGTCATCGCTTCGACGCTGGCGCGATAGAGCAGGGCCAGCGCGCGGCGCGGCTGGCCTTCGGCCCACAGCCGGCGCGCGACCGCGGCGATGTCCGGCGGCAGCGGCTCGGCATGCGCGAGATGCATCATCTCCACCGGCTCGGGTTCCGGCTCCGGATCGGCGGCGATGCCGGCGAGCCACGGCCACCAGCGTTTCGCGGTGAGCGCCAGCGCCAGCACCAGCGCGGCCAGCAGCAGCCACAGCACGTTTTCGACGATGAAACCGACCACGCCCGAGATCCATTTCAGCGCGGAGAGATCGATGTCCGGATCGTCCTCTTGCTCGGGCTTCTTCTCGTCGCGATCGCGACGCTGCCAGGTGGTGGTCTGCTGCTTCGGGCGCAGCAGCGGGTCCTTGTAGGCCTCGGCCACCGCCTTCCCGAAATCGCCGTGGGCGGCGGTGTCCTCGCCGAAGATCTCCTGCAGGGTGCGGGTGCGGACATCCTGGCCGTCGGGCGCGACCTCGTCGTCCGCGGCGGCGTCGGCAGCGGCGCGGGCGGCCGCGCGCGCGTCGGCGGCGTCCTGGTCCGGCTTGCCCGCATCCGGCTTGCCCGCGTCCTGCGCGTCCGTCTGTTGCAGCGCCAGCGGTGCCGGCAGGCCCGACGACCGCGTGCAGTCGCCGCCGGTACAGGCCTGCGCGGGCCGCGCCGCGGGCAACGCCAGCGCGAAGGCGAGCAGCGCCCACGCGAACATCGACGCGAACGTCGACGTGCCCAGCGCTTCCAGCCGTCGGCGCATGCGCCGGAACGCGATCTCCAGGTCCCAGGCTTCGAGCTGGGTGCGGCGATTGAGATACAGGCCGAAGCCCGCGCCGACGTAGAACGGCTCGATGAACGCGACCGCCAGCCAGTCCACCGCATTGAGCGCGATCAGCGCCCACACCGGCGGGCCGGACTCCAGCGCCGCCCAGGCTTCGCGGCCCACCTCGAGCAGCAACTCGTTGGGGATGAACAGCGTCACCAGCATCACCAGGGATACGCTCAGCGCCAGCAGGAAATGCAGGCAGGCCACCGTGAGCAGCACCGCGGGACCGCCCACGCCGCCGCCGATGACGCGACGCCGTTCGGCCAGGCGCGCGGGCTCCGCGCCTTCGAGCAGATCCACCGGCAGCATCGCCGCGCGCATCGGACTGAAGCGGCGCCAGGTGAGGTGGCCGAGCATCGGCTTCCAGCCCCAACGCAGCTGCGCGCGCAGGGTGTCGGCCACCCGCGGCACGGTGCCGAACACCGCGCGCGACAGCACGTACATCGGAATGCGGTCGAACACCGGACGCAGCCACCACATCAGCAGCCACGCCAGCCAGAGATGGCCGATGGCCCAGGCCCCGAGATTCAGCAGCGCGAACGCGAGGCCGGTGACGATCAGCCACGGGATCCAGATCGCGCCGGCATGCCGGCGCACCAGCGCGGTGCCCAGTTCCATCGCTTCCCACGACGAGCGCGGGCGCAGTTCGACGGTGAGGGTGTCGAGTTTCATGCGGCGTCCCGCGACGGTGCGACTTCGACATCGCGCGGCAGTGGCGCGTCGCCATCACGATGCCATCCTTGGCGCGACGGCGTGGGCTGCGGATCGTCCGGCCCGACCATCCCTGGTCGGGCGCTCAGCGGATCACGCGGCAGTGCCGCGTCAGCAGATCCGCCTCGCCCGCCGAGCGCCAGCCAGCCGAGGGTCAAGGTCCACAGCAGGCCGCCGACGGCGTATTTCACGACCGCGGGCATCCAGCCGATCGACGACCAGAACGCTTCCACGAAGGCCGCGAACAGCAGCATCGCGAACACGCCGAGGCACAGTTTCGCACCGACCTTGCCGGCTTCGATCAAGGCATCGACGCGACGACGGCGACCGGGCGCGATCAGCGCGAGGCCCATCTGCATGCCGGCGGCGCCGGACAGCACGATCGCGGTCAACTCCGGCGCGGAATGCCCGGCGACGAAACGCCAGAACGGGTCGCCGTGGCCCACGGTCTGCAGGTGTCCGGCGATCCCGCCGATCATCAATCCGTTGGTGAAGAGCACCACCATGCTGCCGACTCCGGCGAGCAGGCCGCTGGCGAAGGTGCGCAGGCCGATGCTGATGTTGTTCATGATGTAGAAGCCGAACATCATCAGGTCGCTGCCGCTGTCGCGGCCGAGCTTGCGCTCGGGCGCGGCGGGGTCGTACATCTGCTCGTATTCGGCGAGCTGGCCAGGCTCGTACACCGTGTAGACCAGCTCCGGCGACATCTGCACCGCGACGAAAGAACCCACCAGCGGCACCACGAACAGCAGCGCCGCCGCCCACAGGCAGCCGCGCTGCGCGCGCACCAGCCGCGGGAAATCCGCGAGGAAGAACGCCAGCGCACGCCGCCACTGCGGCGGCGGCGCGCGGTAGAACACCGCGTGTCCGCGCTGGGTGAGGCTCTGCAGGCGTTCCACCACCTGCGGGCTGTAACCGCGGCTGCGGGCGAGCGCGAGCTGCTGGCACAGGCGGCGATAGCGCGCCGGCATGTCCTCGTCGCGCAGGCCCTGCCACCGGGTCTGCTGCCGGCGGGCGTCGCGCGGGCTGTCGCCGCGGGCGACCAGCCAGGCTTCGAATTCGGTCCACTCGTCCTGATGGCGGAGGACGAAGGTTTCCTGTTTCAGCACCGCCTGCCCGAGCTTTTCCGTGTTCATCGACGCCCCAGCAGCCAGTTGGCGACGGCCTGCAGCCGCAGCACGCCCAGCGCGCCGCCGATGCCGACCACCGGCGCGGCGATGCCGGCCAGCTCCTCGCGGCGCTCCTGGGTCAGGGTCTCCGCGCGCTCGGAAAATGCGATCACCGCCGCCTGCTCCTGCGGCTGCAGCGGATGCAGCGGCGCGTGCGCGCCTTCCGCCGGCGGCCGCAGCGTCTGGCGATCGCGCGGCGCGTGGATGACCATGGTCTTGCCGACCATGTCGCCGAGACGCCGGCCCCACGGGTCGGCATAGCTCGCCACCAGGCCCACGCCGTAACCGATCGGCAGGAAGTCCACGGTGCGCAGCAGATTGCGCACGATCGAACCGAGCCAGCCCACCGGCGCGCCGTCGTCGGCGATCACCCGCAGTTCCAGCGCGCGCTTGCCCGGCGTCTGGCCGTCGAACAGCACCTCGCACAGGATCGGATAGCCCCAGAACACCAGGAAGTAGGCGATGAGATACAGCCCGTAGCCGGCTTCGCCCATCACCCGCACCAGGATGCTCACCACCAGCAGGATGCCCCAGCGCACGGCGGTGTCGATCAGCCAGGCCATCGCCCGCGGCACGGGGCCGGCCGCCGGCAGGCGCAAGGCCACGCCTTCGGGCGTGTAGACCTCACGGACGGTGTCGAGCGACCCGGTCCGTGCCGTCATCGAAGCATGGTCCCATCCGCGGGCGCACGCCCGCTGGCCCATCGTGCCGGTATCGCCCCGCCCGTCTCCGCCATCCTCTCCGCCCGGACATCCGTCAGTCGTCGCTCGTCGAGCGCTACTTTACAGTGACCGCGCGCGAATTCGTGCGCGTCCCCGCCGCTGCCTGGAACCCCGATGGACTGCCGACCCGGCTGCGGCGCCTGCTGCATCGCCCCCTCGATCGCCTCGCCCATTCCCGGCATGCCGCACGGCAAACCCGCGGGCATGCCCTGCGTGCAACTGGACGACGACCTGCGCTGCCGGCTGTTCGGCCATCCGGAACGGCCCGCGTTCTGCGCCAGCCTGCAACCGGCCGCCGACATGTGCGGCGATTCGCGCGAAGACGCCATCGACCTGCTGTCGCTGCTGGAGATCGCGACACGGCCGTGAACGCTCGCGGCATGCGGCAATGGGCGCGGACGCTCAGCCCGGCGCGAACCCGTTGAGGTATTCGTCCTTCAGACGCACGTAATGCTGCGCCGAGTAGTACAGCGCCTCGATCTCGGCATCCTTCAGCTGGCGCGCGAACCTGCCCGGGTTGCCGAGCCACATCTCGCCTTCGCCGACGACCTTGCCCGGCGGGATCAACGCACCGGCGCCGACGAACCCGTGCTTGCGCACCACCGCCCCGTCGAGCACCACCGCGCCCATCCCGATCAGCACCGCATCCTCCAGCGTGCAGGCATGGATGATCGCCTTGTGGCCGATGGTCACGTCGCTGCCGATGCGGGTCGCGAATCCGCCGAGCTTGGCGTGCGGCCCGTCGTGGCTCACGTGCACCACGGTGCCGTCCTGCAGATTGGTGCGCGCGCCGATGCGGATGAAGTTCACGTCGCCGCGGATCACCGTCGACGGCCACACCGACACGTCGTCGCCCAGGACCACGTCGCCGATGACGGTGGCCGCGGGATCGATGTAGACGCGCTCGCCGAGCGTCGGCAGATGGTGGCGATAGGGGCGGAGGAGGGGGTGGGAATGGGTCATGCGCGGCATTTAAGCATGACCGCACGGCAGGGCCCTACGGGACGTTCTACACTCCGCCCATGACCACCTCCACCACCGCCGCCGTCACCGCCGCGAATGCGGCCGTCATCGCCGCCAACGCGGCCATCACCGCCGCCACGGCCGTCGGAGGCCAGGGCGACGCGGGCGCACCGGAACCGGGCGACGACGCCGTGCCCGCGACCGCGGTCGCCGATCTGCTGCCGACGCTGGAGCGCCTGCGCGCGGCGTGGCGGGCGCAGAAACCGGACTACGCGCAGCGGATGGCGGATCTGGCCCGGCTGAAGGCCGCCTTCAAGGCGCGGATGGGCGAGATGGAAGCGGCGGTGCGCGCGGATTTCGGCCATCGTTCCGAACACGAGACCCTGTTGTCGGACGGCATGACCGTGCTCGCCGAGATCGACCATCTGCGCGGCCATCTGCGCGGCTGGATGCGGCCGAAGCGCACGGGCGTGGGCTGGCAGCTGTGGCCGGCGCGCGCGCAGGTGCGCCGCGAGGCGGTGGGCGTGGTCGGCGTGATGGCGCCGTGGAATTATCCGGTGAACCTCGCGCTGGTCCCGCTAGCGACCGCCATCGCCGCCGGCAACCACGTGTTCCTCAAGCCGTCCGAACACACGCCGCGCACCAGCGCGTGGCTGCAGGCGCTGCTCGACGATGTGTTTCCGTCGAACCGCGTGGCGGTGGCGCTGGGCGGGGCCGAACTGGGCGCCGCGTTCTCCGGCCTGCCGTTCGACCATCTGGTGTTCACCGGCTCCACCGCGGTCGGCCGCAAGGTGATGGCGGCGGCGGCGCCGAACCTGACACCGCTCACGCTCGAACTCGGCGGCAAATCGCCGGCGATCGTGGCTGCGGACTTCCCGATCGAACAGGCCGCGGCGCGGCTGGCCACCGGCAAATGGTTCAACGGCGGCCAGACCTGCATCGCGCCCGACTACGTGCTGATCGACGCCGCGCGCCGCGATGCGCTGGTGACCGCGCTGCGCGCGCAGGTGCAGACGCGCTACGGCGCGGACATGCGCGACGCCGACCACTACACCCGCGTGATCAACACCGGCCAGTACCGCCGGCTGCGCGGCTACATCGACGACGCGCGCGCGCGCGGACTCGAGGTGATCGAACTGGCGAGCGTCGACGCGGCGCGCGCCGAAGCCGAACGCCTGCTGCCGCCGACCCTGATCCTGGAGCCCGGCGACGACGCGACGGTGATGCAGGACGAGATCTTCGGGCCGATCCTGCCGATCCTCGGCTATGCCCATCTCGACGATGCGCTGGCCTACGTCGAGCGCCACGACCGGCCGCTGGCGATGTACCCCTTCAGCCACGACAGGCGGACGGTGGAAACGATCCTGTCGCGACTGATCGCCGGCGGCGTGACCGTCAACGACACCCTGCTGCATTTCGCGGCGACCAATCTGCCGTTCGGCGGCATCGGCCCCAGCGGCATGGGCCAGTACCACGGCCGCGCCGGCTTCGATGCGTTCACCAAGGCGATGCCGGTGCTGTGGCAGGCCCGCTTCACCGCGACCGATCTCATCAAGCCGCCGTATCGCGGCAAGATCGACCGCATGATCCGCTGGTTGACCGGATGACCCGGACCGGATGACCCCGGCCACGGAAGACCCCTCCCTTCGCAAGGACATATCGATGCGCCAGACGACGACGTTGTTCGCACTCATGCTCGCGCTGTGCGCGCTGGCGATACCGCACACCGCAGCGGCGGCCAAACAGGTCAAACCGCGGGTCTGGCTGACCGGCAACGCCGCGGATTCCAGCCGGCAGCCGGTCGGCGGCCCGGCGCTGCTGCTGATGGGCGGCGGCACCGAAGTGGACGCGGGTTTCGCGCAGCGCGCGTATCCGGTCGCCAACGGCGGCGACATCGTCATCCTGCGCACCTCGGGCAGGGACGGCTACAACGATTACCTCTACACCCTGGTGACCGGTCCGTTGAAGCCCGATTCGGTCGAGACGATGCTGGTCGACAGCCGCGACAAGGCCAACAGCGATTACGTCGACAACGCGATCCGCAAGGCCGAACTGATCTTCATCGCCGGCGGCGACCAGTCGACCTACGTCAACGCCTGGCAGGGCACGCGCGTGGAAGACGCCCTGCATTTCGCGCATGCGCGCGGCGCGGTGATCGGCGGCACCTCCGCGGGGCTGGCGGCGATGGGCGAATTCGTCTACGACCCCGACGGCATCGCCGGGATCACCAGCGCCGAAGCGCTGGCCGACCCGTACGGCCCGGGCATGATGTTGAGCACCGATTTCCTGCGCTTCCCGATCATGGACGGCATCGTCACCGACAGCCATTTCGCCGCGCGCGACCGCATGGGCCGCACGCTGGCGTTCATGGCGCGGCTGCGCCAGGACGGCATCGCGCCGTCGATCACGGCGCTCGCCATCGACGAAGAGACCTCGCTCTTCATCGATCGCAACGGCGTGGGCACGGTCGACAGCAATCTCGGCGGCGCGGTCTACGTGATCGCGGAGCGCGCGGATACCGTGCGTGCGCAGGTCGTGCCGGGCCAGCCGCTGATTTACCGCAATCTCCAGCGCACGCGCGTGGATGCCGGCCGTTTCTACGATTTCGTCTCCGGCCAGCACAACGGCGTCGGCATCGTGCTGAGCGTGGATGGGCGCAACGCGACCACACCGTTCACGCCGGTCGTTCCCTACTGATCGTTCACAGCATTCGCCGCAGCGTGTTGTCGCGGCGACCGAAGTGATGCCACAGCGCGGCCAGCGCATGCAGGCCGATCACCGCGTAGAAGGCGTTGCCGAGGATTTCGTGCGCTTCTTCCAGCGTATGACCCGCGCCCTTGCCCAGCACGATCAGCGGCGGCAGTTCCCAGCCGGTGAACGGTACCGGCAGCGCATGGCCTTCCGACCACACCATGAGAATGCCCAGTACCGGCTGCACCAGCACGAACAGCAGCAGCCCGAGGGTGACGAGTTTCGCCGGCAGCATGCCGGCGCGCGACGGCGGCGGCACGATCGGCGGCACCCGGGTCGTCAGCTTCGCCAGGAGCCGCGGCAGGAACAACGCCAGCAGCGCGAGGCCCGCGAACACATGCCAGTTGGGACCGGCGTATTCGCCTTCGTCGATCGCTTCCATCAGCTCGCTGGTCAGATAGGCCAGCAGGATCAGGCCGGCGCTCGACCAGTGGATGACGCGGACCGGCCACGCGAACTTGACGATGGAAGCGGACGACATCGGGATATTCCGTCGGTTGGAGGAGCCCGTACTCTCGCCATCGCGCACCGCGCAGGCTTGATCCGGGTCAAACGCCGCCCGGAAATCGGCATGACCGATGGGAGGGTCCGCGGGACGATTCGCGTTGTCGTTCGCGCCGCATTTCTCGTTACACTCCGGCCATGAAAATCGCCTCCTGGAACGTCAATTCGCTCAACGTGCGCCTGCCGCACCTGGAACAGTGGCTGCAGGACGCGCAGCCCGACGTGGTCGGGCTGCAGGAGACCAAGCTCGAGGACAACCGCTTCCCCGACGCGGTGCTCGCCGGCCTCGGCTACCGCAGCGTGTTCGCGGGGCAGAAGACCTACAACGGCGTGGCGCTACTGGCGCGCGGCCATGCGCTCGACGACGTGTGCATCGGCATTCCCGGATTCGACGACGCCCAGCGTCGCGCCATCGCCGCGACCGTCGGTGGCGTGCGCATCGTCAATCTGTACGTGGTCAACGGCCAGGATGTCGGCACCGAGAAGTACGACTACAAACTGCGCTGGCTCGACGCCGTGCACGGCTGGCTGGCCGACGAGCTGTCGCGCCATCCGCAGCTGGTGGTGATGGGCGATTTCAACATCGCCCCCGACGATCGCGACGTGCACGATCCGCAGGTGTGGAACGACGACAGCATCCTCACCTCCACCGCCGAGCGCGCGGCGCTGAAGCGCCTGCTCGATCTCGGCCTGCACGACGCCTATCGACTGCACCACGCGGAAGGCGGTTTCTTCAGCTGGTGGGATTACCGCCAGGCCGGGTTCCGCCGCAACCTCGGACTGCGCATCGACCTCACCCTGGTCTCCGACGCGCTGCGCGAACGCGCCAGCGCCGCCGATATCGACCGCAACCCGCGCACCTGGGACCGGCCGAGCGATCACGCGCCGGTGTGGGTGCAGCTCGCGGGTTGAAGCGCGCGCTGCCGCGTACACGATCGTCCGGCTTCGTTTCGACGATGCCTGACGATCAGGCCTTGGCCTTCTCCGCCGGCTTCGTGCGCAGCGACGCCGCCATCATGCCCAGACCCGCGGCGAGCAGGCCCAGCATCAGCAGGGTGTTGAACAGGCTGGTGGGTTCGAAATAGATCCGCAGGTTCGACAGGATGCCGACGAACACGATCACCAGCCCGGCGGCGAGCAGCAGCCAGCCGGCGATGGATTTGCCGTTGAAGAAGATCAGGCCGGTGCCGAGGATGAAGGGAATCAGCGACAGGCCGAAGCCGTTCATGCCCCAGAGATGCCAGTAACCGCCGGTGGTGACGGTGACCTGATTGGTGAGCAGCCAGCCGCCGGCGACGGCGAGCATCAGCCCGATGAAGAATTGCCCGATCCCGCCGGGCGTACCGCCTGCACCATTCATGTCGCGTCTCCCCGGGCGGACCATCCGCCGACCGGGATCATAAACGCAGCGGCGCGACGACTGCGGCCGGCTCAGGGCCCTTCGAGCATCCGCAGCAGCGAGTCGCGCGGCAGTTTGCCGGTGTCGTTGCGGGGCAGGGCGTCGACGAGGCGGAGCCTGCGCGGCAGGAACACCGGGTCGACCGCCTGGCGCAGCGCGTCGAGGATCGCGGCTTCCTGCAGTTCCGGCGCCACCACCAGCGCGGCGATGCGGCGCACGCCGGTGATCTCGCACGGCTCGAGCTGCAGCACCACGCCGTCGAGCACGCCGGGCACGGCGAGCAGGCGGCGGGTGAGATCGCCGAGCGAGGCGCGCTTGCCCGCGATCTCCAGCAGATCCGACTGACGGCCGCGGAGGACGAAGGCGCCGTCCGCGCGCACTTCGATCAGATCCGCCAGCGGCACCGGCGCCGGCAGGTGCGGGCCGAACACCAGGGTGCCGTCGGGCTGCGGCTGCAGGCGGATGCCGGGCAGCAGACGCCACTCCTCTTCGCGGGCGGTGCGGCGCTGGGCGATGACGCAGGTTTCGGTGGAACCGAACAGTTCGCGGACCTCCACGCCGAAGTGCTGCTCGGCGGCGGCGGCGAGGGCCTGCGGCAGCGGCGCGGTCGCGGTCACGATGCCCGCCAGCGGCGGCAGCACGATGCCCGATTCGACCAGCGCGCGCAGGTGCACCGGCGTGGTCACCAGCAGCGCGGGCGCATCGGCGTCGCGCACGGCGCGGGCCACGTCCTCGGGAAAGAACGGTCGGCCGCCGTGCACCGCGGCCTGCGCGAACAGCGGCAGCAGCACCGACAGCTCCATGCCGTACATGTGCTGCGACGGCACGGTGGCGACGATGGGCACGGTCGTGCCCTCGGGCCACAGGTGGCGCAAGGCGCCGAGATTCTGGCCGGTGCTGGTGCGCAGGCTGCCCCAGGTCTTGGGATTGGGCTTGGGCGTGCCGGTGCTGCCGGAGGTGAAGCCGATCATCGCCAGCGCATCGGGATCGACCTGCGGCATCGGCCCGTCGTGCTTGGGCAGGCGCTCGGGCAGGGCGTGCAGGCGCGGCGGCGCCGGCGAAAGCCGCACGTCGGCGATGCAGTAGCTGTCGGGATACTGGCGGCGCACGTCCTCGATCGCCGCGGGCGTGCGCGAGGACGGCAGCAGATTGGTCTGGCCGCGCACCGCGGCGGCGCAGAACGCGACCAGGAAACGGTAGCGGTCTTCGCAGAGATTGATCGCGCAGGCCGCTTCCGGCAGATCGGCGGCGACGCCGCGGACCTCGGCGAGGAAGGTGTCGAGCGCGATGCGCCCGTGGCCGTCGAAGGCGAAGCTGCGGCCCGCGGGGCCTTCCGCGAGGTCCATCCGTGGGCTCGGCGATGTCTGTGTGGCCGTGCCTCCGGCCATGGTTCCGATCGCTGCCGACATGATGTGTTTGTTCCGCTCCCGCCAATGCGCTGTCCGGACCCGAGTGTGTGTCCGCCCCGTGGCTAGCTTACGCTGGCGGGCCCGACCGCCTCAAACCGACCGCGAACGTGAACAGCCTTTCCCTCGGCCCGCTGCGCTGCGCCTGGTGGCCCTACCGCCGTGGCGACGACGCCGAAGCCCGCGTCCGCGGATGGCTGGGCGATCTGTGGGCGTTGCCGCCCGGAGCGCTGTCGATCGCCCGCGATCCCTACGGCCGACCGTACCTGGAGGCCGGCACCCACCGGGTCGATCTCAACTGGAGCCACAGCGGCGAACGCCTCCTGGCGGTCTGCGCCGAGCGGGTGAAGGTGGGGGCGGACATCGAGCTGCTGCGGCCCCGGCCGGCCGCGCTGGCGCTGGCGCGGCGGTTCTTCGACGGCGATGAAGCGACCCGGCTGGCGGCCATGGCCGACGATCCGGCGCGGCTGCAGACCGCGTTCACCCGCCTGTGGTGCGCCAAGGAAGCGGTGCTGAAGGCGCACGGTCGCGGGCTGGCGTTCGGATTGACGAAGCTGCGTTTCGTGCTGGATGAGCAGGATCTGCCGCGACTGGCGGCCTGCGACCCGGCGCTGGGCGCACCGGACGACTGGGGCCTGCATGCCTGGGCGTCCGAACCCGGCTACTGGGCGACGCTGGCTTGGCGCAGGGGCGCGACCTGACCGGCGGGCGTCGGCAGGCGATAATTCCGACGATGACTGTTTCCGATCTCCCCGCCGCCGCGCGCGACGACCTCGACGCCGGCCTCGCCGCGCTCGGCCTGGACCCGGCGCTGGCCGGCCCGCTGGCCCGCTATCTCGCGCTGATGCTGCGCTGGAACGCCGCCTACAACCTCACCGCGATCCGCGACCCGCGCGAGATGGTGACCAAGCACCTGCTGGACTCGCTGGCGATGGCACCCGCCGTGGCCGGGCTGCCGACGCTGGCCGATCTGGGCACCGGCCCCGGGCTGCCGGGCATTCCGCTGGCCATCGCCACCCCGGGCCTGCGCGTGACCCTGGTGGAATCCAACGGCAAGAAGGCGCGGTTCATGCGCGAAGCGCTGCGGCAGTTGGGTCTGGGCAACGCCGAGGTCGCCGAATCGCGGATCGAGGCCCTGGACCGCCCCGGGCAGTTCGCCGCCATCACCGCCCGCGCGCTGGCCACGCTGCCGCAGATCCTGGCCCTGGGCGGACACCTGATCGCCGACGACGGCGTGCTGCTGGCGATGAAGGGCGCCCGGCCGGACGACGAGATCGCGGCCCTCCCGGCGGGCTGGGCATTGCGCGACCTGCGGCCGCTGAGCGTGCCCGGACTGGACGCTGAACGGCATCTGGTGGTGATCGGTCGGGCCCATTCGACCAATCACTGAAGGCAGCCGCCCCCCGCAGCAGGCATAATCTGCGGTTCGGCCCGCGCCCCGGCGGCACGGGCCCAGCGGCTTCGCTCAGACATCCCGAGACTTCCGGACCCCTTCATGGCCCGCATCATCGCCATCGCCAACCAGAAAGGCGGGGTCGGCAAGACCACCACCTCGGTCAATCTCGCCGCCGCGCTCGCGCAGGCGCCCATGCGCGTGCTGCTGGTCGATCTCGACGCCCAGGGCAACGCCACCATGGGCAGCGGCGTCGACAAGCGCGAGGTCGCCGGCTCCACCTGCGACGTCATGCTGGAAGAAATGCACGCGGCCGACGTCATCGTGCGCACGCCCGAAGGCTTCGACCTGTTGCCCGGCAACAACGACCTCACCGCGGCCGAGATCGAGCTGATGGACGAGCCCGGGCGCGAACAGCGCCTGCGCCGCGCGCTCGAGACCGTGCGCGACCGCTACGACTTCATCCTCATCGACTGCCCGCCGGCGCTGTCGCTGCTCACGCTCAACGCCCTGACCGCGGCCGACTCGGTACTGGTGCCGATGCAGTGCGAGTACTACGCGCTGGAAGGCCTGACCGCGCTGCTGCAGACCATCGACGCGCTGAAGGCCAAGCTCAATCCCGCGCTCGAGATCGAGGGCGTGCTGCGCACCATGTTCGACGTGCGCAACAACCTCGCCAACGCGGTCTCCGCCGATCTCACCTCGCATTTCGGCGACAAGGTCTTCCGCACCATCGTGCCGCGCAACGTGCGCGTGGCCGAGGCGCCCAGCCACGGCGTGAGCATCATCGGCTACGACAAGGGCTCGCGCGGCGCCATCGCCTATCTCGGCCTGGCCGGCGAGATCATCCGCCACCAGCGCGAGCGCGCTCAGAAATCCCGTACCAGTTCTCCGGAGACCTCCGCATGACTTCCGCGAAAAAGCGTGGCCTCGGCCGCGGTCTCGAAGCCCTGCTCGGCCCCAAGGCCGCCGCGGAGGCGCCGGCGCTGGAAGCCACGCCCACCGACACCCTGCGGGTGCTGCCGATCGATGCGCTGACCCCCGGCAAGTACCAGCCGCGGCGCGCGATGGACCCGGCCAAGCTCACCGAGCTGGCGGAGTCGATCAAGGCGCAAGGCGTGATCCAGCCGGTGGTGGTCCGCGAGATCGCCAAGGACAAGGGCGGCAAGGTCTACGAGATCATCGCCGGCGAACGCCGCTGGCGCGCGTCGCAACAGGCCGGGCTGCAGGAAATCCCGGTCGTCATCCGCGAAGTCGACGACCGCACCGTCGTGGCGATGGCGCTGATCGAGAACATCCAGCGCGAAGACCTCAACCCGCTGGAAGAAGCGCAGGCGCTGCAGCGGCTGATCGACGAATTCGATCTCACCCACGCGCAGGCCGCCGAAGCCGTGGGCCGCTCGCGCGCCGCGGTGTCCAACCTGCTGCGCCTGCTGGAACTGCCGGCCGACATCCGCACGCTGGTGGAAACCCGCGCGCTGGAAATGGGCCACGCCCGCGCGCTGCTGTCGCTGACGCCGCAGGCCGCGATCGCGCTGGCGCGCCAGGCCGCGGACAACGGCTGGTCGGTGCGCGAAGTCGAACACCGCGTGCAGCAGCTCAGCGCCGGCCAGGTGCCCACCGCCGCCAAGGCCAAGACCGCGAACGGCGCCAAGGCCAAGCCGCAGGCCGACATCGTCGCCCTGGAACGCGATCTCTCCGAATCCCTCGGCGCCAAGGTCAACGTGTTGCACGGCCGCGGCGGCAAGGGCCGGCTGGTGATCCACTACACCGACCTGGACACGCTGGAAGGCGTGCTGGAGCGGTTGAAGGCGCGCGGCTGATCGTCGCACGGCACGCATGGGCCGCCTCGGAAGCAAGCCGTCGATCGGCCGTCCGCGCGCAGACGGCAGCCCCGAACCGATCGCCGGGCGTGGAGTCCGCAGCCGCATCGCCCTGTACGAACATGACGAACGGATGGATTTGATGAGCGTCCTCGCGATCCGTTCGCAACGTGAATCCGGATACCACCACCCATGACCCAACCCCACCTCTCCGTCGTCGTCCCCGTATTCAACGAACGCGACAACGTCGCGCCGCTGATCGGCGAGATCACCGCCGCGTTGCGGGGGCTCGTCGCGTTCGAGATCGTCTACGTCGACGACTGTTCGCGCGACGACACCCTCGATGTGCTGAAACGGCTGAAGACCGAGACGCCGGAACTGCGCGTGCTCAAACACGTCAGTCAGAGCGGGCAGAGCACCGCGGTGCGCACCGGCGTGAAGGCCGCGCGCGGCGCGTGGATCGCGACCCTCGACGGCGACGGCCAGAACGACCCGGCCGATATTCCGAAGCTGCTCGCCAAACGCGACGAATCCGCCGCCGACGTGAAGCTGTTCGCCGGCTGGCGCGTCGACCGCAAGGACACCGGCAGCAAGCGCTGGGCCTCGAAGTGGGCGAACGCGATCCGCAGCCGCATGCTGCGCGATTCCACGCCCGACACCGGCTGCGGCATCAAGCTGTTCGAGCGCGACGCTTTCCTCGATCTGCCCTATTTCGATCACATGCACCGCTATCTGCCGGCGCTGATGCAGCGCGCGGGCTGGAAGACGGTGAGCGTGCCGGTGAACCATCGCCATCGCGCCAGCGGCGTGTCGAAGTACAACAACCTCAACCGCGCGCTCGTCGGCCTGCGCGATCTGCGCGGCGTGGCCTGGCTGATCGTGCGGAGCAAGCGCACCGCGGTCGAGGAGCTGTGAGCATGGAACCGGCCGCCCTGGACATCATGAATTCGCCGATCCCGTGGCTGGCCTGGACCGGGCTGCACGCATCGCCGTGGAAACTCATCGGCCTGACCGGCGCGCTGATGTTCGGCAGTCGCTGGGTGGTGCAGTTCATCGCCAGCAAGCGCGCCGGCAAGCCGGTGATCCCGCGGCTGTTCTGGTACATGAGCATCGTCGGCAGCCTGATGACGCTCAGCTACTTCATTTTTTCGTCGAAACAGGATTCGGTGGGCATCCTCCAGAATCTGTTCCCGGCGTTCACCGCGTGCTACAGCCTGTATCTGGACATCAGGCATCGCGGCTGGGATCGCGACCGCAACAGCCACTGAAACAGCGGCTGAAACAAATCCCGCATCCGCGGCGGCACAGCCATGAAACGCCGGATGTAACGATCGCCGGACTCTGTGCGCGATCGCTCGCGCCCGCGCAACGTACCTCCGGGCAATACGATTCGCCGCATCGATTGGTGTAGTCTCGGCTCGGCCTCTGGGGAGAGGTATCGACAACCGGGTGAGGGGATCATGGCTCGCTGGCAGCGGTGGGGGATCGTGGGAGCGGTTTCGGCGATGGCGTTCGCGCCGGCCGTGGCATGGGCGCAAGCGACGACCGAAGAGGTCGTGCATTCGGTCTGGATCGCGACCTGCGCGGGCCTGGTGCTGATGATGCAACCGGGCTTCGCGTTGCTGGAAAGCGGCTTCTGCCGCGCCAAGAACGCGGTCAACGTGATCATGAAGAACTTCACCGACTGCGCCATCGCCTCGCTGGCGTACTGGGCGGTCGGCTTCGGCCTGATGTTCGGCGTCAGCTGGAACGGCGTGGTCGGCATCAGCGAATTCTTCCCCGGCGGCCAGGGCGCGTCGCTGGTGAACGTGCTGTACCAGACCTTCTTCGCCGCCACCGCCGCGACCATCATCAGCGGCGCGGTGGCCGAGCGGATCCGGTTCGTGCCGTATCTGATCGGCAGCGGCCTGATGGTCTGCGTGATCTATCCGCTGTACGGCGCCTGGGTCTGGGGCGGCACCGCCGAGAATCCCGGCTGGCTGCGCGCGATGGGCTTCCTCGACACCGCCGGCGGCTCCGCGGTCCACGTGATCGGCGGCTTCACCGCGCTCGGCGCGCTGGTGGTGCTGGGGCCGCGCCTCGGTCGCTTCTCGCGCACCGGCGAGGTGCGCGAGATTCCCGGCCACAACCTGCCGCTGGCGGCGCTCGGCGCGTTCCTGCTGTGGGTGGGCTGGCTCGGCTTCAACGGCGGCGCGGCCGACGCGGATTTCAAGGACCTGGGCATCATCGTGCTCAACACCCATCTCGGCGCGGCCGCGGGCATCGTCGGCGCGATGCTGACGCTCGGCATCCACCGCCGCCCGCTGCTGATGTCGGCCGTGCTCAACGGCGCGCTCGGCGGCCTCGTGGCGATCACCGCCGGCGCGAAATACATGGACCCCGGCTTCGCGGTCCTCACCAGCCTGATCGGCGGCGCGATCGCCGTGGTCGGCCCGGCCGTGCTGCAGCGGATGAAGATCGACGATGTCGTCGACGCGGTCTCCGTGCACGGGTTCTGCGGCCTCTGGGGCACGATCGCGACCGGCATGTTCGCGCGCGACCACCTGTTCGATCCCTCGCGCATCGGCGTGCAGACGCTGGGGGCGCTGGTCGCCGCCGCCTGGGCGTTCGGCATGGGCTGGCTGGTCTACAAACTGCTGCACCTCACCATCGGCGTGCGTGCGAGCACCGAACACGAGCAGCGCGGTCTGGATTACACCGAACACTACGAAATCGGCTACGGCGAATTCATGGCCGCGCGCACGCATCGCGATCTGGGCGGCGAGGCCTGAGCATGGCCGCGAACGACAGCGGCAGCATGGGGCTGAATTATCGGCGCCGTGTGATCTACCAGGCGCTCAACGAGACCTTCCACGATCCGCAGCAGGTCCGCCGGTATTTCGACCTGTGGCAGCGCGATCACGGCCACGAGGCGCACTTCGTGGTCACCCGCTTCGCCGCGGTGGTGGCGGCGGCGGCCGGCTTCACCGGCGAACAGAAATCGGTCTTCCAGCGTCGCCTGTTTCATGGCCTGACCCAATCCTACGAGAGCCTGCCGCGCGTGCCCGATGCCTGGCTCGCGGGCCCGGGCCCGACCGGCGAAGCGCCGGCGGTGGCCGCACCCGCGATGCCGGCGCAGACATCGGCGCACCGCTCGCCGCCGCCGGCACCGGAACCGGAACCGGTCCTCGCGGCCGGCTTCGAAGCGCCGGAGCGCGTGGTGTTCAAAGCCTTCGCGAAACCGATCGCGGCCGCGATCCTGGCCAAGACCGACCGCCATCGCGATGTGCTGGCGCAGGCGGTGGACGATCTCGGCGCCGCCGCCAGCGGACGCGACCGCGACCTGCATCTCGCGCTCAGGCAGTGGTCGCGCGCGCGCTTCGCGGAGGACGCCCTGCCGCCGCTGCAGGCGCCGGAAGACCTGCGCCACCTCGCGCACCAGCTGTATCTGCTGGCGGTCGATTTCATCGGCCCGATGCAGGCCGACCGCCTGCTGGCCCAGGCCGCGACGGACGCGGAGCGCCTGCCCGAAGCGTCGCTCTTTTCGCCGCAGCGCTTGCTGTGAACGCTGGCACACGAGCCCACGCGCCCGGCCGCAGCCGGACGCGCGGGCGACCCTGTCGCGACAACGCGCGCGGAAGACTTACGGGCCGATGCCGCAGCACAGCGCTGCCGGCAGCGGCGTGGCCGGCAACGGGCTGAGCGCCGTCGAGGGGCTGATCGGCGTCGGCGTGACGGTCAATGCCGAGAACGGCGTCAGCACGGTGATCGCACCGCTCCAGGGCACGCTGCACAGGGTCTTCATGCCGCTGGCGCCCATGCGCACCGAGTAGCCGTCGATCGGATCGTTCAGGCCGTCCCAGTTGCTGGTGGTGGCGCCGACGAAATGCGCGCCGTTGCTGCTTTCGGCGACGTCGGCCACGGTTTCGACGCCCGCCAGACCCGCACCCTGCGTGCCGTAACGCTGGCCCGTGTAGCCGCCGGCGATGTACGGCGTGAGGTTGATCGGCACCATCAGGTGCGACCACACGTCGTTGCTGTTGGCGCCCAGATACGCGCCGACGATGTTGCCGACGATGAGCAGTTGCCCGGTCGGCACGGTGGTGAAGGTGGTGGCGCGGGTGGTGGTCACCGCCTGCGCGGTTTCGCTTTCGTTGGGCGAACCCCAGTGGACCTGTCGTTGCAACGCGCAGCCGGTGCTGCGGTAACTGGCGACATAGGCCTGCGGCAGCGCGGTGGATGCGGTGCGGGTTTCGCCGACCGCGGTGAACCCGGGCGCGATGGTGGTGCCGGAGGCGCCGTGGCGCGCGATGTCGTTGAAGCGCGACAGGCCCTGTCCCGGCTGCTGCGAGCCGCAGATGAAGGCGCCGTTGTTGCCGTCGATCTGGAAGATCGCGGCGTTGTTGCCGTAGCCGCCGGCGACCACCAGATTGTCCGCGAGCGAAGGCGTTTCCACTTCGGCGATGCCGCGGCCGGTCAACTGCACGAGCGCGGTCGGCACGCTGTAATCGCGCATCCAGATCAGCGCGCCGTTGCTGCGCACGCGCACCACGCGCACGAAGTTGGTCGTGCCGGTGTTGTATTCGCCCAGCGCGATCAGATCGCCCGGCGCGGTGCCGAACGCGGCGTCGCCGGTGGTCGCGCGGATGATGTCCCAGGCGACGTGCTTGCCGGCGGTGGTGCCGTAGCTGCGGTGCCAGAGCATGTTGCCGTTGCAGTCGACCTTGCTGATTGTCAGATGGGTCTGCACCGGCGTGGTGAGGGCATCGAAGGTGCCGACGACCGCGAAACCGGTGCCGTCGGTGTATTCGACGATGCCGCGACCTTCTTCCGAACGGCCGCTGTCGTAACTGAAACGCCACGGTCCGGCGACGGGGTTCGCGGCGTTCTTGCGTTCGATCACGATGTTGCTGAATCCGGCCACGGTGGGCGGCACGGTCTGGGTGCCGGTCGCCACTTGGCCGCCGCCCACGCAGAACTGCACGTCGGCAACGCCGTGGAGTTGTTCGCGATGCGGATTGAGGCCCGAATAGACCTCCCAGCTCTGCGCGACCGCCGACAGCGGCAACGCCGCGAATGCGGCGCACGCGAGAATGGACAACGAGTGCGATGTGCGAGTCCTTGTACTCATGGCATGCTCTCCTGGATGAATGCCGACGGCGCGCCGGACGGTGTCCGGCGATGCGCTGGCGGCGGGCAGCGGATCCGGCGGAAGCCGGGCCCGCGATACCGGCGGCGATCGCGCTTACGCGGCGATCGCGGGATCAGCGCGCATGCAGGCGCATGCGATACGAGATGGGAGCGATGTGTCCGGGGGAGCCGTTTCGGTCTCCGCGCGCAAGAATCCCTGCATCGTCTTTCTCCTCGAACCGCGGCCGCGCCGCGTTTCCTGTCCTTCCGGAGGGTCGTCAGGATCGTCGTCCGGAGCGTTCGTCCGATCCGATGCGTCCGGCCAAGGAAATCAGGCTACACCCTGCCCCCCGTCAACGCGCATTGGGACGACGAACGGCGGGCATGCACCGAACGCGCCCGCGGCCGCGTTCAGCCCACGGCCGGAGGCCCGCGACGACGCAGGTGCAGCACGCCGTAAACCGCCATCAGCGCGGCCAGCGCGATGCCGATCGCCAGCCATTCGTCGGGTTTGAGCGTGGTCACGATGGCCACCATCGCCACCAGCGAGACCAGCGGCAGCGCGAAGCCGCCGGGCAACCGGAACGGCGTCGCGTCGCCGTCGCGCAGATCGCGCGCCTGCGCGCGCCAGGCCGCGGCGGCGACGAAAGCATAGGTGAGGCAGATCGCGCCGCCCGAGATCAGCGCGAGTTTGTCGAAACTGCCGCCGAGCGCGAGCGCCCAGGCGATGCCCGCATGCGTGGCCAGCGCCAGCAGCGGCACGCGATGGGCGGCGGTGACGCTGCCGAACGCGGACGGCAGATAGCCGTCGCGACCGAGCGCATACACCAAGCGCGAGGTGCCGAGCAGATTGCCCATCATGAAACCGGCCATCGACACGCAGGCGGTGATCAGCAACAGGGTGCGGCCCGGTGCCCACAGCGCCGCGGCGGTGTCGGCGATCGGGACGCCGCTGCTCGCCAGCGCATCGCCGAGCAGGCCCTGGCCGACGATCTGCAGGCCGAGGTACAGCAGCACCACCAGCAGGATCGCGGCGACGGTGGCGCGCGGCACGTTGCGCGACGGATCGCGCAGCTCGCCCGAGGGCACCAGCGCGGTTTCCATGCCGGAATACGCGAACATCACCAGCACCATCGACGCGCCCAGCGCCGAAACGGACGGCACGTCGCCGAAGGAAAAACTCACCTGCGACCAGTCGACGAAAAAGATGCCGACCGCGGCCAGCAGGAACAGCGGCGCCAGCTTCAGGGTGGCCAGCACGGCGATCGCGCGCGCGCCGAGCTTCACGCCGAAGGCGTTCAGCGCGAACAGCAGCGCATAGACCGCGGTGAGCAGCGCGGCGCGCGGCCACGGATTTTCCGGATCGGAGAACACCGGCGCGAGCGTGCCGACCTGCACGGTGAACGCCGCGGCGACGCCGGCGCTGGACGCGAGATTGCTGATCCACATCAGCGCACCGGCGACGAAGCCGGCGAACGGCCCGAACACCGCGGTGAGATAGGTGTACGGCCCGCCGGTGGCGCGGGTGCGGCTGCCGATCGCGGCGAAGCACAGCGCGACCGGCACGATGGCCATCGCACCCGCCAGCAGCGCGAGCGGCGCCGCGCTGCCCATCTGCGTCGCCAGCGCCGACGGCATCCGGAAGATGCCGCCGCCGATGATCACGTTGATCACGGCGGCGGTCAGCGCGAAGGTGCCGACCGCGCGGATCAGCGCGGCATCGCCCTGCAGCGGGCGGGCGGAGGACGCATCGGACATGGTCGCGGAATCCGGAACGGGACGGAGCGCGCAGCCTCGCACGGCGGCCTCGGGTTTGGCGAGCGTCGCCGCGCTGCGGCGGGGCACTGTAGGAGCGGGGGGGGGCGGCGCGGGGGCCCGCCGCGTGTTTTGGCCACACCCGCCCCCCGGGGCGCCGCCGCAAAGGGGGGGG